>NZ_BAAAWE010000001.1:2735150-4102725 GCF_039534915.1 Streptomyces roseofulvus | reverse complement strand
CCGGACCGGCCAGCGCCTGGTCATCGTCCTCAAGCGGGACGCGGTCGCCAAGGTCGTCCTCAACAACCTGTACAAGCACACCGACCTCCAGACGAACTTCGGCGCCAACATGCTGGCGCTCGTCGACGGCGTGCCGCGCACCCTCTCCCTGGACGCGTTCATCCGCCACTGGGTGACGCACCAGATCGAGGTCATCGTGCGCCGGACGAAGTTCCGGCTGCGCAAGGCCGAGGAGCGCGCCCACATCCTGCGCGGCCTCCTCAAGGCGCTCGACGCGATCGACGAGGTCATCGCCCTCATCCGCCGCAGCGAGACGGTCGAGGTCGCCCGCGAGGGCCTGATGGGCCTCCTCCAGATCGACGAGATCCAGGCCAACGCGATTCTGGAGATGCAGCTCCGCCGGCTCGCCGCCCTGGAGCGCCAGAAGATCATCGCGGAGCACGACGAGCTGCAGGCGAAGATCAACGAGTACAACGCGATCCTCGCCTCGCCCGAGAAGCAGCGGGCCATCGTCAGCGAGGAGCTCGCCGCGATCGTCGACAAGTTCGGCGACGACCGCCGCTCCAAGCTGGTGCCCTTCGACGGCGACATGTCCATCGAGGACCTGATCGCCGAGGAGGACATCGTCGTCACGATCACGCGTGGCGGCTATGTGAAGCGGACGAAGACCGAGGACTACCGCTCGCAGAAGCGCGGCGGCAAGGGCGTGCGCGGGACGAAGCTGAAGCAGGACGACATCGTCGACCACTTCTTCGTCTCCACCACCCACCACTGGCTGCTCTTCTTCACCAACAAGGGCCGGGTCTACCGGGCCAAGGCGTACGAGCTGCCGGACGCCGGCCGGGACGCCCGCGGCCAGCACGTGGCCAACCTGCTGGCCTTCCAGCCGGACGAGCAGATCGCGCAGATCCTGGCGATCCGCGACTACGAGGCCGCGCCGTACCTGGTCCTCGCCACCCGCTCCGGCCTGGTGAAGAAGACCGCGCTGAAGGACTACGACTCGCCGCGCTCCGGCGGTGTCATCGCCATCAACCTGCGGGAGCGGGAGGACGGCAGCGACGACGAGCTGATCGGCGCCGAGCTGGCCTCCGCCGAGGACGACCTGCTGCTCATCTCGAAGAAGGCGCAGTCGATCCGCTTCACCGCCACGGACGACGCGCTGCGTCCGATGGGACGCGCCACTTCGGGTGTGAAGGGCATGAGTTTCCGCGAGGACGACGAACTGCTCTCGATGAATGTCGTCCGGCCCGGTACGTTCGTCTTCACCGCGACCGACGGCGGGTACGCGAAGCGCACCCCCGTCGACGAGTACCGCGTCCAGGGCCGCGGCGGCCTCGGTATCAAGGCCGCCAAGATCGTGGAGGACCGCGGCTCGCTCGTGGGCGCGCTGGTGGTCGAGGAGACCGACGAGATCCTCGCCATCACGCTGTCCGGCGGTGTGATTCGTACGCGAGTCAACGAAGTCAGGGAGACCGGCCGTGACACCATGGGCGTCCAGCTGATCAACCTGGGCAAGCGCGATGCCGTCGTCGGCATCGCACGGAACGCCGAGGCCGGCAGCGAGGACGAAGAGGTCGACGACGCCGAGGGTGCCCTGGAGGCATCCGAGGCCGAGGCATCGGTCGAGGGCACGGAGCCTGCGGCCGGGGATCACGAGGAGTAGAGCGTGAGTGGAGCCACGGGCGCCGGATCGGCGGCTGCCGGAGCTTCTGCAGGTGCTGGAGCGCACGGCGCCCGTGGCTCGGCCACGGACTCCCAGGGGGTTGCGGTGACGGACACTCGGGGGCAGCAGCCCCCCTATCAGGGCTACAACGGCGCCCTGCCCGGCGAGCGCCCGGCGGCGCCCCAGGCGGGCGCCTACCACCCGCCGCGGGCCTACGACGGCCCGCAGGGCGGCGGCCACACCCAGGGCGGCCAGTCCGGCGCGGTGCGGCGGCCCCGGACGGGCGCGCGGACGACCCCGCGCACCCGCAAGGCGCGGCTGCGGGTGGCGAAGGCCGATCCGTGGTCGGTGATGAAGGTGAGCTTCCTGCTCTCCATCGCGCTGGGCATCTGCACGGTCGTCGCGGCGGCCGTGCTGTGGATGGTCATGGACGCCATGGGCGTTTTCTCGACGGTCGGCGGGACGATCAGCGAGGCGACGGGCTCGAACGAGTCCAACGGCTTCGACCTGCAGTCGTTCCTGTCGCTGCCGCGCGTGCTGATGTTCACCTCGGTGATCGCGGTGATCGACGTGGTCCTGATGACCGCGCTGGCGACCCTCGGCGCGTTCATCTACAACCTGTCCGCCGGCTTCGTCGGCGGCGTCGAGCTGACGCTGGCCGAGGACGAGTAGCCCGCGAGGGGGCCGGCCCGCGCGCCCTTCGGAGCCTCCGGCTCCGGGCGATTTTGGGACTGGCCCCCACGTGCGCTAATGTTCAGGAGTCAGCGCGACGGGAAACACACCGAAAAGCGCGGCGGGGCTATAGCTCAGTTGGTTAGAGCGCATCCCTGATAAGGATGAGGCCACAGGTTCAAATCCTGTTAGCCCCACAGCAGAGATCGACCCGGACGGTTCCACCGTCCGGGTCGATCTCGTTGTGTGAGGTTTGGCGCTCGCACAGGTCACCGATCGGTATCGGTCGATGTGTAGAGTGGGCGTCAGGAAGACTCCTACGTCAACGAAAGACGAGGTCGCGCGGTGAAGAAGCTGCTCCTGGTCGCACTGGCCGCCATCGGCGGGCTCCTCGTGTACCGCCAGATCCAGGCGGATCGCGCCGAGCAGGACCTGTGGACGGAGGCGACCGACTCCGTGCCGTCCGGTTCCGGTGTCTGAGGCCCCACCCATCTGAAACCGAGAGATCCCGGTCGCGCGCCGCGCGGCCGGGATCTCGGCGTTTCCGCACCCGGGATCTCGCGTTTCCGCACGCGGCTCCCACCGGCTGTTCCCGGGTCGTGACAGAAAGTCCTTGAATTCGCTCAAGCGAATCATTAGCTTGCAGTGGCAAAGTTGAGTGCTCGCGAACAAACGTCGGGGGCGCTCGGACCGCGCGCACGCGCACGAGGACGACCGGGGGGACACCGTGACCACACGACGACGAAGGACCGTGGCGGGAGGCGCGCTGGCCGGCGCACTCGCGCTGCTGCTCGGACCGGCACCGCAGGCGGCAGCCGAGGAGGACCCCGGGGCCGCCCCCGGCGGCGCCCTGGTGATGGTCCTCGACTCCTCCGGCTCCATGGCCGACCCGGTGGGCGGTGCGGGGGCCGGCAGCCGTACGAGGATGGCGGCGGCCCGCGAGGCCATCGGCACCGTCGTGGACGGCCTCCCCGACGGGCACCCCACCGGACTGCGCGTCTACGGCGCCGACCGGACGAGCGGCTGCGACGACACCCGCCTCGCCGAGCCGGTCGCCCCGCTCGACCGGGCCGGGCTCAAGGCCGCCGTCGCCGCGCTCACCCCCAAGGGAGACACCCCCATCGGGCTCTCCCTCCGCAAGGCCGCCGAGGACCTCCCGAAGCCCGCCGGCGGCGCCCTCGCCACCCGGACGATCCTGCTGGTCTCCGACGGCGAGGACACCTGCGGCACCCCCGAGCCCTGCGAGGTCGCCGCCGACCTCGCCCGCCAGGGCGTCGGCCTGCGCATCGACACCGTCGGCTTCCAGGTCGCCGGCCGGGCCCGCGCGGAGCTGGAGTGCGTCGCCGAGGCCGGCAACGGCCACTACTACGACGCCCCGGACGCCGACGCGCTCGCCCGCCAGCTCCAGCGCGCCGCCCGGCTCTCCGCCGACGGCTACCGGCTGCGCGGCACACCCGCCCGGGGCACCCCCGGCCGCTCCGGCGCGCCGGACCTCGCCCCCGGGCAGTACCTCGACACCATCGGGCCCGGCGAGAAGCGCTACTACGCCTCCACCCTCGACGCCGACTCCACCGCCCACTTCGCGGCTACCGCCGTGCCGCAGCCGGGCGCCGCCGTCGACACCGTCGACAAGCTCACCACCAGCCTCGTCTGGCTCTCCTCCGTCGGCGACGAGGGCAGCTGCGAGACCCGCAGCGAGATCTTCCACCAGGACGAGGGCGCGGTCCCGCTCACCTCCTCCGTCGCCCGCGTTCCCACCCGGACCCGCTACTCCGCCTGCGACCGGCCCGGCCGCTTCTGGCTGACCGTCGAGCGCACCAGCAAGCCCGGCTCGGACGCCGCGCGCTGGCCGCTGGAGCTGTTCCTCGGCGTCGAGAAGCCGCTGCCCGCCGGGACCGTGCCGGCCCGGTCGGAGCCCGAGTACGGCGCCGGCGGCCCCCAGGCCGCCGTGCCCGCCGGAGAGCCGCGAGAGGTCCGCGGAGGCACCGGCTTCAACGACGCCACGGAACTCACCGCCGGAGCCTGGCGCGACCGCCTGCTGCCCGCCCAGACCCGCTGGTACAAGGTGGACGTCGGCTGGGGCCAGCAGCTGCGCTACGACGTCGAGTTCGGCGACGTGCCGGCCGCCACCGGCCGGACGGAACCGGTCCACTCCTCCGTCGCCACCGAGGTCTACACCCCCGCCCGGCGGCCGGTCGGCACCGGCACCGGCGTCTTCGACGCGCGGAAGGTCTACACGGGGCAGCCGACCGAGCTGCGCATGGGCACGGTCCCGGTCGCCTGGACCAACCGCTACGAGCCCGATCCGAACGTCACCGCCGTCCACCTCCCCGGCAGCCACTACATCGCCGTCACCCTGGGCGCCGACGCCGCCGAGATCCCCGGCGACCCGGAGATCGGCTTCGTCCTGCGGGTCGGCGTCCTGGGCCAGGAGAAGGCCGGACCCGAGCACCACGCGCGCGTGGCGGACCCCGAGGCCCCCGCCGGCGCGGGTGAATCCGCCCCCGGTGCGGACACCGGGGGCACGAGCGGGGCAGGATGGTCCGGCACGACGGCCCTGGCGGCCGGCGGCGGGGCGCTCCTCCTGCTCACGGCGGTCCTCCTCGGCGTCCGGCGGGCCCGGGGCAGGGCGCGGTGACGGACACGACGAGGAGAAGCGCGTGAGCACGCAGGCGGGGGCCACGGCAGGGGACGGGACCGGGCGCCGGGGGAGGAGCGCGGCCAGGACGCGGAAGGCCGCGGCGCTCCTCACGGCGGCCGCCGCGGTGGGCACGCTCACCGCCCTGCCCGCGGGGGCGGCCGAGGAGGCGCCCCTGCCCGCGTACGCCTTCGACCCCGCGGGACAGCGGATCCAGGGGGCCGCCTCCAGCGCCGACGCCGACGTGCTGGAGCCCGGCAAGACCTACCGGGACACCCTCAAGAAGGACGGCAAGGTCTATTACCGGCTCAACCTGGACACCACGAAGAACTCGTACGTCTCCGCCGTCGCCGTCCCCAAGCCGGGCGGCAAGGCGCAGTACGGCGACGGCTTCCGGATCGAGATCCAGGACGGCACCGGCACGCAGTGCGGCTACCAGGACGTCAACTTCGCCACCGGCGACCACGTCCGGCCGCTGGCCGGCTACGCCCGCCGGATCGTCCACCCGGACGAGACCGGGTGCCAGGACGCCGGCACGTACTACGTGGTCGTCGAGCGCGAGTCGGACGCCACCTCCAGCCCGGACGACTGGGAGCTGGAGCTCCAGCACGTCACCGAGCCGCTGCTGCGGAAGAACGGCCCGGACAAGCTGCCCGAGTCCTGGCCCTCCGGGACGCCCGCGCCGCCCGTCGGCAAGCCCGAGGTCCGGGAGGGCGGGGCCGGCTTCCACACCGCCGTCTCCCTGAAGGAGGGCGAGTGGCGGGCGGACATCCGGCCGGGCCAGACGCTCTTCTGGCGGGTGCCGGTCGACTGGGGCCAGCAGCTGTTCGCCACCGCCGAGCTCGGCAGCAGCAACGCGGGCGACGACCTGGTGAGCAACGCGCTCGCGCTCGGCCTCGACAACCCGGCGCGCGGCTTCGTCGACCTCCAGACCGTCAGCTACACCGGCAAGCCGGCCACCGCGGCCCTCCCCCCGCAGCGGCCGGTCGCCCACGCCAACCGCACCTCGTCCGAGAGCGCCACGAGCTCCCTGCAGGTCGCCGGCTGGTACTACCTCACCGCCACCCTCAGCCCCGAGATGGCCGAGGAGTACGGCGACACGCCCCTGCCGCTGATCCTGCGGGTCACCATCCGGGGCGAGAAGAAGCCCGCGCCCGACTACGACGGGGACCCGGGCATCTTCCAGGTGACCGGCGCGGACCGGGACGCGGCGGCGAGCGGCGCGAGCGGCGCCGCCGCGGCCGACGGGAACACCCTCATGGTGGCCCTCGCCGCCGGCGGCATCGGCCTCGGCACCGTCCTGCTCGTCGGCCTGGGCGCCTGGACCCTGGTGGCCCGCAGGGCGGCCGGTTCCTAGGCGCTCAGACCTGGGTCAGCGCCCAGAGACCGACCGCCAGCGACACCAGCGCGAGCAGCAGCACCGGGACCGCCACCTTCGGGGGCGGTCCCGGACGTCGTCCGGGCGCCTCCTGCCGCCGATCGGGAACCTGAACGGGCTGAGCGGTGTATGGATACGTAGGGACGTGTTGCTGCGGCTGGGTCGGCGGCACGGCGGGATCGAAGGGGGGGACGGGATGGGCGACCGGCGGGGGCAGGTGGAAGCTGCCCGTCTCGGAGGGCCCGGGCACCGGCTGCCGGTACGGGTTCTGCGGCTGCTCCCCGTACGGCTCCTGGTACGCCTGTGGGACCGGCGCGGTGGCGGCGACGGGCGCGGTGTGGGGGACGGGAGCGGTGTGGGGGGCGGGCGCGGTGTGGGCCGGCGCGGGGTGCGGGGCCGGTGGCGTCGGCGGGGCGGCGTCCTGGACCGGGCGGGCGACCGGGCCGTCCGGGCCGAAACCGGCCGGCAGCGGGCCGAGCTGGTCGAAGATCTCGACCGGCTCCTCGCCGCCCTCCGGCTCGGGCAGCATCTCCGCGGCCGCGTTCAGCGCCTTCCGCGCGCCCGTGGCCGTCCGGAAGCGGGCCTGCGGATCGGGCTGCAGCAGCCCGGCCAGGACCTGCCACAGCGGCTCGGGGACGGTCGCGGGCGCCGGTGGGGTGCCGTGCGTCAGGAAGTGCTCCACGAGGGCCTGCGAGTCCGGCCGGGTGCCGTGCAGCAGATAGAGCGCGACCAGCCCGACCGCGTACAGGTCCGCCGTGAAGTCCGGCTCGGCGCCGAGGAGTTGCTCGGGCGCGAAGTAACCGGGCGTGCCCACGACGAAGTTGGTCTCGGTGAGCCGGGGTTCGCCCTTGCGCATCGAGATGCCGAAGTCCGACAGCCGCAGGTGCGGACGGCCCGTACCGGTGGCCTCCATCAGGATGTTGGCCGGCTTGATGTCCCGGTGCACGACCCCCTCCGCGTGCACCGTCGCGAGACCCGACAGCAGCTGGTCGAGCAGGGTGCAGACATAGCGCGGCGGCAGCGGCCCGTAGTCGCCGATGACGTGGGCGAGCGAGCCGCCGGCGACCAGGTCCATCGTGAACAGGACCTGGTCGTCGTCGGCGGCCCAGCTGGCCGGGGCCAGCACATGCGGATGGTCGATCCGCAGCGCCTGCTCGCGGACGAAGCGGAGCAGCGTGTGCGCGTCGCTCTGCTGGAGCACCTTGGCCGCCACATAGCGGCGCCGCCGGTGGTCCCAGGCGCGCCAGACCGCGCCGGCCCCGCCCCGCCCGATCGGATCGATCAGCTCGTACCTGCCGGCGAAGACCTCACCCATCGCGCTGCGCCCGCTCCCCGTCCGTCGTCAGTCGTCCGTCGTGCCCGTGTCAGTTCTGGTGCGACTCGTAGTGGGCGACCGCGTCGGCGGTGCGCCCGGCGCCGTACACCCGGAGGAACTCTGCCAGCTCCGGGTGGTGCGGGGCGAGGGAGTCGGCGGCGTCGATGATGTCGCCGGCGGCGGCCACGGAGCGCAACAGCGATTGGATCTCGCGGACCACGCGGCGCACGGTCGGGGCGCCGGATCCGTTGCTGGTCTGCCCGCTGGTGCCGGTCAGGACGGATCCGCCCTGGGACTTCTTGATCTCGTCCATGCGGTCGGTGGCCTCGGCGGCGCTGACGCTGCCGTCGGCGACCTGCACGGCGAGCTCCTGGAGCGCCTGGACGCGCTGGACCACGGCCGGGTTGCCGATCTTGGCGCGCTGGCCGCTCATGAGCTGGGACAGCATGGGCGCGGAGAGCCCGAGCACCCCGGCCAGCCTGGCCTGGTTGAGCCCGAGATCGTCGATCAGCCGACGGAAGAGCGCCCCCAGCGGCTCCCCGTACCAACTGCGCTGAAGCTCTCTGGCTCTTGCCGTGGCTTCCTGCTGCGCTGCGTCCATCACTTCTCCCCATCCCTGCGGTTCGCCACTGCGAACCTCGGTCAGCATCTTACGGAGCGTGGTCGTTCATCGGGAGACCCCACCTTTTGCCCGGGACAGGGGGAGAACCGGTACGCTGTCCTCGTTCCGGGGCCTTAGCTCAGTTGGTAGAGCGCTGTCTTTGCATGGCAGATGTCAGGGGTTCGACTCCCCTAGGCTCCACCGGACGAGAGGCCCTCCGACCTGTGGAAACCTGGTCAGGGGGCTTTTCGGCATCCAGGGGCGGGGAGCCGGGCCGTACCGACGGTGAGATCTCCTGCGCGGTGCGTCAGGGCACGGACGGAGCCCCGGGGGGCGCTCGGTCCGGCCCCGACCCTTTCTGTGGCGGCCCGGGAGACGGCCCACGGAAACCCGTTCCGGGTCTCCCGCACGGGCCGCGGTAAAGGTTCGTTCGCCCCGATGCCGACGCCGTACGCTGGTCCACCCTGACGGGGGGAGGCAGACCAGCATGCACACCATCATCATCGTGCCGCCGATGTCCGAGGGGCCGAACGAGCACCTCAAGATCGCTCCCGGTGAGCGGATCGTCTTCGGCCGGCAGGCGCCGCCGGACAACCTGGTCCTCGCGCACGAGGGGGTCTCCCGGTTCGCCGGCGAGATCGCCGCGCAGGGCGTCTTCTGGACCCTCAGCAACCACAGCGTCGAGCAGACCTACGTCGTGGAGAACCCGGAGGGAGCCGGGGAACACGTGAAGGTCGCCCCCGGGCGCCTCGACGCGCCCGTCCCGTTCGAGTTCTCCCGGGTGGTCCTGCCGGCCGCGGGCGATCTGCTCAGCTTCGACGTGTGGGCTCCGCGGCACGCGTACGGCGGCTGGCGGGGCGCGCCGGGAGCCGCGGTCACCGCTCCCGCCTTCAGCCTCGACCGGAGCACCCGCTACTTCGCCGTGCTGGCCGCCCTGTGCGAGCCCCGGCTGCGCGTCGCACCGCACGCGCCGCTGCCGACGATCGACCAGGTGGTGGAGCGGCTGCGGCCGACCTGGCCCGCGGCCGGCCGGTCGTCCGTCGCGTGGAACATCGACTACCTCGCCGTCAAGCTCCGCCTGCGGCCCGGCCCCGACGCCGTGCCGGAAGGGCGGCGCGCCCACGGCAAGAAGGAGTCGCTCGTCTCCCTCGCCCTGCGCTTCGACCTGGTGCGGGAGGAGGATCTGCGCGTCCTCGCGCACGACCGGGGGAAGGCCGGGCGATGACCGGACCGGAGCCCGTGGTCGACGTGCCGGAGGGATACCGCGTCGGCGTCTGGGAGGTGCGCGAGCCGCTCGCGTCCGGCGCCTTCGCCACCGTCTACGCCGCCCGCAGAGCGCACGGCCACCGGGCCCGGGACGGGGCCGTCGCACTGCCGGAACGCGCCGCGCTGAAGTTTCTCCCCACCGGAACGCGTACGCCCCGCCAGTTGCGGTACCTGGAGGAACTCGCCCGGCAGGAGATCGAGTTACTCAGCCGATTACGCTCGCCGCGGCTCATCCGCCTCTACGAGGTGCTGACCGTCGACGACCACCGGCGACCGGAACTCGACGGTGTCACCGTCCTCGTCCTGGAACAGGCCGCGTCGTCGCTCGAAGACCTCCTGGCCCGCTCCCCCGCGCCCCCGGAGGCGCAGGCCCTCCTCACACAGGTCTGCGAGGGCCTCCACCAGCTCCACGAAGCCGGCTGGGTCCACGGCGACCTCAAGGCCGCCAACATCCTTCTCATGGAGGACGGTTCGGCCCGGCTGGCCGACTTCAACACGGCCGCCGAGATGCAGGGCACGCACGCGTACACCCACGCCTTCGTCACCCCCGACTACACGGCCCCCGAACTGCTCTGGCCGGAGGTCGACGAACGCGGCACCCGCATCCGCCCCACGGCCGACACCTGGGCGTTCGGCGTCCTCGCCCACCTCGTCCTGACCGGCACCCACCCCCTGCCCGGCACCACCCCCCAGGCCCGCTCCGAAGCGGCGATCCGCTATGCCCGCGGCACCGAGGAACTACGGCTCTCCCCGGAACTCCCGGACGACTGGCGGGACATCATCGCCGACTGTCTGGGGCGCACCCACGAGGAGCGCGTCGCCCACGACAGCCGTGCGCTCCTGCGCCGTGTCGAACAGGCCTCCGGGGGCGGCGCGGCCCGACGGCCGCGGCGCCGGGCCCGCTTCGCGCGCCGCCACCCCGTCCTGACGGCGCTCGCCGCCGCGGTGCTCGTGTCGACCGTGGGCCTGGCGGGCGCGGTGTACGCGTACGTCTCCGACGACGACGGCGCCCCGGTCTACCGGGCCCTGGACCCCGCGTCGGCGTTCCCCACCGGGCCGGACGGCGCGGTGGTCTACGGCTACCACCGCTGCCCGAGCGACTCCGTCTGCTTCTTCAGCGAGCACAACGGCAACGGAGAGATGTGCAGCTGGAAGGACGCCGACAGCGACTGGCTCTCCGGCGAGAGCACCTGTGCGTGGGCCCGCGACCACCCCGTCCGCTCGGCCTTCAACAACATCGCCGACGCCCGCGAACTCCACGACGTCGAGTTCTTCCGGGGCCCGGACTTCAGCCCCACCGGAAAGGACCGGCGCCGCATGGCCCAGCGCACCGGCTGCAACGCCGTCAACAGCATGGGCAACCTGGCCGGCACCTACGCGCCCCGCTCCCACCGGCTCGTCGACAGCTGCTCGTCCAGGACCGTGCTGTGGACGATCCTGTCGGTCCTCTCGTGAACCACCCGCCCCGCGTCGCGGCACCGCCGGCGTCGCCGGGACGGGTGCCGTCCCGGCGACGCCGGCGGGAAAGGGCCCGGGTGACTCAGCCCCGCCGCGCGACTACCACTTGGAGTGCCAGTACAGGGCCGCGCGGGTCATGTCCAGCGGGGCGTCGCCCTTGCGCCAGCCCGTCGCCGCCTTGGGCAGGTTCCGCCACTTCACTGTCAGCGTCTTGTTGCGCGTGGTCCGCAGTCCGGAGTGGTCCTTGGCCCCCGGGAGGTTCTTGTAGCGGACCCAGTGCTTCACGCCGCCGGCGGTCGCGGTGTCCTCGCCGACCGCCTCGTCGGCGTCGCTCGCGATGGCCGTCCAGTCCGTGCCCTGCGCCGACTGCGGGTTCTTCTGCAGCTGCTTGAAGAAGCTGGACTTCTTCCGCATCTCCGCGCAGGGGATGTACCAGCAGTGGGACGAGTTCGTGCCCTCGTGCGGCGTCCCCAGCGTCACGACGTCCTCGACGAAGAGCTTGCTCGGGTAGCCCCTCTTCTTCTTGGCGACACCCGACAGCGCCTCCCGGATGACCAGGCCGCCCATGGAGTGGCCGACGAGGTCGACCGACCTGCCCTTGGAGGTGTACTCCTCGTAGATCTTGCCGGCGAGCGCCTTGCCGAGCTTCTCGATGCTGTCGTTGGCGCCCGCCTTGGCGATGCGGAGGTCGCAGTTCTTGTCCTTCTTGTAGAACGCGACGCTGCGCACCTTGCCCTTCCAGTAGTGCTCCTTGAACTCCTTCTTGAGCTCCTTCCAGCCGCTCTTGCAGTCGAAGGACGCCTCGCCGATCCAGTCGATGCCGTGGACCAGGAGCACGTCCTCGGTCTTGCTGTCGTGCCGCTTCGGCGTCTTCGCGGCCTCCGCCGGCGCCACCGTGCCCAGCACGACGGCGGCCAGCGTCAGCCCCGTCACCAGCAGTCCCGTCTCCCGCTGTCGTACCCGCATGCGTCTACCCCCGATGTCCCGATGACCGGGGCCGGTCCTCTGTGCCGGCCCACTGGAACGCTATGCAGCGGCGGTCGCCGGCGGAGCCTGCAACTAGTCAGGTTGCGGGCGGGAGTCGGAGGACGGGGCTCCTCACCGTGGCCCGTGAGGGAAGGTGAGGAACGGGGCGGGTGTCAGCGGAGGGTGAGGGACGTCTCGGCCAGGACGTGGGTGAGCTTCTCGGGGTTGCGGACGTAGTACAGGCCCTTGATCAGGCCGGACTCGACGCTCAGCGCCATGACGCCGTCCAGCTCGCCGTCGACGAGGACGGCGAGGGCCGGGGCGCCGTTGACGACGGTCGGCTCGGTGGTGATCGTCACGTCGGCCTTGAGGGAGCCGCCGAGGTAGAAGCGGGTCACCTTGTCGGCGCCGACGACCGGGCGGAGCGCGGCCCGCTTGATGCCGCCGCCGTCGCTGACGAGGACGACGTCGGGGGCGAGCAGGTCCAGGAAGTCCTGCGGGTCGCGGGTCTCCAGTGCGCGCCGGAAGGAGTCCACGGCCGCCCGTGCCTCCCGCGCGGAGACCGTGGTGCGGGGCCGGCGGGCGTCGACGTGCTTGCGGGCGCGGTGGGCGATCTGGCGGACGGCGGCCGGGGCCTTGTCGACGGCCGCCGCGATCTCGTCGTACCCCACGTCGAACACCTCGCGGAGCACGAAGACGGCCCGCTCGGTCGGCGTCAGGGTCTCCAGGACCAGCATCATCGCCATCGACACGGACTCGGTGAGCTCGACGTCCTCGGCCACGTCCGGCGTCGTGAGCAGCGGTTCCGGCAGCCACTGGCCCACGTACGCCTCCCGGCGGCGCTGCACCGTGCGGAGCCGGTTGAGCGCCTGCCGGGTGGTGATGCGGACGAGGTACGCCCGCTGGTCGCGGACCTGCTCCAGGTCGACGCCGGTCCAGCGGAGCCAGGTCTCCTGGAGGACGTCCTCGGCGTCGGCGGCCGAGCCGAGCATCTCGTAGGCCACCGTGAAGAGCAGGTTCCGGTGGGCGACGAAGGTCTCGGTCGCCGGGTCCGTGCCGTGCGTGCTGGTCATGCCGCGGTTCTCCCCGTCGTCGTGTGCGGTCCCGCCGGTCAGGCCACCTGCTCCGGGGCGTCCGCGGTGCGGACCGCGCGCTCCCGCAGCCGCTGCGGCCGGTGCTTGCCGTCCTTGGGCCAGGAGTGCGCACCGGGCTTGTGGGCCTCTTCCGTCAGGTGCTTGACGCTGAGCGTGCAGGCGATCTCCTTGAGCTTCGCCCCCGCACGCCCGCTCACGTAGATTGCCATCGCCCGGTCGTCCTTGTGTGCGATCTGGAAGATCGCGGAGCGACGCCCGAAGCTGAGGCACATCGCGTTGAACGCCATGTCCACGGGCGCGGGCCGGGCGCCCGCGATCCGGGCCAGCACGGTGTCGGCGGCGTGCGCGCCGAGGCAGCCGGCGACGTAGGCGCTCATCCGGAACGGGAGGTCCGAGGGGGCCGAGGAGTCCCCGGCCGCGACGATCCGCTCGTCGTCGACGCTGGTGAGGGTCTCGTCGGTGAGCAGCCGCCCGGTGGCGTCGGTGGTCAGCCCGCTGCGCGCGGCCAGGCCGGGGACGCCGAAGCCGGCGGTCCAGACGGCGAGTCCGCCGGTCACCGTGCGCCCGTCGGCGAGCCGGACGGTGTCCGCGGTCACCTCGGTGACCCTGGTGCCGGGGCCGTCGAGCACGGTGACGCCGAGGGCGGCGAACCGCCGGGCGGCCGAGCGCCGGGCCCGGGGGTGCAGATAGGGGCCGAGGACCCCGCCGCAGGCCAGCGTCACCGGGCGGCCGCCCTCGGCGAGTTCGGCGGCGGTCTCGATGCCGACCGGGCCGCCGCCGACGACGGTGACCGGGACGCCGGCGGGCAGGGCCGCGACGGCGGTCCGCAGCCGCTCGGCCGCCTCCAGTTCGGCGACCTGGTGGGCGTGCTCGGCGACGCCGGGGACCGCGGGCCGGGCGACCGTGCTGCCGACCGCGTAGATCAGGTGGTCGTAGCGGACGGTGGTGCCCGACTCCAGGGTGACCACGCGCGCGGGGGCGTCGATCCGGGCCACCGTGTCGACGACGAGCCGGACGCGCTCGGCCAGGACCTCCTCGTACCGGACGACCGCCGGGTGGCTGCCGCCGACCAGCTGGTGGAGGCGGAGCCGGGGGACGAACGACGGACGGGGGTTGATCACCGTCACGGTGACGTCGTCGCGCTGGGTGAGTCGGTTGGCCGCCATGACACCGGCGTACCCGCCGCCGATCACGACCACTTCGGTGTTGCCGCCCATGATGTCTCCTCCGTCGGCCCTGTCTTCAGGGGGTCGACCTCAAGACACCGCGGGGTCGTCGCCTGTGACACGGGTGTGACGTGGATCACCCGGGAGGGGTGGAAGGGGGCCTTTGGTCCGGACGGGTGGTGTTCATCGGAAGAACTGCGCGGGGGCGGCGTCGCTCCGCCGAAACCGGAGCTCGGTACAGATCATGAGGAAGGTATGAAAAGCGCGCAACCCGAAATGAACCATCCGGGAAGCGCGCATATCGCCCTCGTCTCCGGACGAACCGAGAGCACACCGCGCACACGAAAGTGAGGGGCCATGGCCACCGCCAAGGTCAAGCAGTTCTGGACCGCCTTCATCTCCGTCCTCTTCGCCCTGCTCGCCTCCGTCGGCCTGGCGGCCCCCGCCGCCGCCCAGGGCCAGGCCCCGGTGACCCAGCCCGAGGAGCCGGCCGCCCCCGCCGCCCCGGCCACCGCCGCGGAGCGCACCGCGCCCGTCGTGACACAGCGGCAGGCGGAGCCGTGGGCGCCCGTCCGGCAGGGCTCGCTGCCGCCCACCATCAAGCAGCGGATCGGCGCCGAGGCGCACGGCTCCTCGCCCTCGGTCCGGCAGCTGCGCCCCGCCGCGCCGCTCGCGAGCGACCCGGCCGCGCTGACCGAGCTGGCGCTCGCGACGGCCGCCTAGGGTGCGGGGAGAGGACTCCTCCCTCCCGGCACCCCGGACCGCGCGGAGCAGACGGACCGCCCGGAACGGACGGACCGCCCGCCACGGTCAGAACAGACGGAACAGAGGGAACAGACGGAACGGCTCCAGGTCAGCGGCGCTCGTCGGGCTCCGTGGACTCGGTCTCCGACTCCGCCTCGATCCCGGACACGGTCCCGGTCTCGACGTCCACGTCGCTCCCGGACTCCGTGACCACGCTCGTACCGGCCTCGGCCTCCGCGCCCGTGTAGACCTCCGACGCGGACGGCATGCCCGAGCCCTCGTCCACCTCCGTGGGAGCCGGCGGCTCGACCAGCCAGTCGGGGTTGGCCTGCTTGTCCCACCACTTCCAGGCGCAGAACGCGCCGCCGACCAGCACGCCGAGCACGGCGAGCCCCTTGACCAGACGCCCGGCCCTGGCCCGGCGCTCATGCTTCCTCACGATCTTCCGGATCTCGTCCGGCGTCACCTGACCGCGCAGCGCGGCCCAGGCGGCAGTGGAACGCGACCCGGCCTCCTCCAGCACGGGACCGGTCGCGGCGACCGCGTGCTCGACACGCGGGACGGTGTAGTCGGTCACCTGATGGGCGACCGAGCGGGTCCGGGCCGCAGCGCGCTGCGCGGCTTCGTCGACCCGCGGCGGCACGTGCGGCGCCACATGCGCCGCGTACTGCAGACGGGCCTGCGCGCGTGCCTGTCGAGCGGCACTCGACACCTTGGGTGCGAGCCGCGCCCGCGCCTCGTGCGCATAGTGCGAGGCCTGGTCCTTGGCCGCGCCGGCGTACGGCGCCACCACGTCCGCGGCGTGCAGGACGCTTTCCTTCGCCGAATCCGTAGCAGAGCGCACGCTGTCCATGCGAGTCACGGGTTCCTCCTCCTCGGTGGCGAGCGATGTCGGTTTTTCGCCTTTCCATCCTTTTCGGCATCATGCCTGCCGGAGCGTGGTCCGGCATGCGGGGCGGGCATCCGGGGCATCCGGGGCATGCGAGGCATGCGGGCGGGCCGGCCCGGGCATGCGAGGATCGACTTGCCAGAGCCGTCGGAGCGTGAGGCGATCCGTTCCGCGGCGTGACGCACGATCAGGGAGGGGCGGACCGTGGCGATGCCGTACGCGATCCTCAAGACCAGCGCGGGCGACATCGAGGTGCGCCTGTTGCCGTTCCACGCGCCGAAGACGGTGCGGAACTTCGTCGAGCTCGCCTCGGGCGCGCGCGAGTGGACCCACCCCGGCACCGGCCGGGTCTCCTCCGACCCCCTCTACGACGGCACGGTCTTCCACCGCGTC
This sequence comes from Streptomyces roseofulvus, assembly GCF_039534915.1. NCBI lineage: Bacteria > Bacillati > Actinomycetota > Actinomycetes > Kitasatosporales > Streptomycetaceae > Streptomyces > Streptomyces roseofulvus. The sequence goes on along the minus strand of NZ_BAAAWE010000001.1, from coordinate 4,086,482 downwards.
ATCGGCGACTTCATGATCCAGGGCGGCGATCCGCTGGGCACCGGCACGGGCGGCCCGGGATACGAGTTCGCGGACGAGTTCCACCCCGAGCTGTGGTTCGACCGGCCGTACCTGCTGGCGATGGCCAACGCGGGGCCGGGCACGAACGGCTCGCAGTTCTTCATCACGGTGGGCCCGGCGACCTGGCTGAACCGCAAGCACACCATCTTCGGCGAGGTCGTCGACCAGAAGAGCCGGGCCGTCGTGGACGCCATCGCAGCGGTCCCCACCGACCCGCAGACCCAGCGGCCGCTGCAGGACGTGGTGGTCGAGTCCGTGGTGATCGAGCAGCGCTGACCGGGAAGGACGGGACCCCGCCGATGGACGCGCAGGCCGGACTCCAGCCCTGCTACCGGCACCCGGGCACCGAGACGGGCATCCGCTGCACCCGCTGCGAGAAGCCCATCTGTCCCCAGTGCATGATCCCGGCCTCGGTCGGCTTCCAGTGCCCCGACTGCGTCCGCGGCGGCTCGGGCACCGGGCACGCGGCCGACGCGAACCGGCCGAGGACGCTGGCCGGCGGCCGGGTCAGGACGGACGACCGGCTCGTCACCAAGATCCTCATCGGGATCTGCCTGGCCGTCTACCTGCCGGTGCTGGTCCTCGGCGACCGGTTCGTGGACGAGCTCGTGCTGATCGGGTACGCGTACAACCCGCTGCTCGGCGAGGTCGTGGGCGTCGCGGACGGCGAGTGGTACCGGCTCCTCACCGCCACGGTGCTGCACCAGGAGCCGTGGCACATCCTGTTCAACCTGCTGGGCCTGTGGGTGATCGGCGGGATCGTCGAGCCCGAGCTGGGCCGGTCCCGGTACGCGCTGCTGTGTCTGATCTCCGGCCTGGCGGGCTCGGTCCTCGCCTACGCGGTCGCGGCGCCGAACCAGCCCTCGCTGGGGGCCTCGGGCATCGTCTACGGCCTCATCGGGGCGTGGGTGGTGCTGGCCCGCCGACGCCGCCACGACATGCGGCCGGTGGCCCTCTTCGTGGCCCTGTCCCTGGTGATGACATTCACCCGTCCGGGGATCTCCTGGGAGGCGCACGTGGGGGGACTGGTGGCCGGCCTCGTGCTGACGTACGTCCTCGTGCAGGCGCCCCGGGCCCGCCGGGAGCTGATCCAGTACGGCGCCTGTGGACTGCTGCTGCTGATCGAGGCGGGCGTGGTGATGGCCCGCACGATGGCGCTCACCTGAGCGCGGGAGGCTGTGGACGAGCTGGGGAGAGGAGCTTTCCCCAGAGTTATCCACAGTGTGCGGCGGGTTCTCCCCACCGTCCTGGGTGCGACGGAGCCCCCTGCCTCTGACCTGGGATTTCTCCCGGGAGGCAGGGGGCTTCGGCCGATGCTGAGGAGATCCTCGCGGTCATACCGGCGTCAACCCGGTGCGAGTTATCCACAGATCTTCGTAAGTTATCCAGTGCTGTGCACAACGCTGTGGATAAACTCTGGGGTGAGCTTGACGGCAGCCGGGCGGACCCGCTAAGCGCCGCTAAGGGGCTCACTTCCACTGCGTGGAGACACCGAATCCGGCGGCGATGAAACCGAAGCCGACCACGATGTTCCAGTTCCGGATCGACTCGATCGGAAGCGAACCGTCGGTGACGTAGAAGACCACGATCCACACCAGACCGATGGCGAACAGCGCCAGCATCACCGGAGCGACCCAGCTGCGGTTCGTCAGCTTGATGTTGGCGGCCTGCTTCGCCGGCGGCGGCGTGTAGTCGGCCTTCTTGCGGATCCGTGACTTCGGCACGAGGGACTCTCCTGTCGATGCGCTGCGTGACCGCGCAGGGAACTGTGGCTGTCGCCGGGATGTGACGTAGCAGGTCGACTGCGCCCCCCGGGCGTCCGTTAGCGTAGTGGTTCCGCGGCGCAGAAGGGGATCAGGGTACGTTGAGCAATTCCGCCGGCACTCCGCGCGAACCCCTCGCCGGGCCGGGCCGCACCTCCAGGTGGCGCCCCGTCCGGCTGCTGACCCTTGCCGTCTTCGCCCTCGCCGGTCTGCTCTTCGTCACCAGCTTCAACACCGCCAAGGGCACCAACATCCGCACGGACGGCTCCCTGCTGAGGCTCTCCGACCTCATCGAGGAGCGCAGCCACAAGAACGCCGGCCTCGACGAGTCCACCGCCGCCCTGCGCGGCGAGGTCGACTCCCTGGCCGCCCGCGACGACGGCTCGACCGCCGCCGAGGACCGCCGCCTGAAGGCCCTGGAGACCTCCGCCGGCACCACCGAGATCTCCGGCCCCGGCCTCACCGTCACGCTGAACGACGCCCCGCCCGGCGCTCAGGCCGCCCCCGGCTACCCCGAGCCGCAGGCCAACGACCTGGTCATCCACCAGCAGGACCTCCAGGCCGTCGTCAACGCCCTCTGGGAGGGCGGCGCCGAAGGCATCCGCGTCATGGACCAGCGGCTCATCTCCACCAGCGCGGTCCGCTGCGTCGGCAACACCCTGATCCTCCAGGGCCGCGTCTACTCGCCCCCCTACAAGATCACCGCGGTCGGCGACCGGGGGAAGCTCGACAAGGCTCTCGCCGCCTCCCCGGCGCTGCAGAACTACCAGCTCTACGTGAAGGCGTACGGGCTCGGCTGGAAGGTCGACGACCACAAGGACGTCACCCTCCCCGGCTACACCGGCGCGGTCGACCTCCACTACGCCAGGCCGGCCGCCTGAGACCGGTTGTCCACAGGCTTCGGACAGCTTCCCCACGACGGCGCCCGCGCCCCGTACTCTGGTGCCCGTAACGAACGGAAGGGGCGTCGGACGTCATGTACGGATGGATCTGGCGGCATCTGCCGGGCAACGCCTGGGTGAGGGCGCTGATCTCGGTCGTGCTGGTCCTCGCGGTCGTCTACGTGCTCTTCCAGTACGTGTTCCCCTGGGCGGAGCCTCTGCTTCCGTTCAACGATGTGACGGTGGACGGCCAGTGAGCGCGCGAATTCTCGTCGTCGACAACTACGACAGCTTCGTCTTCAACCTCGTGCAGTACCTGTACCAGCTCGGCGCCGAGTGCGAGGTGCTCCGCAACGACGAGGTGGAGCTGAGCCACGCCCAGGACGGCTTCGACGGCGTGCTGCTGTCGCCCGGCCCGGGCGCCCCCGAGCAGGCCGGCGTCTGCATCGACATGGTGCGCCACTGCGCCGCCACCGGCGTCCCCGTCTTCGGCGTCTGCCTCGGCATGCAGTCGATGGCCGTCGCCTACGGCGGCGTCGTCGACCGCGCCCCCGAGCTGCTGCACGGCAAGACCTCGCCCGTCCTCCACGAGGGCAAGGGCGTCTTCGCCGGCCTCCCCTCGCCGTTCACCGCCACCCGCTACCACTCGCTCGCCGCCGAGCCGGCCGACCTGCCGGCCGAGCTCGAAGTGACCGCGCGGACCGAGGACGGCATCATCATGGGCCTCCGCCACCGCGAACTGCCCGTCGAAGGCGTCCAGTTCCACCCCGAGTCGGTGCTCACCGAGCACGGCCACCTGATGCTCGCCAACTGGCTGGAGCAGTGCGGAGACAAGGGAGCGGTCGGCCGGTCGGCGGGGCTCGCGCCGGTGGTGGGCAAGGCCGTCGCGTGACCACGGGCTCGCCGTGGTTCCGGCCCTCCGGGCAGCCAGGAGCCGAGCCGATACCCGAGGAGCACGGGCCCCGGCCGCCGTACGAGCAGCAGGGCCCGTACCCGTATCCGTACCCGTCCGAGCCGTCGTACGAGACCGCGTACGGGGACCAGGCGCCGTACGCCTACGAGACGCCGGCCGCGGCCCCGGCCTACGAGCCCGCACCGGAGCCGTACGAGCCCGCCCCGGCCTACGAGCCCGCACCGGAGCCGTACGAGCCCGTACAGGAGCCGTACGGGGCCGGGGAGACGCGGGAGCTGCCCCAGGTCACCCAGGAGGCCCCGCGGCCCGTGGAGCCCCTTCCCGGGCCGGGAAGGGCCGAGCGGCGCAGGGCCGCCGCCAAGCAGGGGCGCGGGAAGAGCCGCAGGGCCACCGCACCGGCCCCCGCGTCCGGCGGCGACCAGGGCACCGGCGCCCCCGCCCGGCCCCTCTCCCGGGTCGAGGCCCGCCGCGCCGCCCGGGAGGCCAAGGCCGCCAAGGACAGCGTCGGCGTCGTCGTCGGCGAACTGTTCATCACCCTCGGCGTCGTCATGCTCCTCTTCGTCGCCTACCAGCTGTGGTGGACCAACGTCCTCGCCGGCCAGGAGACCGACCAGGCCAAGGAGCGGATCGAGGACACCTGGGCCAAGGGCGAGAGCAAGCCGGACGTCTTCGCCCCCGGCGAGGGCTTCGCCATCATGTACATCCCCAAGCTGGACGTCGTCGTCCCCGTCGCCGAGGGCATCAGCAAGCCCAAGGTCCTCGACAAGGGCATGGTCGGCCACTACGGCGAAGGCAAGCTGAAGACCGCCATGCCCTCCGACAAGCAGGGCAACTTCGCGGTCGCCGGCCACCGCAACACCCACGGCGAACCGTTCCGCTACATCAACCGCCTCAAGCCCGGCGACCCGATCGTGGTCGAGACGCAGGACGCCTACTACACCTACGAGATGGCGAGCATCCTGCCGCAGACCCCGCCGTCGAACATCGCGGTCATCGACCCCATCCCCAAGGGCTCCGGCTTCACCGAGCCCGGCCGCTACATCACGCTGACCACCTGCACGCCCGAGTTCACCAGCACCTACCGCATGATCGTGTGGGGAAAGCTGGTCGAGGAGCGGCCGCGCAGCAAGGGAAAGCCGAGCGCGCTCGTAGGCTGAGACCCCAACACCTCCAGAAGGGACGAGGGCCGACCCAGTGTCACGCGCGCGCAACCGGATCGCCGGGCTCATCAGCGTCTTCGGCGAACTCCTCATCACAGCCGGCCTCGTGCTCGGACTCTTCGTCGTCTACTCGCTGTGGTGGACGAACGTCCTCGCCGACCGCGCCGCCGACAAGGAAGGCGCCCAGGTCCGCGGCGAATGGGCCGACCAGGGCCCCGGCGCCCTCGACACCAGGGGCGGCCTCGGCTTCCTCCACGTCCCCGCCTTCGGCGGCGACGAGATCCTGGTGAAGCGCGGCACCGAGAGCTCCGTCCTCAACAACGGCGTCGCCGGCTACTACACCGAGCCGGTCAAGTCCGCCCTCCCCCAGGACGAGGAGGGCAACTTCACCCTGGCCGCGCACCGCGACGGCCACGGCGCCAAGTTCCACAACATCCACAAGCTGAAGAACGGCGACCCGATCGTCTTCGAGTCCAAGGACACCTGGTACGTCTACAAGGTCTACAAGACCCTCCCGGAGACCACCAAGTACAACGTGGACGTCCTCCAGCCGGTCCCCGAGGAGTCCGGCAAGAACGCGCCCGGCCGGTACATCACCCTCACCACCTGCACCCCCATGTACACCTCGGACTACCGCTACATCGTCTGGGGCGAACTGGCCCGCACCGAGAAGGTCGACGCGAACCGCACCCCGCCGGCCGAACTCCGCTGAGGCGGGCGCGCACACAAGGGGAGAGCCCCGGAGTCCTGTGAAGGACTCCGGGGCTCTCCCCTTGTGCGTGGACCGTGGGCTAGTCGAACCAGCCGCCGATGTTGCCGTCGCCGTTGTTGTCGCCGCCCGGCTGTCCGGTGTTCCCGCCGGGGTTGCCACCGCCCGCGTCCGCGGTGAACAGGGTGACCGAGCCGCCCTTGTTGACCGTCTGACCCGCGCCGGGCGCCGACTGGAGGACGCGCGCGTCGTCCTTGTCGACACCGGCCACCACGACCGACACGCCCTGGCTCTGGAACCAGTCCCGGACTTCCTTCAGCGTCTTGCCGGCCAGGTCCCCGGGGATCGTGACCGGAGTCACCTGCGGGCCCTTCGAGACCTTCAGGGTGATCTCGACGTCCAGCGGCTGGTTGGTGTTACCCGGCGGGTTCTGCTCCACGACCGTGCCCTTGGGCTTGTCGCTGTCGACCTCCTCCTGCTTCACGTTGGTGAACTGGAGGCCGTTCAGCTGCTGGAGCGCCAGGCTGATGTCGCGGTCCGTCACCTGCGGCAGGTTCGTCAGCTTCTGCTTGGCGACCGTGAGGGTCACCTCGGAGTTCTTCTCGGCCTTGGTGCCGTTCTGCGGGTTCTGCCGCAGCACGGTGCCGGGGTCCTCCTCGGACTCCTCCTCCTCGACCTTGACCTTGAAGCCCTTGCCCTCCAGGGTCTCCCGGGCCCGCTCCAGCGACTGCTCCTGGACGTCCGGGACCTCCACGAGCGGCGCGCCCTCGGAGATCCACACCTGGATGGTGGCGTCGACGTCCATCTTGCTGGTGCCGTCGGCGACCGGGTTCTGGCGGCAGATCGCGCCGGTGGGCTGCTCGCAGCGCTCGCTGCCCGCCTCCTGCACCTTCACCTGGGAGTTGACCGCCGCCTTCTGCGCGTCGGCCATCTTCTGGCCGACGAGCTGCGGCACCGTCGTCTGCTGCGGGGTGTCGGTGGTGTTCATGAGGTACTGGGCGATGAAGATCGCGCCCACCAGCACCAGGACACCGCAGAGCGCCAGCAGGATCGTCGAGGCGTTCGACTTCTTCTGGCCGCCGCGGCGGCGGTCCGGACGGTCGTCGTAACCGTCGTACCCGCCGTAGCCCCCGCCGTCCGGCGGGACCGGCGGCATCATCGAGGTCTGACCGACCGGGTCGGCCTGGCGCAGCGCGGTGGTCGGCTGGTCCTCCGGCGGGTAGCCGTAGCCGTTGTACGCCTGCGCGCCGCCCATGCCCATCGCGGCGGCGGCCGCGACCGGCTGCCCGTCGAGGCACGCCTCGATGTCCGCGCGCATCTCGTCGGCGGACTGGTAGCGGTAGTCGGGGTCCTTGACCAGCGCCTTGAGGACGATGGCGTCCATCTCGGGCGTGATCTCGGCGTCGAAGTTGCTCGGCGGCTGCGGCTCTTCCCGGACGTGCTGGTAGGCGACGGCCACGGGGGAGTCGCCGATGAACGGCGGCCGGACGGTGAGCAGTTCGTAGAGCAGGCAGCCCGTGGAGTACAGGTCGGAGCGGGCGTCGACCTGCTCGCCCTTGGCCTGCTCCGGGGAGAGGTACTGGGCGGTGCCGATGACCGCGGCCGTCTGCGTCATGGTCATGCCCGCGTCGCCCATGGCGCGCGCGATGCCGAAGTCCATGACCTTGACCTGGCCGGTGCGGGTCAGCATCACGTTCGCGGGCTTGATGTCGCGGTGCACGATGCCGGCGCGGTGCGAGTACTCCAGCGCCTGCAGGATGCCGACGGTCATCTCCAGCGTCCGCTCCGGCAGCAGCTTGCGGCCGGAGTGCAGCAGCTCGCGGAGGGTCGAGCCGTCGACGTACTCCATCACGATGTACGGGATGGAGACCCCGTCGACGTAGTCCTCGCCGGTGTCGTAGACCGCGACGATCGCCGGGTGGTTCAGGGAGGCGGCGGACTGTGCCTCACGGCGGAACCGGGCCTGGAAGGACGGGTCACGGGCCAGGTCGGCCCGCAGCGTCTTCACGGCGACGGTGCGGCCGAGCCGGGTGTCCTGCGCGAGGTACACCTCGGCCATGCCACCACGGCCGAGCACCGAGCCCAGCTCGTACCGGCCGCCGAGGCGACGCGGCTCTTCCATAGTTGATCCAGCCCTCTCCGTCTGTCCCGACCGCACCCTTGGGTGGTCCGGCGGTGTGTGCTGTCCGCGCATACGGTACCGGCCCCGAAGAGCCGTACCGCGCGCGGAGGGCAGCTGATACCTGACCGGTACCTGGCGGGCACCGGCCCTTCGCAAGATCAGCCGCGGCTCTTCAGGACCGCCTTCATGACCGCCTTCGCGATCGGCGCGGCCAGACCGCCACCGCTGATGTCCTCACGGCCGACGCCCTCGGCGTCCTCGACGATCACGGCGACCGCGACGGGGGAGCCCTGGTCGGTCTTGGCGTACGAGATGAACCACGCGTACGGGCGCTTGGCGTTCTTCTCGCCGTGCTGCGCGGTACCGGTCTTGCCGCCGACCTTCACGCCGTCCATGTTCAGGTCGGCCCTGCTGCCGGTGCCCTTGGCGACGACGTTCTCCATCATGGCCTGGAGCTTCTGCGCGTTCTCCGGGGAGACCGGCTGGCTGAGCTGCTCCGGCTCGTTCTGCTTGATGACGTCCAGGTTCGGCGCCCGCAGCTGGTCGATCATGTACGGCTTCATCAGCTTGCCGTCGTTCGCGATCGCCGCGGTGACCATCGCCATCTGGAGCGGGGTGGTCGCGGTGTTGAACTGGCCGATGGAGGAGAGCGCGTTGCCACCGCGGTCGGCCTTCTTGTCGTAGACCGAGGCGGCGGACCGGACGGGGGTGAACTGCTCGGCGTTGAAGCCGAACTTCTCCGCCATCTCGTTCATCTTCTCGACGCCGACGTCGTCACCGAGCTTGGCGAAGACCGAGTTGCAGGAGATCCGCAGCGCCTCGTTGAGGCTGGCGTTGGCACAGCCGCCCGAGTGGTTCTTCATCGGGACGGTGGACAGCGGGATCTTCCAGCCCTCGGGCGTCTCGGTCGCCGCGTCGATGTCCGTGACCTTGCCGGCCTCCAGGGCGGCGGCCGCGGTCACGACCTTGAAGACCGAGCCGGGCGGGTAGATCTCGCGCAGCGCGCGGTTCTGCATCGGCTTGGCCTTGGACTCGTTGAGGGAGACCCAGGCCTTCTCGTCGTTGCTTCCGGCGATGGTCGACGGGTCGTACGAGGGGGTGGAGGCCATCGCCAGGATCTTGCCGGTCGACGGCTCGATCGCGACGACGGCGCCGGTGTTCTTTCCCAGGCCCTCGAAGGCGGCCTTCTGCGCGGCGCCGTTGAGGGTGGTGACGACGTCGCCGCCCTTCTTCTTCTCGCCGGTGAACATGGCGAGGGTGCGGTCGAAGAAGAGCCGGTCGTCGTTGCCGGTGAGGATGCCGTCCTCGATCTTCTCGATGAAGTTGGCGTCGTACACCTGGGAGGCGTACCCGGTGACCGGGGCCCACATGGGGCCGTTCACATAGGTCCGCTTGTACTTGTAGTAGGTGCCGCCCGAGTCCACGGAGCCGGTGATCGGCTTGCCGTCGACGATGATGTTGCCGCGCTCGGTGGCGTACCGCTCGATCTGGACGCGCTTGTTGTCCGCGTGCGAGTTCAGCTCGTCGGCGCGGACGAACTGGAGCCAGTTGTCGCGCAGGAGCAGGGCGAGGACGAGCAGGCCGCAGAAGATCGCGACCCGGCGCAGCGGCTTGTTCACGGACGGACCACCTGGGTCATCTCGGCGTCGGGGTTCGGGGCGGGGGCGGGCGCGGGGCGGCGCGCGGTGTCGCTGATCCGGATCAGGATGCCGATCAGGGCCCAGTTGGCGATGACGGACGAACCGCCGTACGCGAGGAACGGCATCGTCATACCGGTGAGCGGGATGAGGCCCATCACACCGCCGGCGACGACGAAGATCTGCAGCGCGAAGGCGCCGGAGAGGCCCATCGCCAGCAGCTTGCCGAAGGGGTCGCGGGCGGCGAGGGCGGTGCGGATGCCGCGCTCGATGATCAGGCCGTACAGGAGCAGGAAGACCATGACGCCGGCGAGACCGAGCTCCTCGCCGACGGTGGCGAAGATGAAGTCGGAGTTGGCGGCGAAGCCGATGAGGTCCGAGTTGCCCTGGCCGAGGCCGGTGCCGAGGATGCCGCCGGAGCCGAAGGACATCAGCACCTCGGTCATCTGGTCACAGGCGGCGACCTTCTCGGCACACGAGAACGGGTCGGCCCAGGCGTCGACACGGGCCTGGACGTGGCTCGCGAAGGAGGCCACGCCGACCGCGCCGGCGACGGACATCAGCAGACCCATGACGATCCAGCTGGTCCGCTCGGTCGCGACGTACAGCATGATCACGAACATGCCGAAGAACAGCAGGGACGTACCGAGGTCGTTCTCGAAGATCAGGATGAGGAGGCTGACCGCCCAGATCGTGAGGATCGGACCGAGGTCACGGCCGCGGGGCAGGTAGAGCCCCATGAAGCGGCGGCTGGCCAGGGCCAGCGCGTCGCGCTTCACCATCAGGTAGCCGGAGAAGAACACGGCGAGGACGATCTTCGCGAACTCACCGGGCTGGATGGAGAAGCCCGCGACGTTGATCCAGATCTTGGCGCCGTAGACGGCGGAACCGAGCCCGGGCACCAGGGGGAGCAGCAGGAGGACGAGCGCCGCCATCATCGAGATGTACGTGTAGCGCTGGAGGACCCGGTGGTCCTTCAGCAGCAGCAGCACGGCCGCCAGCATCGCGATGCCGATCGCCGAGTACATCATCTGGGCGGGCGCGTCGGGGCTGAAGCTCTTGTACAGCCGCATCGACGTCGCGATCAGCCGCGGCGACTGGTCCAGGCGCCAGATCAGCACCAGGCCCATGCCGTTGAGCAGGGTCGCCAGCGGCAGCAGCAGCGGGTCCGCGTACGGGGCCCACTTGCGCACCACGAGGTGGGCGACGGTCGCGAGGAGCGCCAGGCCGAGCCCGTACCCGAGCATGCCGGCCGGGACTTCGCCGTCCAGCGCGAGCCCGACGTTGAGGTACGCGAACACCGGGATGGCGACGGCGAAGCCGAGGAGCGCCAGCTCCGTGTTGCGGCGGCTCGGCGCCTCGATCGCGCCGATGGTGGTCGTGTTGGTGACAACGCTCATGGTGGTGACAGGCCCCCTACGGGTGCTTACTGCTTGCCGCAGTTCGAGGCCAGCTTCTGCTCCTCCGAGGTGAGGGTGGGACCCGGGGTCGGAGCGGCTGTGGTGGGCTTGGATTCGGGCTTGGCGTCGGCGCTGTCGCCGTCGGCCGGCTTCTCGGCCGCCTCGGCGGCCTTCTCCTTGTCGGCCTTCTCCTTCGCCACGCGGCGCTCTTCGGTCTTCTTGCAGGCCGAGGCCTGGACCGCCAGCTCGGAGATCTTCGTCTGGGCCTTGGCGAGGCTGCCGCCCGCGATGGTGTCCTCGACCTGCTTCCGCTGGTAGGCGGGGAGGTACTTGAGTTCGATCTCGGGGTGGTCCTTCTCGACCTCCGAGAGCTTCACCCAGGCGAGGTCCTGGCTGATGCCCCGGTACAGCGCCACGTGCTCGGCGTTGGAGCCCACGTAGTACTGGGTCTGGGTCCAGCGCCAGCCGCCGTACGCACCGCCGGCGAGGACGCCGAGGGCGAGGACGAGGATCACGGTGCGCCCGATCCACCGGCGCCGCTTCCGCGGCTTGACGAAGTCGTCGTCCGTGTACGCGTCGAAGGCGCCGTGCGGCGGCATGGAGCCGTAGCCGTGGTCGTCGCCGCTGCCGGGCGGGCCGAAGCCGCCGGCGGGGGGCTGGTGGTGGGCGGGGCGGCCGAGCCCGGAGGCGCGGCCGGCCGGGGTCTGCATCGCGCCGCCGTCGTTCAGCTGCTGCTGGTTCTCGGCGACCGCGCCGACGACGACCGGGGTGTCGCTGAGGTGGCCGGCGAGGGTGTCGCCGCCGTCGACGTCGAGGACGTCGGCGACGATCACCGTGATGTTGTCGGGGCCGCCGCCGCGCAGCGCGAGCTGGATCAGCTCCTGCACGGTCTCCTGCGGGCCCTGGTAGCTGGCGAGGGTGTCCTCCAGGGTCTGGTGGGACACCACGCCGGACAGGCCGTCGGAGCAGATCAGGTACCGGTCGCCGGCGCGGACCTCGCGGATGGAGAGGTCGGGCTCGACGTGGTCGCCGCTGCCGAGCGCGCGCATGAGGAGCGAGCGCTGGGGGTGGGTGGTGGCCTCTTCCTCGGTGATCCGGCCCTCGTCGACGAGCCGCTGGACCCAGGTGTGGTCCTGGGTGATCTGGGTGAGGACGCCGTCGCGCAGCAGGTAGGCGCGCGAGTCGCCGACGTGCACGAGGCCGAGCCGCTGTCCCGTCCACAGCAGGGCGGTGAGCGTGGTGCCCATGCCCTCCAGCTGCGGGTCCTCCTCGACCATCATCCGGAGCTGGTCGTTGGCGCGCTGCACCGCCGTACCGAGCGAGGTGAGGATGTCGGAGCCGGGGATGTCGTCGTCGAGCGTGACGAGCGTCGAGATCACCTCGGAGGAGGCGACCTCGCCGGCGGCCTGGCCGCCCATGCCGTCGGCGATCGCGAGCAGCCGGGGACCGGCGTAGCCGGAGTCCTCGTTGCCCTCGCGGATCATGCCCTTGTGCGAGCCCGCGGCGAATCGCAGGGAGAGACTCATGCCCACCTGCCCTGTCGCCGCTGCATCGGGGTACAGCCGGTCTCGACCCACACTGCCCGCCCTCCGGTCGCTCCGGTCAGCTCGCTCATTGTCGTACTACTTCCGCAGCTCGATGACGGTCTTGCCGATGCGGATCGGCGCCCCCAGCGGAATCGGCGTTGCGGTGGTGAGGCGGGTCCGGTCCAGGTACGTGCCGTTCGTGGACCCGAGGTCCTCGACGATCCACTGGCCGTCCCGGTCGGGGTAGATCCGGGCGTGCCGGCTGGACGCGTAGTCGTCGTCCAGCACGATCGTCGAGTCGTGCGCCCGGCCCAGGGTGATCGTCTGCCCCTGGAGGGCCACGGTCGTGCCGGTGAGGGTGCCCTCGGAGACGACGAGCTTCGTCGGGGCGCCGCGGCGCGACCGGCCACCGCCGGCCGGCTGCTGCTGCGCGCGCTGCTGCGGCGGCGCGGCGGGCTGGCGCCCGCCCTGCTGCGGACGCGCCTCCTGGCGGCGGGAACCGCGCTGGGTCACCCGCGTACCGAACAGGTCGCTGCGGATGACCTGCACGGCCACGATGACGAACAGCCACAGAACGGCCAGGAAACCCAGCCGCATGACCGTCAGGGTCAGCTCTGACATTGCCCCCGCTTCACCCTTCGGCTTGCCGGTAAACGATGGTGGTGCTGCCCACGACGATCCGCGAGCCGTCGCGGAGCGTAGCGCGGGTGGTGTGCTGCCCGTCCACCACGATGCCGTTGGTGGATCCGAGATCCTGGATCGTCGAGGGCGTTCCGGTCCGGATCTCGCAGTGCCGGCGGGACACGCCGGGATCGTCGATCCTCACGTCCGCGTCGGTGCTGCGGCCGAGGACCAGGGTCGGGCGGGAGATCTGGTGGCGGTTGCCGTTGATCTCGATCCAGCGGCGCACCTGGGCGCCGCCGGCCGCCGGGGGACGGCCGCCGCCGGCCGGGCGGTGACCCGCGCCGCCGGGCGGCGGCGAGGACGGCATCGGCGGAGCGCCGGCCGGGGGCCCCTGCGGGTACCCGTAGCCGCCGCCCTGCCCCTGCGGCTGGTGCTGCTGCTGGTGGCCGCCGTGCGGCTGCGGCTGGGACGTGCTCGACGCGAGCGTACGGCTGCGCACCCGGTACAGGCCGGTGTCGAGGTCGTCGGCCTTCTCCAGGTGGACCTTGATCGGGCCCATGAAGGTGTACCGCTGCTGCTTGGCGTAGTCGCGGACCAGGCCGGCGAGCTCGTCGCCCAGCTGGCCCGAGTAGGGGCTCAGACGCTCGTAGTCGGGCGCGCTGAGCTCCACGATGAAGTCATTGGGGACGACGGTCCGCTCGCGGTTCCAGATCTGCGCGTTGTTGTCGCACTCGCGCTGGAGCGCGCCGGCGATCTCGACCGGCTGGACCTCGGACTTGAACACCTTGGCGAAGGTGCCGTTGACCAGACCTTCGAGACGCTGCTCGAAACGCTTCAGGACTCCCATGGGGCACCTCCTCCGTCGTTGCCGTCCTGGTACTGCTTACTGATCGTATCCACGCGTCGGGAAATCGGCTGGTTCCCCTTCTCTGCCCTGTGGACGAGTGTCACCTCTCACAGGCCCTCCCCCCAGGGATCGTAGAGGGGGCCTGTGGACAGTGTCCCGCACGCGGCTGTCCGACAGGAGGGGCGGCGTACGCGAGTGAGCGCGTCGCGCGGCGCCGCCGGCGCCGCAACCTCCCGCTTCTCCCCTGTCTCTCCCCTCTCTCCCGCTCTCTCCCCTGTGTCCCTTCTCTCCTTCTTCTCCGTACTTCTCCCCTGCGGCGCGGGCGGCGACTCCGGCCGGGGGCGGTGGGCGGATCGGCGAGTGGGTCGGTGGGTGGACCGGTGGAGGGACCGGTGGAGGGACCGGTGGAGGGACCGGTGGGGCTCCGGCCGGGGCTGCGGTCGGAGCTTCGCGAGGGGGCGATCGTCCTTCCGTCCGCATCGCCCGTCCCCCTCCCCGCGCGTCCGTCCGCCTCCGCCCCTCCCTCTCCTCTGTTCTGCTCGCGGGGGGCCGAAACAACGGATGTGAATCCACCGTCCGCGACGTGCTAATCTTCAGATGTCGCCAGGCGCTCCCACCGAAAGGTGAGAGACCGGGAGACCACCCAATGCGCGGGTGGCGGAATAGGCAGACGCGCTGGATTCAGGTTCCAGTGCCCGCAAGGGCGTGGGGGTTCAACTCCCCCCTCGCGCACCAGACGGAAGCCCCGTAGGTCCCAGACCTACGGGGCTTCCGCGTTGTCCGGAGCATGTGACGCTTCCCACTTCCCCTCCCGCGCCTTTATGCCCTCGCTCCCCCTCGCGCCTTTCGTCGTTCCGGGTCGCGACGAAAGGGGGACGCCCCGGGGTCCGGGCGCTGCCTAGGGTGCGAGCGTGGAAGCGACGAGCTTGGAAGCGACGAGTGGGGGAACGACGCCGACGGCGGTCGGGCGCGGGATCGGAGCCAGGGCGGCCGCCGCGTGGCGATGGCTCGTGCCCGCGGGGGAATGGTCACGGCGCAGGACGGTCGGCGAGTCGGCCCTCACCGCCGTCGTGGCCCTGCTCGCCGCCGGCACGGAGGAACTGCTCGGCGGCGAGGGATGGCAGCTCGCCGCGGTCGCCGCCGCCTCGGCCGTGCTGGCGCTGCTGCGCCGCCGGTTCCCCGCCACCGTGCTCGTCGTCACCGCCGCTCTCAGCCCCGTCGTGTCCGGCCTCGGGCCGCTGCTGCTCGTCCTCGGCTGGTCCGCCGGCGGCCACATCGTCGGCGTCGGGCGGGCCCTGTACGCGTTCATCGCCGCCTACGTCCTCAACGTCGGCTTCACCCTGATCGTCGCCTGGGAGCATCAGCGGATGCTCACCGTCGCCTTCATGGCGACCCTCTACTACCTGGGCACCACCCTCGCCCCCGGCCTCGCCCACCGCTACTGGGCCCAGCGCCGCACGCTCCTGCACGCGCTCCAGGAGCGCAACGTACGGCTGGTGCGCGAGCGGGCGATGATCGGGCGGAACGCCCGGCTGCGGGAACGGCAGCGCATCGCCCAGGACATGCACGACAGCCTCGGTCACCAGCTCGCCCTGATCGCCGTCCACACCGGCGCGCTGGAGGTCGACCGCGAGCTGACCGAGCGGCAGCGCGAGGTCGTCGGCGTGCTGCGGAACGCGTCCGTGACCGCCATGCACGAACTGCGGGAGGTCGTCGGCATACTCCGCGACGGCACCGAGGCCGCCGACCCCGACACCGGGCCCGTGGGCACCGGCGACGAGAGCGGACGGGCCGCCCGCGGGATCGCCGGCATCGAAGGACTCGTCGACTCCGCGCGCGCCGCCGGGACCCCCGTCACGCTCCGGCGGATCGGCGACGAGCGGCCCCTGGAGCCGGCCGCCGGGCACGCCGCGTACCGCATGGCGCAGGAAGCGCTCACCAACGCCTACAAGTACGCCCCGGGCGCCGCCATCAGCGTCGAACTGCGCTACGAGCCCGACACCTTCGTCGTCGAGATCTTCAACGAGGAGCCGCCCGCCGGGCCCGCGCAGCACGTCGTCAGCGGCGGCCAGGGGCTGGCCGGCCTTGAGGAACGGGCCCGTCTCGTCGGCGGCATGTGCCACGCCGGGCCCGCCGACGGCGGAGGCTTCCGGGTCGCCGGAATGCTGCCGTACGGCTCCGCTCCGACCGGTGAGGCAGCGCCTTTGGTCGATGCGGCCGACGACTTCCGGCAGCAGTCGACGAAGCCCTTCGGCGGCAAGGGTCGTCCCGTACCGGTCGGAGAGCCCGACTGGAGTTTCACGGAACGGGAGTTGGCGATGGCACTGCACGGAGGGAAGACCCGCAGCACCGGGGGATCGATCGCGCTCGGCTGCGGCATCGCCTTCGCGGCGCTCGTCGTCCTCGTCGTCGCCGCCGGCCTCGGCCTCTACTACTTCGTCGGATCGGTCCAGGACGCGATGGTCGAGCCCGCGAAGTACGAGTCCATCGAGGTCGGCATGGCGGAGAAGGACGTCCGGCCCATGCTGCCCGACGGCGACTCCCTCGCGACCATGGCCACCGCGGGCGAGGGCGCGCCGCCCGAGCCCAAGGGCGCCGCCTGCCTCACCTTCCTGTCCACCGAGATGAGCGACGACTTCGACACGGAGCCCGTTTTCCGGTTCTGCTTCAAGGACGGCAAGCTGATCGAGAAGAAGGCGTACGAGGTGCGGCCGTAGCGCACGGCCGGCCCGTACCGGAGGTGTTGGGGGAGGCGCAGTGCTGTCAGGGCGGACGGGACGGTCCGGTCGGACCGTCAAGGTCGTGGTGGCCGACGACGAGCCGCTGATCAGGGCGGGGATCCGGATGATCCTCAACTCCGATCCGGACATCCACGTGGTCGCCGAGGCCGCGAACGGCCGCGAGGCCGTCGACGCGGCCCGCGCGCACGCCGCCGACGTCGTGCTGCTCGACATCCAGATGCCGGTCCTCGACGGGCTCTCCGCCCTCCCCGAGCTGCGCAGGGCCGCACCGGGGGCGCGGGTGATCGTCCTGACCACCTTCGGCGAGCGCGAGAACGTGCTGCGGGCGCTGGAGCACGGCAGCGCCGGCTTCCTCCTGAAGGACACCGCCCCGGCCGAACTGATCGGCGCCGTACGGGCCACGGCCGCCGGCGACGCCTATCTCTCGCCCGCCGCGACCCGGCACGTGGTCGAACGGCTCGCCTCCGGCCGCGAGACCGCGCGCGCCGAAGAGGCCCGCGGTCGGGTCGCCGGGCTCGGCGAGAAGGAACGGGAGGTCCTCGCGCTCCTCGGCGAGGGACTCTCCAACGCCGACGCGGGCCGCCGGCTGCACATGAGCGAGGCCACCGTGAAGACGTACGTCAGCCGGATCCTCGCCAAGCTCCAGTGCGAGAACCGCGTCCAGGCCGCACTGCTCGCCCGCGACGCGGGGCTGTAGGGGGGGGCCGGGGGCGGCGGGGAGGGGCTGGGCGCCGGGTCCTGGCGCCGGCCCAGGCCCTGGGGTTCAGGTGGCGTCGGGGAGGCCGGCGGAGCCTGCGGCGTTGTAGCGGAGGAGATAGTCGGCGAACCGGGCCAGGTCCTCGCCGGACCAGTCCTTCAGACGCTCCTGGTAGGCGGCGCGACGGTTGGTCTGGGCGGTGGCGAGCACCGCGAGACCGGCCTCGGTCGGGTGCAGCACCTGCACCCGGTGGTCGTCCGGAGCGGGCCGGCGCTCCACCAGGCCCATCTTCTCCAGGCCCGCCAGCTGGCGGCTGACCGTGGACTTGTCCAGCAGGTAGTGCGCCGCGAGGTCCGTGGCGCGGCAGCCGCGCTGATCCTCGATGTGGGCGAGGAGCGTGTACGAGACGAGCGGAAGCTCGGGGTGGACCCGGGCCGCGGCGGCGCGGGCCCGGCGCGCGAAGGCCGTCAGCTCGCGCTGGATGACGTCCACGGACGCCTCGCGCGGCGCCTCGTCTGCGGCGTCGGACATGTGGGCTCCCTTGCCGAGCTCGCCCCCTGCGGGATTTCAGTTGTATAGTACAACGGTTCCTTAGTTGTAAAAGCCAACCAAAGCACGGAGGTCACGGTGTCCACAGGACCCCACCCCACCGCCGGCGCCCTGCGGCACGTCCTCGGGCACCTCCTCACCCCCCTCCTCATGTGCCTCGGCATGGGCCTCGCCTACCTCGGCGCCTTCCACGCCCCCCAGCCCCACGACCTCCGCGTCGACGTCGTCGGCTCCGGCCCCGCCGCCCAGGTCCTCGCCCAGACCCTCCAGGACAAGGGCGCCGGCGCCCTCGACGTCCGTACCGTCCCCGACCGGGCCACCGCCGCCACCGCCCTCCGGCAGCAGGACAGCTACGGCGCCTACATCCCCGGCGACCACCCCGAACTCCTCGTCGCCTCCGCCTCCTCCGACACCAGCGCCATGGCCGTCGAGAAGGTCTTCACCACGGTCGCCGCCGGCCAGGACTCCCCCCTCAAGGTCACCGACCTCGCCCCCACCGCCTCCGGCGACCCCACCGGCCAGGGCGTCTTCTTCCTCCTCGTCGCCGTCAGCATCGGCGCCTACGCGTCCGTCGCCGTCATCGGAGCCGCCGGAGCCGCCCTCCCCATGCGGATCCGCGCCCTCCTCGCCGCCGGCACCTCCCTCGTCGTCAGCCTCATCGGCACCCTCTTCGCCGGCCCCGTCTTCCACCTCGTCGACCACGGCCTCGCCGGCGTCTGGGCCCTCTCCTGGCTCTACGCCGCCGGCATCCTCCTCATCGGCGTCGGCCTCCACACCTACCTCCGCCGCTGGACCACGCTCGGCGTGATGGTCCTCTTCGTCATGCTCAACTTCACGAGCTCCGGCGGCATCTACCGGCCCGAGCTCCAGCCCGGCTTCTTCGGCTCCCTGCACGCCTTCTGGAACGGCGCCGGCCTCGTCGAAGGCATCCGCGGCCACGTCTACTTCGACGGACACGGCCTCGGCGGCGACGTCCTCGTCCTCGCCCTCTGGTTCCTCGCAGGCGTCCTCCTCGTCACCCTCGCCGGCCGCTCCGAGGCGCGGCGCAACGCCGTGGCCGCCGCCGTGGCGCCGTCGACCGCGGCGTCGTCGACCGCTGCGTCGTCGACCGCTGCGTCGTCGACCGCGGCGGCCCGGGCCGGGGAGAAGCGCGCCGAGGACGAGGACGAGGAGGAGATGGAGGAGGCCGTAGCCGTCTGAGCCGTCGGCTCTCCGGGCCGTCCGACCAGGGGGGCCGGTGGTTTTCCACAGGCCGTTGTCCACAGGGGGAGACGGCTGATCAAGGGCGGCTGTACCGTCAGGCCGGAAGTCATCGGAACCTGTCGGACCAGTCATCGGGGGAGGTCGGCCCATGGACGAGACCCAGGCCGTCGTGCCAGGACAGCGGGGAGCAGCAGGCGGGGAGCGCATCCCGCACGTGCCCGGATTCGCACGGCGCGGCGGCGCCACGGAGGACTCCCCCAGGGCGCGCGGGAAGCAGCTGCGGACCGCCGTCCCCCGCTCCTCCCACGCGCGGCTCACCCTCCCCGCCGGGCGCCCCGACGCCGTCCGCGCCGTCGAGGAGTCCAGCCGCGGCCGGGTCCCCGAACTCACCCCCATCCGCGTCGGCCGCATGGCCGCCAACCCCTTCGCGTTCCTGCGCGGCTCCGCCGGCCTCATGGCCCACGACCTCGTCGGAACCCCCGTCACCGGCGTCGCCGCCCAGCTGTGCGGCGACGCACACGCCGCCAACTTCGGCCTCTACGGCGACGCCCGCGGCCGGCTCGTGATGGACCTCAACGACTTCGACGAGACCGTCGTCGGCCCCTGGGAATGGGACCTCAAGCGGCTCGCCACCTCCCTCGTCCTCGCCGGACGGGTGGTCGGCGCGGACGAGGACACCTGCCGGGCCGCCGCCTTCGACACCGTCGGCGCCTACCGGCGCACCATGCGCCTCCTCGCCCGGCTCCCCGCCCACGACGCCTGGAACGCGATACCCGACGAGGAGCTCGTCTCCCACACCGACGCCCGCGACCTCCTCGGCACCCTGGAACGCGTCTCCGCCAAGGCCCGCAACAACACCAGCGCCCGGTTCGCCGCCCGCTCCACCGAGACCGTCGCCGAGGCCGACGGCGGCGGACGCCGCTTCGTCGACGCGCCTCCCGTCCTGCGCCGGGTGCCCGACGCCGAGGCCGCCGCCGTCACCGCCGCCCTCGGCGGCTACCTGGAGACCGTCTCCGAGGACCGCCGCCCGCTCCTCGCCCGGTACGCCGTCCACGACGTCGCCTTCCGGGTCGTCGGCACCGGCAGCGTCGGCACCCGCTCCTACGTCGTCCTGCTCCTCGACCACCGCGGCGAACCGCTCGTCCTCCAGGTGAAGGAGGCCCGCCCGTCGGTGCTCCTGCCCCACCTGCCCGCCGCCGGGTTCGCCGTCCCCGACCCCGGCCACGAAGGCCGCCGCGTCGTCCTCGGGCAGAAGCGCATGCAGGTCGTCAGCGACATCCTGCTCGGCTGGACCACCGTCGACGGGCGCCCCTTCCAGGTGCGCCAGTTCCGCAACCGCAAGGGCAGCGTCGACCCCGCCGCACTCACCGCCGACCAGGTCGACGACTACGGCCGCATGACCGGCGCGCTCCTCGCCCGGGCCCACGCCCACAGCGCCGACCCGCGCCTGATAGCCGGCTACTGCGGCAAGAACGAGGAGTTCGACGAGGCCGTCGCCGCCTTCGCGGTCACCTACGCCGACCGCACCACCGAGGACCACGCCGACCTGCTCACAGCCATCCGCACGGGACGCATGGCGGCCGAGGTGGGTGTCTGAGCGGGGACGTCCTGAGAAGGGAACGAGGGGGAGGGGAGGGGGGAGGGAGGGGGGAGGGGCCCCCTTGTGAGGACCTACGCTTGAGGGGTCGGGCCGGAACGAGGACGTGGGCGGGCGTGAACGTGAGCGAGGACCAGGGCGAGCACCAGGGCCGGGGCCGTGAGCCGGGTCAGGGCCAGGAGCCGGAGCCGGACCGGGGTCCGCAGCAGGAGCCCCAGCAGGCGTCGAACCCGAGCCCGAGCCCCGACCCGGAGCCGGAGCCTGCGGACGGGGGCGCGGCGGGGGGCGAGGAGCGGCCGGAGGCTCGGTTGGAGCGGGCTGTTCGGGTGGCCGAGCAGGCGCTGATCGAGTTCGAGATCGCGGTCGAGACCTTCCGGGTCGAGGTGGAGAACTTCTCGCGGCTGCACCACCAGAAGCTGGGGCCGATGTACGCGCGGCTCGACGAGCTGGACGCGTCGATCGCGGAGGCGCGGGCGGCGCGGACCGGGGATCCGGAGGATCTGCGGCTGGCGCGGGAGGCGCGGGCCGCGGTGCTGCCGCTGCCGGGGGTCGAGGTGCTCTTCGACGACTGGATCGACTCCGACGGGCTCTCCCCCGAGGCGGCCGCGATGCTGACCGAGCGGCCGGTGCAGTCGCCGCAGCGGGTGCGGCCCAGCGAGGAGGTGCGCCGGCTCTACCGCGAGCTGGCCCGCAAGGCCCACCCCGACCTGGCCCGCGAGGACGACGAGCGGAAGCGGCGGGAGGAGTTCATCACCCGGGTGAACGCCGCCTACGCGCGCGGCGACGAGGCTCTGCTGCGGGAGCTGGCCGGCGAGTGGGAGGCCGGTCCGGTGCCGGCCGAGGAGCGGCTGAGCGAGAGTGAGGAGCTGTACGCGCGGCTGGAGTGGCTGGCGCAGCGCAAGGATCTGCTGTCGGCGCTGGCGCGGGAGCTGGAGGACAGCGCGATCGGGTCGATGCTGCGGCTGGCGCCGGAGGACCCGGACCGGCTGCTTGAGGAGATCGCCGAGCAGCTGCGCGGTCAGGTGTCCGAGCGTGAGGCCGAGCTGGCCGCGCTGGTGCAGTAGGTTTTCCCAGGTCGAGGCGGTTCCGCCGTACACGAGAGAAGGTCAGTGCCATGAGTTTCGCCCCGCTGCCGTCGGTGCCCGCCGCGTCCGTGCCCGCCGATGCCCTGGTGCTGGACGTGCGGGAGGACGACGAGTGGGCGGCCGGCCGGGTCGAGGGTGCGCTGCACGTGCCGATGAGCGACTTCGTGGCGCGGTTCGCCGAGGTGACCGAGCAGCTCGCCGAGCACGGCCGCGCCTATGTGATGT
The DNA here is from genome assembly GCF_039534915.1 of Streptomyces roseofulvus. Taxonomy (NCBI): domain Bacteria; kingdom Bacillati; phylum Actinomycetota; class Actinomycetes; order Kitasatosporales; family Streptomycetaceae; genus Streptomyces; species Streptomyces roseofulvus. The sequence goes on along the minus strand of NZ_BAAAWE010000001.1, from coordinate 4,064,743 downwards.
GCCGGGTGGGCGGCCGTTCGGCGCAGGTCACGCAGTATCTGGTGCAGCAGGGCTTCGACGCGGTGAACGTGGACGGCGGGATGGTGGCCTGGGAGGGCGCCGGGCGTCCCGTGGTGTCGGACAGCGGACCGGGGTTCGTCGCCTGAGCCGTGCCCTCGGCGTGTCCGCGTGGAGGCGGGTCAGTCGAGGGGGTGGGTGGCGATGAGGTCGCCCAGGGTTTCCTCGTGGGCGGCTGCCGGGCCGAGGGAGAGTTCGAGGTACTTCGCCCAGGCGTGGTAGCGGTGCAGCGGGTAGTCGGTGTCGGCGCCGAAGCCGCCGTGCAGGTGCTGGGCGGTCTGGACGACCCGGCGGACGCCTTCCGCGGCCCAGATCTTGGCGACGGCGAGGTCGGCTTCGGCGGGCAGCGCCGCGGCGGCGCCGGTGGAGAGGCGCCAGGCGGCCTGCCACAGGGTGGCCTCCATGGCGCGGAGGTCGATGTAGCGGTCGGCGGTCTGGACGGCGACGGCCTGGAACGTGGCGATCGGGTGGCCGAACTGTTCCCGCTTGCCCGCGTACTGGCTCGTCATGGTGAGGACCTGCTCGCCGAGGCCGAGGGCGAGCGCGCAGGTTCCGGTGGTGAGCAGGGCGCGGAGGGCGGGCCAGGCGTCGGCGGAGTCGAGGACCCGGTCGGCGGGGAGGCGGGTGCCGTCGAGGCGTAGTCGGGCGAGGCGTTCGCCGTGGGTGCCGTACTGGGCGTCGAGGGTGAGGCCCGGGTGGTCGCGGGGGACCATGGCGAGGACGGTGTGCCCGTCGGGGGTGTGGGCGGGGACGGCGGTCAGGTCGGCGTGGTGGGCCCACGGGACGTGGTCGGTGGTGCCGTCGAGGATCCAGTGGGTGCCGTCGTGGCGGGCGCTGACGGCACGCTCGGCGGGTTCGTGGCCGGTGGTGCCGTGGGCGGCGGCGGTGAGGACGAGGCGTCCGGCGGTGACCTCGGGCAGGAGCGCGGCGGCGGTGCCGGCCGGGGCGTGCCGCTGGAGGACGTGGCTGACGGCGGTGGTCTCCAGGAGGGGGACGCGGGCCAGGACGCGGGCGGATGCGCGCAGGACGAGGCAGAGGGCGACGGGGTCGAGGCCGGTGCCGCCGTGCTCGGGTGCGACGAGGAGTCCGAGGAGGTCGGTGGCGGCGAGGCGCTGCCACAGGGGGCGGTCGAGGTCGTCGGCGACGGCGGTGGGGGTGAGGGCGGGGCTGGGTACGGCGTCGGGTGCGACGTCGGCGAAGACGGTACGGGCCGTCTCCGCGGCCGCCTGCTGTTCCTCGGTGAACGTGAAGTCCATGGCCCTGTCCTTCCGTTGCTGTTCCGGCGGCCCGTCAGGCAGCACTTTCTGACGGGCCGTCAAGATAGAACAGGTTCTAGCGGAAGGGAATGGGCGGAAGGGCTGTCAGCGGTCGAAGTCCAGCTCGACGTCGGGGGTGGCGGGGTGGGACTGGCAGGCCAGGACGTACCCGGCGTCGGTCTCCTCCGGTTCGAGGGCGAAGTTGCGGTCCATGCGGACCTCGCCGCCGACGACGAAGGCGCGGCAGGTGCCGCAGACGCCGCCCTTGCAGGCGTAGGGGGCGTCGGAGCGGGCGCGCAGGACGGTGTCGAGGAGGCTCTCGCCGCGTTCCACGGGCCAGGTGCCGGAGCGGCCGTGCAGGGTGGCCGTGAGCGTGGCGTGGGCGGGGGTGTCGGCGGTGGGGACGGGCGCGGGGCCCGAGCCGTCGTCGACGTGGAAGATCTCCTGGTGGACGCGGGCGCGGTCGACGCCGAGGCCGCGCAGGGCCCGCTCGGCACCCTGGACGAGGCCGTAGGGGCCGCAGAGGAACCAGCCGTCGATGGCGCCGACCGGGAGGAGGGCCGGCAGGAGGGCGGTGAGCCGGTCCTCGTCGAGGCGGCCGGAGGGGAGGCCGGCCTGCTGTTCCTCGCGGGAGAGGACGGTGACGAGCTGGAACCGGTCGGGGTGCCGGTCCTTCAGGTCGGCGACCTCGTCGAGGAACATCGTGGAGGCGGCGGTGCGGTCGCTGCGGATCAGGCAGAACCGGGCCTCGGGTTCGCGGTCGAGGAGGGTGGCGGCCATGGAGAGCACGGGCGTGATGCCGCTGCCGCCGGCGACGGCGGCGAAGTGGCCGGGGCGCGGGTCGAGGACGAACCGGCCGGTGGGGGCCATGACGTCGACGGTGTGGCCGGGGGCGAGTTCCTTGAGGGCCCAGGTGGAGAAGGCGCCGCCGTCGACGAGCCGGATGCCGACGCGGAGTTCGGGCCGCTCGCCGGCCGGGGCGGCGGGGGAGCAGATCGAGTAGGTGCGGCGGATCTCCTGGCCGGACTCGTCGGTGCGGCGCAGGGCGAGGTGCTGGCCGGGGCGGTGCCGGAAGGTCTCGTGGAGGGCGTCGGGGACCGCGAAGGTGACGGCCACGGAGTCGTCGGTGAGCCGCTCGACCCGGCTCACCGGGAGCGGATGGAACATCTACAGCTCCTTGAAGTGGTCGAAGGGTTCGCGGCAGGAGGCGCAGCGGCGCAGGGCCTTGCAGGCGGTGGAGGAGAAGCGGCTGAGGAGTTCGGTGTCGGTGGAGCCGCAGTGGGGGCAGCGGATGGCCAGGGTGAGGGCGACGGGGCCGCCGGCCGGGCCCTGGGGGCGGGGCGGGGCGATGCCGAACTCGGAGAGTTTGCGGCGGCCTTCCTCGCTGATGTCGTCGGTGGTCCAGGCGGGGGCGAGGACGGTGACGACGGTGACCTCCGGTATGCCGTGCTCGTGGAGGGCGTGCTCGATGTCGGTGGACATCGTCTCGACGGCGGGGCAGCCGGTGTAGGTGGGCGTGAGGGCGACCTCGACGCGGCCTGGGCCGGTGACGTGGACGCCGCGGAGCACGCCGAGTTCGGCGAGGGTGAGGACGGGCAGCTCGGGGTCGGGGACGGCGCCGGCGATCCGGGCCAGTTCCGCTTCGAGCGGGGTGGTGGTGGCGGTCACCATGTCGCCCCCGGGTGGCTGCGGTGGAGGTGCTGCATCTCGGCGAGCATCCGGCCGAAGTGTTCGGTGTGGAGGCCCTGGCGGCCGGCTCCGGCGCGCCAGGCGCCGGTGCGGGGGCCGGTGGGGACGGTGAGGCCGGCGCGGGTGAGGACGGCGGTGACGGAGTCGAGCCAGGCCGCTTCGAGGGCGGTGGTGTCGAGGCCCAGGCCGTCGAGGGGCTGGAAGAGTTCGCCGGTGTAGCGCCAGAGGGCGTCGCAGGCCGTCTGCATGCGGCGGTGGCTCTCCTCGGTTCCGTCGCCGAGGCGGAGGGTCCAGTGTTCGGCGTGGTCCTGGTGGTAGGCGACTTCCTTGACGGCCTTGGCGGCGAGTCCGGCGAGCGGGCCGCCGTCGGCGGCCAGCGCCGCGTACAGCAGCCGCTGGTAGGTGGAGAAGTACAGCTGGCGGGCGATGGTGTGGGCGAAGTCGCCGTTGGGCTGCTCGACCAGCTGGACGTTGCGGAAGGCGCGCTCCTCGCGGAGGAAGGCGAGTTCGTCCTCGTCGCCGGCGAGGGAGAGCAGGACGCGGGCCTGGCCGAGGAGGTCGAGCGCGATGTTGGCGAGGGCGACCTCCTCTTCCAGGACGGGGGCGCTGCCGGCCCACTCCCCCAGGCGCTGGGCGAGGATGAGCGCGTCGTCGCCGAGGGCGAGGGCCGCGGCGGTGACGGCCGGGTCGGCGGGCAGGGCGGCGGCGGGCGCGGCGGGCGCGGCGGGCGCGGCGGGCGTGTCCGGGGTGCCGGCGGTGTCGCCGAGGTCGGTGGTGTGGGTGGTGGTCACAGGTGCTTCACCCCCTCCGGGATCTCGTAGAAGGTCGGGTGCCGGTAGGGCTTGTCGGCGGCCGGCTCGAAGAAGGGGTCCTTCTCGTCCGGGGAGGAGGCGGTGATGGCGGCGGAGGGCACGACCCAGAGGGAGACGCCTTCCATGCGGCGGGTGTAGAGGTCCCGGGCGTTGCGCAGGGCCATCTCCGCGTCGGGGGCGTGGAGGCTGCCGGCGTGGGTGTGGGAGAGCCCTCGGCGGGAGCGCACGAACACCTCCCACAGGGGCCAAGTGTCGCTGCTCATGCCTGTGCCTCCCCGTGCTGTCCGGTGTGCTTGCGCGCGTAGGCCGCGGCGGCCTCTCTGACCCAGGCGCCGTCCTCGTGGGCCTGGCGGCGCTTGGTGATCCGCTGGTCGTTGCAGGGGCCGTTGCCCTTGAGCACGTCCCAGAACTCGTCCCAGTCGATGGGGCCGAAGTCGTAGTGCCCGCGCTCCTCGTTCCACTTCAGGTCGGGGTCGGGGAGGGTGAGGCCGAGGGCCTCCGCCTGCGGGGCGGCGATGTCGACGAAGCGCTGGCGCAGTTCGTCGTTGGAGTGGCGCTTGATCTTCCAGGCCATGGCCTGGGTGGAGTGGGTCGACACGTCGTCGGGCGGGCCGAACATCATGAGGGACGGCCACCACCAGCGGTCCACCGCGTCCTGGGCCATGGCGTGCTGGGCCTCGGTGCCGCGGGAGAGGGCGAGGAGGGCCTCGTACCCCTGGCGCTGGTGGAAGGACTCCTCCTTGCAGACGCGGACCATGGCCCGGGCGTACGGGCCGTAGGAGCAGCGGCAGAGGGGGACCTGGTTGGTGATGGCGGCGCCGTCCACGAGCCAGCCGATGGCGCCGACGTCGGCCCAGGTGAGGGTGGGGTAGTTGAAGATCGACGAGTACTTCTGGCGGCCGCTGTGGAGCTTGTCGAGGAGCTCGTCGCGGCTGACGCCGAGGGTCTCGGCGGCGCTGTAGAGGTACAGGCCGTGGCCGGCCTCGTCCTGCACCTTGGCCATGAGGATGGCCTTGCGGCGCAGGGAGGGCGCGCGGGTGATCCAGTTGGCCTCGGGCTGCATGCCGATGATCTCGGAGTGGGCGTGCTGCGCGATCTGGCGGACGAGGGAGGCGCGGTAGGCCTCCGGCATCCAGTCGCGCGGCTCGATGCGCTCGTCGGCGGCGACCGCGGCGTCGAACACCGCCTCGCGGGCGGCCTGTGCCGCCGCGTCCGCGGCGTCCGTGCCGGGCGCTTCCGCGGTCACTGCCGTCCCTGCCGTCCCTGCGGTCATCGGACCCCCTACCGACCGATCGTTCGGTTGAATGACTTCAATGGTGGGTCGGCGGCCCGTATGGTGTCAACCCTGTGGATAACCGCCTGCTCCGTTCGGGGCGCAGACGAGCGGGTCACCGGTGGGACGGGATCGGGTCGGGAGCCCGGGATCGGGGTGGGATGAGCGCGCACATCGACGGCAGCGGGGAGCGGCGGCCGGCCGCGGGGATCCTGGCGCTGTCCCTGCCGTACCAGGTGGTCGCCGCGGTGGCGCTCGCCGCCCTGGCCGTCCTCGCCTGCCTGCACCTGGCCATGGTCTTCCTGCACGTGGCGCCGTCCAACACGATCACCAAGCAGCACGGTCAGGCCGTCGACGACTGGATCTACCCCGAGTTCGAGCAGAACTGGAAGCTCTTCGCCCCCAATCCGCTCCAGCAGAACGTCGCCGTCGAGGTCCGCGCCGAGGTCGCCGACGCGTCGGGCACCCGCCGGACCACCGGCTGGATCGACCTCACCGCGCAGGACGTCGAGGACGTCCGGGGCAGCGTCTTCCCCAGCCACACCCAGCAGAACCAGCTGCGCCGGGCGATCGACTGGTACGGCAACGCGCACGACGACGAGGGCCGTCCGAAGGGGATGCGCGGCCGGCTGTCGGAGCAGTACATGCGCCGTATCGTGCTGCCGCGCATCGAGGGCCCCGAGGCGCGCGCGGACGTCGGCGGGACGGTGCAGCGGGTGCAGATCCGCCGGGTGGTCCGTCCGGTGCAGGCTCCGCACTGGAGCACCGAGAAGCGCTCCACCACCCCCTCCATCAGCACGATGCCCTGGTGGGACATCACCGACGCCGACCGCAGCCGTACGGAGACGAGCCGATGACCGCCCCCCGACCCGCCCCGGCCGCGGCTCCGGCGCGCGTGCCCTTCGACCGCAGGCTGGCCCGGGCCGCGCAGACGGTCACCTCGCGCGCGCTGGGCCCGTACCAGACCGCGATCGTCCGCATCGGCTTCTCGCTGACCTGGCTCTTCTTCCTGCTGCGGGAGTTCCCGCACCGGCACGAGATGTACGGCCCCGACGGCCCCTGGTCGTTCGACCTCGCCCAGCGGCTGATCGCCGACAACCGGGCCTTCTCGGTCCTGATGTGGTCCGACGGGCGGCTCTGGTTCGAGGTGGTCTACGGCCTGGCGGTGGTGGCCGCCGCGCTGCTGCTCGTCGGCTGGCACACCCGGGCCGTCTCCGTGGTCTTCATGGTCGGCGCGCTGTCGCTGCAGAACCGGTCCGTCTTCCTCGGGGACGGCGGCGACAACGTGGTGCACCTCGTCTCGCTCTACCTCACGCTGATCCGCTGCGGCCAGGTCTGGTCCCTGGACGCGCGGCGGGCGGCCCGGAAGGCCGCCCGGGGCGAGGAGGCCGGCCGGCGGGTGGAGCTCGCCGGCCCCGCCCTCTGGGTCGTCCTCGGCGGCTTCCTGGTCGCCGCGACCTGGTTCAGCCCGGTCACCGGCGAGTGGTGGATGTACGTGCTGCTGTGGGTGCTCTGGCTCGGCCAGGGACTGTGGTGGCTGGTGGAGCAGTACGCGCCGGGCGAGCCCCGCGTCCTGCTGGACGTCCTCGCGAACCTCGCCCACAACGCCACGCTCCTGGTCCTCATGGCCGAGGTGTGCCTGATCTACGCCACCGCCGGCTGGTACAAGATCCAGGGCTCGCGCTGGCAGGACGGCACCGCGCTCTTCTACCCGCTGCACCTGGACTACTTCACGCCCTGGCCGGCCCTCTCCGAGCTCCTCGCCTCCAGCGGGATCATGGTCATGCTGCTCAGCTACGGCACCGTGATCGTGCAGGTCGCCTTCCCCTTCACGCTGTTCAAGCGCAAGGTGAAGAACGTCCTGCTCGTCGTGATGATGCTGGAGCACGCGGGGATCGCGGTGCTGCTCGGCCTGCCGGCCTTCTCGATGGCGATGATCGCCGCCGACGCCGTCTTCCTGCCGACCGTCTTCCTGGTCTGGCTCGGGGCACGCGCGTCCCGCGGCCGGGACCGGCTGCTGCGGCGAAAGGCCGCCGCCCAGGAGCTGCCCCCGCAGCGGCCCGCCGGGGAGCCCGCCGACGGGCCGTCCGGCGGGGAGGCGGGCGGCGAGGCCGCCCCCCGTACCCTCGTCGGGTGAGCACCACCGAAGAGAACCCCGTCCCGGCCGGCGCCGAGCCGCTCCAGTACGACGAGGGCTACGGCCCGGAGGTCGGCGTCGGCCCGCACCCGTTGCCGTGGCCCGAGGACCCGCGCTACGACCGCGAGCTGCTGGCCGAGGGCGACCGGCGCAACGTCGTGGACGCGTACCGGTACTGGACGCGGGAGGCGATCGTCGCCGACCTGGACACCCGCCGGCACGACTTCCACGTGGCCGTGGAGAACTGGGGCCACGACTTCAACATCGGATCGGTGGTGCGGACCGCCAACGCCTTCCTGGCCAAGGAGGTGCACATCGTGGGGCGGCGCCGCTGGAACCGGCGCGGCGCCATGGTCACCGACCGCTACCAGCACGTGCGGCACCACCCCGACACCGAGGCGCTCACCGCCTGGGCGGCGGCCGAGGACCTGCCGATCATCGGCATCGACAACCTGCCGGGCTCGGTGCCGCTGGAGCGGACCGTGCTGCCCCGCCGCTGTGTGCTGCTCTTCGGGCAGGAGGGGCCCGGGCTGACCGAGGAGGCCCGCCGGCACGTGCGGACGGTCTGCTCGATCGCCCAGTTCGGCTCCACCCGGTCGATCAACGCCGGCGCGGCCGCCGCGATCGCCATGCACGCCTGGATCCAGCGCTACGCCGACGTGCCGGCCCCCGCATAGGGGACCGGCACGCGCGGCCTGGCGGCCGGGTCAGGCCTGGCGGCGCACCTCGACCACGCGGAAGCGGTTGGAGACGAAGGCGCCGTCGCACAGCGCGGCGTTCGCCGCCGGGTTGCCGCCCGAGCCGTGGAAGTCGGAGAAGGCGGCCGTCTGGTTCACGTAGACCCCGCCCGTCAGGTTGAGCGAGAGCTGCGCCGACTCCTCCAGGCAGATCTCCTCCACGGCCCGCTCGGTGTCGGCGGAGGTGGTGTACGCGCCGACCGTCATCGCGCCCTTGTCGCGGATCGTGCGCCGGAGCAGCTCCAGGCCGTCGGCGGTGGAGTCCACCGAGACGGCGAAGGAGACCGGGCCGAAGCACTCGGAGAGGTACGCGGCCTCCGCGTCCGGCTTCGAGCCGTCCAGCTTCACCATGACGGGGGTGCGGACGACCGCGTCCGGGAAGTCCGGGTTGGCGACCTCGCGGGAGGCGAGCGCCACCTCGCCGAGACCGGCGGCCGCCTCCAGGCGGGCCTTCACGTCCGGGTTGACCAGGGCGCCGAGCAGGGCGTTGGCCCGGGCGTCGTCGCCGAGGAGGCCGCCGACCGCGCCGGCCAGGTCGGCCACCACCTCGTCGTACGACTTGGGGCCCTGGTCGGTGGAGATGCCGTCCCGGGGGATCAGCAGGTTCTGCGGGGTGGTGCACATCTGGCCGCTGTACAGCGACAGCGAGAACGCCAGGTTGGACAGCATCCCCTTGTAGTCGTCGGTGGAGTCGATCAGCACCGTGTTGACGCCGGCCTTCTCCGTGTAGACCTGGGCCTGCCGGGCGTTGGCCTCCAGCCAGTCGCCGAACTCGGTGGAGCCGGTGTAGTCGATGATCCGGATCTCCGGGCGGACCGCCAGGGTCTTGGCGATGCCCTCGCCCGGGCGCTCGGCGGCCAGCGCCACCAGGTTCGGGTCGAAGCCGGACTCGGCGAGGACCTCGCGGGCGATCTTCACGGTCAGCGCGAGCGGCAGGACCGCGCGCGGGTGGGGCTTCACCAGGACCGCGTTGCCCGTCGCGAGCGAGGCGAACAGGCCCGGGTAGCCGTTCCACGTCGGGAAGGTGTTGCAGCCGATCACCAGGGCGACGCCGCGGCCGACCGGGGTGAACTCCTTGCTCAGCTCCAGCGGGTCCCGCTTGCCCTGCGGCTTGGACCAGGCGGCCCGGCCGGCGGGGGTGCGGGTCTGCTCCTCGTACGCGTACGCCACCGCCTCCAGGCCGCGGTCCTGCGCGTGCGGGCCGCCGGCCTGAAACGCCATCATGAACGCCTGCCCGCTGGTGTGCATCACCGCGTGGGCGAACTCGTGGGTGCGGGCCGAGATCCGGGCCAGGATCTCCAGGCAGACCAGGGCGCGCGTCTCCGGACCGGCGTCCCGCCAGCCGGGCAGGCCGGCGCGCATCGCGGGCAGCAGCACGTCCACGTCCGCGTGCGGGTACTCGACGCCCAGCTCGGGGCCGTACGGCGAGACCTCGCCGCCGGTCCAGCCGTCGGTGCCCGGCTGGTCGAGGTCGAAGCGGCCGTTCAGCACCGCCTGGTGCGCGGCGAGGCCGGCGGCGGCGTCGAGCGAGCCGTCCGCCCCGTACGCCTTCGGGTGCTCCGGGTAGGGCGACCAGTAGGCGCGGCTGCGGATGGTGGCGAGGGCCTGATCGAGCGTGGACCGGTGCTTCTCGGCCAGAACGTCGGTGATCGGCTGGGCGGTGGCCATGGGTGGACCAACTCCTCGTCGAGCTGGGCAGGGAGACGCGTACGGAGTTAGAGTAACCGAACGATCGGTCGGGACAAGGGGGTCCGTCGATCCTGTGGAAAACCGATCGGGGAGGATCACTCCTATGAGCGCGGGCAGCGAAGCGGACATGCGTGCCAACGGGACCGTCAGGGGGAGCGCCACCATGGACGAGGCAATCGGGCGGGACCGCACGGTCGCCGTCGTCGGCACCGGCACGATGGGCCAGGGGATCGCGCAGGTGGCGCTGGTCGCCGGCCACCCCGTACGCCTCTACGACAGCGCCCCCGGCCGGGCCGCCGAGGCCGTCGCCGCCATCGGCGCCCGCCTGGACCGGCTGGTCGAGAAGGGCCGGATGGCCGCCGCCGACCGGGGGGCCGCCGCCGGCCGGCTGCACGCCGCCGAGGACCTGGCCGAGCTCGCCGACGCGGCCCTGGTCGTCGAGGCGATCGTCGAGGACCTGGAGGTCAAGCAGCGCCTCTTCGCCGACCTGGAGAAGACCGTCGGCGACGACGCCCTCCTCGCCACCAACACCTCCTCCCTCTCCGTCACCGCCATCGGCGGCCGTCTGCGGCTCCCCGGCCGCTTCGTCGGCCTGCACTTCTTCAACCCGGCGCCGCTGCTCCCCCTCGTCGAGGTCGTCCGCGGCTTCGCCACCGACGAGACCGCCGCCACGCGCGCGTACGAGACGGTCCTGGCCTGGGGCAAGACGCCGGTGCGCTGCGCCGACACCCCCGGCTTCATCGTCAACCGGATCGCCCGCCCCTTCTACGCGGAGGCGTTCCGCGTGTACGAGGAGGGCGGCGCCGACCCGGCCACCATCGACGCCGTGCTGCGCGAGTGCGGCGGCTTCCGGATGGGCCCGTTCGAGCTGACCGACCTGATCGGGCAGGACGTCAACGAGGCCGTGACCCGCTCCGTGTGGGACTCCTTCTTCCAGGACCCGAAGTTCACGCCGTCGCTGGCGCAGCGGCGGCTGGTCGAGTCGGGGCGGCTCGGCCGGAAGTCGGGGCACGGCTGGTTCTCGTACGCGGAGGGCGCGGAGCGGCCCGCGCCGCGGACCGAGGCGCCCGCGAAGGCGCCGGAGCGGATCACCGTCCGCGGCGACCTCGGGCCGGCGGAGGCGCTGGTGGGGCTGTTCGAGGAGGCGGGGATCACCGTCCGGCGCAAGCGGGGCGACGGCCTCGTCGAGCTGCCGGGCGGCGTGAAGCTCGCCCTGGTGGACGGCGAGTCCTCCTTCGAGTACCACCAGGAGGAGATCGTCTACTTCGACCTTGCCCTGGACTACGCGGCGGCGAGCCGGATCGCCCTGTCGGCCCGGGAGGGGATCGCCCCGGACGCCCTCGCCGAGGCCGTCGGGCTCTTCCAGGCGCTGGGCAAGCAGGTCTCCGTCATCGGTGACGTGCCCGGCATGATCGTGGGACGGACGGTCGCCATGCTGGCCGACCTCGCGGCCGACGCCGTCGACCGGGGCGTCGCCACGGCGGAGGACATCGACACGGCCATGCGGCTCGGCGTGAACTACCCGGCCGGACCGCTGGAGTGGGCGGCGAAGGTGGACCACCGGTGGGTCTGCGCCCTGCTGAGGCAGTTGCACGAGCGCTACCCGACGGGCCGGTACGCCCCCGCCGTCGGTCTCGTGCGCCGGGGTTACACCGAGGAAGCGGAGGAGCTGCGATGACCACCGCCCGACGCGACACCTACACCCCCGAGACGCTGCTCTCCGTCGCGGTGCGGGTCTTCAACGAGCGCGGCTACGACGGCACGTCCATGGAGCACCTGTCCAAGGCGGCCGGCATCTCCAAGTCCTCGATCTACCACCACGTGGCGGGCAAGGAGGAGCTGCTGCGGCGGGCGGTCAGCCGGGCGCTGGACGGGCTCTTCGCGATCCTCGACGAGCCGGGCGCGGTGCGCGGGCGCGCGGTGGAGCGGGTCGAGTACGTGACCCGGCGGACCGTCGAGGTGCTGATAGCGGAGCTTCCGTACGTGACGCTGCTGCTGCGGGTGCGGGGCAACACGGCGACCGAGCGGTGGGCGATGGAGCGGCGCCGGGAGTTCGACCACCGGGTGGCCGAGCTGCTCGGGGCGGCGGCCGCCGAGGGCGATCTGCGGTCGGACGTGGACATCCGGCTCGCGACCCGGCTCCTCTTCGGCATGATCAACTCGCTGGTGGAGTGGTACCGGCCGCATCCGGACCAGGCGGAGCGCGACCAGCTTGCCGAGACCGTCGCCCACCTGGCCTTCGACGGGCTGCGGAAGGCCCGCTGAGGGCTCTGGAAGGCGTACGAGAGGGCCCCGGGGACTCCCGGGGCCCTCTCGCCGTTCTCCGTCCGAGTGAGCCGCGTCCTCAGGGCCTCGGGTCGGCGTTCAGGTCCATCTCGTCGAAGACGAGCAGAGTGCGGGTGGAGAGCACCTCCGGGATGGCCTGGAGTCGGGTGAGGACCAGCTCGCGCAGGGTCCGGTTGTCCGGGGTGTGGACCAGCAGGAGGACGTCGAAGTCGCCGCTGACCAGGGCGATGTGCGCGGCGCCGGGGAGCGCTTCGAGCTGTTCGCGGACCGTGCGCCAGGAGTTCTGGACGATCTTGAGCGTGATGTAGGCGGAGGCGCCGTGGCCGGCCCGCTCGTGGTTGATCCGGGCGCTGAAGCCGCGGATCACGCCGTCGTCGATGAGCCGGTTGATCCGGGCGTACGCGTTGGCCCGGGAGACGTGCACGCGCTCGGCGACGGAGCGCACCGAGGCACGGCCGTCCGTCTGGAGCAGTCGCAGGATGTCCCGGTCTATCGCGTCCAGCGGGCGTGCCGGGACGGCGTACGCCGGCGTGTCCGGGGGAGCGCTCAGCACCTCGCCCGCCGCGTCTCCCGCCGTGTCGTCCGGGGCACCGCCCCGGGCGACGGCCATTTGTTCATCCGCCATGTCCCCCCGCCTCTCTCCGGTGGACGACCTGTCTCTATCCCAGGCTGTGGAGAACCGTTTGTCCACAGGCTGAAGGTGCCTGTAGCCAAAATGCCTCCACGACCGAACAATCGGTAGGTGAGGCGCGCCACACTCGCGCCACCCGCCTTCGGGTCTTATGCCCGCTCCCACGAGGAGGTGGACTCGTTGCAACAGCGCAGTTCGACAGTCCAGGAGCCGCTCGCCGACTCGGCCTACCGGCCCACCCCGCCGCCGGCCTGGCGTCCGCGGACCGACCCCGCCCCGCTGCTGCCCGACGCCGAGCCGCTGCGCGTGCTCGGCACGGACGCGGTGGCCGACGCCGACCCCGCGCTGCTGCGCCGGCTCTACGCGGAGCTGGTCCGCGGGCGCCGGTACAACGCCCAGGCCACCGCCCTGACCAAGCAGGGCCGGCTCGCCGTCTACCCGTCCACCACCGGCCAGGAGGCGTGCGAGATCGCCGCCGCCCTCGCCCTGGAGGAGCGGGACTGGCTCTTCCCGTCGTACCGGGACACCCTCGCGGCCGTCGCCCGGGGCCTCGACCCCGTGCAGGCGCTGACCCTGCTGCGCGGCGACTGGCACACCGGCTACGACCCGCGCGAGTACCGCATCGCGCCGCTGTGCACCCCGCTCGCCACCCAGCTGCCGCACGCCGTGGGCCTCGCCCACGCGGCCCGGCTCAAGGGCGACGACGTGGTCGCGCTCGCCATGGTCGGCGACGGCGGCACCAGCGAGGGCGACTTCCACGAGGCGCTGAACTTCGCCGCCGTCTGGCAGGCGCCGGTGGTCTTCCTCGTGCAGAACAACGGCTTCGCGATCTCCGTGCCGCTCGCCAAGCAGACCGCGGCCCCCTCGCTCGCCCACAAGGCCGTCGGCTACGGCATGCCGGGCCGGCTGGTGGACGGCAACGACGCGGTCGCGGTGCACCAGGTCCTCACCGAGGCCGTGGCCCGCGCGCGGCGCGGCGGCGGACCGACCCTCGTGGAGGCGATCACCTACCGGATCGACGCCCACACCAACGCCGACGACGCCACCCGCTACCGCGCGGACGGCGAGGTCGAGACCTGGCGGGCGCACGACCCGGTGCTCCTCCTCGAACGGGAGCTGACCGAGCGCGGTCTGCTCGACGAGGAGGGCCGGCGGGCGGCGGCCGAGGCCGCGGAGACCATGGCGGCGGAGCTGCGCGAGCGGATGAACGCCGACCCGGTGCTCGACCCGATGGACCTCTTCACCCACGTCTACGCCGAGCAGACCGCGCAGCTGCGCGAGCAGGCGGCGCAGCTGCGGGCCGAACTCGAAGCGGAGGGCGAGAGCCGATGACGACGGCGACGACCGGCGCGGCGGCCGCCAAGGCGGCGGGCCGGACCAAGCCGGCCACCATGGCGCAGGCGCTCCAGCGCGCCATGCGCGACGCGATGGCCGAGGACCCGACCGTCCACGTGATGGGCGAGGACGTCGGCACCCTCGGCGGGGTCTTCCGGGTCACCGACGGGCTGGCCAAGGAGTTCGGCGAGGACCGCTGCACGGACACGCCGCTGGCCGAGGCGGGCATCCTCGGCACCGCCGTCGGCATGGCCATGTACGGCCTGCGGCCGGTGGTCGAGATGCAGTTCGACGCGTTCGCCTACCCGGCGTTCGAGCAGCTCGTCTCGCACGTGGCGCGGATGCGCAACCGGACGCGCGGCGCGATGCCGATGCCGATGGTGATCCGGGTGCCGTACGGCGGCGGGATCGGCGGCGTCGAGCACCACAGCGACTCCTCCGAGATCTACTACATGGCCACCCCCGGCCTGCACGTGGTCACCCCGGCGACCGTCGAGGACGCCTACGGGCTGCTGCGGGCGGCGATCGCCTCCGACGACCCGGTGGTCTTCCTGGAGCCCAAGCGGCTCTACTGGTCCAAGTCCGAATGGTCGCCCGAGGCGCCCGCGCGCGTGGAGCCGATCGGCAAGGCGGTGGTCCGCCGGCCCGGCACCAGCGCCACCCTGATCACCTACGGCCCCTCGCTGCCGGTCTGTCTGGAGGCGGCCGAGGCCGCCACCGCGGAGGGCTGGGACCTGGAGGTCGTGGACCTCCGCTCGCTCGTGCCCTTCGACGAGGAGACCGTCGCCGCGTCGGTGCGGCGCACCGGCCGCGCGGTCGTGGTCCACGAGTCCGGCGGCTTCGCCGGCCCGGGCGCGGAGATCGCCGCCCGGATCACCGAGCGCTGCTTCCACCACCTGGAGGCGCCGGTGCTGCGGGTCGCGGGCTTCGACATCCCGTACCCGCCGCCGATGCTGGAGCGGCACCACCTGCCGGGCGTCGACCGGGTCCTGGACGCGGTCGCTCGGCTCCAGTGGGAGGCGGGGAACTGATGGCTCAGGTCCTGGAGTTCAAGCTCCCCGACCTCGGTGAGGGACTCACCGAGGCCGAGATCGTCCGCTGGCTCGTGGACGTCGGCGACGTCGTCGCCATCGACCAGCCGGTCGTCGAGGTCGAGACCGCCAAGGCGATGGTCGAGGTGCCCTGCCCGTACGGAGGCGTGGTCACCGCCCGCTTCGGCGAGGAGGGCACCGAACTGCCCGTCGGCGCACCGCTCCTGACGGTCGCCGTCGGCGCCTCCGCCGGCGCGGCGCCCGCCGCCGCGCCCGCGCCCGCCGCCGAGGCGGAGCCGGCCGCGTCCGCCGTCTCCTCGGAGTACTCCGGCAACGTCCTCGTCGGCTACGGCACGGCGGGCCCCGCGGCCCGGCGCCGCCGGATCCGCCCCCAGTCCCCGGCCGTCGCGCACCCCACGCCGAACGCGACGGCCGGTCCCCCCACGACGACCGCCCCCCTCGCCGGGGCCGGTCCCGTCGCGGCGGCCCCCGCCGCGGTCGCCGTCCCCGAGGGGCCCGTCGCGGTCATCTCCCCGCTCGTGCGGAAGCTGGCCCGCGACCGGGGCCTCGACCTGCGGGAGGTGCGCGGCTCCGGCCCCGAGGGGCTGATCCTGCGCGCCGACGTCGAGCGGGCCCTCGCCGCCCGGGAGACGCCCGCCGTGGCGGCCCCGGCCGCCGCGCCCTCCGCCGGCACCGCCCCGGCCGGGGAGCGGATCCCGCTGCGCGGGCTGCGCGGAGCCGTCGCCGACAAGCTCTCCCGCAGCCGCACCGAGATCCCCGACGCGACCTGCTGGGTGGACGCCGACGCCACCGAACTCATGGCCGCGCGGGCGGCGATGAACGCGGCGGGCGGGCCGAAGATCTCGCTCCTCGCGCTCCTCGCCCGGATCTGCGTCCACGCCCTGGCCCGCTTCCCCGAGCTGAACTCCACCGTGGACACGACCGCCCGCGAGATCGTCCGGCTGCCCGG
This sequence comes from Streptomyces roseofulvus, assembly GCF_039534915.1. Lineage (NCBI taxonomy): Bacteria > Bacillati > Actinomycetota > Actinomycetes > Kitasatosporales > Streptomycetaceae > Streptomyces > Streptomyces roseofulvus. Next base: position 4,048,840 of record NZ_BAAAWE010000001.1, on the reverse strand, counting down.
GGTGCACCTCGGCTTCGCCGCGCAGACCCCGCGCGGGCTCGTCGTCCCCGTGGTCAGGGACGCCGGCAGCCGGACCGCCGAGTCTCTGACCGAGGAGTTCGCCCGGCTCACCGAGGTGGCCCGGCAGGGCACCCTCACCCCGGCCGACCTCACCGGCGGCACCTTCACCCTCAACAACTACGGGGTGTTCGGGGTGGACGGCTCCACGCCGATCATCAACCACCCCGAGGCGGCCATGCTCGGCGTCGGCCGGATCATCCCCAAGCCCTGGGTGCACCAGGGCGAACTGGCCGTCCGTCAGGTGGTGCAGCTCTCGCTCACCTTCGACCACCGGGTCTGCGACGGCGGCACGGCCGGCGGCTTCCTGCGGTACGTCGCGGACTGCGTCGAGCAGCCCGCGGTGCTCCTGCGGACCGTCTGAGCCGACGTCCGCCGGCCCGGCCGGCACCCGGCCCGTCTCACCAGGAGACCGGCCGGGGCGCCGGCGGGCGGCGGCGGACCATACTGCTGGGGTGACCACCGCATACGACGCCGTCGTGCTCGCCGGGGGCGCCGCGCGGCGCCTCGGCGGCGCGGACAAGCCCGGGCTGCGGGTCGGCGGCCGGGCCCTGCTCGACCGGGTGCTCGCCGCCTGCGCCGCGGCCCGCCGGACCGTGGTCGTCGGCGACGCCCGCCCGACCGTCCGGCCCGTCCGCTGGACCCGGGAGGAGCCGGTCGGCACCGGCCCCGTCGCCGCCCTCGGCGCCGGAGTCCAGGCGCTCCTCGACGCGGACCCGGCGCCCGCGGAGCAGGCCCCGGAGGTCCTGCTCGTCCTCTCCGCCGACCTGCCGTTCCTCGGCGAGGCGACCGTCGGCCGGCTCCTTGCCGCGCTCGCCGCCGTGCCGGACGCCGAGGCCGCGCTCCTCACCGACGCCGACGGGCGCGACCAGCCGCTGGTCGCCGTCTACCGCACCGGACCGCTGCGCCGCGCGCTCGACGGGCTGCGGCACGCCCGGCACGGCCTCGACGACCTGCCCCTCCGGCGCCTCACCGGCGGACTCCGGATCGTCCGCGTCCCGGTCGGCCCCGACGAGCCCGCGGCCTCCTTCGACTGCGACACCTGGGAGGACATCGCCACGGCCCGGGCCCGCATCAGGGACCATGGAGCCGTGCTGGACGAATGGATCACCGCAGTCAAGACCGAACTGGGCCTCGACCTGGACGTCGACACCGGCGTCCTGCTCGACCTGGCCCGCGACGCCGCCCACGGCGTCGCCCGCCCCGCCGCGCCGCTGACGACCTTCCTCGTCGGCTACGCCGCGGCGAAGGCCGCCGAGGACGGCACGGCCCCCGCCGAGGCGGTCGCCGAGGCCGCCCGCAAGGCCGCCGCGCTCGCCCAGCGATGGGCGGCCGAGCAGGACGAGGCCGGATGACCCAGGGGCAGCACCGCGCCACCCCCTGGCCCGAGGCACGCGCCCGCGCCGCCCGCGCCGGAGCCGGGGCCCGGGCGGCCACGGCACGTCCGCCCGTCCGCGTACCGCTCGGGCAGGCCCTCGGCCGGGTCCTCGCCGAACCGCTGCGGGCCCTCACTGACCTGCCCTCCTTCGACAGCTCCGCCATGGACGGCTGGGCGGTCGCGGGACCGGGCCCCTGGACCGTGCGCGAGGAGTCCGTCCTCGCCGGGCACGCCGGGGCCGCCGCCCTCGCCGCCGGTGAGGCGGTACGCATCGCCACCGGCGCCCGCGTCCCCGCCGGCGCCACGGCCGTCGTCCGCAGCGAGCACGCGCGTACGGAGGCTCCGGCGGACCCCCGGGCCGGAACGGTTCTGCTGCACCCCCTCCGTGCGGTCGTGACCGGGCAGGACATCCGCCCCCGGGGCCAGGAGTGCCGCGTCGGCGACGAACTGCTGCCCGCCGGCACCGTCGTCGGCCCGGCCGTGCTCGGCCTCGCGGCCGCCGCCGGCTACGACGAGCCCGCCGTGCTGCCCCGCCCCCGGGTGGAGATCCTCGTCCTCGGCGACGAACTGCTCACGTCCGGACTCCCCCACGACGGGCTGATCCGGGACGCGCTCGGCCCGATGCTCGGGCCCTGGCTGACGGCGCTCGGCGCCGAAGTCCTGGCGACGCGCCGGATCGGCGACGACGCCGAGGCCCTGTACGACGCGGTCACGGGCTCCGCCGCCGAACTCGTCGTCACCACCGGCGGCACCGCCGCCGGGCCCGTGGACCACGTCCACCGGGTCCTCGACAAGGCCGGCGCCACGCTCCTCGTCGACGGCGTGAAGGTCCGCCCGGGCCACCCCATGCTGCTCGCCCGGCTGGACGCCGGACGCCACCTCGTCGGCCTGCCGGGCAACCCGCTCGCCGCCGTCTCCGGCCTCCTCACCCTCGCCGCGCCCCTCCTGGCGGCACTCATGGAGGAGCAGGCCGAAGCCGCTGAGGCACCCCGGTTCCCCGTCCGTGACGCCGTCCAGGGCCACCCGTACGACACCCGTCTCGTCCCCGTCGTCCACCGGGACGGGACCCTCGTGCCCCTGCACTACAACGGGCCCGCCATGCTGCGCGGCATCGCCGCCGCCGACGCCATGGCCGTCGTCCCGCCCGGCGGCGCCGAGCCCGGCCGGCGGCTGGCCCTGCTCGCCCTGCCCCGGCCGACCGAGACGCCGTCCGCCCAAGGAGCATGTTTCACGTGAAACTTCCCAGTCGTGACGTCATGGCCCGCCACGCCGACGAAAAGGTCACCGGCGCGCGGATCCATCTCCCCAGCCGGAGCGTGGACCCGCTCCGCCAGGTCGGACGACGGCTCCTGATGGCCCTCGGGGTCCTCTTCCTGACCGTCCTCATCGTCTACGCCGACCGCGACGGCTACCACGACAACGCCAACGGCACCGTCGACTTCCTCGACGCCGCCTACTACGCGACCGTCACCCTCTCCACCACCGGATACGGCGACATCGTCCCGTTCAGCGACTCCGCGCGGCTCGTCAACATCCTGGTGATCACGCCGCTGCGCGTGCTCTTCCTGATCATCCTGGTCGGCACCACCCTCGAGGTCCTCACGGAACGGACCCGCGAGGAGTTCCGCCTCAAGAAGTGGAGGTCCCACTTGCGCGACCACACCGTGATCGTCGGCTTCGGCACCAAGGGGCGATCCGCGATCCAGACCCTCTGCGCCACCGGTCTCCGCAAGGACCAGATCGTCATCGTCGACCCCTCCGGCAAGGTCATCGAGGCGGCCAACCTCGACGGCTTCGTCGGCGTCGTCGGCGACGGCACCCGAAGCGACGTGCTGCTCCGGGCCGAGGTCCAGAAGGCCCGGCAGATCGTCATCGCCACCCAGCGCGACGACACCGCCGTCCTGGTCACCCTGACCGCCCGCCAGCTCAACCGGGGCGCGAAGATCGTCGCCGCCGTCCGCGAGGAGGAGAACGCGCCGCTGCTCCGCCAGTCCGGCGCCGACGCGGTCATCACCAGCGCCTCCGCCGCCGGCCGGCTGCTCGGCCTCTCCGTGCTCAGCCCCAGCGCGGGCACCGTCATGGAGGACCTCATCCAGCAGGGCTCCGGCCTCGACCTCGTCGAGCGCCCGGTGACCAAGGCCGAGGCGGGCCGGAGCGTCCGCGAGACCGACGACCTGGTGGTGAGCGTGCTGCGCGGCCACCGGCTGCTCGGCTACGACGACCCGCAGGCCAGCCCGCTCCAGCTCACCGACCGGGTCATCACCATCGTCCGGGCGGCCCCGGTCACCCCGCTCACCACACCGCCGGAGGACTGAGCGGCCGCACCGGGCCCGGAGTAGCCTCGCCGCCATGCATGCGATCACGATTCCGGAACCCGGTGGGCCCGAGGCCCTCGTCTGGGCCGAGGTGCCCGATCCCGTGCCCGGCGAGGGCGAGGTCCTCGTCGAGGTGGTGGCGAGCGCCGTCAACCGAGCCGACGTCCTCCAGCGGCAGGGCTTCTACGACCCGCCGCCCGGCACTTCGCCCCACCCCGGCCTGGAGTGCGCCGGGCGGATCACGGCCCTCGGCCCCGGCGTCTCCGGCTGGTCGGTCGGCGACGAGGTCTGCGCGCTGCTCGTCGGCGGCGGCTACGCCCAGCGGGTGGCCGTCCCGGCCGGCCAGCTGCTGCCGGTGCCCAAGGGCGTCGACCTGGCCACGGCCTCCGCACTCCCCGAGGTGGCGTGCACGGTCTGGTCCAACGTCTTCATGATCGCCCACCTGCGGCCCGGCGAGACGCTGCTCGTGCACGGCGGCGCCAGCGGCATCGGCACGATGGCGATCCAGCTGGCCAAGGCGGTCGGCGCGAAGGTCGCGGTCACCGCCGGCAGCCCGGAGAAGCTGGCCCGCTGCGCCGAACTCGGCGCGGACGTGCTGATCGACTACCGCACCCAGGACTTCGTCGAGGAGCTCCGCGCGGCCACGGACGGCGCGGGCGCCGACGTGATCCTGGACATCATGGGCGCCAAGTACCTGGACCGGAACATCCAGGCCCTCGCCGTCAACGGCCGCCTCGTCGTCATCGGCCTCCAGGGCGGCGTCAAGGGAGAGCTGAACCTCGGGGCGCTGCTCGCCAAGCGGGCCGCCGTGATGGCGACGACCCTGCGCGCCCGCCCGCTCCAGGAGAAGGCGGCGATCGTCGCGGCCGTCCGGGAGCACGTGTGGCCGCTGGTCGAGGGCGGCACGATCCGCCCGGTCGTCGACCGGACGCTGCCGATGCCGGAGGCCGCCGAGGCCCACCGCGTCCTGGAGTCCGGCGCGCACGTCGGCAAGGTCCTGCTGCTCGCGCCCTGAGGCGCCGCGTCCCTTCCGGCGCCCCGGGCGGTACGGAGACGGGCCCGGCGCACCCGCGGTGCGCCGGGCCCGTCACGGACCGGGGGAAAGGCCCTACAGGTAGGGCCCCGAGCCGACCGCGCGCCCGTGACCGCGGCCGCCCTCGTCGTCATCGTCGTGGGACGCGCCGGGCGGCAGGGCCCGCCGCATCTGCTCCAACTGGGCGCGGGCCGCCATCTGCTGGGCGAACAGCGCGGTCTGGATGCCGTGGAAGAGGCCCTCCAGCCACCCCACCAACTGGGCCTGCGCGATCCGCAGTTCCGCCTCGGAGGGAATGGCCTCGTCGGTGAACGGCAGCGACAGGCGCTCCAGTTCCTCCACCAGCTCCGGCGCGAGACCGTCCTCCAGCTCCTTCACCGAGCTGGCGTGGATCTCCTTCAGCCGGACCCGGCTGGCCTCGTCGAGAGGTGCCGCCCGCACTTCCTCCAGAAGCTGCTTGATCATGCTGCCGATCCGCATGACCTTCGCAGGCTGTTCGACCATTTCCGTCACCGGGACCTCGCGGGGTTCGTCGTCGCCCTCGGCGCCGCCGAGAGCCATCCCGTCCTGTCCCACGATGAGGACCTGGGGGGTCTCCGGCGACCTGTCATTCCTCGGCATCTCCATGCCGCCATTCTCTCGCACACATGCGTCACCACCAGGTGTGCCCGGGGAGGAGGGTGATCCACCCTCCTCCCCGGGCACGGTCGGGGCACGGAACGGTGTCAGGTCGCCGCGCGGCGGGCGACGGCCCCCTTGGACCGGGTCACCAGCGCGGCGAGCAGGGCGGCGCCGAGCGGGACGGCGACGAGCAGGGCCGCCAACGTCTCCCAGGGCACCACGATCGGCACGTACGGCGGGGTGAGGTCGCCGCCCCAGCCCTCGGCGACGGTCTGCTCGTGGAAGCGGATCCGCTCGCGCTCCTCGGTGAGCCGCAGGCCGACCGCGGGCAGCAGGCCGGCGACGGAGCCGAGGACGACGCCCATGGCGGCGACCACCCCGCACTGGAAGCCGCTGAGGGTGCGGCGGACGCGCGGCGGGGCGCCGACGGCGGCGAGCGTCTTCAGGTCGGCCTCGGCGTCGGCCTGGGCGAGACCGGTGGCGATGCCGGCGGCGCCGATGGTGACCAGACCGGCGAAGACGGTCAGCGCGAGCAGGAAGATGCTGTCGTCGGAGACGTACCCCTCCTCGATGACGAGGTCGACCCCCGCGCCGATCGAGGCCAGTTCGGCGTCGAGCTTCTGCCGCTGCTCGGTGTCGGGCAGCCGGTCGGTGCTGAAGTAGGCGCCGACCGGGGCGGTGCCGAGACCGGCGGCCTTCGCCGTCGCGGGCGTCATCAGCACCTGGAGGCCGTAGGTCTTGGTGTCGGACGTGACCAGGTGGGCGGGGACGGAGACGACCTTGCCCGGGGCGGGCTTGTTCTCCATCGACGCCTTCTCGGCGGCCTTCGGGTCGGTGATCTGCTTGATGCCGATCGTGCCGTCCTTGGCGACCAGCGGCTTCTGGAAGGTGACGGCCTTTCCGGCGGCGAGCGCCTCGACGGCGCCGGGGGCGTCGATGCCGAGCACCCTCAGGAGGCGGGCGTCGCCGACGAGGAGACCGCCGTCGACGTAGACGCCGCCGCCCTCGTCCTGCTTGCAGCGCCAGTCGTCGCGCAGCATCGTGCGCCGCTGTTCGGGGGTGTACTTGAGCGAGGGGTCGCTGCCGTCGGTGGTCGGCGCCCACATCGGGCAGACGTTGGCCGGCGGCACCATCACCTCGTAGCGGCCGCAGCCGGGGCCCTCGCCCCAGGCGGAGCAGCCGGGCTTGCCGACGGCGACGCGGGACACGTCGGCGCGGGTGTCGACGGACACGTAGCGCTGGACGGCGTCGGCGACGGCGCGGACGTCCCGGCCGCCCTCCTCCATCTGGAAGAAGGAGACGGCGCCGTGGGGCAGGCTGGCGGTGTACTCGGCGCGGTACTGGGCGTCGCTGCTCGACGTGTACGTGGCGACGGCGACCGTGCCGGCGACGGCGGCGAGGACGGCGGCGACCGCGGGAGCCGTACGGCCCCGGTTGCGGACGGCGTCGCGGAGCGCGAGCCGCGGCGAGAGCGGCAGCCAGCGGCCGGTCCGCCCGAAGAGCCCGACCAGGGCGGGGGTCATGGCGACCACGCCCAGCTCGGCGATGGCGGAGCCGCCGGCGACGATGACGAACTGGTCGGTGACGACGGAGCCGTAGAGGGCGATCGCCGCGCCGAGGAGCAGCGCGATCAGGCCGAGGACGGGCAGCACCCGGCTGGTGGAGCGGACGCCGCGGCGGCCGGTGAGCGAGGCGAGGACGGTCTGCCGGGAGGCGGTGACGGCCGGGACGACGGCGGCGAGCAGGCCGGTGAGGACGGCGAGCAGCGCGATGCCGAGGAGTTCCAGCGGCCGGACGTCGAAGGCGCCGAACCGCTGCCCCAGGTAGTCCTCCAGGAGCGGTTGCAGGGCAAGGGTGAGGACCAGGGCGAGGACCGTGCCGACGACGGCGGCGGAGACGCCGATGACGAGACCGCCGCTGAGCACGATGGCGCGGATGTGGCTGCGGGAGCCGCCGTTGGCGCCGACCAGGCCGAGCTGGCGGCGGGAGCGGCGGGCGCCGACCGCGAAGGCGGGGCCGGCGAGCAGGCAGATCTCCAGCATCGCCAGGCCGACGACGGTGGCGACGGAGGCGAGCAGCATGGCGTCGGCGCCGTCGCTGGACCGGTAGTCGCCCCAGCCGGACCGCTGGTAGAACGGGACCTCGGAGTCGGCGGGCGGGTCGAGCAGGACGGCCCGGGAGACGACGAGGACGCCCTTGGTGTTGATCTCCTTCACGGTGTTCCACGTGAAACCACCGGCGCGCTGCACCAGGTAGGTGGTGGCGGCGCCGGGGCCGGGCGCGCCCGCCTTCTCGGCGGCCTTCGCGTACGGGGCGAGGAACGCTCCGGGCAGCGCGGTGATCTGCGCGGTCGTCAGGGTGTCGGGCAGCTCGTAGGAGCCCACGATCCGGTACGGCCGGTCGAAATTGCGAGCGGAAACGGTCGAGCCGATCGAGAGGCCGCTGCGCTCCAGGAAGGCGGAGGTGGCGATCACCTCGTCGGCCTTCTTCGGATAGCGGCCGTCGAGGAGGGTGGTGATGCCCTTCGCTATCGGATCGTCGGCCTTCAGCTCGCGGACGTCGGTCTGGAGCAGGCCGTGCACGGTGGTCAGCTTGGCGCCGCCGACCGTGTCGGTGATCCAGCGGGAGCCGGCCGGGATGACCTTGCCGGGGTCGGTGGTGCCGCTGGGCCAGGGCGTGTTGTCGTCGTCCTTCTCGGGGACGGCGTTGTCGCCCTGCGGGGTCTGGAGGAGGGGGGCGCCGCCGAAGCCGGCGTCGCGGAAGGCGGCGTCGGCGGTGCCGATGGACCGCTCCAGCCGTTCCGGGACGGAGAGTTCGGCGCTGCGGATGGTGAGGTCGGCGGCGCTGACGCCGAGGATCGGCAGCGCGATCATCGCGAGGACGAGCGAGCTGCGGCCCTTGGCGCGCCAGGCGTCGCGGCGGGCGATGCGGACGGCCGCCCGCCAGGAGTGGAGCCAGGTCTTCACGCCTCCGCCACCCGGCCCGTCAGGAGGGAGTCGGCCTCGCTGCGCACGGTCTGGTCGACGATGGCGCCGTCGCGCAGGAAGACGACCCGGTCGGCCCAGGCGGCGAAGCGCGGTTCGTGGGTGACGAGGACGCCGGCGGCGCCCGCGTCGCAGCGGGAGCGGAGCAGGGCGAGGACGGACTCGCCGGTCTCGGAGTCGAGGGCGCCGGTGGGTTCGTCGGCGAGGACGAGACGGCGGTCGCCGACGAGGGCGCGGGCGATGGCGACGCGCTGCTGCTGCCCGCCGGACATCTCGTCGGGGAAGCGGTCGGCGAGGTGGCCGAGCCCCATCTCCTCCAGCGCGGCGAGGGCTTCGACCCGCGCCTTGCGGGCGGACACCCCGTCGAGCTCGCGCGGCAGGGAGACGTTCTCGGCGGCGGTCAGGGCCGGGATGAGGTTGTAGTCCTGGAAGACGTAGCCGATGCTGCGGCGGCGCAGCGCGGCGAGTTCCTTGAGCCCGGCGGTGGTGATGTCGGTGCCCTCGACGACGACCTGCCCGGAGCTGGGGGTGTCGAGGCCGCCGGCGATGGTGAGGAGGGTGGACTTGCCGGAGCCGGACGGGCCCATGACGGCGACCAGTTCGCCGGGGTGCACGTCGAGGTCGATGCCGCGCAGGGCGTGCACCTCGGTGGCGCCGGACCCGTGGACCCGGGTCAGGTTCTGCAGGCGCAGCACGGGCTGCGCGTCGAGCGGTGTGGACATGAAGGGTCCCCCTAGGGTGCGCGGAGAACGCACGGTGAGCGGTGTGGTGGAAGAACGGACGGAGTCGTACGGGGGCGAGGGCCCGTCGTCAGCGGCGACGGCCCACGGCCCCGCCCCCGGAGGCCACCCCCGACCCGGCCCCCACACCCCCCGCCTCCGTCCCCGCCCCGGGCGCGGGCCGGACTCCCGGCCCGGGCCCCGGTTCGGCGGCGGTGGCGGGTGCGGTGGCGGAGAGGCGGATCAGCCGGGACTCGCAGTGGTCGAGCCAGCGGGCCTCGGCCTCGGTCTGGAAGATCAGCTGCTCCAGGACGAGGAGCCAGGCGACGTCGTCGCGTTCGCGGGAGCCGCCGCCTTCGAGGGCGGCGAGGGCCTGGGCCTTGAGGCGGGTGTAGTCCTGCATGGCCTTCACGGTGTGGCGGCGCTGGGACTGGATCACCTCGCGGATGTCGACTCCCGGCGCCCCGACGGCCATGGCGAGTTTGATGGCGAGCTCGTCGCGGGCGGGGCTGGTGCGGTCCACGGGCTGTTCGAACCAGGTGTGCAGTTCGGCGCGGCCGGCGTCGGTGATCGCGTAGAGCGCGTGGCCGGCGCCGTCCTCGCCGCTCTGGGCGACCAGGCCGTCCCGTTCGAGGCGGCCCAGGGTCGTGTAGACCTGCCCGACGTTGAGGGGCCAGGTGGAGCCGGTGCGGGACTCGAACTCGGTGCGCAGCTGGGAGCCGTAGCGGGGGCCGTGTTCGAGGAGGGCGAGGAGCCCGTGGCGGATCGACATACCGAGTATGTATACCGGGTATGCCGACGGGGACAACCGTCGTGAGGGGGACCCGGAGGGTCCGCCTCAGGGGGGACCGGGCGGGGCCGGGAGGGGGGTCAGCGGCGGCGCAGCCGGAGGCCGAGGAAGCCGAGGCCGAGGCCCATCAGGGTGAGCCCCACACCGAGGGTGAGCAGGGGAACGGGCTGGTCGGAGGCGGTGGCGCCGTTCCGGACGGTGAGCTGGGGGGCGGCGGCGGGGCGGCTGGCGCGGGCCGGTGCCGGGCGGACCGTGGACTCCTCCTCGGGTACCGCGGCCTCCTCCTCGGGGAGGCGGTCGGCGGTGGATTCTGTAGCGGTTCTGTCACGTGAGGGGTCGGCGGAGGCGTCGCTGCCGGCGGGGTCCGGTTCGGGGCGGCCGGGCCGGGTGCGTCCCTCCGCGGCGGGCCGCCCGGCGAGGGAGGGGGAGCCGGTGGGCGTGGGGGCGTCGCTGGTGGCGGCGGCCGGCTTCCCGGGGCGGGGGGCGCCGGACCCGGCGGGGTCGGTGGGGGCGCCGGGGGTGCGGAGGGAGGGGCTGACGGGCGCGGTGGTGCCGGGGCCGGTGCTCGTGCCGGTGCCGGTGGGCGTGCCGGTGGGCGTGGGCGGTCGGCTGGTGGCGCCGGATCCGGGGGGCGTGCCCGTTCCGCCGGTCGCGGCGGGGGTGGAGGCGGGGGTGCCGGTGGACGGCGTGGCCGGGGCGGTGGTGGTGGCCGCGGCGGGGCCGTGCGCGGGTCCGGCGGTGGGGCCGTGCGCGGGGGCGGCGGCGCGCCCGGCGGGGGTTCCGGAGGCGCCGGCGGCGGGTCCCGCGGGGGGCTCGGCGGCTTCGGCGAGGGCCGCGCCGGAGATCCCGTACAGGGTGAAGGCGCAGGCCAGCGCGGGTCCGAGGGCGGTTCTCCGGAGGCCGGGGAGGGACCGGGCGGCCCGTGCCGCCCGTGTCCGCGCCCGTACGCGGCGGTGTCCGCCACTACTGCCGCCGCTGCCGCGTCTGCCGGTCCCGCCGCGTGTGGGAGTCACCGGGAATCCCTCCCCTGCCGTGCCGCCGAGGTGTCCGACTCAGCGTCACATGGCGGGGCGACCCCGGCATCCGGGGCGGCTACTTCTGGGGGTTGCCGGTGGAGATCTCCAGGGTGAACTCGGCGTCGGCGTCGCTGATGTCCGTGCCGGCCGGCGGGTACTGGGCGAGGATCGTGTCCTCGCCGTAGGTGTTCTCGTCCACCGGGGTCTGCTTCTTGATCTTCCACCCGGCGGCGTGCAGGCAGTCCTTCACCGAGGTGAGGTTCTTGTAGGTGAAGTCGGGCGCCTCGAACTTCGCGGGGTCGTCGCTCGACTCCCGAGGCTCGGTGCACTCCTTCGTCTCGATGGTCTTCGACAGGTCCGGGCCCTTGTGGCCGGGGCCGTCGGTCTGGGTCTGCTCCCCGCCGGTGGTGGCGCCGGCCGTGCCGGTGGCGCCGGTGGCGCCGCCGGTCTCCTTGTCCTTCATGTTGACGGCGGCGATCACGCCGCCGACGGCGATCAGCGCGACGAGGACCGCGCCGACGATCACCGGCATGTTCCGGCGCGGGGCGGCGGAGGGGGCCGGGGCCGGGGTGGGCGCGTAGGAGACGGGCTGCGGGGTCGGGTAGCCGGGGGCCGGCGTGGGCGCCTGCTGCGGGTAGCCGTACGCGGGGCCGGGCGCCGGCGTGGGGGCCGGCGTCGGCGGTCCGTAGGGACCGGGCTGCGGGGTGTGCGCCGGGTAGGGCTGCTGCACCTGCGGCGCGTGCGGCGGCGGGGTCTGGCCGACCGGCGGGAAGACGGCCGAGCCGACGCCCGAGCCGCTGTTCACCGGGCCGCCGGCGACGATCACCGGGGCGGCGGACTGGCCGGCCGCGAGGACCCGCAGGCACTCGTCGCGCATCGCGGCGGCGCTGGGGAACCGCTCGTTCGGGTTCTTCCGCAGCGCCCGGGCGACCAGCGCGTCCATCGCGGGCGTCACCGACCGGTTGACGGAGGACGGGGCGACCGGCTCCTCCTGCACGTGCGCGTAGGCGATGGCGAGCGGGGAGTCCGCGTCGAAGGGGAGTCGGCCCGTCAGCAGCTGAAAGAGCATGATGCCGACCGAATAAAGGTCGGAGCGGGCGTCCACCGCCCGGCCCAGGGCCTGCTCGGGGGAGAGGTACTGCGGGGTGCCGACGACCATGCCGGTCTGGGTCATGGAGGTCACGCCGGACTGCATGGCGCGGGCGATGCCGAAGTCCATGACCTTCACGACGCCGCGCTTGGTCATCATCACGTTGCCGGGCTTGATGTCGCGGTGGACCAGCCCCATCTCGTGGCTGACCTCCAGGGCGGCGAGCACGTCCGCCGTCACCTTCAGCGCCTTGTCGGCGGGCATCGCCCCGTACTGGTGGACGTCGGAGGCGAGCACCGAGCCGAGCGGCTGCCCCTCCACGTACTCCATCACGATGTACGGCATCAGCCCGCCGTCGAGGGTGTCCTCGCCGGTGTCGAAGACCGAGACGATGTTGGTGTGCGAGAGCTTCGCCACGGCCTGCGCCTCGCGGCGGAACCGCTCGCGGAAGGACGCCTCGCGGCCCAGCTCGGTGTGCAGCGTCTTGATGGCGACCTGCCGGTCCAGCGCGCTGTCGTACGCGAGGTAGACCGAGGCCATACCGCCCTCGCCGAGGAGGTCGCGCAGCTGGTAGCGGCCGTTCGCGACCGAACCGCCCGCGTAGCGGCCGCCCTGAGCGCCGTCGTGGCTCATGTCTGCTGTCCCCCTGCGCCCCGAGGCGTCGGTCCGTCGTCTGCGGCCGGACCTCGATATCCCGCCGATTTTCTGGGCCAAGTCTGCCCGAGGCCCCTGACACGTCAAGCCGGGTGCCCGTTCCGTGACCCTCCGTACCGGTGGAGCCGGGCGGGGGCCGGGCGAAACCCGCGGAATTTGCACAGGCGTACACGAGAAGGGTTGGATGGCCGGTCATCGCGAACCGTGATGTCGCACGAAGCCTGTAGCGTGACGACTGACCCACGGCACGGACAGACGACGGCGAGGACTCATGGAACCCGGATCCGACGCAGGTGGCGGTGTGCCCGGCGCTGCCGCGGAGTCATGGGGAGTCGGCCGCGTCGTCGGCGACGGCCGCTACCGTCTGACGCACCGTCTGGGCCGCGGCGGCATGGCCGAGGTCTTCGCGGCCGAGGACGTGCGCCTCGGCCGCACCGTCGCGGTCAAGCTGCTCCGCTCCGACCTCGCCGAGGACCCGGTCTCCAAGGCCCGGTTCACGCGCGAGGCGCAGTCGGTCGCCGGCCTCAACCACCACGCGATCGTGGCGGTGTACGACTCCGGCGAGGACATCGTCGACGGCCGCCCGGTGCCGTACATCGTGATGGAGCTCGTCGAGGGCCGCACCATCCGCGACCTGCTGGTCAGCGCGGAGGCCCCGGGGCCCGAGCAGGCCCTGGTGATCGTCTCCGGCGTCCTGGAGGCGCTGGCCTACTCGCACCAGCACGGCATCGTGCACCGCGACATCAAGCCGGCCAACGTGATCATCACGAACACCGGCGCCGTGAAGGTCATGGACTTCGGCATCGCCCGCGCGCTGCACGGGGCGCAGGCGACGATGACGCAGACCGGCATGGTCATGGGCACCCCGCAGTACCTCTCCCCGGAGCAGGCGCTCGGCAAGGCCGTCGACCACCGCTCCGACCTGTACGCGACGGGCTGCCTGCTCTACGAACTCCTCGCGCTGCGGCCCCCCTTCACCGGCGAGACGCCGCTGTCGGTGGTCTACCAGCACGTGCAGGACATCCCGGTCCCGCCGTCCGAGGTCCGTGGCTCGACGCCGCCGGAGCTGGACGGCCTGGTGATGCGCTCGCTCGCGAAGGAGCCGGACGACCGGTTCCAGAGCGCCGAGGAGATGCGCGGGCTGATCCAGTACAGCCTGGAGATGCTCCAGCAGCAGGGCGGTCACACCGGCACCTGGAACACCGGCCCGGTGACCGTCCACGACGGCGGGCACACGCCCGTGAACGGCATGGCGGCGACGACGGCCATGGGCCACCCGCCGCTCGGCGAGACCGCGCAGGGCCGGATCGTCCCGCTGCCCAACCCCGACGACGGCGGTTACAGCGGCTACAACGGCTACGACGACGGCACGGGCGGCACCGGCGGCTACGGCCAGAACGGCGGCTACGGCGGTGCTGACGACGGCCGGGGCCGGCGGAACAGGATGGTGCTGTTCGCCGCGCTCGCGGTGGTCGCGATCGTCGCCGGCGTCGTCTTCGCGGTGAAGATGGCGGGCGGCGGCGAGAAGGGGAAGAACCCGGTCACGACGCCGACGACGGTGTCGCAGTCGCCGTCCACGGCCTCCGAGGAGCCCACCCCGTCCGAGGAGCCGTCCGAGGACCCGCACACCGACCAGCCGAGCGACACCAGCGGCGGCGGCGACGGCGGCACCACGCAGCAGCCGTGGAACCCGGACCCGACGACGGCCCCGACGACGGCCCCGACGACGACGCCGCCGACCACGGAGCCGACGCCCACCGAGGAGCCGACCACCGAGCCGACGGAGACCGGCGAGCCGACCACGGAGCCGACGGCCACCGAGGAGCCGACGGGCCAGCCCACGGACGGCGGCGACGCCGGCGGCCAGACCGACCCGACCGGCGGCGGCAACGGCGACCCCAACACGCCGCCCACCGACGACTCGGGCGGCGGAGACGCCGGCGCCACGACCCCGTAAGGGCGTCTCAGTCGGAGAAGGCGTCGCGGACGGCGTCGTACTCCCTCGTCCACCACACGGCCAGGGCCGACACCGCGGGGAACTGCGGGTCGGCCCTGCGGTCGTGCAGCTGGTAGCGCCAGCGCAGCGTCCAGAAGTCGTTCAGCCGCTCCCACCACACCCGGTGCACCGCCGCCGCCAGCTCCGTGCCGTCGGCGCCGGTCGCCCGCCGGTACGCGCGCGCGTAGGCCCGCACCTTCTCCAGGTCCAGCTCGCCCCCCGGCCGTACGAAGAAGATCGCGGCGGCCCGCACGGCCTCCTCGGCCCGGGGGCGGACCCCGAGGCGGTCCCAGTCGACGATCGCGGCCGGTTCGGCGCCCCGGTAGAGCAGGTTCAGCGGGTGGAAGTCGCCGTGCACCCAGCCGGCCGTGGCGGGCGCCGGAGGGCGCCGGTGGGCGTGCTGGGCGATCAGCCGGCGGCGTTCCCGCAGCCGGTGCTCGGCGAGCGCGTCGAAGCCGCCGTACGGGCGGTGGGCGCGGGCGAGCCGGATCAGCTCGGCGATGTCGCGGAAGGTGTCCTCGGGGCGGGCGCTGTCGTGCCGGTCGCCGGCCGGCGGGGGCTCCATGACCCGGTCCAGGGTGGTGTGGACGCGTCCGAGGAGGGCGCCGAGGCGGCGGGAGCCTCCGGTGGTGAGCTGGGCGCCGTCCCGGTGCCGTCCCTCGACCCAGGGGTGCAGGGCGTAGCAGCGGCCGTCGATGACGGCGACCGTGCGGCCGCGGCTGTCGGGGAGCGGCGGGGCCACCGGCAGGCCCAGGGCGTGCAGCCGCTGGGTGGCGCGGTGCTGGCGGGTGATGGTGGCCCGGTCGGCGGTGGGGGCGTCCAGGTGCTGCTTGAGGAAGTAGCGGCCGCGGGTGGTGGAGAGCCGGTAGCCGCGGTTGAGCAGGCCCTCGGCGACGGGGACGCAGGACAGGGGCTCGCCGGCGTGCGGGTGGCGACGCAGCAGGGCGCCGACCGGAGGAGCGGGATGTTCAGATGAGCGCGGCACTCCGCAGATGTTAGATCACGCTGCGTGGTGCAGATGTCTCGGTGCGGAACCGGCCGCGGAACCGTAGTCGATGCTGTGCACCGTGACGAACTGGGGTTCGATCCGCAGGTAGACGGGGACGAACGGCTCGCCGTCCACGCTCCTCGGTTCCGGGCCGAAGGCGGCCAGCTCGGCCGGGGTCGGCTCGACGATCTCGGCGGTGCCGGTGAACTGCACCGACCACAGGACGCCGGAGACCGGATCGAGGTCGTCCGCCCCGTAGGCGACCACGCTGCCGCTGCACGCCTGGTGGTAGCCGAGCCCCTCGTGCATGCGGATCACGACGCTGCCGTCGGAGACGATGTGCCGGGCGGGCGCGACGAACGGCATCGCCCGCATGCTCGTGGCGACCCGGCCGTACGACGCACGGCCGAGCAGTTCGATGGCGCGGATCTCCTCGGTGGACATGGTTCCACTCTCCGCCACCGGCACCCCGTCGGGAAAGGGGCCCCGGCCCCCACTCCCCGGGGACATAGGTCCCGAAAACGGACGGCGGGCCCGCGCTGCTCCCTTCGGGCGAGGCCGGCGGGAAAACGGCGCGGACCCGGCGGGGAGAACGGCGCGGACCCGGCGGGCCCGGTGGCTCAGTGGCGCTCGGCCTGCATGCGCGCCACGTACGCGGCGGCCTGCGAACGGCGCTCCATGCCCAGCTTCGACAGCAGGCTGGACACGTAGTTCTTGATGGTCTTCTCCGCCAGGTGGAGGCGCTCGCCGATGGCGCGGTTGGTCAGGCCCTCGCCGATCAGATCGAGGATCCTGCGCTCCTGCTCGGTGAGGTTGGCGAGCTTGTCGTCACCCTTCGGGTTGTTCCCGTCCCGCAGCCGCTCCAGAACCCGCGCCGTCGCCACCGGGTCGAGCAGCGACTTGCCGGCCGCCACGTCCCGGACCGCGTTCAGCAGTTCGTTGCCCCGGATGGCCTTGAGGACGTATCCCGAGGCCCCGGCCATGATCGCGTCGAAAAGCGCCTCGTCGTCCGCGTACGAGGTGAGCATCAGGCATTTGATCGACTCGTCCTGGGAGCGGACCTCGCGGCAGACCTCGACCCCGCTGCCGTCCGGCAGCCGGACGTCGAGCACCGCCACGTCGGGGCGGGTCGCGGGGATCCTGACCAGGGCGTCGGCCGCCGTTCCGGCCTCGCCGACCACCTCGATGTCGTCCTCCACGGAAAGCAACTCGTGGACGCCGCGCCGGACGACTTCATGGTCATCCAGCAGAAATACCCGGATTTTTCCTTCTTCGCGCACGCAGCCAGTCTCACATATTGGCTCTTCCGGTGCCCGGGGTACGCAGGTTACGGTGCCGGATGTTCCGACGACGGTGTCGGGCCGCTGCTCAGCGCGCTGACCTGGGTGAGCTCCCGCTTTTCTCGATTTACTTGGAAATCCAAGCAAAATCGCAGGTCAAGTGGGGTTTCGCAGGAATGCCGCGCTATGGGTAACGTGCCTTACGACGGCGCTCGCCGGGACACCTGTCACGCCGACCCCGGCCGCGTCGCACCCACCCCGTGCGCAGGGTACGGATAAGGCGGAGAGCCGCACTGGCCTTACCGGCGAACCCGGGGGCCGGACCGACGGAGGAGCACGCACGTGACCGTGGAGAGCACTGCCGCGCGCAAGACGACGCGACGCAGCAGCGGCGCCAAGCGCACCACCGGCGCCAGCGCCGGAGCCAAGAAGGCCGACCAGGCCCCGGCCGGGGAGCCCGAGCTCGTTCAGCTGCTGACGCCCGAGGGCGAGCGCGTCCAGCACCCCGACTACGACATCGACCTGAGCGCCGAGGAGCTGCGCGGTCTCTACCGCGACATGGTTCTCACCCGTCGCTTCGACGCCGAGGCGACCGCCCTGCAGCGTCAGGGCGAGCTGGGCCTGTGGGCCTCGCTGCTCGGCCAGGAGGCCGCCCAGATCGGCTCCGGCCGGGCCCTGCGCGACGACGACTACGTCTTCCCGACGTACCGGGAGCACGGCGTGGCCTGGTGCCGCGGCGTCGACCCGACCAACCTGCTGGGCATGTTCCGCGGCGTGAACAACGGCGGCTGGGACCCGAACAGCAACAACTTCCACCTGTACACGATCGTCCTCGGCTCGCAGACCCTGCACGCCACCGGCTACGCCATGGGCATCGCCAAGGACGGCGCCGACTCCGCGGTGCTCGCCTACTTCGGCGACGGCGCGTCCAGCCAGGGCGACGTCAACGAGTCGTTCGTCTTCTCCGCGGTCTACAACGCCCCGGTCGTCTTCTTCTGCCAGAACAACCAGTGGGCGATCTCCGAGCCCATCGAGAAGCAGACCCGCGTCCCGCTCTACCAGCGCGCCCGCGGCTTCGGCTTCCCCGGCGTCCGCGTCGACGGCAACGACGTCCTCGCGTGCCTGGCCGTCACCCGGTCGGCGCTGGAGCGCGCCCGCCGCGGCGAGGGCCCCACCCTGATCGAGGCGTTCACCTACCGGATGGCCGCCCACACCACCTCCGACGACCCGACCCGCTACCGCCGCGACGCGGAGCGCGAGGCGTGGGAGGCGAAGGACCCGATCCTCCGGCTGCGCGCGTACATGGAGAACGAGGGCCACGCCGACGCGGCCTTCTTCGAGGAGCTGGAGGCCGAGAGCGAGGCCCTCGGCAAGCACGTCCGCGAGGTCGTCCGCGCCATGCCCGTACCCGAGCACATGGCGATGTTCGACCACACCTACGCGGACGGGCACGCGCTCGTCGACGAGGAGCGCGCGCAGTTCGCCGCCTACCAGGCGTCCTTCGCGGACGGAGAGGCCGAGTAATCATGGCTGTTCAGAAGCTTCCCCTCGCCAAGGCGCTCAACGAGTCGCTGCGCAAGGCCCTGGAGACCGACCCCAAGGTCGTCGTCATGGGCCTCGACGTCGGCAAGCTCGGCGGTGTCTTCCGCATCACCGACGGCCTCCAGAAGGACTTCGGCGAGGACCGGGTCATCGACACCCCGCTCGCCGAGTCCGGCATCGTCGGCACCGCGATCGGCCTCGCCCTGCGCGGCTACCGCCCCGTCGTGGAGATCCAGTTCGACGGCTTCGTCTTCCCGGCGTACGACCAGATCGTCACCCAGCTGGCGAAGATGCGGGCCCGCTCGCTCGGCACCGTGAAGATGCCGGTCGTCATCCGCATCCCCTACGGCGGCGGCATCGGCGCCGTCGAGCACCACTCCGAGTCCCCCGAGTCGCTCTTCGCGCACGTCGCGGGCCTCAAGGTCGTCACCCCGGCGAACTCCTCCGACGCCTACTGGATGCTCCAGCAGGCCATCCAGAGCGACGACCCGGTCATCTTCTTCGAGCCCAAGCGCCGCTACTGGGACAAGGGCGAGCTCGACACCGAGGCCATCCCCGGCGAGCTCCACAAGGCCCGGGTGGCCCGCGAGGGCACCGACCTCACGCTGGTCGCGTACGGCCCCATGGTGAAGACCTGCCTGGAGGCGGCCGCGGCCGCCGCCGAGGAGGGCAAGTCGGTCGAGGTCGTCGACCTCCGGTCGATCTCCCCGCTCGACTTCGACACCATCCAGACCTCGGTCGAGAAGACCGGCCGGCTGGTCGTCGTCCACGAGGCCCCGGTGTTCTTCGGCTCCGGCGCGGAGATCGCCGCCCGGATCACCGAGCGCTGCTTCTACCACCTGGAGGCCCCCGTCCTGCGGGTCGGCGGCTACCACGCGCCGTACCCGCCGGCGCGCCTGGAGGAGGAGTACCTGCCGGGCCTGGACCGCGTGCTCGACGCCGTCGACCGCTCGCTGGCGTACTGAGGAGAGCACGACCATGACGATCCGCGAATTCAAGATGCCCGACGTGGGCGAGGGCCTCACCGAGGCCGAGATCCTCAAGTGGTACGTCCAGCCCGGTGACACCGTCACCGACGGGCAGGTCGTCTGCGAGGTCGAGACGGCCAAGGCCGCCGTCGAGCTGCCGATCCCCTTCGACGGCACCGTCCACGAGCTGGTCTTCCCCGAGGGCACCACGGTCGACGTCGGCCAGGTCATCATCTCGGTGAACGTCGGCGGCGGCGCGCCCGCCGAGGCCCCGGCCGCGGCCGCTCCGGCACCCGTCGAGACCCCGGCGCCCGCGCCGGAGGCCGAGGAGCCGCAGGGCCGCCAGCCGGTCCTCGTCGGCTACGGCGTGGCCGCCAGCTCCACCAAGCGCCGCGCCCGCAAGACCGCGTCCGCCGCGCCCGTCGCGGTGGTCCCCGAGCAGCTGAACGGGCACGGCACCGTGACCGCCGCGCCCAGGCCGCTCGCCAAGCCGCCGGTGCGCAAGCTCGCCAAGGACCTCGGCGTGGACCTGGCGGCGGTCGTCGCGACCGGCCCGGACGGGGTCATCACCCGCGAGGACGTGCACCGCGCCGCCGCCCCGGCCGCCCCCGCGGCACCGGTCCAGGCGCCGGCCGCCCCGCAGGCCCCGGCTCCGGCCCCCGCCGCTCCCGCCGCCCCGGTCCAGGCGCCCGTCGCCGTCGCCGCCGGCGACGCGCGGGAGACCCGGGTCCCGATCAAGGGCGTCCGCAAGGCCACGGCGGCGGCGATGGTCGGCTCGGCCTTCACCGCCCCGCACGTCACCGAGTTCGTGACCTTCGACATCACGCGCACGATGAAGCTGGTCGAGGAGCTCAAGTCCGACAAGGACATGGCGGGCCTGCGGGTCAACCCGCTCCTCCTCATCGCCAAGGCCGTCCTGGTCGCCGTCAAGCGCAACCCGGAGATCAACGCGGCCTGGGACGAGGCGGCGCAGGAGATCGTCCTCAAGCACTACGTGAACCTGGGCATCGCCGCGGCCACCCCGCGCGGTCTGATCGTGCCGAACATCAAGGACGCGCACGCCCAGACCCTGCCCCAGCTCTCGCGGTCCCTGAGCGAGCTCGTCGCCACCGCCCGCGAGGGCAAGACGACCCCGGCGGCGATGCAGGGCGGCACCTTCACCATCACCAACGTCGGCGTCTTCGGCGTCGACACCGGTACGCCGATCCTCAACCCCGGCGAGTCCGCGATCCTCGCGGTCGGCGCGATCAAGCTCCAGCCGTGGGTCCACAAGGGCAAGGTGAAGCCGCGTCAGGTCACGACGCTGGCGCTCTCCTTCGACCACCGCCTGGTCGACGGCGAGCTCGGCTCCAAGTTCCTGGCCGACGTGGCCGCGATCCTGGAACAGCCGAAGAGGCTCATCACCTGGGCCTGATCGTCCGGTTGGCGTGTTTCACGTGAAACATCCGGTGGTGGCGTCCGTCCACCACCGGATGTTCTGCTGTGCGCCATGGAACTCCGACTCGAACCGCCGCACGGCGTCGGGCCCGTACGGCTCGGCATGACCTTCGACGAGGCCGTGGCCGCCGTCGCGCCCTGGGACGGGGCGCGGAGCCGCGTCCGGCCGGGCACGTGCCGGGGGAGGGTGTCCGCGTCCTGCGGCGGGATCGGGGTCGAGGTGCTGCTGGAGGAGGACGACCGGGTCACCGCCGTCGAGTTGTGGTGGCCGGGCGAGGGGCGGAGCGGTACCTCCCGCGTCCTGCTCGACGGGCGGGACGTCTTCGCGACCCCCGCCGACGACCTCCTCGCCGGGCTCGACGCCCGGGACGCCGACGGGGAGGACCCCTACGTCCCCGGCCTCTCGCTCGGGTTCACGCGGCGGACCTCGCAGGAGGTGCCGCGGCGGCCCGACGGGCTGCCCGTCCACTTCACCTCGGTCCTCGTCGGCGGGGCGGACTACTACGACTTCCGCCTGTAAGGAGTCCAGGATGCGGACGCGGCTGTCAGACGCATACCTGATGTATCTATGCTGTGCGCATGCCCTCAGCGCTCAAGCAGCCGCCCGCCGCCGAACGGGTCTACAGCCACGTCAAGCGGGCGGTCCTCGACCGCCGTTACGAGGGCGGGACCCTGCTCACCGAGGGGGAGCTGGCCCAGGCCGTGGGCGTGTCCCGCACCCCCGTCCGCGAGGCGCTGCTCAAGCTGGAGATGGAAGGGCTGCTGAAGCTCTACCCGAAGAAGGGCGCCCTCGTCCTCGCCGTCTCCGCCCAGGAGATCGCCGACGTCGTCGAGACCCGGCTCCTCGTCGAGGAGTTCGCCGTCCGCAAGGCCGTCCCCGCCCCGCCCGCGCTCCTCACCCGCCTCGAAGAACTCCTGGAGGAGCAGCAGCGGCAGGCAGGAGAGGGAGACCTCGGCGAGGTCGCCGTCACCGACCGCTGCTTCCACGCCGAGATCGTCCGGCACGCCGGCAACCAGATCCTGGCCCGCCTCTACGACCAGCTCCGCGACCGTCAGCTCCGCATGGGCGTCGCCGTGATGCAGGCCCACCCCGACCGGGTCGCCCAGAACATCGCCGAGCACGCCGAGATCCTCGACCGCCTGCGCGCCGGCGACGCGGAGGGCGCCGCCGCCGCCGTCCGCCGCCACCTCGGCCGCGTCGGCAGCCTGGTCCGGGGTGAGGACCGGTGAGCGGCCGCACCGGCTACGGCTCCGCCGTCACCCTCCCCGGCGACCCGCCCGGCGGCCGCCGCGCCGCCCTCGTCTGGGGCGTCGGCGTCGGCGTCTACTTCGTCGCCGTCATCTTCCGCACCTCGCTCGGCGTCGCCGGACTCGACGCCGCCGACCGCTTCCACGTGGGCGCCTCCGCGCTCTCCACCTTCTCCATACTCCAGCTGCTGGTCTACGCCGGCATGCAGATACCCGTCGGCCTCATGGTCGACCGGCTCGGCACCAAGAAGGTCCTCGCCCTCGGCGTCGTCCTCTTCACCCTGGGCCAGCTGGGCTTCGCGCTCTCCCCCACCTACCCGATGGCGCTGGCCTCCCGCGCCCTCCTCGGCTGCGGCGACGCCATGACGTTCATCAGCGTCCTGCGGCTCGGCGGCCGCTGGTTCCCGGCCCGCCGCGGCCCCCTCATCGCCCAGCTCGCCGGCCTCATCGGCATGGCCGGCAACCTGGTCTCGACCGTCGTCCTCTCCCGCGCCCTGCACGGCCTCGGCTGGACCACCACCTTCGTCGGCAGCTCCCTCGCCGGCGTCCTCGTCCTGGTCCTGCTGCTGCTCTTCCTCAAGGACCACCCGGAGGGGTACGAGCCCACCCCGGTCCAGCACGCCGGCGCCGCCTACGTCCGCCGGCAGATCGCCGAGTCCTGGCGCGAGCCCGGCACCCGCCTCGGCCTGTGGGTGCACTTCACCACCCAGTTCCCCGCCATGGTCTTCCTGCTGCTGTGGGGGCTCCCGTTCCTTGTCGAGGCACAGGGCCTGTCCCGCGGCACCGCCGGCGAGCTGCTCACCCTCGTCGTGCTCTCCAACATGGCCGTCGGCCTCGCGTACGGGCAGATCATCGCCCGCCACGGCGGCGCCCGCGCCCCGCTCGCCCTCGGCACGGTCGCCGCCACCGCCCTGCTGTGGGCGGCGACGATCGCGTACCCCGGCGACCACGCCCCGATGTGGCTGCTCGTCACCCTCTGCGCGGTCCTCGGGGCCTGCGGACCGGCCTCCATGATCGGCTTCGACTTCGCCCGCCCGGCCAACCCGCCGGAGCGTCAGGGCACCGCCTCCGGCATCGTCAACATGGGCGGGTTCGTCGCCTCCATGACGACGCTGCTCGCCATCGGCGTGCTGCTCGACGCGACCGGCGACGACTACCGGATCGCCTTCTCCTCGGTCTTCGTCCTCGAAGCCCTCGGCGTCGCCCAGATCCTCCGCCTCAAGTCCCGCACCCACCGGCGCGAACGCGAACGGCTCGTCGCCAGCCGCGTGGAGGCCGTCCACGTGCCGGTGTAGGACTCAGTTCGGCGTCACCGCGAAGTGATCGAGGATCGCGGCCGCCAGGTCCGGGTCGCCCTCGGTCTTGACCCGGTCGGCCACCTCGGCCGGCCGGACCCGGCCGCAGGCCAGACGCACGTACGTCTCCCAGTCCGTCGCCAGCGTCACCGCCGGGCCCAGCGACGGCGCCCCGTCGATCGAACCCCGCCCCTCCGCGTCCACCCGCACCGTCCGCAGGAACTCCACCGGCCCGGTCACGTCCACCACGACCGCCGACCCCGCCGGCGCGCCCGCGTCCTTCGCGACCACCTTCGGCAGCGCCTCCAGGAGGAGGTCCCGCACCACCGTCGCGCCCGGCGAGTCCAGGTTCCCCGGCCGCCCCAGCGCGGTCCGCAGGTCCTGCTCGTGCACCCAGGTGTCGAAGGCCCGCAGCCGGTAGCCCTGCTCCAGGGTCTGCTCCGCGCCCAGCGGGGCCCGGATGACGTGGTCGGGGGAGCGGTTCTCGTTGCGGAGCTGGCGGGCCCGGCGGATCAGGATGTACTCCAGCTCCGAGGTCATCTCCGGCGCCGTGTGGTGCCGCCGGACGTCGACCTGCACCTCCATGTACCGGGCGAAGTCACTGCGCACGTGGTACAGGTCCCGCGGGAGCGAGTGGATCGGCCGCGGGTCGCCGAGCATCTCCGTCTCCATGCCGATCACATGGGACACGATGTCGCGCACCGACCAGCCGGGGCACGGAGTCGCCCGGTTCCACTCGCCCTCCACGAGCGGCTGCACCAGCTCGGCTATCGCTTCGATGGAATGGGTCCAGGCGTCGGCGTAGTTCTGGAGGCTGGGATGGACGGTCACGGGACCCCTCGACGTTCTTCGGTGCGGGCTGAAAACACGACTGGGCGACAGTGGAATGGGAGGCTCGGACGCTAAGTTACGCTCCCCGGGAGCACCCCGGCAGTGCTTTCGTGTGACGATCGTAGGCCGGTGTTGACGGCTTCAACGCCAGGACGGTGGTAGTGTGCGCGCCTCGCTGATCCAGATCGCGGTAGACCCGGACGAACCGGTCGCCGACCGGCGGGCCCGCGCGGCCCGCCTCGTACGGGAGGAACGCGGGGCCGCGGACCTCGTCGTCCTCCCCGAACTGTGGCCCGTGGGCGCCTTCGCCGCCGACCTCTTCCAGCCCGAGTCCGAACCCCTCCACGGCCCCACCTACAAGTCAATGGCTGCTGCCGCCCGCGACGCCGAGGTCTGGCTGCACGCCGGCTCCTTCGTCGAGGCCGCCGGCGGCGCCCTCCACAACACCTCGCTGGTCTTCTCCCCCGACGGCGAACTCGCCGCCTCCTACCGCAAGATCCACCGCTTCGGCTTCGACAAGGGCGAGGCCGTCCTCATGGCCGCCGGGGAGGACCTGGTCACCTTCGACCTGCCGCACCTCACCGTCGGCGTCGGCACCTGCTACGACCTCCGCTTCCCCGAGCTCTTCCGGGGCCTCGTCGACGCCGGCGCCGAGGCGTTCGTCGTCCCCGCCGGCTGGCCCGCCCGCCGCCGCGCCCACTGGCGGCTCCTCGCCCAGGCCCGGGCCGTCGAGAACCAGGCGTACGTCCTCGCCTGCGGCACCGCCGGCAGCCACGCGGGCGTCGAGCAGGCCGGCCACTCGCTGGTCGTCGACCCGTGGGGCGAGATCGTCGCGGAGGCCGGACCCGGCGAGGAGGTCCTGCGGGCCGTCCTGGACCCGGCGAAGCCCGCCGCGATCCGCGAGGAGTTCCCCGCCCTCAAGGACCGGGTCCTCGGCGTCGCCGCGCCGCGCCGGACACGGGTCCGATGAGCGCGACGTCCCGGGACGGCGCCGTCGCCGTCTTCGCCGGGCTCTTCGGGCCCCCGCCCGAAGGGCCCGCGATCCCCGTCGACTGGGCGGCCGTCGAGGCGTGGCTCGGACTGCCGCTGCCCGCCGACTACAAGGCGATCGCCGACGTCTACGGCCCCCTCGACCTCGGCGAACGGCTCTGGATCCAGACGCCGTACGCCCGCGACAGCGAGGGCTTCGACTACGGCCACTTCGTCGAGGAGTCCCGCCGCACGGCCCCCGGCGTCCTCCCCTTCGGCGCCACCCGCACCTCCGGCACCCTCTTCTGGGACACGACCGCCGGCGACGACCCCGACGCCTGGCCCGTCCTCCTCCACGACCCGCACGCCGAGCGCGCCGGCCGCGACCCCTGGCGCCGCCTCGGCGTCACCCTGCTGCCCGCCCTCGCCCTGCTCGTGGACGAGGGCCTGGCCCGGTCCCTCGCCCGCAGCGGCCTCGCCGGCGACTCCGCGGGGCCCTGGACGCCGCCGCCCCGCCGCCCGGCGCCGACCCCGGCGCAGCGCGCCGCGTTCACCGGCGGCGGCACCGGCCTCGACACCCTCACCGCCCTCGTCCCGCCGCCCCCGGAGCCGTACCTCGGGGAACGGGACTGGACCTGGGTGCACGAGCGCCTCGGCACCCGCCTGCCCGCGGAGTACGTCCGGCTGACGGAGACGTACGGCGGCGGCGTCTGGTGCGACTGGCTGCGCGTCAAGCTGCCGCTGGGCACGGGCGAGTACGACCTCGTGGCCTGGGCCCACTGGTGCACCGACAACTACCGCGGCCTGCGCGCGAACTTCCCCGACCGGCACCCGCTGGCCGCCTGGCCGGAGCCCGGCGGCCTGCTGCCCTTCGCGAGCTCCATCGACGGCGACCAGCTGTGCTGGCTCACCGAGGGCGACGACCCCGACGCCTGGCCGCTGATCGTCTTCCCCCGGCACGACCGTCAGGGGCCGCCGCTCACCGGCACCCTCACCGAGGTCCTGCTCGGCTGGCTGCGCGGGGCACTCGTCGTCGAGGGCCTGCCCCGCCTCGCGTACCCGCACGAGGACCCGCTCGACCTGATCACGTACGAGCCCCGGACGGCCCCCCGCAGCCGGTGACTCAGGCCGCCAGTTCCGCCGCGTCCGGGAGGAGGTCCGTCAGGGACTGCCACAGCCGCTTCGGCGTGACCCGGCGCAGGCGGAACGCGCTCTCCGGCGTGACGCCGCCCTCGGCCACCGGCTCCGCCGGCAGCTCCCGCAGCCAGTAGCCCAGCGGCCCGCAGTCCCAGGCCGCCACGGCCCGCGCCACGACGCCCGCCTGACCGCCCTGGCTCCCCTGCCAGGCGGCGGTCACCCGCCACTGCGAGCGCAGCTCGACGATCAGGTCCGCCAGCGGACCGGCCGGGCCGCCCGCCGCCGCCAGCGCCGCCGCCACCAGGGCCCGCTCGTCCGCGCCCGGCGTCGACGCCGCCTTCTCCAGGGCCGCCAGGCCCGCCTCCAGGGCACCGACCGTCGTCTCCACGACCGCCTCGTCCCCCGGCACGTCACCGGACTGGCGGAGCGCGACGAGGTCGGCGAGCGTCCACACCACCGTCCGCGGCTCGACGAGCCGGTAGACGGCCTCGGCCTCGCCCGGCCAGCTCTCGTGGCAGACGACGCTCTCCTCGCCGACGAGGAGCCCGTGGAGCAGCGTGCCCTGCCGGCCGCCGGCCTCCAGGGAGACGATCACGGTCGGCTGGACGACGGTCTTCATCACCGGCAGCAGCAGGGCCGACAGCTCACCGGCGCCGTTGATCAGCCCGGCCTCCCGCAGCTGCGCCTCCGCGCCCGCCAGGGACTCCGGCACCGGCTGCCCGGTCGCCATCTGGGCCAGGACGAACACGTGGTCGTCAGCGAGACGGAAACGGGACCGGGTCACATCGAAGGAAGGCATCTTGTCGCTCATTCGCTTGAAAGAAGAGAAAAGGGTCAGGGTCAGCAAGGGGGGCGGTCAGTATTGGGACTCGGCGAACAGGTGCGTCACCCGCGACACCCCCGCCTTCACGGCCCCCAGCCGCGTCAGCGCCGACCGGTCCACCCCCGCGAAGATCAGCGCCAGGGACAGGTCGCCGCCCTCCGCCCGGCCGGCCACCTGCACCGTGAGCCGGTGCTTCTTCCCGCGGCCGGTCTCCCGGACGGTGACGGTGACACCCGGGTCCTCGTCGTCCGGCAGCCGGCTGAGGACGTAGCCGTTCTTGTCGAGGGCGGAGAGCCGGTAGTCGTCGCCCGCGAACCGCAGGTGCAGGGCCCGCTGGTCGAGGGTGAGGCCCGCGCGGTTGCGCGACATGGGGACGACCCGGTCGCCGACGCGGAGCGTCGACCGGTTGAGGGTGGGCAGCTTCACGACGTCGGTGTGGATACCGCGCGCCTCGAAGGAAGCCGTGGGGAGCATGCCGCCGCGCAGCTCGGAGACGACGGCCGCCTCCGCGTTGCTCCGCGGCAGCGGCGCGGTGAGGACGATCTCGCCGAACTCCCGCGAGACCCCCTTGAAGCCGGCCCGGTAGTCGTGCCGGCCGCCCTCCTTCCACCGGTGCAGCTCGAAGGGGGTGACGTCGGTGTGCATGGTCCCTGTGTCCCTCTCAGTCGAATCCCGGCCGCGGCTCAGTCGAACGGGTTCAGCGCGCTGCCGAGCTTCTTCGCGCCGTCCTTGATCCCGTTGCCGATGTCGGACGCCTTGTCGCCGACCCAGTCGCCGGCCTGCTCCAGGCCCTTGCCGATGGCCTCGTGGTTGTCCCAGATGAGGGCGGCGCCGTACGCCACGCCCGTACCGACGGCCAGGCCGAGGGTGACCGGGTTCGGGGCGACGGTCAGCGCCGTCATCGACGCGCTGAAGGCCGTGCCGGTCAGGTCCGTGGCGAACTTCGCCGGATCCGCCTTGATCATGTCGGTGTTGTACGTGGCCAGGTTGGCCACCCCGTACGCGGTGGACGCGACACCGCCGACGACACCCGCGCCGCGCAGCCAGCCGGCCGCCTTCGCCGCGTTGGCGAGACCGCCGTTCTGCGCGACCTTGATCAGGTTGGCCTCGGCGGCGGTCGGCATGAAGAACGCGCCGTTCCGCATGAACCCGCCCCACATGGCGGCCTCGTCGGAGCCGGTGAGGGCGGTCGCCAGGCCCGGCGGGACCTTGCTGAGCAGACTGCCGGGAGCGGCACCCGCCAGCCGCATGTTGAAGTGCTTGGAGAGGAAGGTGCCGGGCGCGGTCGGGTGCACGAACGGCGGCCGCAGCGCCTTGGACAGCTTGTACGAGTACATGCCGGCCGCCGTCAGCGCACCGGCGAACGCGCCCGCCGTGATCGTGCCGTTGGTGAACTTGGTGACCAGCTCCGCCAGCTGGGGATTGCCGGTGAGCCTGGTGAGGCCGTCGCGCTGCAGACGCTTGATGTAGTCGTCCAGCGTCTCGTTGTCCTTCATCTCCAGCCAGGCCAGGTCCATCCGCTGGTCCTTGGCCTTCTCGTCGGCCGCGGCGACCTTGTCCGCGCCGCCGTTGAAGCCGGTCCCGCGCGTCTCGTCGTTCTTGTCGCCGCCGCCGTCCTTCACCACGGCCTCCAGGTCCTTCTTCAGGTCCTGGTCGGCGAGGTCGAACGCCTTCACACAGTCCTCGAGCTGCTGGGCCCAGGCGGTCTCCGCCTCCCGGATGCTCTTGGCGAAGTCCGGGTCGTGCCTGACGGCCTGCTGCTCGCCGGGGCTGAGCCGCCCGTAGTCGTAGGCGACCCTGCCCTCCTCGGAGACCTTCATGCCGGCCTTCACGGCGTCGGCGCGGGCCGACTCCAGCTGCTTCTTCAGCTCGACGAACTGCTGGTGCCCGTTGCGCAGCAGCGTCGCGGTGGCCTTCGCCTGGGTCTGCGCCGCCTGGTACTCGTACCGGGTCGCGGCGAAGTTGGTCCGCGCGGCGTTGGCGCTCAGGCCGATCCAGGCCGGCGAGTCGGGCAGCGTCTGCACGCTGTCGCGGTAGCGCCCTTCGACCCGGTGCAGCTCCTTCGCCATCTCGTCCCACTTGTCGGCGGCGGCGGAGAGCTTGCCCAGGTCGGTGGTCATGATCTCGGAGTACGTCAGCATGTCGGCACCCTCCTCAGTAACCGGAGATCGAGGAGACCGGCGCCTGCACGCCCTTGATCTGCGTGCGGACGCCCACGTCGGTCCCGGAGAGAGTGCCGACGGTGCCGCGCAGCGCGCCCTTCTCGTGGGCCAGCCGCGCGAGCAACGCCTTGACCTGGTTGTTCCACGTGGTGTCGACCGTCTTCAGGCCGGCGGCGACGGCCCAGCCGCCGAACGCCGAGACCGCGCCCGAGGTGGCCTCGTCGGCCCACGCGGCGGCCTTGCCGGTGGCCGGCTCCAGCTCCGTCTCGATGGTGTTCGCCGCCGCCCGCTTCTTCTCCGGCGCCGTGCGCAGATCCGGGGCACCGCCGACGCCGCCGCGGCCGCCGGTGCCGTCGTCCAGCTGGTTCAGCCGCATGGCCGTCGGTTCCTGTGCCGGTGTGGTGGACCGAAGGCCGGCCCATTCCTCGTCAAAACCCATCTCGCGGAGCCCCCATGGCAGTACGACGAACACGAACAGCAGTTTGCAAGTGCACCGTATGGTTCCCTGTCACCTGCCCCGGACACAAGGTGCGTCGGCCGGATCGCACACGACCCTCACCCGAGCCCGGACCGGAACCAGAGCGCCAATTCCCTGGGATTGGACCTGGGAACGGCCCTCCGCGGTTCCCACACTGTGTCCATGATCACCGAGAGCCCCGCCACCACGGACCACGGTGTCCGCCCCGAGACCCTCGCCGTGCACCCGCCCCGGGTCGAGATCACCGGCAGCGTGCCGCTCGGCGTCCCCCTCCACCAGGGCCACGTCTTCGCCTTCGAGTCCGCCGACGCCCTCGCCGACTCCATGCACTCCGGCGACTCCTTCCTCTACAGCCGCATGGGCAACCCCACCGTCCGCACCCTGGAGGACGCCGTCGCCCGCCTGGAGGGCGCGGCCGGCGCGCTCTCCTTCGCCTCCGGCATGGGCGCCATCAACACCGTCCTCCTCGGACTGCTCTCCGGCGGCGGCCACGTCATCGCCCAGCGCTGTCTCTACGGCGGCACGTACGCCATGCTCACCGACCTCGCCGCCCGCTGGGGCGTCGACGTCAGCTACGTCTCCGGCACGGACCCGGCGGAGGTCGCCGCCGCGCTGCGCCCCACCACCCGCCTCCTCTACCTGGAGACCATCGCCAACCCCACCACCCGCGTCGCCGACATCCCGGCCCTCGCCGCCGTCGCCCGCGAGGCCGGCGTCCCCGTCGCCGTCGACAACACCTTCGCCTCTCCGCTGCTCTGCCGCCCGCTCGCCCTCGGCGCCGACCTCGCGATCCACTCGGCCACCAAGTACCTCGCCGGCCACGCCGACGTCCTCGGCGGCGTCGTCGCCGTCGGCGACCCCGAGCTGCTCGCCCGGCTGCGCCACTTCGCCGTCGAACTGGGCGCCACCACCGACCCCTTCGCCGCCTGGCTGACCCTGCGCGGCATGCAGACCCTGCCGCTGCGGATGGAACGCCACTGCGCCTCGGCCGCCGACCTCGCCGCCCGGCTCGCGGCCCACCCGGCGGTCTCCGCCGTCCGCTACCCCGGCCTGGACGGCCACCCCGACCGGGAGATCGCCGAGCGGCTGCTGCCGGACGGCGCGGGCGGGGTGGTCTCGCTGGACCTCGCGGGCGGCCGGGACGCCGGCCGGGCCTTCGTCGAGGCGGTCCGGCTGGCCTCCCTCTCGGTCTCCCTCGGCGACGTGAAGACCCTGGTCATGCACCCGGCGTCCACCTCGCACCGCCAGCTCGACGCCGCCGCCCTGGAGGCGGCCGGCATCGGCCCCGGCACCGTCCGCCTCGCGGTCGGCATCGAGCACGTCGAGGACCTGTGGACGGACCTCGACCAGGCCCTGGCGAAGGCGCTCTAGCCCTCCCGCTCGGCCATCCGGATCACGCACACCGCCACCGCGATCAGCAGGGCCGCGTCGGCGTCCTCGCGGACCACGTCCACGGCGTACGTGTCCCGGACGCGCAGCCACCGGCGGGAGATGTGGGCCAGGAGTTCGCCGTCGTACTCGACGGCGAACTCCCGGTCCAGGATCCGCCCGCTGACGTCCAGTTCGGTCCCGTCGACCAGGGACACCCGGTAGTGGTTGCGCAGCAGCGAGAGCCGCTTGCGGCGCACCGTCGCGAGGGGCCGCTCGTCCCGCTCGATCGTCATCGCGTCCCGCAGCGCGAAGAACTTCTCCCGCAGGGTGACCAGCACCCGCCCGTCGGGGTCCTTCAGCTCCAGCGTGTCCCGCAGCCGCAGCGCCTTGCCGTCGACGAGGAAGGCGTGCCGACCGCCCTCGTCCTCGATCCAGTAGTCGTCGCCGAGCGCGAAGATCTTGTCCCGTACGAGGTATTTCATACGCCATGCCTCCCGTGCCCTGTTTCACGTGAAACAACGGCCCCCTCACTCGAAGTAACGGGTGAACGCCTCCGGCCCCGTCCCCAGCGTCTCGCCGAAGGGCTCGTCGAGCTGATGGACCAGCAGCGCGGTGAAGGCGATGAAGCCGGCGAGGCCCATCACCATCACCACATGGGTGCGGGTGTGGTGAATCCCGAAGATGAACATGAAGGCCAGGGTGAGGAAACCGCCCAGGACCAGGCCGGCCCACAGCACCGGCGACAGCCGCTCCTCCGCCGCCGCCTCCCGGCTGCGCCGCGCGTCGTCCACGTACCCGAGCTGGGCGAGGACCTCCTGGGCGGCGATCTGCTGCGAGACGGTGGCGGTGTCGCCGACCTCGCCGGCCCGCCGGAGCTCCTCGAGCAGCCGCCAGCCCTCGGGCGCGAGCGGCTGCCGGGCCGCCATCATCGGCCACTCCACGTCCACGACGTGGTCCGCGTACGTCCGGGCCGCCGCCCGCAGCGGCTCGCGCCGGTCCTCCGGCAGGGCGTCCGCGAGCAGGTACGTCTGGTGCAGGGCGCTCGCCTCGGCCTGGGAGTGGTCGGAGGCGGCGGACCGGGTGTCCCAGACGGAGACCAGGCAGAGCCCGAGGACGATCGCGTACAGGACCGAGACCATCATGGCGATGTACTCGGCGACGTCCTCGCGCGGCTCCTCGCTCTCGGGGACGGGGAACAGCCGCGTCTTGACGACGACGGCGACCGCGCCGAGCAGGGCGATCCCGAACACGACGACGAGCGTTTCGAGCAGGGCCACGGGTCAGGACCTCCGGTTGCCGAAGAGAGCGGCGGCGAGGGCCGCGGGCACGAGCAGGAGCAGCAGCATCACGACGACCCCCATCTCGTCCGCCTCCCGCCCGCGCCGCCGAAGCCGCCCGAGGAACCCCTCGTCGTCGAGACCGGCGGCCCGCGGCGGGGTGTCCGCCGCGGGGGAGTCCGGGCGCGAGGAATCCGGCCGCGCCGGCTGGGGCCGAGCCGGATCCGGGCGCGGGGCGGCGGGCACCGCATCTCCCTCCGGTACGCCCTCCGGCACGGCGGCCGGCGCCTCGACCAGCCCGTCACCTCCTCCACCGCCGACACCGCCGACACCGCCGGCACCCCCGGGCACGGCACCCGGCGCGCCCGCCCCGACCTCACCGGCGTCGGCCGCCGGCGCCGCGTCCGGCGCGGGCGGCCCGACGGGCATCGCACCCCCCGCCGGAGGCGCGGCCGCGGCCCCCGGCGCCCCGGGCGCCCCACCACCGACCACCCCGCCACCCCCCGAGGCCGCTTCCCGCTCCCTCCTTCCCTTCGGCTCCCTCTCCCCCTCCTCCTCCGCCTCCGGCACGGTGAAGGACGCCCCGGCGCGGGCGGTGAGCAGCGGCGCCGGGACCGGGCGCCCCGCGCCGTCGTACGTCCCGACCCGGTCGGTCGCGGTGGCGACACCGGTGCTGCGGTGCGTACCGGCCGGCCGCCGGACGCGCGCGGTGCAGTGCGCGGAGGCGCCGGGCGCGAGGAAGGGGACGCGGCCGGGCCGCCCGCCGCAGTCCAGCCCCGCGCCGGAGAGCCGGAGCGCGGGATCGCTGAGGCGGACGTCGTACAGGGCCCGGTTGCCCCGGTTGGCGACGGTGTACATGAGGGCGGCCTCGCCCGCCGCCACGGCCACGCGCACCCGCTCGCCGAGGACGAGGGAGCCGAGGACGCCGGTGTACCCGGCGCGGGCGGTCGCGCGGGCGGTCAGCCCGAGGGAGGGGATCCGGCCCTCGGCGCGGACGGTGGCGCCCCGGGTCCCGGGCAGGGCTCGGAAGCGGGCGACGCACTCCATGGAGGTGAGTCCGACGAGGACCCGGCGCGGACAGCGCACCGCGGTGCCGGCCGGGTTCCCGGGATCGCTCACCCGTACCCCGTACAGATCGGCCCCGCCCCGGTTCACCAGCCGGTACCGCTTCACCACCCGCCCCCCGGCCCGCACGGCGACCGGCCGCTCCGCGCCGGCCCGGTCGTTGACCGTGACGCTCAGCCGCAGTGCCCGCTCCCCGGCCCCACCGGCCCGCGCCGCCCCGGATCCGGCGAGCACGAGACAGGGCAGCACGAGCACCCCGGCGAGAAGCCAGGCCCCGACCCGAACACCCGGACGCCCCCGGAGGCGGGAATAGTCCGATGATCTGCCCGCACGCGTCATGCCCCCACCCCACCCCGCACCCCGCCCCACCCCCCACCCGAGACACGCCCACACCCCCCACCCGGCCCCCTCGATCCACCCGTACGCACCGCCCGTACGCCCCGCCGCACGCATCCCGTCCGCACCGCGTCCCGCACCCGGGTGACGGGCCCGTCACCGCCGCTTCACGGACGGATGGCAAGCTTGAAGAATGAACGATGCCGCTCCGGCGCCCACCCCCGCGCCCGCCCCCCGTTCCCGCGCCCGTGTCCGTGCCCCCGAGCTGATCGGCAAGGGCGGCTGGCTGAACACGGGCGGCGACGACCTCACCCTCGCCGACCTGCGGGGAAAGATCGTGCTGCTCGATTTCTGGACGTTCTGCTGCATCAACTGCCTGCATGTCCTCGATGAGCTGCGGGAGCTGGAGGAGAAGCACCGGGACACGCTCGTCATCGTCGGGGTGCACTCGCCGAAGTTCGTGCACGAGGCCGAGCACCAGGCCGTCGTGGACGCGGTGGAGCGGTACGAGGTGCACCACCCGGTGCTCGACGACCCGGAGCTGGCGACCTGGAAGCAGTACGCCGTGCGGGCCTGGCCGACGCTCGTCGTGATCGACCCGGAGGGGTACGTCGTCGCCCAGCACGCGGGCGAGGGGCACGCCAACGCGATCCGGACGCTCGTCGAGGAGCTGGAGGCGGAGCACGAGGCGAAGGGGACGCTGCGGCGCGGGGACGGGCCGTACGTGCCGCCGGAGCCCGTCGCCACCGACCTGCGCTTCCCCGGGAAGGCGGTCGTCCTGCCGGAGGGCACCTTCCTGGTCTCCGACACCACCCGGCACCAGCTGGTCGAGCTGGCCGCCGACGGGGAGACCGTGGTGCGCCGGATCGGCGGCGAGGGGGTGTTCCGCGAGCCGCAGGGGCTGGCGCTGCTGCCGGACGGGAGCGTCGTCGTCGCGGACACCGTGCACCACGCGCTGCAGCGCTTCGACCCGGCGACGGGCGAGGTGGAGCGGATCGCGGGCACCGGCCGCCAGTGGTGGCAGGGGTCGCCGACCTCCGGCCCGGCGCTCGACGTGGACCTCTCCTCGCCGTGGGACGTCGCCTGGTGGCAGGGCAGGGTGTGGATCGCCATGGCCGGCGTGCACCAGATCTGGACGTACGACCCCGAGTCCGGGACCGTCGAGGTCGCGGCCGGCACGACGAACGAGGGCCTCGTCGACGGGCCCGGCGCCGAGGCGTGGTTCGCCCAGCCGTCCGGGCTCGCCGCCGCCGGGGACCGGCTGTGGATCGCCGACTCGGAGACCAGCGCCCTGCGGTACATCGACACCGACGGCACCGTCCACACCGCCGTGGGCACCGGCCTCTTCGACTTCGGGCACCGGGACGGCGCCGCCGGACAGGCCCTCCTCCAGCACCCGCTCGGCGTGACGGCCCTGCCCGACGGCTCGGTGGCGGTCTCCGACACGTACAACCACGCCCTGCGCCGCTACGACCCGGCCACCGGCGAGGTCACCACCCTCGCCACCGATCTGCGCGAGCCCAGCGACGCGGTCCTGGCCGGCGACGACATCGTCGTCGTCGAGTCGGCGCGCCACCGCCTCACCCGGCTCCGCCTCCCCGAGGAGGCCGTGCAGGTGGAGGCGGTCGCGCACCGCACCCGGCGCGAGGCCACCGAGGTCGCCCCCGGCGCCTTCCGCCTGGACGTCGTCTTCCGGGCCCCGACGGGCCAGAAGCTGGACGAGCGGTACGGTCCCTCGACCCGCCTCCTGGTCTCCTCCACCCCGCCGGAGCTGCTGCTCTCCGGCGAGGGGACGGGCACGGACCTCTTCCGCGACCTGGAGCTGAACCCGGCCCTGACCGAGGGCGTCCTGCACGTCTCCGCGATGGCCGCCTCCTGCGACGACGACCCGGCCAACGAGTACCCGGCCTGCCACGTCCACCAGCAGGACTGGGGCGTCCCGGTGAAGCTCACGGAAGGCGGCGCGAGCCGCCTCCCGCTGATCCTCGCCGGCCTGGACGCCTGACCGGAGCTCAGCCCTCCAGGAAGGCGACCAGGGCGTTGGCGAGGAGGTAGGGGTCCTCGGCGCCGCAGAGTTCGCGGGCGCTGTGCATGGAGAGGATCGCCACGCCGATGTCGACGGTGGTGATGCCGTGGCGGGCGGCCGTGATGGGGCCGATCGTGGTCCCGCAGGGCATGTCGTTGTTGGAGACGAACGACTGCCACGGCACGCCCGCCTTCTCGCACGCGGCGGCGAAGACGGCGCGGCCGGTGCCGTCGGTGGCGTACCGCTGGTTGACGTTGACCTTGAGGATCGGGCCGCCGTTGACGCGCGGGTGGTGCGTCGGGTCGTGCCGCTCCGCGTAGTTGGGGTGGACGGCGTGCCCGGTGTCGGAGGAGAGGCAGACCGTGCCGGCGAAGGCGCGGGCGCGGTCCTCGTAGCCGCCGCCGCGGGCGTAGACGGAGCGCTCCAGGACGGTGCCGAGGAGGGGGCCCTGGGCGCCGGTGTCGGCCTCGGAGCCGTTCTCCTCGTGGTCGAAGGCGGCGAGGACCGGGATGTACGGGAGGTCGTCGCGGCCCGCGAGGGCGGTGAGCGCGGCGACGCCGGCGTGCACGGAGATCAGGTTGTCCATGCGCGGCCCGGCGACGAGCTCGCGGTCGCGGCCGAGGTAGGCGGGGGCGTCGACGGCGTGCACCATCAGGTCCCAGCCGGCCACGTCCTCGGCGTCCACGCCGGCCTCGCCGGCGACGAACTCGATGAGGTCGCCCTCGTGGACGTCTCCGGTGCCCCAGACCGGCTGCATGTGGCGCTGGCGGTCCAGCTTCAGGCCGTCGTTGGCGCTGCGGTCGAGGTGGATGGCGAGCTGCGGGACGCGCAGCAGCGGCCGGTCGACGTTGACGAGCCGGTGGCTGCCGTCGCGGAGGGTGAGCCGGCCCGCGAGGCCGAGGTCGCGGTCGAGCCAGGTGTTGAGGAGGGTGCCGCCGTAGATCTCCACGGCGATCTGCCGCCAGCCCTGGGTGCCCATGTCGGGGCGGGGCTTGACGCGCAGGTTGGGGGAGTCGGTGTGGGCGCCGACGATCCGGTACGGGGTGTGCGGGTCGGCGCCGGCGGGCACGTACCAGGCGATGATCGCGCCGCCGCGGGTGACGAACTTCCCGCCGCTGGTCCCGTCCCACGCCGCGGTCTCCTCGACCCGGCGGAAGCCCGCCTTCTCCAGCCGCTCGGCGGCGTTGGCCACCGCGTGGTACGGCGACGGGGACGCCGAGAGGAAGGTCATCAGGTCATCGGTGTGGCCGGGGCCGAAGGGTGCGGACGCCGGTCGGGAAGCTGCGCTGCTCATGCGCCCCACCTTACGCAGCCCTTTGGCAGGGCCTTCTTGACGGGCCCACGCGTGCCCCGGACCCTCCGCCCGCGGAGCCCGTACCCCACCCGGCAGGACCCGGCGAGTGAGCCGAAGGGGCGCGCCGGGGGAACGGCGCCGCCCGCGCGCAGGCCCGTGAGGGACGAGCGGGCCGAGCACGGCCGGTGTCGTGAGCCCGGCTTGCGGCGCCCCGGAGGCGAACCGAGCCCGCAAAGACAGCAGAACGGCCCGCCCCCCTCCCCGGGGACGGGCCGTTCCAGTAAGGACCAGGCGGGTTCTTAGAACGCCGCCTCGTCCAGGTCCATCAGGCTGCCGTCCACGCCGTCGGCGAGGAGGCGCTCGGTGGAGACGCCGGGCAGGACGTTGGCGGCGAAGAACTTCGCGGCCGCGATCTTGCCCTGGTAGAAGGGGACGTCCTTGCCGGTGGCGCCGGCCGCGAGCTTCTCGGCGGCGACGGCCGCGCCCTTGAGGAGCAGGTAGCCGACGACGACGTCGCCGGAGGCCATGAGCAGGCGGGTGGTGTTGAGGCCGACCTTGTAGATGTTCTTGACGTCCTCGCCGGTGGCGGTGAGGTCGGTGATCATCTTGCCGACGATCGCCTCCAGGTCGACCGCCGCCTTGGCGAGCGCGTCGCGGGCGCCGGCCAGCTCCTCGCCGCCGGTGCCGACCGCGAGGAACTTCTTGATCTCCTCGGAGAGGGTGTTCAGGGAGGCGCCCTGGTCGCGGACGATCTTCCGGAAGAAGAAGTCCTGGCCCTGGATGGCGGTGGTGCCCTCGTAGAGGGTGTCGATCTTGGAGTCCCGGATGTACTGCTCGATCGGGTACTCCTGGAGGAAGCCGGAGCCGCCGAAGATCTGGAGCGACTGCGCGAGCTGCTCGTAGCCCTTCTCGGAGCCGTAGCCCTTCACGATCGGGAGCAGGAGGTCGTTGAGGCCGTGCAGGGCCTTGGCGTCCTCGCCGGCCGCTTCCTTGAGCTGGATGGCGTCCTGGACGGAGGCCGTGTAGAGCACGAGGGAGCGCATGCCCTCGGCGTACGCCTTCTGCGTCATCAGCGAGCGGCGGACGTCGGGGTGGTGGGTGATGGTGACCTTCGGCGCGGCCTTGTCCATGAAGTTGGCCAGGTCGGTGCCCTGGACGCGCTCCTTGGCGTACTCCAGGGCGTTGAGGTAGCCCGTGGAGAGGGTGGAGATCGCCTTCGTGCCGACCATCATGCGGGCGAACTCGATGATGAGGAACATCTGGCGGATGCCGTCGTGCTTGTCGCCGATGAGCCAGCCCTTGGCGGGGTGCTTGTCGCCGAAGGTCATCTCGCACGTGTTGGAGGCCTTGAGGCCCATCTTGTGCTCGACGTTGGTGGCGTAGACGCCGTTGCGGGCGCCCAGCTCGCCGGTCTCCCAGTCGAACTCGTACTTGGGGACGAGGAAGAGGGAGAGGCCCTTGGTGCCGGGGCCGGCGCCCTCGGGGCGGGCGAGGACGTAGTGGAGGATGTTCTCCTCCATGTCGTGCTCACCGGAGGTGATGAAGCGCTTGACGCCCTCGATGTGCCAGGAGCCGTCCTCCTGCTGGATGGCCTTGGTCCGGCCGGCGCCGACGTCGGAGCCGGCGTCGGGCTCGGTGAGGACCATGGTGGAGCCCCAGCGCTTCTCGACGGCGATCTGCGCGATCTTCTTCTGCGCCTCGTTGCCCTCGTTGTAGAGGACGCCGGCGAACGCCGGGCCGGAGGAGTACATCCAGACGGCCGGGTTGGAGCCGAGCAGCAGCTCCGCGTAGGCCCAGACGAGCGAGCGCGGGGAGACGGTGCCGCCGATGCCCTCGGGGATGCCGAGGCGCCAGTACTCGGACTCCATGAAGGCGTCGTAGGACGCCTTGAAGGTGGCCGGGACCGGGGCGGTGTTGGTCTCGGGGTCGAAGACCGGCGGGTTGCGGTCGGCGTCGGCGAAGGACTCGGCGAGCTCGTTCTCGGCGAGGCGGCGGATCTCGTCGAGGATGCTCTTGGCGGTGTCGACGTCCATCTCCTCGAACGGACCGGTGCCGTACACCTTGTCGCGGCCGAGCACCTCGAAGAGGTTGAACTCGATGTCGCGGAGATTCGACTTGTAGTGCCCCATGGCGACGGCTCCGTAAAGATCGGGGAGGGATGCTTCCTCGTGCCGCGCTACCCAGGTCCTACTCACGGGTAGCGCACTCTTCTCTACGATGATGCTACCCACCGGTAATAAGGGCAACCCCTACCGGGCGATCTGTGACGCAGTAGGCTCATGGCCCATGTACGGCTACGAGCAGAATCCGGGTGCGCAGCAGCAGTACGGGCCGCCTCAGCAGGGGCA
This sequence comes from Streptomyces roseofulvus, assembly GCF_039534915.1. Classification (NCBI taxonomy): domain Bacteria; kingdom Bacillati; phylum Actinomycetota; class Actinomycetes; order Kitasatosporales; family Streptomycetaceae; genus Streptomyces; species Streptomyces roseofulvus. The sequence continues at coordinate 4,009,312 of NZ_BAAAWE010000001.1, read as the reverse complement.
GTACGCGCCCCAGGCGGGCATGCCGGGCGGGGTGCCCGGCGGCTACGGGCAGCAGCAGGCCCCGCTCTATCCCGAGCCCTCGCCGCCCTCCCTCGCCGACGCCGTACGCGCCTTCACCACCGGCACCCTGGCCGCCGAGGACTTCCAGCAGATCTTCGCGACCTCCAAGGTCTACTGCCCGCGCGGCGACAACCCCGGCTTCCTCGCCCTGCACAACACCCAGCAGCCGGTGATCCCGATGTTCACCTCGCTGAAGGAGCTGCGGCGGTACGCGGGCAAGGAGTCGAAGTACTTCGTGATCACCGGCGCCGAGGTGATCGACCTGCTGCCGACCGGCTACGGCTTCGTCCTCGACATGGAGGGCGACCACCGGATGGTCTTCGACGCGAAGGCCGTGGAGCAGATGGTCGACTTCGCGATGCGGCGGATGTACGGCTGACCCATCCTGAGACCAGGAGCAGAGAGCGCCCGGGAGGAATTCCTCCCGGGCGTTCCGCGTTTCGGGTGGCAGGAAGTTCAGCATTCAACTAAAGTGGTCGTACGAGGACAGGCCGAGCCGGCCACCGTGCCCTCAGGCCGTATCAAGGAGGTCCCGCCATGCCCGCCGTGACTGTCGAGAACCCGCTCACCCTGCCGCGCGTCGTCGCCACCGCCGACGCCACCCCGCGCCCCGTGCTCGCCGTCACCACGGCCCCCCAGGGCTTCGAGGGCGAGGGCTTCCCGGTCCGCCGGGCGTTCGCGGGCATCAACTACCAGTACCTCGACCCGTTCATCATGATGGACCAGATGGGCGAGGTGGAGTACGCGCCGGGCGAGCCCAAGGGCACCCCCTGGCACCCCCACCGCGGCTTCGAGACCGTCACCTACATCATCGACGGCACCTTCGACCACCAGGACTCCAATGGCGGCGGCGGCACCATCACCAACGGCGACACCCAGTGGATGACCGCCGGCTCCGGCCTCCTCCACATCGAGGCGCCGCCGGAGTCCCTCGTCGTCAGCGGCGGCCTCTTCCACGGCCTCCAGCTGTGGGTCAACCTGCCCGCGAGCGACAAGATGATGGCCCCCCGCTACCAGGACATCCGCGGCGGCCAGGTCCAGCTCCTCACCTCCCCGGACGGCGGCGCGCTGCTCCGCGTCATCGCCGGCGAGCTCGACGGGCACCAGGGCCCCGGCATCACCCACACCCCGATCACGATGATCCACGCCACCCTCCGCCCCGGCGCCGAGATCACCCTGCCCTGGCGCGAGGACTTCAACGGCCTCGCGTACGTCATGGCCGGCCGCGGCACCGTCGGCGCCGAGCGCCGCCCGATCCACCTCGGCCAGACGGCCGTCTTCGGCCAGGGAGGCTCGCTGACCGTCCGCGCGGACGAGAAGCAGGACGCGCACACCCCGGACCTGGAGGTCGTCCTCCTCGGCGGGCAGCCGATCCGCGAGCCCATGGCCCACTACGGCCCGTTCGTCATGAACACCCAGGCCGAACTCCGCCAGGCGTTCGAGGACTTCCAGGCCGGCCGCCTCGGCACCATCCCGGCCGTGCACGGCATGGGCGAGTAGGGAGCGGCGCCGATGTGACGGGCCGTCGCCCGGACGGCCCGTCATGTCCGCATTCGGCGGACATCGGTGTGATCTTATGGACGGGTGGAGACGAGTCGAACGCCCCTGCTTCCCGAGCCCGCCCGCAAGCTCGCCGCCTGGTGCGCCGTGGTGCTCCTCGTGGCCGGGGTGGCCGCCGTCTTCATCTGGCTCTGCGTGGTCTTCAAGACCGCCGTGACCCCGGTGCTGCTCGCCATCCTCGGGACGGCGCTGCTCGGCCCGCTCTACCGGCGGCTGCTGCGGATGAAGGTCAGCGCGTCCCTCGCAGCCGCCGTCACCGTCGCCGCCGTCCTCCTGGTCGTCGGCGGCGCCACGTACATCGTGGTCGCCGCGCTCATCGAGACCGGCGACCAGATCCTCGCCTCGCTCCGGCAGGCCGCCCTCGACATCGCCGAGCACTTCGGCGCCGCCGGTACCTCGCTGGAGGACCTGGCCGAGAACGCGAAGGCGCTGCTGGAACGGTTCGGCGGGACGGCCGCCTCCGGAGTGATCTCCGGGCTCAGCGTCGTCGGCCAGATGCTCGCCACCGCCGTCCTCGCCCTCCTGCTGATCTTCTTCTTCCTCCGCGACTCCGACAAGGCCGTCGGCGCCCTGCGCGCCTTCGTCCCGTCCGGCACCTCCGACACCGCCGAGGCCATGGCCCGCCGCGCCTTCGAGGCCGTCGAGGGCTTCATGCGCGGCACCACCCTCGTCGCCTTCGTCGACGCGGTCCTCATCGGCATCGGCCTGCTGGTCCTCCAGGTGCCGGGCGCGGTCGGCCTCGCCGCCCTCGTCTTCGTCACCGCCTACATCCCCTACCTGGGCGCCTTCCTCTCCGGCGCGGTCGCCGTCCTCGTCGCCCTCGCCGACCGCGGCTTCGTCATCGCCCTGTGGGTGCTCGGCATCGTCCTCGCCGTCCAGGTCATCGAGGGCAACGTGCTCCAGCCGATGGTCCAGAGCCGGACCGTCCAGATGCACCCCGCCGCCGTGATGCTGGCCATCACCGCGGGCGCCTCCGTGGCCGGCGTCCTGGGCATGCTGCTCGCCGTGCCGCTCACCGCCGCCGCCACCGGCATCCTCGGCGAACTCCGCGCGCGATACGGCTCGGCTGCCGGTACGACCCCGGAGACGACCGCCTAGAAGGCCGCCTAGAAAGTCGCCTGGACAACCGGCCCTGGAAGACCGCCCAAGGACCGGTCCGGAAGGCCGCCTAGACCGGCGCGCCGCCCGGCTCGAAGGACTTCAGCATGGCCTCCAGGGCCACCTGGTCCGGGCCCACCCACGGGTCGGAGTCCGGCGCGGCCGCCAGCGTGCCCAGCATCCGGTCCGTCATCCGTACGGCCGGCGGGAGATGGGTGCACAGCACGATCTCCGGGTCCGTCTCCCGCAGCGGCGCCAGGCTCGCCCGGTACTTCTCCGGGTCCACCACGTGCACCCATGGGCTGTCGATCGTCGCCCACAGCAGCTGCGCGGCCCGCAGCTCCTCCGGCTTCAGGTCGCTCGCGTGCCCGCTCTCGGCGAGCTCGGCGCTCGGCATCGGGCCGCCGAAGCAGTCCGAGCTGAAGCAGATCCGGGTCCGGTCGTCGTAGAAGCCGACGGTCGCCGGGCTGTCGAAGAGCGGCGGCCGGAAGGCGTGCAGGCCCCGGTCGCCGACGTCCAGGGACTGCCCCGGGTTGAGGAAGTACACCCGGTCCATCGGCAGCGGCCGCTCGGTCGTCATGATCCCGAAGCCGAGGAAGGTGGTCACCACGCGCGCGTGGGGGGCGGCGTCCAGCAGCGCGAAGATCCCGCCCGTGTGGTCGCGGTCCGGGTGGGTGAGCCAGATCCACCGCACGTCGGCGGGGTCGATCACCCCGGAGAGCGTCGCGAGGAAGTCCCGGTCCTCCAGCGACAGGCCGGTGTCGACGACGACGGGTTCGGCGGCGGTCAGTACGTAGGCGTTGACGGGGATGTGTCCGATCCCCGGAATCTCCAGGCTGTCGGCGATGACGGTGGTGTCGCTGCCGACCTTGTGGGTGTCCATGACCAGCTCCGTGGTCCCCCCGGCGGCCGTACCCCACCAGTCTCCGCCGCTTGAGCGCCGGCCGCGCGCCGGGAGGGGGGGGTACGCGCCTGGAGGAGGCCGGTACGCGCGCGCGTGCGCGGCGGCGGTGAGCGCCCGGCCGGGCCCCGCACGCGCGCGTACGCGACCGCACCGCCCGCGGCCCGCCCACCCGCACCGCCCGCGGCCCGCCCACCCGCAGCGGCCCGGCGGGGGTCGCTGCCGCCTACCCGCAGCAGCCCTCCGGGCCCGCCGGCTCGCGGAGTTCGAACCAGATGGTCTTGCCCTCGCCGCGGGGCTCGACCCCCCACGCGTCCGCGAGCATCTCCATCAGGACCAGGCCGCGGCCGCTGGAGGCCATCTCGCCGGGATGGCGCTTGTGCGGCAGCTCGTCGCTGGTGTCGGAGACCTCCACGCGCAGCCGGCGGGACTTCTCGCCACAGGCCACCTCGGCCGTCAGCAGGGCATCGCCGTCCGTGTGGACCAGCACGTTGGTGACCATCTCCGAGACCATCAGCACCGCCGCGTCGAGCTGGTCCCCGTCCGTCCAGTCGTGCAGCAGCTGCCGCACCTGCTCGCGCGCCTCCGCGATCCGCTCCGGCTCCGCCTGCGCGATCGTCATCAGGGTGCGGCGCGGGGTCTCCCGTACCGTCGTCGCCGGCCGCCGGGACAGCAGCAGCACCGCGATGTCGTCCTCGCGCCGGTCCGCCAGCGGCCCGGTGGTGTGGTGCGAGCCCGGGCCGTGCACGGCCTCCACGAGGGTGTCGGCCAGCGCCTCCAGGTCGTCGCCCCGGTGCTCCTCCAGGAGCCGCCGGACCCGCTCCCAGCCGCTGTCCAGATCGTGCCCGCCGGTCTCCAGGAGCCCGTCCGTGCAGATCATCAGCGTCTCGCCGGGGTCGAGGGTGAGCCGGGTCGTGGGGTAGTCGGTGTCGGCGTCGATGCCGAGCGGCAGCCCACCCGCCGTCGGCCTCTGCAGGACCGTTCCGTCGACCATCCGCACCGCCGGCTCCGGATGACCCGCCCGGGCGATGTCCACCGTCCCCGTCTCCAGGTCCACCTCCAGGTACAGACAGGTCGCGAAGCGCGGCCCGCCGCCGGGACCCTCCCCGTCCACCCCGTACCCGTCGTTCACCCCGTACAGGAACCGCGAGGCCCGCGACAGCACCGCGTCCGGCCGGTGCCCCTCGGAGGCGTACGCCCGCAGCGCGATCCGCAGCTGGCCCATCAGCGCCGCCGCCCGCACGTCGTGCCCCTGCACGTCCCCGATGACCAGCGCGATCCGGCCCGCCCCGCCGCGCCGGCCGCCCGGCAGCCGGATCATGTCGTACCAGTCGCCGCCCACCTGGAGCCCGCCGCCGGTCGGCACGTACCGCGCCGCCACCTGGATCCCCGGGATCCCCGGCCCGAGCACCGGCATCATCGTCCGCTGGAGCCCCAGCGAGAGCTCCCGCTCCGACTCCGCCACCCCGGCCCGGGCCAGCGCCTGCGCCAGCATCCGCGCCACCGTCGTCAGCACCGACCGCTCGTCCGGCGTGAACGCCACCGGGTGCTTGAACGCCGCCATCCAGGCGCCCATCGTCCGCCCCGCCACCACCAGCGGCACGAACGCCCACGACTGCCGCTCGAACGGCTCCGCCAGCGGCCACGTCGTCGGGAAGCGGCGCCGGTACTCCTCCGGGGACGGCAGGTAGATCGCCCGCCCGGTCCGCACCACCTCCGCCGCCGGATAGTCCGTCGCCAGCGACATCGACGTGAAGGGACCCTCGTCGCCGTCCCGCTGCCCGTGGTGCCCGATCACCGTCAGCCGCTCGCCCGACATCCCGAAGACCGCGAGCCCGTCCGGCGAGAACCCCGGCATCGACAGCGAGGCCGCCACCCGCAGCACCTCCGCCGTCGACCGCGCCTCCGCCAGCGCCCGCCCCGCGTCCAGCAGGAACGCCTCCCGCGACCGCCGCCAGTCGCCCGTGATCGGCGTGTGCGGCCCGGCCGTCCCCGGCTGCGGCTCGGCCACCTCCTGGATCGTGCCGACCAGCTGGTAGTCGCCGCCCTCGACCAGCGGCTTCGACCGGCTCCGTACCGTACGGATCACCCGGCCGCTCTCGTCCATGATCCGCAGCCGCGCCTCGGCGAGCGTCCCCTCGGCCACCGCGAGGTTGACCACGCCGTCGATCTCGTTCCAGTCCACCGGATGGAACCGCGACCGCACCGCCGCCTCGGTCAGCCGCACCGGCTCCGCGGGCAGCCCGAGCAGCCGGGCGGCCTCGGCGTCGAGCGAGACGATCCCGGAAGCGTTGTCCCAGCGCCACAGGCCCGTGGCGATCGCGGCCAGGACGTCCTCGGTGCGCATTGCCCCACTTTATGAATATCGGACAGTGTGCCGCCACCGTGTCCGGGTCGGCGGCGACCGAGAGTGATCGAATCGCGATCTTGGGTGTCCCGGTAGGCTTGGTGCGGCCCCGGCACCGCCCGGGCCGAGGTTTCAAGGTTTCTCTCCGATCCCGAAGACTGGATGAACGACGATGCATCGGTACAGGTCCCACACCTGCGGCGAGCTCCGCGCCTCTGACGTCGGCACCGACGTCCGGCTCAGCGGCTGGCTGCACAATCGGCGCGACCTGGGCGGCATCCTCTTCATCGATCTGCGCGACCACTACGGCATCACGCAGCTCGTCGCCCGCCCCGGCACCCCCGCCTACGAGGCGCTCGACAAGCTGACGAAGGAGTCCGTCGTCCGCGTCGACGGCAAGGTCGTCTCCCGCGGCACGGAGAACGTCAACCCCGAGCTGCCCACCGGCGAGGTCGAGGTCGAGGTCGGCGAGGTCGAGGTCCTCGGCGCCGCCAAGCAGATCCCCTTCACCATCAACGCCGACGACGGCGTCAACGAGGAGCGGCGCCTGGAGTACCGCTTCCTCGACCTGCGCCGCGAGCGCATGCACCGCAACATCATGCTGCGCTCCGCCGTCATCGCCGCCATCCGCTCCAAGATGACGGCCCTCGGCTTCAACGAGATGGCGACCCCGATCCTCACCGCGACCTCCCCCGAGGGCGCCCGTGACTTCGTCGTCCCGTCCCGCCTCAACCCGGGCAAGTTCTACGCGCTCCCGCAGGCCCCGCAGCAGTTCAAGCAGCTGTTCATGATCTCGGGCTTCGACCGCTACTTCCAGATCGCGCCCTGCTTCCGCGACGAGGACGCCCGCGCCGACCGCTCGCCCGGCGAGTTCTACCAGCTCGACGTCGAGATGAGCTTCGTCGAGCAGGAGGACGTCTTCCAGCCGATCGAGAAGCTCATGACCGAGCTCTTCGAGGAGTTCGGCGGCGGCCGCCACGTCACCTCGCCGTTCCCGCGGATCCCGTTCCGCGAGTCGATGCTGAAGTACGGCAACGACAAGCCCGACCTGCGCACCTCGCTCGAACTCGTCGACATCACCGACGTCTTCGAGAAGTCGGAGTTCAAGGCGTTCGCCGGCAAGCACGTCCGTGCCCTCGCCGTCCCGGACACCGGCGACCAGCCGCGCAAGTTCTTCGACGGCCTCGGCGACTTCGCCGTCTCCCTCGGCGCGAAGGGCCTGGCCTGGGTCCGCGTCGGCGAGGGGAACGCCCTCACCGGCCCGATCGCGAAGTTCCTCACCGAGGAGAACGTCGAGGTCCTCACCGAGCGCCTGGGCCTCAAGCCCGGCCACGCGGTCTTCTTCGGCGCCGGCGAGTTCGACGAGGTCTCCAAGATCATGGGCTCCGTCCGCGTCGAGGCCGCCAAGCGCGCGGGCCAGTTCGAGGAGAACGTCTTCCGCTTCGCGTGGATCGTCGACTTCCCGATGTACGAGAAGGACGAGGAGACCGGCAAGATCGACTTCTCGCACAACCCCTTCTCCATGCCGCAGGGCGGCCTTGAGGCCCTGGAGACGAAGGACCCGCTGGACGTCCTCGGCTGGCAGTACGACATCGTCTGCAACGGCATCGAGCTGTCCTCCGGCGCCATCCGGAACCACGAGCCCGACATCATGTTCAAGGCCTTCGAGATCGCCGGCTACAGCCGCGAGACCGTCGAGACCGAGTTCGCGGGCATGCTCCGCGCCTTCCAGTACGGCGCCCCGCCGCACGGTGGCATCGCCCCCGGCGTCGACCGCATCGTCATGCTCCTCGCGGACGAGCCCAACATCCGCGAGACCATCGCGTTCCCGCTCAACGGCAACGCGCAGGACCTCATGATGGGCGCCCCGACCGAGCTCGACGAGACCCGCCTGCGCGAGCTGAACATCCAGCTCCGCAAGCCGGTCGAGAAGAAGGCCGCCGACGACCGCCCGGTCACGGAGTCGGTCCACCCGGACGCGGCGCGCTGACCCTGACGCGCGTGTGAAGGGCCCGGAACCGTAGGCACGGTTCCGGGCCCTCTCGTCTGCCGGTACGAACCCGGTGGCACGGCCGGTCCCGACGGGATCAGGACCGCCGTCTCAGCCGTCGGCGGGCAGGATACGGAACGAGGTCAGGCCCCGGGTGAGCGGCTCGATCGCCCGGTAGTCCCGCTGATCGAGCGTGAAGATCCGGTCGGTCCTGTACCGGTCCGCGAGCACGACGCCCACGGCGTCCGCCAGATCCAGGCGGAGCCCCTCGTACTTCGCCCGAACGGCGTGGGCGGACGTCAGGTCCGCCAGGCGCAGCTCCGCGAGCTTGTACTGGCCCGCCTCGATCCTCGCGTTGAGCGCCTCCATGATCTGCAGGGCGGCGGCGAACCCGAGATCCCGGTGCACCAGGTGGTCCAGTTCGGTGATCACGAGCGGCGAGATCGCGAACACCTCACGGTCGAGGAGCGCCGCGGCGGCGGCGTGTTCCGGCTGTGCGGCGTCGAAGGCCGCGTAGAGGGCGGACGTGTCCGCGATGATGATCAACGCCGGGCGTTCCGCTCTTTGATGTGCTCGTACACGGCGTCGTCCATGCCGGCCGCGGTGCGCGGACGCCCGCTGTCGAAGACGGGGAGCGCTCCGGTGCCCTTCTGAGCCCGGGGCGACGAGTCCAGGAGCAGGGCGATGGCCCGCCGGATGAGCTCCGCCTTGCTGACGCCGGTGGCCGCGGCCTCCGCGTCGAGGCGCAACTCCAGTGCCTCAGGGAGATACACCGTCGTCTTTATCATGCCCTATATGGTACCACCCGTGCCCGATTCGTCCCCTACGCGCTCGGGAGGAGCCGCCCACCGCACCTCCCCGTCGTGCACCTCATCGGTCGGTACGAGCCCGGCGGCGCGGGCGACGGCGGCCGAGGCGGTGTGGCCGGGGCGGACGTGGGCGACGACGGTACGGACCCGGGGCCGCAGCCACCCGACGAGCGCGCGGGCCGCCTCGGAGGCGTACCCGCGCCCCTGCCAGGCGGTCCCGACGACCCAGGCGACCTCGGCGACACCGCCGGCGACGGTGGCCTGCACGGTCCCGACGAGCCGCCCGCCCTCCCGCTCGCGCACCACCCAGTTGCACCAGCTGGTCCCCGGCTCCGGCGCCCCGGCCGCCCACCGCGCGTACCGGGCCCGCAGCCCCTCAAGCCCCTCCGGCGCACCCCCGATGAACCGGTGCAGCGCCGGATCCCCCAGCACCCCCACCATCTCCTCGGCGTGCCCGACCTCCAACGGCACCAACTCCAGCCGCTCCCCGGCCGGGATCACCTCGACGACGACGCTTTCCCACATCCTCGACTCCTCTTGTGCGAGTGCCCCGGCTCAAGGCCCTCTGTTGCTCCTATTGGAGATGCGGTGGCGTGGCTCAGTCAACGCTGTTGGTGTAGGCGGAAATCCGAAAAATATAGGCCATTTCTGCGGTGGCGAGCAACTGGACCGGGACGGATTCGATCCCCAGCGTGATTCCGTCCTGAGCTCGCAGGGAGATCGACACCACAGGGTTCGAAGTGAAACCGCTGAGTGAGACGCTTCGCAGGCCGGAGAGGCCCAAGGTGACCTGGACCGTATTGAAGCCCTGGACGCTCCACTTTTTCGGAGGCTGCTTCGGAAAGGACGGCATGTCGAACCTGAGGTTCAGTGCCGGACCTTCGCGAAGGATTTCGACCTCGTGGAGTGACACGTCTTCGAGGTCAGGAACATGTCCTCCATAAATACTCTCCAATCCTGCGGAGTCGGCGAGAAGGGAGATCCAAGTCATCCACGTATCCTGTCAGTAGTCATAGTGCCTCGCCGTGCCGGGAACATGTCCGGTCCGGGTGTTTTCGATGGGCCTGACGTTGAAATGGCTGCCTTGGTCGCCCTGGCCGCCCTCGCCGTAGTAGTGCCCTGCGGCGTGATCCTGGATCATGACACGGCTGCCGTCCGCCCGGGTGAAGATGTATTCGCGCGTCATGACGAACTGATTATTGGCGTCCAGGATCCGGTTGCCGTCACGATCGGTCATGGGGACCCGTTGGATCTCGTCAGGATGCTGCGACATGGGAATTCCCAGATGTTGTTTTGCCTTCCGAAACGCCTCTCTTCTGCTCTTTGAGGTGTCATGACTGGGATCCTCGCACGGACTCAGACCAAGAGGGTCGCTCCACGTATGCGGATTGTCGACGTACGCGGCCGGGTTCGGGGCCGGGGTCAGGCCCAGGGGGTCCTGGGTCAGGTAGCGGGCCGATTCCGGGTCGTAGTAGCGGAAGTAGTTGTAGTGGAGGCCGGATTCGGGGTCGTAGTACTGGCCCGGGAAGCGGAGGGGGGTGTAGGCGGTGGCGGACTTGTTCCAGGTGGTGGTGCCCCAGAGGGTGGCGCGGGTGTGCCAGGCCAGTTCGCCCGACTCGTCGACCAGTTCCGTGGGGGTGCCGATGAGGTCCGTGACGATGGCGAAGAAGCGGTCGTCGGTCGTGTCCGTGCGGCGTTCGGTCTGGGAGAGGGGGCGGAGGCCCGCGTGGTCCCAGGTGAGGATGACCTGGTCGGTCGTCTGCTCGCAGAGGGTGGTCCCGTCCCACGTGAAGTGGACCGTCTCCAGGGCCGATTGCTTGGCGATGCGACGGCCGAGGGGGTCGTAGGTGTAGTGCCAGACCGTGCCGTCCGGGGTGGTGACCGACCGCAGGCGGTCCTCCGGGTCCCACGCGTAGCGCCAGGTGTCCGGTTTGCGGGAGAGGCGGGGTTTCTGGCGGAGGGTGATGCGGCCTTGGGCGTCGTGTTCGTAGCGGACGGCGCCCGCCTGCGTGAGGCGGTTGCCCTCGTAGGCGCGCGGGCCCGTCGCCGCCTGGGACGGGTGGCGGGACGGCCAGGTCGCCTCCGTCTGGTTGCCGGCCTCGTCGTAGGCGTAGCGCTCCGTCCAGCGGTCCGCACGGACCGCCGTGACCCGGCCCGCGCCGTCCAGGTCGAAGTGGCGGGTGCCTGAGAAGGCGTCCGTGACCGAGGTCAGGGCGCCGTCGGGGCGATAGGCGTACGCGCGGTGCTGGAGGCGGCCGGAACGGGCCGTGACCTCCTGGGTCGTCAGGCGGCTCAGTTCGTCGTACGACGACGTCAGGGTGGTGAAGTCGCCGATGCTGCGGGCCGTCTCCCGGCCCAGGGCGTCGAAGGAGAAGGTGAGTTCACGGCCGGACGACGTCAGTCTCGTCCGGCGGCCGGCCGCGTCGTACGTCCACTCGCTGACCGCGCCGGTCGGGGTGGTGCGTCCCACCCGCCTGCCGAGGTCGTCGTACGCGTATGTCATCGTCCGGCCGTTGACGGTCTCGGACCTCAGACGGCCGTGGCGGTCGCGGAGGCGTTCGAGGCGGGCGTCCGGGCTGACCGCCTCCGCCAGTTCGTCGAAGACGTCGTACGTGAACGTCGTCGTCCCGACGCCCTCGACCTCCTTGCGGACGATCTGGCCCAGCGCGTTGCGCTCGAAGCGGATCGTTTCACCGAGGCCGTTCACCCGGGAGGTGAGGCGACCGGCCGCGTCGTACGCGTAGCCCAGCGTCCGGCCGTCGAAGTCCGTCTCGGCGATCTGCCGGCCCGCCGGGTCGTAGGCGTACTCCCAGGTCAGACCCTGCGGGTTCGTCACCCGCGTCAGCCGCAGATCCATGTCGTGGGCGAACTCGTGGCGGACGCCGTCCGGGTCCGTGCGGGAGGTCAGCAGGTCGAAGTCCGTGTACGTGAAGCGGGTCGTGCCGCCCAGCGCGTCCGTATGGGTCAGGCAGTTGCCCTCGCCGTCGTACGTCCACGACTCCACCGTGCCGTCGGGCGCCACGCGCCGGGACGGGCGGCCCTCGACCGTCCACTCCAGCCGGGTGACCGCGCCGAGCGGGTCCGTGATCCGGACCGTACGGCCGAAGGCGTCGTGCTCGTAGCGGGTCGTCGCACCGAGCGGGTCGGTGACCTCGACCGGAAGGCCCCGGGCGTCCACGGCGATACGGGTGGTGGCGCCCAGCGGGTCCGTCACCGCCGTGAGCCGGCCCGCCTCGTCGTACGCGAACTCCGTGCGCGCCCCGGACGCCGAGGTCACCGACGTGCGGTTGCCGCGCGCGTCGAAGGTCTGGCGCGTCACCGTGCCGTCGGTCCCCGCGATCCGCACGGGCATGCCGTCGGCGTCGTACTCCACCCGGACCCGCCGCCCGTCCGGGCGCTCGGCCAGGACGGGGCGGCCCTCGCCGTCGTACTCCGTGCGGCTGACATGGCCGAGCGGGTCCGTCCGGGACAGCATCCGGTCGTGGCGGTCGTACGTGAAGCGGGTGACCGCGCCCAGCGGGTCGATCTCGGCGACGACCTTCGAGCGGGCGTCGATCAGATGACGCTCGGTGCGGCCGCTGCCGGTGGTGAGGGTGGTCGAGCGCAGTCCCGTCGCGGGGTCGACGTCGTCCCACGTGAACGTCGTCTCCATATGGCCGTTCGCGCCCGACTGGTAGGTGCAGCGGTCCTGGTCGTCGTAGACGTAGTCGAAACGGCTGCCGTTGGTGTCGGTCCACCACGTGAGCCGGCCGTGCTCGTCGCAGCCGAAGCGCAGCGGCCGGCCCGAGGAGTTCGTGACCTCGGTGAGGTGACCGTCGGTGTAGCCGTACCGCAGGATCTCCTGGTCGGATCCGTCCGCCGCCGCCCCGGCCAGGTGCAGGGCCGTGATCCGGCCGTCGGCGGTCGTGAGCCTCAGGTGGTAGCCGCCGTGGTGGACGATCGACGTCGGCGCACCCGACTCGTCGTACTCGAAGGCGATCCAGTTGCCGTTGCGGTCGTCGATCTGGGCCAGCAGGGCGACGTCGTCGGAGTGGTCCGCGAAGTGCCAGACCCGGCCGCTGAGCGGATCGGTGATCGTGTACCCGTCGTCCACCCGGTCCAGGGGCCACCGCCGGCCGTGGGCGGGCATGACCGGCACCCCAGGGGCCGGGTGCGGGTAGGCGAGGAGGCTGCCCTCGTCGCAGCTGAACACGACCCCCTCGGGGTCGATCTCCAGCCGCTGGTCCACCGTGCTCGACCACGTCGGGCCGAACCACCGCCCGGACCGCCGGGACGAGTCGAAGGTGCGCCGGAAGACGAGCGGGAGGGAGCCGGGCAGGGCGACGTCCGTCTGCGGCAGCAGCATCCGGCCCGACGCGATGTCGATCGGGTCCTGCTTGCAGACGGACTCGGAGCACCGCTGCCCCTTGTTCGCGGGGTCCTTGTTCAGATCGGTGCGGCCGCCGTCCGGCTTCCCGCCCGGCGGACGCTTGGCGTCGAGCCCGGCGCGCAGACCGCCGCGGGCCAGCCCCGTGCCCTTGGTGCCGAGCAGCTCCGGTATGAGGCGGCCGATCCCCTCCGACGGGTCCTCCTTGAACCCGTCCCAGGCGTTCTTCAGCGCCCGGTCCGGGTTGGCCCCCATCGAGACCAGACCGGCGAGCGTCATGTTGACGCCCTTGTAGTACTCCGCCGGGTGGGTCAGGTTGTACGGGTCCATCGGGTTGAGCGAGCGCACGAAGTTGACCAGACCGGCCGTGCCCTTCACGACGCCGCCGCCGACGTGCATCAGCTCGACACCCGTGCCCACGCCCAGGTCGAGCAGCTCCAGCTTGGCCTTCTCCAGGCCCTTCGGCTCCTGCGGCGCGTGCGCGAGCGCGGCACGCACCGCGGCCGTCGCCGTCTCACCGGCCTCGTTGCGCGCCGTGCGGGCGGCGTTCAGGAGCTCCCGGGCCCGCTGCCGCTTCGCCTTGCCCGGGTCGGAGAACGGCTCCGGGCGGGGCAGCGGGCTGTCCCCCTCGCGGGCCGCGTTGTACGCGTCGACCTTCTGGTTGTAGCTGTCGACCGCCTTCTTGGAGTCCTGGTCGCCCTCCTTGTACAGGGCGATCGCCTCCCTCGCCTTGGACTGGGCGCTGACGACCGCCCGCGCGTACGTCTCCAGAGCCTTGGCCGCAGCTTCCATCGCGTCCGCCGCGTGCAACCAGTCCGTCGGCAGCGTCTGGAACTTCGCCCGGAACGCGTCGGCCGCCTCGCCCTTCCACTGGGACGGGTCGAGCCTCCGCATGCCGCCGCCGACCAGGTCGAACGCCTTCTGGAAGTCCCGCAGGTTCTTCACCGTCGCGGTGATGCGGTCCGGCTTTCCGTGGACCAGCTCGTCCGCGTCCTCGGTCTGCCCGAGCTGCTGCTCCCCGACCTGGGCGCCGAGCGAGGAGGCGGTCTCGTCGCCCCAGTCCTCGACCGCGTCCGCCCAGTCGTGCGCACCCACCTTGTCCAGCGCCTGACCGGTCTTGTCGGTGACGTAGTCGACGCCCTCGCCGAGCAGCTCGCCGCCCTTGTCGACGGCCTTGTCCCACCCGTCGACGAGCTTGTCGCCCCACCCCCTCAGGTCCACCATCAGCGGCTCTCCCCCCACCGCGGCTGCTCGGCCTGGTCGATCGTCGCCTGGTCGGGATCGAAGTCCTCCCTGACCCGCTCGTCGATACGGTTACGCAGCTCGCCGTCGAGCAGACCGGACCGCTCCAGGGAGTCCATCTGCGAGTCCATGACGTCGTACCCCGTGTTCTTCCAGGTCTGCTTGACCTCGTCGTTCGCCGCGCTCATCGACTCGACGCTCCAGTCGGCACCGTCCGTCGCGGACTGGTCGCGGATCGTGTCCCAGCGCATCTGCTTGACCTCGTCCTCCGACAGGTGCGGGTTGCCGTTGAGGGAGTTCACGCCGATCTTGATCGTGTCCTTGACGTACTGGTCCTGCTCGGCGAACGAACCCGCCGACAGGCCCACGCCCTGCGCGAAGGCGTTCCCCCGCAGAGTCAGCCCGCGCACCCCCCACTCCCACCGCTCGCAGAACGTCTCCAGCGTCGAGGTGAGCCCCGCGTGCCCCAACTCGATCCCCGTCAGGGCCAGTTCCGAGAACCCCCGGCCCGTCGTCGCCTCGCCGATCATGCCGAGCTCCTTCAGCTCGGCATGGGCCAGGTCGATACCCTTCGCTATCGCCGCCAGCGCCTCCGCCGGCGCGGCGAGATCAGGCTCGTTGCCGCTCACTGCTCCCCCGTTCCCCCTGCTTCTGCCAGATCGACCGCCACCTCGTCCGGGACGATCCCCGCCACCGGCGGGAACACCATCCCGCCGGCGCTCCCCGCGTCCAGTGCCACCCCGCCCGGGCCGGGCAGCATCGGGACCATCGCGTCGAGCAGCCGCGCGCCGAGGACGGTGCGGTACGTCCACTCCCGCGCCGCTTCTCCGCGCGCCTCGGCGAACCGGGCGAGTGCCTCCTCGTCGGAGAAGGCGCAGATCCACCGCACGCCCCCGTACTCCGCCGTCCAGAGGCTCCCCAGCTCGTCGAACGGCACCAGTACCGCGGTCCGCCGGAATTCGCCGAGCAAACGGGCAAACTCGCGCCGCGCCGCTGCCTCTGGGTCGGTCGCTTCCCGGGGCGGGGCGGGGACCTGGTCGGCCGGGGGCGGGGCAGAGTACGTCAAGTCGGCGATTCTGGAGTGCTGCTGAGGTCCTGTCGTCTTCTCCCCGTGGTCGTTCACCCGAGCCATGCTGTCATGCGGCGGTTTTCGTCAGCAACGGAGAACCGGTCTGGTGGAGGGAGTGGCGTTCGTGTGGCCGCAGGAGGGGCAGGTCGGGGCCGGGGACTTGAAGGTGACGTCGCAGTCGTCGCAGAGCCAGATGGGGTCGGGTGGCGGGGGTGGCGTGTGAGTGGGGGTGGGGAGTGGTGGCGGTGCCGGGGGGAGGTGGGTCGTCAGGCGGTGGGCGAGGAGGGCTGCCGGGTGGGTGAGGGGGCCCTTGGGGAGGTGGGACGTCAGGGCGTGGCGGATGGTCTCCGGTGAGGCGTCGCGTTCCAGCCAGGCCGCGACGCCCAGGGCGAGGTGGTCGGCGTCGGCCTCGGAGACGTACAGGCGGGGGTCCGCGTTCCGCAGGTCGAGGAGGACGCGGAGGGCGACGCGGAGGAGTTCGCGGGCCGGGAAGCCGGGGCGGGGGACGGGTGGGAGGGGGCGGCGGGTGAGGCGTTCGGGGGTGGGTTCGGGGTCCGGCGGGGGAGTCGGGGCCGGCTTTGGTGGGTGCCTGCGTGGGGGCTTCTGGGGGGCCGGCTGGTCCTGGGACGGCTTGTGGCAGAAGACCGTGTGGGTGAAGACGCGGCCGTCGGGGGTGCGGACCACCGTGCGGCGCAGGTAGCCGTGGGCCTCCAGGGCGTTCAGGGCCCGCGACACGGTCGTCCGGCCGAAGCGGAGTTTGTCGGCGAGGGTCCTGATGTCCACGCGGGTGCCCTCGGGCTGCGAGGCGATGTAGCAGGCGATGGCGATCGCCGCACCGCCCAGGACCTCGTGCTGGATGAGGGCGTTGTCGAGGACCGTGAAGTTGCGGGTGAGGCGGGTCCGCTCGTGGCACACTCCGCCGGAAGTACGCTGGGAAGAGTGGTTCTTGGCGGGTGGGCGGGACGTGGGCCGCTGTCGCCGACTACGCTGTCGAGTATCCATCGGGAAGGTTTGAGCTTCCTGGTTGGTAGGCCCTCGCATGGGACTGCAATCCCGGCGGGGGCCGACGCATTTCTGCGCACGGTTCGGGTGGAGGGGTGCGGGATGTCGGCGGAGGAAAGCGGCTGGGAAGTCGACCCGGACGACGAGTGGGGCGTCGCCGTCGTCGCCACCGTGGGTCGCCAACTGCGGTTGCGGCGCGAGGCGGTGGGCATGAGCGCGGCGGATTTCGGGGTGGCGCTCGGCTACGGCGAGGACCTCGTCTACAAGATCGAGGGCGGCAAGCGGATCCCACGCCCCGAGTACCTGGACAAGGCGGACGAGGTCCTGCGGGCGGACGGGCTGCTGTCGGCGATGAAGGACGACGTGGCGAAGGTCCGCTACCCGAAGAAGGTGCGTGAGCTGGCGCAGCTTGAAGCGAAGGCCGTGGAGATGCAGTTGTACGAGCCGCTGAACGTGCACGGGTTGTTGCAGACGCCCGAGTACGCGCGGGGGTTGCTGATGATGCGGCGGCCGGCCTATGCGCAGGATGAGGTGGAGCGCTACATGGCGGCGCGGGTCGCTCGGAAGTCCGTGTTCGACCGTGAACCTGCGCCCGAGTTGAGTTTCGTCCTGGAGGAGTGGACGCTCCGGCGCCCCTTGGGAGGGCGGGCAGTACTCCGGCGCCAGCTCGAACACCTCCTGGAGGTGGCGCGGTGGCGGCAGGTCGAGCTCCAGGTCATGCCCATGCGCCGCGAGGAGCACGCGGGCCTCGCTGGGGGCATCGAAGTGTTGAAGTTCGAGGACGGGACGGCGGTCGGCCGTTCGCCTGCGGTCGCGGGTGGGCGGCCCGTGACCGACCTCCGACAGCTCCGTATTCTGGAGCTGCGCTACGGGATCATTCGGACGCAGGCCCTCACTCCCGGTGAGTCCGCCGCCGTCATCGAGCAACTGCTAGGAGAGACATGACGCGCAGCACCTCGCCAGGGGATGTCTCTGCTCTGGTCTGGTTCAAGAGCTCCTACAGCAGCAGCAGCGAAGGCGATTCGTGCGTCGAGGTCGCCACCACCCCCGCCTCCGTCCACGTCCGTGACTCCAAGGTCGCCGACGGGCCCCGGCTCGTCGTCTCGCCGGAGGCGTGGGGCGGGTTCGTCGGGTTCACGGGTACGCACGGCTAGCGCTCGCGAGCCGCAGAAGCACAGGCGGGACGTGGCGCGGCGGAGGGACGGTGACCACTGTCACCAGTGCCTTCGCCGGAGTGACGCCGACGCAGCCTCAGCAACGGGGACGTCGAGTGCACGACCGTCCTCGCCGGGGCGTACCGGGTGCGGTGCGTGCACGACCACCACGGCGCACGAGGGCGCGACGATGGCGCCCTCCGGGTATGAGGGCGGGCTGTTCTACAGCGAGGGGCCCGCTTGGATTCGGCCGAGGTCGCCCCGTACCGAGCCGTATTCCGCCAGTACCACCGAGCGGACCACTTTCCACCAGGGCGCAGTTGAGACCCTTCAGCGCCGCGGCGCGGATCTTCTTCGCGTACGCCCGGTGACGACCGCGCTTCAGGGTGAGGGGCGGTAGACGCTCATGCCCGCCCGGTGGAGTCGCCGGGGGCGAAGAACCCCGCTGTCGGGGCCGTGAGCGGCAGCGCCTACCGTTACGCGGTCCTTTTCGCGAGGGCGGCACGCCCGCAGGCCGGTGTCGCCGCCCGGTTCACCAGGAGTCATTCTTGAGACCACGTAAGGCACTCGGCAGCGTCGGGGCTCTCCTCGGCAGCCTCGCCGCCGCCCTCGTCCTCGGCGCACCGGCCGCGCAGGCCGACACCGTGAGCCCCGGCAGCGCGCCCCCGCTGCGCTTCGTCAGTTACAACATGTGCGGCAGCGGCACGATGTGCAAGTGGGCGGCCGGCTTCACGAACAAGGCGAAGTACGACGCGGTGCTCAAGGAGACCGAGGCTGCCGCCTCGGGCACCGCCACCGGGTGGAACGCCGATCAGATCTTCCTGCAGGAGGTCTGCGAGTACCAGTTCGACACCCTCGCGGCGAAGCTCGCGCCCAAGGGCTTCACGGGGCGTTACGTCACCACCAGGGACTTCGGGGCGGAGAGCGGAGTCTGCGCGAAGCCGACCGGCGACACCGAGAGCATCGTCAAGAGCGGCACCGAGGGTCATTACGGCATGGCCGTCTTCGTCAAGGGTGCCGTCACCGAGGGCAAGGACCTCAAGCTGGCGGACGCGACCTTCGACAACGAGTGGGTCATATCGCCCTGCCTCAAGAGCTACACCCAATGGCGTGCCACCTGGGCCTGCTCCGTTCACCTCAACTGGAGCAAGGACACCGACGAGTACCGGAACAAGGAGGCCGCGAGGCTTGCCGCGCAGGCCGCCGTCTGGCAGGCGGCTGGCACCCCGGTCGTCCTCGGCGGCGACTTCAACGGCACGCCTGGGACGGCGATGGCCGCCAACTTCTACGAACCGGCAGCCGGCGGGTACGACGACCCGGCAGTCCTCGGGAAGGGCACCTTCCGGGAGGTCGACGAGACCGACGAGGAGTTCTTCAGCATCGAGCACTACCCCACTACCTGTCTGAGCACGGGTGCGACCCGCTGCCGCAGCGGCGCGCCCACCTTCGGTGACTGGCGCCGGAAGATCGACTACATCTTCGTCTCGTCCGCCCACTTCAAGGACGTCAAGGCGAGCGTCTCGCCGCGGGACGTGCACGCCACGGACCACGACACGCTCCGTGGCGCCGCCAGCTGGACCGACTGCGGTCCGGCCGGTGGCGGCGGCAGTCTCTTCCGCCGCGACTCGGGCGGTGCGCTGTACCGCTACGCGGGCCGCGCCGGCGGGCTCGCCGCGCCCTGCAAGGTCGGCGTCGGCTGGGGGGCGATGAGTGAGATCACCCGGGACGGCACCACCCTCGTCGCCAGCGACACCGACGGCAAGCTGTGGCGTTACCCGGCCGACCCGGGCACCGGCACGTACTCCGGATCCACCCGCATACTGGCCGGCACCGGCGGCTGGCAGGCCATGGACGCGCTGCTGGCCCCCGGTGACGTCGACGGCGACGGCAAGGCCGACCTGCTGGCCCGGGAGCGCGCCACCGGCACGCTCTGGCTGTACCCCGGCAACGGCGCCGACGGCTACGGAGCCCGGACGAGCATCGGCGGCGGCTGGGGGATGTTCGACGTGCTGCTCGCCCCCGGCGATTTCAACGGTGACGGCAAGGCCGATCTGATCGGGCGTACTCCCACCGGCGATCTGTGGCTCTACAAGGGCACCGGTGGGGCGCCGTGGTATTTCGACCCCCGCGTCCAGATCGGTTTCGCATGGGACCGGTACACCGCTCTCGCCGCCCCCGGCGACATCGACGGTGACGGCAGGGCCGACCTGATCGGACGGGACGGCGACAACGACGTGTATCTCTACAAGGGCGACGGCGCGGGCTCCTACGCGCCCGCGGCCAAGGTCGGCTTCGGCTACCCGGCCGGGGAGCTGCTCTTCTGAGCCCGGTTCGCCGGATTCCCTGACGCATGACGCCCGCCCCGTCACATCGACGGGGCGGGCTCCGTCATCCCGGTGAGCGGCCCCTCCCGGGGCCCGTAGTCGGAGGAGTCCCGATGTCCACCACCGCCGCCGTCGTCACCGCCCTCGCCGCGTTCATGGCCGGGTTCTCGGGAGCGTCGGTGCTCCTGCGGGCGAAGTTCGTCGTCGAGCCGCTCGCCGCGTACGGGGTGCCGCGGTCGGTGTGGAACCTGCTCGGGGTGCTCAAGCTGGCCGGCGCGGCGGGGCTCGTCGTGGGGTTCTTCGTGCCGGTGATCGGGACGGTCGCCGCGATCGGGCTGGTCCTGTACTTCGCCGGGGCGGCGGCCACCGTCGTGCGGGCGCGGGCCTACGGGCACGTGCCGTTCCCGCTGGTCTACATGGCCCCCGCCGTGGCCGCGCTGGCCCTCGCGTAACCTCCCCCGGTGACCAAGACCCATACTCGAACAGACAGATGGCGCACGCGCGCCGCCGCCGCGATGGTGGCGGCGCTCGGGCTCCTCGGCCTCAGCCTGACGGCGGCCCCGCCGGCCGCCGCCGCGACCCCGGTCGCGCCCATGGACGCCACGAAGATGCGGCTCACCGCGAGCGGCTTCACCGAGCGCTGGGCCGCGATCGACGCCCTGGAGACCTCGGGGAAGGTGACCAGCTTCCCCGGGCGGACCGCGCTCTCCCCGCTCTTCGACCCGGGCGTCACCGGGGGTGTCACCGGCGTCTCCGGGCTCTGCCACACCAGCAACCTCAACACCGCCTACAGCATCGGCGGCTTCTGCTGGAACAAGGAGGACGACGTCTCCAGCACGTGGACGCCGCAGGGCTTCACCGGCTCCCACGACGCCCAGCCCACCGGCACCTGGGACGGCAAGTACCTCTACATCGCCTCCTGGCACAACGCGAACGACACCCAGGCCCGCATCACGGTCGTCAACAACAGCAGCCCGAACGTCGCGCCGGTCTACCACCGCATCCTGCTCGTGGACCCGCACGGCTCGGGTGACACCGCCGGCTTCCGGGCCGTGGGTGACCCCGGCAACCCCGTCCTCCCGCATCCGGGAGGCCACGCCGACGGCGTCTCCTGGTACGGCAACAAGCTCTTCGTCGCCACCGGACACCAGATCCAGGTCTACGACCTGCGCCACCTGTGGAAGACGACCCGCGACACCACCAAGGTCGGCGTCGTCGACGGCAAGGCGTACTCCGGGGACCACGACTGGGCCCTGCCGATGATCGGCATGTACTCCAACGCCCCCTACGGCACCGACTGCACCGACACCGCGCCCTGCCTGACCTCGCTCAGCCTCGACCGCACCGGCACCGACAGCCTGGTCACCTCCGAGTTCGGCGCGACCGGCGGCCGTCCCCTCGTCCGCTGGCCGCTCAACGCCACCGACGCGCTCCTCGACACCGACGGCGCCACCAACTACACCGGCTCGGTGACGGCGAGCGCCGCCTACCGCGTCCCCGTCTGGAAGGTGCAGGGCGCGGCGACCGACGGCACGTACTACTACTTCAGCGGCGTCTGCCCCGAGTACGCGGGCGCCCAGACCTCCGACGATCCGTACTGCATCCACCGGGCCAAGCCCGGCGAGGCGCCGCACGTCCTCACCAAGGCGCCGCCGCTCACCCAGAACCTCTCCTGGTCCCCGGCGGTGCACCGGCTGTGGGGGCTCAACGAGCGGGCCAACTACTCGGGGCCGGGCAAGCGGGTCGTCTTCACGCTGAACCCGCCGTACACGTAGGAGGGACCGAGGTACGGCGAAGGCCGCCGGCCCCTGTTCTGCCAGGGGCGGCGGCCTTCGGTCGCGTACGGGTTCGCGTACGGGCGGACGTCAGTCCTTCTTCGGGTCCTCCAGGCGCGGGAAGAGGACCGCGCCCTTCGTCACCGTCGCGCCGGCCGGCAGCCGGCCCCAGCGGGCCGCGTCCTGCACCGGCTGGTCGGCCAGCGCGCCGAGCGCGGGCTCGGCGCCGAGGGAGTCCCACAGCTTCTGGGACGACTCCGGCATGATCGGGTTGAGCAGGACGGCGGCGGCGCGGAGCGACTCGGCGGCCGTGTAGAGGATCGTCGCCAGGCGGGCCTTGCCCTCCGGCGACTCGTCCTTGGCGACCTTCCACGGCTCCTGCTCCGTGATGTAGCCGTTGACCTGCTTCACGAAGTCGAAGACCGCCAGGATGCCGCCCTGGAAGTCCAGCTCCTCGCCGATCTTGGCGTCGGCGGTCGCGACCGCCTTCGCCAGGCCCTCCTGGACCGCCTTCTCGGCGTCGCCGTCGGCTGCCGAGGCCGGCAGCTCGCCGCCGAAGTACTTGCCGACCATCGCCGCCACGCGGGAGGCGAGGTTGCCGTAGTCGTTGGCCAGCTCCGAGGTGTAGCGGGCGGAGAAGTCCTCCCACGAGAAGGAGCCGTCCTGGCCGAACGCGATCGCGCGGAGGAAGTACCAGCGGTACGCGTCCACGCCGAAGTGCGAGGTCAGGTCCTGCGGCTTGATGCCGGTCAGGTTCGACTTCGACATCTTCTCGCCGCCGACCATCAGCCAGCCGTTCGCGGCGACCTTGCCGGGCACCGGGAGGCCCTGCGCCATCAGCATGGCCGGCCAGATCACCGCGTGAAAGCGGAGGATGTCCTTGCCGATGAGGTGGACGTTCGCCGGGAAGGTCTCGTCGAACTTCTCCGGGTTCTCGTTGTAGCCGACCGCCGTGGCGTAGTTCAGCAGCGCGTCGATCCACACGTAGATCACGTGCTCGCTGTCCCACGGGACCGGGATGCCCCAGTCGAAGGTCGAGCGCGAGATGGAGAGGTCCTCCAGGCCCTGCTTGACGAAGTTCACGACCTCGTTGCGGGCCGACTCCGGCTGGATGAAGCCCGGGTTCGCCTCGTAGAACTCCAGGAGCTTCGGGCCGTACTCGCTCAGCTTGAAGAAGTAGTTCTCCTCCTTGAGGATCTCCACCGGCTTCTTGTGGACGGAGCACAGCTTGGTGCCGTCCTCGGCCTCGATGAGATCGCCCGGGAGCTTGAACTCCTCACAGCCGACGCAGTACGGGCCCTCGTAGCCGCCCTTGTAGATCTCGTCCTTGTCGTACAGGTCCTGCACGAACTCCTGGACGCGGTCCGTGTGACGCTTCTGCGTGGTGCGGATGAAGTCGTCGTTCGCGATGTTCAGGTGCTCCCAGAGGGGCTTCCACGCCTCCTCGACGAGCTTGTCGCACCATGCCTGGGGCGTGACGTCGTTCGCCTCGGCCGTGCGCATGATCTTCTGACCGTGCTCGTCCGTGCCGGTGAGGAACCACACCTTCTCGCCGCGCTGACGGTGCCAGCGCGTGAGCACGTCGCCTGCGACGGTCGTGTAGGCGTGGCCCAGGTGAGGAGCGTCGTTGACGTAGTAGATGGGGGTCGTGACGTAGAACGCCTTCGCCCCCTGCTTCTCGGATCCAGTGGCCGCCATGGTCGAAATCCTAACGGCCTTACGAAGATCCACTCACATCGATAAGCAGGGGGCGGAAGGGCGGGTTCAGAGCGTCCCGGTTCGGAGTGTGCGGAGTGCTCAGAGTGTGAGACCGGTGAGGATCCCCCGGTAGAAGTCCTCGTGCGGGGTCTCGACCGGGGCCGGGCCCGCGAAATGGGTCGCCGTACGGTCGGCGGCGAGCTTCCGCAGATAGTCGAAGCCCTTGCCGTCCTCCTCGCCCCAGGCGGTGAAGCGCCAGTGGATCGGGCGGCCGGCGGCCTCGGCGAGGGCCTGGTTCGCGGCGGTACGGGACTCGGGCGGGCCGTCGGTCTGGAAGATCACCAGCGCCGGGGCGGCCTTGTCCGCCTTCTCGTGGTGGGCCAGGACCTCCTCGACGGCGCGGTGGTAGTTCGTCCGGCCGAGGCGGCCGAGACCGGCGTTGATCTCCTCGACGCGGGTGGGGGTGAGGTCGGCGGGGGTCAGGTCGACGACGCCGTCGACGTCGGTCGAGAAGAAGACGGTCGTGACCGTCGCGTCCTCGTCCAGGTGCGCGGCCAGCGCCACGGCCTGCTCGGCGAGCCGCTGCACGGACCCGTCCTTGAAGTACCCGCGCATCGACCCGGACCGGTCGACGACCAGGTACACCCGAGCGCGAGCGGCCCCGAGCCCCTGGGCCCGCAGCACGTCACCGGCGACGCGGTACGGCTCCGCGAGGTGCGGCGCGAGACCGTCGCCGCGGACGCCGGTGGCGGCCTGCGGCTCGGCGGGGTCCGTGTCCGTGTCCGTGTCGGCCTCGGCCGCCGGCTCCGCCTCGGCCTGCGGCTCGTCGGCGTCGCTGGTGGCGTCCGCGGTGGCCGGGGCGGCCTCGGTGGTGTCGGCGTCCGCGGTGGCCGGGGCCGTCTCGGTGGTGTCGGCGTCCGCCGGGGCGGTCTCGGCCTCGGCCTCGGCCTCCGGCGCCGGGACGGCGGCGGGAGCGGTGTCGGGCTCGGACGCGTCCGCGTCGGCGGTCGCCTCCGGGGCCGGGGCCGCCTCGTTCTGCTCGGCGTCCGCCGTGGGCTCCGCCTCGGCCGTCGGCTCCGCCTCCGGAGCGGCCGGGGCCGCCCCGGTGGTGTCGGCGGCGTCCGCCGGGGTGGCCTCGGCCTCGGCGGGGGCCGCTTCCGCTTGCGGCTCGTCGGCGTCGGTGGTCGCCTCCGGGGCCGTGTCGGTCTCCGCCGTCCGCTGCGCCTCCGGCGCCGCCTCGGCGGTGGGCTCGGTGTCGGCCTCCGGCTCGACCGCCTCGGCGGCGTCCGCCGGTGCGGTGTCGGCTTCCGACGCGTCCGTGTCGGTGGTCGCCTCCGGGGCCGTGTCGGTCTCCGCCGTCGACTGCGCCTCCGGCGCCGCCTCGGCGGTGGGCTCGGTGTCGGGCGCCGACGCGTCCGCGTCGGTCGCGTCGGCGGGGGCCGCCTCCGGCGCCGGCTCCGCCTCGACCTCGGCCGTCGGCTCCGCCGCGTCCGCGTCCTTCTCGGGCGCGGTGACCTCGGTCTCGGCCGCCGGCGGCTCGGCGTCGGTCGTCTTCGGCGCGGCCGCCTCGGCCTCTGCCGCCGGCTCCTCCGCCTCGGCCTGAGCGTCGGCCTGCGCCGCCTCGACCTCGACCTTGACCGTGGTCGCGGCCTCCGCCGTCGGCTCTGCCGCCTCGGCCTCGGGCTCCGCCACCGGCTCCGGCGCCTCGGCCTGCGCCGGGGTCTCCGTCTCGGCCTCGGCCGTCGGCTCCGCCGCGTCCGCGTCCTTCTCGGGCGCGGTGACCTCGGTCTCGGCCGCCGGCGGCTCGGCGTCGGTCGTCTTCGGCGCGGCCGCCTCGGCCTCTGCCGCCGGCTCCTCCGCCTCGGCCTGAGCGTCGGCCTGCGCCGCCTCGACCTCGACCTTGACCGTGGTCGCGGCCTCCGCCGTCGGCTCTGCCGCCTCGGCCTCGGGCTCCGCCACCGGCTCCGGCGCCTCGGCCTGCGCCGGGGTCTCCGTCTCGGCCTCGGCCGTCGGCGCCGCCGCGTCCGCGTCCTTCTCGGGCGCGGTGACCTCGGTCTCGGCCGCCGGCGGCTCGGCGTCGGTCGTCTTCGGCGCGGCCGCCTCGGCCTCTGCCGCCGGCTCCTCCGCCTCGGCCTGAGCGTCGGCCTGCGCCGCCTCGACCTCGACCTCAACCGTGGTCGCGGCCTCCGCCGTCGCCTCCGGCACCGCCTCGGCCTCGGGCACCGCCGTCGCCGCCGTCGCCACCGCCGTCGGCTCCGCCGCCTCCGGCTGGGTGGACGTGCGGGCCTTGGGGATCTGGGGGTTGTCGAAGGCTGCTGCCACCAGGTCGGCGGCGGCCTTCTGGGCGGCCGTTGCCGGGGCGGGCTCCGGGGCGGCGGCGGAGGCCGTGGCCGTGGTGGGTTCCGGGGCCGCGGGGGTCGGTTCCCGGGTGGGCTCGGGTTCGCGGGACTGGGGCGGGACGGAAGGGGTCGCCGGATCTTCGCGGTCGCGGCCGAATACCTTGCGCAGCAAGCTCCGAATACCCATGGGCGAACCCTTTCGCATGAGTTGGATGCGGTATGCGTCCTTCATCCCTGGCCAGGGCGGACACGTAAGGTTAGCGGCCGCGTCCTCCGGTTCCGTGGACCCCGTCGGTCACGGTTGCCTCGCATTCATCCGGCGTTCATTCCGTCGCCGTCCCCGTGCAGATGTGCGCACATACCGTCACGGTCGAACGGATTCCCGACACCATGTCGGCGCAGTGCTGCGCCGGAGGAGGACGAAGTG
Organism: Streptomyces roseofulvus; assembly: GCF_039534915.1. Taxonomy (NCBI): domain Bacteria; kingdom Bacillati; phylum Actinomycetota; class Actinomycetes; order Kitasatosporales; family Streptomycetaceae; genus Streptomyces; species Streptomyces roseofulvus. The sequence continues at coordinate 3,983,151 of NZ_BAAAWE010000001.1, read as the reverse complement.
CGCAAACTGCTGCCGCTGATCGGCACCAACCCGCACGGGGGCGGTCGTTCCGCTCTCACCTGCCGGTTCCGCTGTGGCGACGCCTGCTTCCACGAGGTGCCGAACACCAGCGACAACGAGTACGTCGGCGACGTCATCGCCGGTGTGCTGTCCCGCCGTTCCGCGCTCCGTGCCGCCGCCGTCGCGACCGTCGCCACCGCCGCCGGCGGGTCCCTCGTCCTCGGCGGCGCCCCGGAGGCGCAGGCGCACCCCGGGCACAAGCCCGCCGCCGACGGCGCCCGCGGCCTCCGCTTCGCGCCGGTCGCGCCCAACACCGCCGACCAGGTCACCGTGCCCTCCGGTTACGGGCAGAACGTCGTCATCCGGTGGGGCGAGCCGATCCTCCGCGGCGCCCCCGCCTTCGACTCCGAGAACCAGACCGCCGCGGCGCAGGCCGGTCAGTTCGGGTACAACAACGACTTCCTCTCCCTGCTGCCGCTGCGCGGGGAGTACGGCAAGCAGGTGCTCGTCGCCAACCACGAGTACACCGACGAGATCCTCATGTTCCGCGGCTACGACGCCGAGAACCCGACCCGCGAGCAGGTCGAGATCGCCTGGGCCGCGCACGGCCTCTCCGTCGTCGTCGTGCAGGAGGAGCGCCGCACCGGCAAGCTCACCCCGGTCACCCGGCACTACCTGAACCGCCGCCTCCACACCACCAGCGAGTTCGAGCTGACCGGCCCCGCCGCCGGCTCCGCGCTCGTGAGGACCTCCGCCGACCCGGAGGGACGTACCGTCCTCGGCACGCTCAACAACTGCGCGGGCGGCACCACCCCGTGGGGCACCACGCTTCACGGCGAGGAGAACTTCAACCAGTACTTCGCCAACGGCTCGTCCGAGACGGACAAGCGGTACGGCATGGTCCCCGGCGCCTCCGAGCGCAAGTGGGAGCGGTTCGACAAGCGCTTCGACCTCGCGCAGGAGCCGAACGAGTCCCACCGCTTCGGCTGGGTCGTCGAGCTCGACCCGTACGACCCGCGGTCCACGCCCCGCAAGCGCACCGCCCTCGGCCGCTTCAAGCACGAGGCCGCGCAGCCGCGCCTGACCGCCGACGGCCGCCCGGTCGTCTACATGGGCGACGACGAGCGGTTCGACTACTTCTACAAGTTCGTCTCGTCGAAGCGGATGATGAAGGGCTCGTCCCGGCGTGCGCGCGAGCACAACCTCACGCTGCTCGACGAGGGCACGCTGTACGTCGCCAAGCTGACCGGCGACTCCCCGGCGGCCGAGATCGACGGCACCGGCAAGCTCCCGAACGACGGCGAGTTCGACGGCTCCGGCACCTGGATCCCGCTCGCCACGGCCGGCCCCGACGGCGCCGTCTCGCACGTCCCGGGCATGACCGCCGAGGAGGTCTTCGTCTTCACGCGCGTCGCCGGCGACAAGGCGGGCGCGACGAAGATGGACCGCCCCGAGGACGTCGAGCCCTCGCCCCGCAGCGGCCGGGTCTACGTCGCCCTCACCAACAACAAGGACCGCGGCAAGGCCGGCAAGGCGCCCGCCGACGAGGCCAACCCGCGCAACGCCAACAAGCACGGGCAGGTCCTGGAGCTGGCCGAGCACTGGGACGACCCGTCCTCGGACGGCTTCGCCTGGCGCCTCTTCCTCGTCGCCGGCGACCCGAACGACCCGGCCACCTACTTCGCCGGCTACCCGAAGGAGAAGGTCTCCCCGATCTCCTGCCCGGACAACGTGGCCTTCGACCCGCACGGCAACCTGTGGATCTCCACGGACGGCAACCAGCTCGGCTCGCACGACGGCCTCTTCGGCGTCGCCACCCACGGCGAGCGCCGCGGTGAGCTGAAGCAGTTCCTCACCGTGCCGAAGGGCGCCGAGACCTGCGGCCCGATCATCCAGGACCGCCGCGTCCTGGTGGCCGTGCAGCACCCCGGCGAGATCGACGGCGCCTCCGTCGAGAACCCGGCCTCCACCTGGCCCGACGGCCCCGGCAAGATCGTCCGCCCGTCCGTCGTCGCCGTCTGGCGCACCGACGGCCGCGACATCGGCGTCTGATCCGGAGCCGGATCCGGAGCCCGCTCCGGCAGCGGTACGTGTGGGCCTGGGGGTCAGCCGACCCCCAGGCCCTCCCGGAAGCGGACGAACTGCTCCTCCGGGTCGCCCGTGTACGCCCACGGCACCCACGCCGCCCGCGTCCCGAGCAGCCCGAGCAGCTCCCGCGCCTGCTCCACCTGGCCCGCGTAGCAGGCCGCGTGGGCCAGGAAGTTGAGGTCGCCGACCTCCTCGGGGGCGACCGGGCGCGAGGCGTCCCGGCCGCCGATCCAGCGCTCGTAGGTGCGCCGCAGCTCGGTCACCGCCAGCTCGTGCTTCCAGTGCTGGTCGAAGCCGCGCACCGGGCCGCGGCCCAGCGCCCCGTCGGCGATGTAGCGGTACTCCTCCACCCGCGCCACCTGCACCAGGACCGGCAGCGCCGAACCGGGCGGCGCCACCCCCGCCGCGTCCCGCGCGAAGTCGTACATCGACCCGTGGGTGCCGTGCCAGCGCGCCGACAGGTAGCGCAGCACCTGCACGTGGCCCTCCGTGTTGTACGGGTCGCGACGCCGCAACTCGTCGAACCAGTAACGCAGTTCACGGCGCGGCACGCCGCCCTCGTACAGCCGCGCCACGGAGAGCAGCGACACCCACGGCATCGGGTCGGCGGGTGCCGCGTCCGCCGCGCCCCGGCAGGCGTCGACGGCCGCGTCGATCCGGGCCCGGTCCACGGCGGCGCCCCGGCCGGCCGCGATCGCCGCGTCGAAGACCCGTACCACCTCGGTCGCCGCCCGGAGCACCGCCGCGTCGGCGCTGCGCGGTTCGGCGGCCCGCCAGGTCTCGACGGTGGAGCTGCCTGCGGCGGCGTGCGAGAGGAGCCGGATCCGGTGGGTGCGGCGGGCCCAGTCGTCGCCGGTGGCGGCGAGCAGGTCCCGTACGCCCTGCCAGCGGCCGATCACGATGTCGTGGCGCGCCTCGGTCAGCGCGCGGTCACCGAAGTCCGGGTCGAAGTCGGGGGTGAACCGGTCCGCGCGGGACCGTCTGAGGGCGCGTCGGCGTACGCCCATGGGGGCCTCCTTCGATCGGTGCGTCGGTACAGCAACGGGCGGGTCGGCGTCAGAAGTCGGTGGCGTAGCTCTTGTCCCGCAGGCGGGTGCCGGGGGAGACCGGGGCCGACTCGTCGGCGGCGGCGAGGGCCCGGGTGGCGTCCAGGCGGGCGGGCCGGTAGTAGTCGCTGCCCTTGCGCCAGTACACCGCCATCGGGACGAGCCCGGCGGCGAGCCCGCCGAGGCCGATGGCGAGGGCGGTGGTGGACAGCTCGCCCAGCGACTCGACGAACGCCCACAGCATGAACGCGGCGCCGAGCAGCGGCCACACCCCGCCGAGCAGGAAGTTCCTGACCGAGCGCAGCAGCAGGGACTTGTACGCGACGACGGCCGCGATGCCCGCCAGGCTGTAGTAGAAGGCGATCTGGAGGCCGATCGCGGAGACCGCGTCGCGCAGGATCCGCTGGACGGAGCCGGCGGCGGCCGCGGCGGCGAAGAGGACCAGCGCGGCGGCGCCGACGGCGGCGACGGCCACCCACGGGGTGTTCCAGCGGCGGTGGACCAGGCCGAGGGCGGCCGGCAGGGTCCGGTCGCGGCCCATCGCGAAGAGCGAGCGGGTCACCTGGAGGAGGGTGGTCTCCAGGGTCGCGACCGTGGACAGGATCACGGCGACGACCAGCAGTTTCCCGCCGACGCCCGGCCAGATCTCCTCGCCGAGGACGGCGAGCACGTTCGGTCCCGCGGACGCGATCCCGTCGGCCGGCAGCAGCACGTTCACCGCGACCGTGAAGGCGACGAAGAGGAGGAAGACGAAGCCGACGCCGACCAGGGCGGCGAGGCCGGCCGTGCGCCGGCTGTTCCGGGTCTCCTCGCTGAGGTTGCTGGTGACGTCCCAGCCCCAGTAGTAGAACGCGGCGATCAGCGCACCCGCCGCGAAGCCCTCGGGGCCGTGGAAGTGCCCGAGGCCGAACCAGGACCAGTCGAAGGCGACGGCCCGGCCGCGGTGCGCGACCGCCGCGAGGACGAAGACGAGCAGGATCGCCATCTCGATCCCGGACATGAGGAGTTGGGCCCGCACGGTGAGCCGGGCGCCGCCCAGCACGACGCCGAGCATCAGCAGGAACCAGCAGGCGCCGACGCCGGTCGCCAGCGGGGTCGAGGCGGCGAGGTCCGCGTCGAAGAGGGCGAGGGTGAGCGTCCCGGCGGGCACCGAGCCGGCCACCATGAACACGGTCGCGGCGAAGACCAGCGCCCAGCCGGAGAGGAAGCCGAGGAAGGGGTGGAGGGTGCGGCCCACCCACGAGTAGCCGGCGCCCGCGTTGACGTCGATCCGGCCGAGCCGCGCGTAGGCGAGGACGATGCCGAACATCGGTATCGCGCAGTAGAGGAGCGCGGCGGGCCCGGCGTATCCGACCGCCCCGAAGAGCACGGCGGTCGTGGCGGCGAGCGAGTAGGCGGGGGCGCTGCCCGCGACGGCCATCACGATCGTGTCGAAGGTGCCGAGGACATTGGGCTGGAGCCCTCTGCTGGTGGTCGTGCGCATGACGGTGTCCTCGGAGTCCTGGGATCGGGTGTGGGGGGTTCCGGACGACGGAGGGATGGAGGGAAGGGGGGGAGGGCGAGGGGGAGGTGGAAACGGAGGGGGAGGTGGTGGGCAGGTGAAGTGGCCCGGTGGGCGAGCCGGTTGGCCGTCCGGGAGCGGGCGCGGGCAGGGGTGCGGGCGCTGATCACCTCGGAGCGGTCGAGCGCATCGTAGTCGGCCCGGTGGATTCCGGTAACGGTGGCAGGAGGGTTCCGTTCCGTGACCGCCGGTAAGTCCGCCGATACGCCCCCACGTACCGTCCCAAAGGGGTTTACGGGGCGGTCAGCGCAGCTCGGGACCGGCGATGGCGCGGGCCGCGCGGACCTCCTGGCGGAGCGGTGCGAGGACGCCCTCGTCGTCGCCGGGCAGTTCGGCGCGGACCGCGAAGAGGGTCTCGGTGGCGCGCAGGCCCTCGGCGAGCTCCCGCAGTTCGCGCGCGACGGCCGTCACCTCCGCCGCGTCCGGTGGTGGGGCGCCGTGCGCGACCCGGATGCGGGCGGCGGTGGTGGCGTCCACGATCCGTTCGACGGCGATCGCCAGCGGCCACCAGGCGGCGGCGCGGGTGCCGGTCGGCGGCGGTTCGGTGAGGGCGCGCTGGAACTCGGAGCGGACCGCCGACAGGTCCCGGTACAGCGCGCGGCGGGCCCGCAGCCGGCCGGCGTCGGCGTCGGCGCCGAAGGCGCGTTCCACATAGGCGGCCGCGTCGGCGACGGCGTCGGCGAGCCGGTCGCCGATCCGGCTGTGCCAGGACTCCGGCCACAGCAGATAGCCGGCGACGAGTGCGATGGCGCAGCCGATGAGGGAGTCGTACAGGCGGGGCAGGACGAGGTCGAAGCCCTCCTGGTTGAGGGCGTCGGACAGCAGCAGGATGACGGGGGTGATGGCCGCCGTCTGGAAGGCGTACCCCTTCGCCGAGAACGCCGGGATCAGCGCGGCCAGCACCGCCATCACCGGCACGTCCCACCAGCCGCGGGGCACCTCGGCGAGGACCAGCGCGGCGGCGACGAGCCCCAGGCAGGTGCCGACCGCGCGCAGCACCGCGCGCGAGAACACCGAGCCGAAGTCCGGCTTCATCACGAAGGTGACGGTGAGCGCGACCCAGTACGAGCGGGGCACGGCGATCAGCGAGACGAGCGCCTGGGCGAGGCCGATGCAGAGCGCCAGGCGGAGCCCGTACCGCCAGGACGGCGCGGAGAGCAGCATGGTGCGGGCGGCGCGGCGGGCGCGGACGGTGAGCGAGGCGGGGCGGCCGAGCCGGTCGTCGACGTTGTAGGGGTCGGGTTCGGCCTCGTGGACGACGGTGGCGGCGTGCCGCAGCGCGTGCTCGACGGCCTTCTCGGCGGGGCGGGCGGAGGGGCCGAAGACCGGCTCGGGCCGAACCGGGTGTTCGGTGCGGCCGCTCTCCACGGCGTCGGCGAGGTCGCGGACGGTCGCGGCGACGGCCGGCGGCAGCGGGCCGTACAGCCGGGCCCGCAGGTCGGCGGCGGGGGCGGCTTCCAGGAGCGGGACGAGGACGTTGAGCTGGGCGAGCAGCCGGGCCAGCGAGGAGGTGCGGCCGTGCTGGCGGGTGCGGCGGGCCAGGATCAGGTCGTACGACTGGTTGAGGGAGGCGGTGACCGCCTGCCGTTTTTCCTGGTACGACTCCGAGCCCGCGGCCTCGTACAGGTCGGCCAGCGTCCGGTAGGTGGCCGCCACCGCGGCCCGCTCGGGCGCGGCGCGACGCAGCGGCCAGCCGAGGAGGGTCAGCGCCAGGACGACCAGTCCGCCGGCCGTCAGCAGCAGCGGCGCCTTCCACCAGGGCTCCGGCATGGGGAGACCGGCGCCGACGACGGCGTTCAGGAGCAGCAGCAGGCCGGAGGCGGAGGCGACCGCGCCGATCGAGGAGATCATCCCCGAGACGAGCGCGACGAGGGTCAGCGTGGCGACCGCGAGCCAGCCCTGCCCGAAGACGAGCGTCCCGAGGGTGACGCCGAGGGCGCCGAACAGCTGCGGGACGGCGATGTTGAAGATCCGCATCCGGTAGGCGTCGGCGGTGTCGCCGATGACGCCGGAGAGCGCGCCCATCGAGACGAGCGCGCCGTACGCGGGTCGGTCCACGGCCAGCCCCACCGCGAGCGGCAGCGACAGCGCGAGCGAGGCGCGGACGACGGCGGCCCAGGGGATGGGGGCGGGCGCGGGGCGGAGACCTGCGGTCAGCCACGCGGGAGGAACCAGCCGACCGTTCCGACGCCGTCCAGGACCCATGCCCCTTAACTTACGCGGCCCCGCCGGTCCCGCACCGGACCGCGTGGGCAGGCGCCCTGCGGAACGACTGCCCGCAACGGGGGGGCGGGGCGCGCCCCGCAACGGGGGCGGGGGTCAGTTGCGGTAGGACTCCACTTCCGCGGCGGGGCGGAGGACCGCCGTATCGGGGTCCTCGCCGAACTCCGCTTTCGCGCGCCGCTGCCGCAGCAGGTCCCAGCACTGGTCGAGGCGGACCTCCAGCTCGGCGAGGCGCGTGCGTTCCTCGGGGAGGAGGCCGCCGGTGCGCCGGCGGAGGGCGCGTTCCTCCTCCACGAGCGCTCCGATGTCGTCGAGGATCTGCTCGTTGTCCATGCCTCCAGCGTGGCCGATCAGCGCCCGTCGTGCAGGTCGAGGTCGGCGACGACGGCCCGGTGGTCGCTGCCGGGGAGGGCGGGGAAGCGGGTGGCCGTCGGGGTGAGGGCGGTGCTGGTGAGGACGTGGTCGATCTGCACGTACGGCGGGAGGGGGCCTTCGGCGGGCCAGGTCGGGGTGCGGGAGGCACCGGTGACGCGGGCCGCATCGAGGAGGAGGCGGGCGGCGACGAGGTCGCGGTAGGCGGCGTGGTCCTGGGAGGCGTTGAAGTCGCCGGCGACGATCAGGGCCTCGTCGGCGGGGCGGTCGGCGACGGCGTCCCGGAGGCGGGCGAGTTCGGCCTTCCAGAGGGCGACCTGGCCGGGGACGGGCGGCATGGGGTGGGCGAGCTGGAGGCGTACCGGCCGTCCGGCGATCTCCGCGGTGGCGCCGGGCATGCCCATGGTCGCGGGGACGACGGACCGGTCGCGCAGCGGATAGGCGCTGAGCAGGACGGAGCCGGCGGAGCCCGCCGCGTCGACGGAGACCCGGTGCGGCAGCTGCCCGGACAGCGCGGCGGTGAGGGCGCGTCCGCAGGCGGGGTCGCACTCGGAGACGTAGAGCAGCTGGGGCCGTTCCCGGCGGGCGAGGTCGATGAGGGAGCCGGTGGCCTGCCCGAACTCGACGTTCGCGGCGATGACCCGGACGCGGGCGAGGGGGTGGCCGTGGGTGACGGCGAGCAGCGGGGTGTACGGCAGCGACGCCCACGCGGTGGCGGTGAGGACGAGTACCGCGAGGAACGCGAGCACCCGGCGGCGGGCGGCCGCCGCGAGCAGCAGCCCGAGCGCGGCGGGGACGGTCAGCCAGGGGAGGAAGGAGAGGAGCTGGGGGAGCGGGGTGTCGCCGTCGGCGTCGAGGGCGCGGCAGCCGGCGACGACCGCGGGGACGGCCAGGAGCGGCCCGGCGGCCCAGGCGAGGGCGCGGTCGCGGTGCCTGGGCCGGAGGGGCGGGGAGGGCGGGGACGGTGCGGGCCGTGGGGACGGGAGCGGTGGCCGGGGTCGGGGGCGCGTCGTGTCGCCCGGGTCCGTGCTGCCGGTCGCTGCGCTGAGGGCTCGGTCCACTCCCTCAGTGTCGCAGGGCCCGGGTGATCTCCGCGGTGGTCGCCCCGTCGAGCGTCCGATTGCTGCGCGCCGTACCGGACTTGGCGGCTCCGGCCGGGACGCCGTCGAGGGTGAGGAGGACCGTGTCGAGGAAGTTCCCGCCGCCGTCGCGGAAGGTGACCAGGACCGCGTAGTCGGCGGTCCGGTCGAGGGGGTTGGCGGCGGTGACGGTGGCGACCGTGCGGTCGCCGTCGACGGAGGTCGGCCCGGCGCTGAGGTCGCCGGTGGCGTTCACGCCGTCCTTGATCTGGTCCATCTTCTCCTGCGCGGCGGAGGCGACGGCGGAGGTCGCCGAGGAGACGAGGTCCCCGGCGGCCTCCTTGGCGGCGTCGCATCCGCCGGCGCCGCCGGCCACGGCGAGGGCGAGGAGGGCGGCGCCCGCCACCCGTCTCGCCCTCGCCGGTGGTCGCGCCGGCGTCCGTGGCCGGTGGGCGGTCATCCGTGGTGTCCCTCGTCCGCGCTCAGGAGCGCTTGCCGGCGCCGTACGCGTCGTCCGTGGCGAGGGCCCAGATCACGAAGACCGAGATGGCCATGGAGAACAGCGCCCACCACGGCTGGTAGGGCAGGAAGAGGAACTGGGCGATGAGGTTGAGGGAGGCCAGGGAGATACCGGCGACCCGGCCCCACTCGGCGCCCTTGAGGATCCCGAAGCCGGCGATCGCGACGACGATGCCGATGACCAGGTGGATCCAGCCCCAGGTGGTGAGGTCGAACTTGAAGACGTAGTCGCCGACGCGGGTGTAGACGTCGTCCTCGGCGATCCCGGCGATGCCCTGAAAGACGTCCATGATGCCGGTGACCAGCATCAGGACACCGGCGAAGAGCGTTCCGCCGGAGGCCCACGCCTCGGAGGTGCTCGACGTGTGCGGGCGGGAGGGTGCGGTGTTCTGGCTCATGGCGTCATCCTGGGGACAAACGGGCGAATTCGGCCTCCCGGCTGGGCCGAACGGGTGAGGGCCGTCTCCCTTGCCCTTCCTGATCCTGGATGTGTAAGGTCCGGGATTGTCGAGTGATTCTGGACATCGAGTGTCGAGAAACCGGGGAAAGGAACCGACCCGTCATGACCGACCGGCGCACCCTCACCAACCCGCCCGCCCTCCACGACCCCACCCCCTTCGGCTACAGCCACGCCGCCTCCGCACCCGGCGAACTCGTCTTCATCGCCGGGCAGTACGCCTCCGACGCCACCGGCGCGCCCGTCCCCGGCGACTTCGCCGCCCAGGTCGAGCTCTCCCTCACGAACCTGCGGCACGCCCTCGAAGGCGTCGGGCTGGGCTTCGAGCACGTCGTGCGGCTCGGCTCGTACGTCGTCGACCACGACCTCGGGAAGCTGGAGGTGCTCGGCAAGGCGCTGCACGCCGCCTTCGGCGAACGGCTCCCGGCGCAGACCCTCAGCGGGGTCGCCGCGCTGGCACTGCCCGGCATGCAGTTCGAGATCGACGCGGTGGCGGTACGACCCGGGAGCGGCGGCCGCCGCTGATCCACTTGCGGGGGCGGGGGCGGGGGTGTCCGCTGGACACGAGTGACCGCGACACGCGACACGCGACACCGCGACACTGCGACGTGAAGGAGGCCCTGCCATGGCCGCACACGCAGCGGTACCCGCGCGGCGCACCGTGCACCTGCACGGCGCCGTCCTGCCCGCCCTCGTCGGCATCGCCTACGGCCTCTACGCCCCGACCGTCTCGCGCCACGGCGGAGCGCTGACCTGGGGCCAGCTGTGGCTCGGGATCATCTCCGCGATCCTCGTCGGCGGAGCGGTGTACGCGCTCCGCACCTACGGCCGCGCGCTGCCGCGCGAGCTGCGGGCGGTGGCGTGGGGCGCGCTGGCGGGCGTCGCGATCGGCTTCCTCTACAGCCTGTCCGGCTCCAGCGTGCTGTCGGCGAGCGTGCTGGGGCTGATCGTGGGGGCGGGGGTGGGGGCCGGGACCTTCTACCTCTTCTACACGCACGAAGACGCCACGGGCCACCCGGCCCCGTACTGACCCCCGGCCACGCGCCGGACCCGGCTTCAGGTCGCGGGCACCCGCGCCGGTCCTCGGCGCGGGTGCCCGCGACCGGCAGCGCCGTCGGGCGTGCGGGGGGACGGGGGGCGGGGGAGACTGGGGGGATGAGCGGGTTGGCCGTGGAGACCGAGGGGCTCGTCAAGGAGTTCGGGGGGAACCGGGCCGTCGACGGCGTGGACCTCCGGGTCCCCCGCGGCACCGTCTACGGGCTGCTCGGCCCGAACGGCGCCGGCAAGACCACCACCGTCAAGCTGCTCGCCACCCTCCTCCGCCCCGACGCCGGGCGCGCCCGCGTCTTCGGGCACGACGTCGTCCGCGACGCCGACACCGTCCGCGGCCGCGTCAGCCTCACCGGCCAGTACGCCTCCGTCGACGAGGACCTCACCGGCACCGAGAACCTCGTCCTCCTCGCCCGTCTCCTCGGCCACACCCGCCCCGCCGCCCGCGAACGCTCCGCGCAGCTGCTCGCCGCGTTCGGGCTCGCGGAGGCCGCCGGCCGGCAGGTCAAGAACTACTCGGGCGGCATGCGGCGCCGCATCGACATCGCCGCGTCCATCCTCAACACCCCCGACCTGCTCTTCCTCGACGAGCCGACCACCGGTCTCGACCCGCGCAGCCGCAACCAGGTGTGGGACATCGTGCGGGCCGTCGTCGCCCAGGGCACGACCGTGCTCCTCACCACCCAGTACCTCGACGAGGCCGACCAGCTCGCCTCCCGGATCGCCGTCATCGACCACGGCAGGGTGATCGCGGAGGGCACGAAGGGCGAGCTGAAGGCGTCGGTGGGCTCGGGCTCCGTGCACGTACGGCTCCGGGACGCCGAGCAGCGGCCGCGGGCCGAGCGGCTCCTGGCCACCGCCCTGAACGCCGCCGTCCAGCTCGATCCCGACCCGGTCGCCCTCACCGCCACCGTCAACGGCCACGGCACCGACCTCGGCGCCGCCGAGCAGGCCGCCCGGGCCCTCGCGGAGCTGGCCCGGGCCGGGATCACCGTCGACAACTTCGCCCTCGGCCAGCCCAGTCTGGACGAGGTCTTCCTCGCCCTCACCGACCGGAAGGGGCCCGCCGCATGAGCACCGGTACGTCCACGTCCACGGAGACCGGCCAGGAGGTGGAGTTCGCCGCGCCCCGCGCCGACGACCTCGCCGCCCTGCTCCTCGCGAAGGACCGGCCAGCCCGGCCCGGCGCGCTCGCCGCGTCGCTCACCTTCGGCTGGCGGGCCATGCTGAAGATCAAGCACGTGCCGGAGCAGCTGTTCGACGTGACCGCGTTCCCGATCATGATGGTGCTGATGTACACGTACCTCTTCGGGGGTGCGCTCGCCGGGTCGGTCTCGGCGTACATCCAGTTCCTGCTGCCCGGCATCCTCGTGATGTCGGTCGTGATGATCACGATGTACACCGGCGTCTCGGTCAACACCGACATCGTGAAGGGCGTCTTCGACCGCTTCCGCACCCTGCCCATCTGGCGGCCGGCGCCGATGGTCGGTTATCTCCTCGGCGACGTCGTGCGCTATCTGATCGCGTCCGCCGTGATGCTGAGCGTCGGCCTCGTCATCGGCTACCGGCCCGCCGGCGGGGTGGTCGGCGTGCTGCTCGGGGTGGCGCTGCTGCTGGTCTTCTCGTTCGCGTTCTCGTGGGTCTGGACCATGTTCGGGCTGCTGCTGCGCAGCGAGAAGTCCGTCATGGGCGTCAGCATGATGGTGATCTTCCCGCTGACCTTCCTCTCCAACGTCTTCGTCGACCCGAGGACGATGCCGGGCTGGCTCCAGGCGTTCGTCGACAACAACCCGGTGACCCATCTGGCGACGGCGGTACGGGAGTTGATGGCCGGCGACTGGCCCGCGGCGGACATCACGTGGACGCTGGGGTGGTCGGTGGCGCTGGTGGCGGTGTTCGGCGCGGTGACGATGCGGCTCTACAACCGCAGGTGAGGCCCGCCCCTACTGGTCGCGGGGCGTCTTCTGCTGGACGGCCCAGCGGTTGCCGTCCGGGTCCGTGAAGTACACGAAGGAACCCCACGGCTGGTCGTCGATCGCGCCGACGTCGACGCCGCGGTCGGTCAGTTCGGCGTGGGCCTGCTCGATGTCGTCGACGACGACCTGCATGTTGTCGAGGGAGCCGGGGGGCATCTCGGTGATGCCCTTCCCGAAGGCGATCGAGCAGGCGGAGCCGGGTGGGGTCATCTGGACGAAGCGGATCGCTTCGCTGACGGTGACGTCGTGGTCCGCGTGGAAGCCGACGCGCTCGTAGAAGGCCTTGGCGCGGTCGATGTCGGTGACCGGGACGCCGATCAGTTCGAGCTTGATGTCCATGAGAGCCATCCTCCGCCGCGAGGCCCCACCCCGCACGTCCGGCCACGCACCGGACCTCCGTGTGGGCAGGCGTTCCGCGGGGCGGTCCCCACCCTGCCCGTCCGGCTTCGCGCCGGGCCCGGCTGGGGGAGCGGCGCCGCTGGCCGGGCCCGGCGGGCGGCCGCGCCGTTTCGTTGTGGGCAGTCGTTCCGCCCCTTGCGGAACGCCTGCCCACGCGGGGCGCGGGTGCCCGCGGCCGGCATCGGGGGTGGGCGTCGCCGCGGTGTCGGGTCAGGTGCCTCGGACCACTACGACGGGGCAGGGGGCGTGTTGGGTGACGTTCGTGGAGACCGAGCCCAGGACGGCCGCCTTGAAGCCGCTGTAGCCCCGGTCGCCGACCACCAGCAGGCTCGCCCCCTCCGCCTGGTCGATCAGCGCCTGCGCCGCGTTGCCGCCGACGACCGTGCGGGTCGTCGCGGCCGCCTCCTCGGGGGTGAGGGCCTCCGCGAGGGACTGGTCGAGGATCTGCTTGGCCAGTCGTTCGGGGTCGAACTCCGGCGGGACGCCCGGCATCATCGTCGCCCAGGACGCCGGGTACTCCCAGCTGATCACCGCGTGGAGGGTGTCCCCGGTGAGGGCGGCCTGGGCGGCCGCCCACTTCACTGCCTTCAGGGACGGTTCCGAGCCGTCCACGCCCACCACGATCCTGCCGCCGGCCATCGCCGACCTCCGTTCGTCGGGGAGTTACCGATCCATCGGTACCGATTACCCCTCACAACGTAACAAAAGCATCAGTCCAGGCGGAGATCGGCCAGCTGCTTCTCGAAGGGGACGAGCTCCTCCTCGGGCCGCGGGCGACTGTTCGCCGTCGCCGCGACCAGGCCCGCGAACTCCTCGCCCGCCCGGGTGATCCGGTGCGGCAGGCCCTCGGTGTACTCGTCGCCGCCGGTGCCCCAGTCCTCCGAGGCCGCGTAGACGGCGGTCGGGGCGGTCTGGGCGCGCAGGTAGGCGAAGAGCGGGCGCAGCGCGTGGTCGAGGACCAGGCTGTGGCGGGCGGTGCCGCCGGTCGCGCCGAGGAGGACCGGCGTACCGGTGAGGGCGGCGGGGTCGATCAGGTCGAAGAAGGACTTGAAGAGGCCGCTGTAGGAGGCGGTGAAGACGGGCGTCACGGCGATGACGCCGTCCGCGCCGGTCACCTTGTCGATGGCCTCCTGGAGCGCCTCCGACGGGAAGCCGGTCACGAAGTTCTTCGCGATGTCCACGGCGAGGTCGCGGAGTTCGACGACCTCGGCCTCGACCGCGTACTCCTGCTCGGCCAGCCGGTAGCGGGCGGCCTGGACGAGCCGGTCGGCGAGGAGCCGGGTGGAGGACGGGGAGCTCAGGCCGGCGGAGACGGCGACCAGCTTCAGGGTCTGCATGGCGTCAGACCTCCTTCGTGGCGTTCGTGGCGTTCGAGGCGAGGACGGCGGGGTGGAGCGGGGCGGTCGCCGGCACGCCGGCGGGGCGCAGGTTCGCGAACTCCTTGCGGAGCACCGGGACGACCTCCTCGCCGAGGATGTCGAGCTGTTCCAGGACGGTCTTCAGGGGCAGTCCGGCGTGGTCGACGAGGAAGAGCTGGCGCTGGTAGTCGCCGACGTACTCGCGGAAGGACAGGGTGCGTTCGATGACCTCCTGCGGGGAGCCGACGGTCAGCGGGGTCTGGCTGCTGAACTCCTCCAGGGAGGGGCCGTGGCCGTAGACCGGCGCGTTGTCGAAGTACGGGCGGAACTCCCGTACCGCGTCCTGCGAGTTCTTCCGCATGAAGACCTGGCCGCCGAGGCCGACGATGGCCTGCTCCTCCGTGCCGTGGCCGTAGTGCGCGTACCGCTGGCGGTAGAGGCGGACCATCTTCTCGGTGTGCTGCTTGGGCCAGAAGATGTGGTTGGCGAAGAAGCCGTCGCCGTAGTACGCGGCCTGCTCGGCGATCTCCGGGGAGCGGATGGAGCCGTGCCAGACGAACGGCGGGACGCCGTCGAGCGGGCGCGGGGTGGAGGTGAAGCCCTGGAGGGCGCTGCGGAACTTGCCCTCCCAGTCGACCACGTCCTCCCTCCACAGCTTGTGGAGGAGCGCGTAGTTCTCGATGGCGAGCGGGATGCCCTGGCGGATGTCCTGGCCGAACCACGGGTAGACCGGGCCGGTGTTGCCGCGGCCCATCATCAGGTCCACGCGACCGTCGGCGAGGTGCTGGAGGGTGGCGTAGTCCTCGGCGATCTTCACCGGGTCGTTGGTGGTGATGAGGGTCGTGGAGGTGGAGAGGATCAGGTTCTCCGTACGGGCCGCGATGTGCCCGAGGAGGGTGGTCGGGGAGGACGGGACGAACGGCGGGTTGTGGTGCTCGCCGGTGGCGAAGACGTCGAGTCCGACCTCCTCGGCCTTGAGCGCGATGGCGACCGTGTTCTTGATGCGCTCGTGCTCGGAGGGGGTGCGGCCGGTGGTGGGGTCGGTCGTCACGTCGCCGACGGTGAAGATCCCGAACTGCATCGTGGTCACCTCTCGCGTTTCCTGGCTGGTGGTTGAATCTTAAACCATCAGCTCCAACGGTGCGACCCCTTTCGCTATTCCGGCGCGTTCCGGCGCCTTCGCCGTTCCGGCGCCGCCGGGCCTCCGCCGTACCCTGGACGCCATGACCGAGAAGACGCACGACAACGAGAGCTGGAAGGAGCGGGGCGTGATGCTCCGCGTCTTCGTGTACGTCTTCGCCACCCACGCCTTCGCCGGCTTCGTCTGGCTCCTCTTCTACGTGGGGCAGAACGCGCAGAAGTGACCGCGCGGCCGTGGACGCGACCCGGCTCCGCGACGTGACGGCCCCGGCCCGCCGGAGGGCCGACCCTTCGGCCCTCCGGGCCGCCGCGAGGGCCCCCGGCACGCGGGCCCTTCGGCGCCCCGCCGTGACGGCCCCCGGCGCGCGGGCCCTTCGGCGCCCCGCCGTGACGGCCCCCGGCGGCCCGGACGGCCCCGCGCCCCCGCGTCCCGGCGCCCCGGCGGCCCGGACGCCCCCGCGCCCCGGACGCCCCCGCGTCCCGGCGCCCCCGCGCCCCCGCGTCCCGGCGCCCCGCCCCCTCCGCGTGAGGGTCGCCACGTGCCGCTCACCTGTGCCCCTCACGTAGAGTCCCCGACGTGAACGCTGCGATATCGGTGGTGTCGGTCGTGGGGATCGGCGCGGACGGCTGGGACGGGCTCCCCGAGAGCTCCCGCCGCGTCCTGCGCGCCGCCGAGGTGGTCATCGGCGGTCCCCGCCAGCTGGACCTCCTCCCCGCCGCCGACTGCCCCGGCGAACGGATCGCCTGGCCGTCCCCGCTCCGCCCCGCCGTCCCCGGACTGCTCGCCGCCCACGAAGGACGCGCGCTCGCCGTCCTCGCCAGCGGCGACCCCTCCTTCTACGGGATCGCCCGCACGCTCACCGAGGCCGCCGGGGGCCGGGAGCTCGACATCCACCCGCACCCGTCCTCCGTCTCGTACGCCTGTGCCCGCCTCGGCTGGCCCCTGGAGGCCGTCGACACGCTCTCGCTCGTCGCCAGGCCGCTCGACGCGCTGCGCGCCGCGCTCCACCCGGGGCGCCGGCTCCTCCTCCTCGGCGAGGGCCCCGAGACGCCCGCGCGGGTCGCGGCGCTGCTCCACGAGGCCGGCTGGGGCGGAACCCGGATCCGGGTCCTCGAACAACTCGGCGGGCCCGCCGAACGGCTCCTCGACGCCACCGCCGCCGACTGGCCGCACCCACGCACCGACGCCCTCCACGTCCTCGCCCTCGACTGCGTCCGCGACCCCGGCACGCTCCGGCTCGGCACCACGCCGGGGCTGCCCGACGAGGCGTACGAGCACGACGGGCAGCTCACCAAGCGGTACGTCCGCGCCGCCACGCTCGCCGCGCTCGCCCCCGCCCCCGGCGAACTCCTCTGGGACGTCGGCGGCGGCTCCGGCTCCATCGGCGTCGAATGGATGCGGGCCCACCGCGACTGCCGGGCCGTCGCCGTCGAGAAGTCCCCCGAACGGGCCGCGCGGATCGGCCGCAACGCCGCCGCCCTCGGCGTCCCGGCGCTGCGGGTCGTCACCGGACCCGCGCCCGAGGCGCTGGCCGGCCTGGAGACCCCCGACGCGATCTTCGTCGGCGGCGGACTCACCGCCCCCGGCCTGCTCGACACCTGCTGGGACGCGCTCCCCGACGGCGGCCGGCTCGTCGCCAACACCGTGACCCTGGAGTCCGAGGCGCTGCTGGCCCGCTGGTACGCCCGGCACGGCGGCGAGCTGATCCGGCTGGCCGTCTCCGCCGCCGTGCCCGTCGGCGGCTTCACCGGCTGGCGCCAGGCCATGCCGGTCACCCAGTGGTCCGTAACGAAGGGTTCAACGAACGCATGACCGTCTACTTCATCGGCGCGGGCCCCGGCGCGGCCGACCTGATCACCGTGCGCGGCGCCCGCACCCTCGCGGCCTGCGGGGTCTGCCTCTACGCCGGTTCCCTCGTCCCCCGCGAGCTGCTCGCCGAGTGCCCGCCGGAGGCGAAGCTCGTCGACACGGCGAAGATGCACCTGGACGAGATCGTCGCGGAGATCGCCGCCGCCCACGCGGCCGGCCAGGACGTGGCCCGCCTCCACTCGGGCGACCCGTCCGTCTTCAGCGCGATGGCCGAGCAGATGCGGCGCCTCGACGCGGCGGGCATCCCGTACGAGGTCGTGCCCGGCGTCCCGGCGTTCGCGGCGGCCGCCGCCGCGCTGAAGCGGGAGCTGACGGTCCCGACCGTCGGCCAGACCGTCGTCCTCACCCGCATCGCCCAGCAGGCCACCCCCATGCCGGAGGGCGAGGACCTGGCCACCCTGGGCCGCAGCGGCGCCCTGCTCGTCCTCCACCTCGGCGCGCGGTACGTCGACCGGATCGTCTCCGAGCTGGTCCCCCACTACGGCGTGGACTGCCCGGCCGCCGTGGTCGCCATGGCCAGCCGCCCCGACGAGGTCGTCCTGCGCGGCACCCTGGAGGACATCGCGGAGCAGGTGAAGGCGGCCGGCATCACCAAGACGGCCGTCATCATCGTCGGCCGCACGCTGGCCGCCTCCGAGTTCCGCGACAGCCACCTCTACGACCCGGCCCGCGACCGCCACACCTGCTGACCCGCCCGCCGACCCGCCTCCCGACGCGCCGGAGGCCGGGCCCGTACGCGACGGGTCCGGCCTCCGGGCACCACGACGGCTCAGGCGTTGGGCCGCTTGCCGTGGTTCGCCTTCTTCTTCTTGCGGGCCCGCTTCTTGTTGCCGCGCTTCGCCATGGGACTCCCTCTCGTGCGGGGGTTTCGTGGTGGTAAGCGTAGGTTCGCCCCTCCACGGCCGCATGTCGGCGACCGGGTGAGGAAAGCGGCGGGAGTGGCCCCCGGGGCCGGTGGGTGTGGGGATGATCGGGTATGGCACAGCAGACGCCGGTCTCCGAGCTTCGGCGCGAGCGGTTCGCACGGCGGCTCCCCGCCGACCTCTCCGCCCTGCGGGGGCCCGCCCGGGGGTCCGTGCGGCTCCCGCTGCACCTGGCGTGGTCGGGGCTGACGGAGTACGACCTCGACCGGCCCCGACTGCGGATGAGCTGTTCCCGCACCGTACTCGCCGAGGGGGGCCGCGACGACCTGGTCCGCCACCTCAACCGCGACCTGCTCGTCGAGATGTGGCCCGTGCTGCGCACCCTCGTCAGCAAGGACCTGCGGGCGGTCTGGGAGGACGCCTTCCGCGAACTGGCCCCGGAGCCGGCGACGGCCTCGGCGGGCGGGCGCGCGGGGTGAACCTCACCGGCCTGCACCGCCGCCTCCTCGGCGACGTCCTCGCGGCGGGCGACCTGGAGGAGCTCCAGGCGAAGCTTGCCGGGGCGGTGTGGATCGACGACGACGAGTTCACCGCCCACGGCCTCGACGAGCAGCGGATCCAGGAACTGCGCGCCTGGGCCCAGCGCTGGGCCGACGACATCGGGGAGCGGCTGCTCGAAGGCGCCGACCCGGTGGACGACGACGGCCTCCGACCTCCGCCCGCGCCGGCCTACGGGCCCGCCGCTCTACGGGCCCGTCGCCCTACGGGCCCGCCGCCCTACGGGCCCGTCGCCCTACGGGCCCGCCGCCCTACGGGCCCGCCGGTGCCGAGCGGCCCACCACCGTGCCCGCGCGGTCGATGCAGACGACGTCGACGGTGACCGGGGCGCCGCGCAGGACCGCCAGGGCCTCGTCGCGGGCGGTCGCGGCCACCAGGTCGCCCAGGGGGACGCCGGCGGCCTCGCAGAGGCGCAGGGCGGCGAGGCCCGTGTTGGCGTCGGCGATCTCCGCGACCAGGGGGTCCGGCGCGCCGCCCGCGCGGGCCAGCTCCGCCAGGAAGCCCTTGTCGACCTGGGAGCGGGCCGAGTGCAGGTCCAGATGGCCGGCGGCGAGCTTGGAGAGCTTCGCGAAGCCGCCGCAGATCGTCAGGCGGTCGACGGGGTGGCGGCGGATGTACTTGAGGACCGCGCCCGCGAAGTCGCCCATGTCGAGCAGGGCGATGTCCGGCAGGTCGTAGATCCCGGTGACCGTGCGTTCGGAGGTGGAGCCCGTGCAGCCGGCGACGTGGGTGAGGCCGCCCGCGCGGGCCACGTCCACGCCCCGGCGGATGGAGTCGATCCAGGCCGAGCACGAGTACGGCACGACGATCCCGGTCGTGCCGAGGATCGACAGGCCGCCGAGGATGCCGATGCGCGGGTTCCAGGTGGAGCGGGCGATCTCCGCGCCGCCGTCCACGGAGATCGTGATCTCGACGTCGCCGGGCGCCCCGTGTGCCGCCGCGACCTTCGCCACGTGGGCGCGCATCAGCTCGCGCGGCACCGGGTTGATCGCCGGCTCGCCGACCTCCAGCGGGAGGCCGGGGAGGGTGACCGTGCCGACGCCCTCGCCCGCGCGGAAGACCACGCCGGAGCCCGCCGGGAGGAGCCGTACCGTCGAGCGGATCACGGCGCCGTGGGTGACGTCCGGGTCGTCGCCGGCGTCCTTCACCACGGCCGCCATGGCCGCGCCGCCGGTCAGGGACTCCGCCGTCAGCGCGAAGGACGGCGTCTGGCCCTTGGGCAGGGTGATCGTCACCGGGTCCGGGAAGTCGCCGGTGAGCAGGGCGGTGTACGCGGCGGTCGTCGCGGCCGTCGCGCAGGCGCCGGTCGTCCAGCCGGGCCGCAGGCCGGTGTGCTTGAGTTGGGCCTCGCGCCCGCCGCCGGTACTCACGAAAAGGCTCCCATGCACGTACTCATTCTCGGAGGGACGACCGAGGCCCGCGCCCTGGCCGGCCTGCTGCACCCCGGCACGCGGGTGACCAGCTCCCTCGCGGGGCGGGTCGCCGCGCCCCGGCTGCCGGCCGGGGAGGTCCGGATCGGCGGGTTCGGCGGGCCGGACGGGCTCGCCGCGTGGGTGCGGGAGCACGCCGTGGACGCGGTCATCGACGCCACCCATCCCTTCGCCGAGCGGATCAGCTTCAACGCGGCCCGGGCGGCCGCCACCGCCCATGTTCCCCTGCTGGCCCTGCGCCGCCCCGGCTGGGTCCCGGGGGAGGGCGACGACTGGCGCGACGCGGGCTCCCTGGAGGAGGCGGCCGGGGCGCTGGAGGGGCTCGGCGACCGGGTGTTCCTGACCACCGGCCGGATGGGCCTCGCGGCCTTCGCGGACCGCCCGGAGTGGTTCCTGGTGCGGTCGGTGGACCCGCCGGACGCCCCGATGCCGGCCCGGACCGAAGTCCTCCTCGACCGGGGGCCGTTCACCCTCGACGGGGAGCGGGAGCTGATCGCCCGTCACCGCGTCGACGTCCTGGTGACGAAGGACAGCGGCGGCGCCGCGACCGCCCCCAAGCTCACCGCCGCCCGCGAGGCGGGCATCCCGGTCGTCGTCGTCCGCCGCCCCCCGGTCCCGCGGGGCGTACCGGCGGCGGCGGCGCCGGAGGAGGCCGCGGAGTGGGTGCGGGGCCTGGGCTGACGTCCGTCGGCGCGACAGACGACCCCGCCCGGCGTTCAATGGGAGGCGTGGCTACCGTTCGCTGGCTTGTCGCGACGGGGCTGGCGGCGCTGCTCGGCGCCACCGCGCTCGGGCCGAGCCCGAGTCCGAGCCCCGGCCCCACGCCCCCGCCGAACCAGCCCCCGCCCGAGCTCGACGCCGCCGAGGTGCGGCGGGCCGTCGACCGGCTGGACGGGGTGGTCGAGGCGGCCATGAGACGGACCGGCGTCCCGGGGGTCGCCGTCGCCGTCGTGCACGACGGGAAGGTGCTGCACCTCAAGGGCTACGGGGTGCGGAAGGCGGGCGAGAACGCCGCCGTCGACGCCGACACCGTCTTCCAGCTGGCCTCCGTCTCGAAGCCGATCGCCTCCACGGTCGTGTCCGGCGCGGTCGGCGTCGACGGCTGGTCGCGGCCGGTCGCGCCGCACGTGCCGCGCTTCGCGCTCAAGGACCCGTGGGTGACCTCGCACGTCACCGTCGCGGACCTCTTCGCGCACCGCAGCGGGCTGCCCGACCACGCCGGCGACCTGCTCGAAGACCTCGGCTACGACCGGGAGTACATCCTGTCCCACCTGCGGTACGAGCCGCTGGCGCCGTTCCGCGCGAGCTACGCCTACACCAACTTCGGCCTGACGGCGGCCGCGCAGGCCGTCGCCGACGAGAAGGGCGTGCCGTGGGAGAAGCTGGCCGAGGACGTCCTCTACGGACCGGCCGGGATGGACGACACCAGCTCGCGGTTCGAGGACTTCGAGAAGGCGGGCGACCGGGCCTGGGGGCACGTGAAGGAAGGCGGGGAGTGGAAGACGGAGTTCGTCCGCGACCCGGACGCGCAGTCCCCGGCGGGCGGGGTCAGCTCCTCCGCCCGTGACATGGCGGTCTGGCTGCGGCTCCAGCTCGCGAACGGCGAGCTCGACGGGAAGCGGATCGTCGGCGCCGACGCCCTGGAGCGCACCCACTGGCCCGAGGCGGTGGCCGGCCCGCCGCGCGCCCCGGCCGCCCGCACCGGCTTCTACGGCCTGGGCTGGAACGTGAGTTACGACGACGCGGG
Source organism: Streptomyces roseofulvus (assembly GCF_039534915.1). Classification (NCBI taxonomy): domain Bacteria; kingdom Bacillati; phylum Actinomycetota; class Actinomycetes; order Kitasatosporales; family Streptomycetaceae; genus Streptomyces; species Streptomyces roseofulvus. Next base: position 3,961,415 of record NZ_BAAAWE010000001.1, on the reverse strand, counting down.
CCGGCTGCGGCTCTCCCACACGGGCGCGTTCGCCCTGGGCGCGCACACCAACGTGACGATGCTGCCCGGCGAACAGCTCGGCATCGTCGTCCTCACCAACGGCTCCCCGGTCGGCGTCGCCGACGCCGTCGCCCTCGACTTCTTCGACATCGCGGAGACCGGCGAGGTCAGCCGGGACTGGATCCCGCTGGTCGACGCGGTCTACCAGCAGCAGGCGGACGAGGGCCGGTCGGACACCGACTACGCCCGCCCGCCCGGGAACGCCGCGCCCGCGCGGGACGCGGACGCCTACGCCGGCACGTACCGCAGCGACTACTACGGCCGGGCGGAGGTGGTGGCCGGGGACGACGGGACGCTGACCCTCCGGCTGGGGCCCGAGCCCCAGTCGTACCGCCTCGCGCACTACGACGGCGACGTGTTCAGCTTCGAGACCCGCGGCGAGAACGCCGTCGGCCGCACCGGCGTCACCTTCGCCGCGGACGGCGAGTCCTTCACCGTCGAGTACCTGGACGGCGAAGGACTCGGGACCTTCACCCGCGGCTAGCCGTCAGCCGTACCGCCGCGGGGTCCAGGTGATCGTGCGGCCGTCGCCGCGTTCGACCGCCCGGGTCTGGGAGGAGCCGATGAGGAGCAGGGTGCGCATGTCGACCTCGGAGGGCTCCAGGGTCTTCAGGGTCACCACCCGGACCGACTGCTCGGGGCCGCCGACGTCGCGGGCGACGACCACGGGGGTGTCGGGGGAGCGGAGCTCCAGCAGGAGGTCGCGGGCGGCGGCGACCTGGTGGGTGCGGGACTTCGAGCCGGGGTTGTAGAGGGCGAGGACGAGGTCGGCCTCGGCGGCGGCGCGGAGCCGGGCCGCGATGACGTCCCAGGGCTTGAGCCGGTCGGAGAGCGAGATCGTCGCGTAGTCGTGGCCGAGGGGCGCGCCGGCCGCGGCGGCGGCGGCGTTGGCGGCGGTGACGCCGGGCAGGACCCGGACGGGCACGTCCGCGTACGCCGGTTCGCAGGCGACCTCCAGGACGGCGGTGGCCATGGCGAAGACACCGGGGTCGCCGCCGGAGACGACCGCGACCTTGTGGCCGCGCCGGGCCAGGTCGAGGGCGAACTCGGCCCGCTCGGACTCGACCTTGTTGTCGGAGCCGTGCCGGATCTGGCCGGGGCGCAGGACCGGCACCCGGTCGAGGTAGGTGGTGTAGCCGACGAGGACGTCGGCGTTGACGAGCGCGCCGCGCGACTCGGGGGTCAGCCAGGGCGCGCCGGCGGGGCCGGTGCCGACGACGGTGACCTCGCCGCGTGCGCGGACCGGGTTGGCCTGGTCGATGCGGGAGGGGAGGACGGCGACGGAGAAGTACGGGACGGTCTCCGGGTCCACGTCGGCGAGGCGGTCGGTGCGCTCGCCGGCCATGAAGGCGCGCTCCACGTACCGGGCGTCGTCCAGCCGGCCGGCCCGCTCCAGGGCGCGGCGCACGGCGGGGAAGGTGCGGCCGAGCTTCATGACGACGGCGGAGTCGGTGCCGGCGAGGCGGGCGGTCAGCTCGTCCTCGGGGAGGGTGCCGGGGATGATCGTGAGGACCTCCTCGGCCTCGCACAGCGGCTCGCCGAGGCGGGCGGCGGCGGCGCTGACGGAGGTGACGCCGGGGATGACGGTGGTGTCGTAGCGGTCGGCGAGCCGCTTGTGCATGTGCTGGTAGGAGCCGTAGAAGAGCGGGTCGCCCTCGGCGAGGACGGCGACCGTGCGGCCCGCGTCGAGGTGGGCGGCGAGCCGGGCCGCGGCTTCCTCGTAGAAGTCGTCGAGGGCGCCCCGGTAGCCGCCGGGGTGGTCGGTGGTCTCCACGGTGAGCGGGTACATCAGCCGCTCCTCGATGTGGTCGTCGCGGAGGTGGGGGGCGGCGATGGAGCGCGCTATCGAGCGGCCGTGGCGGGCCGAGTGGTAGGCGACGACGTCGGCCTCGGCGATGGCCTTCACGGCGGCGAGGGTGAGGAGGTCGGGGTCGCCGGGGCCGAGGCCGACCCCGTACAGCTTGCCCTTCACTACGGTCACTGCTGGATCTCCGGTTCGTGCGCGAGGGCGTTGAGGGCGGCGGCGGTCATGGCGCTGCCGCCGCGTCGGCCGCGGACCACCAGGTAGTCGAGGCCGAGGTCGTTGGCGGCGAGGGCGTCCTTGGACTCGGCGGCGCCGATGAATCCGACGGGGATGCCGAGGACGGCGGCGGGCTTGGGCGCGCCCTTGGCGATCATCTCCAGGAGGTGGAAGAGCGCGGTGGGGGCGTTGCCGATGGCGACGACGGAGCCTTCGAGGCGGTCGCGCCACAGTTCGAGGGCGGCGGCGGAGCGGGTGGTGCCCAGCTCGGCGGCGAGGGCGGGCACGGCCGGGTCGGAGAGCGCGCACAGCACGTCGTTGTCGGCGGGCAGCCGCTTGCGGGTGACGCCGGAGGCGACCATCTGCGCGTCGCAGAGGATGGGGGCGCCGGCCTGGAGGGCGGCGCGGGCGCGGGTGACGACGCCGGGGGAGTACGCGAGGTCGCGGACGAGGTCGGTCATGCCGCAGGCGTGGATCATGCGGACGGCGACGGTGGCGACGTCGGCGGGCAGGGCGCCGAGGTCGGCCTCGGCGCGGATCGTGGCGAAGGAGCGGCGGTAGATCTCTGCGCCGTCTTTCTCGTACTCGTACATCCTCAGCTCTTTCTCGTACGGGCCGCCGCCACGGCTTCGGCCAGGGCGGTGCGGGGGACGGGCGCGCCGTCCAGCAGGTAGGTGCCGGAGTCCCGGGCGGTGACCTCGATCCAGGTGCCGTGCGGGTGGCCGCAGCGGCGCTCGCAGCCGGAGTAGTGCACGGGCAGCGGGCCGCCGGGCGCGCGGGCCGCGTCGGCCCGGACGTCGGCGAGGGACTTGGCGCAGCCGGGCAGGCCGGTGCAGGCGGTGACGCCGGCGCCGGGGGCGGCCGGGTCGGTGATCAGGCCGGCCGTCTCCAGCGCGGCGAGCCGGGAGCCGTGCGTCCCGACGGCGACGACTCCGCGCCACGGGGTGAGCCGGAGCTCGGTGGCGCCGTCGGCGAGCGCCCGCAGCCGGCCGGCGGTGAGCCGGCCGAGCGGGGCGAGGACGTGCAGGGCGTGCGCGCCGAGCGGTCCGGGCGCGGGCGGCGGGGTCCCCGGGGAGGAGAAGGGGGGTACGGGCTCCGCGGTGATCGCCGCCTCGTGCAGGGCGGCGGCCCAGTCCGGGAGGTGCCCGGGCGGGAGTTCGCGCGGGCGCCAGGCGCCGGTGGCGGCGGCCGCGGCGGCGTCGAGGAAGGCGAGGGCGCAGGCGAGTGCGGCGGGGACGGCGTCGGCGGCGGGCAGCCGGAAGGTTCCGGAGCAGGTCGCCAGGAGGGCGGCGCCGTCCGGGGCTGCGATCAAGGTCACATCGCCGCCGAGTCCGGCGACGTCGCCGCGGCCGTCGTCGAGGACGAAGAGGAATCGGCCGGAGAGGGCCGCCGCGCGGGGTTCGGCGCAGAGTGCCCGGTCCAGGGCGCGGGCCCACAACTGCACGTCGGCGTGGCCGAGTCCGTCGAGTCCCGCGGCGGGGGAGGCGACGATGTTCCGGACCCGTTCGTGGCTGGGGGAGGGCAGCAGGCCGGCGTCGTCGAGGAGCGCGGCGAGTGCGGCGTCGCAGCCGTCGCGGAGACCGCGCAGCTCGGCGTTGCCGCGCGAGGTGACGGAGAGGCTGCCGTCGCCCAGGGTCTCCGCGGCGTCGGCCAGGACGAGCGCCTGACGGTGCGTCAATCGCCCGGCGGGTAGCCGGAGTCGGGCGAGGAAACCGTCGGCGGCGGCGTGCAGCCGGAGCGCCCCCGGGCACGCGTCGCCTCGGTCCCGTATGCGAGGTTCGCCCGGTTCGGGCGGGCTGGGCGGGGTCGGCGGCATGGCGGCGAGCATACCCACGGGGAACCGGGCGGCCACCGAGTGTGATCCGGCCGACTCTCCGGACCCCTCCGGCCCGCCGACGCCACGCTCTACTATGCAGATCGGCATGGGGTCCCAGGACCCCGGGGAGGAAGCCCGGTGAGAATCCGGCGCGGTCCCGCCACTGTGAGCCCGAGCCGGCGACGGCCCGGGTGAGTCAGGAACTCCCCGCCGACCACGACCACCCGGGGCGCGGAAACCCCGAGGAAGGGCCTGAGCCTCGCCATGCTCCTGCTGCTGTCGCACTCCGACACCGACCTGCTCAGCGCCCGCGCGGCCGGGGGGCCGGTGGAGTACCGCTTCGCCAACCCCTCCCGGCTCCCGCTGGCCGACCTCCCCGCCCTGCTCGACGGGGTCGAGCTGGTCCTGGTCCGCCTGCTCGGCGGCGTCCGCTCCTGGCAGGAGGGCCTCGACGCGGTCCTCGCCACCGGAAAGCCGGTCGTCGTCCTCAGCGGCGAACAGGCCCCCGACGCCCAGCTGATGGCCTCCTCCACCGTGCCGGTCGGCGTCGCCACCGAGGCGCACGCCTACCTCGCCCACGGCGGCCCCGCCAACCTGGAGCAGCTGGCCCGCTTCCTCTCCGACACCGTCCTCCTCACCGGCCACGGCTTCGAGGCTCCGGCGCCCGCCCCCACCTGGGGCCCGCTGGAGCGCACGGCCCGCGCCACCGACGGCCCGACCGTCGCCGTGCTCTACTACCGCGCCCACCACATGAGCGGGAACACCGCCTTCGTCGGCGCCCTCTGCGACGCCCTCGAGGACGCCGGCGCCCGGGCACTGCCGCTGTACGTGGCCTCCCTGCGGGCCCCGGAGGAGGAGCTGCTCGCCGTCCTGCGCGGCGCCGACGCGATCGTCACCACCGTCCTCGCCGCCGGCGGCACCAAGCCGGCCGCCGCCCAGGCCGGCGGCGACGAGGAGGCCTGGGACGCGGGCGCGCTCGCCGCGCTCGACGTGCCGGTGCTCCAGGCGCTGTGCCTGACAAGTGCGCGCTCCGCCTGGGAGGAGAACGACGAGGGCCTGTCGCCGCTGGACGCGGCCAGCCAGGTCGCCGTGCCCGAGTTCGACGGCCGGCTCATCACCGTCCCGTTCTCCTTCAAGGAGATCGACGAGGACGGCCTGCCCGCCTACGTCGCCGACGCCGAGCGCGCCGCCCGCGTGGCCGGCATCGCCGTCCGGCACGCCCGGCTCCGGCACATCCCGAACGCCGAGAAGAAGCTGGCGCTGGTCCTCTCCGCGTACCCGACCAAGCACTCCCGCATCGGCAACGCCGTCGGCCTCGACACCCCCGCCTCCGCCGTCGCCCTGCTGCGCCGGCTGATCGCCGAGGGATACGACTTCGGCCCGGCCGAGGAGCTGCCCGGCCTGGTCTCCGGCGACGGCGACGAGCTGATCTACGCCCTCATCGAGGCCGGCGGCCACGACCAGGACTGGCTCACCGAGGAGCAGCTGGCGAAGAACCCGGTCCGCATCCCGGCCGCCGACTACAAGCGCTGGTACGCCGAGCTGCCGGCCGAGCTGCGCGAGCAGGTCGAGGAGCACTGGGGCCCCGCGCCCGGCGAGATGTTCCTCGACCGGTCCCGGAACCCGGAGGGCGACATCGTCCTCGCGGCGCTCCGGCGCGGGAACCTCCTCGTCCTCATCCAGCCGCCGCGCGGCTTCGGCGAGAACCCGATCGCGATCTACCACGACCCCGACCTGCCGCCGTCGCACCACTACCTGGCCGCCTACCGCTGGATCGCGGCCCGCGCGGAGGACGGCGGCTTCGGCGCCGACGCCATGGTCCACCTGGGCAAGCACGGCAACCTGGAGTGGCTGCCCGGCAAGAACGCCGGCCTGTCCGCCGCCTGCGGCCCCGACGCGGCCCTCGGCGACCTGCCGCTCGTCTACCCGTTCCTCGTCAACGACCCCGGCGAGGGCACCCAGGCCAAGCGCCGCGCCCACGCCACCCTCGTCGACCACCTGGTGCCGCCGATGGCCCGCGCCGACTCGTACGGCGACATCGCGCGCCTGGAGCAGCTGCTCGACGAGTACGCGCAGATCTCCTCGATGGACCCGGCGAAGCTGCCCGCGATCCGCGCCCAGATCTGGACCCTGATCCAGGCCGCCAAGCTCGACCACGACCTCGGCATGGCGGAGCGGCCCGACGACGACGGCTTCGACGACTTCCTGCTGCACGTCGACGGCTGGCTGTGCGAGGTCAAGGACGCCCAGATCCGCGACGGCCTGCACGTCCTCGGCGGCGCGCCGGAGGGCGAGGCCCGGGTCAACCTGGTCCTCTCCATCCTCCGGGCCCGCCAGATCTGGGGCGGCACTCAGGCGCTGCCCGGGCTGCGCGAGGCGCTCGGCCTGGACGAGTCGGCCGCGACCCGCACCACCGCCGACGAGGCGGAGGCGAAGGCCCGCGAGCTGGTCGAGACCATGGAGGCGGCCGGCTGGTCCGTGGACGCGGTCCCGGCGGTCGCCGGCGACCACGGCCCCGAGGTCCAGGCCGTGCTCCGCTTCGCCTGCGAGCAGGTCGTGCCGCGCCTCGCCGCCACCACCGACGAACTCGCCCACGCCGTGCACGCGCTGAACGGCGGCTTCGTGCCGGCCGGCCCGTCCGGATCCCCGCTCCGGGGCCTCGTCAACGTGCTGCCGACCGGGCGGAACTTCTACTCCGTCGACCCGAAGGCCGTGCCGTCCCGGCTCGCCTGGGAGACCGGGCAGGCGCTCGCCGACTCGCTGCTGACCCGCTACCGCGAGGACAACGGCGCGTGGCCGACCTCCGTCGGCCTCTCCCTGTGGGGCACCAGCGCGATGCGCACCGCCGGCGACGACGTCGCCGAGGCGCTGGCGCTGCTCGGCGTCCGGCCGCTGTGGGACGAGGCGTCCCGCCGCGTCAACGGCCTGGAGCCGATCCCGCTCGCCGAGCTGGGCCGCCCGCGCGTCGACGTGACGCTGCGCATCTCGGGCTTCTTCCGGGACGCCTTCCCGCACGTCATCGGCCTCCTCGACGACGCCGTCCGGCTGGTCGCCGAGCTGGACGAGCCCGCGTCGGAGAACCACGTCCGGGCCCACACCCAGGCCGACCTCGCCGAGCACGGCGACGAGCGCCGCGCCACCACCCGCATCTTCGGCTCCCGGCCCGGCACCTACGGCGCCGGCATCCTGCAGCTGATCGACTCGCGGGACTGGCGCACCGACGCCGACCTCGCCGAGGTGTACACGGTGTGGGGCGGGTACGCGTACGGGCGCGGGCTCGAAGGGCGGCCGGCGCGCGCCGAGATGGAGACCGCGTACAAGCGGATCGCGGTGGCGGCGAAGAACACCGACACCCGCGAGCACGACATCGCCGACTCGGACGACTACTACCAGTACCACGGCGGCATGGTGGCGACGGTCCGCGCGCTGCGGGGCACCGCCCCCGAGGCGTACATCGGCGACTCGACCCGCCCGGAGACCGTCCGCACCCGCACCCTGGTGGAGGAGACCTCCCGGGTGTTCCGGGCCCGGGTGGTCAACCCGCGCTGGGTCGAGGCGATGCGCCGCCACGGCTACAAGGGCGCCTTCGAGCTGGCCGCGACCGTCGACTACCTCTTCGGCTACGACGCCACCACCGGGGTCGTCGCCGACTGGATGTACGACAAGCTCACCCAGGAGTACGTCCTCGACGAGACGAACCAGGCCTTCCTCAAGGAGGCCAACCCCTGGGCCCTGCACGGCATCGCGGAGCGCCTCCTGGAGGCCGAGTCGCGCGGCATGTGGGAGAAGCCGGACCCGGAGACCCTGGCCGCCCTGCGCCAGGTGTTCCTGGAGACGGAGGGCGACCTCGAAGGCGCCGGCGACGAGGACTAGGCCCGCCTAGACGCCCGCCGGGGTCCTGGCCGGTGCCAGTTCCAGGCGCCGGCCGCGGAAGCCTGCCCGCAGCCGGCGGTCGTGGCTGACGATCACCAGCGTGCCCCGGTAGGCGGCGAGCGCGGCCTCGATCTCCTCCACGAGGGCGGGCGCCAGGTGGTTGGTCGGCTCGTCGAGGAGGAGCAGGTCGGCCGGCGCGGTCACCAGGCGGGCCAGTTCCAGCTTGCGGCGCTGGCCCGTCGACAGCAGTCGGACCGGGGTCGTCAGATCCCGGGCCGCGAAGAGCCCGAGGGCGAGCAGTTCGTCCTCGCGGCCCTCTCCGAAGGCCTCGCCCACCGTACGGGGGTCGTGGGGCGAGGCCGTGTCCTGGCGGAGCAGTCCGACCCGGGCGGGCACGGTCACCGTGCCCGCGTCCGGGGCCATTTCGCCCGCCAGGACCCGGAGGAGGGTGGTTTTCCCCGCGCCGTTCGGGCCGGTGACGAGCAGTCGCTCGCCCGGTGCGAGGTGCAGGGCGTCGAGCCGGAGCCGGCCGTCGACGCGGACGCCGGTGAGGCCGACGGCCGCTCCCTCGCCGTCGAGCTCCGCCCGGAAGCGCAGGGGCTCGGGCGGCGGCGGCACCGGGTGGTCGGTGAGCCGGGCCAGCCGCTCGCGGGCGGCGCGGATCCTGCTCATCGCCCCGTGCGCCCGTGACCGGGCCCGGAAGGCGCCGGCGCCGCTGAAGGCGGCGGGGGCCTTGCGCGGGATGGCGGTGAAGCGGTCGATGGCGCTGTCGGCGAGGGCCCGGTGGCGGGCCAGTTCGGCCTTCCACTCCTCGTGCTCCCGGGCCCTGCGGGCCCGTTCGGCGGCGCGCCCGGCGAGATAGCCGGCGTAGCCGTCGCCGTAGCGGCGCAGGGTGTGCCGGTCCTCGTCGACCTCCACGATCGCGGTGGCGACCCGGTCGAGGAAGGCGCGGTCGTGGGAGACGGCCACGACCGTGCCCCGGTGGGCGCGGAGCCGCTCCTCCAGCCAGGCCACGGCCTCGTCGTCGAGGTCGTTGGTCGGCTCGTCGAGCAGCAGCAGTTCCGGGTCGGCGGCGAGGACTCCGGCCAGCGCGAGCCGGGCCCGCTGCCCGCCGGAGAGCGTGGCCAGCGGCCGGTCCCGGCCGGGCGGCGCGGTCTCGCCGAGCCGGCGCAGCACGGTCGCCACCCGACGGTCGGCCCCGGCGCCGCCGCGCGCCTCGTAGGCGGCGAGCAGCGCGGCGTACCGGTCGAGTCCGGCGGGGGTGAGGGCGCCCTCCGCCGCCCGGATCTCCCGCTCCAGCTCCCGGATCTCCGCGAGCGCGTGGTCGACGGCGTCGCCGACGGTCGCGGTCGCGGGGAGGTCGGGGGTCTGGGCGAGATGGCCGAGGCCGCCGGGGGTCTCGACGGCCACGGTGCCGTTGTCGGCGGTCTCGAGGCCGGCGAGGAGCCGGAGCAGGGTGGACTTCCCGGAGCCGTTGTCCCCGACGACGCCGAGGCGTTCGCCGGGGCGGACGGTGAGGGAGGCGCGGTCGAGGACGGTCCGGTGGTGGACGTACCGGTCGTCGTAGCGCTTGGTGACCTCGGTGAGTGACGCACGGAACAAGGGCGGTCTCCTGCCGTCGGGGACACGGGACGATTGGCGAGACGGTCCGTCTCGATACGTCGACCGTACGGCGTCGAGGACCTTTCCGCAAGACGATTCGTCTCGTCTCGTCTCGTCGCCCGTCGTCCCGCCCGGCGGGGATCAGGCGCTGGCTATGCGCAGCACCAGGGCGACCGCCGGGAGCACGGTCAGGACGACGACCGGCGCCAGCGTGTAGTCCTTCGCCCGGACGTGGGTGACGAGGGCGCCGATGAAGTAGAGGACGAGGCCGATGGCGGCGGCCTCGCCGAGTGCCGGGACCACCAGGCCGGCGAGCAGGCCGAGCGCGCCCGCCACCTTCGCCGTGCCCAGCCAGGGCAGCCAGCTCTCCGGCACTCCGAGCTTCGTCATGTTCCCCGCCACCGCCGGGTTGCGGGTGAAGGTCATGACGGCGGACCCGGTCATGGCGAGGGCGAGCAGTCCGGCGACGACGGCGTAGGCGATGAACATGGTGGTGCGCTCCAACGATCCGGGGACGGAAACCATTGAAGCGTAACAACGATTTATCTCGCTCCACAATCCTGTTGTTGTTACGGTGGACGGCATGGCAGCCCTCCCGACCGACCGGCTCGGTTTCCTCCTCTCCTTCCGCGGGGAGCTCACCGGCGCGCGCATCCGCTCCGCCCTGGGCGTCGAGGGGCTGCATCCGCGCAACGCGATGACCCTGATGCAGCTCGCCCCCGCGCCCATGAGCCAGCGGGACCTGGCCGCCGCGATGGAGATCGACCCCAGCCAACTGGTCGCGGTCCTCAACGAGTTGGAGGCGGCGGGGCTGGCCGAGCGGCGCCGCGATCCGGCCGACCGGCGCCGGCACATCGTCGAGATCACCCCGGCCGGGGCGGCGGTCCTGGAGCGCATCGACCACGCCGTCAGCGAGGCGGAGCGCGAGCTCTTCGCGGACCTCACGGAAGCCGAACGAACGCTGCTGCGGGGGCTGTTGGACCGTGTGGTGGTCGACCCGTCGGCGCACGAGTGCGGCGAGTAGCTTTCCCTTGCGGGCCGTCGTCCCGCTGGGGCGGACCCCAGCGGCACGCCTGCCCAGAGGGACGGGGTCAGTTCTGCGGGGTGGCTGCCTGGACCGCGGCGGCCGCGTCGACGTTGCCCAGGCCCAGTTTCGGGTTCTGCGTCGGGTTCTTCGCCGTGTCGCGGATCGTCGCCATGATCTCCGCCGGCGACAGGCCCCGCTGGTGGAGGAGGGCGGCCACGGCGGAGACGTACGGTGAGGCCATCGAGGTGCCGGAGAGCTTGCCGTAGCCCGTGGTGTTCCTCAGCGTCTCCTTCGCCGTGTAGGTCGGCAGGGTGGAGAGGATGTCCACACCGGGCGCCGCCACCGCGTTCCGTGCGCCGAAGTTGGTGAAGGAGGCCGGCTGCCCGTTCGCGTCGGCCGCGTTGACGACGAGGACCGGGGTCTCCAGCTCGTACGGCTGGAGCAGGGTCGCGTCGTTGCCGGCGGCGGCCACCACCACCGCCCCCTTCGCGTTCGCCGCCGCGATGGCGTCGTTGAGGACGCCGCCCTTGAGCAGCCGGGCCATCAGGCCGGACTCGCCGAGGGAGAGGTTGATGACGTCGGCGCCGTGCTGGGCGGCCCAGACGATCCCCTGGGTGATGTCCGCGTCGCTGCCGCTGCCGTCGGCGCCCAGCACCCGTACCGGCATGATCTTCGCGCCGCCCGCGCCGCCCGCGATGCCGACGCCGTTGTCGGTGTGGGCGGCGGCGATGCCGGAGACGTGGGTGCCGTGCCCGTTGAGGTCCTTCGGGTCGTCGTCCCCGTCCACGAAGTCGTAGCCGGCCACGAGTCGCCCCTTCAGGTCGGGGTGGCCGGGGTCGACGCCGGTGTCGACGACGGCGATCACCGTGTCGTCCCCCTTGGCGGTGGACCAGGCGTCCGGGAGCCTCAGCGCGTTCAGCGCCCACTGCTGGTCCCGCAGCGGGTCGGGCTCGTCGTCGCTGCCGCAGCCGGTGGCGAGCGGAGCGGTGAGGGCGGCGAGGGCGATGAGGGCGGCGGTGGACCGGCGGCGCATGACGTCTCCCCGTTCGGCGGCAAAAGTGCGCAGGTGTCACTGATGTGCCCCATTCAACGATCCGCCGTCCGGGCCCGCATCCGGAGGAGGCGGGCCCGGACCCCTCCCTTCAAACGCACTTGTTCTAGTAGAGTGCGAACAAGTGAGACTGGACTTCTGAGAACGAGGGAGGGTTCATGTCCACCGCTCCGCGCGCCGCCGCGCTCCGCGTCCCGTTCCGCCTCCGCGCCCTCGCGGCGCTCCCGTTCCTGCTCGCCGTCGCCGCGTACCTGCTGCTCCTCGCCGTCTGGTCCGACCGGCTGCCCGACCCGCTCGCCACCCACTTCTCCACCGGGGGCGAGGCCGACGGCTTCACCGGCCGGACCGCCTTCGGTGTCGTGGGTGCCGCGCTGCTGCTCGCCCTCGGCGCCGGCTGGACGGCCCTCGTCCGGCGCGGCGCGCTGTGGGGCGCCTGGCTGACGGTGGGTCTCCTCGGCACGCTGCTCTGCCTGCTCGTACGGGACAACCTCGACGCGGCCGACGCCGCCGCCGTCCGCTCCCCGCTCTCGAACCTCGCCGTCGCGCTCGCCGTCGGCGCCGTCTGCGCCCTCGCCGGGCACGCCCTCTCCCGCCTGCTCCCGCCCGAGGACGCCACCGCCCCCGCGGACGGCACCGGCGTCGACCCGGCCGCGCCCCGGCTCGACCTCGGCGCCGGCGAGGTTGCCGGCTGGTCCCGTGCCACCGCCTCCACCCCGCTCACCGCGCTCGGCCTGCTCCTCCTCGCCGTCGGCGCCGTCGCCGCCCTCCTCGGGCCCTGGTGGCTGCTCCCGCTCGCCGCCCTGATCGCCGTCCCCGGCCTCGCCCTCGCCCGGGTCCGCGTCAACGTCGACCGCCACGGCCTCACCGTCCGCTCGACCCTCGCCCCGCGCCCCCGCGTCCAGGTGCCGCTCGCCGACATCGCCGGCGCGGACGCGCGCGACGTGCACGCGGTCGCCGAGTTCGGCGGCTGGGGCTACCGGGTCCGCGCCCGCCGCACCGGCGTGATCCTCCGCTCCGGCGAGGCCCTGGTCGTCCGGCGCGGCGACGGACGCGAGTTCGCCGTCACCGTGCCCGACGCCCGTACCGCAGCCGCCCTCCTCAACACCCTCGTCGAACGTCGTGGAAGGCTCTGACCGTGCTCTTCCGTGTCGACCCCGCCTCCGCCGTCCCGCTCGGCGACCAGATCGCCGCCTGCGTCCGCGGCGCCCTCGCCGACGGCACCGCCGCGCCCGGCGAACGGCTCCCGGCCGCCCGGGAGCTCGCCGACTCCCTCGGCGTCAACGTCCACACCGTCCTCCGCGGCTACCAGCGGCTCCGCGAGGAGGGCCTCATCGAACTGCGCCGCGGCCGCGGCGCCATCGTCGTCCCCGGCGCCACCGCCCCCGACCGCGCCCGCCTCGTCACCCGGCTCCGCGAGGCCGCCGCCGAGGCGCGCGAACAGGGGCTCACCGACGAGGAGTTCATCGCCCTGGCCCGTACCGTCCTCGACTAGAGCGGGTCCTCCGGATCAGGAGAGGACGCGGACCGGCGCCCCCGCCAGGTACGCCTCCACGTCCTCCACCGCCTGCCCGAAGTAGCGGGTGTAGTTCGCCTCCGAGACATAGCCGAGGTGGGGGAGGGCGAGCACGTTCGGGAGCGTACGCAGCGGGTCGCCGGCCGGCAGCGGCTCCGTCTCGTACACGTCGAGCCCGGCCCCCGCGAACCACCGCTCCCGCAGCGCCCGCAGCAGCGCCGTCCCGTCCACCAGGCCCGCGCGCGAGGTGTTCACCAGGTACGCCCCCGGCCGCATCGCCCGCAGCTCCGGCTCGCCGACGATGCCGCGGGTGCGGTCGGAGAGCACCAGGTGCAGCGAGACGACGTCGCTCGCCGCGAACAGCTCGGTCTTGTCCTTCGCGAGCCGGACGCCGTCCCCGTGCGCGGCGACCCGCTCCTCCGTCAGGTTCGGGCTCCACGCGAGGACGTCCATGCCGAAGGCGCGTCCGACGGCGGCGACCCGGCCGCCGATCTTCCCCAGGCCCAGCAGGCCCAGCGTGCGGCCCGCCAGGTCGCCGCCGACCGTCGACTGCCAGGGCCCGCCCTCGCGCAGCGCCCGCGCCTCCGTCGTGACGTGCCGGACCAGGCCCAGGATCAGCGCCCAGGTCAGCTCGGCGGGCGGCTCGGAGCCGCTGGCCGTGCCGCAGACGGTGATGCCGCGCTCCCGGCAGGCGGCCAGGTCGATCGAGGCGTTGCGCATCCCGGAGGTGACGACCAGCCGCAGCCGGGGGAGCCGGTCGAGCAGGGCGGCGTCGAGCGGCGTCCGCTCCCGCATCACCACCAGGATCTCGCAGTCCCCGACGGCGGCGGCCAGCGCGTCGCGGTCCGTCAGGTGCTCGCGCAGCACCCGTACCTCCACCCGCCCGCGCAGCGGGCTCCAGTCGGCGGAGGCGAGGGCGGCGCCCTGGTAGTCGTCGAGCACGGCGCAGATCGGCAGCGAAGTCATACCGGCATGATCGCCCACGGGGCCGCCCGGGCGTCACCCGTTCGGTCGCGCCCGGGGCGCAGGACCCCGTCCCCGCCCGCACAGTGGCCGCATGGGAGCACCAGGCGGCGGGACCGACGACGAACTCACCGTGCTGCGGGCCCGCGTGGCCGCGCTGGAGGCGACGGCCGCGCAGGGCGCGCCGAAGCGGGAGCACCACCGGGTGCGCTCCTTCTTCGCCGCGCTGCTGATCGTCGTCGGCTGCGTCCTGGTGCCGCTGGGCCTGGTCGCGGCCTGGACCGCGGACCTGCTCGGCGACACCGACCGCTACGTGCAGACGGTGGAGCCGCTCGCCTCCGACGCGGACGTGCAGGCGGCGGTCGCCAACCGGGTGACCGGCGCCGTGATGGAGCACATCGACCTGCCCTCCCTCCTCGAAGGCGTCGCCCCCGACCAGCGGCCGCTGGTGGAGAAGGCCCTCGGGAAGCTCGGCGGCTCGCTGGAGAGCGCGCTCTCCAGCTTCGTCCACGACCGGGCCCAGGACGTCGTCGCGTCCCCGGCCTTCGAGACGATCTGGACCGACGCCAACCGGGCCGTCCACACCTCCCTCGACCGGGCCCTGACCGGCGACCAGGACGGGGCGGTGAAGATCGAGACGGACGCGGTGACGATCGACCTGGCGCCGGTCATCGAGCGGGTGAAGGAACGTCTCGTCGACTCGGGTCTCACGGTCGCCGCCAACATCCCCGAGGTGCACACCGACTTCACGGTCCTGCGGTCCGACGACATCGGGAAGGCGAAGACCGGGTTCGCGCTGCTCCAGACGCTGGGCGTGTGGCTGCCGGTGATCGCCGTGCTGTGCGTGGCCGGCGGGGTGCTGCTCGCGGTGCGCCGGCGCCGCGCGCTGGTCGCGGGGGCCCTGGGCTTCGCGGTGGCGGCGATCGTCCTGGGGATCGCGCTGACCGTCTTCCGTACGGTCTACCTCAACGCCCTGCCCTCCTCGGTCTCCCCGGCGGCCGCCGGGTCGGTCTACGACACCCTGATCCGCTTCCTGCGCACCTCGGTCCGGGTCTTCGCGGTCATCGGCGTCCTCGTCGCCCTGGTGGCCTGGCTGTCCGGGCCGAGCCGCCCGGCCGTCCTGGTGCGCGGCCTGTGGCACGCGGGCATCGGCGCCAGCCGCTCGACGGCGGACCGGGCGGGGATGCGGCTGGGCCCGGTCGGCCCGTTCGTCCGCCGCTTCCACACCTGGATCGTGTGGATCCTGGTGGTGGCCGCCGCGCTCGCCTTCGTCCTCTGGTCGTACCCGACCGGCTGGGTCGTCGTCGGCCTCGCCCTGGCCCTCCTCTTCGCCCTGGCGGTGACGGACTTCCTGGCGGACCCGGAGGAACCGGCGGCCCGGGAGGCACCGCGGGACGGCGCGGCGCCCCCGCCGGGGACCGGCGGAGCGCGCACGCCGTGACGGATCGGGACGCACACACGCCGTGACGGGTCGGGAAGATCAGGATTCGAGAAGCGCGCCGGGGGCGCCCTGACTACCGTGATCGTCATGGACATCACCATCCACACCACCGTTCTCCCGCACGACGACCCGGACGCCTCGCTCGCCTTCTTCCGCGACGTCCTCGGCTTCGAGGTCCGCAGCGACGTCGGCCAGGGGCGGATGCGCTGGATCACCGTCGGCCCGGCGGGACAGCCCGGCACCTCGATCCTGCTCGCCCCGCCGGCCGTCGACCCGGGCGTCACGGAGGACGAGCGCCGCACCATCGCCGAGATGATGGCCAAGGGCACGTACGGCTGGATCCTGCTCGCCACCCCCGATCTGGACGCCGTCTTCGCGAAGGTCTCCGCCGGTGACACCGAGGTCGTGCAGGAGCCGACCGAGCAGCCGTACGGCGTCCGCGACTGCGCCTTCCGCGACCCGGCCGGCAACCTGATCCGCATCCAGGAACTGCGCTGAATCCCAGGGGGGAAACCGACATGTGCCAGCCCGCATGGGCCGCGGCCCGCACGGAGGCGGTACGGCTCCAGGCGCTGCGGACGCTGCGCCGGGTCCGCGACCGCATCGACCGCGAGTACACCCGGCCGCTGGACGTCCCGGCCCTGGCCCGGACCGCGGGCCTGCCCGCCGGGACGCTGCACCGCACCTTCACCCAGGCGTACGGCATGACACCGCACGCCTTCGTCACCACGCTCCGCACCGCCCGGGGGAGAACGGCATGACCACCGCACCCGCGCCGAGGCCCCGCGAGCAGCGTCTCGCGGACACCCTGACCCGGCTGGAGACGGACGTGGACCTGTGGCTGGCGAGCCGGGGCCATCTGATCCCGCTCTCCTTCCTCTGGGACGGCGCCGCCGTCCTCGTCTCCACCCCGCGCGCCTCCCGCACCGGCCGCAACCTGCTGGCCGACGGGCGGGTCCGGCTCGCCCTCGGCCCCACCCGCGACGTCGTGATGATCGACGGCACCGCCGAGCCCGTCGACCTCGCCGACCTGCCCGCCGGGACCGGCGACGCCTTCGCCGCGAAGACCGGCTTCGACCCGCGCGGACTGACCACGCCCTACCAGTACTTCCTGATCCGGCCGCGCCGGGTGCACGCCTGGCGCGAGGCCGACGAGCTCGACGGGCGCACCCTGATGCGCGACGGCGTCTGGCTCTCCTGAGCCGGCCGGTCAGTTTCGGAGAAGCACCGGGGAAGCCCGGAACCTAGCCTGGAATCAGCACCGGGAAAGACCAGCCCACACAGCGAACGAGGGGAAACCGACATGGCTGCCGAGACCACCGCGTCCACCCAGTCCACCAAGTCCTACGACGGCTTCACGGAGGACGAGCGGGAGGCGATGAAGGAGCGGGCGAAGGAGCTGAAGGCCGCCAAGGGGCGCTCCGCGCGCGGCAAGGCCGCCGACGGCGAGGCCGACCTGCTCGCCAAGGTCGCCGAGATGACCGACGAGGACCGGGTCCTCGCCGAGGGCATCCACGCCCTGGTCAAGAAGGTCGCGCCCGACCTGACCGCCAAGACCTGGTACGGCATGCCGGCCTACGCCCGGGACGGCAAGGTCGTCTTCTTCTTCCAGAGCGCCGCCAAGTTCAAGGCCCGCTACGCCACCCTCGGCTTCAACGACGCCGCGAGCCTCGACGACGGCGACATGTGGCCCACCGCCTTCGCCCTCACCACCCTCACCCCCGAGGTCGAGGCCCGGATCGAGGCGCTGATCAAGAGGGCGACGGCCTGACCGTTCACGCGGCGGCCCGGCCGGCCCGCATCCCCTCCCGGTGGTCCGCGTACCGGGGCGTCCAGCCCAGCTCGCGGGTGGCCTTCGCGTGCGAGACGCGCAGCCGGGTGTCGAGCATCAGGCTGCCGAGGTAGGGGACGGCGAGCCGGAGCAGCGGGCCGGGGACCCGCAGCCGGGAGCCGCGGGCGGCGGCCAGCTCGCCCCAGGTGGACGGGCGGTCGTCGACGATGTTGTACGCCTCGCCCGCGCGGCCCCGCTCCAGCGCGGCGACCGTCGCCTCGGCCGCGTCCTCGACGTGAATCCACGACATGGTGCCGCCGCCGCCCGCCGGCACGGGGAACGGGCGGCTGCCGGGCGTCGGGTCGAACCAGGTGCCCGGGCCGTAGAAGACGCCGTACCGCAGCGCCGTGCCGGCCACGTGGTCCGCGGCGAACAGCCGGCCCTCCGCCTCGACGAGGCCGGTGATGACGTGGTCGGCGACCGTGCCGTTCCGGACGCCGAACGGGTCCTCCTCGGTGACCGGCCGGGTGCCGTGGTCGCGGTAGCCGTACCCGAGGACCAGCGACTGGGTGACGAACCGGCCCGCGCCGAGCACGCCCGCCGCCTCCAGGAGGTGCGCGGTGCCGCGCTCCCGCAGCACGTTGCTCGGGTCGTCCGCGGTGAGCCTCAGCTTCGGCGAGCTGAGCGCGGTCAGCTGGTGGACGACCGCGTCGGCGGACAGTCCGTCCAGGGCCCGCAGCAGGCCCTCCCGGTCGAGCGCGTCCGCGCGGACGGGCGTCCCGCCCAGCGCCCGTACCGTCTGCGCCGAGCCCTCCGAACGGGCCAGGGCCAGCACCTCGTGGCCGTCCCTGGCCAGCGCCCGGGTGAGCGGACGGCCGATGGCGCCGGTCGCGCCGGCGAGCAGGATCCTCATGGTCAACCTCCTGGTGTCGTCACCAGGAAAGGTTGGCCGCGGCCCCCGTACGTGACAGCCCGGGGCGCGCCGGAGGGGTGACGCCCGTCACGCCCCGTCCGCCGCCCGGTCGCGGCCGGCCGGCGTGTCCAGCAGGCCCGCCTGGGCGATGAGGTAGGCGAGCTGGGCGCGGCTGTTGCTGCCGAGCAGGTCCGACGCCTTCTTCATGTGCGCGGCGACCGTGCGGGGGCTCATGCCCAGGCGGCTGGCGATGGCCGCGTCCGTGTAGCCGTCGACCATGAGCCGCAGCACGTTCAGCCGGGTCGCCCGGCAGGCCCTGGACCGGCACGGGCTGAGCCCGGTGCGCCACCGCCGGGTCCACAGCGCCGCCGAGGCGGTCGCGTTCCTGGAGGAGGTCGGCGACCGGATCGTGCTGAAGCCCGGCCAGGGCGCGGGCAGCCTGCACATCAACGTGGTGAGCGACGCGGAGGGCGCCGCCCGCGCCGTCCGGGAGATCGAGGAGTTCGGGTACGGCGGCGTCCTGGCCGAGGAGTACCTGGAGGGCCCGGTCGTCAGCGTCGAGGCGTTCTCCCACCAGGGCCGCCACGTGGTGCTCGGCGTCAGCGAGTACCGGGTGAACGAGCACTTCGTCGAGTGGGAGTGCAGCGTCCCCAGCGACGCGGCCCAGCCGGACCTGGCGGAGCTCCACCGGGTCACCGCCGGCGTGCTGGACGCGGCCGGTCTGACCGACGGTCCCTCGCACAGCGAGTTCGTCCTCACCCCGGCCGGCCCGCGCCTCCTGGAGACCCACAACCGGCTGTCGGGCGCCGGCATCCCCGAGATGGTGCACCGGGCCACGGGCTGGGACCCGGCCCGGCTGTTCATGACGGTGCCGCTGGGCATCGACCGGCTGCCCGAGACGGCGCCGGAGCCGCAGCAGGGCGCGGCGATCCGTTTCCTGGACGCGGCCCCGGGCCGGATCACGGCGATCACCGGTGCGGACGACCTGCCCGTCCCCGTCCGCCGGGTCCCGGCCGGCGAGCGCGCCCCCCCACATGATCCCGTACCTCGAGGACTTCGCGGCGGCGGACGCCGGAGCGGTGATCGGCAAGCACGTCGGCGACGAGGTGTCGGCGATGGACTCCCTCCTCTCCTCCGACCGCGGCTACGTCTTCGCCACCGCCCCCACCCGCGCGGAGGCCGTCCGCCGCTGCGAGGCCCTGGCCGCCGGCATCACCTTCCACGTCGAACCGGCCCAGAGCCCGTCCTGACACGAAGCCCCGTGGCCACCGGCCCGGGGCTCGTGTCAGGGGGCCCCAGTCGGAGCGTCCCGAAGTGGCCCATTCGGCCGGACACTTGAGGGCTGCCGTAGGTGCGATGACCACCTCACCCGCCGCCTCCAGGATCAACGGGGGTGGCGGTCAGGACCGGGCGGCGGCCCGGGGGAGCGGGAACCGCGGCGACAGCGAACGGGCCAGGGCCAGCGTGCTCAGCGCGAACATCACCACGCCCAGGGGGACATGGGCCGCGGGCACGTGGGCGATTCCCAGCGCGACCTGCGCCGAGGCGAGGAGGAGCAGGCCGGTGGAGAACAGGACGGGGCGGGGGGATCCGCCGCCCGGGCGCCAGGCCAGGACCGTGGCGAGCACGTACAGCATGGCGGCCGCGTACATCACCTTCGATCCGATGTCGTGCAGCAGATAGGCGGTGGACGAGTTCAGCAGCAGGCCCGCGGTGACCGCCTGGAAGAAGAGGGTCAGGGCCTGCAGGGCCGCGGTGACGCGGAGGAAGGCGCCGCCGCGCGTGCCGTCGGACTCCGGCTGTCTGGTCATGGTGGGGTTCCCCTCGGGTGGTGGCGGGCGGCGATCGCGGGTGGGCGCGGGTCGTTCGGGGTCAGCGGAGGCCGAGCGGCGTCCCTGCGGCGAGGTGGGTGAGCTTCTCGGGGGCGCGGACGAGGTAGAGCCCGGAGACGCGGCCCTCCTCGACCCGGACGGCCATGACGGCGTCCGGCTCGCCGGCCACGCGCACGGCCGGCGCGGGGCTGCCGTCGACCGCGGTGGGCTCCCAGGTGAGCGCGCCCTCCGCCTCGGCGGAGCCGCCGAGGCGGAAGCGGACGATCTTCTCGGCGCCGACGACCGGACGCGGCGCGGCGCGCTTGAGCCCGCCGCCGTCGCTGAGCAGCACCACATCGGGCGCGAGCACGTCGAGGAGGCCCTGGGAGTCCCCGGTCTCGACGGCCCGCCGGAAGGACTCCAGGGCCGCCCGGGTCTCGGCCGCGGAGGCCGTCCCGCGAGGGCGGCGGGCGCCGACGTGCCGGCGGGCGCGGTGCGCGATCTCCCGGACGGCCCCGGGACTCCGGCCGACGGCCTCGGCGATCTCCCCGTCGTCGACCCCGAAGACCTCGCGCAGCACGAACACCGCCCGTTCGGTCGGGGAGAGGCTCTCCAGGACGAGCGTCATCGCCATCGACAGGCTCTCGGCGAGCTCGGCGCCCTCGGCCACGTCCGGTGCGGTGACCAGCGGCCCGGGCAGCCACGGCCCGACGTACGCCTCGCGGCGTCGCTTCGCCGCGCGGAGCCGGCCGAGCGCCTGCCGGGTGGTGACGCGGACGAGGTACGCCCGCGGGTCGCTCGCCTCCCCCGGGCCGGCCCCGGCCCGGCGCAGCCAGGTCTCCCGGAGGACGTCCTCGGCGTCGGCGGCCGAGCCGAGCATCTCGTGGGCGACGGTGAAGAGCGGGGTCCGGTGGGCGTCGAACGCCTCGGTCGCCGGATCGGCCATGGTGTCTCTCCTCCGTCTCAGGGGGTTCGGCCTCAAGACACCGGGCACCGCGGCCCTGTGACACCCTGTGACGCGGCTCACGTCCGTGAGCGGTCCACCGCCCGGAGCCGGGGGCGGTGCACCGTCCTCAGGCGGCCGGCCGGGGCTCCCGGGCCCGCAGCCTGCGGGCCAGCCGGCCGAGCAGCACGGCGTTGAACAGCCCGGCCGACACCACTCCGAGGGAGAAGGCCAGCGAGGCCGGCCAGCCGGCCGAGAAGAGGTACTCGAGGGGCGACGACACCGCCACCGCGAGGAAGCCGAACGGCGCGGTCGCCAGGAGCGGCCACATCCCGGCGAGCCCGGCGTCCGGCAGGACGAGAGCCGCGCCCACGAAGAACCCCAGCGCGACCGCGACCACGGCGAGGTACCCGCGCGCGAGCCAGTTGTCCACGGCGGGCGCCAGCAGCGCCCGAAGCCTCCGCGCCCGGGGCTCTCCCGCGCCGGTCGGGGCGCCGGTCCCGGTCCTCGCGGCGAGGGAGCCGAGCACGGCCGCGTTCACCAGCGCGCACAGCAGCAGCCACCCGGCGAAGACCACGACCGTCGTCACGCCGGTGCCGAGGGGGAGGAACACGCCCAGGAAGGAGAGCGGCGCCGTCAGCAGCAGCGGGGCCGTGGCGACGACGCTCTCCGGGAAGAGGAGCATGGCGGCGAAGGAGACGGCGAACACCGCCAGATAGCCCCGGGCGAGCCGGTTCCCCGAAGCGAGGGCGAGCAGTCGGCGGGTGCGGGACGCGGTCGGCATCGGTGGTTCCTCGGGTCGGTCCGTTGGTGATCACCACGGTGGACCACGGGCCGCTCGCCGACATGAGTACGCCTACTCACCGCCGGCCCCCAAGACCCCCACCCGCACCTGGGCGAAGAGACCGGTACCCCGTCAGGACGGCGGCGTCCCGGCCGCCCGCAGCCGCTCCGCCAACTCCCCGCAGCGGTCCGCGAGGTCCGGCGGGTCCAGCACCTCGAAGTCGTGCCCCAGCAGGAGCACGTGCAGGAGCACGGCGTCGAGGCGCGCGGCCCCGCTGAGCACCTCGCAGCGCCCGCTCCCCCGCGCTTGCACGACGGCCGCCGACGCCGGGATCTGCGCGCGCACCGTGTCGGCCGGCGCGTGCACGAGGAAACGTGCCCGCCGCGCGTAGACCCGGCTCGCCACGCCCTCCTGGACGTACGCCGCCGCCTCGGGTGCCGTACGCGGGCGGAAGCGCCAGGTGCGGGGGGACACCTCGGTCATCCGGTCGACGCGGAAGGTGCGCCAGTCGTCGCGGTCCAGGTCGTACGAGAAGAGGTACCAGCGGCGGTCCGAGGCGACCAGGCGGTAGGGCTCGACCCGCCGCCGGACCGGCCCGCCCCCCGGCGGCGCCTGCCGGGCCGGGCCCGGGGGAGGGTACGCGAAACCCACCTCGACCTCGTCGCGGCAGGCTCTGGCGAGCGTCATCAGCACCTCCGGGTCGGCGGGCGTGCGGCCTCCGCCGAAGGACTCCACCGAGCCGGCGAGCGCGTGCACCTCGTGCCGCAGCCGGGTGGGCAGCACCTGGTCGAGCTTGGCCAGGGCGCGCAGGGCGGCCTCACCGGCGCCCGCGACCGAGCCGCCCGCTCCGGCGAGCAGCGCGACCGCGGTGGCGATCGCCTCCTCGTCGTCGAGGAGCAGCGGCGGCAGCTCCTGCCCCGGGCCGAGCCGGTAGCCGCCGCCGACGCCCTTGCCGGCGTGGACCGGATACCCGAGCGTGCGCAGGCGCTCGACGTCCCGCCGCACCGTCCGGGACGTCACCCCGAGCCGTGCGGCGAGCTCGGGCCCGGTCCAGGTGCGGCGCCGCTGCAGCAGCCCGAGCAGGGTGAGCACCCGCTCCGTCGTATCGCGGTCGCCGCCGCTCCCCACGTCCATGCCGTCCACGGTGCCAGAGATCGACGACAGCGGACCGATCCTGTCCGCTATCGGTGCCAGAGTGCGGGAACAGGGACGCAGCCGAACCCGGCGGCCCCGCGCGGCGCGAAGCGGCGCTTCCCCGGAGACGCCCACGGCCGACCCGGTGCCGGAGGTCCACCGCGCGCCCTCCACCGCCTGTCACCGAAACCCGCACCTCTCAGGAGAGACTCATGACCGAGAAGACGATCCACCTCGACCCCGAGGGACTCCCGCGCAACCCCGCCTTCACCCAGGGCGTGATCACCCCCGCCGGCCGCCTGCTCCACGTCGGCGGCCAGCTCGGCACCGACAGCGCCGGAAACCTCCTCGACGGCATCGAGGCCCAGACCGCACAGGCCCTGCGCAACGTCCTGACCGTCCTCGCCGCCGCCGGCACCGGCCCCGAGCACGTCGCCAAGCTCACCATCTACCTGGTCGCCGGCGTCGACGCCCAGGTGGGCTACGCGGCATCGCGCGAGGTCTGGGGCGACCACCGCACGGCCGTCACCGTCGTCTCCACCGCAGGCCACGCCCGCCCGGGCGCCCTCGTGGAGATCGACGCCGTGGCGATCGTCCCCGAGTAGCCGACGGCCCCGCACGCGAGCGACCTCCACCGGCGGAGCGCCGGGGCGGGACGGGGCGGGCCGGGGGCGACTCAAGCCTGTTCTGAGGGCGTACCGGATGCGGCGGCGCGGCGGTACTCGGCGTTGATGCGCTGCGCCTCCTCCAGCTGGTCCTCGAGGATGATGATCCGGCAGGCGGCCTCGATCGGAGTGCCCTGGTCGACGAGTTCCCGGGCTCGGGCGGCGATGCGGAGCTGGTAGCGGGAGTAGCGGCGGTGGCCGCCCGCGGAGCGCAGCGGAGTGATCAGGCGGGCTTCGCCGAGGGCGCGGAGGAAGCCCTGGGTGGCGCCGATCATCTCGGCGGCCCTGCCCATCGTGTAGGCGGGGTAGTCATCGTCGTCGAGACGGTCGTAGGAGTCGTCTGCTGTCATTTGCACCTCTCCGTGAAACGCATAGAGGGGCCCTGGTGCCAGTACTGGCACCAGGGCCCTGAAGGAACTACTACACCACCTGCCGGCCCTGATGAAGCGCCGGCCTTCTGTGTCCGCACGTCCGGCCTGGTAGCTGCCGGGGGTGCGGGGATCGCGGTTGCTTGACCGAAGACCACCTCGCTGACGATGTCCTGCGGTACCCGGGCTCACGAGATCGGCCCGGGCGATCCTGATGGCGCCGTACTCCTCCGTTCTTCCTTCGTTCTTCCTTCGTCGACCAACCTCTTGTTCCGGCGGGTACCGCTTCGCCATGACCGCGGTCCCGCTCTCGGAGGCCCCTGATCACCGCGGGCCTCCCGGTCCAGCCGCCAGTCCCGTCGCCGTTCTGCAACCTCGTGGCTTCGACACTCTGCCGCCGCACCGTCCTGCTCTGATGCCGTTCGTGCTGCTCGCGGGCAGTTCGTCTCTGCCCGGCTCCTTGTCTCCCTGGGTTACGACAGAAAACATAACCCGACTACTTCCCGATGTCTACTGCGGCGGCGATAGATTTTCGTTCCTCGCCCGGACAGACCAATGGACCTCGGCAGGGTGCGACGGGCCCGTGGGCGGGGGGTGGCCGCTCCGCGCACGCGCCCGGGCCGTCCGTCCCGCCCGCGAGCAGGTCGGGGACAGGAGGCGGGGGCGACCCGTAGGATCGGCTTCCATGTCGAAGACTGACGAGCTGCTCGTTGACATCGCCCGGCTGGTGGAGTCCGGGCGGAGCAACCAGATGTCCCTGACCGTCGTCACCGGGGGCGCGGTCATCACAGGCCGGCTGGCGCCCGAGGCGGTGTGGCGGCAGCGGGTCTCGGAGGTCCTGGCGGACTCCGACCACCTGGCCGACTTCTCCGCGGTCTTCGCCGCCGCGCCGAAGGACGACTCGCCCACCCACCTGCACTTCCACCTGGCGCGGATCCTCCAGGGCACGGTGGGGATCCCGGAGACGGGCGGTATGTACCGCGTCTCCATCGCGGACGTCAGCGCCTGGACGATGGGCGACGTCAGCTATTCCGACCACTGAGCCCGGCCGCCGGTCAGGGCGGCCCTGAAGCCGTACGGAATGCAAAAAGCTGGGGCCCGCACCCCGAAGGATGCGAGCCCCAGCTGCTTATGGCGCGTCAGCGTCAGGCGGGAACGATGTTCTCCGCCGTCGGGCCCTTCTGGCCCTGCGCGATGTCGAAGGAGACCTTCTGGCCCTCCTGGAGCTCGCGGAAGCCCTGGGTGGCGATGTTCGAGTAGTGGGCGAACACGTCAGGACCGCCACCCTCCTGCTCGATGAAGCCAAAACCCTTTTCCGCGTTGAACCACTTCACGGTACCGGCAGCCATGTCATTTCTCCTTCGGGAAGGCAGCGGAAACCGCACTCTGCGGATTCCGTGTCGCCGCGATGATTCCCTGACCGGAAAATGACCGGAATACAAGAAGTCTCCGCCCGGCCTGTGGCCGTACGGGGGACGTCTGAACCTTTTCGGGTACCAAAACTGCAGCTGATTCGACTGTAGCACGCAGGGGCATTCCGGACGGGTTTCCTTTTCTTCCGTGTGGCGCCGACAAAAATTCTCACGGTGACGTCGGCTGAAATCTTGCTCCACGGACACAGTTATTCGTGTTCCAGGAATGCGGTGTCCGAAGCGTGCCCGCAGGCCCGCACCGGCGTGTGATCCAGTGCACATCGGCGGCAACGATGACTTCGCTGCGCGCCGTCGGTCGTATGGGTGACATCACCGAAACGAGGAAGGCTCCGCCATGACCGACATGCTCACTGCTCCCCGCCGGGTCGTCTCCGCCGCGCCCCCTCGGCGATCGGCGGCGCGGTGGGCCCTGGCCGGCGGCGTGGCGGCGGGGCCGCTGTTCCTGGCGGCCGGGCTCGCCCAGGGCTTCGCACGGGACGGCTTCGGCTTCACGCGGAACGCGATCAGTCAGCTCGCCCTCGGCGAGGCGGGCTGGATCCAGACGGCGAACTTCGTGCTCACCGGCGCCCTGCTGGTCGCGGGGGCGGCCGGCCTGCGAACGGCGCTGCGCGGTGGTCCCGGCGGAACGTGGGGGCCGGCCCTGGTCGGCGTCTTCGGCGTCTCCTTCTGGGTCGCGGGCGCCTTCCCCGCCGACCCCGGGGCGGGCTTCCCCGCCGGGGCGCCCGAGACGACCGTGATGAGCGGCCACGGCGCCGTCCACATGGCCGGCGGCATGATCGGCTACCTGGCCCTGTGCGCGGCGTTCGTCGTCCTGGCCCGTCCGCTCGCGGCCCGGGGCCTGCGGGGGTGGGCCGTGGCGTCCCGCGTCGTCCCCGTGGCCGTCCTCACCGGTTTCACGGCCTCGGCCGCCTCGGTCCTGGCGTTCACCGTCGGCGCCGGCCTCGGTCTGCTGTGGCTGAGCGCGGCGACGGCCCGCCTCGCGGGCGCCCCGGCCGCGCGCTGACCGCCCCCACCGCCCACCGACACCCCGCCGGGGACACCGCCGGCCGATCAGGCCGGAACGCCGAGGCCGGTCTCCGCGCTCAGCCGATCCGGCAGGCCGAACAGCGGAAAGAGGCGCGCGGTGTCACGGAAGGCCGTGATGCTCGCGATGGGCGGTACTGGCCGAAGGCGGGGGAACGGCAGGTGTCATCTCCGCATGCCCTGGGCCAGGTAGATCATGCGTGCCCCGACGACGGGGTGGGGGCGGAGCGGGGGCTGCCGGGAGGCGCCGCCTTCCGCCTCCCAGGCGTCCTCCCCGGCCGCCCTCGCCTCCCGCAGGAGACGACTGGTCTCGTGCTCCTCGGACATCAGGGTGCCGGTGGTGTGGACGTTGCCCGGGGCGGACGCGGCGGTCATCAGGCGTGCGGCGGAGGCGGGTTCGGTCTCCGGGGGGACCACGAGCAGGTCGCAGCGGCCGAGGCTGTACGAGAACAGGATCATCGTGTCGGGGGCCTGGTCGGTGAACCAGCTGACGTGCACGGCGTAGCCGCCGACGGGGACCTTGCGCGGGGCGACGGGCCAGGGGGCCGGGTTCGCGGTGATGCGCGTGACGCGTCCGAAGCGGTCCCGCAGCGCCCCTACCAGGGGAGGCAGCTCGGTGGCGAGATCGCGCGAGTACGGCCACCAGGCGCCGTCCAGCAGGCCGGCCATGGAGGTGTTCGGGGTCAGGGCCAGGCGGGCCTGGCGGGTGGGAGCAGTGCTGCTGGTCATGAGACCGGAACCCGTCCCCGGGGCGCCCGCGGGAGCCCCGGCCTAGTGAGCGCCGGGAACGACGTCCGCGTGGCGGCGGGTGTACGAGGTGCTCCCGGTACCTCCAACGTACTCCGCGGCGGAGTCGGACGCGCCGGGTCCCCGTCACCCCGGCCCGCGCCGCTCGACGAGGACGAGCGTCGCGTCGGCGGCGGTGGCCCCGCCGCAGCCCGCCGGAGCGCGGGCATGCGCCGCGACGGCCGGAGGCGCCACCGCGCCCCCACGGCTCCGGCCGCCCGGTCAGGGTTCCTCGGAGTGGGGCCCGATGCCGCTCGGGGGCCTGCTGGTGGCCAGCCAGGACCGGGCCGGTTCGGCGGTGTGGGCTGTGTCGACGGTGAGGTGGAGGCGGGTGCCTCCGCCGGGGGCGGGGTAGCTGCGCTGCTCGCCGCCGGCGAAGCAGTGGCGGAGGACGTCCGCCACCATCCGGGCGGCGTCCGGGGTGGCGGCGACGATGCGGACCTCGGCGTGGCCCGGCGGCGGCAGCGCTTCGGCTTCCGGCTCGTTGCGGTCCAAGGCGGCACCGTCCCTTCCCGTCGAAGGCCAAGCTGGTCAGGTCTCCGTACGTCCACGGTACGTCCGCACACCGCACCGGCCGCACCGACCGCTTCCCCGGTGGGGACCGGCGCGTCCCCGGGTCCTCCCGGAGTACGGTGAAAGAACGGGGCCGCCGCCCCGCTCACCGGCCCGGCGCCCGCCGTGGCACCGGTCCGAGCGGCAGCGGACACCGGGGATGGACGGACCGACCATGACCGACACAGGCATTCCCCACACGCCCCCGCGCCTCCTGCCGGACGAGATCCACCGGGCAGTCGGACCGGGCACCGCGCTGCTCCGACTGGAGACGACGGGGTCCCGGCAGAGCCTGCTCGACGGGGCCTGGTGGCCGCGCTCACGTGACGTGGAGCGAGAGATCCCGCCGCTGATCACCGCCCTGACCGAACACCTCGGACCCATCACCCGGGTAGGTCTGGACGCCTCGGCCTGGAACGCCATCCCGACACGCCTGGTCGTCGACGACCAGGTCGTGCACCTCGACTCCTTCCCCGTCGGCGACGACACCGTCCTGATCACCCGCGGGGACCACGACCACTTCTCCCTCATGGTCGTCCCGCCCACCACGACGCCCGAGGCCGCCCGCACGGCCATGGCCCGCGCCGTCCACGCCGACAACGTCACCCAGGCCGCCGAGATCCTCCTCGCCGAACTCCCCCACGCCGCAGCCCCGTCGGGCGGTACTTCCCCGGACAACGACGAAGCCCCAGGTCTCTGACCTGGGGCTTCGTTCAAGAGCGGATGACGGGAATCGAACCCGCGCTATAAGCTTGGGAAGCTCATGTTCTACCATTAAACTACATCCGCGCAGCGGCCGGATGAGCCGGTCGCATCGTTGCACACTGTACCCCATGCGCCACGGGTGGCGTAGTTCGTGTCTCCCCCGCGGGTCGGAGTGCCGCGTGGAGGGTGTCCCGTTGATCCCCTAATGTGGCTGTCTCGTCCAGCATGTGTGTAGGGGAAGGGACTTGATGGGTTCCGTGGAGCGCACCGTCGTCCGCTGTGCCGAAGGGCACGTGTTCAGTACCGCCTCGTTTCCGCTTCAGCAGCTCGGGGCCGGGCGGATCGGGCCCGGGCGGCTCATCCGGTGTCCGCGGTGTGCGCGGTTGAGGCACGCGGTGCCGGTGGAGGTTCAGCAGCGCTGAGCTGCGTGAACCGGGCAGGGCGCGGAGCCGGTCCCGATTGGGGAGGTCCGCGCCCTCTGCGTATCGTGGGGGCGTGCTTCTCTCAGACAAGGACATCCGGGCCGAGATCGATGCCGGGCGGGTGCGCATCGACCCGTACGACGAATCCATGGTGCAGCCGTCCAGCATCGACGTGCGTCTCGACCGCTTCTTCCGGGTGTTCGAGAACCACCGCTACCCGCACATCGACCCCGCGATCGAGCAGCTCGATCTGACGCGCGAGGTGGAGCCGGAGGGCGACGAGGCGTTCATCCTGCACCCGGGCGAGTTCGTGCTCGCCTCGACCTACGAGGTCATCACCCTGCCGGACGACATCGCGTCGCGGCTGGAGGGGAAGAGTTCCCTCGGGCGGCTCGGGCTCGTGACCCACTCGACGGCCGGGTTCATCGACCCCGGCTTCTCGGGCCACGTGACCCTGGAGCTGTCGAACCTCGCGACCCTCCCGATCAAGCTCTGGCCGGGGATGAAGATCGGGCAGCTGTGCATGTTCCGGCTGAGCTCGCCCGCGGAGTTCCCGTACGGCAGCGAGCGGTACGGCTCCCGGTACCAGGGCCAGCGGGGACCGACGGCCTCCCGCTCGTACATGAACTTCCATCGGACCCAGGTGTGAGGCGGTAGCCGGACATGACTGAAGTACGCGAGAACCTGACGTACGAGGGCTTCGGGACGGCCGTCCGCGAGCTCGCCCAGACCATCGCCGACGACGGCTACGAGCCCGACATCGTCCTCTCCATCGCCCGGGGCGGCGTCTTCGTCGCCGGCGGGCTCGCCTACGCGCTGGACTGCAAGAACATCCACCTGGTGAACGTGGAGTTCTACACCGGCGTGGGCACGACGCTGGAGATGCCGGTCATGCTCGCGCCCGTCCCGGACGCGATCGACTTCTCCGACAAGAAGGTCCTGATCACCGACGACGTCGCCGACACCGGCAAGACGCTGAAGCTGGTCCACGACTTCTGCGTCGACCACGTCGCCGAGGTCCGCTCCGCCGTCATCTACGAGAAGTCCCACTCCCTCGTGAAGTGCGAGTACGTGTGGAAGAAGACCGACGAGTGGATCAACTTCCCCTGGTCGGTCGAGCCCCCCGTCGTGAAGCGCGAGGGCCAGGTCCTCGACGCCTGAGCGACCCCTGTACGCGCGAGAGCCCCCGCCGGACGTCCCGGCGGGGGCTCTCTCGCGTCCGTCCTACAGCGTGCCCAGCTTGATCAGGCTCAGCAGGGCCACCAGCTGGATCGCCGAGGCGCCGAGGGCCTTGGGCCAGGGGAGGTCGTGGGAGCGGCTCACCATGAGGGTGAAGAGGGCGCCGGCCGCGCCCCAGGTGAGCCAGCCGATGATCTGCACCAGGCCGTTGTCGCCGCCCAGGAAGAGGGCGAAGAGGAGGCGGGGGGCGTCGGTGAGCGACATGATCAGCATGGAGAGGCCGACCGTGGGCTGCCAGGCGCCGTCGCCGCCGAGCTGGCGGGCGAGGGTGTGGGTGACCGCGCCCAGGATCAGGCCGGCGAGGACGAAGCCGACGCCCGTCATCAGGACGTACGGGATCGTGCTGGAGATCGTCGCGTTCAGCACCTCGTCGCGGGCCTGGTCGAAGCCGAAGATCGCCAGCAGGCCGTAGAGGAAGGTGACGATCAGCGCCGGGCCCCAGACCGCGTGGTCGCGCATCCGGAGGAAGGTGTCCGCCGGGCGCAGCACGATGCCGCTCAGGAGGGCCTTCCAGGGCAGGCGGGGGCCGACGGGGGCCGGGGGTGCCTGGTAGGCGCCCTGCGGGCCGTAGGGGTCGTCGACGCTGAACATCTGGGTGTGGCCCGGGTTGTTCGCCGTCGCCGCGTGGGGGTGCTGCGCGTGCGGGTCGCCGAAGTACTCGGGCTCCCCGTACGGCTGCTGCTGCCGCGGTGGCTGTTGCTGCCACTGCTGCTGCGGCGGGTAGCCCTGCGGGGGCGCGTTGTACCCGTACGGCGCCTGCTGCGGTCGATGCTGTTGCTGCGGGGGGCGGTTGTCCCGGCCGCGTCCGTTCCTGAATCCAGCCACGTCATTGAACGTACCCGCTTCCGCGGCGGCCCCGCGCCTTTGCGGCTGACCTGTGACATCCACTAGGGGACCGGTGGGTCGTGACGGGGCCGTCGGGCGGGCGCCGGGTTGCTGTTACAAATCGTACGCAATGCCTCAATATCGGGTCCGTAGCTTCGGTGGTGTCAGCAGCGAATCCCCTGGAGCTCTTCATGCGCCTCAACCGCCGTGCCCGTGTCCTCCGTACCGCCGCCGTCGCCACCGGTACCTCCGCCGCCCTCCTCCTCCCCGCGGCCGCCGCCTTCGCGGCCGAGGGCCCCGCGGGCCCCGCCGCCGTCGCGAGCGACCAGGACGGCTCCACTCCGGCCGCGAGCGACCAGGCCGTGTTCTGGCGGAACGTCGACCTCGCCGACGGCGCGCTGGCCAAGGTCTACCAGGAGGGCCAGGGCCGCTTCTCCGCCGACGTCTACGGCGGTGGCCGGCTGATCGGCACCCTCGTCAGCGCCGACGGGAAGCCCGCGTACGGGGAGCACAACGGGCTCCACGTCGTCCTCCGGCCCGACGGCACCGTCGGCTCGTGGCTCGACCGCGCCCCGAACCCGAAGCCGGCCCCCGAGCCGACCCCGAAGCCCGCCCCCGAGCCGAAGCCGGCGCCCGTGCCTCACGGCAAGACCACGACGCCGCCGCGGACCACGCTCGCCGACGGGACCGTCGCCACCTTCGCCAGGCACGTCAAGGACGGCCCCCGCGTGCAGGTGGCCGCCGTCGACGGCACGCGTCTCGCCACCGTCGACGCCCGCCACCTCACCGCCCAGCACCGCGGCTGGACGTACAAGCTCGTGCCGCAGCCCGGCAAGCACCAGTTCCGCTTCGTCGTCGTCGACACCCCGAAGCAGGGCGGCGACAGCTGGGTCTACGACCTGAGCGGCAGGCTCGTCGCGGCGTACCACGCCCAGCGGCGGTGAGCCGCCGCCGCGCATGCCGAAGGGCCGCCCCGTCCGAGAACGGGGCGGCCCTTCGGCACGTACGCGAGCGGTTACGCGGCCGGCTCGGGCTCCGGCTCCTCGGCCGGGGCCTCCGGCTCGGGGTCGACCGGGGTCTTCACCGAGTCGAGCAGCAGCTGGGCCACGTCGACGACCTGGAGGCTCTCCTTGGCCTTGCCGTCGTTCTTCTTGCCGTTCACGGAGTCCGTGAGCATGACGAGGCAGAACGGGCAGGCGGTGGAGACGATGTCCGGGTTGAGGGACAGGGCCTCGTCGACGCGCTCGGTGTTGATGCGCTTGCCGATCCGCTCCTCCATCCACATCCGGGCGCCGCCGGCGCCGCAGCAGAAGCCGCGCTCCTTGTGGCGGTGCATCTCCTGCTGGCGCAGGCCGGGGACGGCGGACATGATCTCGCGCGGCGGCGTGTAGACCTTGTTGTGGCGGCCCAGGTAGCAGGGGTCGTGGTAGGTGATCAGACCGTCGACCGGGGTCACCGGGATCAGCTTGCCCTCGTCGATGAGGTGCTGGAGCAGCTGGGTGTGGTGGATGACCTCGTACTCGCCGCCGAGCTGCGGGTACTCGTTGGCGATGGTGTTGAAGCAGTGCGGGCAGGTGGAGACGATCTTCTTGGCCGACTTCGGCTTCTTCGTCGACTCGTCCTCGTCGTCCTCGCCGAACGCCATGTTCAGCATCGCGACGTTCTCCTGGCCGAGCTGCTGGAACAGCGGCTCGTTGCCCAGACGGCGCGGGGAGTCACCGGTGCACTTCTCCTCGCCGCCCATGATCGCGAACTTGACGCCCGCGATGTGCAGCAGCTCCGCGAAGGCCTTGGTGGTCTTCTTGGCGCGGTCCTCCAGGGCGCCGGCGCAGCCGACCCAGTAGAGGTAGTCGACCTCGGACAGGTCCTCGATGTCCTTGCCGACGATCGGGACCTCGAAGTCGACCTCCTTGGTCCACTCGACGCGCTGCTTCTTGGCCAGGCCCCAGGGGTTGCCCTTCTTCTCCAGGTTCTTGAGCATCGTGCCCGCCTCGGACGGGAACGCGGACTCGATCATCACCTGGTAGCGGCGCATGTCGACGATGTGGTCGATG
The DNA here is from genome assembly GCF_039534915.1 of Streptomyces roseofulvus. NCBI lineage: Bacteria > Bacillati > Actinomycetota > Actinomycetes > Kitasatosporales > Streptomycetaceae > Streptomyces > Streptomyces roseofulvus. The sequence goes on along the minus strand of NZ_BAAAWE010000001.1, from coordinate 3,928,621 downwards.
TGCTCGATGTCGACCGGGCACTGCTCGACGCAGGCGCCGCAGGTGGTGCAGGACCACAGGACGTCCGGGTCGATGACGCCGTTCTCCTCGACGGTGCCGATCAGCGGGCGCTCGGCCTCGGCCAGCGCCGCGGCCGGGACGTCCTTCAGCTGCTCCTCGGACGCCTTCTCCTCGCCCTCCATGGTCTTGCCGCCGCCCGCGAGCAGGTACGGCGCCTTGGCGTGCGCGTGGTCGCGCAGCGACATGATCAGGAGCTTGGGGGAGAGGGGCTTGCCGGTGTTCCAGGCGGGGCACTGCGACTGGCAGCGGCCGCACTCGGTGCAGGTGGAGAAGTCGAGGAGGCCCTTCCAGGAGAACTGCTCGACCTGGGAGACGCCGTAGACGTCGTCCTCGCCCGGCTCCTCGAAGTCGATCGGCTTGCCGCCGGTCGTCATCGGCTGGAGCGCGCCCAGGGCGGTCTCGCCGGTCGCGTTGCGCTTGAACCAGATGTTCGGGAAGCCGAGGAAGCGGTGCCAGGCGACGCCCATGTTGGTGTTCAGCGAGACCACGATCATCCAGATGAACGAGGTGCTGATCTTCACCATGGCGGTGAAGTAGATGAGCGTCTGGAGGGTGGGGAGGGAGAGGCCCTTGAAGGCCAGGACGAGCGGGTACGAGGCGAAGTACGCGGCCTCGTAGTGCTCGACGTGGTGGATCGCGCCCTCCAGGCCGCGCAGCACGTAGATCGCGAGGCCGATGGTGAGGATCACGTACTCGACGAAGTACGCCTGGCCCGCCTTGGAGCCGGCGAAGCGGGACTTGCGGCCGGCGCGGCCAGGGAGGCTCAGCAGGCGGATGACGATCAGCACGGCGATGCCGAGGATCGTCATGACGCCGATGAACTCGATGTAGAGCTCGAAGGGCAGGAAGCCACCGATGACGGGCAGCGTCCAGTCGGCCTGGAAGAGCTGACCGAACGCCTGCGCGAGGGTCGGCGGCAGGGTCAGGAAGCCGATGGCGACGAACCAGTGGGCGAAGCCCACGATGCCCCAGCGGTTCATCCGGGTGTGGCCCAGGAACTCCCGGACCAGCGTCACGCTGCGCTGGTAGGGGTTGTCGGTACGGGTGCCGGCCGGGACGGGCTGGCCGAGCTTGAAGTACCGGACGAACTGGCCGATGGCGCGAGCGAGCAGGGCAACGCCGACCACGGTCAGCGTCAGCGACACGATGATCGCGGCGAGTTGCATGACGGGCTCCTCGGGCGGGCCTGGGGCGCGGCGGGGGCGGCCTGCGCTCGCCTCTTCTCTCGCCCTGAGCCTACTAAGCGGTAACTTATCTAGTCCGTGCTGAGATTACCGGTCGGAGCGCCCCACTTGTAGCGGGCCTCGCGGTGATCTGTGTCGCTCAGGCAAGCCTTGCCGGACGGGCGGAGGTGCGCCGGAGACGACGTCGGCGGACTGCTGGAAGCGTACGCGCCAGAACGGCCAGGTCCATGCCGAGCCAGTGGTGGTCCACATAGTGGAGGTCGAGCAGCTCCCGCTCCTCCCAGGGCAGGTCGGAACGGCCGCTGATCTGCCACGGCCCGGTCATCCCGGGGCGTACGGAGAGCCGGCGCCGGGTCTCGCCGGAGCACTCGCGGTGGGTGGGGGAGAGCGGACAGGGGCCGACGAGCGACATCTGGCCCCGGACCACGTGCAGCAGCAGCGGCAGCGCCGCCAGCGGGCTCCGGGTGCGGAGGGTCAGCATCGTGAAGGGGCGCCCGCCCAGTCCGGCCATCGTGCGCCGGCGCAGGGCGGGGCCCTCCTGGGCGAGGGTGAGCAGCAGCGCGGCGCCGGCGAGGACGGGGGAGAGGACGAGCAGCAGCGCCGTGCCCGCGACGAGGTCGAAGGCCCGCTTGAGGTCGAGGGCGCGGGCGGCGCCGGGGGCGTCGCGGTCGGGGCCGTGTCCGGGTGCGCGGCCGTGCCCGAGGGCGAAGCCGTGCTTGAGGTCGACACTGCGATGGTTCGCCGTCATGCCCCGGACCCCTCCGGCTGAGATCATGGGATGTTCGTGGGATATGCCTGCTTTGCCCGGCAAAGGGCATCAGGACTCTGCCACTTCTCGCGCTCCGGGTCAGGCATCGACGCGCCCCGTGCGTCTCTTTGAGCGACAGAACCGGCGAAGAGTTGAGCGGACTCGACTCAAGTCTGTTGACGCCCCGCGTTCCGTCATGCATCCTTGAGTCAGTTCCGCTCAAGTCAGTCAGCTGGAGGAATCGAAATGGCACGTGCGGTCGGCATCGACCTGGGCACGACTAACTCCGTCGTCAGCGTTCTGGAAGGCGGCGAGCCCACCGTCATCACGAACGCGGAGGGCGCCAGGACCACGCCGTCCGTCGTCGCCTTCGCGAAGAACGGCGAGGTGCTCGTCGGCGAGGTGGCCAAGCGCCAGGCCGTCACCAACGTCGACAGGACCATCCGGTCGGTCAAGCGCCACATGGGCACCGACTGGAAGATCGAGATCGACGGCAAGAGCTTCAACCCGCAGCAGATGAGCGCCTTCATCCTGCAGAAGCTGAAGCGCGACGCCGAGGCCTACCTGGGCGAGAAGGTCGTCGACGCGGTCATCACCGTCCCGGCGTACTTCAACGACTCCGAGCGCCAGGCCACCAAGGAGGCCGGCGAGATCGCGGGCCTCAACGTCCTGCGCATCGTCAACGAGCCGACCGCGGCCGCCCTGGCCTACGGCCTCGACAAGGACGACCAGACGATCCTCGTCTTCGACCTCGGTGGCGGCACCTTCGACGTGTCCCTCCTGGAGATCGGCGACGGCGTCGTCGAGGTGAAGGCCACCAACGGTGACAACCACCTCGGTGGTGACGACTGGGACCAGCGCGTCGTCGACTACCTGGTGACCCAGTTCAAGAACGGTCACGGCGTCGACCTGTCCGCCGACAAGATGGCGCTCCAGCGTCTGCGCGAGGCGGCCGAGAAGGCGAAGATCGAGCTCTCCTCCTCGACCGAGACCTCCATCAACCTGCCCTACATCACGGCCTCCGCCGAGGGCCCGCTGCACCTGGACGAGAAGCTCACCCGCGCCCAGTTCCAGCAGCTCACCGCGGACCTGCTCGAGCGCTGCAAGGTCCCGTTCCACAACGTCATCAAGGACGCGGGCATCGCCCTCTCCGAGATCGACCACGTGGTCCTGGTCGGCGGCTCGACCCGCATGCCGGCCGTCGCCGAGCTCGTCAAGGAGCTGACCGGTGGCAACGAGGCCAACAAGGGCGTGAACCCGGACGAGGTCGTCGCCATCGGCGCCGCGCTCCAGGCCGGTGTCCTCAAGGGCGAGGTCAAGGACGTCCTGCTCCTCGACGTCACCCCGCTGTCCCTCGGCATCGAGACCAAGGGCGGCATCATGACCAAGCTCATCGAGCGCAACACCACGATCCCGACCAAGCGGTCCGAGATCTTCACGACGGCCGAGGACAACCAGCCGTCCGTGCAGATCCAGGTCTACCAGGGCGAGCGCGAGATCGCGGCGTACAACAAGAAGCTCGGCATGTTCGAGCTGACCGGCCTCCCGCCGGCCCCGCGCGGCGTACCGCAGATCGAGGTCGCCTTCGACATCGACGCCAACGGCATCATGCACGTGACCGCGAAGGACCTGGGCACGGGCAAGGAGCAGAAGATGACCGTCACCGGCGGCTCCTCGCTGCCGAAGGACGAGGTCGACCGGATGCGCCAGGAGGCCGAGCAGTACGCGGACGAGGACCACCGCCGCCGCGAGGCCGCCGAGTCCCGCAACCAGGGCGAGAACCTGCTCTACCAGACCGAGAAGTTCCTCAAGGACAACGAGGACAAGGTCCCGGGCGACGTGAAGTCCGAGGTCGAGGCCGCGCTCGTCGAGCTCCGCGAGAAGCTCAAGGGCGAGGACGCCGCGGAGATCCGCACCGCCACCGAGAAGGTCGCGGCCGTCTCCCAGAAGCTCGGCCAGGCGATGTACGCCGACGCCCAGGCGGCCCAGGCCGCGGGTGGCGCCGACGCCGGCCAGGCGAAGGCCGACGACGATGTCGTCGACGCCGAGATCGTCGACGACGAGCCCAAGAAGGACGGCCAGGCGTGAGCGAGGAGACCCCGGGCTTCGAGGAGAAGCCCGACGTCCCCTCCGGCGACGCCGCCGAGGCCGCCGAGTCCCCCGAGGACACGGCGGCCCCGGCCGGGGACGCGAACAGTGCGCCGGCGGCCGACGCCGGCCTCACCGCCCAGCTGGACCAGGCCCGTGCCGCGCTCACCGAGCGCACCGCGGACCTCCAGCGGCTCCAGGCCGAGTACCAGAACTACCGCCGCCGCGTGGAGCGGGACCGGGTCACGGTCAAGGAGATCGCCGTCGCGAGCCTCCTGTCCGAGCTCCTGCCCGTCCTCGACGACGTCGGCCGGGCCCGGGACCACGGCGAGCTCGTGGGCGGCTTCAAGTCGGTGGCCGAATCGCTGGAGACCGTCGTCGCCAAGATGGGTCTGCAGCAGTTCGGCAAGGAGGGCGAGCCCTTCGACCCGACCATCCACGAGGCCCTGATGCACTCGTACGCGCCGGACGTCACCGAGACGACCTGCGTCGCGATCCTGCAGCCGGGGTACCGGATCGGCGAGCGGACCATCCGGCCCGCCCGCGTGGCCGTCGCCGAGCCCCAGCCCGGGGCGCAGGGCAAGGCCGAGGAGCCGGACGACACCGACAAGACCGGCTCGTCCGAGCAGGACAGCGAGTAACAGCCGTACCCGCGTGCGGGAGGAGGGACGTCGATGAACACGAAGGACTTCGTCGAGAAGGACTACTACAAGGTCCTCGGCGTCCCCAAGGACGCCACCGACGCCGAGATCAAGAAGGCGTACCGGAAGCTCGCCCGCGAGAACCATCCGGACGCCAACAAGGGCGACACCAAGGCGGAGGAGCGCTTCAAGGAGATCTCCGAGGCGAACGACGTCCTCGGTGACCCCAAGAAGCGCAAGGAGTACGACGAGGCGCGCGCCCTCTTCGGGAACGGCGGCTTCCGGGCCGGCGGTCCCGGGGCGGGCGGCTCGTTCAACTTCGACCTGGGCGACCTCTTCGGCGGCGCCCAGGGCGGGGCCGGCGGTTTCGGCGGCGGAGGCGGCCTCGGGGACGTCTTCGGCGGCCTGTTCAACCGGGGCGGCGGTGCGGGCGCCCGTACGCAGCCGCGCCGGGGCCAGGACATCGAGTCCGAGGTGACGCTCAGCTTCACCGAGGCCATCGAGGGCGCCACCGTGCCGCTGCGGATGTCCAGCCAGCAGCCGTGCACGGCCTGCTCCGGCACCGGCGACAAGAACGGCACCCCCCGCGTGTGCCCGACCTGCGTCGGCACCGGCCAGGTCTCGCGCGGCAGCGGCGGCGGCTTCTCGCTCACCGACCCGTGCGTGGACTGCAAGGGCCGCGGTCTGATCGCGGAGAACCCCTGCGAGGTCTGCAAGGGCTCCGGCCGGGCCAAGTCCTCGCGGACCATGCAGGTCAGGATCCCGGCGGGCGTCTCCGACGGGCAGAAGATCCGGCTGCGCGGCAAGGGCGCCCCGGGCGAGCGCGGCGGGCCCCACGGCGACCTGTTCGTCGTGGTGCACGTCGACGCCCACCCGGTCTTCGGCCGCAAGGACGACAACCTCACCGTCACGGTGCCGGTCTCCTACGTGGAGGCGGCGCTCGGCGGCGAGATCAAGGTGCCGACCCTCGGCGGCCCGGCGGTCACGCTGAAGCTGCCCGCCGGCACCCCGAACGGCCGGACCATGCGCGCCCGCGGCAAGGGCGCGGTCCGCAAGGACGGCACGCGCGGCGACCTGCTGGTGACGGTGGAGGTCGCGGTGCCGAAGGAGCTGGACGACAAGGCCCGCGAGGCCCTGGAGCAGTACCGTACGGCGACCGCCGACACGGACCCCAGGGCGGAGCTGTTCCAGGCGGCGAAGGGAGCGTGACGCGGTGGAAGGAAGACGGCGCAATCCGTACGAACTGACCGACGAGACCCCGGTGTACGTCATCTCGGTGGCGGCCCAGCTGTCCGGTCTGCACCCGCAGACCCTGCGGCAGTACGACCGCCTGGGTCTGGTCTCCCCGGACCGTACGGCCGGCCGGGGCCGCCGCTACTCGGCCCGCGACATCGAACTGCTCCGCCAGGTGCAGCAGCTGTCGCAGGACGAGGGCATCAACCTGGCCGGAATCAAGCGCATCATCGAGCTGGAGAACCAGGTCGCGGCGCTCCAGGCCCGGGTCGCCGAGCTCTCCACGGCCGTCGAGGGCGCGGCCGCGGCGATGCGGCAGCGCGAGGCCCAGGTGCACGCCTCCTACCGGCGCGACCTGGTCCCCTACCAGGACGTCCAGCAGGCGAGCGCCCTGGTGGTCTGGCGCCCCAAGCGCGACCACTAGCCCGAAGCCGTACCGCGCGAAGGCCCCCGCCACGGTGTCGTGGTGGGGGCCTTCGGCGTGCGTCAGCCCAGCAGCTCGCCCACGATGTCGCCGAGCGTCTCCCACCAGGGCGCGGCGCCGGTGCCGAACGCGGCGGCCAGCGCGGTGCCGACGGCGAGGTCCAGCGGGGCCGGACCGGCGTCCCACTCGTCGGTGACCCGTCCGTCGCCGCTGGAGGTCAGGGTGCCGATCCGCCGCCCGCCCCGGCTGAGCCGGCTCTCCTCGTACGAGCACGGCACCAGCCGGTACCGGACGCCGCCGGCCCGGACGTCCACCCGGTACGAGCGCCGCACCAGCAGCCGCCCGCGGGCCGGGCGGATCTTGGCGGGCACGCCGTCGACGGTGAGCGTCAGCAGGGCGGCCCTGCGGGTGCCGATGGGCGTGTGGGCGTCGGCCGGCGTCCCGGCCGCCCGGACGAGCTCCACGACGGGCAGCCCGTCCCCGGAGACCCGCAGGGTGCCGGCGGTCCCGTCGAGCGCGACCTTCGCGCGCACCCCCGTCAGCCGTCCTGCTCGAGGATGCCGGACCGGGCGATCAGATACCCGAGCTGCGCCCGGCTCCCGCTCCCCAGCGTGGCCGCGAGCTTGGCGATGTGCGCCCGGCAGGTCCGCACGTTCATCCCCAGCCGGCGCGCGATGGCCTCGTCGACGTGGCCCTCGACGAGGAGCTTGGCGATGGAGAGCTGGATGCCGCTGACGCCCTCGACGGAGTGGGTGTACGGGACCTCCGCCTCCCAGGGCACGCCGTAGAGCCAGAACTGGTCGAAGACGCCGACCAGATACCGCACGAGCCCTTCGTGGCGGAGTTCCAGGGCGACCCGGCGGTCGGTGCGGGCGGGCACGAAGGCGACCTTCCGGTCGACGACGATCAGCCGGTCGATGATCTCCTCGAGGGTGCGGACCTCCAGCCCGTAGGGGCCGATCCGCTCGACGTACCCCATGGTGGCCGAGTGGTGGCGCGCGGTGTGCTGGTAGAGCGTGCGCATCCGGATGCCCCGTTCGAGGAGGGGCTCCACCCGGCGCAGGCCGTCCTGGACGACCTCGGGCTTGCGGCCGCTGCCCGGCTGGATGGTGAGGAGCTCCTCGGTGCACTCGTCGAGGACCCGGTCCAGGGTGTCGTTGATGACGTCCAGCCCCTCCAGGACGGTGATCGCCTGGACGGCGGAGGGGTCGGGCGTGCTGATCGACATGAACGGCTCGAACGCGTCGGCGAGGTCCAGCGCCCGCTGCCGCTGCTGCTGGATCTCCTGCTCGATCGGGTGGACCAGCTTGTTCAGGGCGACCGACGGAGGCACCGGGCGGAGCCAGCGCACGTCGTCGGGATCGGTGCGGACGAGGGCCAGGTCGATGAGGCACGGATCGCCGGCGAGGTCCTCGCGGGCTATCCGGCCGGCGCGGAGAGCCGCGGCGTACCGGGCTTTTCCGGCATCGCAGGGCTCCCCCGGGAGATGGTCGGTGTCCATTCCCTCCCGTATTGGCACCATATGAACCCCCCTCAGGGTCTTGAATTACAGGAACATGATGCCTGGCGGTGGTGGCAGAAGGGATCGGTGTGAGTCATCGTCTTAAACGCGGGGGAGGTAGTGATTAAAAGAGGTGGAGATCGGCCATGACCAGGATGGTTCGTGCACTTGGCGCCATAGCTTTCGCTGCCGCGGCTGCTGTCGGTGTCGTCGCCCTCAACGGCGAACCGACGTGGGACGCTCCGCCCGCGCACGTCGTCGCGGCTCCGGGCGAGCCGACGTGGGACCTCGTCCCGGTCGGTGAGCGGGAGCCCACATGGGACTTCGCCCTCGGCGAGCCCACGTGGGACGTCGCGCCGGCCGGCGAGTCCGAGCCCACCTGGGACTCGGCTCCGCTGGACTCCGGGGCATGACCGTCCCTCCGGACGACCGGGTCTTCCGCAGGGAGATGGCTTCGGCCTACCGGTCCGGTTGGCACTTCGTCGATCTCGTCACGGCCATCCCCCACCGTGGCGACTCGCTGAAGGTCACCCTGTTCGGAGAACCTGTGGTCGTCGCACGGGAACAGGACGAGGACGTCCGGGCCTATCGGTGCCTCCGCCGCCCCCGCGGTGCTCCGCAGCCCATCCGCTGTGCCGTCAGGTACGGCATGATCTTCGTCAACCTCGACCAGCGGGACCACCAGCTGATCGAGCCTGAGACCATCACCGCCACCCCCCGCAGTGCCTGAGCGATGCCCCCGTCGTTGTAGATCGCTCAGGTGCTTCCCCCACACAACGGCGCCATCGCGGACCTGAAACGCGATGGCGCCGTTGTGCTTTTCCGGGACCGTTCCCGGCGGACGGTTCAGGCGCGGCCCATCGCCCGGGTGAGGGCGATCTCGATGACGACCCGGTCCGGGTTGGGCGTCGGCACGCGGCCGTAGCGGTCCGCGTAGCGGGCCACCGCGTCGGCGACCGTCTCCGCGTCCGTGCGGATGTGCGCGACGCCCTCCAGGGTGGCCCAGCGCCCCTTGTCGACCTGGCAGACCGCGACCCGCGCCCCGTCCGCGCCGGCCGCGAGCACGTTCGCGACCTTCCGGCTGTGCTTGTTGGTGATGACCCGCGCCAGCCCGTTCTCGGGGTCGTACGTGACGCCGACGGCCACCACGTGCGGGGTGCCGTCCGGGCGCGGCGTGGTCAGCGTGCACATGTGGTACTCGCGCCAGAAGCTGAGATACGAGTCCGTGGGGTTCCTCGGGTCAGTCGCCATGCCCGGAAACTACCTCCGTGCGGACCACCTCCGATACCTTGAGCGGAATAGACTCAACTTTATGTACGCTGTATGAGTCAGAACAGACGAGGACCCAGAGGACCACACCCAGGAGGAGACCCCGCACGTGGACGCCGAACTGACCAACAGGAGCCGGGACGCGCTGAACGCGGCGAGCAGCCGCGCCGTGTCCCAGGGACACGCCGACCTGACCCCGGCCCATCTTCTTCTCGCGCTGCTGGCCGGTCAGGACAACGAGAACATCACCGACCTGCTCGCCGCCGTCGAGGCCGACCAGGCCGCCGTCCGCACCGGCGCGGAGCGGCTGCTCGCCGCCCTGCCCAGCGTGACCGGCGCGACCGTCGCCCCGCCGCAGCCCAACCGCGAGCTGCTCGCCGTCATCACCGACGCCGCCGAGCGCGCCAAGAAGCTCGGCGACGAGTTCCTGTCCACGGAGCACCTGCTCATCGGCCTCGCCGCCCAGGGCGGGCAGGCCGGCCAGGTCCTCGACCGGCAGGGCGCCACCGCCCGCCGGCTGCAGGACGCCTTCGAGAAGGCCCGAGGAGGCCGCCGCGTGACCGCCGCCGACCCGGAGGGCTCGTACAAGGCCCTGGAGAAGTTCGGCACCGACTTCACCGCCGCCGCCCGCGAGGGCAAGCTCGACCCGGTGATCGGCCGCGACCACGAGATCCGGCGGGTCGTCCAGGTCCTCTCCCGGCGCACCAAGAACAACCCGGTGCTCATCGGCGAGCCCGGCGTCGGCAAGACCGCCGTCGTCGAGGGCCTCGCCCAGCGGATCGTGAAGGGCGACGTCCCCGAGTCGCTGCGGAACAAGCGGCTGGTCTCCCTGGACCTCGGCGCGATGGTCGCCGGCGCCAAGTACCGCGGCGAGTTCGAGGAGCGGCTGAAGACCGTCCTCTCCGAGATCAAGGAGAGCGACGGCCAGATCATCACCTTCATCGACGAGCTGCACACCGTCGTCGGCGCGGGCGCCGGAGGCGACTCCGCCATGGACGCCGGCAACATGCTGAAGCCCATGCTGGCCCGCGGCGAGCTCCGCATGGTCGGCGCGACCACCCTCGACGAGTACCGCGAGCGGATCGAGAAGGACCCCGCGCTGGAGCGCCGCTTCCAGCAGGTCCTGGTCGCCGAGCCGTCCGTCGAGGACACCGTCGCCATCCTCCGCGGGCTCAAGGGCCGGTACGAGGCCCACCACAAGGTGCAGATCAACGACTCCGCCCTGGTGGCCGCCGCGACCCTGTCCGACCGGTACATCACCTCCCGCTTCCTCCCCGACAAGGCCATCGACCTCGTCGACGAGGCCGCCTCCCGGCTCCGCATGGAGATCGACTCCTCCCCGGTCGAGATCGACGAGCTCCAGCGCTCCGTCGACCGGCTCCGCATGGAGGAGCTGGCCCTCGCCAAGGAGACCGACCCGGCCAGCGTCCAGCGCCTGGAGAAGCTCCGCCGCGACCTCGCCGACCGCGAGGAGGAGCTGCGCGGCCTCACCGCCCGCTGGGAGAAGGAGAAGCAGTCCCTCAACCGGGTCGGCGAGCTGAAGGAACGCCTCGACGAGACCCGCGGCCGGGCCGAACGCGCCCAGCGCGACGGCGACTTCGACACCGCCTCCAAGCTGCTCTACGGCGAGATCCCGACCCTGGAGCGCGAGCTGGCCGAGGCCACCGAGGCCGAGCGCGAGGTGCAGAAGGACACCATGGTCAAGGAGGAGGTCGGACCCGACGACATCGCCGACGTCGTCGGCGCCTGGACCGGCATCCCGGCCGGCCGCCTCCTGGAGGGCGAGACCCAGAAGCTGCTCCGCATGGAGGACGAGCTGGGCCGCCGGCTCATCGGCCAGACCGAGGCCGTCCGGGCCGTCTCCGACGCGGTGCGCCGCACCCGCGCCGGGATCGCCGACCCCGACCGGCCCACCGGCTCCTTCCTCTTCCTCGGCCCCACCGGCGTCGGCAAGACCGAGCTGGCCAAGGCGCTCGCCGACTTCCTCTTCGACGACGAGCGGGCCATGGTCCGCATCGACATGTCGGAGTACTCCGAGAAGCACTCCGTCGCCCGGCTGGTCGGCGCGCCTCCCGGCTACGTCGGCTACGAGGAGGGCGGCCAGCTCACCGAGGCCGTGCGCCGCCGCCCGTACAGCGTCGTGCTCCTCGACGAGGTGGAGAAGGCGCACCCGGAGGTCTTCGACATCCTGCTCCAGGTCCTCGACGACGGCCGGCTCACCGACGGCCAGGGCCGCACGGTCGACTTCCGCAACACGATCCTGATCCTGACGTCGAACCTGGGCAGCCAGTACCTCGTCGAGCCCCTGACCTCGGCCGAGGAGAAGAAGCAGCAGGTCCTGGAGGTCGTCCGGGCCAGCTTCAAGCCCGAGTTCCTCAACCGCCTCGACGACCTGGTGGTCTTCTCCGCCCTGGACCGGGCCGAGCTGGGGCGCATCGCGCGCCTGCAGATCGACCGGCTCGCCAAGCGGCTCGCCGACCGCCGGCTCACCCTGGACGTCACCCCGGAGGCCCTGGAATGGCTGGCCGAGGAGGGCAACGACCCGGCGTACGGCGCCCGGCCGCTGCGCCGCCTCATCCAGACGGCCATCGGCGACCGGCTCGCCAGGGAGATCCTGGCCGGCGAGGTCCGCGACGGCGACACCGTCCGGGTGGACCGCTTCGAGGACGACCTGATCGTCGGCAGGGCCGGCTAGGCGCCCTCAGGTGTCGAAGGCGCGGAGGTGGACGAGGGCGGTGCCGCCGTCCTCGTACACCACCGTCACGTCGACGTACAGCTGCTGGTCGAAGGCGACGTCCCGGCAGAGGTCCGCCTCGCAGGAGTGCGGCGGCGCGCCCTGGGGGTAGGTGGTCCCCAGCCAGCCGCCCACCTCCGTCACCGGCATCCGGAAGTCCACCTCGACGATCGTGTCCTGCCAGTGCCGCCCCGTGCAGCGGGCGTCCCGGGCGGTCTCCGGCAGCGCGGCCCGGGCGAACTCCATCGCCTTCCCGCAGTCGACCGGCTGCTCGCGTCCCGCCTCGCCGAAGGAGTACGCGCCCCACGCGAGCAGCCCGAGCGGCACCGCGCAGACCGTCCCGATCAGCGCCAGGACCCAGACCCACCGGCGATACGGCCTCTTCTCGTCCCCCATGGGCGGAGATCATGTCAGCCCGCAGCGGATCCGGCCCGGCGGGGCTTGCCACGGACGGGCCGGGATGGGGGAGGATGGCAACATCCGTACGAAGGGAAATACACGGTGAGCATCGACCCGTCCTCGATTCCGAATTTCGGGGGACAGCCCCAGCCGCAGGCAGGACCGGCGGGCCCCGTCGTCCCCGACCAGGACCTCGTGAAGCAGCTCCTGGAGCAGATGGAGCTGAAGTACGTCGTCGACGACGAGGGTGACCTCGCGGCGCCGTGGGAGGAGTTCCGCACGTACTTCATGTTCCGCGGCGAGGCGGAGCAGCAGGTGTTCTCGGTGCGCACGTTCTACGACCGTCCGCACTCGGCCGACGACCGGGCCAAGGTCCTCGACGCGATCGACGACTGGAACCGCCGCACCCTGTGGCCGAAGGTCTACACCCACCTGCACGAGGAGGAGGACGGCTCCGCCACCCTCCGTCTCATCGGTGAGGCGCAGATGCTGATCGGCACCGGCGTCGCCCTGGAGCACTTCGTGTCCTCCACGGTGAGCTGGGTCCGCGCCTCGATCGAGTTCGACAAGTGGATCGTCGAGCAGTTCGGCCTGTCCTCCCCGGAGGAGAAGGCCGAGGGCGGCGAAGAGGGCTGACCGCCCCGCCGCCACCGCACAGAGGCCGGGTCCCCCGCGGGGGACCCGGCCTCCGGCGTCTCAGGCGAGCCGCTTGAGCCGGTCCACGGCCTCCTGGAGGACGTCGGTCCGCTTGCAGAAGGCGAAGCGGACGAAGGGGGCGCCGGCCTCGCGGTGGTCGTAGAAGACGGCGTTCGGGATGGCGACGACACCGGCCCGCTCGGGCAGCGAGCGGCAGAACGCGAAGCCGTCCCCCTCGCCCAGCGGCCGGATGTCGGTGGTGACGAAGTAGGTGCCCTGCGGCCGGTAGACCTCGAACCCGGCCTCCGCGAGCCCGTCGCTCAGCAGGTCCCGCTTGGCCTGGAGGTCCGCGCGCAGCCCGTCGTAGTAGGCGGCGGGCAGACGGAGCGCCTCGGCGACGGCGTACTGGAACGGGCCGGAGGAGACATAGGTGAGGAACTGCTTGGCCGAGCGGACGGTGGCGGTCAGCTCGGGGCTCGCGGTGGTCCAGCCGACCTTCCAGCCGGTGAAGGAGTACGTCTTGCCGGCCGAGCCGATGGTGACGGTCCGGTCCCGCATGCCGGGGAGGGTCGCGATCGGCAGGTGTTCGGCGCCGTCGAAGACCAGGTGCTCGTAGACCTCGTCGGTGACGACCAGGAGGTCCCGCTCGACGGCGAGTTCGGCGACGGCGGTGAGTTCGGCGGGGGTGAGGACGGTGCCGGTGGGGTTGTGTGGGGTGTTGAGGAGGATCAGCCGGGTGCGGGGGCTGACGGCGGCCCGCAGCTCGTCGAGGTCGAGGACGTAGCGCCTGTCGGCGGCTCCGCCGCGGGGGCCCTCGTGGGGGCGGAGGGTGACGGGCACCCTGGTGCCGCCGGCCATCGCCACGCAGGCCGCGTACGAGTCGTAGTACGGCTCCAGGGCGATGACCTCGTCGCCGGGCTCGACCAGGGCCAGCAGGGCGGCCGCGATGGCCTCGGTGGCGCCGGCCGTGACCAGGACCTCGGTGTCGGGGTCGTACTCCAGGCCGTAGCGGGCGCGCTGGTGGTCCGCGATCGCGGTGCGCAGCTCGGGGACGCCGGGGCCGGGCGGGTACTGGTTGCCGCGGCCGTCGCGCAGGGCTCGTACCGCCGCCTCGCGCACCTCCTCGGGGCCGTCGGTGTCGGGGAAGCCCTGCCCGAGGTTGATCGCCCCGGTCCTGGCGGCGAGCGCGGACATCTCGGCGAAGATCGTGGTGCCGAACTCGGCCAGTCGGTTGAGTCGCGTCATAGCGGTCATCCTGGGCCGAAGCTCTGGACTTGCTCAAGTGCGCTTTGGGCTGCGGGCGGTGCGGGAATCCCCGGGGCAGAGGCGGCAGGGGGCCGCCGGAACGGGGGAGACGACGATGGGATTCGTGGTCACGGTGGTCATGGTCGTGGTGGTCGTCGGCCTGATCGTGGCGGGTACGGGCTCGTCGGGCGGCGGCCGGAAGCGGCGGCGCGGCGGCTGGTCCGACGGCGGCAGCGGCTGCGGGGGCGCCGGCTCCTGCGGGTCGAGCTGCGGCGGGGGCGGGTGTGGCGGTGGTGGTGGGGGCGACTGACGGGACGCGGGGGGCGACGGGCCGGGGGCGGGGCGGGATCGGCCTCGTGGGTGCCGTTGTCGATCGCTCAGCGATCGATTCTGTTTGAACAATTGAACTGTGGGGTCCCCGAAGGGGATGGAAACCACGGCAAGTTGGGTAAAAACGCTGCGAGTCGTCCGGCGACCGTGGTTCTCTCGCTCCTGTCAGAGACAGCCCTCGGACCGTGTGTGGACCCGAGCCGGCGATTCCCCCACTCCCGTTGAAACCCTCTCCGGGGCGCCCCCGGCCCACCCGCCAACCGTGTTTGCGGAGCCGACCCATGCTCACCACCCTGAAGACCTCCTACACCGACACGCGCGCGGCCGACCTGGCCTGGGCGCTGGGCCGCGAGCCGCTGCCCGCCCTCGCCGTGCTCGACCTCGAACTATCCGGCGCCAAGCTGCAGTTGAGACTGCTGGGCGCCTCCCACCAGGTCCTCCTGGAGGAGGAGGGCCGCACCTGCTCCGAGACCGTGGCCTGCATGCCGGGCAGCAGCACCCCGCTGCCGCTCGGCGTCTCCAAGCGGATCGGCGAATGGGAGTACGAATTCGCGGCCCGCGTCGAGACGCTCACCCAGGGCTCCTTCGCGGGCCGGGCGCAGGAGCTGCTCGCGCTGGTCGCCGACCATCCCCACGGCCTGGCCGGCACCTTCCCCGGCTCGCCGCACGCCTTCACCGCGATGCTGGCGCAGCGTCACGAGGGCCAGGTGCGCTGGCGGACCTGGCACGCCTACCCGCAGGAGGGCCAGCTCGTGGTCACCCGCACCAGGATCGGCGCCCGTATGCCCGCCACGCTCTGATGCGCCCCACCGCAGCCCCAGGTGCACTCGTGTGGGTGACAAGGGGTGCGTGGGTCGTGACGTAGCGTTACGGCATGATCGAGCCGACCGTGACCCTGCCCCCCACGAGGGTGCGGCGCCGACCGCCACCGCGGCCGCGCGACACGGTGCGGTGGCCGGTCCTCGCCGTCGTCTTCGTCTGCGCCGCCTGCGGTCTCGTCTACGAACTCGAACTCGTCGCGCTCGCCTCGTACTTGATCGGCGACTCGGTCACGCAGGCGTCCGTGGTGCTCTCCGTCATGGTCTTCGCGATGGGACTGGGCTCGCTGCTCGCCAAGCGGCTGCGCTGCCGCGCCGCCGTCGGCTTCGGCCTGGTCGAGGGGGCGCTCGCGCTCATCGGCGGCACCTCGGCGCTGGTGCTGTACGCCTGCTTCGCCTGGTTCGGCGAGTCCCGCTGGGTCCTGGTGGCCTTCTCGCTCGCCATCGGCGTCCTGATCGGCGCGGAGATCCCGCTGCTGATGTCGCTCATACAGCGTGTGCCGGAACGGTCCGTCGGCACCCGCCGGTCGCCCCGGACCGGGCGGCCGGCCCGGCCCGGCGACTCCGAGGACGCGGCCGGCACCGTCGCCGACCTCTTCGCCGCCGACTACGTGGGCGCGCTCGTCGGCGGCCTCGCCTTCCCGTTCCTGCTGCTGCCGTGGCTGGGCCAGCTCACCGGCGCGCTCGTCACCGGCGCGGTGAACGCGGTGGCGGGGGCCGCCCTGGTGCTCTGGCTCTTCCGCCGCGACCTCACCGCCCGGGGCCGCGCGCTCGTCGTCGGCGTCAACCTCGCCGTCCTCGGTGTGCTCGCCACCGCGACCGTCCTCGTCGACGACTTCGAGGAGGCCGCCCGCCGGGCCGTGTACGGGGAGCGGGTCCGGGTCGCCGTCCACACCGAGCTCCAGGAGGTGGTGGTCACCGGCGGCCCCGAGGACCCGCCCGACCTGTACCTCGACGGCCGGCTGCGGGTCTCCGGCGCGGACGAGTACCGCTACCACGAGGCGCTGGTCCACCCGGCGATGAACGGGCCGCACGCGCGCGTCCTCATCGTCGGCGGCGGCGACGGCCTCGCCGCCCGCGAAGTGCTCCGCTACCCCGGCGTCCGCGCCGTCACCGTCGTCGAGCTCGACCCCGGCGTCGTCCGGCTCGCCCGCACCGACCCCGCGCTCGCCGCGCTCAACGGGCACGCGTTCCGCGACCCGCGCGTGCGGGTGGTCCACGCCGACGCCTTCCACTGGCTCAGGGGCGCCGTCGATCGTGTGCAGGAACGGTACGACGTGGTGATCTCCGATCTGCCCGACCCCGGGATCACCCCCAGCACCAAGCTGTACGCGCAGGAGTTCTACGGCCTCGCCGCCCGCGCCCTCGCCGACGGCGGCCGGCTCGTCGTGCACGCCGGACCCGCCACCGACCGGCCGCACACCTACTGGACCGCCGACGCCACCCTCCGCGCCGCCGGCTACGCCACCCGGCCGTACAGCACCGAGGGCGGCACCCCCGGCTTCGCCGCCGGCCCCGACCGCGCCGACCGGGACAGCGGCACCCGCCACGAGCCCGACGACTGGGGCTTCCTGCTCGCGGTCCGCGGCGCCCGGCCGCCCGTCCTCGGACTCGCCGCCGACGCGCCCCCGCTCCGCTCCCTGGCCCCGCGCGACCTGGCCGCCGCCGCCCACCGGGCCGAGCGGACCCGGATCACCGGACTGCCGCCGTCCACGCTGGTGCACCCCCGGTACGGCCACTGACCGGGGGACCCCGGGGCGCGGCACCCGGGACGAACGGGCGACGCCGGGCGCCCCGCTGAGTAGGCTCGGCTCCCATGGAGCATGAGGTGTTCGTCCCGGTCCCGGCCGAGGCCCTGCGGGCCACCCTCACCGACCCCGGCCGGGTGGCGCGCTGCCTGCCCGGCTTCGAGCGCGACGTCTCCGAGGCGGCCCGCGGCGAGGGCTCCGGCGCCGGCACCGGAGCCGGCGAGGACCTCGTGGGGCGGTTCCGGCTCCGGGTCGGCGGCCACACCATCACCTACCGGGGCGGGCTGCGGATCGTCGAACGCGACGGCGCGATCACCTACGAGGGCGAGGGCACCGAGGTCCGCGGCAAGGGCGTCGCCGAAGTCTCCCTCACCGTCGTCCTCACCCCGGCGGCCGAAGGCACCGGACTCGGCTTCACCGGCGCCCTCAGCGCCACCGGCCGGCTCGCCGACGAGCCCGAGGAGGCCCGGGACGCCGCCCGCGCCCGGCTCCTCGACGCCTTCGTGGAGGCCGCCGCCGCGCTCGCCGCCGCGGACGCCCCGGCCGTGGCCCCCGACGACGCCCCCGGCGAATCCCCCCACGACGCTCCCGAGGGGGAGACCGCCTTCGGCACCGGTGCCTTCGACGGCGGCCCCGGCCCCGGTGGGGACCCCGGCTTCGACGACGACGTGCTCCCCGAGCCCGCCCCGCCCGTGGAGATCCCGGCGGCGCCCGCCGCCGAGGCCGCCCACGCGCGCCGGACGATGATCGGCCGCAGTGCCGAGGAGGTCGACCACGCGCCGCCGCGCGGCCGGTACGCCCCCGTGCCCGCCCCCGAGCCGAGCGGCGCGGGCGCCACCCTCCGCTGGGTCGCCCCCGCCGCGGCCCTCGCCCTCGCCTCCGCGGTGCTCGTGGGACGCGCGCTGCGCCGCCGTCGTTGAAACGGTCCAATCCACGGGGGCGCAGGACTTAGGGTCGGGGCGTGAGCAACCTGACGCGACTGACGGCGGGCGACGCCGAGCTGACCATCAACCCCGAGCACGGCGGCCGGATCGAGAGCCTGCGCATCGCCGGCACCGAGGTCCTCAAGCAGGGCGAGCGCTACGGCAGCTTCCCGATGGTGCCCTGGTGCGGCCGGACCCGTGAGGGCCGCTTCCGCGACGGCGCCACCACCCACACGCTGCCCGTCAACGCGGCCCCGCACGCCATCCACGGCACCGTGCGCGACCAGGCATGGACGGTGGCCCGGGCCTCCGCCGCGGAGGCCGTCCTCACCTGCGAGCTCGGCGACCCGTGGCCGTACAAGGGCCGGGTCACCCAGGTCCTCGAACTGGCCGAGGACCGGCTGACGCTGCGGTTCGGGGTGGAGGCGTACGACGACTCCTTCCCGGCGCAGGCCGGCTGGCACCCCTGGTTCCTGCGGAACCTCGGACAGGGCGGCGAGGACGTGGCGATCGGCTTCACGCCCGGCTGGCAGGAGGAGCGCGGCGACGACCACCTGCCCACCGGCCGACGCATCGCCCCCCTCCCCGGCCCGTGGGACGACTGCTTCGGCATGCCCGACGGCGTCGACGTCACCCTCACCTGGCCGGGCGAGCTGGAGCTGAAGGTGACCAGCGGCGCCGAGTGGGTGGTGATCTACGACGAGCCCGCGGACGCGGTCTGCGTCGAACCGCAGTCCGGCCCGCCGAACGGCCTCAACACCCACCCGCGCCTGGTCACCCCCATCGACCCGCTGGAGGTCGAGAGCGTCTGGGCCTGGCGGCGGCCGTGACCTCGGCGCCCTTAAGCTCGGAGGCATGACTGACGTACGCGCTGAACTGCTCCAGCAGATCAAGGACAAGGCCGTGGTGCACGGCAAGGTGACCCTCTCCTCGGGTCTGGAAGCCGACTACTACGTGGACCTGCGCCGGATCACGCTGGACGGGGCGGCGTCGCCGCTGGTCGGCCAGGTCATGCTCGACCTGGTCAAGGACCTCGACTTCGACGCGGTCGGCGGCCTCACCCTGGGCGCCGACCCCGTCGCCACCTCGATGCTGCACGCCTCCGCCGCGCGCGGCGAGCGCCTGGACGCCTTCGTCGTCCGCAAGGCCGCCAAGGCCCACGGCATGCAGCGTCAGGTCGAGGGCCCGGACATCAAGGGCCGCCGGGTCCTGATCGTCGAGGACACCTCCACCACCGGCGGCTCCCCGCTGACCGCCGTCGAGGCGGCCCGCGCGGCCGGCGCCGAGGTCGTCGCCGTCGCCACGATCGTGGACCGCGCCACCGGCGCCGGCGAGAAGATCAGCGGCACGGCGGGCGTCCCGTACCTCTACGCCTACGCGCTCGACGAGCTCGGTCTCGCGTAAGCGCACCGGACGAACCGCCGCGAAGTCGTGACTTAGGTCCCGGACCCCGGCCACCCCGGTTCTGACCTGCGCTTTTCCCGAAGGGCGGGGTGTTTCACGTGAAACACCCCGCCCTTCGGCATGCGCCGCCCGTGGGAGCCCGCACAAGAGTCTGGAAAGATGGCACCGACGATGACGTCGCCCCTAGGTCAGGGACTCAGCAAGCCCACACCCGCACATCACAAGGAGCGGACGAATGCCCATCGCAACCCCCGAGGTCTACGCCGAGATGCTCGACCGGGCGAAGGCTGGCAAGTTCGCCTACCCGGCCATCAACGTGACCTCGTCCCAGACCCTCCACGCGGCGCTGCGCGGGTTCGCCGAGGCCCAGAGCGACGGCATCATCCAGATCTCGACCGGTGGCGCCGAGTTCCTGGGCGGCCAGTACAGCAAGGACATGGTCACGGGCGCCGTCGCCCTGGCCGAGTTCGCCCACATCGTCGCCGCGAAGTACGACATCACGGTCGCGCTGCACACGGACCACTGCCCGAAGGACAAGCTGGACGGCTACGTCCGCCCGCTGCTCGACATCTCCGCCGAGCGCGTCAAGGCCGGTCGGAACCCGCTCTTCCAGTCGCACATGTGGGACGGCTCCGCCGAGACCCTCGCCGACAACCTGGCCATCGGCCAGGAGCTGCTCGCCAAGGCCGCCGCCGCCAAGATCATCCTCGAGGTCGAGATCACCCCGACCGGTGGCGAGGAGGACGGCGTCAGCCACGAGATCAACGACGAGCTGTACACCTCCGTCGACGACGCGATCCGCACCGCCGAGGCCCTGGGCCTGGGCGAGAAGGGCCGCTACCTGCTCGCCGCCTCCTTCGGCAACGTGCACGGCGTCTACAAGCCGGGCAACGTCGTGCTGCGCCCCGAGCTCCTCAAGGACCTCCAGGCCGGCGTCGCCGAGAAGTTCGGCAAGACCTCCCCGTTCGACTTCGTCTTCCACGGCGGCTCCGGCTCGACCGCCGAGGAGATCGCCACCGCCATCGAGAACGGCGTGGTCAAGATGAACCTCGACACCGACACCCAGTACGCCTTCACCCGTCCGGTCGTGGACCACATGTTCCGCAACTACGACGGCGTCCTGAAGGTCGACGGCGAGGTCGGCAAGAAGTCCACCTACGACCCGCGCACCTGGGGCAAGCTCGCCGAGGCGGGCATGGCCGCGCGCGTCACCGAGGCCTGCGAGGCGCTCCGCTCGGCCGGCAAGAAGCTGAAGTAACAGCCGTGACCGAAGGGCCCGGCACCCGCGCACGAGGGTGCCGGGCCCTTCGTGTCCCCAGGAGAGGGCGCTGATGTACGACTTCGACGAGATACGCGACCGGCGGGGCACCTGGTCGGTCCAGTGGGACGGGATCGCGGACCGCTTCGGCGTCCCCGGCCTGCTCCCCTTCACCATCTCCGACATGGACTTCGCCTCCCCGCCCGAGGTCCTCGACGCCCTGCGCGCCCGCGTCGACCACGGCGTCTTCGGCTACACCGACTGGCGGCTCGGCGGCGACGACGGCTTCCGGGAGGCGATCCGCCACTGGTACGCGAGCCGGTACGGCACCGCCGTCGACACCGAGGCGCTGGTGTACGCGCCGTCCGTGCTCAACCAGGTCTCCCAGCTGCTGCGCATGTGGACCCGCCCCGGCGACGGCGTCGTCACCCACACCCCCACCTACGACGGCTTCCGCAAGGCCGTCACGGGTCTCGGCCGCGAACTGCGCGGCGTCCCGGTCGGGGACACGGCGGCCCTGGAGCGGGAGCTGGCCCGGCCGGACAGCACGATGCTGCTGCTCTGCTCCCCGCACAACCCCACCGGGCGGGTGTGGACGGAGGAGGAGCTCACCGAGTTCGCGCGGCTCGCCCGCCGGTACGACGTGCCCGTCGTCAGCGACGAGATCCACGCGGACCTCACCGCCGACGGGTACCGGCACACCCCCTGGACCCGGATCGCGGAGGCCGGCGGCGACCGCCGCTGGGCGCTCGTCACCTCCGGCACCAAGGCGTTCAACTTCCCGGCGCTCTCCGGCTCGTACGGCTTCGTCGGCGACCCGGAGGAGCGGGCGGCGTTCGTCCGCCGGATGGAGACCGGCGAGGGCCTCGCCTCCCCGGCGGTCCTCTCGCTCACCGCCCACGTCGCCGCCTACCGGCACGGCGGACCGTGGCTGGACGCGCTGCGCGGCTATGTCGCCGGCACGATGGCGATGGTCGCGGACCGGCTCGCGGCGGGTCTGCCCGGCGTGGAGTGGCGGCCGCCGCAGGCCGGCTACCTCGCCTGGATCGACCTCCGGCCGCTCGGCGTCGACGAGGACCGCCTCCAGGAGGAGCTGGTCGGGACCGAGAAGGTCGCGATCATGCCGGGCGGCACCTACGGCACCCCCGGCTTCGTCCGGCTCAACGTCGGCTGCCCGCGCGCCAAGGCCGAGCGGGGCGTGGACGCCCTGGTCAGGGCGGCGGCACGGCTGCGGACCGACCGGGGCTGAGGAGGCAGGCGGCGCCGGAACGCGGGACCATGCAGGCATGAGCGCGGCCGCGACCGAGGTGCGGATGACGTCCGGGACCGGGCGGTGGATCGTCTTCACCACCGTCCTCGGCTCCGGGATGGCGCTGCTCGACTCGACCGTCGTCAACGTGGCGCTGCCGCACATCGGCGAGGACCTCGGCGCCGACCTCGCCGTCCTCCAGTGGACCGTCAACGCGTACATGCTGACGCTGGCCGGGCTCATCCTGCTCGGCGGTTCGCTCGGCGACCGGTACGGGCGGCGGCGGGTCTTCGTCGTCGGCGTCGTCTGGTTCGCCCTCGCCTCGCTGCTCTGCGGGCTCGCCCCGAACGCCGGCGTCCTCGTCGCCGCCCGCGCCCTCCAGGGCGTCGGCGGGGCGCTGCTCACGCCGGGGTCGCTGGCGCTGATCCAGGCGAGCTTCCACCCGGACGACCGGGCCCGGGCGGTCGGCCTGTGGTCCGGCTTCGGCGGGGTCGGGGCCGCGATCGGGCCGTTCGTCGGCGGCTGGCTCGTCGACGGGCCCGGCTGGCGGTGGGTCTTCCTGCTCAACGTGCCGCTCGCCGCGCTCTGCGTCCCGGTCGCGCTGCGGCACGTCCCCGAGTCCCGCGACGCCACCGCGCGCGGCCGGTTCGACGTGCTCGGGGCGGTGCTCGGCGCGGCGTCGCTCGGCCTCGTCACCTACGCGCTGATCGACGGGGTGTGGTGGCCGGGGGCGGTGGGGGTGCTGGTCGGGGCCGGGTTCGCGGTGGTGGAGCGGCGGCGGGGCGAGGCCGCGATGGTGCCGCCGTCGATCTTCCGGTCCCGGCTCTTCACCGCCGTGAACCTGGTGACGCTCTGTGTGTACGCGGCCTTCGGCGGCTTCTTCTTCCTCGCCGTGATCCAGCTCCAGGTGGTCTCCGGCTACTCCGCCCTCGCCGCCGGGACGGCCCTGCTGCCCACCACCGTCCTGATGCTGCTGCTCTCGGCCCGCTCCGGCGAGCTGGGGGAGCGGATCGGCCCGCGCATCCCGCTGACCGTCGGCCCGCTGCTGTGCGCCGCCGGGATGCTGCTGATGACCCGGGTCGGGGAGGACGCCGTGTACGTACGGGACGTGCTGCCGGCCCTCCTCGTGCTGGGGCTCGGGATGACGGCCCTGGTCGCCCCGCTGACCGCGACCGTCCTCGCCTCGGTGGACGTCTCCCGCGCCGGTCTGGCCAGCGGCGTCAACAACGCGGCGGCCCGGGCGGCCGGGCTCGTCGCGGTGGCGGCGCTGCCGCTGCTGACGGGGATGGGGCCGGAGGCGTACCGCTCGGCGGCCGAGTTCGACGCCACGTTCGACCGGGCGATGCCCATCTGCGCCGGGGTGCTGGTGGCGGGCGCGGTGCTGGCGTGGACGACCATGCGGACTCCCGAGGCGCCGGGCTGCCACCCCGAGTGCCGGACGCACTGCGGGGTGACCTCCCCGCCGCTCGACCCGGGCGCCCCCTGATCCCGGCCGCTCCGCGCGCTGGCGTGGGGCAGACTGGGGGGATGGCTATCCATGAGAACCTGCTGGGCGGGCCCGCGCCCACCCTGCTCCCCGACGAGCCCGAGCCGCGCGAGCTCCTCGCGCAGGGCACCGCCCCGGCGGACGTCGCCGCGAAGTACCCGACCTCCTCGCTGGCGTGGGCGCAGCTCGCGGACGACGCGTTCGAGGCCGGCCGCGTGGTGGAGTCGTACGCCTACGCCAGGACCGGCTACCACCGGGCGCTGGACGCGCTGCGGCGCAACGGCTGGAAGGGCCACGGCCCGGTGCCGTGGGAGCACGAGCCGAACCGCGGTTTCCTGCGGGCCCTGCACGCGCTGGCGCGGGCCGCGGGCGAGATCGGCGAGCAGGCCGAGTACGAGCGCTGCACGACCTTCCTGCGGGACTCCTCGGAGACCGCGGCCGACACCCTCGGCTGACCGTCACCCCCGGCCGGTACGATCCCCCGGACCGGCCTGAAGCAGGGGGGAAACTGTCGTGGGCAAGCGGGGAGCGCCTGACCGGCGCCGACGGAACCGACATAGCGGGAGGAGCCGCCGCGGGGGGACGCGTGTCACGCGCCGCGGCCGGCTCGTCCTGTCGACCCTGGTCCTGATGGGCGTCTCGCTCGGCGCGGGCGTGGCGCTCGCGCACTTCCAGAGCGAGGCGGAGCTGCGTGACAGCGCGGCGAAGGCCCCGGCGTCCGGGGCTCCGGCGGCGTCCGCGCCGGCGACCGCCGCCCCGACGCCGACCCGGACGGCCTCGCCCCCACCGAAGCCGAAGGCCAAGCCGAAGCCGAAGCGGACCGTGAAGCCGACGCCGACGGCGACCGCGAAGAGGCCCGCGACCGTGCCGCAGTCCGGTCGGGGCACCTTCACCACCGCCTCCGCCTCCGGAAGCGTCACCGGGGAGAGCGGGACGCTGCGCCGGTACCGGGTGCAGGTCGAGGAGGGGCTCGACCTCTCGGCCCGGGAGACCGCCGAGGAGATCGAGGCGATCCTGGCCCATCCGCGCAGCTGGGCCGCGCACGGCCGGGGCCGTTTCCAGCTGGTCGAGTCGAACGCCGACTTCGTGATCCGGATCGCCACCCCCGACACCGCGGACGCGCTCTGCGCCCGGCAGGGCCTCAACACCCACGGCGAGCTGAACTGCGAGACGACCGACGGGGTCGTGGTGAACCTCAAGCGGTGGATGCTGGGCTCGCCGACCTTCGCGGGGCCGCCGGAGGAGTACCGGCACCTGATCATCAACCACGAGGTCGGGCACGAGATCGGCATCCGGCAGCACATGGGCTGCGGCGGTCCCGGCAAGCTCGCGCCCGCGATGATGCAGCAGATCAAGGGCCTCAACGGCTGTCGCTCGAACGCTTTTCCGTATGACGAAGACGGGCTCTACATCACCGGTCCGATCGTGTCATGATGCGCGTGGGACGGCGCGCGACGCAGCACGCCTCCTGAGGGGACCGGGGCTCCCGTGGCGCCCTTCCGCCGAGCGGAGGGCCGTGCGCGGTGGAGCAGACCGCTACCCGGTAGTGCGTATCGAGGAGACAGCGATGTCACTCTTCCCGGGTTCTCCGGATCAGACCGCGGCAGACGAGGCGTCCGAGGCGACGCCGAACCTCGACTTCGCGGGCACCACACCGTACGAGGACTACGTCCAGGCGGACGTCCTCACCCACCTCCAGCACCTCCGCTCGGACGACCCCGGCGAGATGGTCTTCCTGGTCACCACCCAGGTCATGGAGCTGTGGTTCACCGTCATCGTCCACGAGTGGGAGACCGCGAGCCGCGCCCTCCGCGAGGACCGGCTGCCGGTCGCCGTCGACGCGCTGAAGCGCTCGGTGCGCGAGCTGGAGGCGCTCAACCACTCCTGGCGTCCGCTCGCCCAGCTCACCCCCGCCCAGTTCAACTCCTACCGCGGCGCCCTCGGCGAGGGCTCCGGCTTCCAGTCGGCGATGTACCGCCGCATGGAGTTCCTCCTCGGCGAGAAGTCGGCGTCCATGCTCGTCCCGCACCGGGGCGCGCCCCGCGTCCACGCCGAGCTGGAGAAGGCGCTGCACGAGCCGAGCCTGTACGACGAGGTGCTCGGCTTCCTCGCCCGGCGCGGCCTGCCGGTGCCGCCGTCCGTCCTCGGCCGCGACCTCACCCGCCGGTACGAGCCGTCGCCGCAGGTCGAGGCGGTGTGGGCGGGGCTCTACGCGGAACCCGACGCCGACGGCAACGCCGAGCTGGTCCGCCTCGGCGAGGCACTCAGCGACGTCGCCGAACTGGTCTGGCGATGGCGCAACGACCACCTGGTGGCGACCCGCCGCGCGATGGGCGCCAAGACCGGCACCGGCGGCTCCGCGGGGGTGGCCTGGCTGGAGAAGCGTGCACAGAAGAACGTGTTCCCCGAGCTCTGGACGGCCCGAAGCCATGTCTGACCTGTACGAGCGAGCCCTGGAGCTCGACGCCGCCGACCCGCTGGCCGGCCACCGCGCCAAGTTCGCCCTCGACGAGGAGACCGTCTACCTCGACGGCAACTCGCTCGGCGCGCTCCCCGCGCACGTCCCCGCCCGGATGGCCGACGTCATCGGCCGCGAGTGGGGCGAGCTGCGGATCCGCTCCTGGGACGAGTCGGGCTGGTGGACCGCCCCCGAGCGGATCGGCGACCGGATCGCCCCGCTCGTCGGCGCCGCCGCGGGCCAGATCGTCGCCGGCGACTCGACCAGCGTGAACGTCTTCAAGGCGGTCGTCGCGGCCACCCGGCTCGCGGGCGAGGGACGCGACGAGATCCTCGTGGACGCCTCGACCTTTCCCACGGACGGGTACATCGCGGAGTCCGCGGCCCGGATGACCGGTCACCGGATCGTGGGCCTCGACCCGGCCGACATCCCCGCCGCGGCGAACGAACGGACGGCGCTCGCGCTCGTCAACCACGTCGACTACCGCACCGGCCGGCTCCACGACCTGCCCGGAACCACCGCCGCCCTCCACGCGGCGGGCGCCCTCGCCGTCTGGGACGTCTGCCACAGCGCCGGCGCGCTGCCCGTCGGCCTCGACGCGCACGGCGTGGACCTGGCCGTCGGCTGCACCTACAAGTACCTCAACGGCGGCCCCGGCGCGCCGGCGTTCCTGTACGTCGCCGAGCGCCACCAGGACCGCTTCGACTCGCCGCTGCCGGGCTGGACCTCGCACGCCGAGCCCTTCGGCATGGACTCCGGCTACCGGCCCGCGGGCGGCGCCGTCCGGGGTCGCGTCGGCACCCCGGACATCCTGTCCATGCTGGCCCTGGAGGCGGCGCTCGACGTGTGGGACGGGGTCACGATCGACGCCGTCCGCGCCAAGTCCCTGGCCCTCACGGACCTGTTCCTGGAGTGCGTGCGGGCGTACGTCCCCGAGGGCCGGGTCACGCCGATCACCCCCGAGGCGCACGGCGAGCGCGGCAGCCAGGTCGGACTGGCCTGCGCGGACGCGGCCGCCGTCATGCCGGAGCTGATCCGGCGCGGCGTCGTCGGCGACCTGCGCCCCGGCCTCCTGCGGTTCGGCTTCACCCCGCTGTACGTCGGCTTCGCGGAGACCGAGAAGGCGGCCCGTGTCCTCGCCGACGTGCTCGCGGAGACGCCGGCCGCGTAGCCGCCGACTCACCGACGGTGGACGGCCGGTGACCGGTCGTCAGGTCGGATCTTCACCTGATCTGCGGGGCCCGGACCCTGATACGGTCCCCGCAGGTCAGGCCGATTCGGCCCCGTCACCGAGAGGTTGGAACACGCCATGCCGGACCCCGCCGCGCGCGAAGCCGCCGAACAGGCGTCGGCCTTCTCGCACCCGGCCGTCCCACCCGACGCCACCGCGGCGTACGGCGAACACCCGGACCAGGTCGTCGACTTCTACGCCCCCAGGACCGGCGCCGGGCGCGCCCCGCTGGTCGTCGCCCTGCACGGCGGCGCCTGGCGCGCGCCCTTCGACCGCCTGCACCTCGGCCCGTTCGCGGACTTCCTCGCCCGCCGCGGCTTCGCCGTCGCCAACGTCGAGTACCGGCGCGGCCCCGGCCTGCCGCACCAGGGCGGTGCGGCCCCGGTCGCCGGCCGCTGGCCGGAGACCTTCGCCGACGTCGCCGCCGCCCTCGACGCGCTGCCGGAGCTCGCCGCCGCCCACCTGCCGTCCGCCGACCCGCACCGGATGGTCCTCACCGGGCACTCGGCCGGCGGCCAGCTCGCCCTCTGGGCCGCCGCCCGGCACGTGCTGCCGGCCGGCTCCCCCTGGCGGCTGCCCGAGGCGCCCGCGCTGCGCGGGGTCGTCGCCCTCGCCCCGATCGCCCACTTCGAGCGCGCCCGCGAGCTGGACGTCTGCGGCGGGGCGGTCACCCAGCTGCTCGGCGGCGAGGAGGCGTACGAGGAGCGGGCCGCCGGCACCGACCCGGCGCGGCTGCTGCCCACCGGCATCGCCACCGCCGTCGTCCAGGGCCGCGAGGACTTCACCGTGCCCGCCGAGGTCGCGGACGCCTTCGTGGAGGCGGCGGCGAAGGCGGGCGAGACGGTCGGCCTGACGCTCCTGGAGGACGTCGGCCACTTCGCGCTGATCGACCCCGCGGCCGACGCCTGCGCGGTGGTCGCGGAGGAGCTGGCGCAGCTCGCGTTCTGAGCCCTCCGGGGGCGTGTAGTACTCAAGGGGGACGGCCCGGGATCCGCATCCAGCCGGACGCGGCCGTCCCCGGGCCTTCCGTACCGTGGACGGCGTGAACCCGACACAGACCCCCGACCCGGGCAGCCGCAGCCCCGAGCTCCGCATGACGCTGGACGCCCTCGGCGGTCTGCGCGACGACCTCTCCGGCGACGCCCTCTCCTACCGTCCGCTGCCCCGGCTCGCGCCGGACAGCCCCGTGCTGCGCTTCCTGCCCCGGCGGCTGCGCCCGCACGCCGTGCTGCTGCCGCACGCCGCGATCGGCTTCCTCGCCCTGGTGACCTTCCTCATGGGCTTCGACGAGATCAACGGCGCCGTCGGCCCGGTCGCCCTCGTCACCTGCGTGGTGCCGACGGCCGCCGTGGCCCTCACCCTGATCCGCCCCGCCGCGGCCTTCTGGCTGTCGATCTGCTCGACGCCCTTCGTCGCCTACCTGACCGGGTACGACGGCTGGCCCTGGGCGCCGAACTCCTTCGCCGCCCACCTCTTCGTCCTCGTGATCGTCGCCCTGCGGACCCGGCCCCGCACGGCGGCCTGGATGTGGACGGTCACCGCCGCGTACGCCACCTTCACCTCCTTCTTCCTGAGCATGGGCTCCGGATACGGCTTCAACGGCGCCGAGATGCTCTTCTTCTCCGCGCTCTTCCTGCTGGTCATCGCCGTCGTGCAGATCCGCGGCCAGGCCGCGCGGGAGGTCACCGCCCAGCGGACCGTCACCGCCGTCGAGCGGTCCAAGCGGACCCTCCTCGAAGAGCGGACCACCATCGCCCGCGAACTGCACGACGTCGTCGCCCACCACATGTCGGTGGTCGCCATCCAGGCCGAGGCCGCGCCCTACCGGGTGGAGAACCCGCCGCCGGAGCTGGAGCAGGCGTTCCGCACCATCCGGGAGAACGCCGTCGCCGCCCTCACCGAGCTGCGCCGCATCCTCGGCGTCGTCCGCGCCGAGGACTACGAGGCCCCCGACGCCCCGCAGCCGACCCTCGCCGACCTCGACGGCCTCGTCGCCAACGTCCGGGAGGCCGGGCTCGACGTGACCATGACGGTGACCGGCGCGGTGCGCGAGCTGCCGCAGGGCGTGGAGCTGTCCGCGTACCGGATCGTCCAGGAGGCCCTGTCGAACGTGCTGCGGCACGCGCCCGGCGCCCCGGCGAAGGTCGAGGTCAGCCATGTCCTCGGCGGCCTCGGCCTGCGCATCGCCAACGGGCCGGCGCGCGGCGCGGTGAAGCCCTCGCCGGGCGCGGGCCACGGCATCACGGGCATGCGGGAGCGTGTCACGATGCTCGGCGGCGAGATGACCGACGGGCCGACCGAGGACAGCGGCTACGAGGTCGCCGTCTTCGTCCCCGTCCAGCGGGAAGGGGCCGACCAGTGATCAGGGTGCTGATCGTCGACGACCAGATCATGGTCCGCGAGGGCTTCTCCGTGCTGCTCGGCGCGATGCCGGACATCGAGGTCGTCGGGGAGGCCGTCAACGGCCGGGAGGCCGTGGCGCAGGTCGCCGCGCTCCGCCCGGACGTGGTCCTCATGGACATCCGGATGCCCGAGCTGAACGGCATCGAGGCCACCCGGGAGATCGTCGCCGCGGACGCGGACGCCAAGGTGCTCGTCCTCACCACCTTCGACCTCGACGAGTACGTCTACCAGGCGCTCCGCGCCGGCGCCTCCGGCTTCCTCCTCAAGGACGCCTCGGCGCGGCAGCTCGCCGACGGCGTCCGGATCGTCGCGGCCGGGGAGGCGCTGCTCGCGCCGACCGTGACGAAGCGGCTCATCACCGAGTTCGCGAAGTCGGCCGACACCGCGCCGAAGGCGCCCGCCGTCGCCCAGATCGGCGAACTCACCGAACGCGAGACGGAGGTCCTGGTGCTGATCGCCCAGGGCCTGTCCAACCAGGAGATCGCCGGCCACCTCG
This sequence comes from Streptomyces roseofulvus, assembly GCF_039534915.1. Taxonomy (NCBI): domain Bacteria; kingdom Bacillati; phylum Actinomycetota; class Actinomycetes; order Kitasatosporales; family Streptomycetaceae; genus Streptomyces; species Streptomyces roseofulvus. The sequence continues at coordinate 3,898,655 of NZ_BAAAWE010000001.1, read as the reverse complement.
TGGTCGCCGAGTCGACGATCAAGACGCACGTCAGCCGGATCCTGGTGAAGCTGGGCCTGCGCGACCGGACGCAGGCGGCGGTCTTCGCGTACGAGGCACGGCTGGTCCAGGTCGGGCGCTGACCCCTGCCCGGGCGGTAGCGTCCGGGCATGGACGCCGTCGCCGCATTCGACCCCTGGTCCCCGGAGTTCGTCGCCGACCCGTACCCCGCGTACGCCGCGCTGCGGGAGGGCGGGCGCGCCCACTGGTACGGGCCCACCCGGCAGTGGTTGGTCCCGCACCACGCGGACGTGTCGGCGCTGCTGCGGGACCGGCGCCTGGGGCGCACGTACACCCATCGCTTCACCCACGAGGAGTTCGGGCGCGCCGCCCCCGACCCGCTGCACGAGCCCTTCCACACCCTCAACGACCACGGGCTGCTCGACCTGGAGGGCGCCGACCACACCCGGATCCGGCGCCTGGTGTCGAAGGCGTTCACGCCGAGGACGGTGGAGAAGCTGGCCCCGACGGTACGGGAGCTGGCCGCCGGTCTGGTCGGCGAGCTGGTCGCGGCGGGCGGCGGCGACCTCCAGGCGGCGGTCGCCGAACCGCTGCCGGTCGCGGTGATCGCCGCGATGCTGGGCGTCCCGGAGGAGGACGAGGAGCGGGCCATGCTGCGGCCCTGGTCGGCGGCGATCTGCGGGATGTTCGAGCTGAACCCGTCGGAGGAGACGGCCCGGCGGGCGGTCCGGGCGTCGGTCGAGTTCTCGGACTATCTGCGGGAGCTGATCGCGCGGCGGCGGTCCGACCCGGGCGACGACCTGGTCTCGGCGCTGATCGGGGTGGAGGAGCTGACCGAGCAGGAGATGATCTCCACCTGCGTGCTGCTGCTGAACGCGGGGCACGAGGCGACCGTGAACACCGCGACGGGCGGGGTGTGGACGCTGCTGCGGCACGGGAGGTGGGACGCGTCCCTGGCGGCGGAGCTGTCCTCGGATCCCGGGAAGTTGTCCACAGCTGTGGACGAACTCCTGCGCTACGACACGCCGCTCCAGATGTTCGAGCGCTGGGTCCTCGACGACATCGAGATCGGCGGGACCGTCGTCCCCCGCGGCGCGGAGGTCGCGCTCCTCTTCGGCTCCGCCAACCGGGACCCGGCCCGCTTCGGCCCCACCGCGGACGCGCTCGACCTGGCCCGCGCGGACAACCCCCACGTCACCTTCGGCGCGGGCGTCCACTACTGCCTGGGCGCGCCGCTGGCCCGCCTCGAACTCACCGCGGTCCTCGGCGAGCTGCTGCGGCGGGCGCCGGGGATGCGGCTCGCCGCGGACCCCGTCCGGAGACCCGGTTACGTGATCCGCGGCTTCGAGTCGCTGCTCGTGGAGGTCTGAGCCCGTCAGACCTGGAGGTCGCGGCGGCGCAGGGCCGCCAGGCCGGCCGCGGTGAGGGCGGCCGCCAGGGCGGTGAGCAGGAGGAGCGGGGTCCAGGTCGTCTCCGGGCCCGGCAGCCTGGGCAGGTGGGCGAAGGGGGAGACGTCCAGGACGGCCTGCGGGAGGTCGAGGGCCGGACCGATCCAGCCGAGCGCCAGGCAGAGCCCGGCGGCGGCCCAGCCGGCCCCCGCCGCCCTCGGCACCGCGCCCCACAGCAGCGTCGCCACGCCCGCGAGGGTCCAGACGGCCGGCAGCTGGGCCAGCGCCGCGCCGAGGACGGACCCGTACGAGCCGCCGAAGCCGAGGGAGAGCCCGAGGCCCGCCGCGAGGAGGATCAGCGCCGCGCCGCCGAACGCGGGCACGAGGTGGCCCGCCGCCCAGCGGAGCCGGCCGAGGGAGCCCGCGAGGAGCGGTTCGGCGCGGCCGGAGGTCTCCTCGGTGTGCGCCCGCAGCACCGCGCCGACCGCGTACAGCGCGGCGAGCATCCCGAAGAGGGAGACCATCGTGGCGAGGAAGGCGTCGGTGAGGGCGGCCTGGCCGCCCATCCGCTCGAAGATCTCGCGGGCCTTCTCGTTGTCGCCGACCAGCTCCGCCGCGCCCTCGGCCATGCCGCCGAAGACGAGCCCGCCGAGCAGGAAGCCGGCGCCCCAGCCGATCAGCGCGCCGCGCTGGAGCCGGAGGGCGAGCGCCCCGGCCGTGGCGAGCCGGCCGGCGGCCGGACCGGGCCGGGTGGCGAGGAACGAGGCGCCGACGTCGCGGCGGGCGGCGAGCCCGTACGCGAGGACCGTCTGGGCGAGCACGGCGGCGGCGATCAGCAGCAGCACCCACCACCGCTCCCCGCCGAAGGCACGGACGTTCTCGGCCCAGCCGACCGGCGACAGCCAGGTGAGGACGGACGAGCCGGAGGCGTCCCCGGAGTCGCCCGCCGCGCGCAGCACGAACGCGAGGCCGAGGACGCCGCCCGCGATGCCCTTGGCGAGCCGCGCGCTCTCGGTGAGCTGCGCGGCGAGCGCGGCGACCGTCGCGAAGACCATGCCGGTGCCGCCGACGGCGAGGCCGAGCGCCAGCGCCCCGGCGAGGCCCTGGCCGGCCAGTCCGGCGACGATCACGAGCGCGGCGGCGGTGTTGAGCGTCAGCGCGGCGAGGAGCGCGGAGGTGAGCGGCGCGCGGCGGCCCACCGCGCCGGCGGAGAGCAGTTCCTGGCGGCCCGTCTCCTCCTCCTCGCGGGTGTGCCGGACCACGACGATCAGCGAGGCGACGGCCGCGAGGACGGCGGCGAAGGCACCGAAGCGCCAGGCGACGAGCCCGCCGAGGGAGTCGGAGAAGACCGGCCCGTAGAGGGAGCGCATCGAGCTGTTGGCGGTCATCGAGGCGGCGAGTTCGGCGCGCGCCGCGGCCGTGTCGTACAGCCCGCCGAGGGAGCCGGGGCCGGAGGCGACGAGGCCGCCGGTGACCAGGGCCCACAGCGGGAGGGCCAGCCGGTCGCGGCGGAGCGCGAGCCGGGTGAGGGTGCCGGTGCCGGCCAGCGCGGTCATGAGGCCACCTCGTCGTCCGCGTAGTGGCGGAGGAAGAGCTCCTCCAGGGTGGGCGGGGTGCTGGTGAGCGAGCGGACGCCGGCGGCGAGGAGCGCGGCGAGGACGGGGTCGAGCTTGTCGGTGTCGACCTGGAGGCGGACCTTGCGGCCCTCGGCGCGCAGGCCGTGGACGCCGGGGAGGCGGTCCAGGCCCTCGGCGGCGCCGGCGAGTTCGGCGCTGACGCTGGTGCGGGTGAGGTGGCGCAGGTCGGCGAGCGAACCGGACTCCACCGTGCGCCCCTTGCGGACGATGGAGACCCGGTCGCAGAGGGTCTCGACCTCGCTGAGGATGTGGCTGGAGAGCAGGACGGTACGGCCCCGGTCGCGGGCCTCGCGGACGCAGTCCTGGAAGACCTCCTCCATCAGCGGGTCGAGGCCGCTGGTGGGCTCGTCGAGGACGAGGAGTTCGGCGTCGGAGGCGAAGGCGGCGACGAGGGCGACCTTCTGCCGGTTGCCCTTGGAGTAGGTGCGGCCCTTCTTGGTGGGGTCGAGCTCGAAGCGCTCGATCAGCTCCGCCCGGCGGGCCCGGTCGAGGCCGTTGCCGCGCAGCCGCCCGTACAGGTCGATCACCTCGCCGCCGGAGAGGTTGCGCCAGAGGGTGACGTCGCCGGGCACGTACGCGAGGCGCCGGTGGAGGGCGACGGCGTCGGCCCAGGGGTCTCCGCCGAGCAGCCGGACGGTGCCGGAGTCGGCGCGCAGCAGCCCGAGGAGGACGCGGATGGTGGTGGACTTCCCGGCGCCGTTGGGGCCGAGGAAGCCGTGCACCTCGCCGGTGGCGACGGTGAGGTCGAGTCCGTCGAGGGCGTGCGTGCGGCCGAAGGACTTGTGGAGTCCGGCGACGCTGATGGCGTTCGTCATGCTTCGGAACGTACGCTCATTTCACAAACTTGTGAAGTTAAGGAAGCGTATAAAGTCGCTGTCGCAGCGCGACCGAGGGAGACGATGGAGCCATGACCAGGAGCGACGAGGAAGCCGTGTCCCGATTCGTGGAGCGTTTCGCCGCGGAGATGACCGAGGCGGGCATGCAGCGGATGGCCTCCAGAGTCTTCGCCGCGCTGCTCGCCTCCGAGACCGCCTCGCTGACCTCGGCGGAGCTCGCCGAACAGCTCAGGATCAGCCCGGCCGCCGTCTCCGGCGCGGTCCGCTACCTCACCCAGGTGGGCATGGTCGCCCGCGAACGCGAACCGGGCACCCGGCGCGAGCGGTACGTGCTCCACAACGAGATCTGGTACGAGACCTTCACCCGCCGCGACCAGATCCTGACCCGCTGGGAGAAGGTCCTCCGCGACGGCGCCGACACCCTCGGCCCCGACACGGCGGCCGGCGCCCGCACCGCCGAGACCGCCGACTTCTTCGCCTTCCTCCAGGAGGAGATGGCCCTGATGCTGGAGCGCTGGAAGGAGCGGAAGGCGGCGCGGGCCGCTCAGGACTGACGCTCGGGCTCCATCACCAGGGCCGGCCCGTCGAGCAGCTCGGCGGCCGTGCGCGAACCGGCCTCCCCGTACGGTCCGGCGGGCCACAGCGGCCGCTCCCCGCACCACGCCACGACCACCGCGTCCCCGTCGCCGCCCGGCTCCCCGTCGCGGTCGAGCCAGCCGCGCAGCTCCACCGTCCCGGTCGGCTCCACCGGCCGGTCCGGCGGCAGCAGCGGCAGGACCCCCTCGGGCCGGTCGTCCGGTCCGCCGTGGGCCGGGAAGACCACCAGCAGGGCACCCTCGCCGACCGGCTCGGGCACGAGCGCGTACCGCCGCTCGACGGGTACGGGAGCGGTCGCGGCCCGCACCAGGACCCGGACGACCGGCACGCCCCGCGTCCACGCGGCGAAGCAGGCCCACACCAGCCAGCCCGCGCCGAGGAGCAGCAGCACGGAGCTCGTGAGCACGTCCGGCCCGCCGGACCCCGGCTCGGGCCAGATCACGTCGAGCGCGAGCAGGCCGCCCATGACCGCCGTGACCGCCGCCGCGCCACCCACCTGGGTCAGCCCCGCGATCCGGCGCAGCGTCCGCACCCGCCACCACGGCACCGCGCGCACGTCCGCCTCCGGACGGCGCGTCCGCGCGTTCCGGCCGGCGGCCGCCCACCCCTCGGCGTGGGCGGCGAGGCGGGCGTACGTGAGCGCCGACGGAGCGGCGACGGCCGCCGCCGGGGACTCCGCGTCGGCGACGGCGGCGGCCCGCGGCCGGGCCTCCGCGTCGGCGGCGGCCTGCGGCTGGGCCGGGAACGGCAGGCCCGCCAGGCCCGCCTGCTCGGCGCGGGCCACGGCCCGCCGCCGCGCCGCCGCTCCCCGCACCGGCTTCGCCCGGAAGAGCTCGCCGCCGCCGGGCGCCGCGAGCACCCCGCCCGCCGCCGGGTCGCCGCACCACCAGAGCACGCCCACCGGGACCGGCCGGACCGCCGCCCAGCGGGCCCGCGACGCGATCGGCCGCAGCACCCACCGGCCCGCGCCGTCCGGGGCCGTCAGGACGACGGCCTCGCCGGACATGGCGCGCGAGAAGGCGGTGGCGGGATGCGCCGACCAGGGGCCCGCCGACAGGATCCGGCGGAAGCGGCGGGCGTAGGCGAAACGGCCGAGGCCGAGCAAGACGGACGCCGCCGCGCCCGCCACGATCCACGTGACCAGTTCGGCGCCGTCGGTGAACGTCCCGACGCCGACCGCGAGGGCCGCCAGGACCGCACCGCCCGCCAGCAGTCCGCCGCCGCCCCGCCGGTACGCCGCCAGCGCCTCAGCCGTCGCCGGCAGATCCAGAGCCCGTGCCACTTGCGCCCCCCAGGTCACACCCGTCACTCCCGCGGACGAAGGTAACCCCCGCGGACCGGCGCGAACACCCTCAGGCCGGCGGATCCGCGTCCCGGGGCAGGGTCAGCCCCCAGCCGGCCGCCCGGACCGTCCACGTGCGGCGGCGGACCGGTCCCGTCACCCGCCCGTCCGCGCGGTAGCGGAAGTCCGGGCCGGAGACCGTCAGGGTGCCCGCGACGGCCCGGCGCGGCGCGCCGGCCGGCCCGGCCGGGTGCACCGTCACCTCCGCCGTACCGCCGCCGCCGTCCACCGGGCGGGCGGTCACCGCCGCCACCGGCGCGTCCACGTCGGCCAGCAGCACCCCGTCCGCCTCCACCCGCAGCCGGTGCACCGGCACCGAGAGGACCGGCGGCACGGCCGGCCGCACCAGGGTGCGGACCAGCGAGCGGCAGGTCCCCCAGACGGAGGGCGCGCTGCCGGCGGCGGGCGCCGGCAGCGCGGGCAGCCGCAGATCGCCGAGGACCACCCCGCCGCTGTCGTCCACCAGCAGGTCCAGGCTCCGCACCGCCCCGTCCAGGACCGTCCGGGCCGCCGCCACCGCCGAGCGCGGCACGCCGAGGCCGTACGCGACCTCCAGCGCGTCCGGCGGCCCGATCGGGACCAGCGCGAGCGGCGCCCGGTCCCGGTGCAGCAGGGCCACCGCGCGCAGCAGCGCCCGGTCGTCGCCCAGCACGACGGGGCGCCGGGAGCCGCGCCGGGACAGGGCCCGGGAGAATTCCTCGGGGGAGTCCGGCAGGCAGATCTTCGCTTCCGCGCCCGCGGACAGGACATCCTTCGCGATCCGTACGGACTCGCCGTCACTTCGGCGGGCGACCGGGTCGACGATGACCAGCAGCTGGTCGTGATCCGACACCTCGGTCCTTCCTCGGGTAGCATCTTTGTGCAAGAGCCCCTTGCGCTATTGCGCCAGGGGCTTCGTCTATTCCGGGGCACACCGGTGAGGCGGCGTACGCCATCTGACCTTGGACATGCCCCACCCGGAAGGGGTGTACGCCTGTGCCCGCACTTGTGCTGCTCGGTGCTCAGTGGGGTGACGAGGGCAAGGGAAAGGCCACCGACCTGCTCGGTGGATCCGTGGACTACGTGGTGCGTTACCAGGGCGGCAACAACGCCGGCCACACGGTCGTCGTCGGCGACCAGAAGTACGCGCTGCACCTCCTCCCTTCCGGAATCCTCTCCCCGGGGTGCACCCCGGTGATCGGAAACGGTGTCGTCGTCGACCCGGCGGTCCTGCTCTCCGAGCTGAGCGGACTGAACGAGCGCGGCGTCGACACGTCGAAGCTCCTGATCAGCGGCAACGCCCATCTGATCACCCCGTACAACGTCACCCTCGACAAGGTGACGGAACGGTTCCTCGGCAAGCGCAAGATCGGCACCACCGGCCGCGGCATCGGCCCGACCTACGCCGACAAGATCAACCGCGTCGGCATCCGGGTCCAGGACCTGTACGACGAGTCGATCCTGGAGCAGAAGGTCGAGGCGGCCCTGGAGCAGAAGAACCAGCTCCTCGCCAAGGTCTTCAACCGCCGCGCGATCGAGTCCGGCCGGATCGTCGAGGAGATGCTCCAGTACGCGGACCAGATCAAGCCGTACGTCGCGGACACCACCCTGATCCTCAACAACGCCATCGACGAGGGCAAGGTCGTCCTCTTCGAGGGCGGCCAGGGCACCCTCCTGGACGTGGACCACGGCACGTACCCCTTCGTCACCTCCTCCAACCCGACCGCCGGCGGTGCCTGCACCGGCGCCGGCGTCGGCCCGACGAAGATCAACCGGGTCATCGGCATCCTCAAGGCGTACACCACCCGCGTCGGCGCCGGTCCGTTCCCGACCGAGCTCTTCGACGAGGACGGCGAGGCGCTGCGCCGCATCGGCGGCGAGCGCGGCGTCACCACCGGCCGCGACCGCCGCTGCGGCTGGTTCGACGCGGTCATCGCCCGCTACGCCACCCGCGTCAACGGCCTGACCGACTTCTTCCTCACCAAGCTGGACGTGCTGACCGGCTGGGAGGAGATCCCGGTCTGCGTCGCGTACGAGATCGACGGCAAGCGCGTCGAGGAGCTCCCGTACTCCCAGACCGACTTCCACCACGCGAAGCCGATCTACGAGACCCTGCCCGGCTGGTCGGAGGACATCACGAAGGCCAAGACCTTCGCGGACCTCCCGAAGAACGCGCAGAACTACGTGAAGGCGCTGGAGGAGATGTCCGGCGCCCCGATCTCCGCCATCGGCGTCGGCCCCGGCCGCACCGAGACCATCGAGATCAACTCCTTCCTGTAGGACGCATTGAGCGGCGGTCGGCGTGTAAGCGCCGACCGCCGTCATGTTTCGCCGACGGGAGGAGGGATGGTGTGACTAATCTGGCCGCCATGAGGGAGACAGGATGCTGCTGAGATTCCGGGTGGCGAACGTGCGGTCGCTGCGCGACGAGCAGGAGCTGTCGTTCGTGGCGCTCGACGACGCCGACGCCGAGGCCGAGCGTGCCGCGGCCCGCGAGACCACGCTCTCCGACGGCAGGAAGCTCCCCGTCCACACCGTTCTGGGAGTCTTCGGCTCCAACGCCTCGGGCAAGTCCAATGTCGTCGCCGCCCTGAAGAACATGCGTCACGCGGTGTTGCGTTCCTACACCGACTGGACTTCGTACGACGGCATCCCTCGCGAGGAATTCGCCTTGGACGCGAAGGCCGCCTCCGAGACCTCCCTCTACGAGGCGGACATCCTCCTCGAGGACGGCGTCCGCTGGACTTACGGCTTTGAGCTCGGCTCTCGCAGAGTCGAGGCGGAGTGGCTCTATGCCTATCCCAAGGGCCGCCGACAGGTCTGGTACGAGCGGGACGCGAGCCGCGAGAAGCTGATCGACTTCCCCGGTGACCGTCTGCACGACCGGGCCGGGCTGACCCGCATGGCAACTCCGGACGCCCTGCTACTCACCCGCGCGGGCAACGCCAGCCACGAGCAGCTCACGCCCGTCTTCGACTGGTTCCGGGACAACCTCTGGGACGTCACTCCGGAGACGGAACGCACGCAGCGCGAGGCATACACGGCCCTGCGGTTGCTGAGCAGCGAGGAGTTCCGGAGGCGCGCCGAGGAGCTGCTGCGCGTGGCGGATCTCGGTATCGCCGGGGTGGAGGTCGAGCAGACCTCGTCCGGCCGTCCGCTGGTCCGGCTGTCACACACCGGAGGTGGCGGAACGACTCTCATGGACTGGTCGTCGGAGTCCTGGGGCACCCGCTCCTGGTTCGCCCTGATCGGCCCGCTCCTGCTGGCCCTCGACACTGGGGCGGTCCTGCTCGTCGACGAGCTGGACGCCAGCCTCCATCCACGCTTCGCGGCCGAGGTCGTCCGCCTCTTCCAGTCGCCCAGGGTCAACCGGAAGGGTGCCCAGCTTCTCTTCACAGGCCACGATCCCTCCCTCCTCCGGTCGCCGGGAGGTGGGCGGCTGCTCCAGCCCGGCCAGATCTGGTTGACGGAGAAGGACGAGCAAGGCGCCACCGTCCTGTCGTCGGTCGCCGACTGGGAGCCCACGGAGGAGGAGGACCTGATGGCCTCCTACCTCGCAGGCTCCTTCGGAGCGGTGCCGAGAGTGTCGGAGGGGCAGATCGGGCGGCGGCTGCTGCGCACGGACGAGCTGGCACGGACGGGGACGGAAGAGAGCTGATGGCGAGGACACGGGGCGGGGACGGTATCAACCGGAAGCGCGGAGGCGGGGCGACACGAGGCCGTGCCCATCGTTCTCGGCAGGTCTACGTCTTCACCGAGGGCGAGGTCACCGAGCCCGAGTACATCGACCTGATCGTGAAGAACGGGACCCCGAAGAAGGCCGGGGAGACCGTCCAGGCCCACATCGCCAACCCGAACGCCGAGGGCAAGCTACGTAAGCCCCTGCGGCTCGTACAGGACGCTGTCAAGACTCTCCGCACAGTGGAACGCGAGGCCACGGACGCCGGGCTGCAGAAGGGCGAGCACTGGAACTGGCCCCAGGTGTGGGTGCTCTTCGACCGCGACGACCACCAAGGGATCGCGGAGGCCATGAGGCTGGCCGACAAGGAGGGCGTTCACGTCGCCTACTCCCACCCGTGCTTCGAACTGTGGCGACTGCTCCACTACACGAACTACACCAGCAGCTTCGGCGGCGTCTGCGGCGACGCCAACAGCCGGTTGAGGTCGAGCGCCGGGTTCGCGGCGACGTACGGGCCTGGGGTACGCACCGTGACCGAGCAGAAGTCCAAACATGTGCGTGGGGACCAGGTGCTGCACGAGAAGGGTGACCGCTACCGGAACGCCAAGAAGCATGCCCAGAAGATCAACGAGCGCTGCGAGTCGCCCGACCCGAACAAGTGGGACCCGTACACGGACGTCTTCGCCTTCGTGGAGGACGGGCTGCTCCTCAGCGGCTACTAGTCTGGGGCCTGCACCTTCCCGGCAGAGCAGCGAGCCGCCTGCCCGACGACCGTCCGCCACACCCAGGGAGCCCGTACGTGGCCAAGCTCACGCTCGACCAACTGGAGCGCCACCTCTTCGCTGCGGCGGACATCCTGCGCGGCACGATGGACGCCGCCGAGTACCGTGACTTCCTGCTGGTCCTGCTCTTCCTCAAGCGGGCCAACGACGAGTTCGAGGCGGCGTACGAGGAGATCGTTAAGCAGGAGCTGGCCAACGGAGCCTCACGCGAGGAGGCCGAGGAGGAGGCGTACGAGCCCGCCCAGTACACGGCGCGGCGGATCATGTACGTCCCGCCGGAGGCCCGCTGGGAGCGGCTGGCCGGGGCAGTGGACGACGTGGCCACGAAGTACCTTCAGCCGGCGCTCGACGCGATGGAGGGCCAGAAGGGCAACGAGCGGCTGCGCGGCCTGTTCAACCACATCAACTTCAACCGGATCGGTGGCGGCGGTGGTACCGGCGCCTCGGCTGCGAAGCTGGCGGACAAGCGGCTCCAGGCGCTCATCGGCCACTTCGGCAGTCTGCGGCTGCGTGGCGAGGACTTCGAGTTCCCCGACGTCATCGGCGCGGCGTACGAGTACCTGCTGAAGGACTTCGCCGACTCGGCAGGTGCCAAGGGCGGCGAGTTCTACACCCCCCGCGCGGTGGTGCGGATGATGGTCGAGCTCGCCAGGCCCCGCGCCGGCGACCACGTGTACGACCCGTGTGTCGGCTCGGGTGGCATGCTCATCCACGCCAAGGAGTACATCGAGGAACACGGCGACGACAGCGAGGACCTGGCGCTGGCCGGCCAGGACGCCAACAACGGCTCCTGGGTCATGGCCACCATGAACATGCTGTTCCACCGCGCCCACGACTTCGACCTGCAGACCGGCGACACCCTGACGAACCCGCTCCACCTGGACCGGTCGTTCGACATCGTCCTCAGCAACCCGCCCTTCTCCATGGACTACCGGGCGGTGGACATCGACGACATCGACGACCGCATGCCCTACGGCCAGACCTCCGAGAAGGGCAAGGCCGACCTGATGTTCCTGCAGCACATGCTGCACATGGTGAAGGGACGCGAGGGCTCCGTCTTCACCGTCATGCCGCACGGCGTGCTGTTCCGGGGCGGCGCGGAGGAGCGGATCCGGGCCAGGCTCGTCGAGGACGACCTGCTGGAAGCCGTGATCGGCCTGCCCGCCAACATCTTCTACGGCACCGGCATCCCGGCCTGCGTCCTGGTCCTGCGCTCCCGGGGCCGCAAGCGCGACGGCCGGGACGACCAGGTCCTGTTCATCAACGCGGACCGTGAGTTCCATGCTGAGCGGGCACAGAACGTGCTGCTGCCGGAGCACGTGGAGAAGATCGTCTCCACGTTCCACGCGAAGGCGGGCACGGAGGTGCCGCGGTTCGCCCGCTGGGTGAAGCGCGACGAGATCCGGGACAACAACTACAACCTCAACATCCGTCGGTACGTGGACAACACCCCGCCGCCCGAGCCGCAGGACGTCCGCGCGCATCTGACGGGCGGGGTGCCGAGGGCCGAGATCGAGGCGACGGAGAAGGCCCAGGTCCTGGAGGCGTACGGGGTCGGCGTCACGGACCTGTTCGCCGAGCGGGCCGAGGACTCGGACGACGCGTACGTCGACTTCCTTCCGGAAGACCGGCGACCGGACGCCGACCGGCTGACGGCCCTGGCCGAGCAGCGGGAGACGAAGCTCTGGGAGGCGTTCGAGGCCTGGTGGACGACGGAGACGGAGCAGATCGCCTCCCTCGCGCCGTACGACGGCGACGACCGTACGGAGTCCGAGAAGCGCGCCCAGCTCGCGCGACTGCGGGCTGACCTGATCGACTCGTTCCGCGCGCGCCTGCTCAGTGTCCAGCTCCTCGACCAGCACGCGCTGGCGGGTGCGGTCGCGGGCTGGTGGCAGGAGGCCCGTAACGAGCTCAAGGCGCTGGCCGGAAACGGCTTCAAGGGCGTCGTGGAGGGCTGGGTCGACACGGTGGAGACCCTGCTCGAACCGGAGCCGAACCCGTGGACGGGCGGGGCGCGCAAGCGCAGCGGGGCCGAGCGGCGGCAGGCGTACGCGCACAAGGTCGTGGCCCGGATCGCCCCCGACTTCCTGAAGGGACTCGCCGCGGCGGACGCGGAGAAGGCCCGCCTCGACGCGGCGGTGAAGACCGCAGAGGAGGCGGAGGCCGCACGGGCCGCGGCGGCGCTGGGCGTCTCGGAGGACGGCGAGGACTCCGAGGGCACTCCTGCCCTCGACCCGGCGGTGGCAGAAGCCCTGCTCAGCGAGGCCGACCTGAAGAAGCTGAAGCGGCAGCGCACGGCGGCCGGCAAGGCGGTGAAGGCGCTGGAGGAGGACTTCTACCCCCTGGACGGCCTGGGCGCGTCGCGCGCCCCATCGCTGCCGAAGGCCGCCCCGGAGGGGACGGACGGCCAGACGGCCCTCGACGTGACGCCCCCGGCCGAGCCCGACCGCCCCACCCCCCGCCTGCACGAGCGGCGCGACGCTCTGACGGAGGAAGGCGCGCGCGAGGCCGTCCTCGGCATCCTGCGAGACGACCTGGCGTCGAAGCTGGAGGGCCATGTCGTGCGGAGGCGGCGCGAGTTGATCGACACCTATTTGGGCTGGGAGCGGAAGTACCTGGTTTCGCTGCGCGACATCGAGGCACGGCGTGAGGCGGCGGCGGAGCGCTTGAACGGGTTCCTGGAGGAGCTGGGTTATGGGGCGTGAGGTGCCCAGCGGATGGCAGTCTTCCACCTTGGGAGACCACTTCGAGATGTCCCTTGGCAAGATGCTCGACAAGGCGGCAGCTCAAGGCGCAGACCACAGCCTGTACTTGACGAATCGCAATGTCCGCTGGGATCGCTTCAAGCTGGGTAACCTTGAGACAATGCACTTCACCCGCGAGGAGCGGGAGCTCTACAGGCTAGTCCCGGGCGACCTCCTGGTCACTGAAGGAGGCGAGATCGGCCGTACGGCGATGTGGGGCGGCGAACTGAAGGACTGTTTCTTCCAGAAATCGTTGCACAGGCTGCGCGCGCGGGGTGGAATTGAGCCGCGTTATCTTTTGCACTATATGAGGTTCGCGGCGCGACACGGATTGTTTGCGCATCTGTCAGGTCAGACTAGCATTGCCCACTTGACTAAAGAGAAGCTCTCTGGGCTAACGGTTATTCACCCAGTTGCTCGCGGGGAGCAGCGGCGAATCGTTGCTATGTTGGATTCGGTTGGGGAGAATGAGCGCACCGTTGAGGCATCAATCGCCAAGCTCCGTACGGTACGTCAAGCTGTCCTGGCCGATGCTCTCCGATCGGGTGCAACGGGCTGGCCTCGGCGACCGCTGACTGACGTTGTGCAACTTCCCGCGGGGCAGGTCGATCCGAGGGAAATGCCGTACCGGGAGCAGATTCTGTTGGCCCCAGATCATGTGGAGCCCAGGACGGGTAAGGTGATTGGTCGCGAGTCAGCGCAATCCCAAGGGGCTGTCAGCGGAAAGTACATCGTGAGGCCGGGGGACGTCGTCCTCAGTAAAATTCGGCCTGGCCTGAGGAAAGTTGCAGTCGCAGATTTTAGAGGTACTTGTTCGGCGGACATGTACCCTCTCTCTGTTGGCGATGACGTGCTGCCTGGTTTCTTGTGGGCGATGCTGCTCGGCGATGAATTCTCGAGTTTCGCCGAGAGTGTTTCAGGTCGGACCGGCATTCCAAAGCTGAACCGGAAGGACCTCTCGGACTACCTGATGTGCATTCCCCCTCTAGGGGAGCAGCGGCGGATTATCGCTGTGCTGGACGGCATTATCGGCCAGGAGCAATCAATCGAGGCGTTGGGTGACAAGCTGCGCGCGCTGAAGCAAGGCCTCGCTGATGCTCTGCTCAGCGGGAAGGTGCGCATCGACGACGTGGCTCTGTGAGTTGACCGAAAGGGGAGTGCATGCCCGTCCGCAAGCCGTCGACCGAGCGGCAGCGACGTCTCGGTGCCGAGTTGCGCAGGATGCGCGAGCACATCGGTATGACGATCAACGAGGCGGCCATTGAGCATTTTCAGCGCTGACGTTCCAGGGTGAGGATGGCTGCGGCGATGGCGGTCATGCGGTTGGGACTGCAGCGGGCTTTGCGGAAGATTCGCCAGGACTTCAGTCTTGCGATGCTCCGTTCGACCGGTGCCCGCGCCGCGGACAGAGCCCGGTTGATCGTCCGCTGGGTCGTGGTCAGGTCCCGTTTCGGGAGCCGTCTGATCGGTGTGGTCACCCAGGGGCCGGCGCCGATGTAGGCGCGGTCGGCGAGGACGGGGATGCCCTGGCGTTCGCAGATCCGGATGATGCGGTGGGTGCGGGCGGCGGTCAGGTCGTGGGTGCGGCCGGGCAGTGCGGGTGAGATCCACAGCAGGTTGCCCGCGGGGTCGGCGACGACCTGCACGTTCACGCCGTGGCGGCGGTGCTTCTGGGAGAAGTCGGCCCGGCTGTCGCCGACCCGGTCGCACTCGGCGAGTGTCCCGTCGAGCAGGACGTGATCAGGATCGGCCTCCCGCAGAACCCGCAGCAGTCCGGGCGCCCGACCGGATAGGTGTTGGACGACGGCTTTGACGTAGGCGTGGGCGGTGCCGACGGATATGCCGAAGCCGGCCGCGATCTGCGCGAGCGTGTCGTGCCGCCGAAGATAGACCAGCCCCACGAGGGCACGCTGGTGGGGCGGCAGTTTGCAGCGGCGGTCACCCTCACGGGTGACGATGAGCATGGATACCCACTCGACCAGGGCGTGCGGCAGGTCGAGTGCGGCAGGATGGGGAACCAACAGGGCTCCTGTGCCGATGGGTTGAGACTTCGAACACCTCCCTCAACGGCGCGGGAGCCTTGTGCGTTGCGGTTCTCATCCTGACTCGGTCTGGGTCACTCGATCAGTGGCCCCTCTGAAAGAGCTCATTGTTCACCGCACCGACCGGACGACGGTGAGTAATACGGAGTCCGCCCGCTCCGGCGTGAGCAGTGACCGGGTGAGGGTCTGGGCGGCCAACTACCGCTGCCCTGACGCCGCGTACGTTGATGCTCTGGCGGACATGGCCAGGGAGCGTGGCGCGAACTGGTGGGACGAGTACCGAGATGCGCTCCCCGCCAGCCTGTTGGACATCGCAGAGATGGAGCATCACGCGGCGGCGCTGCGGTCTGCGCAGATCATGCACATGCCTGGCGTGCTCCAGACCCCCGACTACATGCGTGGCATCTTCGCCGAGGCAGTTCCAACCATGGACCCCGCAGACCTCGAACGGCATGTTGAGTTCCGGGTGAGGCGCGCCGCGGTGCTCGATCGTCCCGAGCCGCCTCCAAGCGAGTTCCTGATCCATGAGACGGCGCTGCGCATGAGCTTCGGTGGCTTGAAGGCGCTGCGCAGGCAGCTGGAGCACCTGTTGGAGCAGGCCGAGCGGCCTGGCATCGTCGTCCGCGTCGTACCGTTCAGCGCCGGAGGCTTTGCGAATGCCGGCAGTTCGACGCTGTACGCGTGCGGACCGGTGCCGCAGCTGGACACGGTGCAGATCGACGTACCGACCGGAGTCACCTTCCTGCACGCCGAGACGTACCTTGCGAACTACCGTGCGGTCCTTGATCGCATGCGAGCGCGGGCGCTTGATCCCGCCGCTTCACGGGACTTCGTCCAGCAAGCAACCATGGAGATATGAGGGTTGGGGACCGGTGGAACTTCACTGGCGTAAGGCGTCCTTCTCGGCCGACACCGGAGCCTGCATCGAGGTTGCGGAGGGGGAAGGCTGGGTGTTTCTTCGTGAGAGCGACGACCCGGAGGTGATCGTGCGGACCACGCGTCGGAAGCTGCGCGCGTTCCTCGACGGAGTCAAGGCGGGGGAGTTCGACGACTTCGTTTAGACGTCTCATCCGACCGGCATATGCCAGTTTTCGCGAGCGGAGACAACATGTTGTCTCACGCATTGAGTGGTCCCTACCGTATGTAGTGGCTGCCCGGCGCTGCGTGCACTGCCGGGGAGTAAAGCGCCCCGGCGGTGTTAGCGGCACCCCGGGGCTTGGCCAACGCCTCGTAGGAGCGTCAGCATGCCCCACCGTATCCGGCCTGGACTTGTGCGAACACTCGTGCACCTCGCTGTGCCCGCCCTCGCCCACCTCGTGCTCGCCCTCGCCCCTGGGGCCGCTCCGGGCTCCGGATGCCCGACCGCGCCCCACGTCCCCCGGAATGCCGCCGACACGGCCGTACCGCGGCCGAGCAGCCGCACGCCCGGCGGTCGGAGGTGCCGCACCGCCCACCGGCCCGCGCCCGCGACCCGGGTCCGCCTCTACCTCGTCGTGCACGAGCAGCGTTCTCGCGGGCGGGCCCTCGCGCTCGCGCTGGACGGGATCGACGTCGGGCCGTGGGTGATCCACGGGCACCGGGTCGGGCAACCCGTCGCGACCGCGGGGCCCTTGGGGGTGGTGGCCTGATGGGCGGCGCACCCCGGATGCAGGTCAGCCGCGTCCCCGGCAAGCGGGTGCGGCGGGAGCGGGACGGCAACCTCACCATCGACCTCTGGCTGTGCAGGGATGGGGCGTTCGACGCCGATCTCCCGCTGCGGCTCACGCCGACCGAGGCGGAGGTCCTGCACGCCCAGCTCTGCTACGTCCTGGACGACGACACCGTGTCCGTGATCACCCCCGCGACCGACCTCCCCGACTGCCGTCGGCA
Source organism: Streptomyces roseofulvus (assembly GCF_039534915.1). Taxonomy (NCBI): domain Bacteria; kingdom Bacillati; phylum Actinomycetota; class Actinomycetes; order Kitasatosporales; family Streptomycetaceae; genus Streptomyces; species Streptomyces roseofulvus. The sequence continues at coordinate 3,881,760 of NZ_BAAAWE010000001.1, read as the reverse complement.
CGTTCAGTCCACCCGCCGCCAGTGAGGGTGACATGTGCTGTGTGCCGCAGCAGGTGGTCACCTCCTCGTACGGCGGTCCGTAGTGTCACGGTGTGGGGGAAGATGCTCGTGGCCACCAGTGTCGGCGGCCTGCTCGCCGTGCTCGTCGTGACGTTGATCCGTCAATCGGTGTGACGCGACAGACCGAAGCTTCCCCTCCGGCAGATCACCTGCCGGAGGGGAAGCTCAGCGGTTCACCGCCGTCGTAAGCCCACGTCACCGCCACTCGCTCCCGCTGAAGCTCTCTCCCAGCAGCTCGGTCAGGAGCCCCACCCGGAACGACTCGTGCTTGGCGATCAGTTGGGTGTGTGCGTCGATCTGGTTGCCGATCTCGCGCATTGCCCCCGCGATCAAGCGCTGCCGGTCGAGCGAGGGAAGCGTGACAGGGGTCTCGGCCAACGTCCGGGAGGTGAGGGTCTCCACGGCCTGGCCCTTGTTCGACTGGGCGACGATCCAGCCGTGGACGAGCGGATGTCCGAGGTAGTGCAGCAGGTACTCGGGCAAGACCCCTCCCTTCTTCGGCCGGAGGCGCAGGCAGGCGACCCCGAACAGCCAGGTGGCCTCCGCCGGGCCGACCACGGCGCGGCGCCCCAGCGTCCCCTGGCGTACGTAGATCAGGTCTCCCTGCTGGACCTGGTACCGGGCGAGACCAGCGGCCGTGCCGGGGCTGACGCGCTTGATGTGCGCCGTGGTGATGGCGTGGTTGGGGGTCAGGTCGGGGGCTGAGATGACAGGGACGCCTTCCAGCCCGGCCGAGAGCTCGGCCAGCTGCTGACCCGAGGGTCCGGAAGTGATCTCGCAGAGGTCGGCGAGTCGTGGGGTGTGGCTCACAGCCATCTCGTCATCCTTCTGGTGGGCATAAGTCGACGCGGGCCGAGTCCGGCCCGCGCGCCCGTGTCCTTCCGTCCGGGGTCGGACCCGACTGCCTTGCGGTGAGTTGCTAGTCGAGGATCTCGCGGATCCTGCGCAACCGGTCCTCGGCGACCGTGGAGCGGCCAACCCTCCGCAGGGTCTCGTCGCCCTTGCTGCTCGGGCGGAAGACCGCGTCGACGAGGTCGGCGACGGGGGAGTCGCGCAGGTAGACACGGACCTCGTGGTCCTGGTTGCCGGGCAGTTCCGCCGGGAAGTGCCCTATGCCATGCGCCTTCAGCTTGCCGGAGATGGTGGCCAGCACCCTGTTCCCCAGTCGGCCGGCACCCTCGATGTCGCGCAACGTGCCCATGGTGACGACCTGGAGGCCCCCCTCGGCCCTCGTCGACTCGCGGAGGTCCTCGTAGCTGCTGGTCATCAGTTCCCCTCCTGTGCGTTCAGTGCGCACGAATGAATTCAGCGATGAATGACGCTCGGCGTTCAAATTGTTTCGTTCACATCTCGCCGGTAGATGACTTCAGAACCGATGCGACTGTCTTCATAGGTCGCTGTGAAGTTCACTAGCGGTGTAGGCTTCAGCATCGCCGTGTGCTGAAGGGCTGTCAAGTCAGTTGTGTTCGCGCGTGATCGTGCGCGGTTTGGCCGGACGAGCCACCAGAGCGGCCCGAATCGATCGCGCGTCCGTACCCCTGGCGCACAATGGACCCTCACACGTTCACCGTGACGCAGGGGAGGGCGCGGCGGATGGCTGCCGGAGTGGTCGGCGAGGTCGGCGAGCGGGGCGAGGCGGAGTTGCCGCTGCTTGAGCACCTCAAGGCGATGGGCTGGCAGCACATCGAAGGGGCCCGGCTGCAGGCCGCGGGCGAGCGCGCTGACCATCGCGAGGTCCTCCTGGAGCGGCGGCTCCGGGCCGCTCTGCGCCGGACGGCGCCGTGGATGACCGAAGACAACGACACCGAACCAGCCATGTCCCGGCTGCGTGCCACCGCGCGCCATGTGTCGGCACAGTCGCTGCGCGACGCCAACCGCGACGCCACCACCCTCCTCCTGCACGGTGCTTTGCACCAGGGCCCGAACGGCAAGGACGTCAAGACCCACTACTTCGACTGGTCGCAGGCGGCACTGGAAGGAAGCCGCGAGGAGAGGCTGGCACACAACGACTACCTCGTCGTCGACCAGTTGAGAGTGCACGATGCCGACGGCCGCCCCGCCGTGCTCGACCTCGTCCTGTTCGTGAACGGCATCCCGCTCGTCGTCATCGAGTGTAAGTCGCCGCAGGTCCGTGACCCGCTGGGCAAGGCGATTCGTGACCTCCGCGCCTACACCGGCCGGCCCCTGGACGACGACACCCGCCACGGCGCGGGCGCACCGCGCGGTGTGCCGCACCTCTTCGCGCCCGCTCAGCTGCTCGTCGCCGCCGACGGACGGGACGCGGCCCTCGGTACGTACTCCTCGTCTGAGGAGCACTACGCGCTGTGGCGCAGCCTGACCCCCGACTACGGCGATCCGGCCCGTCCCGGCGACGACGGCGTGGAGCGGCTGCGCCGCGAGCTGCGCGGCTGGGGGCTGCTCGGCCCGGACGAGGCGCCCTCCCTCCAGCAGCGGCTGACCGCGATCGTCCTCCGGCCCGGCAACCTGCTGAACATCGTCCGGCACTACGTGTTCGAGAAGCCGACCGAGAACGATGACGGCGGGCGCGCCGGAGCGTCCAAGGGCCGGGCCGTCGGGCCGAAGACGGCCAAGGTGGTCTGCCGTCACCAGCAGTACCGTGCCACCGAGAAGATCGTGGCGCGGCTTCGCACTCGCCCGAGCCGGGCTGTCACCGGCGGCGAGCGGGACGAGCGGGGCGGTGTCGTCTGGCACACGCAGGGCGCCGGCAAGAGCTTCACGATGCAGTTCCTCGCTCGCCGCCTCCACATGAGCCCCGACCCTGACCTGAACACGATCACCCTGGTCGCCGTCACGGACCGCACCGACCTTCAGCGGCAGCTGCGCCGAGCGGTCGGGCTGAGTGAGTCCGAGACCCGCGAGGCCACCTCCCGTACGGACCTGGAGCGGCTGCTGGGCCGGGCGGGCCGGTCCGGCGGACGGGCGGTGATCTTCGCGACCATTCAGAAGTTCCTCGGCGACCTCGCACCGGGCACGACGGAGGGGAAGGACACTGCCGACGGCGAGGACCGGGCACTGGACGAGGACTTCGAGCAGGCGCGCCGACGCGTCGAGGCGGGCGAGAACGCGGAGGACGTGGCCGACCCCGCGCCCGACGAGCACACGCTCAAGCGCGCCGAGCGGATCTTCCCCGAGTGCAGCGACTCCGACCGGATCCTCGTCCTCGTCGACGAGGCGCACCGCTCGCACACCTCCGTCCTGCACGCCTGTCTGCGCAAGGCCCTGCCCAACGCCGCCCGGGTGGGCTTCACCGGCACCCCCTTGATGCAGGGGCGGCTGACCGACACCGGCCGGATCTTCGGCCTCGAACCGAGCACCGAACCGGGCGGGGCGCCGGAATTCCTCGACACGTACCGTATGACCGAGGCCGAACGCGACAAGGTCGTCGTGCCCGTCCGCTACGAGGGCCGGGCCATGACCGCCGAGGTACGCGACAAGGAACGCCTGGACGAGTGCTTCGAGGACCTGATCGAACCGCTTCCGGACGAGGAGCGGGCGCGGGTACGAGCGAAGTACGCCACGCCCTCCGCGCGGGCCGTCGCCGAGTCGCTGCCGCTGATCCGCCGCAAGGCCGTCGACATGCTGGAGCACTATGTGCGCGGCCCGCTCACTGGCGGCTTCAAGGCACAGGTCGCCGCCGTGAGCCGACGGGCCGCCGTCCTCTACCGCAGCGCGCTGCTGGACGCACGGGCCGAGCTGCTGCGACGGGTCGCCGAGTTCGACCGCAGCGGCCACCGCGAAGCCCTGCGGGGCAGGGCGCCCGAGACGTACACCGCGGAGGAGTCGCTCCTGTTGTGTGCCTGGCAGTTCCAGGAACTGCTGCGGCGCATTGACTTCGTCCCGGTGATCTCCGCTGGCGCCGAGCAGAAGGACGGGCTGTGGCGGGAGTGGAGCGACGAGAAGCATCAGCGTGAGCACATCGCGCGCTTTCTGCGGCCCTTCCCTCAGCTCCCGCCCGACAACCCCTGGGCGGTCGGGCCATTCGCCGAGCCGGAGCCTGACCCCGTGCCTGCCGGGTCCGTCGGCAGCATGAACCCATGGAGCGACCTGCTCCGCGGCGCGGGCGCACGGGGCGGGGACGGGCGGAAGACAGCTCGCGCCGAGGAGGCGGAACAGCCGCCCATCGCGTTCCTCATCGTCAAGTCGATGTTGCTCACCGGCTTCGACGCGCCCATCGAGCAGGCGCTCTACCTCGACCGGCCCATCCGCGACGCCGAACTCCTCCAGGCCATCGCCCGAGTCAACCGACCCTCTCGCCGCAAGCGGGAAGGACTGGTCGTCGACTACTACGGCGTCCTGAACAACCTTGGGGTCACACTTGCCGCCTACCAGGGCAACCCACCCGCGCTGGACTCGCTGCGCAGCATGGCCGATGAGGTTCCGGCACTGAAACTGACCGCCGACGAGGTCCGCGCCTTTTTCGCACGGGCCGGCATCGCCCCGGACGCGCTCACCACCCGGGCGGGGCTCGGCAGGGCCGTCCTCGCGCTCGGTGCACCAGAGGACCGTGCCGCCTTCGACACGGTGCTGAGCGAGTTTCTGGGCGCCGTGGACCGCGTGCTGCCGCACGAGGCCGCGCTAGGGCACCTGCCCGACGTGCGAGCCTGGAGCGTGCTTCAGATGAGGGTGCGCCGCCACTACCGGGACGACACCAGCGGCGGTTTCGCCATGCGCGGGTACGGGCGCAAGGTGCGGGCGCTGATCGCTGACCACCTCCAGGCACAGGAGGTCGAGCAGTGCATCCCGCCCGTCTCGATCCTCGCCCCCGACTTCGACAAGGTCGTCGGTACTCTCCCCGCCCGCGAATCGGCGGCCGAGCAGGTGCAGGCCCTGCGCTACCACCTGGAGGAGCGGCTGGCAGTGGAGGACCGACCGGTGTACCGACAGCTGTCGGTCGAGCTCGAGCGGGTCCTTGAGGAGTTCGCCGGGCGCTGGGAGGAGATCGGCCGGGAGCTTGGTCCGCTCGTCGAGAAGGCCCGGAGCGCCGAGCAGGCCGATCCCGCCGTCGCGGACCTGTCGCCGATGGAGCAGCGGCTGTATGTGCTGATCGGCGACAGGCTGGCCGAGAGCGCGGTCCTTCCGGATGCCGACCCCGAGCGGCTGCGTCTGCTCGTCGCCGAGGCCTACGACGAGATCACCGGCACGGTGCGGCTGGCGTCCTTCGGCGGCAAGGACGCCCATGTCACGCTGCTTGAGTCGCGGCTCTACGAGCGGCTCCGGGCCGCCGGGCTGCGCCTGCGGGGCGAGGGCCGCGAAGAGGTTAAGCAGCTCGCTTCGGCCCTCGCCGGATACACGGCGCAGCACCTTGCGGAGTTCCGGGCCGAGGCACGGCGAGAATAGGGGGATGTCTTCCGTGCCGTCCGCCGGCCCCCCGTCCGCTTCCCCTGGCGAGCCCGTACTGGGCGAGGACGGGATTGTGGTTGTCGGCGGACGCGAGCTGAGGGTGCGCATCAGCCGCCGCCGACGTCGTATCGGCATGACCGTCGAACGGGACCGTTCCCTCACCCTGCACGTCCCGGAGGGCTGCTCGGTCGAGCGGGTCGAGGCATTCGTCCGGAGCAGCCGGTCCTGGATCGAGGACAAGACCCGGCTCAGCGTCGAGCGCCGCCAGCTGCATCCCGTGCGCACCTTCCGGGACGGCGAGATCCACCGCTACCTGGGGCGGGATTACCGTCTCCTGATCGTCGACGGAGATGGGGATGCCGCGCCGGTGCGCCTCGTCGCGGGACGCCTGCGCCTCGACCACCGCATCGTCGCCGAACCGGAACGTGCCCGTTCGGCGCTGGCCGACTGGTACATCCGCGCGGGGCAGCGCTGGATGAGCGGCAGGCTCCAGCCCTGGGCGGCCCGCATGGACGTTCCCGAGCCCGCTGTGCGGGTTCGGGACCTGCGCCACCGGTGGGGGAGCTATCGGGCCGCAGAAGGTGACAACGGAGTGATCTCCCTGCACTGGGCGACCTTTCAGTTGCCGATTCACCTGATCGACTACGTTCTGGCACACGAGCTGGCGCATGTGCGGGTATCGGGCCATGGCCCGGATTACTGGAGGCTTCTGGGCAGGGCCCTGCCGGAGTGCCGCCAGATCAAGACCGAGCTCGACGAGCTCGGCCGCCGTGTATGGATGGGGGACCTGCCTCCGCCATGAGTTGATCGCGCGCCACGGCGGGCGGTTGGCCCCAGACGTCCACCTTGCCGTGTCGCTCCACGATCACGGCCACTGACCGGCCCTGTGTGCCCTGTGTGGAGGTCGTGCGTACCGGAACGAGTGAGGACGAGGGGGCAAGGGTTCAGTCCACGCGGTGGTACTCGCCCGGCTCCGTGTCCACCATCGGGTAGACCTGGAGGAGCTCCTCGCCCTTGTACGTCGTCAGGACCATGTAGCTGCCCAGGTGGTCGCTCACGCACTCGGAGTCCGCGCCGGGCTCCAGCGCCATGGGGCCGAGGACGTACGGGGGCGTCGTGGTCGCCAGGATCGCCGTCCTGGTGCAGTTCACCGCGTCGGCCAGCGTGTTGCCCTGCTCGTCCGTCCGCGGATAGACGTTCAGCGAGCGGAAGACGGTCGCGCCCACCGCGCCCTGGGTGATCGTCACCTCGTCGGTGTAGCGGTCCGCGTCCGGGCCGTCGACCAGCGGCTTCATCCGCCAGCGGCCGAGGTACTTCGCGGGCAGGATCGCCGAGCCGGTGCGGGCCTTGTGGAAGGTGGCCTTCGCGGTGCCGGAGGACCATTCGAGGACCTCGGGGGAGCGCAGCGTGAGGGTCTGGTGGGCGGCCGCCATGCACCGCTGCGGGGGAACGCTGGTCGTCACGTCGGACTCGCCCAGGACCACCTTGTCCTCGTCGGCGGAGACCAGCCGCGAGCGGCCCATGCACAGCCGGTTGTCGCCGACGTGCGTGTAGACGGCGGTCTTGGCCCCCGGCGAGCCCTGGACCAGCTCGATCCGGATGGTCTCGCGGGGGATCTCCGGGCTGCCCTGGAGGACGCCCTCCCAGGCGCCGAGGAAGGCGGCTGGCACGGCCCCGCCGGGCCGCGCCGAGGCGGACGACGAGGAGGACGCCGAGCCGGTGCCCTTGCCGTCGCGGGTGGTGGTGCCCGCCCCGCCGAACGGCCAGAGGGCGTAGCCGACGCCCGCCGCGGCCGCCACGGCGGCGGCCGTGAGCGCCGCGGTCAGCACCCGCCGCCGGGTCCGGGGCACCGGCCGGTCCGCCTCCGGCCCGGGCGCGGGCCCGGCGGACCGGCCGGCCGTCGCGTCGCCGGCCGCCGCGCCGCCCCGCGTACGGTCGGAGGTCTCCCCGGCCGCCGCACCGGCGGTGTCTCCGGCCGCCTCCCGGGCGCTCGCCGCGCTCTCCGCCTCCAGGAGCTGCGCCGCGTGCCGGCCGAGGCGGGCCAGCACCCCGGCGGGCAGCCACGGGTCGACGAACGGCAGCGTCTCGGCGATCTCGGCGGCCGTCGGCCGGGCCGCCGGGTCCTTGGCCAGACAGGCCCGGATCAGCCCGGTCAGCGCGGGCGCCACATCGGTCAGGTCCGGCTCGTCGTGGGCGATCCGGAACATCAGCGCGTGCACCCCGCTGTCGGAGGTGCCGAAGGGGGAGCGGCCGGTCGCCGCGTAGGCGAGGACCGAGCCCAGGCAGAAGATGTCGGAGGCCGGGCCGAGCCGCTCGCCGCGCACCTGCTCGGGCGACATGAAGCCGGGGGAGCCGACGACGGCGCCGGTGCTGGTGAGCCCGCCGTCGGTGACGGTGTCGACGGCCCGGGCGATGCCGAAGTCGATGATCCGCGGGCCGTCGACGGTGAGCAGCACGTTGGAGGGCTTGAGGTCGCGGTGGACGAGCCCGGCCCCGTGGATGTGGTCGAGGGCCCGGCCGAGGCCGGAGCCCAGGGCGCGGACGGTCGAGGGCGGCAGCGGCCCGTACTCGTCGCCGACGACGGTCCGCAGCGACGGCCCGGGGACGTATCCGATGGCGACCCAGGGGGCGGCGGCGGTGGTGTCGGAGCCGAGGACGGGCGCGGTGCCGGTGCCGCCGACCCGCTCCAGCGCCTCGACCTCGCGGGCGAAGCGGCGCCGGAACTCGTCCTGGGCGGCCAGTTCGGCGTGCACCACCTTCACGGCGACGGTCCGTCCGCCGGCCGAACGCGCGAGGAACACCCGGCCCATGCCGCCGACCCCGAGCCGGCCGACGATCCGGAACGGGCCGATGCTGACCGGGTCTTCCGCGTTCAATGGCTCCACGTGGCAAGAGGATGCCAGACCGGGCGGAGGGGCCGGTGACGGTCCGGGTCACGGTCCGGTGTCAGCCTTCCCCGCAGATCCGCGGCCCCTCCGGGGTGGCGCACGGCAGGTGCCCGCGGGCGCGCACGACGTGCCGCCCCCGGCCGCGTGCGGGGAAGGCGAGGAAACCGGCGGTGAGCGAGTCGCTCGGCGGGCCGCCCCGGGTGGAGGCGTGTTCGATCTCCCGGTAGGGGTACGGGGACCATGACCGGGACCGTACGGACGCGTGTGCGCCGCCGAGCGTGGCGGAGCGGCCCGGCACCTGGGTCTCGCCGCTCGTGCAGCCGGGCGGGAGGGGGCTCCCGGGGCGCCGCGGCGCGGGTCGTCCGGGTGGCCCGGCAGAGGTTGCCCGGGCCGGAGAGGCGTGGATGTAATGGCCGTGAGGGGGCCCTTCCGGAGGAGGAACCCCATGCGTGTCGTCGAAGTGACCGCCTACGGCGGACCCGAGGTCCTCGTGTCGGCCCGTCGGCCGGAGCCGGACCCGGCGGACGCGCCCGGGCGGGTCCGGGTGCGGCTGAAGGCCGCCGCGGTGAACCAGGCGGATCTCAAGATCCGCTCGGGCCGGCTCGCGGCCGCGCTCGGTGAGCTGGCCCCGCCGTTCGTGCTCGGCTACGACTTCGCGGGGGTCCTGGCGGACCCGGCGCCGGGCCTGCCGGCGGGCACCCGGGTGGCCGGTTTCGTGCCCTGGGTGGCGGAGGGCACCGGGGCGGGGACGTACGCGGAGACGATCCTGGTGGACCCGGCCTGGCTGGCACCGGTCCCGGACGAGGTGGACTTCACGGCGGCGGCCTCGCTGCCGCTCCCCGCGCTGACCGCCGCGCAGGCGCTGGACCTGCTGGCGCTCCCGGAGGGCGCGACGCTGCTCGTCACCGGCGCGAGCGGGGTGGTGGGCCGGCTCGCGGTCCAGCTGGCGGCCCGGTCGGGGCTCCGGGTGATCGCCCTCGGCGACGCCGCCGACGCCCATGAGCTGCGCGTCCTCGGGGCCCACGGGGTGGTGGGGCGCGGGGCGCCGGACGAGGTGATCACCGGGGTGCTCGGCTTCGCGCCGGAGCGGGTGGACGGCGTCCTCGACACGGCCCTGATCGCCGATCCGCTGCTGCCCGCGGTGAAGGACGGCGGGGTCTTCGTGTCCGCCTCCGGGGAGCGGATGCCGGTGGCCGAGCGGGACATCCGGGTGGACGCGGTGGTCGGCCGCCCGGACGCGGCCCGGCTGAAGGAGCTCCTCGAACTGCTGGGCGCGGGCGGCCTGGCGACCCGGGTGGCCGACGTGCTGCCGCTGGAGGAGGCGGCGGAGGCGCACCGCCGCGTGGAGGCGGGCCACCGTCCGGGCCGGATCGTGCTGATGATCTGAGGGGTGCCGCGCGGCGCACGCGTCCGGAAAAGTTCCCGCCGCCGGGCAACCCCCGGGGGACCTCGTGGGTCGGAGAGGTGACAACAGAACAAGCAGGGGGGATCCCGATGCATTCCGAACGACGCAGGGCCGGCCTCAGGGGCGCGCTGGCCGCCACCGCCGTCGCCGTGGCGACCGCGATCGGCGCGGGCTCCGCCGTCGCCGCTCCGCAGGCAGACCCGGTGGTGGCGCCCGTCTTCCATCTGTACAGCATCTACAAGCCGACCCACGAGCTGGTCGAGTGGTACCACCGCGGGCCGCTCCTCGTCAACGACGGGCCCGACGGCGTCGATCACTCGGACCTCGCCGACATCATCACGGCCGACAACGACAACGACGGTGGCGGAGAGGTGAAATGGATCCTCTACAAGAACGGCCGGCTGGACTTCAGCAGCGTGGTCGACGGAGTTCTCCGGGTGAGGACCGTCGGCAAGGGCTGGAACATCTACCCCGAGGTCCTGTCGCCCGGCAACCTCGGCGGGGCCAAGGAGGCCGACCTGATCGGCCGTGACACGGCCGGCGTGCTGTGGAGCTACCTGAGCTACCCGGACGGCCGCCTCACCACCCGCACGCGGGTCGGCGGCGGGTGGAACGCGTACGACCAGCTCGCGGGACAGGGGGACCTGACCGGCGACGGCAGGGCCGACATCGTCGCCCGCGACAAGACCGGCGTCCTGTGGCTCTACAAGGGCACGGGTGACTACAGGGCGCCGTTCGCGACCCGTACGCGGGTCGGCGGCGGGTGGAACGCGTACGACCGGCTGCTGTCGCTCGGCGACCACAACCAGGACGGCAAGGTGGACCTGCTGGCCCGGAAGACGACGGGCGAGATGCTCAGCTACGCGGGCACCGGCGACGCGGCGAAGCCGTTCAAGGCGCCGGTGCCGTTGGGAACGAACATGAAGAACTTCAACCTCCTCTAGGAGCGGGCCGCCTCCGCGTGCCGGGCCGTCTGTCACGAGTCCTGGTCTAGACCTTGACAGGTACAGACCAGTGCCGCTTCGCTGGCCTTCCCCCCACCGGAAGGACGACAGCGCATGCGACGACGTCTTCTCGCCCTCCTCGCCGCCCTCTGTACGGCGTTCGGACTCGCGGTCCTGCTGCCCGCCACCGCCGGCGCGGCACCCGCCTGCGTCACCGCCTGGAGCTCCGCCCAGGTCTACACGGGCGGCATGACCGCCTCGTACAACGGCCACAACTGGTACGCGAAGTGGTGGACGCAGAACGAGCGCCCCGGCACCACCGACGTCTGGCGCGACGAGGGCGTGTGCGGTACCGACGGCGGTGGCGGGACCCCGGACCCGTCCGGATTCGTGGTCACCGAGGCCCAGTTCAACCAGATGTTCCCGAACCGGAACCCCTTCTACACGTACGCCGGTCTGGTCGCCGCCACCAAGAAGTACCCGGCCTTCGCCGGCACCGGCAGCGACACGGTGAAGAAGCAGGAGGCCGCGGCCTTCCTCGCCAACGTCTCCCACGAGACGGGCGGGCTCGTCCACATCGTCGAGCAGAACACCGCCAACTACCCGCACTACTGCGACGCGAGCCGGCCGTACGGCTGCCCGGCCGGGCAGGCCGCCTACTACGGCCGCGGCCCGATCCAGCTCTCCTGGAACTTCAACTACAAGGCCGCCGGCGACGCCCTCGGCATCGACCTGCTCAACAACCCCTGGCGGGTCGAGCGCGAGCCGGACGTCGCCATGATGACCGGCCTCTGGTACTGGAACACCCAGAACGGCCCCGGCACCATGACCGCCCACAACGCCATGGTCGACGGCGCCGGCTTCGGCCAGACCATCTGGGCCATCAACGGCTCCCTGGAGTGCAACGGCCGCAACCCGGCCCAGGTCCAGAGCCGCGTCACCAAGTACCAGCAGTTCACGCAGATCCTCGGCGTCCCGACCGGCCCGAACCTGTACTGCTAGCCGCCCTGAGGACCCGTCAGTAGACCCGCCAGCTCGCCTTGGCCGCCCAGGTCAGGGCGAGCGTGGGCGCGAAGGCGCCGAGGAACGCGGGCAGCCGGTCGTACCCCGCCACCGGGAACTCCAGCGCCACCGGCAGCAGCAGCACCACCCCGGCCAGCAGGATGCCGAGGGCGGGCAGGTGGATCACCGGCTGGAAGCGGCGCATCCGCGCGAGGTCGGAGACCTCCATGTACGACTTCATGCAGCAGCCGGCGATGATCACCCACGGCCAGACGAAGATCACCGACATCCAGGTCAGGAACGTCGTGTCCCCGTCGACCCGGTCGTGCTCGCTCACCGGCCCGTCCGAGGCCCCCGGCGCGTAGTACACCTCCAGCTGCGTGCCCGGCGCGGGCGGCTCGGGCGCCGTGGAGTACTCCTCCACGGTGACCTCCCGGGCCCCGTCCCGGAACGGCACCCGCACCACGACGTCGCTCAGGTAGTACGGATCGTTGTCCTCGCCCTCGGGCACGTACTCGGGCTTCCCCGCCAGCCGCACGACCGGCACCGTGTACTGCCCGTACCCCGCCGCCTCCATCCGCTCCTCCCACCGCCCCCGCTCGGCGCTCGGGGTGAACAGCAGGAGGAAGGCGGCGACGGTGGACACCGGGACCCCGAAGGCGAAGAGGTACGGCAGCACCCTGCTGTCCGGCCGGGCCTTGCGCGGCGGCGCGTCCAGGTGCCCCTTCCCCCGCACCCGGTACGAGGCCACCACCCACCCGACCGCGCAGAGCGCCGACACCCCCGCCAGCGCCACCTCCGGCACCAGCGGCGGGTACGCGGACACTCCGGCCACCGAACACCCCACCGCGCCGACCGCGCTGACGACCATCCCCCACCCGAATCCCCTACGTGTACATGGCGCGCAGCATAAGCGCCGCACGACCGGAACACACCGGCCCGCCGGCACGACGAAATCCGCAGCCGCCCGCCCGGCAGAGCACAGTGTCGCGTCCGGCGCGCTCTCGGTGGACAAGATGGTGATGGCCGCCCCACCTGCGGTTCCTTACAGTCGGGGCATGACCCCTCATGTCGTACCCGACCCCCAGGCCGGCGCCGCCGTCAAGGCCGCGGACCGCGCGCACGTCTTCCACAGCTGGTCCGCCCAGGGCCTGATCGACCCGCTCGCCGTGGCCGGCGCGGAGGGGTCGTACTTCTGGGACTACGACGGCAACCGCTACCTCGACTTCACCAGCGGCCTCGTCTACACGAACATCGGCTACCAGCACCCCAAGGTGGTCGCCGCCATCCAGGAGCAGGCCGGGAAGCTCGCGACCTTCGCGCCCGCCTTCGCCGTCGACGTCCGCTCCGAGGCCGCACGCCTCATCGCCGAGCGCACCCCCGGCGACCTGAACAAGATCTTCTTCACCAACGGCGGCGCCGAGGCCGTCGAGAACGCCGTCCGGATGGCCCGGCTGCACACCGGCCGCCACAAGGTGCTCTCCGCCTTCCGCTCGTACCACGGCGCCACCTCCACCGCGATCAACCTCACCGGCGACCCGCGCCGCTGGGCCTCCGACACCGGCTCCGCCGGCGTCGTGCGCTTCTGGGCGCCCTTCCTCTACCGCTCGCCGTTCTACGCCGAGACCGAGCAGCAGGAGTGCGAGCGCGCCCTCGCGCACCTGGAGGACACCATCGCCTTCGAGGGTCCCGGCACCATCGCCGCGATCATCCTGGAGACGGTCCCCGGCACCGCCGGCATCATGACGCCGCCGCCCGGCTACCTCACCGGCGTCCGCGAGATCTGCGACAAGTACGGCATCGTCTTCGTCCTCGACGAGGTCATGGCCGGCTTCGGCCGCACCGGAAAGTGGTTCGCCGCCGAGCACTTCGACGTCGTCCCCGACCTGATGACCTTCGCCAAGGGCGTCAACTCCGGCTACGTGCCGCTCGGCGGCGTCGCCATCAGCGAGAAGATCGCCGCCACCTTCGAGACCCGCCCCTACCCGGGCGGCCTCACCTACTCCGGCCACCCGCTGGCCTGCGCCGCCGCCGTCGCCACCATCCAGGTGATGGAGGACGAGAAGGTCGTCCAGAACGCCGCCCGGATCGGCGAGAAGGTCCTCGGCCCCGGCCTGCGCGAGCTCGCCGAGCGCCACCCGTCCGTCGGCGAGGTCCGCGGCCTGGGCGTCTTCTGGGCGCTCGACCTGGTCAAGAACAAGGAGACGCGCGAGCCGCTCGTCCCGTACAACGCGGCCGGCGAGGCCAACGCCCCGATGGCCGCCTTCGGCGCCGCGGCGAAGAAGAACGGCCTGTGGCCCTTCGTCAACATGAACCGCACCCACGCCGTCCCCGCCTGCAACGTCTCCGAGGACGAGGTCAAGGAGGGCCTGGCCGCCCTCGACGCCGCCCTCACCGTCGCCGACGAGCACACGGTCTGACGTCCCACCCGTCGGACGGCACCCCGCCCGACGAGGGCCGCGCAGGGGCTGTGACAAGGGCCTCCTCCCGAGGGACCGGGTCTGGACTAGAGTCTTCCGGAACCTCATGGAGGGGGCCCCATCCGCATGCCCGGCACGCCCGCGAACAGCGCCGTCACCCGCAGCACCCTCAGCCGGCAGATCGCGGACGCGCTCCGTGACGAGGTCCTCGCGGGGCGTCTCCAGCCCGGCCAGGAGTTCACCGTCAAGCAGATCGCGGAGCAGTACGGCGTCTCCGCCACCCCCGTGCGCGAGGCGCTCGTCGAGCTCTGCGCCGAGGGCCTGCTCGACTCCGACCAGCACCGCGGCTTCCGCGTCCACCGCTTCTCGGTGGCCGACTACCGGGCCATGGTCGAGGCCCGGATGCTCGTCGTCGACGGCATCTTCCGCCGCCACGTCCCGCGCGACCGCGCCCCGCTCCCCGAGCCGGACGCCGGCATCGGCGTCGTCCTGGTGTCGATCCGCCGCCGGGGCGAGGCCGCCGCCCGCGCCGCCCGCGCCGGCGACCTGGACGTCCTCATCGGCTACGACCTCCGCTTCTGGCACGAACTGGGCCGGCTCGTCGCCCGCAACGAACCCATCGCCGGCTTCCTGCACCGCCTCCGCGTCCAGGCCTGGGTCTTCTCCGTGCCCTACCTGCGGGCCGAGCGCGAACTCCACGGCTGGCTCTGGTCCGGCCACGTGGAGCTGATCGACGCCGTCACCCGCGGCGACGCCGAGGGCGCCGTCGGAGTCGTCCGCGCCTACAACGCGCACTCCCTGGAATGGGCCGACCGCCTGGAGGCCCGGATCGGCCGGTGACCCGCCGCCGGGTTGAGGCCCGGCTTCCCGGGGCAGGTCCTCCTCGGGTGGGCGTCGTCGGCGCCGCCGACTACCCTGGCCCTCCCCGGAACTGACGGAGAGCGAGCCTCCCTTGGCCTGTGACCTGTGGCTGGTCCCCCTCGTCGACGTGCTGTGCCACAGCCCCGACAACCCCTTCGCCGAAGACCTCGCCGCCTACGACGCCGTGCTGAGCGCCTCGGGCCTGCCGACCGTGCCCGTGTACGCCTACATGCCCGGGCTCTCCGGCGACGTCGCCCCCGTCGCGGGCTTCGACTACGAGGCCCTGCACTATCTGCGCCGCGCCTACCTGCTGGCGATCTGCGGGCTGCCGGTCGAGCCGGTCGGCGAGCTCGGCGGGGACTACGAGCAGCTCCTGGAGATGTTCGAGGCGACCGCCCAGCAGTCCCACCTGGTCTGGCACTACGACCACGCGGGCGCCTACGTGCCGGTCGACTTCCCGGTCCCGCTCTCCAGCGACGAGCTGCTCGCCGGTGGCGGCCCGCTCGGCTCCTCGTACGGGCTGCTGCGGGAACTGGAGTTCGTCGCCCCGGCCCTCGGCATCGACCCGGCGAACCCGCCGGCCGCCCCGGCCCCGCCCGCCCGGCCCACCGAGCTGGAGGAGCCCGCGGCCCCGCTCCCGTACGACGACGGCCCCTTCGCCCGGGAGCGGCACGTCTGGCTCGGGCTGCACGCGGCGGCCACCCGCAGCCTCGCCCAGGGCTCGATGATCATGCTGAGCTAGGTCGTTTCTTTCGGATCAGGCCGGATCAGGGAGCGTGCGTGCCAGGCGTCGCGAGCCCGGCATGATCCGGAAGAGACGGCCTAGGCCCTGTCGCCGGCCCCGGAGCCCCTCAGCGGGCCTCCGGGGGCCGCTGGCGCGGCATGTTCGGCCGGGTGCCCGGCGGCAGCGGGAAGCGCCCGGACGGATGCGCCGTCTCCGGCCGGGCCGGGACGACCCCGACCGACTGGAGCGCCAGCGGCGCCGGCCCCGAGCGGAACTCGACCATCCAGTCCGCGGTCTCCGCCCGCACCAGCTCCGTGACGTCCTCCGAGAAGCGGCGCAGCACCCCGAGGCACCGCTCGGCCGCCTCGCTGGCGGTCCCCTCGGTCGGCCCGAGGACCTCCCGCACGCTCTCCGAGGCCCAGTCGAACTGCAGCGCCTGGAGCCGCCGCTGCACGGCCTGGGCCGTCGCCACGTCCCTTATCCAGCCGGACGTCAGCCCGAAGTACCGGTCGCAGGCCAGACAGGCCGCGCCGAGCAGCAGCGAGAGATAACCCCAGCCGGCCGTGCCGTGGGCGACCCCCGTCAGGTCGAGCAGCGGCAGCGCCGCCCCGGCGATCACGCCGAGCGCGGTGCCGATCCGCAGGGCGCGGGCGCAGCGGCGCTTCCACACCCGGTCCGAGAGGTACCACTCGGCGGTGCGCAGGGCGTTGGACTCCACCCACCGGTAGAGCTCGTCGAGACGCTCCGCGGGCTCCCCCCAGTCGCCCAGGGGGAAGGGCTTCCCCGTCAGATCTCTGTCGACGGCTTCCCCGGGCTGCCCCGGCGGCTGCATCTCCGGCTGGTGGCTCACCGGGGGACTCCTCTGCTCAGCCCAGCGTTCGTGTCGCTCGTGTCCTTCTGTGACGTGCGGTGCACGTGGTGCCTGCCCTTCCTACCGCCGAATGGTGGGCGATGGGCCCGGAATCCCGGGATTTCCGCCCGCAAGAGGGTGTTGATCAGGTAGAGGAGCCCGCAGTTTCTCACCCGAAAGAGTTGTCGCGGCAGGCCGGTCCGTGACCGCGTAGGCTCGGAACACCGGTACCCGACGGGACCGACCCGACCTTTCGACACGAGGAGTGACCGTGATCCCCGGTGGCGGCCAGCCCAACATGCAGCAGATCCTCCAGCAGGCGCAGAAGATGCAGCAGGACCTCGCCCGCGCCCAGCAGGAGCTCGCCGCGACCGAGGTCGAGGGCCAGGCGGGCGGCGGTCTGGTGAAGGCCACCGTGACCGGCTCCGGCGAGCTGCGCGCCCTGGTCATCGACCCGAAGGCGGTCGACCCGGAGGACACCGAGACGCTGGCGGACCTGGTCGTGGCCGCCGTCCAGGCCGCGAACGACAACGCGCAGCAGCTCCAGCAGACCAAGCTGGGCCCGCTGGCGCAGGGTCTGGGCGGAATGCCGGGCCTGGGCTTCTAGCGAGCACTTCCAGCCACTACCGTAAGAAGGCAAGAGCACACCCGGAAAGGGCGTTCCGTTGTACGAAGGCGTGGTCCAGGACCTGATCGACGAGCTGGGCAGGCTGCCCGGCGTCGGTCCCAAGAGCGCGCAGCGGATCGCCTTCCACGTCCTCCAGGCCGAGCCGACGGACGTGCGCCGGCTGGCCCACGCGCTCCTGGAGGTCAAGGAGAAGGTCCGGTTCTGCGCGGTCTGCGGGAACGTGGCACAGCAGGAGCAGTGCAACATCTGCCGCGATCCGCGCCGGGACCTGTCCGTCATCTGCGTGGTCGAGGAGCCGAAGGACGTCGTCGCGATCGAGCGGACCCGCGAGTTCCGGGGGCGGTACCACGTCCTCGGCGGCGCGATCAGCCCGATCGAGGGCGTCGGTCCGGACGACCTGCGGATCCGGGAGCTGCTCGCCCGTCTCGCGGACGGGGAGGTCACCGAGCTGATCCTGGCGACCGACCCCAACCTGGAGGGCGAGGCCACCGCCACGTACCTGGCCCGGATGATCAAGCCCATGGGGCTGAAGGTCACCCGGCTGGCCAGCGGTCTGCCGGTCGGCGGCGACCTGGAGTACGCCGACGAGGTGACGCTGGGCCGTGCCTTCGAGGGGCGGAGGCTGCTAGATGTATGACGACCGGGCGCGGGAGGACCGGGCCGGTGCCGGTGAGCTCTCAGGGAGGCTCCTCGATGTCTGACCCCACGCTCCACTCCGTCACGCAGAACCCCGACGACTTCGCGGTCCAGATCGCGGACTCCGTCGAGAGCTTCATCGTCGCCACGACCGAGGTCGCCAAGGGCGACGAGCCGGACAGCGCGGTGCCCTTCCTGCTCCTGGAGATCTCCCAGCTGCTGCTGGCCGGCGGCCGGCTGGGCGCGCACGAGGACATCCTCCCGGACGAGCGGTACGAGACGGACGCGGGCCCGGAGCCGGACGTGGACGAGCTGCGGGAGCGGTTCGCGGTCATGCTGGAGCCGGTGGACGTCTTCTCCGAGGTCTTCGACCCGTACGAGCCCCGCAAGGCGCCGGTCCCGGCCCGCATCTCGGACAACCTCGCCGACATCGTCGCGGACCTCCGCCACGGCCTCGCCCACTACCGGGCCGGCCGGACCTCGGAGGCCCTGTGGTGGTGGCAGTTCTCCTACTTCTCCAACTGGGGCCCCACCGCCTCCGCCACCCTCCGCGCCCTCCAGTCCCTGGTCGCCCACGTCCGCCTGGACCAGCCCCTGGCGGCCCTGGACGGGCTGGACACGGACGAGGACCTCACCGAGGACGACCTCGCGGAGGAGGCCGGCCGCGTGATGCTCCAGGAGATCGCCGGCCCCCTGGGCCTGAGGGCCCGCCCGTCCGCGAAGTAGCGGGCGGTCGTCCGGTTTGATCATTCCTTGAGCGTCTCGTCTCAGGATGTGATAGCGGGTCGGTGTTTTTCGGTCGCTCGTTAGACTGAGCCGACCGCAGCACGGGCTGCGGCACCGACCGAGCGAGGAGCGCACGTGGGCCTTGTCGTGCAGAAGTACGGAGGCTCCTCCGTTGCCGATGCCGAGGGCATCAAGCGCGTCGCCAAGCGGATCGTGGAAGCCAAGAAGAACGGCCACCAGGTGGTCGTCGTGGTCTCCGCGATGGGCGACACGACGGACGAGCTGATCGATCTCGCCGAGCAGGTTTCTCCCATGCCTGCCGGACGTGAGTTCGACATGCTGCTGACCGCCGGAGAGCGGATCTCCATGGCCCTGCTGGCGATGGCGATCAAAAACCTGGGCCACGAGGCCCAGTCGTTCACCGGCAGCCAGGCGGGTGTCATCACCGACTCGGTCCACAACAAAGCGCGCATCATCGATGTCACGCCGGGCCGGATCCGTACCGCCCTCGACGAGGGCAACATCGCCATCGTCGCGGGCTTCCAGGGCGTGTCCCAGGACAAGAAGGACATCACCACGCTGGGCCGCGGCGGCTCCGACACCACGGCCGTGGCGCTCGCCGCCGCGCTCGACGCCGAGGTCTGCGAGATCTACACCGACGTCGACGGCGTCTTCACCGCCGACCCGCGCGTGGTGAAGAAGGCGAAGAAGATCGACTGGATCTCCTTCGAGGACATGCTGGAGCTCGCCGCCTCCGGCTCCAAGGTGCTGCTGCACCGCTGCGTCGAGTACGCACGCCGCTACAACATCCCGATCCACGTCCGCTCGTCCTTCTCCGGACTCCAGGGCACGTGGGTCAGCAACGAACCGACAGGGGACAAGGTGGAGCAGGCCATCATCTCCGGTGTCGCCCACGACACCTCCGAGGCGAAGATCACCGTCGTCGGCGTGCCGGACAAGCCGGGCGAGGCCGCGGCCATCTTCCGGGCCGTCGCGGACGCCGAGATCAACATCGACATGATCGTGCAGAACGTGTCGGCGGCCTCCACCGGTCTCACCGACATCTCCTTCACCCTCCCCAAGGCCGAGGGCCGCAAGGCCATCGACGCCCTGGAGAAGGCGAAGACCGCGATCGGCTTCGACTCGCTCCGCTACGACGACCAGATCGGCAAGATCTCCCTCGTCGGCGCCGGCATGAAGACCAACCCGGGCGTGACCGCGGACTTCTTCCGCGCCCTGTCCGACGCGGGCGTCAACATCGAGCTCATCTCCACCTCGGAGATCCGCATCTCGGTCGTCACCCGCGCCGACGACGTCAACGAGGCCGTGACCGCCGTCCACTCCGCCTTCGGTCTGGACAGCGACTCGGACGAGGCCGTCGTCTACGGCGGCACCGGGCGCTGACCCCGCCGCCCCTTCGTCCCACCCACCGCGCCCGGCCGCTTCCCAGCGGCCGGGCGCGGTCGTCGTATCCGATTGCGGTGACTTCGTGGGTTCTGTGAACATCCTGTGAGCAATTCGGCGGCGGAACCCCCTTGAACTGCGGTGATGTGGTGTCGGACGATGCTCTTCCCCCTTGCTGCAACTAGTAGTTGGGCGGGGCGCGTCTCCGCGTTCACCCACGGACGTGGTGCGGAGCATGCGAAGAAACGGGGCAAAGGGGGAGAACGGTTACGCATGAGGACGATCTGCACGCCGCCGAGAACGGCGGGGTACGCGTACAACCATCGCGGGGGAACAAGAGTCCAACTGGCGTGGCAGACGTACTCGACATCCCTGCGCTCTCCCCGCTCCGCGGGGTCCGCACGGCCGTGCTCCCCCTCCGGGGACCCGGTGGCGTCCCCGCGCCCGCGCGCGGGTCGGCGGCCCGCCCGCCCGTACGTCCGCGCCCTCTCGACGGGCCTCCGGTGACCACCGTCGTGCCCACCGAACCCCGCGCGGGCGGTGTCAGCGGCATTCCCGCGCCCCGCAAGGCCGCCGACGCCACCACCGGCGCCGCCACCACCGGCGCCGGCACCACCGTCGACCACCTCACCGAGACCTACCGCGCCCACTACCGGTCGCTGCTCGGCCTCGCGGCCCTCCTCCTCGACGACACCGCCTCCTGCGAGGACGTCGTCCAGGAGGCGTTCATCCGCGTCCACTCGGCCCGCCGGCGCGTCCGCGACCCCGAGAAGACCCTCGCCTACCTGCGCCAGACGGTGGTCAACCTCTCCCGGTCCGCGCTGCGCCGCCGCATCCTCGGACTCAAGCTGCTGTCCAAGCCGATGCCCGACATGGCCAGCGCCGAGGAGGGGGCGTACGACCAGCTGGAGCGCGACGCCCTCATCAAGGCGATGAAGGGCCTCCAGCGCCGCCAGCGCGAGGTCCTCGTCCTGCGGTACTTCGCCGACATGACGGAGGCCCAGGTCGCCGAGACGCTCGGCATCTCGCTCGGCTCGGTGAAGGCGTACGGTTCCCGCGGGATCGCCGCCCTGCGCGTCGTCATGGAGGCGAAGGCATGAGCGCCGAGCGGGAGAACGACCGGGAGCAGCAGGAGCACGGCGAGGAGCGCCACGACCCCGACGAACGCAGCGGACGCGCCTTCGAACAGGGACGCGTCGGACGTGACGACCTGAGTGGACGACTGATGATGGACTTCGACCCCGGACCCGGCGAGGACGACGGCGAGGACGAGCTCGCGCTGCGGCGCCTGCTCCACGGCGCCGTCGCGGGCCTCGAACCGTCCACCGAGGCCCTCGACCACCTGCGGCACGCCGTCCCCGCCCGCCGCGCCCGCAAGCGGCAGGCCCTCGTCGGCGCCGCCGCCGCCGCGGTCCTCGTCGGCACCGCCGTCCCCGCCCTCGTCCACGTCGCCGGCTCCCCCGGCGTCACCGCCGCCCACCCGGCCCTCGCCGGCCACGGCGAGCAGGCCCAGGGCGGCACCGGCGCCGAGGCCGAGGGCCCGGCCGCCACCAAGGCGCCCTCCGTCAAGGTCTCGCCCACCACGGAACCCACCAAGGGCTCCCCGGGCAAGAACGGCGACCACCCCGGCCCCCGGGGCACCCCGACCGCCCCCGGCACCGCCGCCGGCTCCGGCACGGTGCCCAGCTGCGGCCGCGGCACCCTCCAGTCGGCGGGCGCGTACAACAGCGGCCCCGACGCCACCGGAGTCGTCTACGGCGGCTTCACCATCGTCAACGCCTCCCAGGAGGCGTGCGTCGTCGACGGCGACGGCCTGGTCGGCGTCGCCACCGTCGGCTCCGCCGACCCCGGCCGGATCGCCGTCGCCCGGCACACCAACGGCGACCCGGCGACCGGCCTGCCCGACCCCTCGGCCGAGTCCGCCTCGGTGCTGCTCCAGCCCGGCGGCTCGTACCAGGTGAAGTTCGCCTGGGTGCCGAGCGAGACCTGCCCGACCGGCGGCGGCACCACGCCGCCGGTCACCCCGACGCCGACGGAGCCCACCCCGACGCCGACCGAGCCGACGCCCACGCCGACCGAGCCGACGCCGACGCCGACCGAGCCCACGCCCACGCCCACCGAGGGCGGCGAGGGCACCGACCCCGGCGGAACCGAGACCGGCGGCGGCACGGAGACCGGCACCGGCACCGACTCCGGCGTCAGCACCCAGCTCCTGCGCGCCCAACCGGGCAAGGGCGGCGTCACCGTCAGCCACACCGCGGAGCCGGGCGACCCCACCGTCACCACGACTCTCGGCGACGCCTGCGCGGGCACGGTCTACCGGACCGGCCTGCTCCAGAACTGAGGACGCGGACACACGCGGAAGGGGCCGGGAGATCGCTCTCCCGGCCCCTTCCGCCGTATGCGGGAAGCCCGCCCGTCAGGACGCGGCCAGGCCCAGGTCCTCGTCCCGGGCCGCCTCCTTGTCCCGGCGCAGCAGCCGGAACCACATGAACACCACGAAACCGCCGAAGACGAACCACTCCGCCGTGTAGCCGAGGTTCTGGAACGCCTTCGCGTCCAGCCCCGTGCCCGCCGCCGCGGCCGCCGGCACCGGCGTGAGACCGGCCGGCGCGTCGGTGAGCGTGATCCACGCGTCGTACACGTCGTCCGTCACCACGTTCACCAGCGAGGCCGCGCTGATCATGCCCAGCTGCCCCTCCGGCAGCCCGCCGGCCGTCCGCACGCCCTTCGTGCCCTGGTTCTCCGACGCCTGGAGCGCGCCCACGACCGTGACCTCGCCGGACGGCACGGGCGGCGCCTCCGCGCCCGCCGGGAGCCAGCCCCGGACGACCGGCAGCGACCGCCCCTCGTCCGTCCGCAGCAGCGTCAGCACGTACGCGCCCGGCCTGCC
Organism: Streptomyces roseofulvus; assembly: GCF_039534915.1. Taxonomy (NCBI): domain Bacteria; kingdom Bacillati; phylum Actinomycetota; class Actinomycetes; order Kitasatosporales; family Streptomycetaceae; genus Streptomyces; species Streptomyces roseofulvus. The sequence goes on along the minus strand of NZ_BAAAWE010000001.1, from coordinate 3,858,958 downwards.
GTCCAGTTCCCGGTCCGGCACCAGGAACTGCTCCCCGTACCGGCCGCTGGCCTCCGCGGCGCGGCCCGAGGTCTCCTTGTCCACCGGCAGCAGCTCCGCCAGTGGCTCGGCCCGCTGCGCGCTCGCGTCGGGCTTCCGCTCCGCCTCCTGGTGGGAGTCGACGCGATCCTCGAACTTGCCCAGCTGCCAGGTCCCCATGAAGACGCAGAAGGGGACGGCCAGCAGGACGAAGAGATTGATCCCCCACCAGCGGGGGGTCCTCAGGAACCGGTACACGCCCCCCACGGTACGGGGACGGGCCCGGAGCCCCGCCGGGAGGGCACCGAATACCCGTTCGCGCCCGGGTGACCGGCTCGTTAACCTCGCCGCATGTACTCCCCGACCCCCGACGACTGGCACGAGGCCAACCGCGCCCGCTGGGACGAGCGCGTGCCGATCCACGCCGCCAGCGAGTTCTACGACCTCGACGCCTTCCGCGCCGGCAAGGACGCCCTGCGCGACTTCGAGCTCGCCGAGGTCGGCGACGTCACCGGCCGCAGCCTCCTGCACCTCCAGTGCCACATCGGCCTCGACACCCTCTCCTGGGCCCGGCACGGCGCCGCCCGCGTCGTCGGCCTCGACTTCTCGGAGCCGGCCGTCGACACCGCCCGCTCGCTCGCCGCCGACCTCGGCCTCGGCCCCGACCGGGCCGCCTTCGTCGCCTCCGACGTGTACGACGCCGCCGAGGCCGTGCCCGACCGGGCGTACGACATCGTCTACACCGGCGTCGGCGCCCTCTGCTGGCTGCCCGACCTCGACCGCTGGGCCGAGATCGCCGCCGCGCTCGTCGCCCCCGGGGGCTTCCTGTACGTCTCCGAGTTCCACCCCCTCGCGGACTCCTTCGACGACGAGACCGGCAGCACGCTCGTCCACGACTACTTCGTCCGCGACCCCTGGGTGGACACCACCCCCGGCACCTACGCCGACATCGACGCGCCGACGGTGCACAACCGCAGCGTCGAGTGGGTGCACCCGGTCGGCGAGGTCGTCACCGCGCTCGCCAAGGCCGGGCTGCGCATCGAGTTCCTGCACGAGCACGACGTCACGCTCGTCCCCCGCTACGCGACCCTGGAGCGCCACGAGGACGGCTACCACCGCTTCCCGGCCGGCCGCCCCCGCGTCCCGCTGATGTACTCGCTCAAGGCGTCGCGTCCGGCCTGAGCCGGATCACCGCCCGGCCGCCCGCCAGATCCACCGTGGTCCGGCGCGGCGGCGCGCCGTCCTCCTCGTCGTCCCGGAGCAGCAGGGCGCTCTGCCGCTCCTTCAGCTCGCTCTGCTTCCCCGGCGAGAAGGTGGCGTGCAACTGCTCGAAACCGGTCGACGAGACCGTGCCCCGGCGCTTCCCGCGGCCGGTCATGCGCAGGAACTGGTCGGCGAAGGCCACGACGGTCAGCAGGATGACCAGCCCGGGCAGCGTCACGAACACGGCGAACTCCATGAGCCCAGGAGACCACGCGGCCCGCGCCGCCCGAAAGGGACCGGCTCGGACACCCCCGGTCCGCGTGCGCCCGCTACGGCTCCGGTCCGCGCGTGCCTCCCACGGCTCCGGTCCGCGCGCCCGCGGCGCCAGGTGGTTCTCCGGGTCACGCCTCCGGCTTGACGTGGTGCATCCGGCGCCCGTCCGGGCCGAGTACCTGCGCGCCGATCTTGTACGTGCGCAGGCTGACCGCCGTCCCGGTGATCCGCAGCGCCGGCGCGGTCCGGACCAGCCCCGCCGCGACCTCGTGCAGCTCCTCGACCGAGCCCAGCCACATCGCCACCACCAGGTTGTGCGGCCCGGTCACCGAGGTGATCACCTGGGTGCGCCGCACCCGTGTCAGCGCCGCCACCGTCGACGCCTCGTCCAGCGGCGCCACCTGCGCCGTCACCATCGCCCACACCGGACGCCCGGAGAACCGCGGCGCCGGCTGGCAGTGGTGGTGCAGCGCGCCGCCCGCCGACAGGACCTCCAGCCTGCGGCGTACCGTCGACTCGCTGGTTCCGCACTGCCGGGCCAGCTCGGCGGCGCTGCGGCGGGCGTCCCCGGCCAGCTCCGCGACGAGCCGCCGGTCCAGGTCCGTCACCTGGGGGACCACGCGCGCGCGTGCCCCGTCCCGCCGCTCCAGGGCGGTGACCTCCGCGAGCAGCCGGGCCTGCGCGGGGGTGAGCTGCTCGACCCGCGAACGGTAGGGACGGTTGTGCATGCGCGTGACGACCTGCGTACGGGCCCGGAGCACCCCGGGCAGCCGGCGCACCCGGCCGGTGACATAGGCGTCGAGCGCGGGCAGGTCCGGCGCGATCAGCAGCAGGACCAGGTCGGCGCCGCCGGTCACCGCGTGGACGCCGAGGGTGCCCGGGTCGCCGCACAGCTCGACCGCCGTGGCCTCGGTGGTGCCGGCGGTGCACTCCAGCTCGACCCAGGCGTACAGGGCGGCCTCGGCGCCGCGCCGGGCGATGAGCATCGAGGTCCAGGCGTAGCCGCCGGCGGTGAGGTGCTCCCAGCGGCGGGCGAGGGTGTCGGGTCCGGCCCCGAGGACGGCGGACAACTGGGTCCAGCTCGCCCGCGGCAGTATCTGGAGCGCGTGGATCAGTGACATATCCGCCTCGCCCAGGACGGATTCCCCGGTGCGCATTTTCCTCCTTGGCCGATCCCCGGAAAACCTTGGTCGTGGCCCCGAGAGCACCCCAGGATGTGGACCAGGGCATATGCATTCAAGCCGCCTCGGCGCTCGATGGCCATGTATTCGGCCAACGTCACAGTGACGGCGCGCGGCGGGCCTGGCCATATCCGTGGAAACGGGGACACGGGGGATGACGAGCATGGGGCGAGTGGCGGGAGAACCGCCCGCGTACGAGGTGCTGTGGGGCGAGCAGGTCGGCGCCGACCAGCTCGCCGCCGCCGAGCGGGGGTACGCGGCCGCGGGCCCGGCCGAGCGGCTGCTGTGGGAGCGGCTGTCGGTCTTCGAGGGCGCCTTCGACCGGCGGGCGGTGGAGGAGGTCTGCGGATACGGGGCGCTGGCCGCCGTCGACGTCGGCACCGTCCTGGACCGGCTGGCGCCCCGGGCGCTGCTGCCGGTGGACGACCTGTTCGACGGGGAGGACGGCGGGCCGCGCCACTGGATGCCGCACGCGATGCGCGCGGTCGGCGCCCGTCGGCTCACCGCCCGCGGCGACCGCTGGATCGTGGTCCTGCACCACCGCACGTGGTGCGTGAAGGTCGCCCGGCGGGCCGCCGAGTGGTGGCAGCGGGGCCGCCAGCTGGACGCCCGCGACCTGGCGCTGCGCGAACTCCCCGACCTGGCCGCCGCCATGGACCCGACGACGGCGGCGGCCGCGCCCGGCGACGAGGCCGCCGCGTCCCTGGAGATCGCCGTCTCGCTGTGGTTCCTGTGGGTGGCCTGCGGGCGGGGCACCGAGGGGCGGACCCGGCTGCGGCACGCCCTCACGCTGCACCCGGGCCCGCCGCCCGCCCGGGCGCTGTGGCTCGCCGCCTTCCTGGAGCTGGAGTCGGGCCGCCCCGAGGACGCCGATCCGCTGCTCGTGCGGGCGTGGGCGAGCGCGGTACGGGACGGGGACGAGCGGTGCCTGGGGCTGCTGGCCCATCTGCGCGGCTCCATCGCCCTCTACCAGGGGCGCACCCGGGCGGCGGCGGACGAGTTCCGGGAGGCGCTGGCGCAGATCGGGGACGTGCCGGACTTCGGCCCGACGCGGGAGGCGTGCTGGGCGGCGCTGGCGCTCTGCTTCAGCCGCACCGACCCGGAGGCCGCGCAGGAGGCGCTGGACCAGCTGGAGCTGGACGGGGCGGGCCGGCGGACCTGGGCGGGCCGCGACGTCTTCGCCGACGCCTGGGCGGACCACGCCCGGGCCGAACTCCTCGCCTGGGACGGGGAACGGGGCCGGGCCGCCGAGCTCGCCCGCCGGGCACTGGGCGAGCACCTGCGGCTCGGATCCGCGGTCGGCGCCGCCTGCGCCGCCGAACTCCTGGCCCGCATACGGCTGCTGGACGGCCGCCCCGACCGGGCGGCCCATCTCCTGGGCGCCGTCGACCTGTTGCGGGCCGCCGCCTTCGACACCTCCTACCGGCCGGCGCGGTACTGCACGGCGGCCCGGTCCCGCAGCGACGCGGCGCTGAACGCGCTGCTGGACGCCCCGGAGCTGCGGGAGGCGTACGAAGAGGGGGCCAGGAAAGGGCTGTTCGCCCTCTCCCGCGAACGCTGACGACGGCGCCGAGAGCGGCGCCGAGAGCGGCGCCGAGAGCGGTGCCGACAGCGGTGCCGACGGCCGGCGTCGGCGGCCGGCGCGGACGGCCCGGCGCTTCACCCGTGCGGGGTGGGGACGGTCGGCCGCCGAGGAGTTGTCCACAGCTTTGTCCGGGGGCCGTTCCGCTGCCGGGTCCGCTGCCTACGATGACGCCATGATCGCTTTCGCGGTGTCCGCCCTCTTCCTCCTCTGCTTCGGGGTCGGCGTGCTGCGCGACCGCCGCCGCTTCGGGAACGCGGTGTACCTCGGTCTCGCCGTCACCTTCCTCGGCATCGGTCTGCTCTCGGCCGTCGACGACCTGCCGCACGGTCTGACGGAGACGGTCCTCGTCCTGCTCCTGCTGGTGCTCTGTCTCGGCCCGGTGGTCCTCGCCGGGCTGCTCTGCGCCAACGGCGTCGAGATGGTCCGCAAGGAGGGCAGACGCCCGGCCAATCTGCTGTCGCTCCTGGCCGGCCTCGGCATCTTCGGGGTGCTCGGGCTGACGGCGGTCGCGGTCCTCCTCCGCTCCCGGGTCCTCGGCATCGTGTCCGTCACCCTGCTGCTCGTCCTCGGCTATGTCTCCTTCCTCTTCCTCTGCTTCGTGGGGTACGCGTTCCTGTACGGACGGATGCGGTTGCGCCGGGACGCCGGCTTCGTGGTGGTGCTGGGCTCCGGGCTGATCGGCGGCCGGCGGGTGCCGCCGCTCCTGGCGAGCCGGCTCGACCGGGGGCGGGAGGTGTACGAGCGGCTGGCCGCGCGCGGCGGGGACGGGCCGCCGCTCCTGGTCACCTCCGGCGGCCAGGGACCGGACGAGGAGCTGCCGGAGTCCCACGCCATGGCCGCGTACCTGGTGGAGCGGGGCTTCCCGGAGGACCGGATCATCCGCGAGGACCGCTCCCGCACCACGGAGGAGAACCTGCTGTTCAGCAAGGAGTTGATGGAGGCGGAGCGGCCGGACGCCGGCTGCGTCGTCGTCACCAACAACTTCCACGCCTTCCGGGCTGCGCTCATGGCGCGGAAGGCCGGGGTGGACGGCCAGGTGGTGGGCTCGCCGACCGCCGCGTACTACTGGCCGAGCGCCACGCTCCGCGAGTTCGCGGCGGTCTTCCTGGAGTACCGGGCGGTCAACCTGACGGTCTGCGCCGTGCTGGTCGGCATCGGCTGCCTGGGGCTCCTGGTCACCCGGTGACGGCCGGTCCGGAGGGGCGCGCGGGCCCCGGCGTCCCTACGCTGGAGGGACGGAGGTGTCCGCAGGCGCCGGAGGCGGCGTCCGGAGCCCGCCGCGGAGGTGACCCATGAGGCGACGCCACCACTTCCACATCGACTACCGGGGCCATTCGGTCTCGGCGACCGTGGAGACCGGTATGCGGCCCGTGGTCGAGGTGCTGGTCGACGGGAAGGAGACCGGGCACACGCCGGCCGAGGGCGACCGCCCGGTGGCCGTCCCGGTCGAGCTGCCGACGGACCCGCCGACACCGGCGACCGTGCGCGCCACCGCGGGCCCGGGCGTGCCCCGCTGTGTCCTCATCGTCGAGGGGGACCCCGACGCGCACGTGATGGCGCCGCGGCTGTACTGAGGCGGCGCGGCCCGGGCGGCCGGATCAGGACAGCCAGGCCATGCCGATGAAGAGGAAGACCACGAAGGCGACGACGCCGGCGACGGCGGCCGTCTTGCGCGGCCGGCGGCGGGACAGCTCGGCGAGCGCGCCCCCGGCGGACCCGGAGCCCCCGCCCCGCTCGCCCGCCCGGCGACGGGCCCCGCCCCCCGCGGCGGCCACGGCCGTCGGCGCGGACCCCGGCCCGGCGGGGTAGGAGGGGGAGCGAACGGAGGAGGAGGGGGTGGGGGAGGGGGGACGGGGGGCAGGGGGCCGGGGAGCGGGCATGGCGGCCGGCGAAGCACCGGGCGCGAGGTGCCCGGGCGGCGCCGCCTGGACCGGCGGGGTGGGGACGGTCCCGGGCATGGCCGCGGCGGCGGGGCGGGGCGCGTACTCCCGCCAGGCGCCGGAGCCGAACCAGTCGGCGATGGCCTGGGCGGGCGGGCGCTGCTCGGGCTGCTTGGCGAGCAGGCTCAGCAGGTACGCCTCGAAGGCGGGGGTGAGGACCACCCCGAGCCGGCTCGGCGGGGTCGGCGCGCTGTCGATGTGCTGGTACAGCAGGGCCGTCGCGGTGTCCGCGCGGAACGGCGGGTGCCCGGTGAGCAGCTGGTAGAGGACGCAGCCCAGCGAGTACACGTCCGAGGCGGGGGAGGCGGGCTTGCCGAGGGCCCGCTCCGGGGCCAGGTAGAGGCCGGTGCCGACGATCTGCCCGGTGGTGGTGAGTCCGGCGGAGGGGTCGTCGACGAAGCGGGCGATGCCGAAGTCGGCCAGTTTGACCGTGCCCTCGGCGTCCATGAGCAGGTTGCCGGGCTTGATGTCGCGGTGGACCACGCCCTGCCGGTGGGCGGCGGCGAGGCCGGCGGCGGCGTGCGCGGCGACCACGGCGACCCGCTCGGCGGGCAGCACCAGGGGGTTGGCGGGGGTGGAGCCGAGGCTGTCGCCCTCGACCAGCTCCATCACCAGGAAGAGCTTGCCGTCCCAGGTGCCGAAGTCGAAGACGCCGACGACGTGCGGGTGGCTGAGCCGGGCGGCGGTCTGCGCCTCCAGGCGGAAGCGGTCGGCGCCGGAGGGGTCGGTGGACTGCGCCAGCATCAGCTTCACGGCGACCGGCCGGCCGAGGACCTCGTCGGTGGCCTGCCACACCTCGCCCATGCCGCCACGGCCGATACACCCGTGAAGCCGATATCGGTCCGCGACCAGCACCAGGAGACGCCCTTTCGACAATCGATCACTTGACGGCAGAGGACCAGGGTAGAGCCGCCGGACACGCGCCCTCGCCGCGCTCCCCCCGAAGCAGAACCACGGCGGAACCGCCGACGTACGCACGGACGCAGCGGAGGCCCCCGGGGGTTCCGCCGCGGACCGACCGATTCCACCCGGCCCCGCCCCGACCCCGCCGACCTCCGCCCGGCCCCGCCCCTGCCCCGCCCCGGCCCCGTCCCGGCCGCGCCGACCTCCGCCCGCCTCCGGCCCCACCTCGCACCTTGCCGCCCGGTCCTCCCTCGCACCCCGCCTCCCACCCCCGGTACCGCCCCGGTACCTTCCGGGTTCCGTCAGGGTTCCCGGAGGGTGAACAATGGGTGCCGTGGGGCCGGCGGGAGCCGGCCCGCACGCGAGACCCGACCCCGAGCTGGAACGGAGTGGACCGTGGCGCGACCGAGAGTGGGCGTGGCGGTACTGACGATGGGCACCCGCCCCGCCGAGCTGGGCGCGCTGCTCGACTCGGTGGCGCGGCAGGACGAGCCCCCCGCCCGGGTCGTCGTGGTCGGCAACGGCACCGGTTCGCTGCCCGAGCTCCCCGAGGGCGTCACCGGGGTGGAGCTGCCCGAGAACCGCGGGGTCACCGGCGGGCGGAACGTGGCCATCGACACCCTGCGCTCCTTCGGTGACGTGGACGTCCTGGTCGACCTGGACGACGACGGCCTGCTGGTCGACACGGACGTCTTCCGCCGTCTGGTGGACCTGTACGAGACGGAGCCCGAGCTCGGCGTCGTCTCCTTCCGGATCGCCGACGAGACGGGCGAGACCCAGCGCCGGCACATCCCGCGGCTCGGCGCGAAGGACCCGATGCGCGGCGGCGAGGTCACCACCTTCCTCGGCGGCGGCCACGGCCTGTCGATGCCGATGCTCGACCGGATCGGCGGCTGGCCGGAGGACTTCTTCTTCGCGCACGAGGAGACCGACCTGGCGTGGCGGGCCCTCGACGCGGGCTGGCGGATCAAGTACGCGCCGGAGCTGCTGCTCCAGCACCCGAAGACCAGCCCGGCCCGGCACGACGTCTACTACCGGATGACGGCCCGCAACCGGGTGTGGCTGGCGAAGCGGAACCTGCCGGCCGCGCTGGTCCCGCTCTACCTGGCGGTCTGGGTCCTGCTGACGGTGGCCCGCACCCGCTCGGCGCGGGGCCTGCGCGCCTGGTTCGCGGGGTTCGCGGAGGGCCTGAAGGCTCCGGCCGGACCGCGCCGCCCGATGCGCTGGTCCACCGTGCTGCGCATGACGAGGCTGGGCCGCCCGCCGATCATCTGAGGCCGCCCTCCAGGAACTCCTCGACGAGGTCCGCCCATCCCTCCGGGTCCTCCCAGAACGGCAGGTGTCCGGTGGCGAGTTCGGCGGTCCTGGCGCCCGGGACGGCGGCGGCGAGCGCCCGCTGACGGTCGGGGGAGACCAGCGGGTCCTCGGCGGTGACGACGACGAGCGCCGGCACCGCCAGCCGCGCCAGGTCCTCCCGTACGTCGATCCGCGCGGCGAGCTCCAGATGGCCGGGGGTCGCGGCGGGCGGGGCGGGCGCCAGCATCAGCATGGCCCGCAGCCGGTCGGGGTCGGTCCGGTCCAGGAAGCTCCCGCCGAGCCCGGTCAGCGCCAGCTGCTCGGCGAGCAGCCGCGGCCGCCCGCTCTCGTACAGCCCCCGCCACACCGAGAGCCCGAGCCGCATCCGGTGGTCGGCCCGCGCGAACGGCGCGGTCAGCACCACGCCCCTGACCCGCTCCGGACACCGCACGGCGAGCCGTACGGCCAGCGGCGTCCCCAGCGAGTACCCGCACACGACGAACGCGTCGACCCCGGCGTCGTCCGCGGCGGCCAGCAGCCCGTCCACGGCCTCGTCGACGCCGCCCCGCCCGGGCAACTCCCCGGCCACCCACCGGAACCGTCCCCCGAGCCGCCGCAGCAACCCGCCGAAGTGCCCCTCGACGGTTCCGCCGGCCCCGTGCACCAGCAACAACCCCGCCATGCCGACCTTCCCCCCACAGGAACAGAGACAGGTGAGGCCGGTACTGAGATCAGTACCGGCCTCACCTGCTGTTTCGGCTGTCGGGGTGGCGGGATTTGAACCCACGACCTCTTCGTCCCGAACGAAGCGCGCTGCCAAGCTGCGCTACACCCCGATGTCGCTGCTCTGTTGTTCTCGTCGCGGCGACATCGATTACTTTAGCCCACCCGCGCCCAGAGACGAAATCCGGTTCTCGCGGCCCGCCGCCGGGGCGGCGGACGCCCCCCGTACGCAGGTCAGGCGCGTGCCGTCAGGGTGAGGAGCGTCGCCTCGGGCGGGCAGGCGAAGCGGACCGGGGTGAAGCGGTTGGTGCCGCAGCCCGCGGAGACGTGCAGGTAGGAGGTGTGGCCGCCGGCGGTGTGGGTGGAGAGGCCCTTCACCCGGTCGGTGTCGAGGTCGCAGTTGGTGACGAGGGCGCCGTAGAAGGGGACGCACAGCTGCCCGCCGTGGGTGTGCCCGGCGAGGACCAGCTCGTAGCCGTCGGAGGTGAAGGCGTCGAGGACGCGCAGGTAGGGGGCGTGCACGATGCCCAGGGAGAAGTCCGCCGTGGCGTCGGGGCCGCCGGCCACCCGCTCGTACCGGTCCCGCTTGATGTGCGGGTCGTCGAGGCCGGTGAAGGCCAGCTCGGCCTGGGGCAGCTTGAGCCGGCCCCGGGTGTTGGTGAGGTCCACCCAGCCGGCCGCGTCGAAGGCGTCCTTGATGCCCTCCCACGGGTTGTGCACGGCGCCGACGACCGGCTTGTTGCCGTTGAGCCCGTGCCGGCCCTGCGCCTTCTCGACCAGGTAGCGGGCGGGGTTGCGCAGCCGGGGGCCGTAGTAGTCGTTGGAACCGAAGACGTACACGCCGGGGAACTCCATCAGCGGTCCCAGCGCGTCCAGGAGCTCCGGCACGGCCTCGGTGTCGGAGAGGTTGTCGCCGGTGTTGACGACGAAGTCGGGGCGGAGCCCGGCGAGCTTCTGCAGCCAGGCGCGCTTCTTGTTCTGGCCGCACACCATGTGCACGTCCGAGACCTGGAGCACCCGGAGGTCGTCCATGCCCGGTGGCAGGACGGGGACGGTGATCCGGCGGAGCCGGAAGGAGCGGGCCTCGAAGCCCGCCGCGTAGACGAGTCCGGCCGCGGCCGTCGCCGCGACGCCTGCCGTGATCTTCAGGGGGATCCCGTACCGTGCGCGCATCCCCCCATCGTTCCAGACCCGTGGGGCGTAAATGCACGGGCGGTACGCGGGGAGCACCTGCCACACTTGACGCCATGACCACGCTCAAGGCACGACTGAAGGACGACCTCAACGCCGCGATCAAGGACCGCGACGAACTGCGCTCCTCGACCCTGCGGCTGACCATCGCCGCGATCACCAAGGAGGAGGTCGCGGGCAAGACCAAGCGCGAGCTCTCCGAGGACGAGGTGCAGAAGGTGATCGCCAAGGAGGCGAAGAAGCGGCGCGAGGCCGCGGACGCCTTCGAGCAGGGCGGTCGCCACGAGTCGGCCGAGCGCGAGCGGGCGGAGGGCGTCATCCTCGACGCGTACCTGCCGAAGCAGCTCTCCGACGAGGAGCTGGACGGCATCGTCGCCGAGGCCGTCGAGGAGGCCCGGGCGGCCGGTGCCGAGGGCCCGCGCGCCATGGGCGCCGTGATGAAGATCGTGAACCCGAAGGTGGCCGGGCAGGCCGAGGGCGGCCGGGTCGCCGCCGCGGTGAAGAAGCACCTGGCGGGCTGAGCCCCGGCCCCCGACGTACGAGAAGGGCGCCCCCACCGGATCCGGTGGGGGCGCCCTTCTGTCGGCCGTGCCGGGGGTCAGCCCCTGCCGCGGCCGTTGCCGCCCCGGGTGGCGTCGCCGCCGGTCAGGTCGGGGAGCGGGAAGGTCGGGATGGTGACGGTCGGCTTGTCGGACGGCTTGTCGTCCCGGTCGCCGGGCTTGTCGTCGTCCCGCTTGTCCTTCTTCGGGTCCTTGGGCTTCTCGGCCCGGGGGATCTTGACGTCGACGAAGGACGGGGCCTCGTCACCGAGGGCGCCGGTCATCGCGATCCGCCAGATCGGGCCGGGGAGGCAGCCACCGCAGACCTTGTCGTAGTACTCGCCGCCGATGGTGATGTCGTACATCGACTTCTTCTCGCCGATGTCGTCGCCGACCCAGACGGCGGTGGACAGGTTCGGCGTGTAGCCGACGAACCAGGCGTCCTTGCGGTCGTTGGTGGTACCCGTCTTGCCCGCGTTGTCGCGGTCGCTCAGGCCGGCCCGGGTACCGGTGCCGTCCTCGACCACGCCCTTGAGCATCTGGTTGATCATGTCGGCGGTGCGGTCGGACATCGCGCGCGTGCACTTGGTCTGCGGCACGTTGAGCTTCTCGCCGTTGGCGGTCTTGATCGACTCGATCGCGACCGGGACGCAGTAGATGCCGCGGTTGGCGAAGGTGGCGTAGACCGAGGCCATGTCGAGCGGGGTGCTCTCGATGCTGCCGAGGGTGGCGGACGGGCTCTGCTTGATGGGCTTGCCCAGCTCGCGCTCGTAGCCGACCTTCTTCGCCATCGTCAGCGTCTCGCAGAGGCCGGCCATCTGCTCCAGGCGCGCGAAGTAGGTGTTGATGGACTTCCCGAGGGCACTCGTCATGTCGTACATGCCCTTCTCCGACTCGAGCTCGTTGCCGACCTTCCAGTCGGCATAGCCGGAGGGCTTGCCGTCGCAGCGCGTGTAGTCCTTCTCCGAGACGGTGATCTCGGTCGGGTCGTTGAAGCTCTGGGCGGGGCTCATCCCCTTCTCCAGGGCCGCCGCGGCGGTGATCGGCTTGAAGGTCGAGCCGACCTGGAAGCCGTACGTCGTGCCGCCCATCTTGCTGCCGACGGCGAGGTTCAGCGTCGTCTGGTGCTGCTTCTGGTCGAGGCCGTACGGGCGGGACTGGCCCATCGACACGATCTTGCCGGTGCCGGGCTGGATCTGCACGACCGACGCGGCGACCGGGTCGTCCTTGTTGATCTTGGCGACCGCGGCCTCGTTCGCCGCCGCCTGCGCCTTCGGGTCCAGCGTGGTGCGGACGGTCAGACCGCCCAGGTTCCACAGCTTCTGGCGCTCCTCGGCGGTCTTGCCGAAGACCGGGTCGTTGAGGATCGTCTTGCGGACGTAGTCGCAGAAGAAGCCGGCGCCGTCGACGGCGGTGATGCAGCCGTTCTTCGGCGACTTCACCTTCAGCTTGATCGGCTCCGCCTTGGCCTTCTCGAACTCGGCCTGGCTGATGTCGCCGACGTCCGCCATCCGCTGGAGGACGATGTTCCGCCGCTTGGTGGCTTCCTGGAGGTCGTTGATCGGGTCGAAGCGGCTCGGCGACTGCACCAGGCCGGCCATCATCGCGGCCTCGCCCAGGTTCAGCTTGGCCGCGGGCTTGGAGAAGTAGCGCTGCGAGGCGGCCTCGATGCCGTACGCCTGCTGCCCGAAGAACGTGATGTTGAGGTAGTTCTCCAGGATCTTCTTCTTGCCCAGCTCCTCCTCGACCTGGATCGCGTACTTCAGCTCGCGGACCTTGCGGCCGATCGTCTGCTGGGTGGCCTGGGCGACCTTCTCCGGGTCGTCACCGGCCTCCTCGACGAAGACGTTCTTCACGTACTGCTGGGTGAGCGTGGACGCGCCCTCGGAGACGCCGCCCGACTGCGCGTTCTTGTTGATCGCGCGGAGCACGCCCTTGAGGTCGATGGCCCCGTGCTCGTAGAAGCGCGAGTCCTCGATCGCGACGATCGCCTTCTGCATGTACGGGGAGATCTTCTCCAGCGGCACCACCTTGCGGTCCCGCGAGTAGACCGTGGCGATGAGCCCGCCCTCGGAGTCCAGGATGGTGGTGCGCTGACTGAGGGGCGGGGTCTTCAGATTCGAGGGGATCTCGTCGAATCCCTCGACCGTGCCCTTGGCCGCCAGACCCAGTGCGCCGGCCGCGGGCAGGGCGATGCCCGCCAGCACGGCTCCGGAGAGCACACTGACACCGAGGAACTTGGCGGCCTGCTGGGTCCCGGTCAGACCACCGCCCGAGCGCTTCTTTGCCATGGGGGCAGCCTACGTTCTCAATCGCCGGACACGCGTATATGCCTTGGCCTAAGCTGCTCCCAACTGTCACAGGAGTGCGGTCCCGTATCAACCCCCGTGCGTGACATTCGCCTGATTTCCGGCATGAGTTCCCGCGTCCCCGAATCCGCGGGAAGGCCGTGTCCGATTCCGGTGCGTGTGTCGCGGGGTGTCCCATAACACACGCATGTCCTGCGGTCACTCCCCTGGGTGATCTGACGCGCACGCATAGTCCGTTCGGACCATTCAAGATTGGGCCCGAAGGGGGTGTTGCGCTGTCCCCGCCTTCCGTAACGTCCCAACTGGCAGCGGTGAATATGCCGCTGCCGCCGTGGGGGAGCCTCGATTCGGGAGAGGACGGCGCCGGTATGGGCTGGGTAGCTGACTGGAGTGCGCAGGCGGCCTGCCGCACTACCGATCCGGATGAACTTTTCGTGCAGGGAGCGGCACAGAACCGGGCGAAGGCGGTGTGTACCGGCTGCCCGGTGCGCACCGAGTGCCTGGCCGACGCCCTGGACAACCGCGTGGAGTTCGGCGTGTGGGGCGGCATGACGGAGCGCGAGCGCCGTGCCCTGCTGCGCCGGCGGCCCACGGTCACCTCGTGGCGGCGGCTCCTGGAGACCGCCCGCACCGAGTACGAGCGCGGCGCGGGCCTGCTGCCCGTGGCCATGGAGGACGACGCGACGTACGAGGAGTACGCCGCGGTCGGCTAGTCCCGCTCGCCCCGTGAGGTCCCGTCAGGACCGGTCGCGCGGGGAGGAGAGGCGCTCACCGATGGCCCGCAGCCCGGCGAGGTCGTGCACATCGCCGGGCAGGGCGGCCACCTCGGTCACCGGCACCTCCGGGTGGAGGGCCGTGAAGCGGTCCCGCGTGCGCTGTTCGCGCGCGAGCACCCGCATCCGCTCGGCGTGCAGCCGGAGCAGACCCGCGGTGAGCCGCGCGATGTCCGGATCGGTGTCCTTGCTGCTGCTGGGTTCCTCGCTGCTGTGTTCCTCGGACACGTCGGCTGTGGGGGCAGCCTCGGGTGCGGCGGGGGGACGTGCGGGGGAGTCGGCGGCGGTGGCGGGGTGCGACGGCTCCGACGACGGGGCCGGGACGCCACGCAGTCCAGCATTCCCGGCGGCCTGATCCACAATGCGGCCCTGGTCAAGATTTTCCGCGGCCGCCCGCGCCCGCTCGGCCGAGAGCCGCCCGGCACCGGTGCCGTGCACCCGGTTGAGGACGAGACCGACCAGCGGCATGCCCTCGGCGGCCAGCCGCTCCACGAAGTACGCGGCCTCCCGCAGCGCGTCCCGCTCGGGCGCCGCGACCACGAGGAAGGCCGTCCCCGGCGCCTGGAGCAGCCGGTACGTGGCGTCCGCCCGCGTCCGGAAGCCGCCGAACATGGTGTCCATCGCGGCGACGAAGGTCTGGACGTCCCCCAGGAACTGACCCCCCAGCAGCTTTCCCAGGGTCCCCGTCATCATCGACATGCCGACGTTGAGGAACTTCATCCCGGCCCGGCCGCCGACCTTCGCCGGCGCCATCAGCAGCTTGATGAACTTCCCGTCCAGGAAGGACCCGAGGCGCTTCGGCGCGTCCAGGAAGTCCAGCGCCGAGCGGGACGGCGGGGTGTCGACGACGATCAGGTCCCACTCGTCCCGGGCCCGCAGCTGGCCCAGCTTCTCCATCGCCATGTACTCCTGCGTACCGGCGAAACCGGCCGACAGGGACTGGTAGAAGGGGTTCTCCAGGATCGCCCTGGCCCGCGCCGGCTCCGCGTGCGCCTCGACGATCTCGTCGAAGGTCCGCTTCATGTCCAGCATCATGGCGTGCAGTTCGCCGCCGTCGGGCCCCTTGACGCCGTCCACCTTGCGGGGCGTGTTGTCCAGTGCGTCGATGCCCATCGACTGGGCCAGCCGGCGGGCCGGGTCGATGGTGAGGACGACCACCCGCCGGCCCCGCTCCGCCGCCCGCACGCCCAGCGCCGCCGCCGTCGTCGTCTTGCCGACCCCGCCGGAACCGCAGCAGACGATGATCCTCGTCCCCCGGTCGTCCAGGATCGGGTCGATCTCCAGGACGGGCACGGCGTCCAGCCCGCCCGCGAGGACGGGCACGGCGTCGGGCCCGCCCGTGGCGGTGTCCGGGTTCTTCTCCGTCACGCCGCACCCACCCCTTGCCTCCGCAGTTCCTTCGCCAGCCGGTAGAGGCCCGCGATGTCCGCCCCGTCGCCCAGGTACGGCAGCTCGTACGCGGGCACGCCGACGCCGTCCAGGACCGCCCGCTGGGCCCGCTCCAGCTCCACCCGGCGCGCGTGCTCGGCCGCCTGGTCCAGCAGCGGCTCCACGAGCCCGGCGCCGCCCGCGACACCGGCCGAGGCCAGCGTCCGCGCGATCGCCTCGCGGCGGTCGCCGGAGGCGGCCCGTACCGCCGCCTCGTCCAGCACCTGCGGGCGGAGCATGTTCACCACCACCCGGCCCACCGGCAGCCCCGCCGCGCGCAGTTCGGCGACGCCGTCCGCCGTCTCCTGGACCGGCATCTCCTCCAGGAGCGTCACCAGGTGCACCGCCGTCTCGGGGGACTTGAGGACCCCCATCACCGCCTGCGCCTGGTTGTGTATCGGGCCGATCCTCGCCAGCCCGGCCACCTCGTCGTTCACGTTGAGGAAGCGGGTGACGCGGCCCGTCGGCGGCGCGTCCATCACCACGTGGTCGTAGACCGGACGGCCGTCCCGGTCCCGCCGGCGGACCGCCTCGCACGCCTTCCCGGTGAGCAGGACGTCCCGCACCCCCGGGGCTATCGTCGTCGCGAAGTCGATCGCGCCGAGCTTCTTCAGCGCGCGGCCCGCGCCGCCCAGTTTGTAGAACATCTGGAGGTAGTCGAGGAGCGCGCGCTCGGCGTCGATCGCCAGCGCGTACACCTCGCCGCCGCCCGGAGCCACGGCGATCTTGCGCTCCTCGTAGGGAAGCGCCTCCGTCTCGAAGAGCTGTGCGATGCCCTGTCTGCCTTCGACCTCGACGAGGAGCGTGCGCTTCCCCTCCGTCGCGAGGGCGAGGGCGAGGGCGGCGGCGACCGTCGTCTTACCGGTACCGCCCTTGCCGCTGACGACCTGGAGCCTGCTCACGCTGTCGAGCCTAACCACTGGCGGGCCCGCCCAATCAGCCGACCGCCCCGGAGAGCCCCCGGAGTCCGGACCCTAGGGGGAGCCTCGGCGGAGCACTCCGCCGCAGCGGCTACAGTCGGGCCCATGACCAAGTGGGAGTACGTCACGGTGCCGCTTCTGGTGCACGCGACCAAGCAGATTCTCGACAACTGGGGCCAGGACGGCTGGGAGCTCGTCCAGGTCGTGCCCGGGCCCAACCCGGAGCAGCTGGTGGCCTACATGAAGCGGCCGCAGTCGTGAGCGGGGCCGTCGAGGCGCGGATCGCCGAGCTGGGCCTGAAGCTGCCCGAGGTCGTCCCGCCGCTCGCCGCCTACCAGCCGGCCGTGCAGTCCGGCGTCTACGTCTACACCTCGGGCCAGCTCCCGATGGTGGAGGGCAAGCTTCCGGTGACCGGCAAGGTCGGCGCCGAGGTGACCGCCGAGGAGGCCAAGGCGCTCGCCGCCACCTGCGCGCTGAACGCGCTCGCGGCCGTGAAGTCCGTCGCCGGTGACCTCGACCGCATCAAGCGCGTCGTGAAGGTCGTCGGCTTCGTCGCCTCCGCCGCCGACTTCACCGGCCAGCCGGGCGTGATCAACGGCGCCAGCGAGCTGCTCGGCGAGATCCTCGGCGACAAGGGCGTGCACGCCCGCAGCGCCGTCGGCGTCACCGTCCTCCCGCTCGACGCCCCCGTCGAGGTCGAGGTCCAGGTCGAGCTGACCGAGGCCTGACGGAAGCCTTCCTCGCGAGAGCCGGCCGCCCCCGCCCCGGGGTGGCCGGCTCTCGTGCATTCCGTTCGTTGCGCATAGCATCCGCCCATGTCGAATGGTCAGTGGTACCCGCCGGAATGGCCCGACCGCATCCGCGCCCTCGCCGCCGGCGAGCTGGTGCCGGTGACGCCCCGGCGCGCCGCCACCGTGCTCCTGCTGCGCGACGCGGCCGACGGACCCGAGGTCCACATGCTGCGCCGCCGCGCCTCCATGGCCTTCGCGGGCGGCGCGTACGCCTACCCCGGCGGCGGCGTCGACCCGCGCGACGAGCAGCCCGTGCGCTGGGCCGGGCCGCCGCTGGAGGAGTGGGCGGACCGACTGGGGCTCGACGACCCCGCGCAGGCGCAGGCCGTGGTGTGCGCGGCCGTCCGGGAGACCTTCGAGGAGGCGGGCGTGCTGCTCGCCGGCGAGACCCCGGACAGCGTCGTCGGCGACACCACCGGCGAGGACTGGGAGCGCGACCGGGCGGCGCTGGTCGCCCGCGAGCTGGCCTTCGCCGACTTCCTCGACCGGCGCGGGCTCGCGCTCCGCTCGGACCTGCTCGGCGCGTGGGCGCGCTGGATCACCCCCGAGTTCGAGCAGCGCCGGTACGACACCTGGTTCTTCGTGGCCGTCCTCCCGGAGGGGCAGCGGACCCGGGACGTCTCCGGGGAGGCCGACCGCACGGTCTGGATCCGCCCGGCCGACGCCGCGGCCGGCTACGACCGGGGCGAGCTGACGATGATGCCGCCGACGATCGCGACCCTGCGGTCCGTCCAGCCGTGCTCCACGGCCGCGGAGGCGCTGGCGGCGGCCGGGAAGCAGTCCCTGACGCCGGTGCTGGCGCAGGCGCGCGTGGAGGGCGACCAGGTGGTGCTGACCTGGCCCGGCCACGACGAGTTCACCAAGCGGGTCGAGGGAGGCACCCCGTGACCGACGCCGCCGCCCTGCCGGGACAGCCGCGCGGGCTCGTCACCTCCGGCCCGGCGACCGAGCGGGCCGTGAACGTGCTCGCGCCCAACCCGTCCGCGATGACCCTCGACGGCACCAACACCTGGCTGCTCTCCGAGCCCGGCTCCGACCTGGCCGTCGCCGTCGACCCCGGCCCGCTCGACGAGGGCCACCTCCGGCACGTGATCGACACCGCCGAGAAGCTGGGCAAGCGGATCGCGCTGACCCTGCTGACGCACGGTCACCCGGACCACGCCGAGGGCGCGGGCCGCTTCGCCGAGCTGACCGGCACGGCCGTCCGCGCGCTCGACCCGGCGCTCCGCCTCGGCGACGAGGGCCTGGGCGAGGGCGACGTGGTCACGGTCGGCGGCCTGGAGCTGCGGGTGGTGCCGACGCCCGGCCACACCTCCGACTCGCTCTCCTTCCACCTCCCGGCCGACCGCGCGGTGCTCACCGGCGACACGATCCTGGGGCGGGGGACGACGATGGTCGCGCACCCGGACGGGCGGCTGGGCGACTACCTGGACTCGCTGCGGCGGCTGCGCTCGCTGACCGTCGACGACGGAGTCCACACCGTCCTGCCGGGCCACGGGCCGGTCCTGGAGGACGCCCAGGGGGCCGTGGACCACTACCTGGCCCACCGGGCGGCCCGGCTCGCGCAGGTGGAGTCGGCGGTCGAGGCGGGCCACCGCACGGCGCCGGAGGTCGTGGCGCACGTCTACGCGGACGTGCACCGCTCTCTGTGGCCGGCGGCGGAGCTCTCCGTACGGGCGCAGCTGGAGTATCTCCGGGAGCGCGGCCTGATCTGACCCCCCCGGGAACCCGACGGCCTCCCGGAGTGTCTTACGCTCCGCTTACATCAGGCCGCAGCTCTCGGGGGAATGCCCATGTTCGTCATAGCCATCCTGCTGGTGATCGCCGCGGTGGTGCTCTGGTTCGTCGGCCGGTCGCAGGACTCGACCGGCTGGAAGCTGGGCGCCGCCGGCGCGCTGGTCGCCGGCGTCTTCTCGGTGATCGTGAGCATGACGTACGTGATCAGCGCGTACGAGGTCGGCGTGCCGGTCGCCTTCGGCAAGGTCGGGTCGCCGATGACCTCCGGCATGCACGTGAAGTCGCCGTTCACCGACGTCACCACCTTCTCCACCCGCCCGGTCGACCTCAACCTCTCCGACAAGGACGTGGTCGAGGTCCGCTCCTCGCAGGGCGGCGTCATGTACGCCGAGGTCACGGTGAAGTGGGCCGTCGTCCCGTCGAAGGCCGTCGAGCTCTACAAGCTCGCGGGCAGCGAGGACGCCATCCAGCAGCGGCTGGTCTACCCGGACAGCCGTGAGATCGTCCGGAACGTCTTCGCCCGCTACACCAGCGAGCAGGGGTACGCCTCCGACCGCGAGAAGATCAACGCCGAGATCGCGAAGCTCATCACCGAGCGCCTGGAGCCGCGCGGCATCGTCGTCACCACGGTCAACCTGCGCAACGTGCGGCCCTCGGACGCCCTCCAGGGCCAGATCGACCGCAAGATCCAGCAGCAGCAGGCCACCGAGCGCGCCCTGGAGGCGGCCCGTACCGCCAAGGCCGAGTCGGACCGGCGCCGGATCGAGGCGGAGGGCATCGCCCGCGCCAACAAGATCCTCAACGACTCGCTGACCGACAAGGTCCTGGCGAACCAGTGCATCGACGCCTTCAAGGAGGCGGCGGCGAAGAACCCGGTCTACGCGGTGCCGTGCGGCTCCGGCGGCTCCGCCCCGGTGATCGTGGACGGCAGCAAGCGCTGACGCGCACACGGAAGGGGGCCGCCCGGTCGAACCGGGCGGCCCCCTTCGCGTACGTACGCGCGCGTACGGCCTCCGTGAGGCCTACGTGCGACTGCGTACCGCTTCGCCTACCGCGAGCGCTTCGCGAGGCGCTCCACGTCCAGCAGGATCACGGCGCGGGCCTCCAGGCGGAGCCAGCCGCGCTGGGCGAAGTCGGCGAGCGCCTTGTTCACGGTCTCGCGGGAGGCGCCGACCAGCTGGGCCAGCTCCTCCTGGGTGAGGTCGTGGACGACGTGGATGCCCTCCTCCGACTGCACGCCGAAGCGGCGCGACAGGTCGAGGAGCGCGCGGGCGACGCGGCCCGGCACGTCGGAGAAGACCAGGTCGGACATCTGGTCGTTGGTCTTGCGCAGCCGGCGGGCGACGGCCCGCAGCAGCGCGCCGGCCACCTCGGGACGGGCGTTCAGCCAGGGCTGGAGGTCGCCGTGGCCCAGGCCGAGCAGCTTGACCTCGGTCAGCGCCGTCGCGGTCGCGGTGCGCGGGCCCGGGTCGAAGAGGGACAGCTCGCCGATGAGCTCGCCGGGGCCGAGGACGGCGAGCATGTTCTCCCGCCCGTCGGGGGAGGTGCGGTGCAGCTTCACCTTGCCCTCGGTGACCACGTACAGGCGGTCGCCGGGGTCGCCCTCGTGGAAGAGCGCGTCGCCACGGGCGAGCGTCACCTCACTCATCGAGGCGCGCAGCTCGGCGGCCTGCTCGTCATCGAGCGCCGCGAAGAGCGGGGCGCGCCGCAGAACGTCGTCCACGAGTTCACTCCTACTGTCGACCTGCTCACGGGACCTGAGCTCCCATGATGCCGGACGTGCCAAACAGTGCGATCAATCACAACAAGTTTGACGCACCGGACGCCATTGCCGAACGTCAGGGGCCCGATCGGGGGCCGATCGGCGGCGAGCGGGGCGGATGTCGGCCGTGGCCCCTAGGCTGGCCGGGTGTCCAACTCGCCGGTGAGAACGCAGGCCAAGGGGGCTGAAAGAGTGTCGGCCGAAGGGAATTCCGCTGTGGGCGAACGCGGCGTGTCGAAGCGGTCGAAAGGTACGGATCGGGAGGATTCGCCCCTACGGGCGACGGCCAAGAGGACGCCGTCGGCGAACCCCGCCGAGAGCGCGGCCAAGGCCCCCGCCGAGGTCCCCGCCAAGGTCCCCGCCAAGGCGACCGGCAAGGCCGCGGGCAAGACTCCCGCCAAGGCCACGAAGGCCGCCCGGGCCGCCGAGAGCGCGGGCAGAACCCCCGCCAAGGTCCCCGCCAAGGCGACCGGCAAGGCCGGGGGCAAGGCTCCCGCCAAGGCCACGAAGGCCGCCCAGTCCGCCGAGAGCGCTGTCGCCAAGGCTCCCGCCGCCGCTAAGAGAGCCGCCGCGAAGAAGGCACCCGCGAAGAAGGCCACCGCGAAGGCCCCCGCCAAGACGGTCGCGCCCGCGAAGCCCGCCGCCTCCGCCCGGGGCTTCGCGTCCGAGTCTCGGCTCGGGATGGTGCGGCGGGCGCGGAAGATCAACCGGGAGCTCGCGGAGGTGTTCCCGTACGCCCATCCGGAGCTCGACTTCCGCAACCCCTTCGAGCTGCTGGTCGCCACCGTCCTCTCCGCGCAGACCACCGACCTGCGGGTCAACCAGACGACCCCCGCGCTCTTCGCGCAGTACCCGACCCCCGAGGACCTGGCCGCCGCCGTCCCCGAGGAGGTCGAGGAGCTCATCCGCCCCACCGGCTTCTTCCGCGCCAAGACCAAGTCGATCATGGGCCTGGCCGCGGCCCTCAGGGACGACTTCGGCGGCGAGGTCCCCGGCCGCCTGGAGGACCTGGTCAAGCTCCCCGGCGTCGGCCGCAAGACCGCCTTCGTCGTCCTCGGCAACGCCTTCGGCGTCCCCGGGATCACCGTCGACACCCACTTCATGCGGCTCGCCCGCCGCTGGCGGTGGACCGCCTCCGACGACCCGGTCAAGATCGAGGCCGAGGTCGCCGAGATCTTCCCGAAGAGCGACTGGACGATGCTCTCGCACCGGGTGATCTTCCACGGCCGCCGCATCTGCCACGCCCGCAAGCCCGCCTGCGGCGCCTGCCCCATCACCCACCTCTGCCCCGCCTACGGAGAGGGCGAGACCGACCCCGAGAAGGCCGCCAAGCTGCTCAAGTACGAGAAGGGCGGCTACCCCGGCCAGCGGCTCAACCCGCCTGCCGACTACCCCGGCCGCCCCGCCCCGCCCGCGCCCGGCGTGGCCCCGGGCGCCGTCCAGACCCCCTCCGGGGCCGAGTGAGCCGGACGGGGCCGGAACGGGCCCGCGGGAACGAAGGGACACGGCGACGGCGTTGGACGACTCGGGGGTGCCCATGACGCGCACGGACGAAGAGATCTACGGCCCCGGCACCGGCGGCCTGCTGGACCGGGACGGACTGCCCGACTGGCTGGCGCCGGTCGACCGGGCCGCGCGCTCGGTCGCGCCCGAGCAGCTGAGCCGCTTCCTGCCGCCCCCGGACGGCGCCGGCCGCCAGTCCGCCGTCCTGGTCCTCTTCGGCGAGGGCGAGCGCGGCCCCGAGCTGCTCCTCATGGAGCGGGCCGGCAGCCTCCGCTCGCACGCCGGGCAGCCCTCCTTCCCCGGCGGCGCCCTCGACCCCGAGGACGGCGACCCGGCCGACGGCGGGCTGCTGCGGGCCGCCCTGCGCGAGGCCCGGGAGGAGACCGGCCTCGACCCGGCCGGCGTCCAGCTCTTCGGCGTCCTGCCCCGGCTCTACATCCCGGTCAGCGGCTTCGTCGTCACCCCGGTCCTCGGCTGGTGGCGCGAGCCCAGCCCGGTCGGGGTCGTCGACCCCGCCGAGACCGCCCGGGTCTTCACGGTCCCCGTGGCGGATCTCACGGACCCCGCCAACCGCGCCACCGCCGTCCACCCGGCCGGCCACGCGGGCCCCGCCTTCCTCGTCTCGTCCGCTCTGGTCTGGGGTTTCACCGCCGGAGTGATCGACCGGCTGCTGCACTTCGCCGGCTGGGAGCGCCCCTGGGACACCGCCCGGAAGGTCCCGCTCGACTGGCGGTCATGACAGGCTGGGCCCCCGGGCGACCGGAGAAGAAGCGGCGACCGGAAACGACACTGCGAGGCTGACGACCGTGAACGTGCTGGACATCCTGCTGCTGCTCGCGGCCGTGTGGTTCGCGATCATCGGCTATCGCCAGGGCTTCGTGGTCGGCGTCCTCTCGGTGATCGGCTTCCTCGGCGGCGGGCTGGTCGCCATGTGGCTGCTGCCGATCCTGTGGGACCGGCTCACCGACGAGAGCGAGGTCACCACCACCGTCACGGTGATCTTCGTGATGGCGGTCATCGTCTCCGCCTCCGTCGGCCAGGCGCTCACCACCCACCTCGGCAACAAGCTCCGCCGCCACATCACCTGGTCCCCGGCCCGCGCCCTCGACGCCACCGGCGGCGCGCTGGTCAACGTGGTCGCCATGCTCCTGGTGGCCTGGCTGATCGGCTCGGCGCTGGCCGGCACCTCGCTGCCCACCCTGGGCAAGGAGGTCCGCGGCTCCAAGGTGCTCCAGGGCGTCACCCGGGTGATGCCCGACCAGGTCGGCGTCTGGTTCGCCGACTTCAGCTCCACCCTCGCCCGCAGCGGCTTCCCGCAGGTCTTCAGCCCCTTCGCCAACGAGCCCATCACCGAGGTCCTGCCCCCGGACCCGGCGCTCGCCGGCAGCCCCGTCGCGACCCTCGCCCAGCGCTCCATCGTCAAGGTCGTCGGCACCGCCCCGAGCTGCGGCAAGGTCCTGGAGGGCACCGGCTTCGTCTTCTCCGAGCGCCGGGTCATGACCAACGCGCACGTGGTCGGCGGCGTCGACGAGCCCACCGTGCAGATCGGCGGCGAGGGCCGGCTCTACGACGCCAAGGTCGTCCTCTACGACTGGGAGCGCGACATCGCCGTCCTCGACGTGCCGGACCTCCGGGCCACCCCGCTGCGCTTCACCGAGGAGGTGGCGCGCAGCGGCGACGACGCCATCGTCGCCGGCTTCCCCGAGAACGGCTCGTACGACGTCCGCTCGGCCCGCGTCCGCGGCCGGATCACCGCCGACGGCCCCGACATCTACCACCGGGGCGAGGTGCGCAGGGAGGTCTACTCGCTGTACACCACGGTCCGCCAGGGCAACTCCGGCGGACCGCTCCTCACCGAGGACGGCACCGTCTCGGGCGTGATCTTCGCCCGCTCCCGCGACGACGCCGACACGGGGTACGCGCTGACGGTCGAGGAGATCCGCGAGGACATCGAGCGCGGCCGTATCGCGAACCAGCAGGTGGACACCGACGGCTGCGCGCTCTGAGACCGCTACGCGGTGTCGCGGGGATGGCGGAGCCGGGCCGAGACCCAGCGGGCCCGCCGCCTGAGGATGCGTGAGATCCCGACCTGCCCGCCGGGAGCGCGGCCCTCGCCGGGCGGGCCTCCCCGCTCGCGGGAGCCCGGCCCGGAGGCGGAGCGGCGGTCGCGTGCCGTGTCACCGTAGTCGTGCGTCCAGCCCATACCGGGACGTCTGCCCGGGGGCCGGGCTCGGTAACCGCTCAGGGGCCCGCCAATCGGAGTATGCGTCGGGCACATGGCCGTTCGACGCACGCCCGTGCGGCACGGGGTCCGTACCCGACTCAGCGGTCGGGCTCGGGGTCCCTCAGCCAGTTCACCAGCTCCGTGGTGAAGGCGACGGGGTCCTCCTCGTGCGGGAAGTGCCCGAGGCCGTCGAAGAGCCGCCAGCGGTACGGGGCCTCCACGTACTCGCCCGAACCGGCCGCGCTGCGGGTCCGCATCACCGGGTCCAGCGAGCCGTGCAGGTGCAGCGTCGGCACCCGGACCGGCCGCTTCATGCGCCGGTTGAACTGGATGCCGTCCGGGCGGGCCAGCGAGCGGACCAGCCAGCGGTACGGCTCGATCGAGCAGTGCGCGGTCGAGGGGACGAGCATCGCCCGCCGGTACGCCTCGACCGCCTCCTCGTCGGCCGGGCGCGGGCCCGACCACTCCCGGATCAGACGCCCCACCAGCTCGGCGTCGTCGGCGACCAGCTGACGCTCCGGCAGCCACGGCCGCTGAAAGCCCCAGATGTGCGAACCGGCCCGGGACTGGGCGAAGTCGGAGAGCATCGCCGACCGCCAGCGGCGCGGGTGCGGCATCGAGGAGACCACCAGCCGGCGGACCAGCTTGGGCCGCATCACGGCGGCCGTCCAGGCGAGGTAGCCGCCCAGGTCGTGGCCGACGAGCGCGGCGTCCGGCTCGCCGAGCGAGCGGACCACCCCGGTGATGTCGAGGGCCAGGTTGGCGGGGTCGTAACCGCGCGGGGTGCGGTCGCTGCCGCCGACCCCGCGCAGGTCCATCGCGACCGCCCGGAAGCCGGCCTCGGCGAGCGCCGGCAGCTGGTGGCGCCAGGTCCACCAGAACTGCGGGAAGCCGTGCAGCAGCAGCACCAGGGGGCCGTCGCCCATCTCGGCGATGTGGAAGCGGGCGCCGTTGGCCGCGACGTCACGGTGGGTCCACGGACCGTCGAGGCGAACGGGCCCGCCGCCGGGGGTGCTGCTCTCGGGGAGGGTCATACGGACGAGCGTGCCACAGACTGCGCCTTGGCCATCGTCACCTCGGCGGCCGGGACACCCGCCGGACGGGGGTGCGGCTTCACGTTCTGCATGATCGCGGCGGTCTGCTTGGCGGAGGCGATGGACTTCTCCGGCGGCTTGACCTTCTTGAACTTCGAGACCGCGATCAGGCCGAGGAGGCCCGCGACGATCACGTTGAAGGCGAAGGACAGCAGGAAGCACCAGACGAGGTTCCAGCCGCCGTTGCCGTTGTGCCCGCCGGTCCAGGTGTTGATGGCGTACGCGAGCGCGAAGCTCAGCATCGGCAGCGAGAACAGCAGCACCACGGCGGCGGCGATGGCCGCGCCGCTGCCGATCGCGCCGCGCTTCACGTCCTGCCGGAGCTCGGCCTTGGCCAGGGCGATCTCGTCGTGCACCAGTGCGGACATCTCGGCGGTCGCCGAGGCGACCAGCTGGCCGAGGCTGCGCTCGGTTCCGTCGAACGGGTCGCTCATCGCTCTCCCTCTCCTCTTGTACGGTCCGAGACTCTTTGTACGGTCCGCCTCAGATCATGCCGGACGGTCGGCCCCGTCGCGCGGTGCCCCCGCCAGTCGGGCGCGCTCGCGGTGCTCCGCGGCCTTCCGCTCGTGGATCTCGGCCATCCGGAGGTGGTACGCCTCGGTGCCCTCCTCGTACACGTCCGGGATGCCGTCCTCGTCCTCGTCGCGCTCCTCCTCGGCCACCAGCAGCTGGTACTTCCGCACGCGCAGCTTGAGCAGGACCGAGGCGCACGCCGCGGCGATCAGCGAGCCCATGAGGACCGCCGCCTTCACCTCGTCGGTGAGGGCCGCGTCTCCCTCGAAGGCGAGTTCGCCGATGAGGAGGGAGACGGTGAAGCCGATCCCGGCGAGGGTGGCGACGGCGAAGACGTCCGGCCAGGACAGCTGGGGGTTGAGCTCCGCCCTGGTGAAGCGGGCGGCCAGCCAGGTGCCGCCGAAGATGCCGAGGGCCTTGCCGACGACCAGGCCGAGGACCACGCCGAGGGTGACGGGCTGGGTGAAGACGTCCCGGAGCGCCTCGCTGGACATGGTGACGCCGGCCGAGAAGAGCGCGAAGAGCGGGACGGCGAGGCCCGCGGAGAGGGGCCGGACCAGGTGCTCGACGTGCTCGCCGGGGGAGTGCTCCTCGCCGTCACGGGTGGTGCAGCGGAGCATCAGACCCATCGCCACGCCCGCGATGGTGGCGTGGACGCCGCTGTTGTACATCAGGGCCCAGATCACCAGCGCCAGCGGGACGTACACGTACCAGCCGCGGACCTCCTTGCGGAGCAGGAACCAGAAGAGGGCGAGGCCGGCGAAGGCGCCGCCGAGGGCGGCGAAGTTCAGGTCGCTGGTGAAGAAGACCGCGATGATCAGGATGGCGAAGAGGTCGTCGACGACGGCGAGGGTGAGGAGGAAGGCGCGCAGCGCGGAGGGGAGCGAGGTGCCGATGACGGCGAGGACCGCGAGCGCGAAGGCGATGTCGGTGGCCGTGGGCACGGCCCAGCCGTCCATGGAGCCGCTGCCGACGGCGTTGACCAGCACGTAGACGAGGGCCGGGGTGGCCATGCCGCAGATCGCCGCGACGACGGGGAGGGCGGCGGCCTTGGGGTCGCGCAGTTCGCCGGCGACCAGTTCGCGCTTGAGCTCGATGCCGGCGACGAAGAAGAAGATCGCGAGGAGGCCGTCGGCGGCCCAGTGCTCGATCGAGAGGTCGAGGCCGAGCGAGGCGGGGCCGATGTGGAAGCCGGAGACCGTCTCGTAGCCGGCGGGGAAGGTGTTGGCCCAGACGAGCGCGCTGACGGCGGCGACGAGCAGCAGGACACCGCCGACCGTCTCCGTGCGCAGGGCATCGGTGAGGTGACGGCGCTCCGGGAGGGAGAGCCGGCCGAGGAACGTGCGGTCGGTGGACACGGGGAGCCTCCGGTCGGGTGGGCAGCACACAGCACATGCCGACCAGACTTCCCGGCGCACCTAGGTCTTCCTGTCGCGTCCCTGACGCTTTCTTTACTTTACCTAACGAGCCCGAGACGTGTCCGGCGAGGATCACTTTAGGAAGGTACGCGGCTTTCTGCGCGGCGGCGGGGAGACGCGGAAAGGCCCGCCCCGGGGTGGCGGGGCGGGCCTTTCCGTGCCGTCGTGGTGCCGTCAGTCCTCGCTGGGCGCGGCCGGCAGCTTGGTCTGGATGAGCGACATCACGGACGAGTCGGTGAGCGTGGTGACATCGCCCAGCTCGCGGTTCTCGGCCACGTCGCGCAGCAGCCGTCGCATGATCTTGCCGGAGCGGGTCTTCGGCAGCTCGGCCACCGGGAGGATCCGCTTGGGCTTGGCGATCGGGCCGAGGGTGGCGCCGACGTGGTTGCGCAGCTCGGCGACGAGGGCCTCGTCCTCGCTGGCGGTGCCGCGCAGGATCACGAAGGCGACGATCGCCTGGCCGGTGGTCTCGTCGGCGGCGCCGACGACGGCCGCCTCGGCCACCGACGGGTGGGAGACGAGCGCCGACTCGACCTCGGTGGTCGAGATGTTGTGGCCGGAGACCAGCATGACGTCGTCGACGCGGCCGAGCAGCCAGATGTCGCCGTCGTCGTCCTTCTTGGCGCCGTCGCCGGCGAAGTACTTGCCTTCGAAGCGGGACCAGTAGGTGTCGATGAAGCGCTGGTCGTCGCCCCAGATGGTGCGGAGCATCGACGGCCACGGCTCGGTGAGCACCAGGTAGCCGCCGCCGCCGTTCGGCACCTCGTTGGCCTCGTCGTCCACGACGGTGGCGGAGATGCCGGGCAGCGGGCGCTGGGCGGAGCCCGGCTTGGCCTCGGTGACGCCGGGCAGCGGGCTGATCATCATCGCGCCCGTCTCGGTCTGCCACCAGGTGTCCACGATCGGGCAGCGGTCGGCGCCGATGTGCTTGCGGTACCAGATCCACGCCTCGGGGTTGATCGGCTCGCCGACCGAACCCAGCACCCGGAGGCTGGAGAGGTCGAACTTCGCGGGGATGTCGTCGCCCCACTTCATGAACGTGCGGATCGCGGTCGGCGCCGTGTAGAGGATGGTGACGCCGTACTTCTGCACGATCTCCCAGAACCTGCCCTGGTGCGGGGTGTCCGGGGTGCCCTCGTACATGACCTGCGTGGCGCCGTTGGCCAGCGGGCCGTAGACGATGTACGAGTGGCCGGTGACCCAGCCGATGTCGGCGGTGCACCAGTAGACGTCGGTCTCCGGCTTGAGGTCGAAGACGGCGTGGTGGGTGTACGCGGCCTGGGTGAGGTAGCCGCCGGAGGTGTGCAGGATGCCCTTCGGCTTCCCCGTGGTGCCCGAGGTGTAGAGGATGAAGAGCGGGTGCTCGGCCGGGAACGCCTCGGGGGTGTGCTCGGCGGACTGGCGCTCGACGAGCTCGTGCCACCACACGTCCCGGCCCTCGGTGAAGGCGGTGTCCTGGCCGGTGCGGCGGACCACCAGGACGTGCTCGACGGTCGGGCACTTGGCCACGGCCTCGTCGATGGCGGGCTTGAGCGCGGACGGCTTGCCGCGGCGGTAGCCGCCGTCGGCGGTCACGACCACCTTGGCGTCGGCGTCCTGGATGCGGGAGGCCACGGCGTCGGCGGAGAAGCCGCCGAAGACGACCGAGTGGGCGGCGCCGACGCGGGCGCAGGCCAGCATCGTGATCGCGGCCTCGGGGATCATCGGCAGGTAGACGGCGACCCGGTCGCCCTTGCGGACGCCCAGCTCGGTCAGGGCGTTGGCGGCCTTGGAGACCTCGTCCTTGAGCTCGGCGTAGGTGATCGCGCGGCTGTCGCCCGGCTCGCCCTCGAAGTGGATGGCGACCCGGTCGCCGTGGCCGGCCTCGACGTGCCGGTCGACGCAGTTGTACGCCACGTTGAGCTCGCCGTCGGCGAACCACTTGGCGAACGGCGGGTTCGACCAGTCGAGGGTCTCGGTCGGCTCGGTGGCCCAGGTCAGGCGCTTGGCCTGCCCGGCCCAGAAGCCCAGCCTGTCCGCCTCGGCCTGCTCGTACGCCTCCGCCGTCACGTTGGCGTGCGCGGCCAGCTCGGCGGGCGGCGCGAAGCGGCGCTCTTCCCGGAGCAGATTGGCCAGGCTCTCGTTGCTCACGACATCTCCCTTTCCCAGGGCGTCCTCTGTGCGTATGTGTCCCGCGTCATAGCTCATCAGCCCGATGCCCGGGTGACAAGAGCCTCCGGGGAATTGGTTTAGACCTGTGAGCGTCTTGACGGCGGTGGCCCCTTCGTCCCGAGCGGAGGGAGAAGGGGCCACACACTCTCACGGAGCCGCGGCGGGAAAGGTTCAGGACGCGCGGGCGGCCAGGACCGTCGGCGGGACGCCGTGGAAGACGTCGTCGTAGCCGCGCCCCTCGTCCGCGTCGGAGAGCAGGTACGCCTGCGCCTCGCCCACGTGGAAGTACATCCCGTGCAGGGTGAGGCTGCCGTCCGCGAGCCGCCGCGCCACCGACTCGTACGCCCGCAGGTGCTCCAGCTGCTGGACGACGTTGGTGAGGCACAGCTGCTCCACCGCGTCCGCCGGCAGCCGACCGGCGATCCGCGCCCACGCGTGACGGCGGCTCGCCATCCGCTCCAGGCTCGGTCTGCCGTGCCGCAGCCAGCGGCGCAGCGGGGTCGCCGGCTCGTCGGGACCGGCACCGAGCAGGGCCTGCATGGCGCCGCAGCCGGAGTGGCCGCACACGGTGATCGACTGCACCCGCAGCACGTCCACCGCGTACTCGATCGCCGCCGCGACCGAGTCGTCCCCGCTCTCCTCGCCGGGCAGCGGCACCAGATTGCCGACGTTGCGCACGGTGAAGAGGTCGCCCGGACCGCTGGACGTGATCATGCTGGTGACCAGCCGGGAGTCGGCGCAGGTGAGGAAGAGCTGGGAGGGGCTCTGGCCCTCCCGGGCCAGCCGGGCCAGCTCCTCCCGGACCAGCGGTGCGGTGTTCCGCTGGAACTTGCCGATCCCGTGCGCCAGCTGATGGGCCGTCGGGCGGGGCGGCTCCTCGGCCGCGGGGGCGGGCGGCGGCGCGGGCCGCTCGGCGCACTGGTGGTTGTGCCAGGGCGTCCAGGGCCGGCAGCAGACGTCCTCGGCGCCGGGGCGCGGGGCCGGGCCCGTACCGTCCTCCGCGTCGGCGTCGCCGCCCGGCTCGGAGGCGGCGGGAGAGCCGGTGATACGGCCTCCGGTGGGGCCCGTCAGCTCGACCGCGCCGCCGTGGGCCAGATGGCCGGCGGTCCAGTCGTTCAGCGTCTCGTACGCGGCGTGGTCCATGAACGAGCCGTCCAGCTCCACGATCACGTCCGCGCCCGCGGGGATCTGGTGCAGCGCCCGGCTCAGCCGCGGCACCGCGAGGAAGGTCAGCTGGCCGCGCACGCGCAGCAGGTGGCGCCCGTCGCGCTCCTCCCGGGTGATCCGGGTCCGGGCCAGCCGCTGCATCGCGACGGCGACGGCGACGGCGATGCCGAGGGCCACGCCCTCCAGGACGCCGACCAGGACGACCCCGGTCAGCGTCACCGCGTACACCACGACCTCGCGGTGCCGGGTGACCGTACGGATGTGAGTGATGCTCACCATCTGGATGCCGACCACCATCACCAGCGCGGCGAGCGCGGCCAGCGGGATCAGGTCGATGGCGGACACCAGGAACAGCGAGGCCAGCACGATCCACAGGCCGTGCAGCATGGTGGAGGCGCGGCTGACCGCGCCCGCCGACACGTTGGCCACGCTGCGGACCGCGACCCCGGCGACCGGGAGGCCGCCGAGCGCGCCGGAGACCACGTTGGCCGCGCCCTGGCCGGCCAGTTCGCGGTCGAGGTCGGCGCGCGGGATGCCCCGGCCCCGGTCCGGCCGGGCGGCGACGAGCTTGTCGACGGCGACGGCGGAGAGCAGCGACTGCACGCTGGTGACCAGGGTGATGGTCAGCACGCCGGCGGCGATGCCGAGGACCGGTCCTTCGGGCAGCCCCGGCAGCGCGTGGCTGCTCCAGGACGGCAGGTCGACCCGGGGCAGGCTGAGCCCGGCGGCCACCGCGAGCACCGTGGCGCCGCCGACACCGACCAGCGCGGCCGGGGCCTTGCGGGCCCACGCGCCCGCTCTGCCCGGCAGCCGGGGCCAGCCGAGCAGGACGGCGACGGTCAGCGCGCTGATCGCGAGCGAGGCAGGGGCCACGTCCGCCAACTGGGCGGGCAGACCGAGGGCGTTGTCCACCGCGGAGCTCTGCGGGGTGCCGCCGAGGACGATGTGGAGCTGGGCCAGGGCGATGGTGACGCCGATGCCGGCCACCATGCCGTGCACGATGGCGGGCGAGACCATGAGCGCCGAGCGGGCCACCTTCAGCGCGGCCAGGCCGAGTTGGGCGAGGCCGGCGAGGACCGTGATGGCGCAGGTGGTGCGCCAGCCGTACCGCTGGATCAGCTCGGCGGTGACGACGGTGAGGCCGGCGGCGGGTCCGCTCACCTGGAGCGGGGAGCCGCCGAGGCGGCCGGCGACCAGACCGCCGACGGCGGCGGCGACCAGTCCGGCCTGGAGCGGGGCTCCGGTGGCGAGGGCGATGCCGAGCGACAGCGGCAGCGCGATCAGGAAGACGGCGATCGACGCGGAGACGTCCGCGCCGGCGGGGCGGAAGCGGCGGCCGCCTCCGGGTGGGCTGTGGGGCCGCTGGACGCGGGGCCGGTTGGGCGTGCGGGCAGGGGTGCAGAGGGTCATCCGGTCTCCTCGGGGCCGAACGGGTACCTCAACTCTGAGTAAACGAATCGTAATGGAGAGTAAAGTCTCCGGCATTATTTTCGGCGCAAACAGGGCAATGGTTCACCGGTTCCGGTGAATGGAGGGCGCTTCGCCGCTTGTCGTTTCATCGTTCCGGCGGCCCGGGTGCGAGGTTGACGCCGCTCGGCCCTCAGGCGGAGCAGCCCCGTCGGAGACAGAGAGGTGGCGGATGTCAGCCGCTGTGCGTGGAAGTACGTTCCGGAGGAAGGCGCTGGCCGCCGGCGCCCTCACCGTCGCCCTGATCGGCGGGCTGGCCGGCTGCTCGGAGCCGTCCGCCTCCGGCCCCGGCACCCAGGGCGCCCCGGGCTCCGGCTCCGGCGCCGCCGCCAAGAAGGGCCCCGCCGCCGCTCCGGAGAACCCGGTCCGGCTGATCGGCGACGGCTCCACCGCCTACACCGGCGCCCAGCCGAACCAGCCGACGTGGAAGAAGCTCAAGCCGGGCGAGGCCCCGCCGCAGTTCGTCGTCTTCTCCTGGGACGGCGCCGGCGAGGACAGCCAGAAGCTCTTCTCGCACTTCCGGAAGGTCGGCAAGAAGTACGACGCGACGATGACGTACTTCCTCAGCGGCGTGTACCTCCTCCCGGAGGAGAAGCGGGAGATGTACGACCCGCCGAAGCACTCCGCGGGCCGCTCCGACATCGGCTTCAACGACACCGAGGGCATCCGCGACACCGTCCGCGAACTGCGCGGCGCGTGGCTGGAGGGCAACGAGATCGGCACCCACTTCAACGGGCACTTCTGCGGCGCCGAGGGCGGCGTCGGCACCTGGTCCGTGGAGGAGTGGAAGAGCGAGATCCGGCAGGCCAAGTCCTTCGTCAAGAACTGGAAGACCAACGCGGGGCTGCGCGCCGAACAGCCGCTCCCCTTCGACTACGACAAGGAGCTGGTCGGCGCCCGCACGCCCTGCCTGGAAGGGCGCGCGAACTTCGTGAAGGCGGCCTCCGAACTCGGCTTCCGCTACGACACCAGCGGTGTCAACGACCAGATCTGGCCGAAGAAGGACCAGGGCGTCTGGGACCTGTCCATGCACCTCGTCCCGGTCCCGGGCCGCGCCTTCCAGACGCTGTCCATGGACTACAACTTCATGGTCAACCAGTCCCCCGGCACGACGCAGGGCGACCCCGGCATGCACCGCTACTGGGGCGACCAGATGCGGGACGGCCTGGTCCAGGCGTTCGAGCGCTCGTACCGGGGCAACCGGGCGCCGGTCATCATCGGCAACCACTTCGAGTCCTGGAACGGCGGCACCTACATGCGCGCCATCGAGGAGACCATCGCCACGGTCTGCGTCCAGAAGGACGTCGAGTGCGTCTCCTTCCGCCAGCTCGCGGACTGGCTCGACGCCCAGGACCCCGCCGTCATCGCCAAGATGCGCACCCTGAAGGTCGGCGAAGCCCCCGCCGGCGGCTGGCCCGCCTTCCTGGCCCCGGAGCCGGCCGCGCCGGCCGCCCCGGCGGTCAAGCCGGCCGCCCGGAGCTGACCGCCCCCTGGAACACGGCCGCCGCCGGAGTGACGCCAGCGGCGGCCCACCGGGCCGACAGCCCGGTGGTGCCGCGGCGGCCGTCAGCGGACGGTCGCCGTGGTGGGCTCGCCGAGGACGAAGTCGGGGTCGACCTGCGCCGCCAGGTCGGCCCCGGTCTTGGCGTTGCCCCAGCTCTCCGCGTTGCGGAGGTGGAAGTGGACCATCTGGCTCGTGTAGCGCTGCCAGTCGCGGCGCTCGTACGTGTCGTCCGCCGCCTCCCGCAGGGTCCGCAGGGCGCGGTGGTTCTCCGGCTCCAGCTCCTCGAAGCGCGGCGGCCGGCCCTTCTCCATCGCGCGGACCCAGTCCGAGTGGCCGACCGTGACGAGCAGGTCCTCGCCGACCTCCTGGCGCAGGAAGTCCAGGTCGTCCGGGCCCTGCACCTTGTTGCCGACGACCTTCAGCGCCACGCCGAAGTCCCGCGCGTACTCCTTGTACTGGCGGTACACCGACACGCCCTTGCGGGTCGGCTCGGCCACCAGGAAGGTCATGTCGAAACGGGTGAACATGCCCGACGCGAACGAGTCCGAGCCCGCCGTCATGTCGACGACCACGTACTCCCCGGCCCCGTCCACCAGGTGGTTGAGGCACAGCTCCACCGCGCCGACCTTCGAGTGGTAGCAGGCCACGCCGAGGTCCGCCTCGGTGAACGGCCCCGTCGCCATCAGCCGCACCTCGCCCGGGTCCAGCCGGACCGGCCGCGCGCACGCCTCGTACACCGGGTTGTCCTCCCGGACCCGCAGCAGCCGCGAACCCGCCCCGGGCGGCGTCGTCTTGATCATCGTCTCGGCCGAGACGATCCGCGGATTGGCGCCGCGCAGGTACTCCTTGATGAGCGGCAGATGCGCCCCCATCGCGGGCAGCGCGGCCGCCTCCGCCTCGGAGAGACCGAGCGCGGCCCCGAGGTGCTGGTTGATGTCCGCGTCGACGGCGACGACGGGCGACTCGATGGCGGCGAGGTGGCGGACGAAGAGCGAGGACAGCGTCGTCTTGCCGCTGCCGCCCTTCCCGACGAAAGCGATCTTCATGTTCACCTAGCGTAGTGGCATGAACGCACTTAGTGGTCAAGCTCTATGAAGAAGACCACTCCTTCGTGGGGCGGGCCCCCGGGGCGCGTAGCCTCCTTACCTATGAGTACGCACGCCTCTGACCCCTTGGCCGCTCTCGGCACCCTGCCGGGCGTCGCCGACGCGGTGGACTCCGTACGCAAGGCCGTCGACCGGGTCTACGGCCACCGTGTGATGCGCCGCCGCAGCAACGAGATCGCCCACGAGGCTGCGCTCCGCGGCGCCCGCGGCTCGGCCGCGCTGGCCGGGGCCGACTGGGCCCTGGAGGAGGTCCGCCGCCGGACAGACTTCAGCGCCGACCCCGAGGCCCGCACCGTCGGCGCCGCCCTCCGGCTGAGCGCCGAGGCGGGCGAACTCCTCTCCATCTGGCGCCAGTCGCCGCTCCGGGTGCTGGCCCGGCTGCACCTGGTTGCCGCGGGCGAGCACGAGGATTCGACGGGTCGCCCCCGGCAGGCCGGCGAGACCGTGACCGAGCCGCTGATCGAGGCTCCGCTGCCGAGCCCCGACGAGGTCGCCGCCCGCCTCGACGGCCTCGCGGAACTCGTCGTCGCGGGCAGCGAGGCCCCGGCGCTGGTCGTCGCCGCCGTCGTCCACGGCGAACTGCTCGCCCTGCGCCCCTTCACCTCGCACAACGGCCTGGTCGCCCGGACCGCGGAGCGGATCGTGCTGGAGGGCAGCGGCCTCGACCCGAAGGGCATCTGCCCCGCCGAGGTCGGCCACGCGGAGCAGGGTCGGGCCGCCTACGCGGCCGCCTTCGAGGGGTATCTGACCGGCACCCCGGAGGGCGTCGGCGCGTGGATCACGCACTGCGGGCGCGCGGTGGAACTCGGCGTCCGGGAGTCGACGGCGGTCTGCGAGGCGCTGCAGCGCGGCGCGGCCTGAAACACCCCCGGACATGGGTTGCGGCGGTACCGGAAATCAGTACCGCCGCTGGCACGTCCACCCAGTTACCAAGCGTCCTCGATATGTGCCCATCAGGCGGGGTGCTTTGCCCTTCGCCTGGTGCGGCTGGCCCGTAATCGACGGGTCGACGTCGCGTGGGTGCCAGGTTTTTGTGCGTCAGGTCCGTGGGGCCTTGATGCTCAACAGGTGATCCTCTCGGATGTCCCAGGTCTCGCGGGCCTGATTCCTTTCTACTCCTGTCCGCCGGTAAGCGAAAGTGGTGGATCCGCTTCTTTCCGCTCTTTCCGGACCGGGTGGGACCGGGGCGGGCGGTCAGTGCCCGGCGAGCGCGGCCGCGGTCGCGGCCCGGTGACGCCGGCGGGTGGCGTACCAGACCAGTCCCGCGGTGGCCGCCGCCGCACCCACCGCCGCCACGGCCATGAGAGCCGGACGGGGCGGCATCCGGAACTCCGGCAGCCGCTGCTTGAGCCGCACCGGACGCTCGAAGCCCAGCACCGGCCACTCCCGGGCGACCGCCTCGCGGCGCAGCGTCCGGTCCGGGTTGACCGCGTACGGGTGCCCGACCGCCTCCAGCATGGGGATGTCGGTCGCCGAGTCGCTGTAGGCGTAGCAGCGGGACAGGTCGTACCCCTCCGACTTCGCCAGCTCGCGGACCGCCTCGGCCTTCGTCGGGCCGTAGGCGTAGTACTCCACCTCCCCGGTGAAGCACCCGTCGTCGCCGACCACCATCCGGGTGGCGACGACCCGGTCCGCCCCGAGCATCTCCCCGATCGGCTCGACCACCTCGGCACCGGAGGTGGACACGATCACGACGTCGCGGCCGGCGGCGTGATGCTCCTCGATGAGGGAGGCGGCCTCGTCGTAGATGATCGGGTCGATCAGGTCGTGCAGGGTCTCGGCGACGAGTTCCCTGACCTGGGCCACGTTCCAGCCTTTGCAGAGCGCGGAAAGATATTCGCGCATCCGCTCCATCTGGTCGTGATCGGCCCCGCCGACCAGGAACACGAACTGGATGTAGGCCGTCCGCAGGGCGGCGCGGCGGCTGATCAGTCCGCCCCGGTAGAAGGACTTGCTGAAGGTCAGCGTCGATGACTTCGCAATGACCGTCTTGTCCAGGTCAAAGAAGGCGGCTGTGCGCGGCAAGGAGTGGTTTTCCACAACGCTGAGCATAGGTGCCCGCCATTCGGCGTACGCTGGGGCGCGTGGGTTTGCCTGAGAAGGCTCTCGGGTACACCATGGAAGTCACGGATCGTTCGCGACCGTGCTAACCCGGACCGGCTCCTCCCCCCCCGAGTCGGCCGGAGAGACGACCCCCGCTCTCCCCCCCGGCGGGGGTCGTCGCATGTCCGGACCCGTTTTCGGCCGCTGAGCCATCGCTCGCTCCTCTCTCTCATGTCGTCGTGCGGTCGGCCGCCCCCGGACCGCCGAGCCCTCCATTCGTCACTCACCGTAACCGGCGGGCTGCGTTCCGGGCAGTCCCCGGACGGGTGGTCGAGATATTCACAGGCGGTGGATTGTCCACAGTTTTTCGATGGGCTCCGCACGATTTCCCTGGCGGCCTCACCGTGATTCCCGTCGCGAAGTTCGCGGCAGGCCGGAATCACGAGAGGGGTGTGCGATGCAGGAGCCGATGGCTTCCCGTCCGGGCGGAGCGGAGTACGAGGACGTGGCGCGGGACGAGGAAGGGGTGCGCGGACCGGGTCCGCTGATCGTCACCGAGGACGTCGTCCTCCTCGACGATCTGCTGCGGCTGTGCGCCGCGGCCGGCGTCGAGCCCGAGGTGCACCACCGGGTGCCCGAGCGGCGGGCGAGCTGGACCGACCCCCCGCTCGTCCTGGTCGGGGAGGACGCGGCGGCCCGCTGCCGGGGCGCCACGCGCCGCCCCGGAGTCGTCCTCGTCGGGCGGGCCCAGGACGATCCGGCGGTGTGGCGGCTCGCCGTCGAGGTCGGCGCCGACAGCGTCCTGCGGCTGCCCGGCGCCGAGTCCCTGCTGGTCGACCGGATCGCGGACGCCGCCGAGGGCGTCGGCCGGACGGCGCTGACCGTCGGCGTCGTCGGCGGGCGGGGCGGGGCCGGTGCCTCCACTCTCGCGTGCGGGCTCGCGCTCGCCGCCGCCCGCACCGGCCGGCGGACCCTGCTTGTCGACGGCGACCCGCTCGGCGGCGGGCTCGACGTGCTCCTCGGCGCCGAGCGCGAGCAGGGACGCCGCTGGGGCGACTTCGCCGCCTCGAAGGGCAGGCTGGCCGGCGGCGCCCTGGAGGAGTCGCTGCCCGCCGCCCGGGGAGTGCGGGTGCTCAGCTGGGGCCGGGAGCCCACCGGCGCGGTGCCGCCCGACGCGGTCCGGTCCGTGCTCGCGGCGGCCCGCCGCCGGGGCGGGGTCGTCGTGGTCGATCTGCCGCGCGCCGTCGACGAGGCCGGGACCGAGTTCCTGGCCCAGCTCGACCTCGGCCTCCTCGTCGTCCCCGGCGAACTGCGGGCGGTCGCGGCCGCCCACCGGATCACCGGCACCCTCTCCCTGCTCGTGCGCGACCTCCGGGCCGTGGTCCGGGGGCCGTACGCGGAGGGACTCGACGACCGCTGGGTCGCCGACGCGCTGCGGCTGCCGCTCGCGGGCGAACTCCCCTACGACCCCGGCATCGTGACGGACCAGGACGCGGACGCCCCGCCGGGCGCCCAGTCCCGCGGACCGCTCGGCCGCTTCTGCACCGCCTTCTGGGAGCGCGCGCTGCCCGCCGGAGGTGCGGCATGACGGGGACGGGAGCGGTGGAGACCGGGACGGCGACCGTCCCGCGCGGCGCGGGGCCGGAGGCGCGGGCGGGCGGCGCCGGACTGCTCGACGCCGTGCGGCAGCGGCTCGCGGCGAGCGGCGCCGAGCCGACCCCGGCCCGGGTGGCGGCCGCCCTGCGGGCCCAGGGCCGGCTGCTCGGGGACGCCGAGGTGCTGGGCGCCGCCGAGGAGCTGCGCTGCGAACTGACCGGAGCGGGACCGCTGGAGGCCCTGCTCGCCGACCCCGACGTCACCGACGTGCTCGTCTCGGCGCCCGACCGGGTGTGGGTCGACCGGGGCGCCGGTCTGGAGCGGGCGCCCGTCGTCTTCGCCGACGCCGCCGCCGTCCGCAGGCTCGCCCAGCGGCTGGCGGCGGTGGCCGGGCGGCGCCTCGACGACGCCCGGCCGTGGGTGGACGCCCGGCTGCCGGACGGCACCCGCATGCACGCGGTCCTCCCGCCCGTCGCCGTCGGCTCCACCTGCCTCTCGCTGCGCGTGATGCGCCCCCGGGCCTTCACCCTGGAGGAGTTGACCGCGGCCGGCACCGTGCCGCCGGGCGGTGACCGGGTGCTGCGCGCGCTGATCGAGGCCCGGGTGTCCTACCTGGTCAGCGGGGGTACCGGCACCGGCAAGACGACGCTCCTCGCGGCCCTGCTCGGACTGGTCGGGGAGCGGGAGCGGATCGTCCTCGCCGAGGACTCGGCCGAACTCCGCCCGGACCACCCCCACGTGGTGCGTCTGGAGGCCCGGCCGCCGAACCAGGAGGGCGCCGGGCTGGTCACCCTCCGGGACCTGGTCCGCCAGGCGCTGCGGATGCGCCCCGACCGGCTGGTGGTCGGCGAGGTCCGCGGCGGCGAGGCCGTCGATCTCCTGGCGGCCCTCAACACCGGTCACGAGGGCGGCTCGGGGACTCTCCACGCCAACACCGCGACCGATGTGCCCGCCCGGCTGGAGGCGCTCGGCACGGCCGCCGGGCTCGACCGGGCCGCCCTGCACAGCCAGTTGGGCGCCGGACTGTCCGCCGTGCTGCACCTGGTGCGGGACCGGGACGGGCGGCGCCGGATCGCCGAGATCCATGTGCTGGAGCGGGACCGGGCCGGTCTGGTGCGGACGGTGCCGGCGCTCCGCTGGGCCCCGGACGGGTTCGGGCGGGAGCGGGGCTGGCCCCGGCTGCGCGCCCTGGTCGGAGGTGCCCCGTGACGGCCGCGTGGTGCTCCGCGCTCTGTCTCTTCGCGGGCGGCCTGCTCGTCCTGCGGCAGGAGGCCGGGCGCCGCCGGGCCGTGCGGCGGGCGGGAGTCCTGCTCCTCGGGCCGGGCGGGGCGGACGGGGGTGTCGGCCGGGAGGCCGTGGCGCGCTGGTGGGCGGCGGCCCGGGGGCGGCCGGAGTGGCTGTGCCTGCCCGCCGCCGGGCTGGTCGCGCTGCTGGGGGAGTCGCCGCTGCCGCTGGCCGCCGGGGCGCTGGCCGTCCCGCTGGTGCGGCGCCGGCTGAGGGCCACCCGCCGGCGCGCGGAGCGCGAGGCCCTGGCCGGGCGGGTGGTGGCGCTGTGCGAGGCCGCCGGCGGTGAGCTGAGGGCCGGCCGGCAGCCGGGCCCGGCCCTCGCCTACGCGGCCCGCCGCTCCGGCGCCCTCGGCCCGGAGGAGGCGCGGGTGCTCGCCGCGGTCGGCTTCGGCGGTGACGTGCCGGAGGCCCTGCGGGCGGCCGCCCGCAGGGACGGCGCCGAGGGACTCGCGGGCCTGGCGGCCTGCTGGCAGGTGGCCGTCGACAGCGGGGCGGGGCTCGCCGCCGGGCTGGACCGGCTGGAGGCGGCCCTGCGCGAGCGGCACGACCGGCGTGAGGGCCTGCGGGCCGAACTGGCCGGTGCCTGGGCGACGGTGGCCGTGCTCGCGGCCCTCCCGCTGGCCGGGCTCGGCATGGGCGCCGCCCTCGGCGCCGAACCGTTGCGGGTCCTGCTCCACACCCCCGCCGGGGGGATCTGTCTTCTCCTGGGCTGCGGACTGGAGGCGGCCGGGTTGTGGTGGGCCGCGCGGATCGTGCGGGGAGGAGGCGGCGATGCGGAGTGAACTGGTGCGATCCGCGACGCTGTTGCTCCTGGGGTGCTGGCTTCTCGGCCGGGCCTGGCACCGGCTGGAGCGGGCCCGGCGGGCGTGCGGCAGCCGACGGCGCCTCGACGCCCTGTCGTCGGCCGGGTCGGCAGGACGGGGCGGGCCGCTCGGGAGGTCGTCCGTCTCGCGGAAAGCGCGGGGGGCTTGGGCGCGGCTGACGGGCGGGCTGGGGGAGGTGACGGGGCCGGTGCGGGCCGCGGTCGTCGGAGGCGTGCTCGCCGCGGGGCTGTTCCTCGGCTGGCCGGCGGCGCTCGCGGCGGGCGCGGGCGGTGTGCTCGGCGCCCGGTGGTGGACGCGGCGGACAGGAGCCTCCCGGGTGACTCCCGACGAACGGGAGGCGGTGCGCCGACTGCCCGAGGCGGCCGATCTGCTGGCGGCCTGCGCGTCGGCGGGGGCCGGGCCGGGGGAGGCCGCGGAGGCCGTGGGCCGGTCGATGGGCGGGCCGCTCGGCGAGCGGTTGCTGCGGACCGCCGCCGAACTGCGCCTCGGCGGCGAACCGGCCGAGGTGTGGGGGAGGTTCGGTGCGATACCGGGGGCCGAGGGGCTCGCCCGCTGCATGGAGCGGGCCGGCGCCTCCGGGGCGCCCGCCGCGGACGCGGTCGCCCGGCACGCGGCCGGGCTGCGGGCGGCGAGCGCCCGCACCGCCGCCGCGCGGGCCCGCAGGGCCCAGGTCCTGATCAGCGCGCCCGTGGGGCTGTGCTTCCTGCCCGCGTTCCTCGCGGTCGGGGTGGCCCCGGTGGTGATCGGCCTGGCGTCGGGCCTGCTCGGCGACTGACGGACGACACAGACGACACAGACGACACGGAAGGGAAGAACGACATGGGGAAGACGTACGAGCGGGCGCGGAAGGTGCTGGGGGCGTTCTGGGCCACCCGGCGGGCGGCGCTGCGGACCGACACCGGGATGAGCACCGTCGAGTACGCGCTGGGC
Source organism: Streptomyces roseofulvus (assembly GCF_039534915.1). NCBI lineage: Bacteria > Bacillati > Actinomycetota > Actinomycetes > Kitasatosporales > Streptomycetaceae > Streptomyces > Streptomyces roseofulvus. Next base: position 3,817,559 of record NZ_BAAAWE010000001.1, on the reverse strand, counting down.
CTGCTCACGGCGGCGGGCATCGCGGTGATGTTCTACAAGGTCATGACGGGCGGCAGCGTCTCGGGCGCCCTGGAGTCGCTGGTCACCAAGGCTCTCGATGCGCCGTTCTGACCCGGACCGGGCGCGGGACCGGGGGTCGGTGACCGTGGAGGCGGCGATCGTGCTGCCGGTGCTCGCGCTCTTCGCGATGGCGCTGCTGTGGGCGCTGGCGGCGTCCGCCGCGCAGATCCGGTGCGTGGACGCGGCCAGGGCAGGGGCGCGGGCGGCGGCCCGTTCGGAGCCCGCGGCGGCCGTGACGGCCGCCGCCCGGGCCGCCGCGCCTGCGGGCGCCCGGGTGGCGGTGGCGCGGGAGGGGGACCTGTGGCGGGTGACGGTGGAGGCGGCAGCGCCGGGACCGGGCGGCCTGGGCGTGACCCTGCGGGCCGGAGCGGCGGCGCTCGCCGAGGACGCGGTGGGAGGAGGCGGTCCGGCGTGAGCCGTGGACAGGAGGAGGGCGACCCGGGCGCGCGGACCGCCGGCAGGGGTCGGGCCGGCAGGAGGCACCCTGACGGCGATCGGGGGGCGGCGACCGTGTGGACGGCGCTGGCAGCCTGCGCGCTGTGCGCGGTCTTCGGGGCGGTGCTGGCCCTCGGGCAGGTGGTGTCCGTCCGGCACCGGGCGGGCGGCGCGGCCGATCTCGCGGCCCTCGCCGCCGCCGACCGGGCGCTGTGGGGGGAGGAGGTGGCGTGCGCGGCGGCCGTCCGGGTCGCCGCCGCGCAGGGGGCCGAGCTCGTGCGGTGCGGGGTGACCGGCGCGGAGGCGGAGGTGACGGCACGGGTGGTCCGGGGGCCCTGGGCCCCGACGGTCAGGGCGCGGGCGGGGCCTGCGTCGGCGGCGCCTCCTCCGCCGGGGACTCCTTCTCCTCCTCGGGCGCCTCTCGGAGGAGTTCGGTGAGGAGGCGGACGGCGCCTCGCTTGTGGAGGGGGTCGTTGCCGTTGCCGCACTTGGGGGACTGGATGCAGGAAGGGCATCCGGTCTCGCACTCGCAGGACGCGATCGCCTCGCGGGTGGCGGCGAGCCACTCCCGGGCGGTGTGGAAGGCGCGCTCGGCGAACCCGGCGCCGCCCGGGTGCCCGTCGTACACGAAGACCGTGGGGAGCAGGGTGTCCGGGTGGAGGGGGACGGAGACGCCGCCGATGTCCCAGCGGTCGCAGGTGGCGAAGAGCGGCAGCATGCCGATGGACGCGTGCTCGGCGGCGTGCAGGGCGCCGCCGAGGATCTCCGGGTCGATCCGGGCGGCGTCGAGCTGGTCCTCGGTGACCGTCCACCACACGGCCCGGGTGCGCAGGACGCGGGGCGGCAGGTCGAGCTTGGTCTCGCCCAGGACCTCGCCCGTGATCAGGCGGCGGCGCAGGAAGGAGACGACCTGGTTGGTGACCTCGACGGAGCCGTAGCAGAGGCGGCCCGAGCCCCAGGGGATCTCGGTGTCGGTGTCCAGGACGCGGATGGAGGTGGTGTCGCGGGCGGTGGTGGAGTACGGCGGGACGGCCTCCTCGACGAGGGCGACGGAGTCCTCCAGGTCCAGCTTCCGGACCAGATAGGTGCGGCCCTGGTGGAGGTGGACGGCGCCTTCGTGGACGGCGGTGTGGGAGGCGGCCTCGTCGACCGTGCCGAGGAGCCGGCCGGTGCCCTCCTCGACGATCCGGATGGGGCTGCCGCCCCCGCCCCGGATGTCGGCGAGGTCGGCGGCCCGCTCGCGGCGGGTCCAGTACCAGCCGCCGGCGCGGCGGCGCAGCAGCCCGGCCGCCTCCAGCTGGGGCATCAGGCCGGGGGCGGCGGGGCCGAAGAGGGCGAGGTCGGTCTCGGTGAGGGGGAGTTCGGAGGCGGCGGCGCAGAGATGGGGGGCGAGGACGTAGGGGTTGTCGGGGTCAAGGACGGTCGACTCGACCGGCTGGTCGAAGATCGCCTCGGGGTGGTGGACGAGGAAGGTGTCCAGGGGGTCGTCGCGGGCGACCAGGACGGCGAGGGCGCCCTCGCCGGAGCGGCCCGCCCGGCCCGCCTGCTGCCACAGCGAGGCCCGGGTGCCGGGGTAGCCGGCGATGAGGACGGCGTCGAGGCCGGAGACGTCCACGCCCAGTTCCAGGGCGGTGGTGGCGGCGAGGCCGAGGAGTTCCCCGGAGTGCAGGGCCCGTTCCAGGGCGCGCCGTTCCTCGGGGAGGTAGCCGCCGCGGTAGGCGGCGACCCGCCGGGCGAGGGCCCGGTCGGTCTCGGCGAGCCGTTCCTGGGCGATCACCGAGATCAGTTCGGCGCCGCGCCGGGAGCGGACGAAGGCGACCGAGCGGACGCCCTGCCGGGTGAGGTCGGTGAGCAGGTCGGCGGTCTCGGCGGTGGCGGTGCGGCGGACCGGCGCGCCGCGCTCGCCGTGCAGCTCGGTGAGGGGCGGCTCCCACAGGGCGAAGAGCAGTTCGCCGCGGGGGGAGGCGTCGTCGGAGACCTCGGTGACGGGCAGGCCGGTGAGGCGGCCGGCGGCGCGGGCCGGGTCGGCCGAGGTGGCGGAGGCGAGGAGGAAGACGGGCTCGGAGCCGTACCGGGCGCAGATCCGGCGCAGCCGGCGCAGGACCTGGGCGACGTGGGAGCCGAAGACGCCCCGGTAGGTGTGGCACTCGTCGATGACGACATAGCGCAGCGAGCGCAGGAAGGAGGACCACCGGGGGTGGGAGGGGAGGAGGCCCCGGTGCAGCATGTCGGGGTTGGTGAGGACGTAGTTCGCGTACTGGCGGACCCATTCGCGTTCCTCGACCGGGGTGTCGCCGTCATAGACGGCGGGCCGGATCCGGTTGCCGAGCGGGGCGGCGAGCTCGCGGACGGCGCGCCGCTGGTCGGCGGCGAGGGCCTTGGTGGGGGAGAGGTAGAGGGCGGTGGCCCCGCGGCCGTTCGCGGCCTCCGCGCCGTCGAGGAGGGTGGAGAGGACGGGGGTGAGGTAGGCGAGGGACTTGCCCGAGGCGGTTCCTGTGGCGATCACCACGGACTCGCCGTCGAGGGCGTGCTCGGCGGCCTCGGCCTGGTGGGCCCAGGGGTGCTCGATGCCGGCGGCCTGGACGGCGGCGATCACCTCGGGGCGGATGCGGTCCGGCCAGACGGCATGACGGCCCGCCCGGGCGGGCATGTGCTCCATATGAGTGATGCGCGCGGCCCGGCTCTCGCCGGAGGTGAGCCGTTCGAGGACCCGGTGCGGGGAAGGGCGGCTGCCCGTGTCCCCGGCGGGTCGAGAGGTGCGGTGATTCGTGGCCATCGGCACCGAGTGTGTCACCGGCGTGACGGACAATGCTTCCAAGGCGTCGTGCATGGCTGCTGGTAAGTGATTGAATGCCATCGCGGCTGGCGATTCGTTCTCCGACTCCGCCCGGGAGATCCGAGGGGGCGAACGCCCGATAGCAAGGTGCTGGAGGATCCGTGGACCTGTCCCTGTCGACTCGCACTGTGCCCGGAGCTGGCGGCGACCGTACGGTCGTCGAGGTCGGTGGCGAGATTGATGTTTATACCGCGCCCAAGCTGCGCGAGCAGTTGGTCGAGTTGGTGAACGACGGCAGTTACCACCTGGTCGTCGACATGGAGGGGGTGGACTTCCTCGACTCCACCGGTCTCGGCGTGCTCGTGGGCGGCCTGAAGCGGGTGCGTGCCCACGAGGGCTCGCTGCGCCTGGTCTGCAACCAGGAGCGCATTCTCAAGATCTTCCGGATCACGGGCCTCACCAAGGTCTTCCCGATCCACACCTCGGTCGACGAGGCCGTCAACGCGGTCGACTGACCGGGGGGATCCCATGGCCACCGTTGAACTCCGCTTCAGTGCCCAGCCCGAGCACGTCCGCACGGCCCGCCTGGTGGCGGCCGCGGTCGCCCGCCGGGCCGGGGTGGACGAGGCGGTCCTCGACGAGGTGCGGCTCGCCGTCGGCGAGGCGTGTTCCCGTGCGGTCGGGCTGCACCGCGGCAACGGTCTCACGACGCCCATCCGGGTCGTGCTGACCGAGGAGGAGAAGACGTTCTCCATCGAGGTCGGCGACGAGGTGCCCGGTGCGGGCGCGGCGGCCGCCGCCGGTGTCCCCGGCGCGCGCGCCGAGGCCCCGTCCGAGGAGCTCGACGACGCCGGTGCCGAGGACGAGATGGGTCTCGCGGTGATCCGCGGGCTCGTCGACGACGTCGAGGTGACCGCCGGCGAGGACGGCGGCACCATCCGGATGAGCTGGCCCACCACCCCGGCGGAGGCGGACGTGGACGTCCTGTCCTGACGCCGCGTCCCTGGAGACGTACGCGAAGAGGCCCTGCCGCACACGGCAGGGCCTCTTCGCGCGTTCGGGCCCGCGCGCCCGAGGGCCCGCGCGCCCCAGGGCCCGCGTGTTCCCGGGCCCGCGCGCCCGAGGGCCCGCGCGCCCCAGGGCCCGCGTGTTCCCGGGCCCCCGGCCGCTCCCGTCCGCTGTCTGCCGGGCGCGTGCGGGCGGGGACGGACGGCAGGGGCAATCGATGGATTCCGCCGGGGTGCCGCCCCGGGGATCCGGTTTGGCATGCTTCGGGTGCCTATGATCCGTGCCCATGCACCCGGAACCGGAATTGGCCCAGGCCCCCGCCGCCCTCGCTGCGGCGGTGCTCACCAGCGGCAACCGGACGATCGTCGCCGTCGTCGCCGGTGTCGCCCTCGCCGCGCTGGTCACCGCCCGGCTCTTCGGCCGCCAGGTACTCAAGGCCGACGAGGGCACCCCGGTGATGCGGCGGATCGCCGCCGCCGTCCAGGAGGGCGCCAACGCCTACCTCGCCCGCCAGCTGCGCACCATCGCCCTCTTCGCCGTCGTCGTCTTCCTCCTCCTCATGGCGCTGCCCGCCGACTCGTGGTCGCAGCGGGCCGGCCGCTCGCTCTTCTTCCTGGTCGGGGCGTTGTTCTCGGCGGTCACCGGATACGTGGGGATGCGGCTGGCCGTACGGGCCAACGTCCGGGTCGCGGCGGCCGCCCGGGAGGCCGCCCCGTCCCCCGGCGAACCCGGCCGGGACCCCGCGGACGCCGCCCACCGGGCCATGCGGATCGCGTTCCGCACCGGTGGCGTCGTCGGCATGTGCACGGTCGGTCTCGGGCTGCTCGGCGCCGCCTGCGTCGTCCTCGTCTACGCCGCCGACGCGCCCAAGGTCCTGGAGGGCTTCGGCCTCGGCGCCGCGCTCATCGCCATGTTCATGCGGGTGGGCGGCGGCATCTTCACCAAGGCCGCCGACGTCGGCGCCGACCTGGTCGGCAAGGTCGAGAAGGGCATCCCCGAGGACGACCCGCGCAACGCCGCCACCATCGCCGACAACGTGGGCGACAACGTCGGCGACTGCGCGGGCATGGCCGCCGACCTCTTCGAGTCGTACGCCGTCACGCTCGTCGCCGCGCTCATCCTCGGTAAGGCCGCCTTCGGCGACCACGGCCTGGTCTTTCCGCTGATCGTGCCCGCGATCGGGGTCCTCACCGCCGTCATCGGCATCCTCTCCGTCGCCCCCCGGCGCACCGACCAGGGCGGGATGCGGGCCGTCGACCGCGGCTTCTTCGTCTCCGCCGTCGTCTCCCTCGTGCTCGTCGCGGTCGCCGCCTTCGTCTACCTGCCGTCGTCCTACGCCGAACTGGCCGGCGTCACCGAACCGGGACTGGCCCGGCACGACGGCGACCCGCGGGTCCTCGCCCTCGTCGCCGTCGCCGTCGGGATCCTGCTCGCCGCGCTCATCCAGCGGCTCACCGGCTACTTCACCGAGACCACCCGCCGGCCCGTCCAGGACATCGGCAGGTCCGCGCTCACCGGCCCCGCCACCGTCGTGCTCGCCGGCGTCGCCATCGGCCTGGAGTCCGCCGTGTACGCGGCGCTGCTCATCGCCCTCTCCGTCTACGGGGCCTTCCTGCTCGGCGGCACCTCCGTGATGCTGGCGCTCTTCGCGGTCGCGCTCGCCGGGACCGGCCTGCTCACCACGGTCGGCGTGATCGTCGCCATGGACACCTTCGGCCCGGTCGCCGACAACGCGCAGGGCATCGCGGAGATGTCCGGGGAGGTCAGGGGCGCCGGCGCGCAGGTCCTCACCGAGCTCGACGCGGTCGGCAACACCACGAAGGCGATCACCAAGGGCATCGCGATCGCGACCGCCGTCCTCGCCGCCGCCGCGCTCTTCGGCTCGTACCGGGACGCCATCGCCACCTCGGTCGCCGAGGTCGGCGCCAGGGCCGGCGAACTGACCCTCTCCATGGACATCTCCCAGCCCAACAACCTCGTCGGGCTGATCCTCGGCGCCTCGGTCGTCTTCCTCTTCTCCGGACTGGCCGTCAACGCGGTCTCCCGGTCCGCCGGTTCGGTGGTGTACGAGGTGCGGCGGCAGTTCCGCGAGCATCCCGGGATCATGGACGGCAGTGAACTCCCCGAGTACGGGCGGGTCGTCGACATCTGCACCAGGGACGCGCTGCGCGAACTCGCCACGCCCGGACTGCTCGCCGTCACCGCGCCCGTCGCCGTCGGCTTCGCGCTCGGCGTCGGCCCGCTCGGCGCCTATCTCGCCGGGGCGATCGGCACCGGCGCGCTGATGGCGGTCTTCCTCGCCAACTCCGGCGGCGCCTGGGACAATGCCAAGAAGCTGGTCGAGGACGGCAACCACGGCGGCAAGGGCAGCCCGGCGCACGAGGCGACGGTGATCGGCGACACCGTGGGCGACCCCTTCAAGGACACCGCGGGGCCGGCGATCAACCCGCTCCTCAAGGTGATGAACCTGGTGGCGCTGCTGATCGCTCCGGCGGTGGTGCGGTTCGGCTACGGCGACGACGCCAACGTCTGGGCGCGCACCGGAATCGCCGTCCTGGCGCTGCTCGTGGTGGCGGCCGCCGTCCGCGCCTCCAAACGGCGTCCGGTGGCCGTCGCCTGACGTGGCGTCCGTCTCATTTCCCGGGCGCGTCGGCTGCCCGGAGGCCCGGCGCCGCTTGGGTCAAACGGATTCAACACGGGAGGAATCCGTCGTACGAAAGGTGGAAGTCGTCCGCGCGGCGTGTATGTTCCGGGGCCGAGAGTCTTGGAAGGGACCGATCCGGTGAACAAGAAGCTTGCGGCAGCGCTGTCCGGCGGTGCGGTACTGGTGCTCCTGCTGTCCGGCTGCAGCGAGGACGAGGGCGACAAGGTCAACGACTGGGCCAAGTCGTTCTGCGACCAGGCGAAGCCGCAGATCCAGAAGCGGGCCGACGCCCACCAGATCATCATCTCGACCGCGGCCGACAGCCGTCCGGCGGAGATCCAGGCCGCCGACTCCAAGGCGTTCAAGGACATCGCGGACGCCGACCGGGCGCTCGCCAAGGCCGTGGAGACGGCCGGAGTCCCGCCGATCGAGAACGGCGAGAAGGTCCAGAAGGACGTCATCGCGGAGCTCGAAGCGACCGCGCGCGCCTACGACGGGCTGAAGAAGCAGGTCGACGCGCTCGACCCGACGAACCAGCAGAAGTTCGCCGAGGGGCTGAAGGACGTCGCCGACGGCCTCACCAAGATCGAGAAGATGGACCAGAACGCGCTGGCCAACCTGGAGAACGGCGAGCTGGGCCAGGCCATGGCCAAGCAGCCGGGCTGTCAGAAGCCGACCCCGTCGGTGCCGAAGACGCCGTCCGGCTCCGCCTCCCCGAAGGCGGGCGCCACGGCCACGCCCGCCACCTCGGCCTCGCCGAAGGCGAAGGCGTCGGCCTCCGCGGAGTCGTAGACCCCGCCCGCACGTTCGCACGGCCGGCACCGGACACCCGGGGCCGGCCGTCGCCCTGCCCGCCCAGCCCGGACTGCCGTGCCGACCGTGCCGCCGTGCCGGCCGGACCCGCCGTGCCGACCGGGCCCGCTGCGCCTGCCGGACCGCCGGACCGCCGTGCCGCCGGACACCCGGGGCCGGCCGTCGCCCTGCCCGCCCAGCCCGGACTGCCGTGCCGGCCGTGCCGGCCGTGCCGGCCGGGCCCGCCGTGCCGGCCGGGCCCGCCGTGCCGGCCGTGCCGGCCGTGCCGGCCGGGCCCGCCGTGCCGGCCGGGCCCGCCGTGCCGGCCGGGCCCGCCGTGCCGGCCGGGCCCGCCGTGCCGGCCGGGCCCGCCGTGCCGGCCGGGCCCGCTGCGCCTGCCGGACTGCCGGACTGCCGGACTGCCGGACTGCCGCGCCAGCCGCGCCGCGCCGGCCGCCGGGCCGCCGCGCCAGCCGCGCCGCGCCGGCCGCCGGGCCGCCGCGCCGGCCGCCGTGCCGGCCGTGTCGCCGGAGTGATGGACCGCCGGGCTGTCGGTGGCCGGGTTGTCGGTGGCGGCCGTCACAATGGAGACCGTGAGTACGACCAGCCTGACCACCAGCCTTCCGGTGCCCGCGCACGCCGACCGACTCCGCGAGGCCCTGCTCGCCGCGGACTTCACCGCCGACGGTCTGCTCGACCGGCTCGGCGCCGCCGCCTACGCGGCCCTCGCCCGCAGCGAGACCGTGCCCGCCCTGCGCGCCACCCGCGGCGACTCCCCGCTGGAGACCCTCGTCCGGCTCTTCCTGCTCCAGCGGGCCGTCGAGCCCGCCCGGGCCGCCGCCGCCCTCCCGCTGAAGGAGGCCCTGGCCGACGGCTGGGTGGTCGAGGAGGACGGCGCCGTGCGCGCCACCGTCGACGTCCGGCCGTACGGCGGCCCGGACGGCGAGGACTGGTTCATCGTCTCCGACCTGGGCTGCGCCGTCGGCGGCGCCGGCGGCATCGGCTCCAAGGAGGAGGGCGTCGTCCTCGGCGTCGGCGGCGCCTCCACCACGCTCGCCGGCATCACCGTCCGCACCCCCGTCGCCGCCGCGCTCGACCTCGGCACCGGCTCCGGCATCCAGGCCCTGCACGCCGCCCAGCACAGCACCCTGGTCACCGCCACCGACCTCAACCCGCGGGCGCTGGAGTTCACGCGGCTGACCCTCGCCCTCTCCGGGGCCCGCGAGGCCGAGCTGCTGGAGGGCTCGCTGTACGAGCCGGTCGACGGCGACACGTACGACCTGATCGTCTCCAACCCGCCGTTCGTGATCTCCCCCGGCTCCGGCCTCACCTACCGGGACGGCGGGATGAGCGGCGACGACCTGTGCCGCACCCTCGTCCAGCAGGCCGGCGAGCGGCTGAACGACGGCGGGTACGCCCAGTTCCTCGCCAACTGGCAGCACGTCGACGGCGAGGAGTGGCAGGACCGGCTCCGCTCCTGGGTGCCGCGCGGCTGCGACGCCTGGATCGTGCAGCGCGAGGTGCAGGACGTCACCCAGTACACCGAGCTGTGGCTGCGCGACAGCGGCGACCACCGCGGCGACCCCGAGGCGTACCGGGCGGCGTACGACCGCTGGCTGGACGCGTTCGAGGCGAGCGGCACCCGGTCGATCGGCTTCGGCTGGATCACCCTGCGCCGCGACCCGGCGGTGGCCGCCGGGAAGGCCGAGCCGTCGATCGTGATCGAGGAGTGGCCGCACCCGGTGGAGCAGCCGCTCGGCCCGACCGTCCGCGCCCACTTCGAGCGCCAGGACTACCTGCGCACCCACGACGACGCCGCTCTGCTCGCCGACAGCTTCACGCTCGCCCCCGAGGTGGTCCAGGAGCAGGTCGGGCTGCCCGGCGCCGAGGACCCCGAGCACGTCGTCCTCCGGCAGAACCGGGGCATGCGCCGCGCCACCCGGGTCGACCACGTGGGCGCCGGTTTCGCGGGCGTCTGCGACGGCACGCTCAGCGCCGGCCGGATCCTCGACGCGATCGCCCAGCTCATGGGCGAGGACCCGGTGCTGCTGCGGGACCGCACGCCGCAGTCCATCCGCCTCCTCGTGGAGGAGGGCTTCCTCACGCCGGAGTCCCTGCTTCCGGAGCGGGACGGCCTCCCGGAGCAGCCCGGAGCGGCCCCGGAGTAGTGGGGCACTACCGGCCATCTTCGTGAAACCGTACGGCCCGGCCCGCGTCGTTCACCCGGAATTCGCGTCCCTGACGCCGGGGGGTGTCAGCCTCCCTTACGGGAGACACACAGCACGCGCGGGACGGCGCCGGGACGGAAGCGGGTACGGGCATGGAGAGCGGGCCGGCGATCTTCGCGGGGGCGGCGTTCACGCTGTTCGGAGGCGCGCTGCTGCTGTGGACGACCGTCCGGGTGCGGCAGGGCGAGCCGGTCGCGCTCGGCGTCGCGCCCCGCGCCGCCGCCGCCCTCACGGGCCTCGCCGGGACCCTCTTCCTGGGCCTCGGGCTCTGGTGCTTCGCCCGCCTCTGAGCCGCCGCCCGGGCCACCCGCTGAGACCCGCCCCACATCGAACCGCCCCGCCGGTCCGGCAGTCCGGGCGGCAGGAAGGGCAGGAGTCGGGTTACCGTTCGAGTGGCCGTTGCGGGCTTTCCCTGTTTGACACGGGGGCGGGTTGTACCGTCACACTCCGCAGCGACGCCAGCGTCACCGTGCGTGTCGCTGACGTGCGTGCCAGCGCAGACCGCGTCGACCGGAGAGAAGAGCGAAGTTGTCCCCGACCAGCGAGACCGCACACGGCGGCCGCCGACTCGTCATCGTCGAGTCGCCTGCCAAGGCGAAGACGATCAAGGGCTACCTCGGCCCCGGCTACGTCGTCGAGGCGAGCGTCGGGCACATCCGTGACCTCCCCAGCGGCGCCGCCGAGGTACCGGAGAAGTACACCGGCGAGGTGCGCCGCCTCGGCGTCGACGTCGAGCACGACTTCCAGCCCATCTACGTCGTCAACGCGGACAAGAAGGCGCAGGTCAAGAAGCTCAAGGAGCTGCTGGCCGAGTCCGACGAGCTCTTCCTCGCCACCGATGAGGACCGCGAGGGCGAGGCCATCGCGTGGCACCTCCAGGAAGTCCTCAAGCCCAAGGTCCCGGTCCACCGGATGGTCTTCCACGAGATCACCAAGGACGCGATCCAGGCCGCCGTCGCCAACCCGCGCGAGCTGAACAAGCGGATGGTCGACGCCCAGGAGACCCGCCGCATCCTCGACCGCCTCTACGGCTACGAGGTCTCCCCGGTGCTGTGGAAGAAGGTCATGCGCGGCCTCTCCGCCGGCCGCGTGCAGTCCGTCGCCACCCGGCTCGTCGTCGAGCGCGAGCGCGAGCGCATCGCCTTCCGCTCCGCCGAGTACTGGGACCTCACCGGCACCTTCTCCACCGGCCGCGCCGGCGACCCCTCCGACCCGTCGTCGCTGGTCGCGCGGCTCGCCGCGGTCGACGGCAAGCGCGTCGCGCAGGGCCGCGACTTCGGCGCCGACGGCCGGCTGAAGAGCGACAGCGTGCTCCACCTCGACGAGGAGAAGGCCCGCGCGCTCGCCGCCTCCCTCGCCGACACCCGCTTCACCGTCCGCTCGGTCGAGTCGAAGCCGTACCGCCGCTCCCCGTACGCGCCCTTCCGCACCACCACCCTCCAGCAGGAGGCCAGCCGCAAGCTCGGCTTCGGTGCCAAGGCGACCATGCAGGTGGCGCAGAAGCTGTACGAGAACGGCTTCATCACCTACATGCGTACGGACTCCACCGTGCTCTCCGACACGGCCGTCGCCGCGGCCCGCGCCCAGGTGACGCAGCTGTACGGCGCCGACTACCTGCCGGAGAAGCCGCGCGTCTACGCCGGCAAGGTCAAGAACGCGCAGGAGGCGCACGAGGCGATCCGGCCTTCGGGTGATCGTTTCCGCACCCCCGCCGAGACCGGTCTGACCGGCGACCAGTTCAAGCTGTACGAGCTCATCTGGAAGCGGACCGTCGCCTCCCAGATGAAGGACGCCACCGGCAACTCGGTCACCGTCAAGATCGGCGGCACCTCCGCCGACGGCCGCGACGCCGAGTTCTCGGCCTCCGGCAAGACGATCACCTTCCACGGCTTCATGAAGGCGTACGTCGAGGGCGCCGACGACCCGAACGCGGAGCTCGACGACCGTGAGCGGCGCCTGCCGCAGGTCGCCGAGGGCGACGCGCTCGCCGCCGAGGAGATCACCGCCGACGGCCACGCCACCAAGCCGCCCGCCCGCTACACCGAGGCCACCCTGGTCAAGGAGCTGGAAGAGCGCGAGATCGGCCGCCCGTCGACGTACGCCTCGATCATCGGCACCATCCTCGACCGCGGCTACGTCTTCAAGAAGGGCACGGCCCTCGTGCCGTCCTTCCTGTCCTTCGCCGTGGTCAACCTGCTGGAGAAGCACTTCGGCCGGCTCGTCGACTACGACTTCACCGCGAAGATGGAGGACGACCTCGACCGCATCGCCCGCGGCGAGGCCCAGTCCGTGCCGTGGCTGAAGCGCTTCTACTTCGGCGAGGGCGAGGGGGCGACCGGCGGTGCCGCCGACGCGGGCAACGGCGACGGCGACCACCTCGGCGGCCTCAAGGAGCTGGTCACCGACCTCGGCGCCATCGACGCCCGTGAGATCTCGTCCTTCCCGGTCGGCAACGACATCGTGCTGCGCGTCGGCCGCTACGGCCCGTACGTCGAGCGCGGCGAGAAGGACCAGGAGGGCCACCAGCGCGCCGACGTGCCCGACGACCTCGCGCCCGACGAGCTCACCGTCGAGTACGCCGAGGAGCTGCTCGCCAAGCCGAGCGGCGACTTCGAGCTGGGCACCGACCCGGTCAGCGGCCACCAGATCGTCGCCAAGGCCGGCCGGTACGGCCCGTACGTCACCGAGATCCTTCCCGACGACGTCCCGAAGACCGGCAAGAACGCGGTCAAGCCGCGCACCGCCTCCCTCTTCAAGACCATGTCCCTGGACACGGTCACCCTGGAGGAGGCCCTCCAGCTCATGTCGCTGCCGCGGGTGGTCGGCGCCGACGCCGAGGGCGTCGAGATCACCGCGCAGAACGGCCGGTACGGCCCGTACCTGAAGAAGGGCACCGACTCGCGGTCGCTGACCAGCGAGGACCAGCTCTTCACCATCACGCTGGAGGAGGCGCTGGCGATCTACGCCCAGCCCAAGCAGCGTGGCCGGGCCGCCGCCAAGCCGCCGCTGAAGGAGCTCGGCACCGACCCGGTCAGCGAGCGGCCGGTGGTCGTCAAGGACGGCCGCTTCGGCCCGTACGTCACCGACGGCGAGACCAACGCGACCCTGCGCACCGGCGACAGCGTCGAGACGATCACGCCCGAGCGCGGCTACGAGCTGCTCGCCGAGAAGCGCGCCAAGGGACCGGCGAAGAAGACCGCCAAGAAGGCCCCGGCGAAGAAGACCGCGGCCAAGAAGACGGCCGCCAAGAAGACGACCACGGCGAAGAAGACCGCGGCGAAGAAGACGACCACCGCCAAGAAGACGACGGCGGCCGCCAAGAAGGCCGCGGCGGCCAAGCCGGAGTAGTCCTCCGGGCGGGCACGGTCCACGGGGAAGGGCGGGAGCGAGGCTCCCGCCCTTCCGCGTCCGCTCCCGCCTTCCCGTCCGCCCCGCCCTTCCCCGTCCGCCCTGCCCTTCCCCGTCCGCCCTGCCCTTCCCGTCCGCCCTGCCCTTCCCACGTTTGTTCGGCCGTGGCCCCGGTGAGCAGGGCCGTCCGGATAGGGTGGACGGATGACGCGAGCAGAGCAGCCAGAGCTTCTGGGCGACTCCCCCGCCGCACCCGCCACCGGCGCCGCCCCCGTCTCCGACGCGGCGCTCGTCGCGGACTCCCGGGAGCGTGCCGTACGGGCCCTCGTCCGCCATCAGCCGCTGCGCAGGCTGTGGAGCGCCCAGGTCGTCGGCGGGGTCGGCGACGCCCTCGCCCTCCTCGTCCTGGTCCTCCTCGGCCTCCAGGCCGCGCTGACCCAGGGCGCGCTCGGCGGCGGCTACCGGGGCGCCGCCTTCACGGTCGCCGCCGTCGTCGGCGCCCGGCTGCTCGCCACCGTCCTCTTCGGTGCCGTCCTGCTCGGCCCGCTCACCGCGCTGACCGCTCCGGGCGCCGCCCTCGACCGGCGGTGGACCATGATCGGCGCCGACGGGCTGCGGATCGCGCTGCTCGTCGTCGCGCCCCTGTGGATCGACTGGACCCCCGGCAGCGCCCTGTGGTTCGTGCTCGGCACGGTCTTCCTCACCGGCGCCGCCGAGCGCCTGTGGGCCGTCTGCCGGGACGGCGCCGCGCCCGCGCTGCTGCCCGCCGCGCCCGTCGAGGGCGACGCCGTCCGGCCGCTCCCCGACCACCTCGGCGCCCTGCGCACCCTCACCCAGCGCACCGCCTTCCTCGCCGTCCCGGCCGCCGCCGCCGTGCTGCTCGGCGCCACCCTCGTCTCCAACCTGCTGGGCTCCGGCGTCGACTGGTTCTCGCTCCACCAGGCCGCCCTCGGCGGCTACGTGGCCGCCGGCCTCTTCGCCGCCTCCGTCAGCGTCCTCGCCGCGATCACCCTGCCCGGCGGCCAGACCCCGCGCCCCCGCTCGCCGCTGGAGGGGCTGCGCCGCCCCGCCGCCGAGAAGGGCCGTACCGGAGCCGTACCGCTGCTCGTCCTGGCCTGCGCCACCGTCGCCGGCGCCATCGGCGCCGCCGCCTCGCTCTCCGCGCTGCACGCCGCCGACCTCGACGGCGGCCCCGTCACCTACGCCCTGCTGGTCCTCGCGCTCAGCGGCGCCACCGCCGTCGGCATCCGCACCGCCCGCTCCGTGCTGCCGGTGCTCTCCCGGCGCCGGCTGCTCGCCCTCGCGATCACGGTCACCGGCGTCGCCCTGATCGCCGTCGGCCTGGTGCCCGACACCGCGACCGTGCTCTTCCTCGCCGTCCTCGCCGGCTACGCGGCCGGCGTCGCCGCCAACACCGGGCACACCCTCATCGACCAGGAGACCGAGGAGCCGCGCCGGGAGCGCACCACCGCGCACCTCCAGGCCACCGCGCGCGTCGGCATCGCCGTCGGCGCGCTCGCCGCGCCGCTGCTCGCCGCCGCGATCGGCCCGCACCGCTTCGTCTCCGACTCCGGGAAGTTCGTCTTCGACCACGGCGGCGCCGCCTTCACCCTCGCCCTCGTCGGTGCCCTGCTGCTGCCCGTCGCCGCGCTCGTCCTCGCCAAGACCGACGACCGCGCGGGCGTGCCGCTCCGCCGAGACCTGCGCGACGCCCTGCGCGGCGCCGACCCGGCGCAGGCCCCGTCGGCCACCGGCTTCTTCATCGCCCTGGAGGGCGGCGACGGCGCCGGCAAGTCCACCCAGGTGCAGGCGCTCGCCGACTGGATCCGCGCCAAGGGCCACGAGGTCGTCGTCACCCGCGAGCCCGGCGCCACCCCCATCGGCAAGCGGCTCCGCTCGATCCTGCTCGACGTCTCCTCGGCCGGCCTGTCGAACCGCGCCGAGGCGCTGCTGTACGCCGCCGACCGCGCCGAGCACGTCGACTCGCTGGTCCGGCCCGCCCTGGAGCGCGGCGCCGTCGTCATCTCCGACCGGTACATCGACTCGTCCGTCGCCTACCAGGGCGCGGGCCGGGACCTCTCGCCGACCGAGATCGCCCGCATCTCCCGCTGGGCGACCGGCGGCCTGGTGCCGAACCTGACCGTCCTCCTCGACGTCTCCCCGGAGACCGCGCGGGAGCGGTTCACCGAGGCGCCGGACCGGCTGGAGTCGGAGCCGCCCGAGTTCCACGCGCGCGTGCGGGCCGGTTTCCTCGCCCTCGCCGCCGCCGACCCGAGCCGCTACCTCGTCGTCGACGCCGGTCAGGAGCCCGAGGCCGTCACCACCGTCGTACGCCACCGGCTCGACCGGATGCTGCCCCTCTCCGAGGCCGAGGTGAAGGCCGCCGAGGAGGCCCGGCGGAAGGCCGAGGAGGAGGCCCGGCGCAAGGCCGAGGAAGAGGCGGCCCGCAAGGCCGAGGAGGAGCGCCTGGAGCGCGAGCGCCAGGAGCAGCTCGCCAAGCTGCGCGCCGAGGAGGAGGAGCGCAAGCGGCGCGAGGAGGAGGAGGCGCGCCGGCTGGAGGCCGAGCGGCAGGCGGAGGAGGCCCGGCGGAAGGCCGAGGAGGCCCGGATCGCCGCCGAGGAGGAGGCCCGCCGGCGCGCGGCCGAGGAGAAGGCCCGCCGCGAGGAGGAGGAACGACTCCGCAAGCAGGCCGAGGAGGAGGCCCGGCTCCGGGCCGAGGCCGAGGCGCTCCGCCTGGAGAAGCAGCGCAAGGCCGAGGAGGCCCTGCTCCGCGCGGAGGAGGCCCGCCGGCTCGCCGCCGCGGCCACCGCCGCCAAGGCCGCCGAGGAGGCCGCCGCGGCGCAGCGGCGGGCCGCCGAGCAGGCCGCGAAGGCCGCGGCGCAGCGGGCGGCCGCGGAGGCGGCGGCGAAGGCCGCCGAGGAGAAGGCCGCGGCCGAGCGTGAGCGGGCCGCCGCCGAGCGGAGGGCCGCCGAGGAGTCGGCCAACGAGGTCACCGTCCAGACGCCGGTCGTGAACCTCGGCAAGGACGCCGGTACGGCTCCGGCGGCGGGCGACGCCCCGACCGTCGCGCCGAACGAGGTCACCGTGCCGACGCCCGTCGTCCGCCCGGAGGACCGCCCCGAGGACCCGCGCCGCCCCGAGGCCGAGACCGCGGTCCTGCCGCAGGTCCGCGACCGCGCGGCGGACGAGACCGCCGTGCTGCGGCCCGTGCGGGACACCGCCCCGGACGAGACGGCCGTGCTCCCGCCCGTGCGGGACGAGCGGCGGCCCGACCCGGCGGACCGGGTGCCGCGGGACTTCTTCCGGGACGAGCCCGAGGCCGGCCGGGCGGGGGCGAACGACGTCACCCGCGAGCTGCCCCAGCTCGACGAGACGGGCCGGCCGCGCCGCCGCTCGGACTGGGCCGAGGAGACCCCGCTCGACGACCTGCCGACGCTCGCGGACGAGCTGTTCGGCGGCTACGACGGCGACGACGACGAGCAGGACCCCCGCCGCCGCTGAGCCCGGCACCCGGGGGTGGAGCCCGCTCCACCCCCGGTCGGGCAGCCTCCACCCTGCCGCCGCGCACCGCGGATTCCTAGCGTGGAGGCCATGACGAGAGGCACAGCCACAAGGCGGCGGACGGCCGCGCGGACGGAACCGGCGGTCGGGACGACGGCGGTCGCGCTCGACCGGGTCGTACGGAGGTACGGCGGCCCGGCCGGCGGACGGGCCGCCCTCGACGGAGTGAGCCTCACCGTGCCGCGCGGCGCGTTCCTCGCGGTCATGGGCGGCTCCGGCTCCGGCAAGTCCACCCTGCTGCGCTGCGCCGCCGGCCTCGAACGGCCGACCTCCGGGACCGTGCGCATCGGGGACGCCGACCTGGACCGGCTGCGGCCGGCCGCCCTGACCCGGCTGCGCCGGGACCGGATCGGCTTCGTCTTCCAGTCACTGAACCTGGTCACCGCGCTGACCGTGCGCGAGAACGTCGCCCTGCCGCTGCTCCTCGCCGGCACCTCCGGCGGGGACGCCCGCGCCCTCGCCGGCCTCGCCGCCGTGGGCCTCGCCGACCGGGCGGACGACCTGCCCGGGACGCTCTCCGGCGGACAGCGGCAGCGGGTCGCGATCGCCCGGGCCCTCGTCACCGAACCCGAGGTCGTCTTCGCCGACGAGCCGACCGCCGCCCTCGACCCGGTCACCGCCGCCGAGGTCCTCGCGCTGCTGCGGCACGCCGTCGACGCGTACGGCCGCACCGTCGTCCTGGTCACCCACGACCCGGTCGCCGCCGCCTGGGCGGACGAGGCGGTGTTCCTCGCGCACGGGCGGATCGTCGACCGTCTGGAGCGGCCCGACGCGGCCGGCGCCAGGGCCGTCCTCGGCCGCCACGCGCGCGCGGGCCACGCCCGGAGTGCGACCGGTGCGACCGACGGGACCGGAGTGACCGCCGTGGCGGGCGCGGACTTTCCGGGGGAGCGGTGAACGACGGGGTCGCGCTGCTCGCCGCGCGTTCGCTGCGGGCCCACCGGCGGGCCTGGACGGCCGTCTTCGCCGCCGTCGCCCTCGTCTCCGCGCTGCTCGGAGCGCTCGCGCTCACCGCCGGGTCCCTCGGCCTGGCCCACGCGCGCGTGGAGCGGTACGCGGCGGCGCCGGTCGTGGTCACCGGCGACCAGGAGGCCCGCTTCACGGCCACCCCCTGGGGCGGCGAACCGCAGACCGCCTCGGCCGGCCTCACCGAACGCGTCCGGGTGCCCGCGGCCGCAGCCGACGCGCTCCGGGCTCTGCCCGGCGTGCGCGCCGTCGTGCCGGACGACGTCTTCCGGGTACGGGAGCACACCGGCCGCCCCTGGGACGCGGCCCGCCTCGGCGGCCTCCGGCTCACCGCCGGACGCGCCCCCGCCGCCCCGGGCGAGACCGTCGCGGGCGGCGCGCCCGACCGTCTCGGGCGGCTCGTCGCCGGGTACCGGGTCGTCGGCGTCGCGGACGGGCCCCGCGCGCTCTACTTCGGCGCGGCGGACGCCCGGCGGCTCGCGGGCCACCCCGGGACGCACGACGCCCTCGGCGTCCTCGGCGAGCCCGGCGTCCCCGTCGACACCCTCCACGCGCGCGTGCGGCACGCCCTCGACACCGCGCCCGGCACCGGCGGGAAGGGGCTGCGGGCCCTCACCGGCGACGGCCGGGGCGCCGCCGAGGACCTGCGGGCGCTGCCCGCGCGCGACGGCCTGCTCCAGCTCCTCGCCGCCGTCGCCGGCACCGTCGTGCTGGTCACCGTCCTCGTCCTGACCTCCCTCGTCGCCCAGGCCCTCGCCGAACGCGCTCCCGAGCGCGCCCTCCTGCACGCCGTCGGCGCCGCGCCGCGCCAGATCCGGGCCGCCGTCGGCCGCGAGGTCACGCGTGTGGCGGGCACGGCGGCGCTGCTCGGCGCGCTCGGAGCCGTACCGGCCTTCCTGCTGCTCCGGTCGACGCTCGCCATCCGGGGCGCCCTGCCGCCCGCCCTCGAACTGCCGGCCCCGCCGTGGCTGTACGCGGCCCTCCTCGTGACCGCCGGGCTGACGCTGGGGCTGGCCCGTCTCGTGGTGCCGCTCGCGACGTCCGACGGGCGCCGCGCGGGGCGGGCCGGGCGGCACTCCGGGGCGGGGCGGCGCGGGGCCGGGCTGGTCATGCTGGTGCTCGGGGCCGGCGCGGCCGGCACGGCCACCCTCCAGTCCGGCGAGGCCGCGGGCGCCGCGGCCGGCGCGGCCACCGTCACGCTGGTCGCCGGCTGCGCCCTGCTCGGCCCGTGGATCGCCGCCGCGGCGATGCGGGTGGCGGGGCCGGTGCTGCGCCGGTCCGGCGGGGCGGCCGGTCATCTCGTGGCGGCCGGGACGGCGGCCCGCTCCCGGGCCCTCGGCGCCGCGCTCACCCCCGTCGTCCTCGTCACCGCCTTCGCCGGCGTCCAGCTCGCCGCAGGCAGCACCGCCGACCGCGAGGCCGCCGCCCAGGCGCGGGCGGCGACCGTCGCCGGCCACGAGCTCGTCCCCCGCGCCGGGGACGCGCCGACCACGGCCGAGCTGCGGCGGCTGCCGGGGGTGACGTCGGCCACCGGCGTCCTCCGGTCCACGGTCGTGCTGGCCGGCACCGAGGCGGGCTCGCCGCGGCTCGACCGGCTGCCGGTGCTCGGGGTGGACCCCGAGGGCCTGGCCGGGACGCTCGACCCGGGCGTCGTCGCCGGGGACCTCGCGGGGCTGGCCCGGCCCGGGACGGTCGCCGTGGGCGCCGACCGCGCGGACGCGCTCGGCGTGCGGCCCGGCTCCACCGTCGAGCTGCGGATGGGCGACGGCACCCCGCGCCGGCTGACCGTCGTCGCGGTGTACGCGCGCTCCCTCGCGCTCGGCGAGTTCCTGTTCCCCCGGGACGGGCTCGCCCCGCACATGACCGACCCGGTCCCCGCGCGCGTGCTGCTGGCCGGGCCGGGGGCCGCCCGGGTCCCGGGGGCCCGTCCGGCGGCCGGGCCGGAGCGGGTGGAGGCGGACGAGGCGGCGGCCGGGGCCGTCCTGTCGGTCGCCGCCGTCGCCGCGATCGGGGTGCTCACCGTCCTGTCCGTGCTGAGCACGCTCCGGCTCCTCGCGGCCGGCCGGCGCGCCGAGCTCGCCCTGCTGGCCCAGGTCGGCGCCTCGCGCCGCCAGCTGCGGTCGACGCTGCTGCTGGAGGCCGGGTTCCTGGCCGGCACCGGGCTGCTGCTGGGCGCGGTGGTCGCCGCCCTGCCGCTGGCCGCGTTCGCGTGGGCGCTGACCGGCGGCCCCCCGTACCTGCCGCCCGCGCAGGCCGCGCTGATCGCGGGGACGGTCCTCGTCACGACGTACGCGGGCGTCCTCGGCGGCGCGGGCCGCGGCGCGGCGGCCGGGCCGGTCAGGCGTTGAGGTAGGCCAGGACGGCGAGGACCCGGCGGTGTCCGCTGTCGCTCGGCGGCAGCTCCAGCTTGGCGAAGACGTTGCCGACGTGCTTGTGGACCGACCGCTCGGTGACCACCATCGTGCGGGCGATCGTCGCGTTGTCGTGGCCCTGGGCCATCAGCTCCAGGCACTCGCGCTCCCGGGGCGTCAGCGAGTCGAGCGGGTCGTCGCGCCGGCGGGCCATCAGCTCGGTGACGACCTCGGGGTCGAGGGCCGTCCCGCCGGCCGCGACCCGCTCCAGGGCGTCCAGGAACTCGTCCACCCGCCCCACCCGGTCCTTCAGCAGATAGCCGACGCCCCGGGCGCCGCCGCCGAGCAGTTCGGCGGCGTAGGTCTCCTCCACGTACTGGGAGAGCACGAGGACCGGCAGCCCCGGCAGCTCGGCGCGGGCCGCGAGCGCCGCCCGCAGCCCCTCGTCGCGGAAGCCGGGCGGCAGGCGCACGTCGAGGACGGCGACGTCCGGCCGGTGCTCCAGGAGGAGCGGCAGGATCTCGGGCCCGGTCGTCGCCACCCCGGCGACCTCATGGCCGGCCGAGGTCAGCAGCAGGACCAGGCCTTCCCTGAGGAGGGCGTTGTCCTCGGCGATCACCACACGCACGGAAGCTCCACTTCGATCACGGTCGGGCCCCCTGCGGGGCTGGTCAGGCGTACGGTGCCGTCGAGCGCGGCGACCCGGCGGCGCATCCCGGTCAGGCCGGAGCCGCCGGTCCCGGCGGCGGTGCCGGGGTCACCGGCGTCCCGGGCGCCGCCGCGGCCCTCGTCCCGGACCACGACGCGGACGCCGCCGCGGGTCCGGGCCAGCTCGACGGAGGCCCGGTCGGCGCCGCTGTGTTTGGCGGCGTTGGTCAGCGCCTCGGCGACGGCGAAGTACGCGGCGGCCTCGACGGCGGCGGGCGCGCGGGGCGCGTCGGCCGCAGGCGCCGCCGGCGCTCCCGGCACCGGGCCCTCCAGGCCGTCCACGGCGACCGTCACGTCCAGGGCGCTGCCGGCCGCCAGCGCGCGGACCGCCCCGGCGAGTCCGCGGTCGGTGAGGATCGGCGGGTGGATGCCCCGGACGACGTGGCGGAGTTCGGCCAGTGCCTGTTCGGCCTGGTCCTGGGCGTCGTCGAACAGCTTGCGGGCGGTCGCCGGATCGGAGTCGTACGCGCGGCGGGCGAGGCCGATCCGCATCGAGAGCGCCACCAGGCGGGCCTGGGCGCCGTCGTGCAGGTCGCGCTCGATCCTGCGCAGCTCCGCGCCGTGCGCGGCGACGGCACCGGCCCGGGTCGTGGTCAGCTGCTCGATCCGGGCGGCGAGCGCGGCGTCCCGCGCGGCGGACGGCGTCGGCGTCAGCAGCGTCCGCGCCCAGTCCGCCTCCAGGGCGGCGAGCCGCCGGAAGAGAGGCAGGGCGACGGGCTCCCGGCCGGCGAACCCGCTCCACACGCCGTCGACGAGCGGCGCGACCACCCACAGCGGCAGGGAGACGCACCACAGGACCATGCCGTAGAGGGAGTGGGCGGCGAGCCAGAGCAGGTCCCGGCGGGTGCCGGGGTCTTCGAGCGCGGTGCGCACGCGCGTGGGGAGGGGGCCTTCGAGCGGCGCGTACGCCTCGGGGACGGCGGTCCCGGTCAGCGCGGCGGTCCGCCGCCGCTCCCAGCCGGCGAGCCGGCGCAGCAGCAGCACGCTCTCCGGGAGGACGCCCGCGCCGAGGACGGTGAGGGTGAGGAGGGCGGTGAAGAGGACGACACCGGCCATGAGGTAGCCGAGCAGCGCGATGCCGGCCCCGACCAGGAGGTGGTGCCACGCGCCGGCCGCGTCCTTGATCGAGTCGCGCATGCGTTCAGGCTAGGCGACCGGCGGCCCGGCGGCGGTGGAGCGGGCTCCACCATGGACAGGGGGGTGCGTACCGCTGACCGGGGGGTGCGGGGGGCGAGAGGATCGAAGGGCCGGGGCGGAGGAGCGGGTCCCGGCGCCCGTCCGACCGCTCCGCCCGTTCCTTCCGGAGGTCCCCGTGCGTTTCCTGGCCTGGCTGCTGCTCGCCGTGTCCGTCGTCGCCAACGTCTATGCCAACACCTTCGCCGGCTACACCGGCGCCACCCATGTCGTCGCCAGTGTCGTCACCGGCGCCGTCGTCCTCGGCTCGGCCGCCGTCCTGTGGTTCACGCGGCGCCGCGCCGCCTGAGGCCGGGGCCCGGTGCCGGCGGTCGTTGTCGGAGGGCTGCCCCACAATGGAGGGCGTACCTTCAGGAGGGGCAGACATGGCCGTATGGGACGACCTGGTCGGACAGGAGCGGGTCGAGGAGCAGCTCGCCGCCGCCGCGCGGGACGCCGACGCGCTGGTCACCGCCCAGGCCGCGGGCGAGCCCGCCCCCGAGGCGTCGAAGATGACGCACGCCTGGCTGTTCACCGGCCCGCCGGGCGCGGGCCGGGTCGACGCGGCGCGGGCGTTCGCGGCGGCCCTCCAGTGTGTGAGCCCCGACCGGGCGCTCGGCGGGACGCCGGGCTGCGGCTTCTGCACCGGCTGCCACACGGTGCTGGTCGGCACCCACGCCGACGTGACGACGGTCTCCGCCGTCGGCACGGAGATCCTCGTCAAGGACATGCGGGACACCGTCCGCAAGTCCTTCACCTCGCCGGCCAACGGCCGCTGGCAGGTCATCCTCGTCACCGACGCCGAGCGGCTCAACGAGAAGTCGGCCAACGCCGTCCTGAAGGCCGTCGAGGAACCCGCCCCGCGCACGGTCTGGCTGCTCTGCGCCCCCTCGGTCGAGGACGTGCTGCCCACGATCCGCTCCCGCTGCCGCCACCTGACCCTGCGGACGCCGCCGGTCGCGGCCGTCGCCGACGTGCTGATCCGGCGGGACGGCATCGAGCCGGAGATCGCCCACGCGGCGGCCCGGGCCACCCAGGGGCACGTCGACCGGGCCCGGCGGCTCGCCACCGACGAGCGGGCCCGCGCGCGCCGTGCCGTCGTCCTGAAGCTGCCGCTGCGGGTGGCGGACATCGGCGGCTGCCTCAAGGCCGCGCAGGAGCTGGTGGACGCGGCGGCGGAGGACGCGAAGCAGGTCGCCGAGGAGATCGACACCAAGGAGACCGAGGAGCTGAAGGCGGCGCTCGGCGCCGCGCAGGGCGGGCGGATGCCGCGCGGCACCGCCGGGATGATGAAGGAGCTGGAGGAGAAGCAGAAGCGGCGGGGCCGGCGCACCCAGCTCGACAGCCTGGACCTCGCGCTCACCGACCTCACCGGCTTCTACCGGGACGTCCTGACGCTCCAGCTCGGCACCGGCTCGGCGCTGGCCAACGAGGACGTGCGGGACGCGGTGGAGCGGATCGCCCGGGACTCCACCCCGGAGCGGACCCTGCGCCGTGTGGAGGCCGTCCTCGCCTGCCGCGAGGCCCTGGAGCGGAACGTGGCGCCGCTGCTGGCGGTCGAGGCGATGACGATGGCGCTCCGCGGCTGAGCCCCCGGCCGGGTCCGGCGAGCGGCCACGGCACGATTGGACACGGTGCGTACCCGTCCGGATACGCTCCGGGCATGGACTCCAGGCGTCTCCTCCGTACCTCCGCCACGGCGCTCGCCGCCGCCGGACTGATCCTCTCCGGCTGTACGGGAGGGAGCGACGCGGCCGCTCCGGCGGGGCCGGGCTCCGCGTCCGCGCGCCAGGCAGCCTCGGCGTCGGCGTCGCCCGAGGCGCTGAGGAAGTACTACGGCCAGAAGCTCGCCTGGCGGGACTGCGGCGTCGAGGGCTTCCAGTGCGCGACGCTCCGCGCCCCGCTCGACTACGCGCGCCCGGACGGCCCGGAGATCAAGCTGGCCGTCTCCCGGGTGCGGGCGAGCGGCCCGGGGCAGCGGATCGGCTCCCTGCTGGTGAACCCGGGCGGGCCCGGCGGCTCCGCCGTCGACTACCTCCAGGGGTACGCGGGCATCGGCTACCCCGAGCCGGTGCGGGCCCGCTACGACATGGTGGCCGTCGACCCGCGCGGGGTCGGCCGCAGCGAGCCGGTCGACTGCCTGACGGGCCCCGAGATGGACACGTACACCCAGGTCGACCAGACGCCGGACGACACGGCGGAGGTCGACGCGCTGGCCGCCTCGTTCCGGCGGTTCGCGGCCGGGTGCGAGAAGCGCAGCGGAGCGGTCCTGCCGCACGTCTCCACCGTGGAGACGGCCCGGGACATGGACATCCTGCGGGCGGTGCTGGGCGACGAGCGGCTGCACTACGTCGGCGCCTCGTACGGCACCTTCCTCGGCGCCACCTACGCCGAGCTGTTCCCCGGGCGGGTCGGCCGGCTCGTCCTCGACGGGGCGATGGACCCGTCCCTCTCGGCGCTCGACCTCAACCGGGACCAGACGGCCGGCTTCGAGACCGCGTTCACGGCGTTCGCCGCCGACTGCGTCACCCGGCCCGACTGCCCCCTCGGCACCGGCTCGGTCGCGGAGGCCGGCGAGGCCCTCCGGACGTTCTTCCGCACCACGGACGCCGCCCCCGTCCCCACCGGCGAGGACCGGGAGCTCGGCGAGTCCCTGGCCACCACCGGCGTCATCGCCGCCATGTACGACGAGGGCGCCTGGCCGCAGCTCCGGGAGGCGCTGACCCGGGCGATCGGCGGCGAGGGCTCGGCGCTGCTCGCGCTGGCCGACAGCTACTACGAGCGGGAGCCGGACGGCTCGTACGCGAACCTCATGTTCGCCAACGCCGCCGTGAACTGCCTCGACCTGCCCCCCGCCTACCAGGACCCGGCCGCCGCCCGGCGGGCCGTCCCGTCCTTCGACAAGGCGTCCCCGGTCTTCGGCACGGGCCTCGCCTGGGCCGCCCTGAACTGCACCTACTGGCCGTCCCCGGCCACCGGCCGCCCGCACCGCATCACCGCCGAGGGCGCCGCCCCGATCCTCGTCGTCGGCACCACCCGCGACCCGGCCACCCCCTACAAGTGGGCCCGGTCCCTCGCGGACCAGCTCTCCTCCGGCACCCTCCTCACCTACGAGGGCGACGGTCACACGGCCTACGGCCGGGGCAGCGACTGCGTCGACACCGCGATCAACACCTACCTCCTGGAGGGCACCCCGCCCGCCGAGGGAAAGCGCTGCTCATGACCCCCGGACCCCGCGGCTCCGACCGTGGTCGGAGCACCCCCGGAAACTGTGTAGACTTGGCGACGCTGCTGCACCGACCATGGTGACGCGCAGCACGCCGCCTTAGCTCAGTTGGCCAGAGCAACGCACTCGTAATGCGTAGGTCTCGGGTTCGAATCCCGAAGGCGGCTCAGAGAAAGGCCAGGTCAGATACCAGCTGACCTGGCCTTTTCTGTTGCTCGGGGCATGGCGAGTCACACGGTCGGAGTGCCGTGACTTTGCTTGCGTGAGCGATGCGTGAGCGGAGGGGCCGTCAGCCCTTCTTCGCGGCCTTCTTGGCCTTGGCCTTCTTCTTCCGCTTAGCCTTCGCCTTGGCGGCCTTCTTCGCTTCCTCGGCGGCCTGGCGGACCTGCGCTTCTTGCTCGGCCTTGCGCTGGAGGGGGACGAGCTTCGCGGTGGCCTCGGCGGCGCTCTTGCCGACGTGGGGGAGCACGCTCTGGTAGATGTCGCGCGTGATCCGGGTGTCGCTGTGCCCGAGCGTGTCCGACACGATCTTGATGTCGATGTCGGCCGCCAGCATGAGCGTGGCCGCGCCGTGCCGGAGATCGTGCAGCCGGATCGGCGGGAGGCCGGAGGCGGCGACTAGGCGCTCGAAGAGGTCGGTGACCTTGCCCGGGTGGAGCCAGGAACCGTCCTCCTGGGTGAAGACGAGCCCGGTGTTCACCCAGGCCGAGCCCCACTCGGCATGGTCGGCCTCCTGCTGCTCGCGGTGCCGCTTCAGGACGTGGACGGTGTCGTCGTCCAGGGCCACGACGCGGAAGCCGCTGTCCGTCTTCGGCTCGGACGCCTCGACCTCCCAACCGTCCTGAACGAGCTGGCCGGTCACGGTGAGGGAGTGCCGGTCGAGGTTGGTCTCCGACCACGACTGCCCGCACGCCTCGCCACGACGCAGGCCGCGGAAGGCGATCAGGTGCCACATCGCGTACAGCCGGTCCTCGGCGACGAAGTCGAGGAAGGCGCCGGTGTGTTCCGGCGTCCAGACCATCACGGGGGACGGCTTCTCGCCGGTCTGCTCCCACTTGGCGACCCGCTCGTCCGTCCACACGAGCGCCTTCGGCTTGCGCACCGGGTCGATCTCGACATGGGCCGCCGGGTTGAACGTGATGATCTGCTGCCCGATCGCGTCGTTGAGAGACGCGCGGAGCGTGGCCTTGATGTGCTGGCGCGTGGCGGGGCCGGTGACGCGGCGGAAGGGCGGCATCGCGTCGATCGCGGCCTTCATCGCCTTGCGGCGGGCGCGGTTCGCCACACCTTTCCACGGGACGGTCGCCAACTCCTCGACCGCCGCACGTCGCTGGGCGTTCTGCTCCAGGATCTCGGCGTTGGCGTCGGTTATGGCGGTGAACATGTCGCTCAGGTGGCTGACGCGCAGCCGGTCGAGACGCCGGTGGCCGATGTGCGGCTTGAGGTGCACGCGGACATCGGTCTCGTACCGGCTGATGCCCGACTTCCGGATGCGCTTGCTGGCGAGCCACCGGTCCAGCCACTCGGCCACGGTCAGGCTGCCGATGAGATCCTGGCCGGCCCTGAGCCGGCGCCGGGTCTCCTCCACCTCCGGCAGGGGCAGCTTCTCGCCGCTGACCTCGGCCAGCATCGCGGCGACCAGTTGGACGCCCTCGGGGTCGTCGACCTCGGCGAGCCCCAGGAGGGCCCGCACGTGGTCGAGATCGACCTGGGCGGCCTTGAGACTGCCGTATCCGCCTCGTGCGAAGGACCGTCGGCTGCCGTCCTCACGGGGCGGCAGCTCCTGGCGTATGGAGTACGTGCAGTGATTCCTGCTATTGCGCTTGGGGCAGGAAGCGCCGAGCTCCTTGCCGGTCTTGGGGTCACGGCAGGAACAGCGGCGGTAGGTCGAGCCCTTCAATCGTCTTCCTCCTGGTCGGGGTCAGGCTGCGGCTCGATGTCTTCGAGCCATGGGGACAGTTCAGGTGGGATGGCGCCCTCCTCTCGGATGTCGTCACGGAGGTTGAGGAGTCGGTGCTTGGCTTCCTCGGCGCGCTGGGCGTACTCGGCGGCCTTCCGCTCGGCCTCCTCGCGCTGGCCGGAGGTTGTCGCGGTCTCGGCGTCGAAGGCGGCGCTTTCGGCCTCGCGTCGGGCGGCGATGACGGTTCGGGTCAGGCTGGCGTGCAGGTTGAACTCGGACATGAGGCCACTGTCGGTCTCGTAGTCCCGCTCCTCGCCGGTGAACTTCCGCATGGCGTCCCAGGTCGGGATGAGCGCGTGGAAGGGGAGCTCCTGGGTCCGCTCGACGTAGCCGAGGGGGAAGATCAGGCAGATCGGATACGTCTCCAGGGCCGCTGCCAGCACCATGACGTCCACCAAGGGCAGGTTCGCCCTACGGCCGGATTCCAGGTTGGCGATCACGTTGCGAGGGATGGGGTGCCCGAGTTCTTCGCAGCGTTCGGCCAGCCGTTGGGCGCTCCACCTCTTCTCCTTCCTGCGGCGCCGGACTTCGCCGGCGACGTTGTTCCTGATGCGGTCGACCCACTCCGGGAAGTCGTCATCCTCTTCATCATCGAAACCGTGTTGTGTCATGGCGACACATTAGCTTCTTCATCATGGTTCTCGTCGGCCTGGAGCCGGACACGACGACCGTGTTCGCCGAGGGCTGTGACGAGAGGGGTGCCGCGTGCGCGACGACATCGCGGGGACCGGCCCGAAGGGCATGAGCCGGGACGAGCTGCTAGCCCTGCCGGCAGCCATTGACCTGGACACAGGCAACCGTGCGCTGGGTCTCGGGCGGAGCAAGGGCTACGAGCTGGCCAAGCGGGGTGAGTACCCATGCAGGGTCCTGCGCCTGGGTAAGGCGTACCGCGTGGTGACGGCGGACCTGCTCAGCCTGTTGGGGCTGGCTGCGTGAGGGCGAAAGAAGATAACAGACGGTTCTGCGCTGAGCTGACACAGAATCGCTGGACTGTCGCGAGGCGTGGACGTACGGTCCGTGTTCCCTCGCCCCGCTCGGGAAGCGAGAGAGCCTCCGGCGAGGCAACGCCGGAGGCTCAACAACCCCCCGCCCGTAATCCCACGAACGACCCCGCGCGCCGGGCCCGTATGCCTGGCGACGCGAGAAGAGGAGCTGCCCAGTGCAACCCGCGATGCCCGAGCCCTATTCCGACCAGGGCACGACCGCGTGGCCGCCGGTCGCCGTGCCCGGCCAGCCGGGCCGGACCACAGCAGAGACCAGCCAGGCCACCGACGGTCCGGCGCAGCCCTCGCCGCCCGACGAGCGGTGTCCCGAAGATGAACGGTCCGACCTCGACCCCAAGCGGTGTCCCGAAACGGAACAGCCTGATCCCGAGCCGACGCACGGGTCGGAGCTGCTCGACGAACTGCGTGAGCAGATAGCGAAGTTCGTCATCCTGCCCTCCGAGCAGGCGCTCGACGCGGTCACCTTGTGGGTGGCGGCGACGCATCTGCAGCCCGCGTGGCAGCACGCCCCACGCCTCGCGGTGGTCGGCCCGGCGAAGCGATGCGGCAAGTCCCGGCTGCTCGACGTGCTGACCGAGACGGTCCACGAGCCGATGCTCACGATCAACACCACGCCGGCGGCGGTCTTCCGCTCCATCACCGAGGAACCGCCCACGCTCCTCGTGGACGAGGCGGACACGATCTTCGGCACGCCGAAGCAGGCCGAGAAGAACGAGGAGATGCGCGGCCTGCTGAACGCCGGCCACCAGCGCAACCGCTACGTGACCCGGGTCGTCGGCAACGACCACACACCCCACCGGTTCGCCACCTTCGCCATGGCAGCCATCGCCGGAATCGGCGACCTGCCCGACACGATCATGGACCGGTCGGTGGTCATCCGCATGCGCCGACGGGCGGAAGGCGAGACCGTCCGCCCCTTCCGCTCACGACGGGACATCCCGTCCCTCCACGACCTACGCAACCGCATCGCCATCTGGGCGAGGCCCCTGCTGGACGAGGCCGCCGACCTGGAACCGACGATGCCTGTCGAGGACCGGGCAGCCGACACCTGGGAGCCCCTCGTCATCGTCGCCGACCTCGCCGCCGGCACCTGGCCGCGCCGTGCCCGTACCGCGTGCGAGCAGATGGTCTCCGCCGAGGCGGCGGCCGAGGAGGATCACCCCAGCGGGGCCCGCATCCTGGCCGACATCCGGCGCGTCTTCGTCGCCCAGCGCGAGGTCGACAGCCTCTCCACGGAGGACCTCATTCACCACCTGCGCCAGGATCCGGAGAGCCCGTGGGCCGAGTGGGGGCGTAGCGGGCTCAGCCCGCGCGACCTCGGCTCGATGCTCCGGCAGTTCGGCATCAAGCCCGGAAACGTCCGCATCGCCGACGGAACCCAGCGCAAGGGCTACATGCGCAACAAGTTCCTCGACCCCTGGCGCCGCTACTGCCCGACCGTCCACCCGGTCGACGCCGCGCCAACCCTCCCGCAGAGCTGACCGTCCCGCCCCCGCTGGTTGCCGTCCTTGCCGTCCCTGCCGTGACCTCGCAGGTCAGAGGGCATACGCGCAAGACGGCAACCGGGCCCAAGACGGCAACGCGATCAAGGCTGCCACGGGCTGCTGGGACGTCGCCCGCATCCGTCTCGTGCCGTCCCACGCGTACGTGCCGTATCGCCGCAGGTCACCGGCCATGCGGCCAAGACGGAAGGCCGATCCGCGCCGTCCCCGCCGGGACACAGCCAGGACGGATACCGATCGGGCCTGCCGTACCGGCCCTGACCTGCGCTTGCAACGGCCAAGACGCCCAAGACGCTTCACACCACTGCCCCAAGGAGTATCCCGCTTGACTCTCCTCTTTCGCCTTCGACCACTACGCCGCACGCAGCCGGGTAGCAGGCCCGGTGAGGGGCGGCCGATGGCAACTGGGCATACTGCCGAACGGTTCGCGCTCGTCGCGGCCGGAGTCGTCATCGTCCTCCTGACGGCCGGAGCGTTCTGGCTCTCCTACGCACACTTGGCCGACGTTGCCGGCCAACACGGCCTCGGCAACTCCCCGATCCGCCGCTGGGCGTGGCCCGCCACCCTCGACGCGTTCATCGTCGCGGGCGAGCTGCTCATGCTCCGCGCGAGCCTGCGCCAGGTCACCGACTTGTGGGCCATCGCTGTGACCGCCATCGGGTCGGTCGGATCCATCGCGCTCAACGTGGCGGGCGTGAGCGGAACGAGCGACGCCCGCACTGTGCACTGGCTCGACTACGTGGTCGCCGCAGTCCCTCCGACCGCCGCGCTCCTTGCTTTCGGCGTCCTGATGAGGCAGATCCACCAGCTTGTCGAGCGGCCCGACGGCCACCGAAAGTCCGTCCCGGAATCGATGCCCCCGGCCAAGGTGGTCGCCCCGTCGTCCCCTCCAGGCGAAGGCAAGGATCGCGGCGACGGGCCGACGGAGCATCCCGACCCCGATCGTCTGGCCGACACCGAAACCCCGCCAGGCGGCGATGCCGCCAGCAAGCCCCCCAAGCCGGCCGGAGCACGGCCTCGGCGTACCGGGCGCCCGCAGGACATCTCCGATGACGAGATCCGGGCGATCGCGCGCGAGGTCATGACCCGTACGGGAACCGCCTCTCCCACCGAGATCGTCGAAGAGATCCGCGTCAACCGCGGCCGCAAGGTCGGCAACGGCCGCGTGAAGAACATCTGCGACGAGCTGAACGCCCGAAAGGCCGAGTCAGGGCCCACGGTCGCAGTCGGCAGCAGCATCGGCTGAGCCGTCCGCAACGATGCCCTTCGGTGGCACCGGAAGTACTTCCGGTGCCACCGAAACCCGTCGGCCCCCGCACCGACTCCGCCGGAATCCCGCCTCCGTCACCAGGCCACTGCCCGCAGCGCGTACTCCTCCACAGCTGTGGACAGCCAACTACCTGCTGCACGTCGCCTGGCCTTCCACGCGGGCCTGCCTGTCCTTTCTTCCTCATCCGGAGAACTGCCCAT
This sequence comes from Streptomyces roseofulvus, assembly GCF_039534915.1. Taxonomy (NCBI): domain Bacteria; kingdom Bacillati; phylum Actinomycetota; class Actinomycetes; order Kitasatosporales; family Streptomycetaceae; genus Streptomyces; species Streptomyces roseofulvus. Next base: position 3,786,347 of record NZ_BAAAWE010000001.1, on the reverse strand, counting down.
GAAGCGCCACACGCACGACTCGCACGATGCCGAGGCCGTCCCGGACGAGCTGTCCGTGCCGACGAAGTCCCCTATGCTGCTGGGACGTTTGCGGCTGGCGTTCGGACGGGCTGCCCCTGGCGGAGCCAGTAGTACCCCGAGTCCGACTCAAGGCCGGTCTTCGGGAATCTCCGCCCCGGGGGTGGCGGAGACGGCCCGGCGCCAGGGGGCGCCGGACCGGGAGGCCGGGACCGAGGGCGGCCCCGACCCGGACGAGCTCCACGCCGTCCAGCAGCAGATCCTCCGCCCCGCACCCGTCACCGAGCCGCCGGCCGATGAGTGTGTGGTGCAGAGCGTGCAGCCGGCGATCCGCCGTTTCACCGGTACCAAGCGGACCGTCCGTGTCGGCCCGCTGCGGTTCACCGGCGACGAGCACAACGCTCTTCAGGAGGCCGCCGCCGAGCACGGCTACAAGGGGGAATCCGGCTTCGCCGCCGACATCGTCCTCGCGTTCGTATCCGGCCGGTTCACGGCGAACCTGCCGCTGTCCGAGGACCGCCGCCGCACCCACATGTTCCGCGCCCAGGTGCTGCGCGAGCTCAACCGGATCGGCGTCAACGTCAACCAGATCGCCCGCGCCCTCAACAGCGACCTCACGCCGCCCGACATCCGCCACCGTCTCGACGAGCTCCACCGCTTGCTGGAGCTGATTGCCGAGGCCCTGCGCGAACCTGCCGACTCCAGGAAGGACCTGGTCGCGTGATCGCCGCCATCAAACCGGCCGGTTCCAACACCCGTGGCCTGCTCGCCTACCTCTACGGACCCGGCCGCCACGACGAGCACACCGACCCGCACATCGTCGCCGGCTTCGCCATGCTCGGCATGCCCGACCCCGGCCGCGACCCCGAGGCCACCCTCACCCAGCTCGCCCGCCACCTCGACGAGCCCGTCCACCTTCGGAACAGCGAGTTCGGAAGGAAGGTCACCGACCACGTCTGGCACTGCCCCGTCCGCACCGCCCCCGAAGACCGCCACCTCTCCGACACGGAGTGGGCCGACATCGCCCAGCGGATCGTTGAAGCCGCCGGCATCGCCCCACCCGGCGACGACCTGGCGTGCCGGTGGATCGCCGTACGCCACGCGGACGACCACATCCACATCCTCGCCACCACCGTCCGCGAGGACGGCCGCCGCCCCCGGCTTCACGACAGCGGTATCCGCGTCGGCGACGCCTGCCGCCAGATCGAGACCGACTACGGCCTGCGCCAGCTGAAGAAGGGCGACCGCACCGGCGGCCGCCGGCCCACCCAGGCCGAGATGCACAAAGCTGAACGTCTCGGCTGGGAGCAGACCAGCCGCGACTGGCTCCAGGACCGCATCCGCGCCGCCATCCCCCACGCCAGCGATACGGAGGAACTCCTCGCTTACCTCGAAGCCATGGGCATCGCGGTCAAACCCCGCCGCGGACCGTCCGGAGACCTCCTCGGCTACGCCGTCGGCCGCCCCGGCGACCTCAACAAGGACGGCGAACAGATCTTCCACCCCGGCGGAAAGATCGCCCCCGACCTCACCCTCCCCAAGCTCAGGGCCCGCCTGGAGACCACCGCACCGGAGGAACACCCCACCGCCCGCCGCGACCAGCCCGCCACCCCCTGGCACCAGGCCACCGATGCCCTCGACACCCTTCGCACCGGCATGGACGACGATGCCTACGCCCAGGCGCACATCACCGCGCTCGGCGACCTCATCGAAGCCACCACCCAGAGGGCCCCCGGCCAGCTTCAGACCGAACTGCGAGCCGCCTCAAGGGCATTCGTCCGCGCGCAGCGCTCCCAGGTCCGCGCCGAGAGCCAGGCCGCCACGACCCTGCGCAAGGCGGCCCGGGACCTCGTCCACACCGCCACCGGCCCCGACGGCAGCGCCCTGGCGACTCTGCTCGCTGCCCTCGTCTGGGCCACGATCGTCGCTGCCCGCTGGCACGAGGCGATGAACCACGCCCACCAGGCCGAAGCAGCCCGCCAGACCCTCCGCCACCTTCAGGCCGCCGCCGACCGGGCCCTCACGCCCGTAGTCGGCAGCCTCGCCACCCGCCGGCCGAACGATCAGGCCCTCCGGACCCTGTCCCACGACGTACGGACCGCCGTCCCCGACCACGCCGAACGCATCCTCACCGACCCCGCCTGGCCGGCCCTCGCCACCGTCCTCGCCGACGCCGAAGCCGGCGGCCACAAACCCCACCAACTCCTGAAGGAAGCCACCGCCCAACGCGAACTCACCACGGCCCGCCAGCCCGCCCGCGTGCTGATCACCCGTATCCAGCACACCAGCCGCAACCCCGCCCCCAACCCCCGCGCCGAAGCCGCCCGCCGCCGCTCCGCCATGGCGCCCGCACCCAGCGCCCACCAGGCTCGAAACCCCCAGCCCACCACGGCACCCACGACACCCACAGCCCAGCGCCACCGACAGCGCTGACAGCCGCAAGGAGCCCACTCTGAAGGTCCATCCCGCCGCCGACGTCTTCCCGATGCTCGATCCCGACGAGCTGCTCGACCTCGCCGAGTCCATCAAGACCGATGGCCTGCTACATGACATCGTCCTCGACACGGACGGCGTCCTCCTCGACGGGCGCAACCGGCTTGCCGCCTGCGAGATCGCCGGCGTCGAACCCCGTTTCACCACCTACACCGGCGACAACCCCCGAGCGAAGATCTTCTCCAAGAACGTCATCCGCCGACATCTCAACAAGGGCCAGCTGGCAATGATCACCGCCATGGCCTGTTCCCTTTCGGGACACTCCCTGCGCGGCCTGGCCAAGACCCACGGCCTCAGCCGCACCCGCCTCTCCGCCGCCAACATCGTTCTCCAGCACACCCCCGACCTCGCCGAACAGGTCCGCATCGGCGCCTTCCCACTCGACGCCGCCTACGACATCGCTCGTGAGAACAAGGCCCGAGCCGAAGCCCTCCAGGAGAAGCGCGACCGCCTCACCGAGCACGCCCCGGACCTCGCCCAGCTTGTTACCGAAGGCCACCTCACCCTCGACGAAGCCATCACCACGCTGGAGGAACGACAGGAGGACAACCGCATCCGGAAGCAGATCGTCGATGCCGACGAGCTCCACCTTGCGGACGGCCACATGTCACCACCCCTGGCCCAGCTCGCCGAGCGGGGAGACATCACCTGGCACCAGGCCAACCAGCGTGCCGAAGAGTTCCTGGCCCGCAGGCAGGAGGCCATCGACCGGGCACAGCACAGTCTCCAGCTGATCGCCGAGAGCTGGACCGCCGTCCAGGACCTCGCCGCCCGACCTGATACTCAGCTCACCCGGGACATCCTCAGCGGCCTCGTACCCGAAGTCCGACTTCTGGCTCAGCGCCTGATCACCCTGGACTGAGCCGTTGAACGCTCTCGGGGTCGGCGCGAAGCCGCCGGCCCCGAGAGCGATCGCTCATACCGCCGACTTGCCCGCCGCCGTACCCGTGCTAGTCGGCTTGTCCCAGTTCCTGCAGCATCGGTATGGCGACCCGCCAGATGGTCACCCCGATGACGATGGCGACGGTAATCGCCCACCACTTCAACTGTGCCCATCGCTCGACTCGCCTGCGTGCGGCCGCTGCGCGCTCGACTTCGGAAAGGTGCGGGGCCACCCACGGCTCGTTTTCAAGGCTGTCCCTGCGCCATTGACGGCCCTCCAGCCCGACCCGCCGGGCAGGGCTCAACTGCGCCCGGTACGCCTTCTCCGCCTGGTACTCGGCACGGCGCGCTTCGCGCAAGACGAGGCAACGCGGAGTGTGGTTCGGGCGAGGGCAAGTGCAAGTGTCGAAGATTAGGCGGAACATGGCAGGACTCTCCGGGCGGGCTGTGGAACCGGTCTGCGATGAGACTCCCGACGGGCTCCGGAATCCTACGCCAGCGCCAAGCACCGCGTAACGCGCCAGTGCAGCCACGCGTGCATCGCCGGATCTGCTGACGTGGGGAGGGAAGCGTGCACTGACCCGCCCCGGACACAGGGCCATTGCCGTGGGGGAGCGGCGTAACTCGTCCGTGTCCGGGGCGGGGGTCTAACGGCGGCGCAGGAGCCGGCCTTGGCCGCGGTGTTTGCCTGTTCGCCGTGGGGTGGGTGGTTCGGCGGCTGGGGGCTCGTCCTGCGACGGGGCGCCAGCCGACGTGTCGCCGAGGAGGAGGGACTCCCAGACCAGCTCGTGGAGCGTGCCGATGCACGGACCGCAGGCGTACATCGGCGCCTGGGCACCGGCGACGGTTGCCGGGCCGATCCAGAGAACGCGCGTCCACCTCCGTCCGCAGTAGAGCCAGCAGAAGCCGTCGACCCATGTGTTGGCGTCGTCCGTGGTCGCCGCAGCCGGACGACCGCCGCGGGCGAAGTCGGCGATGCCGGGGATCACCCGGTGTCCCAAGGCGAGTTCCGTGAGCACGTCGGGCTGCCTACTTGGTCGCGATGACGTAGACACTCGCCCACTGCCGCTTCGGGTTGGCCATGCTCGGGTCGAAGGTCCAGGGCTCGACTGTGGCGAAGCCGGCCTCGGTGAACAGATGGCTGAGCTTTTCGAAGTCGTACGCCCAGTAGTGAGGGTTGTACGTGGGGTCGTCGTCCTGGTCGCGGAAGACGTAGTTGATCAGGTCGAGGTAGGTGTTGATGTCCTTGCGGCAGTCCCGCTTGGCGTACCAGCGGGCGATCATCTCCTCAGCCTGTTCCGGCCCGGCCGGGTACTGGCCAAGCACGAAGGCCGCATCCGGCACCCCGGTGATGAGACGGCCGCCGGGCGTGAGCACGCGGAACGCCTCGCGGGCGTAGGTCTTGGCGGAGCGGGGGTAGTCGATGTGCTCCAGGAAGTGCTCCGAGAAGATCTCCTGGGTGCTTTCGTCGGCGAGCGGCAGGCCCTCGCGTACGTCCCACAGGAGGTCGGCCGGCGGGACGATGTCGATGTTGAAGAAGCCGTCGATGCGGTGACCGCCACCGCCGATCTGGACCTTGGCGGGGCCGGGCTGGAGGACGCCGTCGGGCAGGCCGGCGAGGCTGGCTCGGTGGTGGCGGTGCAGCTCGGCCTCCTTGGCGGCCGCCCTGAGCGTGCGGGCGAGGCCGTGCGTGGTCGCCGGGGAGGCGAGGGCGCGGTCGAGCTGGTCGAGGAGGGACGCAATCTGGGCGTCGTGCGTGGCCATCGTGTCTCGCTTCCTGGGTCGCCGTGAGTGGGTGGTTCAGGTGCTTCAGGTGCTGAGCTGCTCGATCCGCCACAGCCCCAGACCGTTGCCCGGGTGGTGTCGCCCGTTGTCGGTGAAGTCGGTGTCGAAGTGCTCGATGGGCGACGGGAGGCGGAAAGGGGCCGCCTGGAGGTTGAGCGGGCGCCAGTGCCCGTCCGTGGTGTCGCGGTTCTCCGCCAGGTCGGCGTACGTGGTGGCGAGGAGGTAGGCGGAACCGCTGGCGGCGATGCGGGCGAGGAACGCCAGGACCTCGTGGTGGGTGAGGTGGACCATGCAGTCGCGGGTGAGGACGAGATCCGCGGCCGGGATCTCGTCGCGGCTGAGGTCGGCCTGCTGGAAGGACATGCGCTCGCTGCCGTACCGCTTCTGGTTCAGCTCGACGAGGTCAGGGACGACGTCCAGGCCGACGTACGCGTCCAGCCGGTCGAAGCCGTCGACGTGGCGGATCCAGTTGACGTCTCCGCAGCCTGCGTCCGTGATCGTACGGATCGGGTACCGCGCCAGGACGGATGCGAGGGCGCCGCGGACCGCTTCGGTCTGCCGCAGGTCGGATCCGGGCCCGGAGAACGACTCCGGTGATCCCCAGTGGTTGGTGCGGAATACCTCGGTGAAGATCGTCTCGGCGGTCTGCGCGGGCGCCGGCCAGGCGCGGGTGGGACGTGGGTGCTCGTGGGTCGACATGCCTCTCCACTTCGGCAGGGTGAGGGGACAGGGGGGCGGGCGATCTGCCGTGCGGGCTGGCCCTGATCAGCGGCTGTTGTTACGCATGAGCGTGTACTTGATGTCCACCAGGCGCGGGGCGATGGTCAGCGCGAGTTCCTCGGCGGGGTGGAGTCGTCCGTGGTCGTCCCGCTCGGCCCGCCAGACGCGATAGTCGAGGTCGGGGTACGCGGGGTTGATGCCGATCTCGCCCTTGGGGATCGTGCCGTTGAAGGGCGCGATGATGTCCATGTGGTTCCAGTAGTTCCACGCCTGGAGCGCCTTGTGCTGGTCGTAGTAGAAGTAGAAGTCCGGGTACCGGCCGAAGGTGCGGAGCTCTCGGTGGATGAGGTGGCCGAGGAGCGGTCCGAGCTGGGTGGAGAGGCCGTCGAACTCCCAGCGGGTGCGGTGCCAGGCTTCGGGGACCTGGCCGGGAGTGAAGAGACGGGCCGCGACGAGGTGGCTGATCCGCTCGGTCAGGTAGGCGCGGGCGTGGCGCGCGTCGAGGCTCGGGTCGATGCGGGCCAGGAGCGTGGCCAGGCCGGTGGGCGAGGGCCGGAACCGCGCGAGGTCGAACTTGCCAGCCATGTCCGGGAAGGACGCGAACAGCATGTCCTTGTACAGCCAGTTGTTGAACTCGCCGTGCTCGGCCCGCTCGCGGGTGTCGTCCGTGGTGGAGTGCAGCATCAGGTACTCGGCCAGGGCCTCGAAGTACACGTAGCCGAGGATCGGTAAGCGGGGGATCGTCTCGTCCAGGAGCCGGAGGAAGTTCTCCGGGGAGACCGTGGCGCCCTGGTGGGCGACTGCAGCCGCCAGGGCGAGGAAGGCCGCAGAGTTCTTGATCCGGCTGACGATCGTCTCGCGCAACTGGTGGCGCTCGGCCTTGGAGAGCAGGTACTCCAGACGGCTGTAGATCTGCAGGTGGATCGAGCCGAGACGGAGGTAGTCCACGCCGGCCAGGCCCCGGTACGCCTGCGGCGGGAGGGAGACCTCGAAGATCAGCGGGGTCGGCTCCCGCCTCGGCACCCCGGCCTTCGCCACGAAAGCCGGGGCCTCCTTGGTCAGGATGTACTCACCGAGGTTGTGCATGCGGAAGCCGCGCTCGGAGGCCGTGAGCGGCGCGCAGTAGACGCTGCCGACCAGGCAGCCCCCGGAGGGGTACAGCGCGCCGTGCTCGCTGATCTGCTCCAGGGCGTGCGTGACGTGGAGCAGGTGGAGCTTGTCGCCCGTCCCCAGGGCCCGGAACATCGCGTTGTCCCGCAGGAGCCGGCCGTTGGGCGTGTCGGCCAGGCGCTTGTCCCAGGCCGCGGTCTGCGCGGCGAGCGGGTCCTGGCCGTCGGTGGGGCTGGGGATGAGGGTGGTGTCGAAGAAGGAGTGGGCGTCGGCCCACTGCTCGTAGGCGTCGAGGAAGTCCATCAGCCGATCAGCTCCATGATCGCCAGGCTGCCGAGAACGGCTTCCGCGCTGTCGGCCCCGGCCAGCCACGCGGACTCGGACCGGACGACGAGCTCGAAGGCGGTGGTGCGCAGGTCGGCGAACGCCTCGGCGCGGACGTGGGTCGGGTCGGGCCACCAGGTGAGCTTGGGCAGGCGATAGCGGTCCAAGGCGTCGGCGGCCTTGAGGAGGTCGGTGATCGTCCTCGTACGGGCGTGGTCGGCGTGGTCGTCCGGCGAGAAGTGTTCGTACGGCAGATCGTGGAGGCGGACCGCCGTGCCGGCGGCGGTGACGCGGCTGGGCGTCGGGGTGCGGCCGAAGCGGTCCCAGACGGTGCCGGCGTTCTCCGTGAGCCAGATGGCGGCGCGGGCACCGTGGCCGGTGTCGTCCTTGTCGTGGAGCCGACGGCAGTCGTGCACGGCCGCGGCCAGGACGAGCGTGGCGGTGTCCTCCTCGCCGAGACCGGTGGCCTCGGCGAGGAGAGCGGCCATGGCGGCGGTCCGTACGGCGTGCCGGATGCCATGGAGCGAGTCGTGGCACCTGGCCTCGGCCAGCCAGTCGGCGGGCAGGGCCGCGCGGGTCACGAGCTGCCGCGAGCTCGGTCGCAGGGTGGGAGGAGGCGGGCCGTCGGGGAGCTCCGGCCGGTTGGCGGCGATCCAGCGGACGGTGGCGGGATCGGTGTACTGGTGGTGCGGAAGCTGCTTGCGCGCGGCCAGCTCAACCAGACTGTCGGCCGGCAGGGTCGTGCTCATCGGGCCCACCCCCTCATGGTGGTCTGCGGCAGCGGATGCCTAGCTGGCGGTGGCGGCGGGCGCCGCCTCCTTGTCCTTGCGCTCCTGCTCGGCGGCCTCGAAGGCGGCGGTGAAGTCGGCGAGCTCCTGCTCGGTCATCAGGTGGATGTCGAGTTCGTCGGCGACGCCGCGGATGCGGGCGGTGGCCTCCTCCTGGGCGGTGGCGCCGGCACCCTCGTCGAGGAGGACCTCGAACTCGGCGTGGTGCCCCCACGCCTCGCTCCACTTCACGGCGATCTCGACCCCGCGGAAGCGGAAGTTGTGCCGCTGGTTGAACGCCTGGTGCATGGTGCCCTCGAAGCCGAGGGCGTTGAAGATCCGCACGGCGGCCGGCACGTCGTCCCGGGCGATGGCGAACTCCGTCTCGGGGAAGGCGGCGCCCTGGCCGATCTTGCTGGCCTTGAGCGTGATCTTCGCCGAGCCGGCGGCCGTGTTGTCGGTGACCTTCAGCAGCTGGTCCGGCAGCACGTAGAAGTAGATGTTCTTGTCGTCGCAGCCGAGGTCCTCGGCCTCCGCCGCGAGGCGGACGAGGAGCTTCTCGTACGTCTCCTCGTCGAACCGGGCGCGCATCTCGATCTCGATGGCCACAGGGGCTCCCTTCCGGAATGAGGCATGGGTGGTCCGCCCGAGCCGTCCCGCGCATGGGGGCTGGCTCGGCTGGACGTGATGTGTGGTTGGTCAGCGGCCGGCGGGGTGCGGCCCGTTGTCGAGTGCCGCACCGCCGCCGGGGTCGTACGTCAGTCGAAGTCGCCGAAGCGGTCGCGCAGGACGCCCTCGTGCAGGTAGTTCGGCAGGAGGACGCCGCCGACGGACACCCTCTTGGTGGCGACGTCGCCCTCGGTGTCGCTGGGGAAGCCGGTGAGCAGGGTCAGGCACTGCCTCGCCCACTCGCGGGACTTGTCCCAGTCGCCGGCGTCGCGGCTCTGGACGGCGAGGGCGAAGGCGGTCTCCGCCGCGGCCCAGCGGTCGGTGGCCAGCTCCTGCTGGAAGACGCTCTCCAGCTCGGCTGCGGAGGCGACGCGGGTCGGGTTGGGCATGGGTCTTCTCTCCTACGTTGGTGCTGGGTGGTGTTCAACGCGTCGGCTTCCGAGAGGTGACCTCGGTGCGGGTCAGTACGTGAAGATCTCCGCGAGGGTGCGGTAGTCGTGGAGCTCGTCCTTGTCGAACCAGAGCGCCACCTCCTGGTCAGCCTCCTCCTTGTTGCCGGAGGCGTGCACGAGGTTCGCCACGGCCTTCCCGGAGGCGGCGCTGGCACCACGGCTGTAGTGCGAGAAGTCGCCCCGGATGGTGCCGGCGGGAGCCTCGTTCGGGTACGTGCTGCCGACGATCTTCCGTACGGTCGCGACCGCGTCGAAGCCCTCCAGGACGAGCGCGATGACGGGGCCCTGCTGCATGAAGGTCGCGGTGAGGTTGTAGACCTCCGGGCCGAGCCGCTCCTCCAGGTCGAAGTAGTGGCGCCGGGTGAACTCGGCGTCCATCTGCTTCATCTTCACGCCGACGATCTTCAGTGCGGCGTCCTCGAACCGGCTGATGATCTTCCCGCCGAAACCACGGACCAGAGCGTCGGGCTTGAGAAGGACGAGCGTGCGCTCCACGGTGTTTTCCAGATCCTGGGCCATCGATTCCCTTTCAGCTTTCAGGCAGGCCAGATGGCGGGCGCTCAGCGCCTCGCCCGCCCGAGGTTACCGGCGGCGTAACCCCGTTCCGCGCAAGGCAGTTGAGCGATTGAAGGCTTATCGGCCAAGTGGCCGAGACCATCGCTCGATGGGGGTCGGTCGGCCAGTGGTGAGTTCGGCTGTCGCCCCTCGTGCCAGGTCACGTCGCACGGGCATGGGCGGTATCGGCGAAGAGGAGGGTGGGTTCGGCAAGCACGTTGCGCTTGGCCGCGGTCAGGTAGATCTGCTCGACGCTCTCGGCTTGGGCATCGCCGAAGTCGAACCCGATCAAAGCCGCCGCCTGCCGGACGGACGCCTCGTCGGGGCCGGCGACCGCGACGAGCACGGGGAGGTCGGGCCACGCCTCGATCGAGAACGCCGCTTCCCCCAGCCGCCACTCCTCGCGGAAGTGCTCCTGATAGCGGGTCTCGCGCAGGCCCAGCTTGCGAAGGATCTCCACCGCGGCCGCGCGGTCGGACACCACGGTCTCGACGACCGCGCTGCCCTGGAGCACCGAGGAGGCGCAGGACGAACCCAGCGCGAGGCTGACGCGTGCGCCCTGACCACAGAGGCGGAGACAGAGACCGGGGTCCAGAACCTCCCCCTCGAAGATCCAGCACGTACGCAGCGCCCAGGGGATCCTCTGGACGGCCCCCACCCGGCCGAGCCTGGTGCGGATGTCGGCGGCGTCGACATCCAGGAACCGGACTTCGTACTCGCGCTTCATGGCCCCCTTCTCCCCTCGTGAGGCCAGCGACCGCTCCTTCGGGCGATCGCTGGCTTGCGATCCGTGCTGAGACAGATGATGGGGAAGGAGAAGGGGACACCGTCACCGCGTCTGCGGACGCCAGGCAGGACGTCCTGGGACGTTTCACCGTTGCGCGGCGCGCTCCAGCAGATCCAGCACCCGAGAGGTCTCGGACAGGTCCCTCAGGACCACGGAGGCTCCCGCCGCTCGCAACTCCTCTTCGCTGTGGATGCCGGACGCGACCGCGATGATCTGCGAGCCGGTCGTGAGCGCGGCTTCGACGTCCCGAGGCGTGTCACCGACGAGTACCACCGGGACGTCCGCTCCAACGCCTCGGAGCCGACGGGCCCGCTCGCGAGCCACTTCCACGAGGTCCGGCCGCAGATCCGCGTCGGCGCCGTACGCGCCCACGGACAGGTCGAGGAGCGTGTCCAGCCCGAAGGCGGAGAGCTTCACGGCGGCGTTGGCCGCGATGTTCCCCGTCAGGACGGACGAGATCCAGCCATGCCGGCCAGCCGCTGCGGCGAGTACCTCACGCACCCCAGGCAGGGCGCTTCCGCGACGGCGAAGATCCTCCTCGCGCCCTTCCCCGGCCTTGACGAGAGCCGCTTCCACGACGGCCCAGTCCGGCACGGGGACACCGTGCCGGACAAGCAGCTCCCGCATGATCAGGCGATCCGTACGACCCTCCGTCCGCGCCGGCCCGTCCGGATCCCGCCCCGCGAGAAGGGAGAACGCGCTCGCGTAGATCTCCTTGCTCACCCCGGCGTTCTCGATGAGCGTGTGGTCGATGTCCCACAGAACAATGAGCTGCATGGCGCCAGCGTAGGGAGAAGGCCGAGAGCGGCCCGGTGAAGACGTCCCAATACGTCCTTGCCCCGCCTCCTCGTTCCACGCTTGCATGACCAGCGTGAACGAGCGACTGCATTCCGTACTCGCCCAGCGGGGCGTCTCGATCGAGTCGCTCGCCGAGATCTGCGAAGTGGACCCCAAGACCGTAGGCCGCTGGCTCGGCGGGCGCGTTCCCCATCGGCGCCACCGATTCGTCGCGGCCCAGCACCTGCGCGTCGAGGAGTCCTTCCTCTGGCCCCCGCAGCAGACCCGCGCGACGCGGACAGCGCCGACTTCCGACGGTGAACTCGTCGGCACCTACGCGAACCGGGCGAGCGTGCCCCGAGAGATGTGGATCTCGCTGCTTCGAGGAGCGCAGAAGGAGATCAGCGTGCTCGTCTTCTCGGGCACCTTCTTCGCCCAGTCCAACCCCGACGTGGCCCGGATGCTCGCCGAGCGCGCGCACGCCGGCGTCCGCGTACGGCTGTGCTTCGGCGACCCCACCGGCGGGGCGGTCGCCGTCCGGGGCCGGGAGGAAGGCATCGGCGACACGCTCGCGGCGAAGATCCGCGCCTCGTTGACCTACTACCGTCCCCTCCTGGGCAAGCCGGGGTGCGAGGTACGACTGCACGACACCACCCTGTACACCTCGCTCTTCCTCTACGACGAGAACCTGCTGGTCAACCCACACGTGTGGGGACGCCCAGCCAGCGCCAACCCGCTGCTCCACCTCAGACAGGGCACCGAAGGCGGCTGGTTCGACAACTACGCTCAGAGCTTCGACGCCGTCTGGGCCGGCGCACGGCCCTGGACACCCGACCAGGAGGGGACCGCCGCACATGGGCAGGACTGAGTACTACAACGACCCTGACGCCCCCAAGGCCAACACCCTCATCCCCGCCAGCAACCTCCTGGTCGTCGACGACTGCGGCGCCATCCTGCTCCAGCGCCGCCGCGACACCGGCCAGTGGGCACTGCCCGGCGGCGCCCAGGACATCGGCGAGACCGCCGCCGAGTGCGCGGTACGCGAGTGCCTGGAGGAGACGGGGATCGTCGCCGAGATCACCGGCTTCCTCGGCGTCTACACCAACCCGAACCACATCGTGGCGTACACCGACGGCGAGATCCGCCAGCAGTACGAGAACACCTACATCGGCCGCCCCGTCGGCGGCGAGCCCACCATCAACGACGAGGCCGACGGCGTCCGCTTCGTACAGCCGGCTGACCTCGACCAGTACGACATCCACGCCAGCATGCGCCAGCAGATCGCCGACTACCTCGCCGGCACCTACCCCTACCTCGGCTGAGCCGCCAGCACGGCCTCCACCCGCTCGATGGCGGCAAAGATCTCCGGCGCCGCCCGACGGATGAACCGCCCGACCACACTGTCGTCCCCGTAGCGGCCAAGGACCTCCGCGACCCGCTCCTCGGCGGTGGTCCGGCCGCCGTCGGGCGTGGTCGTCATGTCGCAGTACACGAGCGCGTCCACCAGTAGCGGCTCCTCCAGCAACGGAAACTCGCTCGCGAGCTCCTCCCGTAGCCCCCGCTCCTCGGCCTCCAGGAGCGCGAACGAGTGGTTCGCGACCAGCCGCGTCAGCCGCTCGTCAGCCCCGTGCTCGTCGCGAAGGAATCGGGCTCCGTCCAGCGGATGGAACCCGGTCGTGGCCAGGCGCGGCGCGTACCCGACATCGTGCAGCGTGGCAGCGGCGACGAGGAGGCCGGCGTCCTGGCCGAGAACCTGACTTACTTCGACCGCGCGTTTGGCCACTCCCTGCGTATGCGCCCACCTGCGTGGAAGCGTGCTGCTGAGCTCGGCTTCCGCGACCTGCGTCGCCCACTCCTCGATCAGATCACCCATGTGAACTGCCTGCCCGGGCTGTGGCCCCTACAAGCCTGCCGAGCTTGCTCCTCCGTTGGTAGTCCCGTAACGCCAGCGAACGAGCCACAGGCTCCGCCCATGCCACGGCTGACGCCCGCAGCTGGGACCTGGCATCAAGCACGCCAGTGACGAGGCCGGCCAGACGCTCCCGTCCACGAGTCGCTGTCCGGGTGAGGTTCGCAGCTTGTGCCCAAGTACCTGAGTACGGATCCGCCGCAGGGTACAGCGGCGGGAACGTGGGCCGGCGGTTGATCACATCGACTCGGCCACGCCCGAGGGCGGGTGCTTGCAAGGCCGTAAGGTATGTCTGACCTATCGGCGAGCATGCGCCGCGTGGAGGGGGTCGCCGAGATCCCCGGGTATGTGATCTAGGACTACGGTGGGCTGAAGTGGCGAACGAGCGGGTGACCGAAGACCTGGTGGACGGGCTACTGCGGAAGCTGGGCTACTACGATGACGAGAACGCCATCATCGTAGAGAAACAGCAGTCTGCCGTACAGGCTATTCGAACCGCATTGTCGAAGGCGTCTAAGACTGGAAAGGGTGGCGTTGGCTACCCTGAGTTCATCATTACCGCTCCCGGAACGCCGGACATAGTAGTCATCGTCGAGTGCAAGGCGGAAGTCTCCAAGCACGAGTCGAAGGATCGCGATAAGCCCGCCAATTACGCAGTCGATGGCGTCCTTCACTATGCTCGCCACCTTTCGCCGAACTATACGGTCATCGCGATTGCGGTGTCAGGTACCGAAAAAGCTAGCTTGTGGTCCTTCTTCCTCATGCCGAAGGGTGAGTCGGAGCCGCGTGACCTTCTGGCCCCACATGGTGCTCCTGTCGAGCACCTCATCCCGATGGACGACCTCATTCGGGCTGCATCGTTCGACCCGCTCGTTCACCGTCAGCGTGAGCGAGACCTAATTCTTTTCTCGCAGGAAATGCATGAATTCATGCGCGATGAGGCAGAAATGAGCGAGCAGGAGAAACCGCTCGCAGTTGCAGGTACTCTCATCGCCTTGGGTAATGAGGTGTTCGCCAAGACCTATGATGCATATCCTGCAAAAGAACTCCCTGCGTTCTGGATGCAGACCATCAAGGCCGAAGTGCAGAAGGCTGCTATCCCAGTTCCCAAAGTGGAGAACATGACGCAGCCGTTCACGAACATTGAAGTTCAGCCAGAGCTGCGAAAGCCCACAAAGGGGTATCCGAAGGGGCTGCTGAACGAGATTGTTCGACTGCTCGCGGACCGAGTGCTGCCCTTCATGACCATCTATCATGACTACGATGTAGTCGGGCAGTTCTACGGAGAGTTTCTAAAGTACACCGGCGGTGACGGTAAGGGTCTCGGTATTGTGCTGACTCCCAAGCATGTCACTGAACTGTTTTCGCTGATCCCAAACCTCAACAAGGACGATGTGGTAGTCGACCCTTGTGCGGGAACGGGCGGTTTCCTCATCTCGGCCATGATGCAGATGGCGAAGACGGCTACCACCCAGACGGAATTGCAGTCGATTAAGCGCGACCGTCTTATCGGTATCGAACAGCGTCCTCAGATGTACGCGCTCGCTGCCTCGAATATGATTCTTCGAGGTGACGGGAAGGCGAATCTCTACCAGGGGTCGTGTTTTGATACGGCCATCGTAAAGGCGGTAAAGGAGCACGTAAGCAGCGCCGATGCGCCGCTCCGTCCAAATGTCGGACTCATCAATCCTCCGTACGCGAAGAGCAAGTCCGACTTGAGTGAACTCCGCTTTGTGGAGAACATGCTTGACATGTTGGATAAGGGTGGCACTGGTGTAGCTATCGTGCCAGTTTCATGCGCGACTGCGTCGTCAGCCGAGAAGACCAACATCATGGCCAAGCACACGCTTGAAGCGGTCATGTCTATGCCGCCAGAACTGTTCTACCCCGTCGGGGTTGTGACCTGCATCATGGTCTTTAAGGCGGGGATTCCGCATGCGGTCTCGAACAAGAAATCATGGTTCGGCTACTGGCGGGACGATGCGTTCATTAAGGTAAAGAACCTCGGGCGCGTTGACCATCACAAGACGTGGCCGGCGATTCGAGACCGGTGGATTGAGGCGTGGCGGAACCGCGAGGTACATCCAGGTGAGTCAGTCACTGCAATGGTTGGCCCGAAGGATGAGTGGGTCGCTGAGGCGTACATGGAGACAGACTATTCGTCTCTTTCTCAGAAAGATCTAGAAAGAGTTCTTCTCGACTACGCCTTGTTTGTCCTGAAGGGTTCTCAGCCTGAGGAGGACGCGGATTAATGCAGCGCCTGGATGACATCTTCCATCTGCGTTACGGGCATTCGTTGGAGCTCAATGCTCTAAAGCGGGTCCATGCGCCTGAAGGTGTAAACTTCGTGTCTCGCGCCATGGGGAATAACGGAGTGACGGCACGTGTCGACGTAAAAGTTGCCCCGGCTAAGGCTGGAGAGCTTTCCGTTGCTCTCGGCGGTAACGGCGTTCTTTCTACTTTTGTGCAACCTGAGCCTTTCGTGTGTGGGCGCGACGTCATGATCCTCACGCCTATCGAGCCAGCCATGGGAATTGCGGAGAAGCTTTGGTGGGCTCGCTGCATCTGGGAGAATCGATACCGATTCTCGTACGGTCGACAGGCTAACCGTACTCTCGGGTCGCTGCTCGTGCCTGATGCTGCTCCTGAATGGGTCCAGCAGACGCCACTACCTACTCACGACGGTCTGGCCAAATCGTCAGCGTCTCCCTTGGCCCTTACTGATCCGCATGGGCAGCATTGGAGCGATTTCACCCTCGGTGAGATTTTCGACATCAAAAAAGGGAAGCGTCTAACAAAGGCGGAGCGTGTTCCGGGGAAAACCAGGTTTGTGAGCGCCTCTGAAAAGAACAACGGCATTACCGACATGAATGACGTGCCTGCGCTCTTCCCTGCAGGAGTTCTCACTGTGGTCTATAACGGCAACAGTGTCGGTCACGCCTTTTATCAAGATGAGCCCTTCTTTGCCAGTGACGACGTTAATGTTCTCTTGCCGAATGGGCCCGTTTCGCGGTGGGCGCAGCTGTTTGTTGCTGCCATCATTAAGCACGGGCGGACTCGATTCACCTATGGCTACAAGTGGACCCTGGCTCGAATGAAGCAAACCGTCATTCGTCTCCCTGCTAACGGCAATGGCGAGCCTGATTGGGGTTACATGGAGGCAGTAATGCGCGGCCTTCCGTTCTCTGCTGCAATCGATGATCGGCCTTGACGCTCGCAGCGTGCCCCGCAGAAGTTTAGGGTTCGGCCCCGTGATCGGTTCCAATGCACGTTGTCTCAGCCAGCTGCTGAGGCAACGTGCGGGGCCAGGAGGCGCTCGTCCGTTTCGGCTGCTGACCTGCTTTAGACGTGGCGGTAGGCGTCGACCATGTCACGGTAAGGGTGGAGCAACGGCGCAACTGCGGTACGTAGAAGGAGGGCGTCAGCGGGAGGAAGTGTCAGTGTGGCCCTCCGCATGCGGACGCTCCATACAGTTGGGTCTGGGAAGATCTGCAGCTGTGGAACCAGGTCGCTGAGCATTAGTCCGCCGCGCCACTCGGCCAGGCTGTGAATTTCGAGACTGCATCCTGCAGAGAATGTCCTCTTGGAGAGGTGAAGGGGCTGCGGGAGTGGCTGGACTGGGCTGGAGACCGTTGCCCTGCCCATGAGGCGCCCGCGATCCCGGTTGGGATTCCGGAAGCAGCCCCGGGTTGTGTAGAGCAGGACCTCGTCCCCCTCGCCAACCGCTTGCGCCTGCTGGGAGCGGCCGACGGGGAAGGCCATCCGCTGCTCAGTCACTACCCAGCCCAGTGCGTCGCGGTCACCGATGATCATCAGATGCGTGGACATGTCGCCGACGATAGTGGGGCGGGTGACGCCAGCATGCTCCCGCGTCCCAGGGGGTAGCGAGAGTGACGGACGGATGGCGTTCCTTGTGGCATGCGGGCCGAGGCCGTGCCCTTCTCGCTGGTGCAAGCCCCGTCTCTAATCTCGGGCGCCCAGTCCAGGAGCTCCTGCGTGAGCGCTGCGTGAGCGGACTGGGCGGCACTAGGGTGGACCCGGCGTCATGGTGATCACGGTCGGACGCCTCTGATCTGGGAAAACGGGATTCGGCGGCACCGTCCGGCACCAGTCGGGATGATCTTGCGGGCCCTCGTAATGCGTAGGTCTCGGGTTCGAATCCCGAAGGCGGCTCCGAGAAGGGCCAGGTCAGATACCAGCTGACCTGGCCCTTTTGCATTTCCATGACATTCCGGAGTGCGCTGCGGTCTCCCATGGTCGACGCGCGGAATTTGTTCATTCGCCACGTTTTATCGGCATGCGGAGTCGATTTCCCGATGTCTGATATCAGGATCTGAAACGGCGGAGGGTGTTCCGTGTTCGGGGCGGCCGGAAATCGGCGTTCCGCAGGTCGCATTCAAGTCAGGGCGGACGTGCCGTTTCGGGGGGTTTCGCAGGCTGCCCGTGCGGGGCGGAACGAACGGTTCTGGGGCCGACGGCAGGGCGGGGATCGTCGCAGGTGGGCACCGTGGCGGAATGGCCGGATCCTGGCGGACGGCGGTGATCTCTCTCGTATATATTCGGCGGCATTGGCACGTGGATGCCTCGGGATACGGGCCGAGGTTCCGGGGGACTCGCGGAAATGTTCTGAGCGGCGGAGAGCCGGTTCGTTCCGGCCCATGGCCCCGCACAGCGTCGTGCGGCGGCATCGATCTCCGCCCCTTTCCGGCGTCTTTTTCTTTTTGGTTCGTTCGACATGCGACGGGGGTTGTTCCATGCGTGTGGCAGAACAAGACCGGGGGATCGGCCTCGCCGACGAGGACGGCCGGGCGGCGGCCGTGGAGGCCGAGGCGATCATCGAGGACGCCTCGGAGGAGTACGGCGGCGGGACCGGGCCGACGGGGACCGACGACGACCGGGTGGCGCACCTGCTGGAACGGCTCGCCTCGGACTTCGTCCTCGACAACACCTACCGCGAGCAGCACCTGAGCCTCACCGCCAGCGAGAACTACCCGAGCAAGCTGGTCCGGATGCTCGGCAGCGGACTGCAGGGCGGCTTCTACGAGTTCGCCCCGCCGTACCCCTCCGAGGCCGGCGAATGGGCCTTCCCGGACTCCGGCGCCAACGCCTCCCTGGTCGGGAAGCTGACCGGCATCGGACGGCAGCTCTTCGAGGCCGCCACCTTCGACTGGCGGCCCAACGGCGGCTCGGTCGCCGAGCAGGCAGTCCTGCTGGGCACCTGCGGGCGCGGCGACGGCTTCGTGCACTTCGCGCACAAGGACGGCGGCCACTTCGCCCTGGAGTCGCTGGCCGCCGCGGCCGGCGTCAACACGTACCACCTGCCGATGGTCGAGCGGACCCTGCTCATCGACGTGGACCGGCTCGCCACCCTCTGCGCCGAGCACCCGGAGATCAAACTCGTCATCCTCGACCAGTCGTTCAAGCTGCGCTGGCAGCCGCTGGCCCAGATCAGGGCCGCGCTGCCGGAGGGCGTCTTCCTCGCCTACGACGCCAGCCACGACGGCGCCCTGATCGCCGGCGGCGCGCTGCCGCAGCCCACCCTGCTCGGCGCGGACGCCGTGCACGGCAACACGCACAAGACGATCGCCGGACCGCAGAAGGCGTACATCGCCTTCCGCGACGCCGACCACCCCAAGCTCAAGGCGGTCTCGGACTGGGTCTGCCCGCAGATGCAGTCCAACTCGCACGCCGAACTCATCGCCCCCATGTACGTGGCCCTCGCCGAGATCGCCCTCCACGGCCACGACTACGCCCGCCAGATCGTCGCCAACGCCCAGGCCCTCGCGCACGCCCTGCACGAGGAGGGCGTCCGCGTCTCCGGGGAGTCCTTCGGCTTCACCGAGACCCATCAGGTGCACGTCATCACCGGCTCGGCCGCCGACGCGCTGCGCCTCTCCCTGGGCGACCTGGCGCACGCCGGCATCCGCACCACCAACATCGAGGTGCCGGGCGCCAACGGCCTGCACGGCCTCCGGCTCGGCGTCCAGGCGATGACCCGGCGCGGGCTGCGCGAGGCGGAGATGCGCGAGGTGGCCCGGCTGGTGGCGAAGGTGGTGCTGCGCCGGGCCGAACCCACCGCGGTCCGCGCCGAGGTCGCCGACCTGCTCCAGCACCACGCCCTGGACCGGCTCGCCTACTCCTTCGACGCCCACGTCGACTCGCCCGCCGCGGCCCGTCTGCTGGGGGAGGTGTTCCGGTGAGCACCGCCACCGAGGCCGAGCCGGCACCGGCGGCGCGCGCTCTGCCGCCCGGAGTCCTCGGCGCCGCCGTGCAGCCGCGCCGCGGCGACGCCCCGCACGCCGTGATCGGCGCGGAGGTCTGGCACACCCGGTGGGCCCGGCCACTCCTCGAACGGCTCGGCCTGCGGACCGTCATCGCCGACGAGCGGCTCTCCTGCGAGCGGGTGCTCGACACCCTCGCCGCCCAGTCGGTGGCCTTCGTCTGCGAGGAACTCCCGGTCAGCGGCCTGGCCGCGATGGGCTGGGCGGCCCGCCGCACCGAGGCGCTGCGCCGCGACGACCCGCTGCTCGGCGTCGTCTTCATGGTCGAGGACCGGCGCGCCCTGGACCCCCGTGCCCTGGGCCCGCTCGTGCGCACCCTGTCGCCCGGCGACACGGACCTGCCCGACTTCCTCGCCGAGGTGCAGCGGGTACGGCACGAGTACCACTGGGAGCTGCGCAACCGGCGGCCCGGCCGGCCGGCGGGCGCGGCGCAGTCGGCGCCGCCCGCCCGGTGGGCCGGGGCCGTGCCGAACTTCAACGTGAAGCACCCGTCCATGCTGCTGCCGTACGCCCTGCTCTCGGCACGCACGGGACGGGAGGTGTACTGCGAGATCTCCCCGCAGGAGGCCCTCCTCTTCGTCGCGGACAGCGCGGGCCGGGGTCCGGCCGCCGCAGTCGCCGACGTGTTCCGCGGACTCCGGCAGGACGTCGACCGGCTCAACACCGTCGTCGGCTCACGTCTGTCGCTCCATCTCGACCACGCGGACGACTACGAGGTGATCCAGGCCGCCTGCGAGGCCGGTTTCGACTCGGTGATGGTCGACGGCTCCGGCCGCACGCTCCACCAGAACGTGCTGTTCACCAACGCGGCCACCGAACTGGCCCGCCGCTACGGCGTCCTCGTCGAGGGCGAGATCGGCTCCATCGACGGGGCCGGGCTGCGGAAGTGGAACAAGACGACCACGAGCGACTTCGCCAGGTTCGTCGGGGACACCGACCTCGACCTGGTCGGGGCGCACGTGGGTCAGTTCCACAGCTTCGACTACGGCTTCGCCACCACCCGCCGGTCGCTGGCCGAGGTCGGCCTGATGGACGCCCGCGCCACCGGCGACGACCTGCACGCCTTCGCCGAGGCCTGCGCGCGCGTCGAGAAGGGGCTCACCGAGGCCGGGCTGCCCGGCTACTCGGCCGAGCACCGGCTGGTCGCGGCGCTGGCCCGGCGGGCCACGACGGAGGGGGAGGGGCCGGACGCCCGCCCCCGGCTCGACGTCGTGTTCCGCGAGGCCCGGGCCCGGGTCCCGGTGTTCCAGCGCCCGTTGGTCGACCTCCTGGAACAGGAGTGGCTGGAGCGGCGGCTGGCCAAGACCCGGCGCAAGGCCGAACTGTGGGACGAGGTCTTCGCCGTCGAGCCCGCGCGCGAGCACCGGTACGCGGCGATCGACCACGGGCTCGTCCAGGCCCTCACCGGCACCCTGGAGGGCACCGGACGGGCCCTCGCCGTGCACGGCGGCAGCTCGATCTCACGCGTGGACCTCGCCTCCCTGGCGGCGCACGGGGTCGCCCGGGTCAACTTCGGCAGCGGGGTCTACACCGACTACCTGGAGGCGCTCGGCGCCCATCTGCCCGTCGATCTCGGCGCGGAGGGCAACGCTCCTACGGGTGAAGGGACTTGGAAGCACGTGCGGCGCATGTCGTACCTTGCGGAGGCGACACGGGACTGGCGGTCCTGGACCCACGCGCCGCCGTCCTTCGTGGACACCTTCGTCAGCCGGCTGGAGCGGCGCTACGCGTCCCCGCTCCGCGACCGCACGTCCGAGAGGCCCTGGGAGACCGCCCATGCATAGCCCCGTCCGTCCTGCCAGCCCCGCCGACCCCGCCGGTGCGGCCGGTTCCCCCAGCCCGTTCGAGCGGCTCGTCGAGCTGCTCGAACGCGAGGGGGCCCGGTACCGCGTGGTCGAGCACCCGGCCGAAGGGCGCTCCGAGGAGGTGGCCGCGGTGCGCGGCACCACGGTCTCGCAGGGCGCGAAGGCGCTGGTGTGCCGGGTGAAGGGGATCGACGCGCCCGCGGTGCTCGCGGTGCTGGCGGGCGACCGGCGCGCCGACCTGAAGAAGGTCGTCGCCGCGGTCGAGGGCAAGAAGGGCGGCTTCGCCCCGGCGGAGCTGGCCGAGGAGCTCACCGGCTGCGTGGTCGGCGCCATCCCGCCGCTGTCGCTGACCGGCACCCTGCCGGTCGTGGTGGACGCGGAGTTCCTGGCGGCCCACGAGGAGATCGCCTTCAACGCGGGGCGGCTCGACCGTTCGGTGGTCATGGCCACGGAGGACTACGTACGGATCGCGGCGCCCGAGGTGGCGTCCATCGCCGCGCCGGTGGTTCCCGCCGCGGAGTAGGCCCGGTACCGGGGGAGAGGGAGGGGCGTCGGCTTGCGGCTGCGTATCGGGGCACAGTTCGTCGCGCTGGCATGCGCGTGGGGTTCGAGCTTCCTGTTCATCAAGGTGGCGCTGGACGGGCTGACGCCCGCTCAGGTGGTGTGGGGGCGGCTGGTGCTGGGCGCGGTGGCGCTCTGCGGCGTCATGGCGGTGACCCGCGGCAGGATCCCCCGGGACCCCGGGCTGTGGCTGCGGCTCTCCGTCGTCTCCATGCTGCTGTGCGTCGTCCCCTTCCTGCTCTTCTCCTGGGCCGGGCAGCGGCTCGACTCCGGCATGGCGAGCATCCTCAACGCCACCACCCCGCTGCTGACCCTGCTGGTCGGCGCGGTCGCCCTGGCGGACGAGCGGCTCGACCGGCGTCGTACGACGGGCCTGCTCGCCGGGTTCGCCGGGGTCCTGGTGCTGATCGGGCCGGGCGGCCTGGCCGGCGGCGGTGACGGCCGGCTCGTGGCCCAGCTCGCCTGTCTGTGCGCCACCGCCTGCTACGGCGTCGCCTTCGTCTACCTCCGCCGGTACATCACCCCGCTGCGGCTGCCGGCGGTCGGCGTCGCGTTCGTGCAGGTGACCATCGGCGCGGCCGTCATGCTGCTGGCCACGCCCTGGATCGTGACCCCCGCGCCCCGCCTCGACCTGCCGATCACGCTGTCGATGGTGGCGCTGGGCGGCCTGAGCACCGGGCTCGCCTACCTGTGGAACAACAACATCGTGCAGGCGTGGGGCGCGGTGAACGCCTCCGCGGTCACCTACCTCACCCCGGTCGTCGGGGTCACGGCGGGCGTTCTCCTGCTGGGCGAGCGGCTGTCCTGGAACCAGCCGGTCGGCGCGGTGCTGGTCATCGCCGGGATCATGACGGCGCACGGCACGTTCCGCAAGGCCGCGCCCTCCGCCGCCCGGGCCGCGGACGGGCCCGCCGCCGGGGGTCCGGAGGATGGTTCAATCGCCGCGATCCATGTCCGGGCCGCTCAGGGGCCGGACCTGACGAGCAGGGGGCAGCGTGGGCGGGAGTGAGCTCGGCGTGACCGAGCGGACGCGGTTGCGGCGGATGCGGGAGAAGGGGTCGCACCGGCGGGAGGACCTGGACGCCGTGCTGGCGGCCGGGTGGCTGTGCCATCTCGGGGTGACCGTCGACGGCGTGCCGATGGTGGTGCCCACCGCGTACGGCGTCGACGGCGACCGGCTGTACGTCCACGGCTCGGTGGCCAGCCGGAGCCTCGTCCAGGCGCCGGGGTCCACCGTCTGCGTGACGGTCACGCACGTGGACGGGCTGGTCCTCGCGCGGTCCGTGTTCGAGCACGGGGTGAACTACCGGTGCGCCATGGTCTACGGCGTGCCCGAGGCGGTGACCGACCCCGAGGAGAAGCTGCGGGGGTTGCGGGCGCTGACCGAGCAGAGCAGCCCGGGGCAGTGGGAGTACGTGCGCCGGCCCAGCCGGAAGGAGCTGGCGGCCACCTCGCTGCTCGCGCTCGACCTCACCGAGGCGTCGGTGAAGACGCGGACCGGACCGCCGGACGACGGGGACTCCGAGGACGCGGAGCTGGGGCTGTGGGCCGGGGTGCTGCCGGTGGTCACCACCTTCGGCACGCCCGTGCCGGACCCCGCGCTGCCGGCCGACCTCGCCGCCGCCGTGCCCGGCCACATCGCCGGGCGGGCCGGCCGGCGGGCGGACGGAGCGGAGTCGGCCTAGGACGAGATCGTCAGGCGGGAGAGGTGGGGCGGGTCCGCCAGGACGTCGATCGAGGTGATCGGGCCGGCCGGGGCCGTGAAGCGGTAGACCGCGTCCGGCGCGGCGATCAGGCCGGGAGCGCCGTCGACCAGGACCGGGCGGGCCACCGCCGCCCGGGCCGCGAGGACGCGGGCGACCGCCGGGGCGCCGTGGGCGGGCCGGACTCCGCCGCGTACCGCCCCGGTGTCGGCCCGCAGCACCGCGTCCGGGTCGAGCAGGGCGCGCAGGGCCGCCGTGTCGCCCTCCCGGGCGGCGGCGAGGACCGCGTCGACGGCCGCCCGGAGGCGTACCGGATCGGGCGCGGGCATCTCCTCGGCGCCCCGCGCCCGGGCCCTCGCGCGGGCGCCGATCTGGCGGACCGCGGCCGGGGCGCGCTCCAGGGCGAGGGCGAGATCCTCGTACGGGACGCCGAAGAGGTCGTGGAGGACGAGGACGAGCCGCTCCGCGGGGGTCGGTCCGGGCGCGTCCGGCGAGTCCGACCAGGGGTCCCACGGATCGGTGCGGCGGGCCTCGCGGGCCCGGAGCCGGCCCAGGCAGACGCGGGCCAGGACGGCCTCGGGCGGCGGTCCCGGGTCGGGGACCGGGCCGGGGCCGCGGCGGGCGCGGGGGCCGGGGCCGTACGAGGCGAGGAGGCGTTCGGTGGCCCGGACCGCCCGGTCCGCCTCCGGGGCGGAGCCGAGCAGGCCGTGGGCCATCGCCCGCAGCCGGGTCCGGGTGCCCGGGGCGGTGGGCACGGGCGTCGCCGCGTCCGGGCGCGGGGTGGTGTGCACGTCAGTCGCCGTGTCCGGGGCCTCCGCTGCCGAAGCCGCCGCTGGAGATGCCGCCCCACTTGCGCTTCTCCTCGCTCGGGGGATCGGGCGAGGTCTCCGTGCCGGCGTCCTTGAGCTGGTACGGCATGAGCCGGTGTTCGCCGTCGGTCTGCGGCATCTCGGCCGGGCGGCGGTACTCCGACATCTCGCCGGGCAGGGCACCGGTGTCCGGGCGGTGCGGTTGTTCCTCGGGCTGCGGTGGACGGGGCTCCCGGGTGCGGACCCGGTAGCCGAACCAGAAGGCCGTGATCAGGACGGCGACGAGAACCAGGCCGCCGAGCACTTGTGCCAGACCTGACTGCCAAACCCCAGCGGCCAGGACCTCTGCGCTGAGAGTGTTCATACGAGAGGATTACCCGATTCCGCTTCTTCGGATGCGTGGCGCGGACAGATTCTCCGAAAGGCCCGGTGAAACATTTCCCCGGCTCCGTCGCGTCGATGGGGTGTACGGCACGACAGCGAGCGGGGCGATCGCACAGGGCGACCGCCCGTGACCCCTCGCGACCGACGCCAGGGAGAGGAGGGGCATGAGAACGTCCCGCGCGGACGAGTTCCTGGAGTTCGCCTCGGCCCGCACCGGCCAGCTGTTCCGCTCGGCCTGCCTGCTGACCAGCGGGGACGTTCACCTCGCCGAGGACCTCACGCAGGAGACGCTGGGGAAGATGTACGCCCTCTGGGGACGGACGTCCCGGATCGGCAACCCGGCCGCGTACGCGCAGACCGTCCTCGTCCGCACGTTCCTCAGCCACCAGCGCCGCCGCTCCGCGACCGAGCGCCCGCTGGGCGAACTGCCCGACCACACCCCGGACGACGGCACCGACCCGCTGCTGCGGATCGCCCTCCTCGACGCGCTTGCCGCACTGCCCCCGAAGGACCGGGCGGTCGTGGTGCTCCGCTACTGGGAGGACCGCAGCGTCGAGGAGACCGCCGACGCCCTGCACACCAGCTCCGCGGCCGTCCGCACCCGCTCCACCCGCGCCCTCGGCAAACTGCGGCAGCGCCTCGGCGGCAGCATCGCCGAGTTCGCCACCCGCTGACGGCCGCCGGTCCCCTTTCACCTCCTCGGGCCGTCCGCCGACGCCCGAGCCCTCACCCGTACCTCCGAAGCAGAGACGGTGATCTCGTCATGCCCCAGCACGACCACCACGACCCCGACGCCGGGTTCGCCGACGAGCTCGGCTCGGCCCTGCGCACCACCGGCGAGAGCTTCGCCCTCGACGGCCGGCCCGAGCTGGTCACCGGCGGACTCGCCCGCGGCCGCCGCAGGCTGCTCCGCCGCCGCCTCGCCGTCACCGGCGGAGCCCTCGCGCTCGCCGCCGTCGGCATCGGCGGCGTGTACGCCGGCACCGCCGTCACCCCCGGCGGACCCGCCGAGAAGGCGGGCGTGGCCGCGGCCCCCACGACCAGCGGATCGCCGACCGCCGCGCCCACCCCGGAGTCGAGCGGCGAACCGGCCTCCGAGTCGCTGAAGCCGGGCATGGCGGAGATCCCCCTCTCGCGGATCGCCGACGTCCTCAAGGCCAACACTCCCGCCGGAGACTGGCGGTTCGACGACCTCGACGGCACCGGCCAGGGCATCAGCGGCGTCTACGACGACGGCGACGGCGAGGCCGCCGTCGGCGTCTTCCTCAGCCGCGCCGGACGCGAGCCGGACGCGGGCGTCGACATGGTGACCTGCCCCGACCCGGTGTACGTCCCCCACGACGACTGCGACACCGGCCGGCTCCCCGACGGCTCCCGGTGGATGGTCTTCCAGGGGTACGAGTACCCCGACAAGCGCGAGGAGACCAAGAACTGGCGGGCGGTGCTGCTCACCGAGGACGGCTTCCTGATCGACGCGAGCGAGTACAACGCGGCCGCCGAGAAGGGCGCCGCCATCAGCCGCGAGAACCCGCCCTTCACCCCCGCCCAGCTCAAGGCGCTCGTCACCGCCGACGCGTGGCGGCCGCTGCTCCAGCAGATCCCGCCGCTGCCCACCGCACCCGCCCAGCCCGGCAAGCTCGGCCGGCCCGGCAAGGTCCGCCAGGCGCCGCCGCATGTCGTCGGCAACGGCGTGACCGACACGCTGCGTTCGCTGATGCCGAAGGGACTCGAGGTCGTCGGCGAGGGCGGCGAGGGCGAGTTCGGCTACGTGGTCGTCGACGACGGCAAGGGCAGGAGCCTCGTCCAGATCAACGTCCAGTACGGCATGGACGACGTCGCCGGGGACCTCTTCGGCTCCGGCGACGTCACCACCCTGCCCGACGGCCGCAGGGTGAAGCTCATCCAGCAGCCCGGCGAGAAGGGCGGCGCGGGCGTCGTCTGGTGGACCGCCGACACCCTGACGAAGGACGGCTTCCGGGTCGTCGTCGGCGCCTTCAACACCGGCGCCCAGCACGAGGCGGCCACCCGGGCCGAGCCCGCGCTCACCCTGGAGCAGCTGAAGGCGATCGCGCTCGACCCGAAGTGGGCCGAGCTGCCCGCGAAGTAGGGCGGGACGGGAGAGCGACGGGCGGTGCGCGGACGCTACTTGGCGTCCGCGTACCGCTCCACCGTCGCCGTCGTGAACGGGAAGCGGACCGGTGTCGCCCCGAAGGCGATCCGGCCCGCCTCGTCACCGGCCGCCCGGATCGCCTCCGTCACCGCCGCGGCCTCGTCCGCCGGGCAGTGCACGATCACCTCGTCGTGCTGGAAGAAGACCAGCTCGGCCCGCATCCCGGCGTCCGACAGACTCCGGCGCAGCGCCGCCAGCATCAGCAGCGCCCAGTCGGCGGCGCTGCCCTGGACGACGAAGTTACGGGTGAACCTGCCGCGCGCCCGGGCGTTCCCGGAGGCGTAGCCGGGGGTGAACCCGTCCTCCGCGACGGGCTGTTCGGGGCCCTCCTGGGGGAGGCCCGCCTCGCCGTCGTCGCCCGCGCCGACCGCCCTCGGGCTGGTCCGGCCGAGCCAGGTGCGGACGAGCCGGCCCTCCTCGCCCGCCTTCGCCGCCTCGTCCACATAGGCGACCGCGCGCGGGAAGCGGCGCCGCAGGGCCGCCAGGTTCTTCAGGCCGTCGCCGCTGGTCTGCCCGTAGATCGCGCCCAGCAGGGCGATCTTGGCGTGGTCGCGGTCGCCGGAGAAGGCCCGGTCGGACAGACGGGTGTAGAGGTCGTCGGGGTGCCCGGCGACCTCCATCAGGCCCGGGTCGCGGGAGATCGCGGCGAGCACCCGCGGCTCCATCTGGTCGGCGTCCGCCACCACCAGCCGCCAGCCCTCGTTGGCGACGACCGCCCGCCGGATCACCTTGGGGATCTGGAGCGCCCCGCCGCCGTTGGTCGTCCAGCGGCCGCTGACCGTGCCGCCCGGCAGGTACTCCGGCCGGAACCGGCCGTCCCGCACCCAGTCCGCCAGCCAGGACCAGCCGTGCGCGGTCCAGATCCGGTACAGCTTCTTGTAGGCGATGAGCGGCGGCACCGCCGGGTGGTCGATCTCCTCCAGCTCCCAGCGGCGGGTGGACCGCAGCCGGACGCCGGCCTGCGCGAACGCCTTCACCACGTCGGCGGGCAGATCGGGCCGGACCCGGCGGCCGAACGCGGCGGACACCTCGTCCGCGAGCTCGGCCAGCCGGCGCGGCTCGCCGCCGCCCGCGTACCGCTCGCCCAGCAGCTCGTGCAGCAGCTCCCGGTGCACGTCGGCCCGCCAGGGCAGCCCGGCCCGGTGCATCTCGGCGGCCACCAGCATCCCGGCCGACTCGGCGGCCGTGAGCAGCCGCATCCGGCCCGGGTGCTCGGCCCGGTCGTGGCGGCGCTGCTGCTCCGCGTAGACGGCGAGGAGGCCCTCGAAGGGGACGGAGACGACGGGTCTCGGCTCGAAGAGGGAGTCCTGGGAGCCGGGCTCGGCGGTGCGCTGCGGCGGGTCGGGCGGCACCGGGGCGTTCCGCAGCCGGGCCCAGGCGGCGGCGGCCGACCGGGGCTCGCCGAGCCGGCCCTCGTGGCCCAGGAGCAGCTGCTCGGCGTCCTCGACGTCGTAGCACCGCTCGACCCGGACGCCGGCGGCGAGCAGCCGCGGGTACACCTCGGCCGTCGACCGCCACACCCAGCGCGCCACCTCGGGCCGGGCCCGGACGGCCGCCACCAGGTCCGGCTCGCGGCGCGCCTCCCCGGCGGGCGTGCCGTCCGGCCCGAGGGGGACCAGGACCGCGCCCTCCCCCTCCGGCTCCGGCGCCAGCGCCCACCTCTCGCTCATGGGTGCGAGTCTGGCATCCGCCACTGACAGCGGCGGATCACGACATCCCGGACGCCCGGGCGGGCGTTCACGCGGCCGCGTGGAAGAGGGCCGCCGCCTCGCCGCGGGAGGCGACGCCGAGCTTGCCGAGGATGTTCGCCACGTGGAACTTCACCGTCGACTCGCTGATGTGCAGCTGCTCGGCGATGTGCCGGTTGCGGTGGCTGAGCGCCAGGTGCCGCAGGACCTCGGTCTCCCGCTCGCCCGGCGTCGCCAGCGGGTGCGCGGGCCCGGCCGGGGCGTCCGGCGCGGCCAGCGGCAGGACGGCCGTCATGGTGGTGCCCCAGTGCGGCACCGCCTCGATCTCCAGGCGCCCGCCGAGGACGACCAGCCGGTCGCGTACGGTCCCCGCCCCGGTCTCGCAGGCGCCGACGCTAATGCGCGCACTGGGTGGCGAGTTCGGCGGCGCCGGTGTGCGGGACGACCGGCGCGAGCGCGGCGGAGAGCTGCCCGAGGACGCCGTCGAGCGGCCGGCTGAGGATCTCGTGCACGGCGGTCAGCGTGAGCGGGTCCATGACCGCCGGCGTAGGCGTCATGTGGCCATCCAGGGCTGGTCTTTCGGACAGGTGGTACTGGCCGGAGGGCGGGCCGGGAAGAGGCGCCGTCCGGCGCACGCTTGATCGTGTCGAGAAGCGAACGCGCTGACACGGAGGGCGACATGACGACGGCGAGGCGAGTGACGACCGCAGGGGCGACGATGGAGGCGATCCTCTTCGAGGAGTTCGGCGGACCCGAGGTGCTGCGGCACACGACGGACGCCGCGGTGCCGGTGCCGGGGCCCGGCGAGGTGCGGCTGCGGGTGGTGGCGGCGGGCGTCAACCCGATGGACTGGAAGGTGCGCCGGGGGTTCCTGGAGGAGTTCTTCCCGACGACGTTCCCCGCCGTGCCGGGGATCGAGGTGGCCGGCACGGTCGACGCGGTCGGCGAGGGCGTGACCGGACTCGCCGTCGGCGACGAGGTGTTCGGCTGGTCGACGACCGGCGCGTACGCCCAGTACGCCCTCGCCGGCGGCAACCTCCTGCCGAAGCCGGCCGGTCTGTCCTGGGAGGCGGCGGTCGGCCTGCCGGTCGCCGGCGAGACCGCGGCGCGGGTCCTGGAGCAGCTCGGCGTGCGGGAGGGCGAGACGCTCTTCCTGCACGGCGCGGCGGGGATCGTCGGCACCATCGCCGTCCAGCTCGCGGTCGCCGCGGGCGTCACGGTCGTCGGCTCGGCGTCCGTGTCCAACCACGCGTACCTGCGGGAGCTCGGCGCGATCCCGGTCGAGTACGGCGACGGGCTCGCCGACCGGGTGCGGGCCGCGGCGCCGCGGGGCGTCGACGCGGTCTTCGACGCGGCGGGGCACGGAGTGCTGCCGGTCGCGATCGCGCTGCTCGGCGGGGAGGGGGTGGCGGACAAGGCGCGGATCGTGACGATCGCGTCCGTGGACGCGGCGGAGCACGGCATCGTGTACAGCCTCCCCGAGCAGGACGCGGAGCGGGTACGGGGCTGGCTGAGCGCCCAGGCGGAGGGCGTCGTCGCGGGCACGCTGCGGCTGCGGCACGCGGAGACGTTTCCTCTGAAGGAGGCGGCGCGGGCGCAGGAACTCAGCGAATCCGGCCACGCCCAGGGCAAACTGACCCTGGCCCCGTAGCCCCTGGCCCCGCTGCAATCGGCCGCGCCGCTCCGTTGTGGGCAATCGTTCCGCCCTGCGGAGCGCCTGCCCACACGGGGGCGCGGCGAACGGGCGCCGTCCCGAAGAGCCGCGCCCGGCGCTGAGCCGGACGTGCAGGGCGGGCACTGGGCTGCGGAGCGCCTGCCCACACGGAGGGCCCGCCGGCGGCGCCGTCCACCCAGCCGGGCCCGGCGGGAGAGGGGCGGTGGCCCGGCTCCGACCCCGGCCACCGCCCTGTTCCACGATGGCCGGTCAGCGGGTGAGGCGCCACGCGGGGAGGGCCGACGCGGCGACGGCGACCAGCACGCACACCCCCGCCGCCGCCCCCGTCTGCGCCCAGGGGACCGCCGGCGCGACCGGCGCGGACAGCGCGGCGAGCCCCGCGCCGAGGGCGCCGAGGACCGCGGCGGTCACGCCGAGTCCGAGCGCCGCGCCGACGGCGACCGCGAGGACCGCCTCGCCCGTCACCGCCCGCAGGGCCTGCGCCCGGGTGGCGCCGGCCAGCCGCAGCGAGGCCAGTTCGCCGCCGCGCACCGACGTGGCCATGAGCAGGGTGCTCGCCAGCGCGATCACCGTGTAGAGGAGGACCAGGACGAGGATCAGGCGGAGCCCCGTCCGCGCCGCCTCGTTGACGGGCGCCGCCGCCGCGGCGGTGCCGGCCGCCGGCAGGGGCCGGTCCGACTCCAGCCGGTCGAGCGCGGAGCCGGGCGCCTGGGCGCGGGTGACGTACGGCCCGTTGTCGCCGGTGCCGCGGGCCAGGACCGCCGCCACCCGGAGCCGTACCGGACCGCTGCCGTCGGCCCGCCACACCTCCACCTCCTCGCCGACCGTCCGCCTCTCGAACTCCTCGTTGACGACGATCGACCGGTCGTCGAGGTCCCGCAGGTCGCCCGCGACGACGGGCAGCCGGGCGAGCGCGGCGAACGCGGCCGGGTCGGCGACCGCCCGGCCCTGGTACTTCACGAGCGCCTCGGCCCCGTCCCGTACGAAGAGGGAGGTGGGCCCGGAGGCGGCGACGACCGCGCCCTTCCGCCCGGCCGATCCGGGCAGCTCCACCTTCCGTCCCTCGACGACGTACGGCGCCGCCGTCCGGTCCCGCGCCTCCGTCTCCTTCGCCAGGGTCACGCTCTCCGAGGCGCCGAAGAGCGTCCCGGCCAGCGCCACGGTCACCAGGACCGGCGCGGCGACGGCCGCGGTCCGGCGGACGGCCGCCGCGCCGTTCTCCCGGACGAGGAGTCCGACGGCCCCGCCGCGCGGGACCGGGAGGAGCCGGGCCACGGGCCGCACGAGGAGCGGGGCGAGCAGCGCCGCGCCGCCCATCAGGAGCAGCGGCAGGGTCGTGTACGTCTTCCGCTTGAGCAGCGCCTCCGGTTCGGTGGCGTACGTCCACACCAGCAGTCCGAGCCCGGCCAGGAGCAGCCCGCCGCCGAGCAGCGCCCGGCCCGGCGGCAGCACGTCCCGGTCGACGTCCGCCTCGCGCAGCGCGTCGGTCGGGCCGGTCCGTCCGGCGCGGTGGGCGGCGGCGGCCGCGCCGGCGAGGGCGACGCAGAGGCCCGTCCAGAAGCCCAGGTGGTACGGCCATCCGGCGCTCCCGCCGACCGCCGACGCGAACCAGTCGGGCGCCAGGCCCCGGGCCACCAGGGCCCGCGCCATCGGCCGCGCGGCGAGCGCGCCGAGCGCGCAGCCGGTCGCGGACGCGGTCACGCCGAGCGCCGCCGCCTCGGCGAGCAGCAGCCGCCGCACCTGGCCGGGGGTGGCCCCGGCGGTGCGGAGCAGTCCGAACTCGCGGCGGCGCAGCGCCACGGAGAACGCGAAGACGGAGGCGACGACGAAGACGGAGACGAAGGCGGCGACGCCGCCGGCGGTGCCGAGGAGGGCGTAGAGGCCGGTGAGCGCGTGCCCGTCGCGTTCGTGGCCGGGGTCGGCGCGGCGGCGGTCGTCGCCGGTGAGCACCTGCGCCCGGTCGCCGACGACGGCCCGGACCTGGTCGGCGGGGGCGTCGAGCCCGACGGCGTCGGGGGCGGTGGTGCCGCCCGCCGCGTTGCCCGCCTCCGTCTCCGTCTCGGTCTCGGTCTCGGTCTCGGTCTCGGTCAGCGTCCAGCGGGCGCGGAGTTCGCGGAGCACGGCCGTGTCCACAGGCTGTGGACGGTCGAGCGGCTTGGAGACGAGGGCGGTTCCGGGGCCGCGCCGGACCTCCACGGTGAGCCGGTCCTGGCCGAGGACGACCACGGGGGAGGAGGCGAACCGTTCGGGGGCGTGGGCCGGCGGGTCCAGGGCGGCGGCGAGGCCGAGCCCGGTCGCCGTGAGCAGCCCGACGCCGAGCGCCAGCGCGAGGAAACCGCCCAGGAAGGAGGCCCAGCGGGCCCGAAGCCCGCCCAGCACGACGCTCAGCACGCCGACCCCGCCGACCCCGCCGCCGGCACGCGGTCCGTACCGGTGTTCGCCGTGTCCACACCCGCGCCCGCCGGCCGCAGGGCCGCCAGCGTCGCCGCCACCGTGTCCGCCGTCGGGGCGACGATCTCGCCCGCGAGACGGCCGTCGACCAGGAAGACGACCCGGTCCGCGCGGGCCGCGGCGAGCGGGTCGTGGGTCACCATGACGAGCGTCCGGCCCTCCTCGTCCACCAGGGACCGGAGCATGTCCATCACCTCCGCGCCGGTCGCGGAGTCCAGCGCGCCGGTCGGCTCGTCGCCGAAGAGGACCGCCGGACGGGCGATCAGCGCCCGGGCGATGGCGACCCGCTGGCACTGGCCGCCGGAGAGCTCGGCGGGCCGGTGCCGCTCCCGGCCGGCGAGCCCGACCCGGGCCAGCGCCGCCCTGACCTCGCCGCGTGCCGGACGACGGCCGGCGAGCCGGAGCGGAAGGGCCACGTTCTGGGCGGCCGTCAGCGTCGGCAGCAGGTTGAAGGACTGGAAGACGAAGCCGATCCGGTCCCGCCGCAGCAGCGTCAGCCGCCGTTCGCTCAGCCCGTCCAGGGCCGTGCCCGCGACCTCGACGCGGCCCGCGTCCGGGCGGTCGAGCCCGGCGGCGCAGCGCAGCAGCGTGGACTTCCCGGAGCCGGAGGGGCCCATGACGGCCGTGAAGGTCCCGGCGGCGACGTCGAGGTCGACGCCGTCGAGGGCCCGCACGTTCCCGTGCCGCCGGACGAGGCCCCGGAGCCGCACGGCGGCGGGGGCGGAAGGAGGAAGGGTGCTGGTCATGGCTCCAGCGAACCGTTCCGGCACCCCCCGGGTCACGCCGTCTGCCGGGCGTCCCGGGGGTAGGGCCAGGCCTACCCCGCCCGGGGGCTGGGCGTACCCGGGCGGAGGACAGGGCGTACTCGGTCCGCGGGGCCGGGCGTGCTCGGGCGGCGGACAGGGCGTTCTCGGTCCGCGGGGCTGGGCGTACTCGGTCCGCGGGGACGGGCGTATCTGGACCCCGGGGCGCGTACTCGGCCCCCGGGGCAGGGTGGACCCGGGCCCCGGCCAGGGCGCCCCCCGGACCCCGGCCAGGGCGCGCCCCCCCGGTCCTCGGGCCAGGGCGCGCCCCCCGGTCCTCGGGCCAGGGCGCGCCCCCCCCGGTCCTCGGGACAGGGCGCGCCCCCGGTCCTCGGGACAGGGCGCCCCCCGGCCCCCGGGACGGGACCCCCCGGCCCCCGGGACAGGACGCATCCCGCCGCCCGGACAGGCGTACCCGCCCGGGCGCCGGGCGGGCCGCGCCGCCCTGAGACCATCGGAGGAGGAGAGTCGGCGCGGGGGCACGGGAAGGGCACGGTCATGCGGGACGAGGCACGGGAGTCCACCGTCGAACGGGCGCTGCGGGAGTCGCTGCACGCCCGCGACGACCGCTCCCTCGACACGGCCGCGTCCCTGCTCGCCGCCGACCCGGGAGCCGACGCCGGTCTCGCGCGGCGCGGCGAGGAGTTCGTACGGACCCTGTGGGAGCGCGGCTGGCAGCCCGCCGACCTCGCCCGCACGGTCCGCCGTGAGCTGGCGGAGGAACATCTGCGGCTGCTCGGCGGGCTGGTGCGCGCCGAGACGGCCCGGTACGCGACCCTGCCCCGGCGCTGGCGCGAACAGCTCGACGCGCTGGACGCGCTCGACGCGACGGGCGGGCCCGCCGACCGCTTCTCGTACGCGACGGCCGTCCTGGAGCTGTACCGGCTGCTGGTCCGGCTGCCCCGGGTCGACGCGGTGGGACCCGTACCCGGCGAGACCCTGCCGCCGGCGGCCGTCGGGGAGCCGCGGATGCTCACCCGGATCCGGGCGCTGCTCGCCAAGGCGGAGGCCACCGGCTATCCGGAGGAGGCCGAGGCGCTGACCGCGAAGGCGCAGGAGCTGATGGCCCGGCACAGCCTCGACGAGGCGGGCCTCGCGGCGGGCGCCCCGTCGCCGCAGACGCCCGGCGCGATCCGGATCGGCGTGGAGCCCCCGTACGAGCAGGCGAAGGCGATCCTGCTCGACGCGGTGGCGACCGCGAACCACTGCCGGGCCGTGTGGAACGAGACGTACGGCTTCTCGACGGTCGTCGGCTTCGAGGCCGACCTCGACCCGGTCGAGCTGCTGTACACCTCGCTCCTCGTGCAGGGCACGGCGGCGATGACCCGCGCGGAGGCGGAGCAGCGGAAGGGCGGCCGCAAGCGCACCAAGTCCTTCCGGCAGTCCTTCCTGCTCGCGTACGCGAACCGGCTCGGCGCCCGCCTGGAGGCGACCTCCCGGCGGGTCGCCGCCGAGGCCCCGACCCTCCTGCCGGTCCTCGCCTCCCGGGAGGTCGCGGTGTCCGCCCGCACGGACGAGCTCTTCCCGGAGACGCGGGCCACCCGGGTCCGCGCGATGTGGGACGAGGAGGGCTGGAACCACGGCGCCACCGCCGCCGAGTCCGCCGCCCTCACCCCGGACCGCGCCCGCCTGGACCGCCGTCGCCAGGACTGAACCACGGGGCCTCGCCGCAGCCGGCGCCGATCCCCGGAAGCAGCGCTCTCCGGGAGGGGAGCGTCGCTCCCCGGACGCATCGCCCCCGGACGCATCACTCCCCGCACGCATCGCCCCCCCGGCACCGAACCCCCGGGGTGAAATGTCGGGTTACGGGGAGATCGTCGCTACGCTCGGATCATGAGCTGGCTCCGGGCGCTGAGGGAGACCGCCCGCTCCGGCCTCACCGTCGAGCGGCGGCGGCTGGCCCCCGCCATCGCCGCCCGCGGCGCCCTCGGGCTCGCCCTCGTCATCGGCTTCTCGCTGGCCTTCTTCGGGCCCGCCGTCGCCGCCTCCTCCGCGTTCGGCGCGTTCCAGGCCGCCATCGCCACGTTTCAGCGCTCCTGGCGGCCGCGGCCCACCCTCGCGCTCGCCTCCGGCGGCAGCCTCGCCGTCTCCACCTTCCTGGGCTATCTGACCGGCGCCCACACGCTCCTCTTCCTCGCCCTCCTGCTGCTGTGGACGTTCCTCTCCGGGCTCGCCTGGGCGGCCGGTCCCACGGCCGGTCTCATCGCCTCCTCCAACGTGGCGATCATGCTGGTCACGGTCACCCTGCCCACCTCCGTCGCGACCGCCGCGGGCCACGCCGTCATGATCTTCGCGGGCGGGGTCGTCCAGGCCGCGCTGGTCGTGCTGCTCCCGGTCCGGCCGTGGGGCGCGCAGCGCGACGCCCTCGCCGACGCGCTCGCCGCCGAGGCCGACTACGCCCGCCGGCTGCGCCACGACCCGGTCGCGTCCTTCGACCCGGTGCCGCTCATGACAGCCCGCAGCGCCGCCGCCGTCACCCCCCGGCAGGCCCGGCGCCGGCCGGCCGAACTGCACGGGCCCCGGCGGCTCGCCGAGCGGATCCGGCCGGTGCTCGCCTCGCTGGCGGACCCGGCGGTCGGCGCCCCGGCCGAGGGGCCGCAGCGCGACCGCGTCCGCGAACTGCTGGCCGCGGCCGGGGAGGTCCTCGACGCGGCGGCCCACGCCATCCGGCACGGCGAGCCGGTGCGGCTGCCGCCGGCCGCCGTGGCCGCCCTCCGCACCCCCGACACCGGCACGATCCTCGACGACCGCTCCCACCGCGCCGCCCTCCGCCTGGCCGCCCTCCTCGGCGACGTCGTCGAGACGGTGGAACCCCGGACGGAGACGAGCCCGAAGGCGGGCCCGGCGAACGGCGGAACGGCCCCCGACCCCGCCGCCCCGGACCTCGCCGCCCCCGAGCCCGCCGCCCCGGACGTCGCCGCCCCCGACCCCGCCGCCCCCGACCCCGCCGCCCGCGACCGCGCCGCCCGCGACCGCGTCGCCCGCGACCGCGCCGGCCCCGACCCCGCCGCCCCCGACCCCGCCGCCGGCACCCGTACCCGCCCCACCCTCCTCCGGCTCGCCCCGCTCGCCCTCGCCGCCATGCGGGCCGAGGTGCGGCCGGGGTCGCCGATCCTGCGGCACGCGCTCCGGGTCTCCGCCGTCACCGCCGCCGGCTACCTCCTCGGCCTGGTGCTGCCGCTCGGGCACGGGTACTGGGCGCCGATGGCGTCCGTGATGGTGATGCGCCCGGACTTCTCGCAGACGTACGCCCGCTCGGTGGCCCGCTTCGGCGGCACGCTGGTCGGCGTCGCGCTCGCCACCGCCGTCGTGCGGACGGCGCACCCGGGGACGTACCTCTCCGCCGGCCTCGCCGTCCTCTCCGCCTTCGGCATGTACCTGTTGATGCGGACGGGGTACGCCGTCAGCCAGGTCTGCGTCGCCGCGTACGTCGTCTTCCTCCTCGGCATGGAGGGCTCCGGGGTGTCCCAGACCGTACGGGACCGGGTCACCCTCACCCTCCTCGGCGGCCTCCTCGCGATGCTCGGCTACGCCCTCTACCCCGCCTGGGAGACGCCCCGGCTGCGCGGCCGGCTCGCCGACTGGCTGGCCGCCTCGGGACGGTACGCGGCGGCCGTCGCCGCCCGGTACGCCGACCCCGCCGGGCCCGCCGGCCCCGATGTGCGCGAGGCCCTGCTCGCCGCCCGGGCCGCCCGGGTGGCCTGGCAGGACGCGCTGGGCCGGGCGGGCCACGAGCCGGTGCGGCACCGGGGGCTGTCGCACGCGGCGGCCGAGGACGCCGGGCACGCGATCGCCGAGTTCGGACGGGCCGCCATGCTCCTTGAGGCCCACCTCCCCGACCGCGGCGCCCCGCCCGTGCCGGCCGCCGCCGGCCTCGCGGAGGCGCTGCGCGAGGCGACCGAGCGGGGCGCCCAGGCGGTCCGCGAACGTAGGGCGCCCGCCTGGGACGACCTCCGCGAGACCGTCGCCGCCTGGGACACGGAGGTCGCCGACCCGCTGCTGCGGAAGGCGGCCCGGCTGCTCCTGGCGGCCCTGGACGAGCTCTCGACCGCCCTCGCGGCCGACTGAACCACCGCCGGAGGCCCCTTCCGCCGAGAATCCTCCGCCGTGCTGTCATCCAGGGGTGGCACGAGGGGAGTTGAGAAGGGTGGAACACCGTCCGGAACCAGGAGCGATCCCATGAAGAAGTACCTGCTCGCGGCGGGCGCGGCCGTGACGGCTGCGGTGGCCGCCGCCGCCCTCGCCGCGCCGGCCACCGCCGCACCCGCCCAGGACACGACCTCCGCGCCCGTCGCCGCGCCCGTCGCCGCGTCCGTCTCCGCCGCGTCCGTCTCCGCCGCGCCCTCCGCGGCGTGGCGCACCGTCCGCTCCGGCGAGCGCGTCGACGCCGGCGGCGGCTACACCCTCTGGCTCACCCGCCAGGGCAAGTACTGGACCGGCCCGGACGGCTTCGAGCAGTTCCGCAGCGTCGTCGACGGCAACCTCGACCTCACCCGGCCCGCGCTGAGCCACCAGGGCGAGGGCACCTTCCACTCGGGCGTCTACGGCGGCCCGGAGCTCCCCGGGCGGGTCGAGGTGACCGACGCCGAGGGCAGGGTCACCCGCGCCACCCTGCTCCAGCTGCCCGGCCGGCCCGGCTGGGGCGTCTGGTACGCCCACACCGCCCCCTCCGACCACGACGTCTCCGTCGCCTTCTACGCCGCCGACGGCCGGCTCCTCGTCGAGCTGCCCGGCATCTACGCCTGACGGGCCGTCCCCTCATCGGGGACGGGCCGTCCCCCACTCGCGGCGGGGCCCGGCACGGGGCGGGCCCCGCCGCACCACCTCCCGATCGCGAGGTCCGCACCGTGACCCACCCACCGGCTCCCGAGCCCGGCACCGACGCCGACTTCGCCGCGTTCGCCGCCGCCGCCTGGCCGCGGCTCGTCCGTACGGCCCGGCTGCTCACCGGCGACTTCCACGAGGCCGAGGACCTGGTGCAGACGACCCTCGCCAAGGTGTACGGCCGCTGGCACAAGGTCCCGCGCGACGAGATCGACCTCTACGTGCGCCGCGCCCTCGTCAACAACAACCTCAGCCGGCTGCGCCGCCGCCGGGTCGCCCACCTGCTCGTCCCGGTGCTGCCGGAGCCCGCCCGGCACCGGGACGCGGGCCACGCCGAGCACGTCGAGGAACGGGCCGTGCTCTTCGAGGCGTTAGCCGACCTCAGCGTCCGCCAGCGCACCGTGATGGTCCTGCGGTACTGGGACGACCTGACCGAGCAGGAGATCGCCGACGTCCTCCAGTGCTCGCTCGGCACGGTGAAGACCCACGCCCGGCGCGGCCTGGCCGCCCTGCGCGCCCACCCCCGGATCGCCTCGGCCGCCCCGCCCCTGCCGGGCCCGCCCCTCCGCACCCCCTACGGAGCCCGCCCATGAACCCCCCGCCCGACGCCGGGCCCGACGCCGCAGAGGCGTGGGACGACCTGCTCCGCGCCGAGTTCGCCCGCGCCGCCCACGACGTGACCCCGGGCCCCGCGCCCGTCGCGGAGGTCGTCCGCGAGGGCCGCGCCCGCCGCCGGCGGCGTACCGTCGCCCTCTCCTTCCTCGCCGTCCTCGGCGTCTCGGCCGCCGTCGCCGCCGGCGCGGCCCTGACCGGCGACCCGCCCCCGGCCGCCGGCCTCGCCGCTCCGCCGGTCCTGGTCGTCCCGACCACCGCCACGACCGCTCCCACGACGACCACCCCCGCCACGACCGTCCCCACGACGACCGCCCCCGCCGCGAACGTCCCCGCCCCTCCGGTGTCCTCCGCGCCCTCCGCGCCCCGGACCTCCGACGGCGGCGCGCAGGTCCCGGCCCCCGTGCGGACGGTGGCGGCGGGGGAGCGGGTCGCCGCCGCGCCGGGGTGGACGGTGTGGCTCACCGACCGGGGCAAGCACTGGAAGGGCGGGGTCGACGGCCTCGAACAGTTCCGCAGCGTCACCGACGGCAACCTCGACCTGCGCCGTCCCGGCCTCAGCCACCAGGGCGAGGGCACCTTCCACTCCGGCGTCTACTTCGGCACCCGGGACGCGGGCCGGGTGGACCTCGTCGACACCTGGGGCCGGACCACCCCCGCCACCCTCCTCACCCTGCCCGGAAGCCCCGGCTGGGGCGTCTGGTACGCCGTCGCGCCAGACGAGACCCCGGTGGGAGCCCGCCTCTACGACCGGACGGGCCGCCTCCTGTCGGAGCTGCCGGCGGTCTGACCTGCGTACCCGCCCGGCCAGGGAACCCCCGCCCCCGCGCGCTCGTCCATCCGGATGGGAAGATCGCGGGGGCGGCCGCCCGTGCGGGGCCGTGCTCCCCGCCGCCGCACGCTGTGTCGCGTAGCGGCTACGCCACGCCTCGTGCACGTGCATCTGCTCATGCATCGGCATATGAACGCAGCTATGATCCGGGGAAGTTGACACCTGTACCAAGCAACTCGGGGAGCTACCAGTGCACCACGCGCACCACGCGTACAACGGCATGGCGGCCACGGAGCTGCGAGGCGTCGTCTGGCAGAAGAGCAGGCACAGCAACTCCCAGGGCTCCTGCGTCGAGTTCGCCAAACTGCCGGGGGGGAACGTTGCCGTGCGCAACTCCCGGCACCCGGACGGGCCCGCGCTCGTCTACACGCCGGCCGAGATCGAGGCGCTGCTGCTGGGTGTCAAGGACGGGGAGTTCGACCACCTGGTCTGACGGCCCGGCCCCTGGACGGCGAGAAGGCCCCGGCGGTGACCGCCGGGGCCTTCTCCACTTCTGCCGTACGGGCGCCCGCTCGTGTGCGGG
Source organism: Streptomyces roseofulvus (assembly GCF_039534915.1). NCBI lineage: Bacteria > Bacillati > Actinomycetota > Actinomycetes > Kitasatosporales > Streptomycetaceae > Streptomyces > Streptomyces roseofulvus. Next base: position 3,745,978 of record NZ_BAAAWE010000001.1, on the reverse strand, counting down.
CGTTCTGCGCGTCCGGACGCCTACTCCTCCGGGCCGACCCGGAACAGCGCCCAGACCACCTTGCCCTGGAGTCGCCCGGCCAGCGGGTGCCAGCCCCAGCTGTCGCTGAACGACTCCACCAGGAACAGTCCCCGGCCCGACTCGGCCGAGAAGTCCTCCTCGCCGCCGCGCGCCTCCGGGCTCTCCCGGCTGGGGTCGCGCACCGCGCACACCAGGCGGGACGCCCAGCGCATCAGGTGCAGCCGCACCGGCGGGCCCTGCGCCTCGTCGGGACCGCCGCCGTCCGGCACGGCATGCCGCAGCGCGTTGGTGACCAGCTCCGAGACCACCAGGGCCACGTCGTCGAACCGGTCGCCCAGGTTCCACTCGTCGAGGGTCGCGCTGGTGAACTTCCGGGCTCCGCGCACGGCTTCGTAGCGGGCGGGCAGGGCGCAGGAGGCGGAGGTGGAGACGGCGCCGGGATCGATCGGCGGGAGACCCTGCCGTAAAGGCTCGAGCACGGTCGATCCATTCGTCCCCATGCGAGGCACTCCCGGGAATCGCGGTGGTGGTGCGACAACGGTGCGAACAGTGCGAAACATTGCGACAACACGACAACGCGAACGAGTACGCGGCTGCGCGGGGTCCATGGTTCCGAATGCGCCCACGGGATGCAAGGGCAGATGCACGTGCACGCGGTCGCCGGATGCCGGACCTGTCCGACCCTGTGGCGAATCTGTGGAAATCTTCTTGACGCGGGCGTGTCCGGTGGCCGTCCGGATCTCACCCCTCCGCCTGCCCTTCCGTAATCGGATGTGTACGCGCTGAAGCGTTTGGTGGCAGAATCCGGGGCTCGACGGGGGCTCGTCACCGTGAAGGGAAGGCTGGAGCCGTGACCGCAGGCGAAATGAACGGAGCGGGCGGGAGTGTCGTCCGACGCATCCTCCTGGGCTCCCAGCTGAGGCGCCTGCGCGAATCGAGGGGCATCACCCGCGAGGCCGCCGGCTACTCGATCCGCGCCTCCGAATCCAAGATCAGCCGCATGGAGTTGGGAAGGGTGAGCTTCAAGGCCCGGGACATAGAGGATCTGCTCACTCTCTACGGCGTCACCGAGGAGACCGAGCGCGGCGCGCTCCTGGGTCTCGCCCGCGAGGCCAACCTCGCCGGCTGGTGGCACAGCTTCGGCGACGTCCTGCCGGGCTGGTTCCAGACGTACATCGGCCTGGAGGCCGCCGCCTCCCTCATCCGCGTCTACGAAGTGCAGTTCGTGCACGGCCTGTTGCAGACCGAGGAGTACGCCCACGCGGTCGTCTCCCGGGGCATGCCCGGCGCCTCCCGGGCCGAGATCGACCGCCGCGTCGCGCTCCGCGTCGAGCGCCAGAAGGTCCTCGTCTCCGAGCGCGCCCCGCACTTCCACGTCGTCCTCGACGAGGCCGCGCTCCGCCGCCCGTACGGCGACCGGGCCGTCATGCGCGGGCAGTTGAAGCACCTCATCGAGGTCTCCGAGCACCCCGGTGTGACGCTCCAGGTGATGCCCTTCAGCTTCGGCGGGCACGCCGGCGAGAGCGGCTCCTTCACCATGCTCAGCTTCCCCGAGTCCGACCTCTCCGACGTCGTCTACCTGGAGCAGCTCACCGGCGCCCTCTACCTCGACAAGCGCGAGGAGGTCGCCCAGTACGCCGGTGTGATGGAGAAGCTCGCGAAGGACAGTCCGGATCCGGCCGAAAGCCGTGATCTTCTCCGTGGACTCCTCCAACTCTCCTGAGACATCAGTACGATGACGGCGCATCAGTAGCCCCGGCGACCGGACGCCCGCGCGCTCCCGGCCGACCGGCAGCCGGCAGAGGGGTCCTCACGTCCATGTCGCACTTCACCGACCTGGCCCACCAGTTCATAGACGGCGAGTGGAAGCCGGGCAGCGGCTCCTGGGACATCATCGACTTCAACCCCTACACCGGGGAGAAGCTGGCCTCGATCACGGTCGCCACCGCCGACGAGGTCGACCGCGCCTACCGGTCCGCCGAGCGCGCCCAGGCCGCCTGGGCCGACACCAACCCGTACACCCGCCGACTGGTCTTCGAGCGCGCCCTGCGGATCGTCGAGGACCGCGAGGACGAGATCGCCGAGACGATCGTCGCCGAGCTCGGCGGCACCCGCCTCAAGGCCGCCTTCGAGCTCCACCTCGCCAAGGAGTTCCTGCGCGAGGCCGTCCAGCTCGCGCTGCGCCCCGAGGGCCGCATCCTGCCGTCCCCGGTCGACGGCAAGGAGAACCGCGTCTACCGCCTCCCGGTCGGCGTCGTCGGCGTCATCTCCCCCTTCAACTTCCCCTTCCTCCTCTCCATCAAGTCGGTCGCCCCGGCGCTCGCGCTCGGCAACGCGGTCGTCCTCAAGCCGCACCAGAACACCCCCGTCTGCGGCGGCACCCTGGTCGCGAAGATCCTGGAGGACGCGGGCCTCCCCGCCGGCCTGCTCAACGTCGTCGTCACCGACATCGCCGAGATCGGCGACGCGCTCCTGACCCACCCCGTCCCGAAGGTCATCTCCTTCACCGGCTCCGACAAGGTCGGCCGCCACGTCGCCACCGTCTGCGCCCAGAACTTCAAGCACGCCGTCCTCGAACTCGGCGGCAACAGCGCCCTGATCGTCCTCGACGACGCCGACGTCGACTACGCGGTCGACGCCGCCGTCTTCAGCCGCTTCGTCCACCAGGGCCAGGTCTGCATGGCCGCCAACCGCATCCTGGTCGACCGCCGCCTGGAGGCGGAGTTCACCGAGAAGTTCGTGGCCAAGGTGAAGACCCTGCGGGTCGGCGACCCCGCCGACCCGGCCACCCACATCGGCCCGCTCATCAACTCCCAGCAGGCCGAGTCGGTCTCCGGCGTCGTCGAGCAGACCGTGGCGGCCGGCGCCACCGCCCTGCTGCACGGCACCGTCGAGGGCAACCTGGTCTCCCCGTCCGTGCTGACCGGCGTCCCCGCCGACGCCGCCGTCCTCGGCCAGGAGATCTTCGGCCCGGTGGCCCTGATCATCCCCTTCGACGGCGAGGACGAGGCCGTCCGGATCGCCAACGACACCCCGTACGGGCTCAGCGGCGCCGTCCACACCGCCGACGTCGAGCGGGGCGTCCGGATGGCGAAGCGGATCCACACCGGCATGATCCACATCAACGACGGCACCGTGCACGACGAGCCGATCGTCCCCTTCGGCGGCGAGAAGCACTCGGGCATCGGGCGGCTCAACGGCGACGCGATGGTGGACGCGTTCACCACCCAGAAGTGGATATCCATCCAGCACGGCCGGAGCCGGTTCCCCTTCTAGGACCGGATCTGTCCTACTTCCCTCGTAACGTGGGTCCTGCCCGGGAAGCACACGGGCGGAACCCGTACGGAAGGCGGACATCATGGTGGCTCTTGTTCCCGCGGAGGCTCCCGGCGACGAGCGCGGCGCGTTCCTGAACTTCGTGGAGGCCCAGCGCGCGGCGCTCCGCCGGGCGCTCCTCGGCCTCACCGAGGAGCAGGCGGCGAGCCGTCCCAGCGCGAGCGAGCTGAGCCTCTCCGGCCTGGTCAAGCACGTGGCCGAGGTGGAGCTGAACTGGCTCCGGCTCGCGCAGGAGAAGCCCAACGAGCGGCAGCGGTCCGAGGGGACCTGGCACGAGGCGTTCGTGCTCGTCGACGGGGAGGGGATCCCGGACGTCCTGGCCTTCTGGGACGGGGTCGCCCGGGAGACCGAGGAGTTCGTGCGGACGGTGCCGAGCCTGGACGACACCTTCCCGCTGCCGCCGGCGCCCTGGTTCCCGGCGGACGGGCGGGTGTCGGTCCGCTGGATGCTGCTGCACCTGGTGCAGGAGATGGGGCGGCACGCCGGGCACGCGGACGTGATCCGCGAATCCCTCGACGGCAAGGGCTCCTTCGAGCTGATCGCCCTGGAGCGCGGGGAGTAGCGGAAATTCTCTCCCGTGTGGGAACCCGAAGGCGGTGAGCGGTGTACCAGGAGCAGACGGTTCACCGCGAACCGCCCGAGGGACTGGGGGAAGTCCGATGCGCGTTCCCGTTTCCCGGGCGCCGGCTCCGCTCCGCGCGCTCGTGGCACTGCTGCTCGCCTGGCTGCTGGCCGCCTGCACGGAGGGGCCGGCCCCTGAGCCGAGGAGTGAACGGCCCTCCGGAGAAGGGGCGTTCGGCGCCCCGCCGAGGATCGGTGACGGCGCCGGGCTGCCCGGGTGGGCGTCCGGTGTCGGCTTCGCCGCCGACGGCAGCGGCTTCGCGCTCCTCGCGGAGTGCGTGAAGGACCCGGCCCGGCCGGAGAACGGCTTCTGCCGCCAGCGGGTCGGGGTGCTCGACCCGGGCGCGGAGCGGTGGGTGCCGCGCGCCTCGCCACTGCCCGAACTACGCGGTACGGAAGGGGTGTCGGCGCAGCTGTGGGTGCTGGGGCCCGGGCGCGCGCTGATCGAGGACGGCGGGGGCGGGGACAGACCGCTGCGGGACTGGTTCACGGCCGACGGCGGGCGGAGCTGGCGGCGCGTCGATCCGCGCCCGGCCGGCCGGACCCCGGACATACCCGTGGGCGCGGTGCTGATAGCCGCGTGCGCGGTCCCGGGCGTCCCGGTGGACTCGTGCCCCCGGGAGCGGCTGGCGGCGATCTCGCCGCTGGACGGGCGGCGGCGGGAGCTGGTGGCGCAGCCGCCGCTGGGCGCGCACCCCCGGCCGGCGACGGTCGTGGAGCCGGACGGCTCCTGGTGGGTGTCGGGAGTGGTGCCGGGGACGGGGCGGTCGGCGGTCGCCGTCTCCCGGGACCGGGGCCGCAGCTGGTCGGTGAGCCGGCTGCCGAGCCCGGCTCCGGCGGACACCCCGGCCTGGCACACGTCGGTGGTGGTGGGCCCGGACGCGGTGTACGCGGCGGAGACGGGCGAGCTGAAGGGCGGCGAGCCGGTGAAGAACCCGCTGCGGGCGCTGCACCGCTCCCTGGACGGGGGCAGGACCTGGCAGCGGATGTGGACGACGGGCCCGGTGAAGGAGCCGCGCTCGCTGGAGGGGCTTCCGGTGCCGGGCCCGGGCGGCCGGATCGAGGTCGCCGCCCAGTGGTCCGGCTACCGCAGCCTGGACGGCGGCCGGACCTTCCGGGAGGTGGACGACGGCACCTCCTGGGTCCGCCGCACCGGCGCCGGCCTCCTGCGGGAGGGCTCCCGTTGCCGGTACGAGCTGACGCGGGACGGCGTCCGCTGGTCGGAGTTCCGGCTGGCCTGCGGGGAGTCCGACGAGACGGCCTAGTGGTGGAAGGAGGTCGCGGCGTCCTTGTCGTGGGTGAGGGGGTGCGGCTGGCTGCGGAGTTCGGGGAGCAGCCGGTGCAGGTCCTCGACGAGGAGGCTCGCGAGGTCGGCGGAGAAGCCGTTGCGGCAGACGATCCGCAGGACGGACAGGTCCTCGCGGTGGGCGGGGAAGGTGTAGGCGGGGACGAGCCAGCCGCGTTCGCGGAGCCGGCGGGAGACGTCGAAGACGTCGTACGCGGTGACGTCGTCCGCGGTGGTGAAGGCGAAGACGGGCAGCTGGTCGCCGTGGGTGAGGAGGCGGAAGTCGCCCATGGCGTCGATGCGTTCGGCGAGACCGCGGGCGACGTCGCGGCTGGTCTGCTGGACGGCCCGGTAGCCCTCCCGGCCGAGCCGGAGGAAGGTGTAGTACTGCGCGACGACCTGGGCGCCGGGGCGGGAGAAGTTGAGGGCGAAGGTCGGCATGTCGCCGCCGAGGTAGTTGACCCGGAAGACCAGTTCCTCGGGGAGTTCCTCGGCGCTCCGCCAGAGGGCCCAGCCGACGCCCGGGTAGACGAGGCCGTACTTGTGGCCGGAGGTGTTGATCGAGGAGACGCGGGGGAGGCGGAAGTCCCACTCCAGGTCCTCGTCGAGGAAGGGGGCGACCATGGCGCCGGACGCGCCGTCGACGTGGACGGGGATGTCGAGGCCGGTGCGGGCCTGGAGGTCGTCGAGGGCGGCGCAGATCTCGGCGACGGGCTCGTAGGAGCCGTCGAAGGTGGAGCCGAGGACGGCGACGACGCCGATGGTGTTCTCGTCGCACAGGGCGGCGGCGGAGGCCGCGTCGAGGTGGTAGCGGTCGCCCTCCATGGGGACGAGCCGCGGCTCGACCTCCCAGAAGGTGCAGAACTTCTCCCAGCAGACCTGGACGTTGACGCCCATCACCAGGTTGGGACGGGCGGTGGCCGGATAGCGGTCGGCGTTCCGCTTGGCCCAGCGGCGCTTGAGGGCCATGCCGGCGAGCATGCACGCCTCGCTGGACCCGGTGGTGGAGCAGCCGACGGCGGCGGTCGGGTCGGGGGCGTGCCACAGGTCGGCGAGCATGGCGACGCAGCGGCGTTCGAGTTCGGCGGTGCGCGGGTACTCGTCCTTGTCGATCATGTTCTTGTCGCGGCACTCGCCCATGAGGACACCGGCCTGGGGTTCCATCCAGGTGGTGACGAAGGTGGCGAGGTTGAGCCGGGAGTTCCCGTCCAGCATCAGTTCGTCGTGGACGAGCTGGTAGGCGCTGGACGGCGCCAGCGGCCCGTCGGGCATCCGGTGGTGGGGCGGGGCCTCCGTCATCCCGCCGACGGGATCGGCCTCGCCGTAGAAGGGGTTGAGGGCGAGCCGGCGGAAGGGGGCGGAGTCGGTGTCGTCGGATCCCTTGTGGAGGGCCATCGGGAGCTCCTTGCGGTAGCGGGGGACGGGCGGTGGGAGGTGGGGTCAGCGGCGGGACCTGCCCTGGTGGTCGAGTTCGAGCTGCGGGCGGCCGGTGACGACCAGCCAGGCGGGCAGGGAGGCCAGGCAGAGCAGCGCGAGCATCGCGGGGGAGGAGGCGATGACGGCGGCGACGAAGAGGCTCACCCAGCCCTGCCGGGTGGTCGCGAGGAGCACGCCGAGGACGGCGGAGGAGACGGCGACGGCCGGGTGGATCTCCGGGACGAGGGCCTGGACGACCAGGCCGAAGGCGGTGCCGAGGAAGACCGCGGGGAAGACCCGGCCGCCGCGGAAGCCGGCGGCGGCGGCCACCAGCAGGGCGGCGAGCTTCACGACGGCCAGCCGGGCCAGCTCGCCGGAGGAGTACACCCCGATGGAGCCGACGAGCTCCTTGGTCTCGTGCAGGCCCTTGAAGAGGGTCAGGTGCCCGCCGAGGGCGCCGAGCAGGCCGAGCAGCAGGCCCCCCGCGGGCAGCATGAGCATGGGGTGCCGCAGCCGGCCGAAGGCCCGGTGGAGAGGGGGGAAGGCGTAGCAGCCGAGGAGGGCGAAGAGGGCGCCGAGGGTGGCCACGACGAGGGCGGCGAGCAGGTCCTCCCAGCCGGGGTCGGTCAGCGGCGGGAGGCCCATGGCGAAGCTGGGGTCCGCGAGGAGCTGGGTGGTCATGGCGCCCGCGCCGGCGGCGAGGAGCGGCGCGAAGAGCCGGTCCCACAGCGAGCCCCGGCCGGGCTGCCCGGTGAGCGCCTCGGAGAGGACGAGGGCGGCGGCGACGGGGGTGCCGAAGAGGGCGCCGAAGGTGCCGGCGATGGCCAGGGAGACCCAGAAGGCGCCCGGGACGTCCGGCGCGGCCCGCAGGCCCAGCCAGGCGGCCAGGGAGATCGCGGCGGCGATCGTCGGCTGCTCGGGGCCGAGGCTGACGCCGCCGGCGAGGGCGAGGGTGGAGGCGGCGAGGAGGCCGGGCACCACGAGGGGCGGCAGCGGCGGCCCGCCGAGCCCCTCGGAGGCCGGGTCGGGTCCGGCGTGCCCGGGCGCCTTCCAGACGACCAGGCCGACGGTGACGCCGGTGACGGTGAGGACGGTGATCATCCACAGCGAGGAGTACCGGCCGATGTCCAGGGCGTCCGGCACGGTCTCCCAGAGCACCGACTGGAGTTCGTCGGCGAGGGTGCTGATGCCGAGGAACAGCAGGGCCGATCCGACGCCCACCAGGAGGGCGGGCAGCACCTGCGGAAGGAGGATCCGTACCGGGGCTTCGGCGGGGGCGGTCGCGTCGTGATCGGTGGCCACCGCCCCACCATAAGTGAGCAAATGCCGCATAACACCTCGAAAGGCCGGGCCTTGGGGCGTGCACCTCACGTCAAGTCAGGACCGAGGCTGACGGCGTACCGACAGAGATAAGGACGGATTCGGCCACACGCGGCTACTCCGTGGGACAGGTCGCCGGATCGCCGGGGTCACGGTGCGCACCCCGCACCACTGCGACGCGATCGGACTGCTCTCCCCGGGCGGGCGCGGCGCGGCGCCACCGCCGTGACGGCGACGAGGACCTCGACCGGCTCCAGCAGGTCCTGTTCCACCAGGAGCTCGGCTTCCCCCTCGAAGAGGCCGCCGTCCTCCCCGACGCCCCGCACGCCGACCCGCGCGAGCACCCGCGGCGGCGCACGCGCGGAGGCACGGGCGAGGGCCGCGCCTCCACCAAGGAGGAGTGGCGGCGGATGAAGGACGAGGTGGACGCCTGGGGCGCCGCCTACACGGCCCTGACGGACCGCGGCCCGGGTCGGAGACGGCGGAGGCGGTGGACCTCGCCGAGGCCCACCGCCACCACCTCACCGCCTGGTTCTTCGACTGCCGCTCGGCGACCCACGTCAGGATCGCCGGGACGTACCTGGCGGACGAGAACCTCCACGCCTTCTACGCCTCGATCCGCGAGGGCCTGCCCGAGCACCTCGTCGCGGCCGTCCGGGCGAACGCCCGCCGTGCGGAGACGCCGGCCGGCTGACGCGCGGCGGAGCGGTCAGGGCTGCGGCGCGATGATCACCGCGGTGCCGTACGCGCAGACCTCGGTCCCCACATCGGCCGCCTCGGTCACGTCGAAGCGGAACATCAGCACCGCGTTCGCGCCGCGCGCCCTGGCCTGCTCCACCAGACGCGCCATCGCCTGGTTCCTGGTCTCCACCAGGGTCTTCGTCAGGCCCTTCAGCTCGCCGCCGATCATCGACTTCAGACCGGCGCCGATCTGGCTGCCCAGATGGCGCGACCGGACCGTCAGCCCGAAGACCTCGCCGATCACCTGCCGTACCTCGTACCCGGGGACGTCGTTCGTCGTCACCACCAGCACGTCGGGATGCGGCCCCTGACCGCCGCCGTACTCCTCGATGCCCATCGGCACTCACCTCCTGGTCACCCAGGGTCGCCGCGAGGGGGCCGATGCGCATCCCGTGCGACCCGGGCGGAACCGGGGGCCGCCGCTCCACGTTGATAGCTTGGGGCGCGCCGCAGGCATGTCCCGCCCGCACCTCGACATGCCCCCACCCCGAACCGCAGGAGCCCGGAACCGTGAACACGCTTGCCCTCGGACCGAGCTGGCTGGATCCGGACTACCTGATCCAGACCTTCGGTCTGATCGGTGTCCTCACCATCGTCTTCGCCGAGTCCGGCCTGCTCATCGGGTTCTTCCTGCCCGGCGACTCGCTGCTCTTCACGACGGGCCTCCTCGTCACCACCGGCAAGCTCGACTCGCCGCTGTGGCTGGTCTGCACGCTGGTCGTCGCCGCGGCGATCCTCGGCGACCAGGTGGGCTACCTCTTCGGCCGGAAGGTGGGCCCGTCGCTCTTCCGGCGCCCCGACTCCAAGCTGTTCAAGCAGGAGAACGTCGAGAAGGCGCACGAGTTCTTCGAGAAGCACGGCCCGAAGTCCCTCATCCTGGCCCGCTTCGTGCCGATCATCCGCACCTTCACGCCGATCATCGCCGGCGTCAGCCGGATGAACTACCGCTCGTTCATCACCTTCAACATCGTCGGCGGCGTCCTCTGGGGCGCCGGCGTGACCCTGCTCGGCGCCTCCCTCGGCAAGATCGACTTCGTGCACAAGCACATCGAGATGATCCTCGTCGGCATCGTGCTCGTCTCGGTCGTCCCGATCGTGATCGAGTACCTGCGGGCCCGCGCCCAGTCGAAGCGGGCCGCCGCCCAGGGCACGCCCCCCGCCGACCCGGCGGCCCCCGCCGCCCCCGCCGACCAGGGCGGCTACGGCACCCAGCCCGGCCAGGGCGGGTACGGGGAGCAGGGCGGGTACGACAACCAGGGCGGGTACGACAACCAGGGCGGCTACGGCCACCAGGACGGCTACGCCGCTCAGGGCGGCGGCTACGCGGGCCAGACCGGCTACGGCAACCAGGGCGGGTACGGCGAGCAGGGCGGGTACGGCAACCAGGGCGGCTACGCCGACCAGGGCGGGTACGCGGGCCAGGCCGGCTACGGCTACGGCGGCAACCAGTCCGGCTACGACAACCAGGCCGGGTACGGCCAGCAGGGCGGCTACGCCGACCAGGGCGGCTACGGCGGTCACCCGGGCCAGCAGCCCGCGTACGGCCGGCAGCCCGCCCAGCCCGCCTACGGTCAGCAGCCCGCCCAGCCCGGCCACGGCCGGCAGCCGGGCTACGGCGACCAGCCCGGCTACAGCGACCAGCCCGGCTACGGCGATCAGCCCGGCTACGGCGATCAGCCCGGCTACGGCGACCAGGCCGGCTACGGCGACGGCCAGAACCCGCCGCCGCACGGTCGGCGCTAGGGCACCGACACGAGAAGCCCCGCCCCAGGCCGTCCGGCCGGGGGCGGGGCTTCGTCGTGGAGACGGCTCAGAAGCCGCGGGTCCGCTTCGCCGCGCTGCGCGCCGAGCGGGCGCCCGGGGCCCGCATGAAGAGGCGGGCCAGCTCGCCTCCCAGGTTCACCCCGATCGCGATCGCCAGCGCCAGGGCGGCCGCCTTCGCCAGCGAGGTGAACCCCTGGTCCAGGTTGTTCTGGGCGATCGCGAGCACACCGAAGTACGTCGCGGAACCGGGCAGCAGCGGCCCGATCGCCGCCGTCACGTACGGCAGCGACGACGTGTGGTGGTAGCGGGCCATCAGCTGCCCGAACAGACCCACGAGCCCCGACGCCGCCGCCGTCGCCATCACCGCCGAACCCTCCGCGGTGATCGCGATCGACGCGTACACCACCCACGCCACCCCGCCGTTGAGCGTCGCGAACAGCACCGTCGCCCGCGACTGCTGCAGCAGGATGGCGAACGTCGCGCACAGCACCATCGACGACAGGATCTGCGTCACCGGCCGCTCGACCGGACTCAGCGCCCCCTCCGGATTGAGCTGGGCGTCGAACTGCACGGCGACGTACAGCACCGACAGCACGCCCACCACGATCGCCACGAAGAAGTACGCGACCTCCAGGAGCCGCGCCGAGGCCGTGATGTAGAAGCCGGTCAGACCGTCCTGCACCGCCGCGACCAGCGCCCGCCCCGGGATCAGCGCGAACAGGCCACCCGTGATCACCGCCGAGGGCCGCAGATCCGCGTGGAGCAGCGTGAGCAGCACCCCCATCGCGGCCGGCGGCATCGCCGCCACCAGGAACTGGTAGAACTCCGGCAGCCCGCGCCCCGCGCACAGCCACGCCAGCCGGTCGCCGAGCACCGCGCCCAGCGCCGCCACGAAGAAGACCCACGGCCCGCCGCCGAGCAGCGTCGAGGCCGCGCCCGCGAGCACGCCCGCCGCCGCCGTCAGCACCCAGCCGGGGTACGGGTGCCGGTTGCGCCGGATCTCCGCGAGCCGCCGGTACGCCTCCTCCGGCGACACCTCGTGCGCCGGCGCGTTGATGTCCGCGAGCAGCTGGTAGACCGCCGCCAGACGGGTGTAGTCGGTGCCCCGGCGCCGCACCGTCCGGTTCGCCGTCACCGGATCGTCCACCAGCGACGGCTGGTGGGTGATCGACAGCAGCGTGAACGTCACCGTCGGCTCGCAGCGGTCCAGACCGTACGAGCGGCAGATCGCGAACATCGCCGCCTCGACGTCCTCCGCGCCCTCCCCGCCCGCCAGCAGCAGCTCCCCGATGCGCAGGCTCAGGTCGAGCACGCGCGGCACCGACGGCCCCGTCTCGCCCTTCGCGTCGGCCGGCTCCGGCACCACCGGCCGGTCGCCCACGGGCAGCCGCAGCATCGTCCGCATCCGGTCCTGCCACGGCGCGTTGTGCGGCAGCCGCGACAGCGGCACCCCGTAGGCCGGGGTGAAGGCCGGCGGGGAGTCCTTCACGGAGTACGTCGACGGCGCGGCGAACGCCGAACCCTCGGGCTCCGGCGCCGGCTCGGGGGCCAGCCCCTCCGGCACCACGAACGCCGAGCCCTCCGGCTCGGGAGGCGGCTCCGGCACCAGCCCCTCCGGCAGCGCGAACTCCGAGGTCGCCTCGTCCGACAGGGGCTTCCGGTCCTCCGGAGCCTCCTCGGGGCCCTCCGGCTCCGCCACCACTCTCTCCGCCTCACACCCAGGGAATCGTGGATTCCAGTATGAGTCTCCGACGGACGTGCGAAAGGCGGATGCGCGAAAGGCGGTACGCCGGGGAAGCACGGAAGGCGGTGCACCCCGAAGGGTGCACCGCCTTCCGCGAAGTCCCGAGGACCAGGGGCGTCAGTGAGCGCCCTGCTCCTTCGCGCGCGCGATCGACTTCTCGATCTCGGCCTCGGCCTCGGCGCGGCCGACCCAGTCGGCGCCCTCGACCGACTTGCCCGGCTCCAGGTCCTTGTAGACCTCGAAGAAGTGCTGGATCTCCAGGCGGTCGAACTCCGGCACGTGGTGGATGTCGCGCAGGTGCTCCATGCGCGGGTCCGTCGCCGGCACGCACAGCAGCTTGTCGTCGCCGCCGGCCTCGTCCGTCATGCGGAACATGCCGATGGCGCGGCACTTGATGAGGCAGCCCGGGAAGGTGGGCTCGTCGAGGATGACCAGCGCGTCGAGCGGGTCGCCGTCCTCGCCGAGCGTGTTCTCCACGTAGCCGTAGTCGGTGGGGTAGGCCGTCGACGTGAAGAGGCGACGGTCCAGACGGATGCGACCGGTCTCGTGGTCGACCTCGTACTTGTTCCGCGATCCCTTGGGGATCTCGATGAGAACGTCGAACTCCACGGTGGGGCTCCTCCTGAATCAACACAAGTGAATGCTCGCGACGACGCGCGGTGATTAAGTGTCTCTCACGTACGTACGTGATCGCGAAAGGGGCTGGTCAGCAATGCCGGAGCCGAGGGTGTGGCAGCTCACGGCGGGCTCCGCCGTGCTCGGTCTGGCTCTCGCCGCCGCGGCGGCGACCGCGGCAGGCCCCTGGGACGGAGGCCAGCGTACGGCCGAGCGGGCCCGCGCCGCCGCCCCCGCGGCGGGTGGCGAGCGTCACCCCGGGCACCCCGCCCCGGCCGCCGCCCCCGCCGCCCCCGCCGCCCCGAAGCCCGCCGAGCCCGCCCCCGCGCCCAGCGCCCCAGGCGTCCTCGCCGCCCTGTCGGGACCGGCCGCCCCCGCCGCCCGCCCCGCCGACCTCGCCCGCACCCTCGTCCCCCTGCTGGCCGATCCCGGCCTCGGAACCGTGCGCACCGCCTCCGTCGTCGACACCGCCACCGGGAAGCAGCTGTACGGGGAGGGCGCCGGCACCCCGATGACCCCGGCCTCCACCGTCAAGATCGCCACCGCCGCCGCGGCCCTCTCCGCCCTCGGCACCGACCACCGCATCGCCACCACGGTCACCGCGACCCCCGACGGCACGGCGGTCACCCTCACCGGCGGCGGCGACCCCACCCTCGACGCGGCCCGGCTGAAGACCCTCGCCGCCGACACCGCCCGCGCCCTCGAGAAGCGCGGCCACACCTCCGTACGCCTCGCCTACGACACGAGCCTCTACCAGGGGCCCGTGCTCCACCCCATCGGGCCCAACGAGAACCTCGCCCCCGTCACCGCCCTCATGACCGACGAAGGGCGCCTCGACGACAGCGACAGCGGACCCGCCCCCCGCTCCGGCGACCCCGCCCTGGACACCGCCACCGCCTTCGCCGCCCACCTCGCCGACGCCGGCGTGAAGGTCACCGGCGCCCCCGCGCCCGGCCGCACCCCGAAGGGCGCCCCGCTCGCCCGTACCCACTCCGCCCCCCTCGCCGACCTCGTCGAGCGCACCCTCACCCACAGCGACAACGACCTCGCCGAGGCCCTCGCCCGGCAGACCGCGCTCGCCCGCGAGCAGCCCGCGTCCTTCCGCGGCGCCGAGAAGGCCGTCCGCGACCAGCTCGGCACCCTCGGCCTGCCGCTCGCCGGCGCCCGCTTCGCCGACGGCAGCGGCCTCGACCGCCGCGACCGCGTCTCCGCCGCCCTCCTCACCGGCCTCCTCACCCGCGCGGCCGACCCCGGCCGGCCCGAACTGCGCCCCCTCCTCACGGGCCTCCCCGTCGGCGGCTTCACCGGCACCCTCGCCGGCCGCTTCGGCCAGGCCCCCGCCGGCGCCGGACTCGTCCGCGCCAAGACCGGCACCCTCACCGGCGTCAACACCCTCGCCGGCACCGTCGTCACCGCCGACGGACGCCTCCTCGCCTTCGCCTTCCTCGCCGGCCGGACCCCCTCCCCGGACCTCGCCCAGCCCGCCCTCGACCGCCTCTCCGCCGCCCTCACCGGCCAGAAATGAGCCCCGCACCCGGCCGGAACCGCCCCCGCGCGACCCGCCGGACAGGGCCCGATCCGGCGCCGAACCCGTACGGTTGACGCATGACGAGCATCGGTGGTGCAGGCACGTCCGGAATGGTCGACTGGAACCTCGCGGTGGCGACCGCGACCAGGCTGGTCCGCCCCGGCCCCGACGTCGGCCGTGACGAGGCCCGCGCCGTCGTCGCCGAGCTCCGCCGGCACGCCAAGGCCGCCGAGGAACACGTCCGGGCCTACACCCGGATGCTCCCCGAGGGCGGCACGGACCACGACACGCCCGTCCTCGTCGTCGACCGGGCGGGCTGGATCAAGGCCAACGTCGCCGGCTTCCGCGAACTCCTCACCCCGCTCCTCGGCAAGATGCAGGAGCGCCGCGCCGCGGCTCCCGGCAGCGCCGTCCTCGGCGCCGTCGGCGGCAAGGTCACCGGCGTCGAGCTCGGCATGCTGCTCTCCTTCCTGGCCTCCCGCATCCTCGGCCAGTACGAGACCTTCGCCCCGGTCACCCGCGACCTCCCCGGCGCCCCCGAAGGCGGCGGACGGCTCCTCCTCGTCGCCCCCAACATCGTCCACGTCGAACGCGAACTGAGCGTCTCCCCGCACGACTTCCGCCTCTGGGTCTGCCTCCACGAGGAGACCCACCGCACCCAGTTCACCGCCGTCCCCTGGCTCCGCGACCACCTCCAGGGCGAGATCCAGTCATTCCTCGCCGCCACCGAGGTCGACCCCGGCACCTTCGTCGAACGCCTCCGCGACGCCGCCCAGACCCTCGCCGGCGGCCGCCCCGAGGCCGAGGAGGGCGACCCCGCCCCCTCCCTCGTCGAACTCGTCCAGACCCCCGAGCAGCGCGAGATCCTCGGCCGCCTCACCGCCGTCATGTCGCTCCTCGAAGGCCACGCCGACTACGTCATGGACGGCGTCGGCCCCCAGGTCGTCCCCTCCGTCGCCGAGATCCGCGAGAAGTTCCAGCAGCGCCGCGCCCGCGGCGCCTCCCGCCTCGACCTCGCCCTCCGCAAGCTCCTCGGCCTCGACGCCAAACTCCGCCAGTACCGCGACGGCGAACGCTTCGTCCGCGCCGTCGTCGACCAGGTCGGCATGGACGGCTTCAACCGCGTCTGGACCTCCCCCAACACGCTCCCCACCAAGAGCGAGATCGCCGCCCCCGCCGACTGGATCGCCCGGGTCCACCGCCGGGCCGACTCCTGAGGCGAGGCCGAACCGTAGGGCAGACTCCTGGGGCAGGAGCGCCGGACGGCACGACGACACCGGGGAACGCCTCACCAATCACCCATCCGAGGGACCCTGGGGGCGGGGTGAGGCGTGCAATGCTCGGGTAAGGGCCACGTTTCTGTCACCATCGACGCACTCTGAGTGACCGAACACCCCATTCCGACCGTTAAGACTCCGACCGAGGCACCCCACCCCATCCACGAAGGGCACCGAACCATGGGTCCCCATCCTGCGGTCGCGGCGATACGCCTGGCGGTCCGCCGCGTACTCCACGACGTCCTCACCGAGCACCCCACCGACCCCGCCGCCCCCCGCGACACGCACCCCCTCGTGCTCGTCGCCTGCTCCGGCGGAGCCGACTCCATGGCGCTCGCCTCCGCCCTCGCCTTCGAGGCGCGCAAGCTCCCCGTCCGCGCCGGCGGCATCACCGTCGACCACGGCCTCCAGGACGGCTCCACCGTCCGCGCCGACGAGGTCGCGGGCCGCATGACCGCCCTCGGCCTCGGCCCCGTCGAAGCCGTCTCCGTCACCGTCGGCCGGGAGGGAGGCCCCGAGGCCGCCGCCCGCGACGCCCGCTACGCCGCCCTCGACGCCGCCGCCGAACGCCACGGCGCCGCCGCGATCCTCCTCGGGCACACCCGGGACGACCAGGCCGAGACCGTCCTCCTCGGCCTCGCCCGCGGCTCCGGCATCCGCTCGCTCTCCGGCATGGCCGCCGTCTCGGGAACGCAGGGCCGCTACCGCCGCCCCTTCCTCCAGCTCGACCGCCAGACCGTCCGCAAGGCGTGCATCGCCCAGGAACTCGCCGTCTGGGACGACCCGCACAACAGCGACCCCGCGTACACCCGGTCCCGCCTCCGCCACGAAGGCCTCCCGGCCCTGGAGAAGGCCCTCGGCAAGGGCGTCGTCGAAGCCCTCGCCCGAACGGCCCAGCTCTCCCGCGACGACGCCGACGCCCTCGACACCTGGGCCGCCGACGCCGAGACCGCCGTACGCGACGAGGCCGGCGCCCTCGAATGCGCCAAGCTCCACGGACTGCCCCCCGCCGTACGCCGCCGCGTCCTGCGCCGCGCCGTGATCGCCGAGGGCGCCCCCGCCGGCTCCCTCTTCGCCCGCCACATCGAGGAACTCGACCGGCTCATCACCGGATGGCGCGGTCAGGGCGCCATCAACCTGCCCGGCCGCGTCGAAGCCCGCCGCCAGGGTGGCAGACTGGTCATCCGGCAAGGCTGACGCACGCTGCAACGAAAGTGACCCGGGTGAACGAGAAGGACATGGGCACCGACCTCCAGTCGGTGCTCATCACCAAGGAAGAGATCGACGCCAAGCTGGCCGAGCTGGCCGCGAAGATCGACGCGGAATACGCGGGCAAGGACCTGCTCATCGTCGGAGTCCTCAAGGGCGCCGTGATGGTGATGGCGGACCTGGCGCGCGCCCTGTCCACCCCCGTCACCATGGACTGGATGGCCGTCTCCTCCTACGGCGCGGGCACCCAGTCCTCGGGCGTCGTCCGCATCCTCAAGGACCTCGACACCGACATCAAGGGCAAGCACGTCCTGATCGTCGAGGACATCATCGACTCCGGCCTGACGCTGTCCTGGCTCCTGTCGAACCTCGGCTCGCGCGAGCCGGCCTCCCTGGAGGTCTGCACCCTGCTGCGCAAGCCGGAGGCCGCCAAGGTCGCCATCGACGTCAAGTGGATCGGCTTCGACATCCCCAACGAGTTCGTCGTCGGCTACGGCCTCGACTACGCCGAGAAGTACCGGAACCTCCCCTTCGTCGGCACGCTCGCCCCGCACGTCTACGGCGGCTGAGCGGTCCCCGTGTCCGGGGAACCCGCACCGCCTTCCCTCCGTTGAACCACGGGAAGGCGGTCGCGGGCGACGATGCTGAGGTACCGTCCGAAGAACAGCTTTTCTCACACCGCTTTTCACACCGCTTTTCTCACAGAGGCATTTACCTACGGGCAGGAGGGACGGGGCGTTCTCGCTCCGTATGGATGGACGTGAAGCGATACTTCCGTGGGCCGGTCATGTGGATCGTGCTGGCCGTCCTCGCCGTGGTCGTGCTGATGCAGGTCGTCGGCTCGTCCGAGGGCTACAAGACGGTGGACACCGGCAAGGTCGTCCAGGCGATCGACAAGAACCAGGTCAAGCAGGCAAAGCTCACCACCGGTGACGAGCAGTTGATCAAGATCGAGCTCAAGGGCGACGTCAAGATCAACGACAGCAGCAAGATCCAGGCCAGCTACATCGGCAGCCAGGGCGTCGACATCGCCGACAAGCTCCAGGAGAAGTTCGAGGCCGGACAGATCGAGGACGGCTACACCGTCTCCCCGACGAAGCAGTCGCCCTTCGTCTCGATCCTGCTCTCGCTCCTCCCCTTCGTCCTCATCGTGGTCGTCTTCCTCTTCCTGATGAACCAGATGCAGGGCGGCGGCAGCCGGGTCATGAACTTCGGCAAGTCCAAGGCGAAGCTCATCACCAAGGACACCCCGAAGACCACCTTCGCCGACGTCGCCGGCTCGGACGAGGCCGTCGAGGAGCTCCACGAGATCAAGGAGTTCCTCCAGGAGCCCGCCAAGTTCCAGGCCGTCGGCGCCAAGATCCCCAAGGGCGTCCTGCTCTACGGCCCGCCCGGAACCGGCAAGACGCTCCTCGCGCGCGCCGTCGCCGGCGAGGCCGGGGTGCCCTTCTACTCGATCTCCGGCTCCGACTTCGTCGAGATGTTCGTCGGTGTCGGCGCCAGCCGCGTCCGCGACCTCTTCGAGCAGGCCAAGGCGAACGCCCCGGCCATCGTCTTCGTCGACGAGATCGACGCGGTCGGCCGCCACCGCGGCGCCGGCCTCGGCGGCGGTCACGACGAGCGCGAGCAGACCCTCAACCAGCTCCTCGTCGAGATGGACGGCTTCGACGTGAAGGGCGGCGTCATCCTGATCGCCGCCACCAACCGCCCCGACATCCTCGACCCCGCCCTCCTGCGCCCGGGCCGCTTCGACCGCCAGATCGCGGTCGACCGTCCCGACATGCAGGGCCGTCTGGAGATCCTCAAGGTTCACCAGAAGGGCAAGCCGGTCGCGCCCGACGTCGACCTCGCCGCCGTCGCCCGCCGCACCCCCGGCTTCACCGGTGCCGATCTCTCCAACGTCCTGAACGAGGCGGCGCTGCTGACCGCCCGCTCGGACAAGAAGCTGATCGACAACCACATGCTGGACGAGGCGATCGACCGCGTGGTCGCGGGCCCGCAGAAGCGGACCCGGATCATGTCGGACAAGGAGAAGAAGATCACCGCGTACCACGAGGGCGGCCACGCCCTGGTCGCGGCGGCCTCGCCCAACGCCGACCCCGTCCACAAGATCACCATCCTGTCCCGCGGCCGCGCCCTGGGCTACACGATGGTCCTGCCGGACGAGGACAAGTACTCCACCACGCGCAACGAGATGCTCGACCAGCTCGCGTACATGCTGGGCGGCCGCGCGGCGGAGGAGCTCGTCTTCCACGACCCGACCACGGGCGCCGCGAACGACATCGAGAAGGCCACGGCCACCGCCCGCGCGATGGTCACCCAGTACGGCATGACCGAGCGGCTCGGCGCCATCAAGTTCGGCGGCGACAACACCGAGCCCTTCCTGGGCCGCGAGATGTCGCACCAGCGCGACTACTCGGAAGAGGTCGCCGCGCTGGTCGACGAAGAGGTCAAGAAACTCATCGAGACCGCGCACAACGAGGCGTGGGAGATCCTTGTCGAGAACCGCGACGTCCTCGACAACCTGGTCCTGGCCCTCCTGGAGAAGGAGACCCTGGGCAAGGAGGAGATCGCCGAGATCTTCGCCCCGATCGTCAAGCGCCCGGCCCGCCCGGCCTGGACCGGCTCCGCCCGCCGCACCCCGTCCACGCGTCCGCCGGTCCTCTCCCCCAAGGAGCTGGCCCTGACGAACAGCGCGAACGGCACGGCCCCGGTGGACACCACCAAGGGCATCGACATCGCCCCCGAGGACACCCCGGAGCCCTGAGCCCCGGCCCCCGGAATGGAAGCCGCGCCCCCACAGGTTCTAGCCTGTGGGGGCGCGGCTTTTTTCGCGCCATGTCAGACCAGACGGAACGAGGCACAGATGACCGACCCGGTGACGCTGGACGGCGAGGGCACGATCGGCGAGTTCGACGAGAAGCGCGCCGAGAACGCCGTACGAGAGCTCCTCATCGCGGTCGGCGAGGACCCGGACCGCGAGGGTTTGCAGCAGACGCCTGCACGCGTTGCACGTGCGTACAGGGAACTCCTGTCAGGGATGCGACAGGAGCCCGAGGATGTCCTGACCACGACGTTTGACCTTGGTCATGACGAAATGGTCCTCGTGAAGGACATTGAACTCGTAAGCTTCTGTGAACATCATCTCCTCCCGTTCCACGGGGTGGCCCATGTGGGCTACATCCCGGCGGAGAGCGGGAAGATCACGGGCCTGTCCAAGCTGGCTCGTCTGGTCGATGTCTATGCCCGCCGTCCGCAGGTGCAGGAACGTCTCACCACTCAGGTGGCGGACTCGCTGATGCGCATTCTCGAGGCGCGCGGGGCGATCGTGGTGATCGAGGCCGAGCACATGTGCATGTCGTTGCGCGGCATCCGCAAGCCGGGCGCGAAGACGACGACCTCGGCGGTGCGCGGGCAGCTTCGCGACGCTACCACCAGGGCCGAGGCCATGTCCCTGATTCTGGCACGTTAGGGGCGAACCGCCCGCCGTGCTCCCTACCGTCCGCGGTATGGGATACGGCCTTGCGAGCAAGATGCTCGTCAATCTGGTCGGAGGCCGCGTTCAGGCGAGGAACGTGGCCTCCGGTGACATCGTGTGGACCCTGGACGGGGACCGGACGGTGCGGACCACCGTCACCGGCGTGGCCGCCGTCAAGGCGCGCCACGCCGTCGAGGTGGTCACCGACCACACGGCGTTCCTCGCCGGCCCGGACCTGCTGCTGCGCACGCCGGACGGGTGGACCCATGCGGCGGACGCGGCAGGGGCGGCGGTCGCGTGGACGCCCGCGCGGAAGCTGTGCCGGGAGCGGCTGACGATCCGGCCGGGGTACGACTTCGGCTACTTCGTGGGTGCCACGTGCGCCGACGGTACGGTCGGCAAGAACTACGTCTCCCTCGTGGTGAACGAGGAAGCTTTCGCGAAGCGGTACGCGACCGCGCTGAAGGCCTGCACCGGGCTGCCCGCCCGTCTGGAGGCGGTCAGCCGGCCATCAGGCTTTCTGCAGCGGGACCTTCCCGGCTTCCGGGTCAGGGTGGTCTCCTCGTACCTCTCCGACGCTCTGCGCCACTACGTGGGCGGAGACGCTCACCACCTGCGGCAGGGTTTCCCCCGGGTGGTGCTCCGCGACATCGACACCTTCAACGGATTCCTCGACGGTTACGTCGAGGGCGACGGCTGCCGGATCAAGGCCTGGCCGGGCAGGATGATCGTGAGTGCCAACGCCCCCTTTCTGGCCGAGCTCGCCCGCGTCATCGGGGCGCGGTTCACTCCGAGGTCCCAGGGCGCCTCCCAGCTCGTGGTCTCGGACCGCTGGCAGACCCGTGGCACCTTCACGCCCGAGCACCACCCCCTGCACCCACCCGAGTCGTCCTGGGCCCAGATCCGCGAGGTCCGTCCTCGTCCCGCACTCGGCGC
Source organism: Streptomyces roseofulvus (assembly GCF_039534915.1). Lineage (NCBI taxonomy): Bacteria > Bacillati > Actinomycetota > Actinomycetes > Kitasatosporales > Streptomycetaceae > Streptomyces > Streptomyces roseofulvus. The sequence goes on along the minus strand of NZ_BAAAWE010000001.1, from coordinate 3,724,687 downwards.
GAAACCCTTCACCTTCTACGGCTACCGCCTGGCCCCGTACCCCACCTTCCTGGTGAACGGGCACCTGGCCCGGGAGCCCTGGTAGGGGTCAGGCGGCGGGGGCGCGGCCCTTGTCGTCGTCCTCGGGGAGCTTGCAGACGCGTTCCAGGAAGAGGGCGGCGGCGATGACGCCGAAGGCGGCGACCACCGCGGCGGCGGCGTAGAGGGCCTGGTCGCGGCGGGCGGGGACGTCGAGGGAGCCGAGGAGGAAGACGCCCACGCCGCCGTAGAGGCCGGCGACGAGGGCGGCGACCAGGGCGCTGGCCTGGCCGAAGACGACCGCGCGGGCCGCCATCAGGGGTTCGACGCCCTTGGCGCCGGGGCGGCGCTCCCGCTGGGCCCTGAGGCGGGCCCGGATCGAGAGGGCGGTGGCGGTGAGGACCACCGCGATCACGGCGAGGACGACGGGCGCGGCGAGCGGCACGCTGGGGAGCGTGCCGACGGAGTCCCAGAGGCGCGCGGCGCCCCAGGAGAGGATGCCGGCGACCACGAAGAGTCCGGCGAGCACCTTGAGCCGCAGTTGTTTCACCGGGTGTCCTTCACGTGGTCGCGGGTGGTCTGCCACGTAGCGTAACGACTACTCGGGGAGACGGAGTTCCAGCTCGGTCCGGGGCGTCACGCCGGCGCGGTCGACGGCGGCCAGCAGGGCCGCCACGGGGCCGTGGCCGGGGAGCTGGGCCTCGGGGTCCACGTCGTGCCAGGGGGCGAGCACGAAGGCGCGCTGGTGGGCGCGGGGGTGCGGGAGGGTGAGGACGGGGTCGTCGGAGACCACGTCCGCGTACGTGATGATGTCGACGTCCAGCGTGCGGGCGCCCCAGCGCTCGTCCCGGACGCGCAGGAACGCTTCCTCGACGGCCTGGGCGCGCTCCAGGAGCGAGGAGGGCGGGAGGGTGGTCCGCACCACGGCGACGGCGTTGAGGTACGAGGGCTGGCTGCCCGGCTCGACGCCCCAGGGCTCGGTCTCGTAGACCGGCGAGACGGCCTTGACGCGCAGGCCGGGGGTGTCGGCGAGGGCGTCGACGGCTCCCTGGAGGTTCTCCAGGCGGTTGCCGAGGTTGGCGCCGAGGGCGAGGACGGCCCAGTGCGGGTTGGAGAGGGTGCTGTCGGCGGCGTCGACGGCCGCGACGACCGAGGCGGGTACGGGCTGGACGGTGGGGTCGCTCTGGGTCGGCTTCATCGTCGGCTCCGGGTGATCGTGACGGTGACGTCGTCGAAGGGGACGGTGATGGGGGCGTCCGGCTTGTGGACGACCACCTCCACCTCCTGGACGCCGGCGTGGCTGAGACACTGCTGGGCGATGCGCTCCGCGAGCGTCTCGATCAGATCGACGGGTTCGCCCTGGACGACGTCGACGACCTCCTCGGCGACGACGCCGTAGTGGACGGTCTTGGTGAGGTCGTCGTCGGCGGCCGCCGGGCGGGTGTCGAGGCCGAGGACCAGGTCCACGATGAAGGTCTGCCCCTCCTCGCGCTCCTTGGGGAAGACGCCGTGGTGACCTCGGGCCTTGAGGCCGCGCAGCGCGACACGATCCACGCGAATCACTCCTGCTGTCGTAGTTGCGGAGGCACGCAGCCGGGTGCGGACGGCCGGGTGTCCTCCATCGAATCTACCTGCGGGCACCGACAGCGCTTGCTGTCGGGGCTGTCAGGCGGAGGGTCCGGGGTCGGCGTCACCGGCCGCGGGGGGCGTGCCGTCGTCCGCTTCCGCGATGACGGGGGAGGCGTGGTGCGACCAGATCCGCCAGCCCTCGGGGGTCCGGCGGAAGGCGTTGGTGGCGACGACGAGCTGGCCGACGAGGGGGCCGAGCTCGGCGCCGTCCTCGGCGGGGCCGCCGCTGAGGATGTTCTCGGTGCAGGTGACGAGGGCGGTGTCGCCGGAGAGGGAGACGCGGACGTCGGTGAGGAAGAACTGGATGTAGTCGGTGTGCGCCATGATCAGCGCGTACGAGCGGAGCACCTCGCCGCGGCCGGTGAGGACCGGCCAGCCGGGGTGCACGCAGGAGATGTCGGTGGTGCCGTCGTCGAGCCAGAGCTGTTCGAGCCGTTCGAAGTCGCCTTCCTCCATCGCCGTGTAGAAGGCGGTGTTGGCGGCCTCCACGGCGTCCCGGTCGGCGGCGCGTCCGGGCTCGCGCCCGCCCGTCACCGGGCTCCTTCGACGGCGCGGGCGACGCGGACGGCGTCGGCGGTGGCCCGGACCTCGTGGACGCGGACGGCCCAGGCGCCCTCGTGGGCGGCGAGGGCGGAGACGGCGGCGGTGGCGGCGTCGCGCTCGCGGGCGGGCGGCGGGGTGGCGCCGGGTTCGCGGGTGAGGACGTGGCCGAGGAACCGTTTGCGGGAGGCGGCGACGAGGAGGGGGCGGCCCAGGGCGCGCAGCTCGGGGAGGTGGGCGACGAGGGCGAGGTCGTGGGGGGCGAGCTTGGCGAAGCCGAGGCCGGGGTCGATGACGATCCGCTCGGGGGCGATGCCGCCGTCGACGACGGCCTCCATCCGGGTGCGGAGCTCGGTGACGACCTCGGTGACGACGTCGTCGTAGACGGCGAGGCTGTTCATGTTCTCGCTGAAGCCGCGCCAGTGCATGACGACGAAGGGGACCTCGGCGGCGGCGACGGCGGGGACCATGCCGGGGTCGGCGAGGCCGCCGCTGACGTCGTTGACGAGGGAGGCGCCGGCCGCGACGGCGGCGGCGGCGACGGAGGCCCGCATGGTGTCGACGGAGACGGTGACGCCTTCGGCGGCGAGGCCGCGGACGACGGGGACGACCCGGCGGAGCTCCTCGTCCTCGTCGACGCGGGTGGCGCCGGGCCGGGTGGACTCGCCGCCGACGTCGACGAGGTCGGCTCCCTCGGCGACGAGGTCGAGGCCGTGCTTGACGGCGGCCGTGGTGTCGAACCAGCGGCCGCCGTCGGAGAAGGAGTCCGGGGTCACGTTGACCACGCCCATGACCGCGCAGCGGTCCCACTCGGGGAGGCCGAGGGGGGCGCCCCGGTCGATCGTCGTACTCATACGACCAGCGTAGGGCCCGTCGCGGTGAGGGGCGGTTTCAGGCCGCGCTGACCTCGTGCTCGCGGGTGCCGCGCGGGGTGACGACGTGGGCGCAGGGGCGGGGGGTCCTGGCGGGGCGGCGGCGGGCGAAGGGGCGCGGCAGGGCGAGGGTGAGGAAGCCTTCGGCCTGCATGGCGGCGAGGCCGATGCGGGGGAGGTCGCGGCCGGCGCGGTAGACGACGAAGCGGGGTTCCCAGCGCGGCTGGAACTTGGCGTTGAACTTGTAGAGCGACTCGATCTGGAACCAGCGGGAGAGGAAGAGGAGCAGGCCGCGCCAGACCCGGAGGACGGGGCCGGCGCCGATCCGTTCGCCGCGGGCGAGGGTGGAGCGGAACATGGCGAAGTTGAGGGAGACGCGCCGGATGCCGAGGGCGGGGGCGGCCTGGAGGGCGGCGACGATGAGGAGCTCGTTCATGCCGGGGTCGGCGGAGCGGTCGCGGCGCATGAGTTCCAGGGACATGCCGTCGGGGCCCCAGGGCACGAAGTGGATCATGGCTTTGAGGTCGCCGTAGGGGCCTTCGGGGCCGCCGTCCGGGTCGGTGAGGTGGGCGGTCGCTATGACGGCGTCGCCGTCGCCGGGGGCGCCGATGCGGCCGAGGGCCATGGAGAAGCCGCGTTCGGTGTCGGTGCCGCGCCAGTCGGCGGCGGCCCGGCGGACGAGGTCGAGTTCGTCGGCGTCGAGGTCGCGGACCCGGCGCACGCGCGTGGTGTAGCCGTTGCGTTCGATCCGCTTGACCATCTGGCGGACGTTGCGCATGGCGCGGCCGGAGAGGGAGAAGGCGTCGACGTCGATGACGGCCTCGTCGCCGAGTTCGAGGGCGTCGAGGCCGGTCTCGCGGGTCCAGACCTGGCCGCCGGTCTCGGAGCAGCCCATGACGGCGGGGGTCCAGGAGTGGGCGCGGGCCTCGTCCATGAAGCGTTCGATGGCGCCGGGCCAGGCCTCGACGTCGCCGATGGGGTCGCCGCTGGCGAGCATGACGCCGGAGACGACGCGGTAGCAGACGGCGGCCTTGCCGCTGGGGGAGAAGACGACGCCCTTGTCGTGGCGGAGGGCGAAGTGGCCGAGGGAGTCGCGGCCGCCGTGCCGGTCGAGGAGGGCGCGGAGGGCGGTCTCGTCCTCGTGGGTGAGGCGGGCGGCGGGGTGTTCGGGGCGGAGCGCGAGGTAGATCGTGGTGAGGGCGGTGAGCATGCCGAGGGCGCCGAGTGAGTAGCCGACGGTCCAGTCGGCGCCGTGGGTGTAGGCGACGGGGCCCTCGACGCCGAAGAGTCCGAGGAGGACGTGTTCGAGGCGGTCGGTGAGGCTGGGGTCGCCGACGACCCGGCGGGGGTGGGCGCTGACGACGACGAGGCCGAGGGCGAGCGAGCCGGCGCCCATGACGACGAAGTTGGCGAGGGCCCGCCAGCGGCTGCGGGGGTCGGGGAGGGCGGCGAACTGGTCGCGGTGGCGCAGCAGCAGGGCGAGCAGGGCCAGCGAGAGCAGCGAGCCGAGGACGGAGTGGCGCCAGACGAACTGGGCGGCGGCGCCGAGGGGGAGGAGCAGGACGACGGCCCGCCAGGCGCGGCGCTTGTGCCGCTTGAGGCCGTGGGCGAGGAGGAGCAGGAGGACGCCGGCGCTGAGCGAGACGGCTGCGGAGAGCGGCCCGAGGGTGCCGGGGAGGACCTCGGCGAGGGCGTGGACCCGGCTGGCGCGGAACCGGGGGAAGACCCCGGCGGCGATGTCGACGAGTCCGATCAGGGTGCAGGCCGTACCGACGAGGGAGGGGACCTTCTCGGGGGCCGGGCCGCTCAGAAATCGGCGGACCCGAACCGGAACCGATGATGTTTTGTCCCCATCTACCGTGACAGACATCGCTTCCCGCGCTTCCCGTTCTTCTGTGGTCGTTTTCCGGCCCTGTTCGGGGCTCCCCTTAGGACGGGGCTGCGCGGGGGCGGGTTCATTCGGGCACAGGAAAATTCTCAGGAAGTCGTCGGGACGTCCGGGAAGTCAGTCTCAGGAAGGTTCGGACGGCTCATGGGTCTCACCAGCGGCAAAGCCCTCGTCACGGCGGTGGCGGTGGCCGTCGCGCTGTTCTCGGTCACGGTGGTGCTGTGGCCCCGGCTGGCCCGGCGGGGGTGGCGGCCGGTCTGCGGCAGGGTGGGGCTGCTGCTGGCGACGCAGCTGGCGCTGTTCGCGGCGGTGGGCCTGGCGGCGAACCGTTCCTTCCTCTTCTACGGCTCGTGGGCGGACCTGTTCGGGCAGGAGCAGGAGATGGGGGTGGTCGTCGACCACGGCGCCGCCTCGAAGGACGTCCGGGTGGTGGGGACGCGCGCCCTGGACGTCCCGGGCGGCGCGCGGCCGGCGGTGGGCGGGCAGATCCAGCAGGTGGTGGTCCGGGGCGACCGGTCGGGGATCACCTCGCCGGCCTTCGTCTATCTGCCGCCGGAGTACTTCCAGGAGCGGTACGCGAAGCGGTCCTTCCCGGCGGCGGTGGTCCTGACGGGGTATCCGGGGACCGCGGAGAACCTGATCAAAGGGCTGAAGTACCCGCGGACGGCCTACCTCCAGGCGCAGGAGGGGAAGATGCAGCCGATGATCCTGGTCATGCTGCGGCCGACGGTGGCGCCGCCGCGGGACACCGAGTGCGTGGACGTGCCGGGCGGGCCGCAGACGGAGACCTTCTTCGCGGAGGACCTGCCGAAGGCGGTCTCGGCGGCCTACCGGGTGGGCTCGAAGCCGCGGAACTGGGGGTTCATGGGGAACTCGACGGGCGGGTACTGCGCGCTGAAGATCGCGCTGAACCACCCGGACCGGTTCGCGGCGGGCGCGGGCTTCTCGGCGTACTACAAGGCCGCGGAGGACGTGACGACGGGCGACCTCTTCCGCGGCGACCAGGGGCTGCGGCACCGGGCCGACCTGCTGTGGAGCCTGGACCACCGGCCGCAGCCGGCCTCGTCGTTCCTGGTGACGACGTCGAAGACGGGCGAGGGGAACCTGAAGGGGACCCGGGAGTTCATCCGGAAGGTGAAGAGCCCGGCGCGGGTCTCCTCGATCACGCTGGAGAGCGGCGGGCACAACTTCACCACCTGGAACCGGGAGATCCCGCCCGGCCTGGTGTGGATGAGCGGGAAGCTGCGGGCGGACTGACCCCTACGCGGCGGCGCGCCGCAGCGCCCGGTGCACCCCGGCGGGGGTGAGGGTGCCGAGCGGCCGCCCGTCCGCGTCGGTGACGGTCAGCCGGCCGGAGTCGTCCTGGAGGAGCAGCGCGAGCGCGTCCTTGAGGGTGGCTCCGAGCGGGACGCCGTGGGGTACGGGGGCGGGGGCGCCGTCCGTACGCGCGCGCGTGCCGGGCGTCCCGTCCGGGCTCCCGGCGGGGTCGTCCGGCAGCGGGTCGAGGTCGCCGGCCGTGACCGGGGTGACCGCCAGCCGCTTGAGGGCGCGGTCGCCGCCGACGAAGTCGGCCACGTACGGCGTGGCGGGGGAGGCGAGGACGGTGGCGGGGGTGTCGAACTGCTCGATGCGGCCCTGGCCGTAGACGGCCATGCGGTCGCCCATCCGGACGGCCTCCTCGATGTCGTGGGTGACGAGGAGAACGGTCTTGCGGACGGTGGCCTGGAGGGCGAGGAACTCGTTCTGCAGCCGTTCGCGGACGACCGGGTCGACGGCGCCGAACGGCTCGTCCATGAGGAGGACGGGCGGGTCGGCGGCGAGCGCGCGGGCCACGCCGACGCGCTGGCGCTGTCCGCCGGAGAGCTGCGCGGGGTAGCGGGGGCCGTGCACGGCCGGGTCGAGTCCGACGAGTTCGAGGAGTTCGGCGGCACGCGCGCGTGCGGCGGCCTTCTTCCAGCCGAGCAGGGCCGGGACGGTCGCGGTGTTGTCGAGGACCGTGCGGTGCGGGAAGAGCCCGACCTGCTGGATGACGTAGCCGATCTTGCGGCGCAGGGCGACCGGGTCGACCCCGGCGACGTCCCGGCCGTCGACGAGGACGCGGCCGGCGGTCGGTTCGACCAGCCGGTTCACCATCATCATCGTGGTCGTCTTGCCGCAGCCCGACGGGCCGACGAGCGTGACGAGCTCACCCTCGGCGACCTCGAAGGAGAGGTCGTCGACCGCGGTGGTGCCGTCCGGATAGCGCTTGGTCACCTGTTCGAACCGGATCATGCGCCCATTCTGGCCCCTCGTCACCCGGCGGGTGTGAAGGCGGTGTTGCGGGAGGGTGGCGGATCGGCGGCGCGGGCCCGGGATCGGCCCCGATCGTCGGTGGCGGCGGCTAGGGTCGCCATACACACGTTCTAACGGCGGCAACCTGGGGGAGGTCCGGATGAGCGCGCCGAACTGCCTGGTCGCCAACGACTGGATCTGCGCGGAGTACCTGCGCACCCGCCGCGAGGAGCTGACCGACGCCCTCGTCCAGCACATCGGCCTCACCGCCGCCTCGGTGGTGATCGCGCTGCTGGTCGCCGTGCCGCTGGCCCTCCTCGTCCGGGCCCGGCCCCGCCTGGCCGCCCCCGTCCTCGGGCTGACGACGCTGCTCTACACGGTGCCGTCGCTCGCCATGTTCTCGCTGCTGCTGCCCGTCTTCGGGCTCTCCTCCGCGCTCGTCGTCACCGGCCTGGTGCTGTACGCGCTGACGATCCTGGTGCGCAACACGCTGGCCGGCCTGGAAGCCGTCCCCGTGGAGACCCGGGAGGCCGCCCGCGGCCTCGGGTTCGGGCCCTGGCGGCTGCTCTGGCAGGTCGAACTGCCCCTCGCGCTGCCCGTCCTGATGGCCGGCCTCCGGATGGCCACGGTCTCCACGATCGCGCTCACCACCATCGGCTCGGTCGTCGGCCGCGGCGGCCTGGGCAATCTCATCGAGGACGCGCTGCCCACCTTCTTCAAGGCGCAGGTGCTCGCCGCGTCCGTGCTGTGCGTGCTGCTCGCCGTCACCGCCGACCTGCTGCTCCTGGGCGTTCAGCGGCTGCTCACGCCGTGGTCGCGGGCCCAGGGCGCGCCGGGAGGTGGCTGAGGTGGGGGTCGTGACGGACGCGTGGGCCTGGCTCACCACCGGTGCGCACTGGACCGGCGAGGAGGGCGTCGCCGCGCGCCTCGCCGAGCACGCGTACGTGAGCCTGCTGGCGCTGCTGATCGCCGGCGCGGTCGCGCTGCCGCTCGGTCTGTGGCTCGGCCATGTGGGGCGCGGGGGCGCGCTGGCGGTCAACGTGTCGAACGTGGGGCGGGCGGTGCCGGTCTTCGCCGTCCTCGCCCTCTTCATGGTCTCCCCGCTGCGGAACGCGGGCTATGTGCCGACCGTGACGGCCCTGGTCCTCTTCGCGGTACCGCCGCTGCTGACCAACGCGTACGTGGGCGTGCGCGAGGTCGACCGGGCGGCGGTCCGCGCCGCCCGTGGCATGGGGATGACCGGCGGCCAGGTCTTCCGCCGGGTCGAACTGCCGCTGGCCGCCCCGGTGGTGATGACCGGGATCCGGTCCGCCGCCGTGCAGGTGGTCGCCACCGCGACGATCGCGGCCATGGTCGGCCAGGGCGGCCTCGGCCGGATCATCACGGCCGGCTTCGCGCTCTACGACACCGCCCAGGTGGTCGCGGGCGCCGTCCTGGTGGCGCTGCTCGCGCTGCTGGTGGAGGGCGTGCTGATCGGCCTGGACCGGCTCCTCGTGCCGCGGGCGCCCCGCCCGCCCCGGACGTGACGTACTTCAGGACACCGAGAGCGAAGGACTGAACCCGTGAACAGGATCTCGCGCGCCGCCGGCGCGCTGCTGGGCACCGCCGCGCTGGCCGTCTCGCTCGCCGCGTGCGGCGGCGACAGCCTGGAGCAGGGCAAGGAGAAGACGTCCGGGGGATCCGGCGGCGGAAAGGGCTCGCTGGTCGTCGGCGCGGCCGCGTTCACCGAGTCGAAGGTGCTCGCCGAGCTGTACGCGCAGCTGCTGCGCGACGAGGGCTACGCGGTCTCGGTCACCACCGTGAAGAACCGGGAGCTGTACGAGCCCGCCCTGGAGAAGGGCGAGATCGACGTCGTACCGGAATACGCGGCGACGCTCGCGGAATTCCTCAACGCGAAGACGAACGGCCCCAAGGCGCCCGAGGAGAAGCCGGTCGCCTCCGGTGACGTGAACGCCACCGTGGCGGCACTGCGGAAGCTCGCGGAACCGCGCGGGCTGAAGGTCCTCGAAGCCGGGGAGGCGGTCGACCAGAACGCCTTCGCGGTGTCGAAGGAATTCGCGGAGAAGAACGGACTGAAGAGCCTTTCCGATCTCGGCGCGGCGAAGCTGAAGGTGAAGATCGCGGCGGGCGACGAATGCGCGGTCCGCCCCTTCTGCGCCCCGGGGTTGAAGAAGACCTACGGGGTCGACGTCGCCGGCGTCGACCCCAAGGGCGTCGGCACCCCGCAGGCCAAGCAGGCCGTCAAGGACGGCGTGGACCAGCTGGTCCTGACCACCACCACGGACGCCACCGTGGACGCCTTCGGCCTGGTCTTCCTGGCGGACGACAAGCACCTGCAGAACGCGGACAACGTGCTGCCGGTGGTGAACGCGAAGGAGGCCGGGGCGCCCGAGGTGGCCGCCGCCCTCGACAAGATCACCAAGGTGCTCACCACAGCGGATCTCGCCGAACTCAACCGCAAGGTCGACGCCGAGCGGGCCAAGCCCGAGGACGTCGCCGCCGCCTATCTCAAGGAGAAGGGGCTGGTCGGCAAGTAGTCGCCCGAGAGGGGAAGTCGGCCCGAAGCGGAAGCGGAACGCGGTCTCTCCGATTCCGTTGTCGAGAAGTGGCCAAGAGATTGCCGGGCCGACCCCCCACTCCGTGCCTACGCACGGTAAATTTCAGGCCATGCCACGTGGACGCCACCGCCATTCCCCGCCTCTGCACAAGCTGATGCCGCCTTCCGCGGTCGCCGGCGCCGCGGCCGTGTGCGCCGCGGCGGCCTGGATCCCCGGGGAACTCGTGGTCGTCCGGCTGCTCGCGACGGCGGCGGCGGCCGCCGCCGTCACCGGCGCCGTCCTCATGCGCGGCTGGGACCGCAGCGCCGGCCGCCAGGTCGCCGAGCTGACCCGGGCCCGCACCGCCGACCAGTGGAAGGCCGAGGAGCGCCTCGCCGAACTGGAGGCGGACCTGGAGGAGTCCCGCGCCCTGCGCATCCGCCTGGACGCCAAGCTCCGCGCCAAGCGCGTCGAACTGGCCGGGCTGCGCGGCGAGCACGCCGACCTGCTCCGCCGCTACGCCACCGCCGAGACCGAGCGCGCCAGCGCCCTGGAGGGTCAGCGCGTCCTGGCCCAGGCCAGTGCCGAGGCCCCCAAGGAGCTGCCCGCCGCCGGCTCGACGCCCACCCCGGAGGCGTACCGCCGCGCCGCCGAGGCCCTGCGCGACCTGCCCCGCAACGCCGCCGCCCAGCGGGCCCGGCGCACCGCGGAGGCGGCCCGCGCCCGCGACCTCGCCGAGCGCGCGGCCGAGACGGAGGAGCCGCGCGGCCGGCACGCCGCCGGCGAGCAGCACGCCCGTTCGGCGGGCCAGGACGCCCCTGCGGCCCTCGCCCCGGCCGCGGCACCCGCGAAGGCCCTGCCCGCGGCGGGCCCGGACCGGACCCCGGCCGTCCCGGCGGCCAGCGCGATCGTCCCGTACGCGGCCCGCAAGCCCGTCCAGCGCACCGAGGGCGGCTTCGACTTCTTCGGTACGCAGACCGGCACCCAGACCGGTACCCAGACCGGCTCCCGGAAGGCGGCCATCGAGGCCGTGCAGGACACCGACCTCGCCGACGTGGTGGGCGAGGAGGTCCTGGAGGAGGCCCGGGCGGCCGCCCTCCCGCAGGCCCCCGCCCTGACCCCGGTCCCGGCCGCGGCCTCGCTCCCGCAGCCGGCGACGGCCGGGGACGGCGACGACGAGCCCGTCGTGGTCCGCCCCTCCGCCGCCGGCCCGATCGGCCAGGTCATCGACCTGACCGCGCACGACGAGACCGAGCAGCTCGACCTCGCCGAGCTGCGCGGCGCCGTCAACCAGTGACCCACCGCCTCGGCCTCCTCCTCCCGGAGGAGGCACGGGACCGCCGCGACGAACTGATCGCGCTGTGCGCCCAGGCCTTCGCCGGCGCCCCCTGGCACGAGCCGCCGCTCGGCGCCGTCCGGACCGTGGACCGGCTGCTCGACTCCGCCGCCCGCCGCCCCGACTTCCACGCGGTGGCCGCCCTCGGCCCCGACGGCGAACTCCTCGGCCTCGCCGCCGGCTGGACCGACACGGCCCTCTCCGGCGCGGACCCCGCCTTCGAGCTCGCCGAACTCGTCGTCGCCCCCGCCCACCAGGGCCGCGGCCTCGGCCGGTCCCTCCACGACGCCCTGCTGGTGGTCGCCGAGGCCGGCCCCGCGCTGCTGATGACCCTCGACGTGCCGGAGCTGACGGACCGGTACGCGCGCTGGGGCTGGACGGTCCTCGACCGCCGCCGCCCCGCCCGGGAGACCCGGGACCACGTGGTGATGAGCAACCCCTGAGCCCGGCGCGGCGGGGTGCCCCGCCTACTTGTCGATGTCGCCGACGACGAAGAAGAACGACCCCAGGATCGCCACCATGTCCGCGACCAGCGTCCCCGGCAGCAGCTCCACCAGCGCCTGGATGTTGTTGTACGAGGCCGAGCGCAGCTTCAGCCGGTACGGGGTCTTCTCGCCCTTCGACACCAGGTAGTAGCCGTTCAGCCCCAGCGGGTTCTCGGTCCAGGCGTACGTGTGCCCCTCCGGCGCCTTCAGCACCTTCGGCAGCCGCTGGTTGACCGGCCCGCGCGGCAGCTCCGCCAGCCGGTCGAGACAGGCGTCCGCCAGCTCCAGGGAGTTGTGCGTCTGGTCGAGCAGGCACTCGAAGCGGGCCAGGCAGTCGCCCTCCTCGCGGACCACCACCCGCAGGGTGTCCTGGAGCTCCCCGTACGCCAGGTACGGCTCGTCGCGCCGCAGGTCGAAGTCGACGCCGGAGGCGCGGGCGATCGGCCCGGACACCCCGTAGGCGTGCACCGTCTCCGGGGCCAGGACGCCGACCCCGCGCGTGCGGGCGCGGAAGATCTCGTTGCCGAGGACCAGGCGGTCGTACACGTCCATCCGCGACCGCACGTCCGCGACCGCCTGCCGGGCCCGGCCGAGCCAGCCGGCCGGCAGGTCCTCCTTGAGGCCGCCGACCCGGTTGAACATGTAGTGCATCCGGCCGCCGGAGACCTCCTCCATCACCGTCTGGAGCTCCTCCCGCTCCCGGAAGGCGTGGAAGACCGGGGTGATCCCGCCCAGCTCCAGCGGGTACGACCCCAGGAACATCAGGTGGTTGAGGACCCGGTTCAGCTCCGCGAGCAGGGTCCGCAGCCACACCGCCCGCTCCGGCACCTCCATGCCGAGCATCCGCTCGACGCCCATCACCACGCCGAGCTCGTTGGAGAACGCCGACAGCCAGTCGTGCCGGTTGGCCAGCATGACGATCTGGCGGTAGTCCCGCGCCTCGAAGAGCTTCTCGGCGCCCCGGTGCATGTAGCCGACGACCGGCTCCGCGTGCCGGATCACCTCGCCGTCGAGCACGAGCCGCAGCCGGAGCACGCCGTGCGTGGAGGGGTGCTGCGGGCCGATGTTCAGCACCATGTCGGTGCTCTCCGCCGCGCCGCCGATGCCGACCGTGGTCTCCGTCATGCCGGACAGTATCCCCCGCCGCGCAGCCCGCCGACGGGCCAGGGCCCAGCCTGTGGACAACCCGCCGGCCGCCCTCCCCGCCCTGTGGACGACGGCTGTCAGACCCGCTGGCTCAGCCACAGGAAGTCGCCCAGACCGCCACGCGCGGTCAGCTCGGCCGCCTCCCCCGCGGCGGACAGCGCCCGCACGTACGCCACCGGGTCGGTCGAGGCGAGCGCCAGCGGCGGCCGGCCGCCGCAGACCCCCAGCCCGTGCAGCGCCTCCCGCTGGGTCGTCAGCTCCGCCGGCACGCGCGCGTGCACCGCCGCCGCGCAGGCGTCCAGGGCCACGTGCGCGGTGAGGTCGCCGGTGCCGTCCGGGACCGGTGCCACCTCGCGGCCCGCCCGGAAGCCGGTCAGCGTCCCGAAGGGCGGCCGGGAGCCCCGTACGTGCCCGTAGTCCACCGCCACCGCGCGGCCCGCCGCCAGCGAGCCGACCGCCGCCGCCCACGCCTCGTCGCGGGGCCGGCCGATCTCGGCCCGCTCGCCCGGCGCGGACAGCGGCCACCAGCGGGCCAGCCACTCCGCGTCCGGTCCCGTCACCGGCGCGCCCGGCCGCTCCGTGCCGTCGGCACGGACCTCCACGTACCGGACCGTGCCGTCCTCGTCCAACTCGGCCACGTCCACCGGCACGTTGTCCAGCCACTCGTTCGCGAAGAGGAGCCCGCGCACCCCCTGCGGCGGCCGGCCGGTCCACTCCACCCGGGGGTCGAGCCCCTCCGGCCGGGCGGCCCGCTCCACCGCGAACGCCCGCACCCGCAGCCCCGCCGGGACCGCCGCCAGCACCCCCGTCACCAGCTCGCCCCGGCCCGCGCCCATGTCCACCAGGGCGACCTCGTCCGTGTCCAGCTCCGCCGCCGTCGCGACGAGCAGCCGGGCCACCGCCCCGGCGAAGAGCGGCGAGGCGTGCACCGAGGTGCGGAAATGGCCCGCGGGGCCCTCGGGGCGCAGGAAGAAGCCCCCGGGGCCGTACAGCGCCCGCTCCGCCGCCTCCCGCCAGCCCCGCCACTCCTGCCCGCCGTCCGGCGGCAGGCCCGTCCCGTCCGTCACCTCATCCGTCACGCGCCCCAGTCTCCACCCCGGGGCGTACGGGTCCCGCCGCGAGGATCGACCCCACGGTTGATCCCCCGCCCGCACGCGTTCCCTACTCTGGGTTACGTGCAGCGCCTCTACGACTTCATCCGCAGTCACCCGACGGGCGTCGACGTCTTCTGGGCCGTCGCCCTCCTCGGGCTCTCCGCGCTGTGGATCGGGTCGGCGATCCCACCCCTCGACCACGCCGTCGGCTACGCGGTGGTCGCCACGCTCTTCTCCCTGGTCGTGGCGCTGCGGCGGAAGGCGCCCGAGCGGATGCTCGTCCTGGCGGTCGCCCTCGGCGTCGTCCAGCTGGTCTTCGACGTCGAGACCTTCATGGCGGACTTCGCCATGCTCGTCATCATCTTCACCGTCGCCGCCCACGACGGCCCCCGCTGGGCCTCCCGGCTCGCCCTCGTCGGCGGGCTCTTCGCGGCGCCGCTCTCCCAGCTGCGCTGGCCGCTGGAGGAGACCGTCTCGGTGCCCGCCCGGGTCTTCTTCACGGTGATCATGGCCGTGCCGTTCGCCCTCGCCTGGGTCCTCGGCGACTCGCTCCGCACCCGCCGCGCCTACTTCGCGCAGCTGGAGGAGAAGGCCGCCCGGCTGGAGCGGGAGCGGGAGGCGCAGGCCAAGGTCGCGGTCGCCGCCGAGCGGGCCCGGATCGCCCGCGAGCTCCACGACGTCGTCGCGCACAACGTCTCGGTGATGGTGGTGCAGGCCGACGGCGCCGCCTACGTCATGGACGCCTCCCCGGAGACCGCCAAGCAGGCCCTGGAGACCATCTCCACCACCGGCCGCCAGGCGCTCGCCGAGATGCGCCGGCTGCTCGGCATCCTGCGCACCGGCGAGCACCAGGAGGCGGGGGAGTACGTGCCGCAGCCCGACGTGGAGCAGATCGAGGAGCTGGTCGAGCAGGTCAGGGGCGCCGGCCTGACCGTCGACCTCACCGTCGAGGGCACCCCGCGCGCGCTGCCCACCGGCGTCGGCCTGACCGCCTACCGGATCGTCCAGGAAGCCCTCACCAACACCCGCAAGCACGGCGGCCCCGACGCCGGCGCCAGCGTCCGGCTCGTCTACTTCGACGACGGCCTCGGGCTGCTCGTCGAGGACGACGGCCGGGGCGCCCCCCAGGAGATGTACGAGGACGGCGGCGCCGACGGCGCCGGTCACGGCCTCATCGGCATGCGGGAGCGGGTCGGCATGGTGGGCGGCACCCTGGACGCGGGCCCGCGCCCGGGCGGCGGTTTCCGGATCAGCGCCCTGCTGCCGCTCAAGCCCGCACACTGAGAGCCCGAGCCCGTCCCCACTCACCGAAGGAACCGCATGTCCATCCGCGTGATGCTCGTCGACGACCAGGTGCTCCTGCGCACCGGTTTCCGCATGGTGCTGGCCGCCCAGCCCGACATGGAGGTCGTGGCGGAGGCGGGCGACGGGGCGGAGGCCCTGGAGGTGCTGCGGGCCACCAAGGTCGACGTGGTCCTCATGGACGTCCGGATGCCCCGCCTCGACGGGGTGGAGGCGACCCGCAGGATCTGTGCCGCCCCGGACGCCCCGAAGGTGCTCATCCTGACCACCTTCGACCTCGACGAGTACGCCTTCTCCGGCCTGAAGGCGGGCGCGAGCGGCTTCATGCTGAAGGACGTGCCCCCGGCCGAGCTGCTCGGCGCGATCCGCTCGGTGCACAGCGGCGACGCCGTGGTCGCCCCCTCGACCACCCGCCGCCTCCTCGACCGCTTCTCCCCGCTGCTGCCGTCCTCCGGACACGAGCCGGAGCACCGCGAGGTGGAGAAGCTGACCGACCGCGAGCGGGAGGTCATGCTGCTCGTCGCCCAGGGGCTCTCCAACGGCGAGATCGCCGCCCGGCTGGTCCTCTCCGAGGCGACGGTCAAGACCCACGTGGGCCGCATCCTCACCAAGCTGGGCCTGCGCGACCGCGTCCAGGTCGTCGTCCTCGCGTACGAGACGGGCCTGGTCCGCGCGGGCGGCGGCGCCAAGGGCTGAGCGCCCCGGCGGCTCAGCGCAGCACCGACTCCAGGAAGTCGCTGCCCAGGCGGACGACGACCGAGAAGTCCAGCTGGTGCAGGACGTAACGGCCGCGGCGCCGGGTGGTCAGCAGGCCCGCCCTGCGGAGGACGGCGAGGTGGCGGGAGACCTCCGGGGCGGTGATGCCGTACGCGTCGGCCAGCTCGCTCGTCGAGAACGGGCCGCGCGCCAGGCTGCGGCACATCCGCATCCGCACGGGATGGGCGAGCGCGTCCAGCCGGAGCTGCACGGTCTCCACCGTCTCCAGGCCGCCGACCTCGCGGCTCGCCGCCGGGTACATGATCACCGGCTGCCAGCCGGGCGAGTACACGGCGATCAGGTGCGGCCGGCCGAAGGCGCTCGGGACCAGGGTCAGGGCCCCGGCGCGGGCGTCCGCCCGCGCCTCCATCAGCTTGTCGACCACGATCCGGGTGCCGTCACCGTCCTCCTCCAGGGTGAGCGCCCGCGACGCGTCCGCCAGCGCCTCCGCCAGCCCCTTGTGGCGCATCAGCTCCGTCTTGTGGCGGGCGTCGGCGGCCAGCTGCACCCGGATCCGCCGCCAGGCGTCGGCGAAGAAGGCCTCGTCGCAGTCCTCCAGGAGCCGCCGGATCCACGCGCGCGTGGCGGTCGGCGCGGCGATCATCCGCTCGGCGAACGCCGCCTGACGCGGGCCGCGCGCGGCGGCCAGGTCCAGGGCCCGCCGCCGGGCCCCCTCGTCGACCAGCGGGGACGGTATGTCGCCCCGGACGGAGCGGGGACTGCACGAGATCTCCAGGGCGGCGCGGACGAACGTCTCGTCGTCCATCCGGTCCAGGTCGTCCAGCTCCTCGGCCAGGGTCTCGCGGGGCCGCGCGGGCAGCAGGAAGTCCGAGCGCGTCGACCGCCACATGAAGTCGGCCTCCAGGAGCCGGTCCGCGAGCTCCGGCTCCAGCGCGGCGGTGGTCGCCGTCGCCCACGCGTGGTGGCCGGGATGGTGGCCGGGCTCCGCCAGGACGTGGACGGCGTTGGCGAGTTCGGCCAGCGGCGAGGGGCAGAAGAGGATCCGCTCGGCCGGCACTCCGGTGATGTCGATGGTCACGCTCACGCCCCCATGGTGCGGGACGCACCCGGGAGCCCGTCGCTCCGATTGACGAGCCCCGTCAATCGTCGGGCGGGGCGGCCCGGCGCGGCCCCAGGGTGAGTCCATGGACGCGCTGCAGCAGCACCTCTTCGACAGCTACCGGGCCGCGCGGCGGGGCGAGCCCGCGCCGCCCGCCCCCGGCACCCACGACGTGGCCGTGCTGCGCGGGCTGCGGGACCGCCGCCGCTTCGAGCGGGTGGTGGCCGGCCGGCCCGCGACCGGCCGCCTCCGCGCGGCCCTGGCCCGGGCCGCGGCCCTCCTCGGACGCCGCTGACGCCGCCGGCTCCGCTCAGGCACCCCGGGCCCGCGGCGGGGCGCTCAGCCGCGGACGAGCGCCAGGAAGTCCCGTACGGCCGTCCTGACGTCCTCGGCCGTCCACTCCAGGCCCGCCTCGGCCACCGTCACCTCGGTGGACGCGGTCCCCGGCGGACCGCCCGCGCCCGGCGCGAACCAGCGGCGGAACAGACAGACCCCGGTCCGCTCGGTCAGCGCGAGCGACGCCGCCGTCAGGACGTCCGGCCCGTACGGCAGCCACACCTGGAACTGGTGCGTGTGCGGCACCTCGGGGTGGACCCGGAACCAGCCCGGACCGCCCTCCTCCGCCAGCGCCTCGCGGAGCGCGCCCGCCACCACGCGCGCGTGGGCCACGTACGAGGGCAGCCGGGGCAGCTCGGTGTCCAGGCCGCGCAGCGCCGAGAGCGCCGCCGGGTACTGCTGGAAGACCTGGCCCCCGTACCGGTGCAGCCACACGCGCGCCTCCGCCACCAGCTCCTCGGGCCCGGCCAGCACGGCCCCCGACATCCCGCCGAGGGACTTGTAGAACGACACGTACACGCTGTCCGCGAGCCCGGCGATCTCCGCGAGCGGACGCCCGAAGTGCGTCGGGCACTCCCACAGCCGGGCGCCGTCGAAGTGGACCACCGCGTCCCGCTCCCGGGCCGCCTCGACGGTCGCGGTCAGCTCCTCCCAGGACGGCAGCACGAAGCCCGCGTCCCGCAGCGGCAGCTCCAGCATCAGCGTCCCGAAGGGCTCCGGGTGGTCCCGCACCTCCGCGGCCGTCGGCAGCCGGGGCGCGTCCGTCGGGTGGACGGTCCGCAGCCCCGACACGGTCCTGAAGGCGTCGTCCTCGTGGACCTCGGGGTGGGCGAGCGGGTGGAGCGCGACGACCGGGCTGCCGGTGCGCCCGGCCCAGCAGCGCAGCGCCACCTGCTGGGCCATGGTGCCGGTGGGGAAGAAGACGGCGGCCTCCATCCCCAGCTCCTCGGCGACCCGCCCCTCCAGGACCTCCACGAGACCGTCGCCGTAGACGTCCGGGAGCGCGTCCGCGAGCTCCACCGCCTCCACCCAGTCGGCGAGCTCGCGCAGCCGCCCGCCGACCGTGCCGTCCACCGGCGGACGCCACAGCGACCACGCGGCGCCGCCCCACACCTGGGTCCGGTACCGGCGCGCCGCGTCCTCGCCGGGGGCCTCCGCGGCGGCCCCGCCCGACACCTCCGCGGTCGCCTCTCCGGTCACCTCTCCGGGCGTCTCCGGTGGCAGCTGATGCGTATCCATGGAGAGATCATCACACCGCCACCGGCACCCCCGCCTGCGGGTTTCGGGCGGCCGGGAGGAGGGACGAAACGCTGGCGTAGCATGGCCAGAAATCGTCCGGTACCCGCCGAGGACTGGAACGGAAGGCCCGTACCACCGTGAACGCACCAGCAGCGCCAGAGCCCAGGGCCGAGGACCGGCCCGCCCGGCTCACCGTCGGAGTCGTCGGCGCCGGCCGCGTCGGCCCCGCCCTCGCCGCCTCCCTCCGGCTCGCCGGGCACCGCCCCGTCGCCGTCTCCGCGGTCTCCGACGCCTCACGGCGCCGCGCCGCCGAACTGCTGCCGGACGTGCCGGTGGTGGAGCCCGCGCGCGTGCTCGCGCTCGCCGACCTCGTCCTGCTCACCGTCCCGGACGACGCCCTCCCGGGCCTCGTCGAGGGGCTCGCCGGGACCGGGGCGGTCCGGCCCGGCCAGCTGATCGTCCACACCTCGGGCCGGTACGGCGCCCGGGTCCTGGACCCGGCCCGCCGCGCGGGCGCCCTCCCGCTGGCGCTGCACCCGGCCATGACCTTCACCGGCACCGCCGTCGACGTGCAGCGGCTGGCCGGCTGCTCCTTCGGAGTGACCGCCCCCGAGGAGCTGCGGCTCGCCGCCGAGGCGCTGGTCATCGAGATGGGCGGGGAACCCGAGTGGATCGCCGAGGAGGCCCGGCCGCTCTACCACGCGGCCCTCGCCCTCGGCGCGAACCACCTGGTCACCCTGGTGGCCCAGTCGATGGAGCTGCTGCGCACGGCCGGCGTCGCCGCCCCCGACCGGATGCTCGGCCCCCTCCTGGGCGCCGCGCTCGACAACGCGCTGCGGTCCGGCGACGCCGCCCTGACCGGCCCCGTCGCCCGCGGCGACGCCGGCACGGTCGCCGCCCATGTGGCCGAGCTCCGCAAGCACGCGCCCGGCACCGTCGCCGGCTATCTGGCGATGGCCCGCACCACCGCCGACCGGGCGCTCGCGCACGGTCTGCTCAAGCCGGAGCTGGCCCAGGACCTGCTGGGCGTCCTCGCCGCCGAACCCGCCGCCGACACGACCGGCCCCGCCGACGGGCCGCGAGGAGACGACCGATGAGCCCGTTCGACCGGAAGAGCCCCGCGCCGGCGGACCTGGTGTCCACCGTCCAGGACCTGGCGGACGTGCGCGCCCGCCGCGGCGGCGAGCCGGGGCGGAACGCCGTCGTGATGACCATGGGCGCCCTTCACGAGGGCCACGCCACCCTGATCCGGGCCGCCCGCGAGCGGGTCGGCGCGAACGGCTTCGTCGTCGTCACCGTCTTCGTCAACCCGCTCCAGTTCGGGGCGGGCGAGGACCTCGACCGCTACCCCCGCACCCTCGACGCCGACCTGGAGCTGGCCTCCGCCGCCGGCGCCAGTGCCGTCTTCGCCCCCTCCGTCGACGAGGTGTACCCCGGCGGGCAGCCGCAGGTCCGGATCACCGCCGGTCCCATGGGCGACCGCCTGGAGGGCGCCTCCCGCCCCGGCCACTTCGACGGCGTCCTCACCGTCGTCGCCAAGCTGCTCCATCTCACCCGGCCCGACCTGGCCTTCTTCGGCCAGAAGGACGCCCAGCAGCTGGCCGTCATCCGCCGCATGGCGACGGACCTGAACTTCCCGGTCGAGATCGTCGGCGTCCCGACGGTCCGCGAGACCGACGGCCTCGCCCTGTCGAGCCGCAACCGCTACCTGTCGGACGCCGAGCGGCGCACCGCCCTGGCCCTGTCCCGGGCCCTGTTCGCCGCCCGCGAGCGGCTCGCCGCGCAGGAGGCGCTGCACGCGCGTGCCCTCGCCCTGCCCGGCGCCCAGGGGCGGGCCGAGACCCGCGCCGAGGCGTTGTCCCGGCTCGGCGAGGCCCGGGCCGCCGCCGACACCCACGCCGTCGCGCAGGCCGCCGAGGGCGCCGGGGCCGAGGCCGTGCGCGCGGCGGCGCGGGCGGTGCTCGACGAGGCCGCGAAGGCCGAGCCGCCGCTGGTCCTCGACTACCTGGCCCTGATCGACCCTGCCGACTTCACCGAGGTCGAGGACACCCACCGGGGCGAGGCGATCCTCGCGCTCGCCGCGCGCGTGGGCACCACCCGCCTCATCGACAACATCCCGCTGACCTTCGGACCCACCCAGGGAGCCGCCTCGTGACCGGAATACGGCTGCACGCCCCCGAACCGGGCTGGGCCATCGACGCCGACGTGGTCGTGGTCGGCTCCGGCGTCGCCGGGCTGACGGCCGCGCTGCGCTGCACCGCCGCCGGGCTCCGTACGGTCGTCGTCACCAAGGCCAACCTGGACGACGGCTCCACGCGCTGGGCCCAGGGCGGCATCGCCGCCGCGCTCGGCGAGGGCGACACCCCCGGCCAGCACCTGGACGACACCCTCGTCGCCGGCGCCGGGCTCTGCGACGAGCCGGCCGTCCGCCTCCTCGTCACCGAGGGCCCGGACGCCGTCCGCCGCCTGATGGCCACCGGCGCGGACTTCGACCGCACCGACGACGGCGAGATCGCCCTCACCCGCGAGGGCGGCCACCACCGCCGCCGGATCGCCCACGCGGGCGGCGACGCCACCGGCGCGGAGATCTCCCGTGCCCTGGTGGAGGCCATCCGCCAGCAGGGCGTGCGGACCATCGAGCACGCGCTCGTCCTCGACCTCCTCAAGGACGACGAGGGCCGGACGGCCGGCGTCACCCTGCACGTCATGGGCGAGGGCCAGCACGACGGCGTCGGCGCCGTCCGCGCCCCCGCCGTGGTCCTCGCCACCGGCGGCATGGGGCAGGTCTTCTCCGCCACCACCAACCCGTCCGTCTCCACCGGCGACGGCGTGGCCCTCGCCCTGCGGGCCGGCGCCGAGGTCTCCGACCTGGAGTTCGTCCAGTTCCATCCGACCGTGCTCTTCCTCGGCGCCGGCGCCGAGGGCCAGCAGCCGCTGGTCTCCGAGGCGGTACGCGGCGAGGGCGCCCATCTGGTCGACGCGGACGGGGTCCGCTTCATGCTCGGACAGCACGAGCTGGCCGAGCTGGCGCCCCGGGACATCGTCGCCAAGGCGATCACCCGCCGCATGCAGCAGCAGGGCGCCGAGCACATGTACCTCGACGCCCGGCACTTCGGCGCCGAGATGTGGGAGCACCGCTTCCCGACGATCCTGGCCGCCTGCCGGGCGCACGGCATCGACCCGGTCACCGACCCGATCCCGGTCGCCCCGGCCGCCCACTACGCCTCCGGCGGCGTCCGCACCGACCTGCGCGGCCGCACCACCGTCCCCGGCCTGTACGCGTGCGGCGAGGTCGCCTGCACGGGCGTGCACGGCGCCAACCGGCTCGCCTCGAACTCGCTCCTGGAGGGCCTCGTCTTCGCGGAGCGGATCGCTGCGGACATCGCCGAGCACGGGCCGCACCGCGAGGGCGTGCCGCACACCGAGCCCCGGGGCACGGTGCTGGCGCTGCTCGCGCCCGAGGTCCGCCGGGAGATCCAGCGGGTGATGACCCGGGACGCGGGCGTGCTGCGCTCGGCGGCCTCCCTGACGGCCGCCGCCGACGCCCTCGAAGCGCTCCGGCAGGACGCCGAGGAGGAAGGCAAGGCGGCCGAGCCGGGCGTCGACGCCTGGGAGACCACCAACCTGCTCTGCGTGGCCCGGGTCCTGACCGCTGCCGCCCTGGCGCGCGAGGAGACCCGCGGCTGCCACTGGCGCGAGGACCGCCCGGACCGGGACGACGAGCGGTGGCGCCGCCACCTGGTCGTCCGCCTCACGCCCGACCGCCGGCCGGTGGTGCGCACCACCGAGACCGCGGACTTTCCGCCCGTAACCCCCGAAGCCCCCAGGGAGCCGCAGCCGTGAGCACGCCCGAGGAAGCCCGTCCCGAGCCCGTGGACGTCCCTCTCATCCAGATCAGCTCGTACGAGGAGTCCGGCGGCTGCGGCGACGGCTGCGGCTGCGGCGACGCGGAGGAGTACGAGTGCGGGCTCGACCCCGCGCTCGCCCAGCTGCTCGCCGACGCCGGCCTCGACCCCGTACAGGTCGAGGACATCGCCCACCTGGCGATCGCCGAGGACCTCGACGGCGGCGTGGACGTGACGACGGTGGCGACCGTCCCCGAGGACGCGGTGGCGACCGCCGACTTCGTGGCCCGCGAGGCCGGCGTGGTCGCCGGTCTGCGGGTGGCGGAGGCTGTCCTGTCGATCGTCTGCACCGAGGAGTTCGAGGTCGAGCGGCACCGCGAGGACGGCGAGCGCGTCGAGCCCGGCGACCTGCTGCTCAGCGTCACCGCCCGCACCCGCGACCTGCTCACCGGCGAGCGCAGCGCCCTGAACATCCTGTGCCGCCTCTCCGGCATCGCCACCGCCACGCGCGCGTGGGCGGACGCCCTGGCGGGCACCAAGGCCAAGGTCCGCGACACCCGCAAGACGACGCCGGGGCTGCGCGCCCTGGAGAAGTACGCGGTCCGCTGCGGCGGTGGCGTCAACCACCGGATGTCGCTCTCGGACGCCGCCCTGGTGAAGGACAACCACGTGGTGGCGGCCGGCGGGGTCGCCGAGGCGTTCAAGGCCGTCCGGGAGGCCTTCCCCGAGGTGCCGATCGAGGTCGAGGTCGACACGATGCACCAGGTCCGCGAGGTGATCGACGCGGGCGCCGACCTGATCCTGCTGGACAACTTCACCCCGGACGAGACCGAGGAGGCCGTGACGCTGGTCGCCGGCCGCGCGGTCCTGGAGTCCTCCGGCCGGCTGACCCTGGAGAACGCGGCGGCGTACGCGGCGACCGGCGTGGACTACCTGGCGGTCGGCGGCCTCACGCACTCCTCCCCGATCCTCGACATCGGTCTCGACCTGCGCGAGGTGCGCGGCTGATGCTGCTCACCATCAACGTCGGCAACACGCACACGGTCCTCGGGCTCTTCGACGGCGAGGAGATTGTCGAGCACTGGCGGATCTCCACCGATCCCAGCAGGACCGCCGACGAGATGGCGGTCCTGCTGCAGGGCCTGATGGGCATGCACCCGCTGCTCGGCGCCGAGCTGAGCGACGGCATCGAGGGGATCGCGATCGCCGCGACGGTCCCCTCGGTCCTGCACGAGCTGCGCGAGGTGACCCGCCGCTACTACGGGGACGTGCCGGCGGTCCTGGTGGGGCCGGGCGTGAAGACGGGCGTGCCCATCCTCACGGACAACCCGAAGGAGGTCGGTTCGGACCGGGTCGTCAACGCGGTCGCGGCGGCGGAGCTCTACGGCGGTCCGGCGATCGTGGTGGACTTCGGCACGGCGACCACGTACGAGGCGGTCACCGCGCGCGGGGAGTACGCGGGCGGCGCGATCGCCCCCGGCATCGAGATCTCGGTCGAGGCGCTCGGCGTGAAGGGGGCGATGCTCCGCAAGGTCGAGCTGGTCCGGCCGCGCAGCGTGATCGGGAAGAACACGGTGGAGGCGATGCAGTCCGGCATCGTCTTCGGCTACGTCGGCCAGGTCGACGGGGTGGTCGCGCGGATGCGGCGGGAGCTGGTCGGGCCGGACGGCGACCCCTCGGACGTCACGGTGATCGCCACGGGCGGGCTGGCGCCGGTGGTCCTGCCGGACTCGCGGGAGATCGACGAGCACGAGCCCTGGCTGACGCTGATCGGCCTGCGCCTGGTCTACGAGCGGAACGTCTCCCGCAGGTGACCGGGCGGGTGGTCGCGACCGCGACCGCCCCACGCGCGCGTGGGGCGGGAATCCGCAGGTGGCGGGCGTCCGGTACCGACGCGCCGGATGATCGCTAAGGGAAATTTGTCCGATTAGCGCGTATCGTCGCCCCATGCCCACGCCATACGGATCCCGCGGCGGCATGGCGTTCAGCGCGGACGAGCTGCGTGTGCTCCGACGCGCCCTCGCCAACGCCCTCCACCCCGCCCCCCTCCCGGACGAGGACGTCCGCGACGCCCTCCGCCTGGCCGCTTCCGTGGACGAGGCCGTGCGCGAGGCCGGGCGGCTGCGCGCCTTCCTCCTCGACGACCTCGCCCGCTACCGCGAGGCCCTCCCCGGCTCGCTCCCCGGCTACCTGGGCCTCCTGGAGGACGCCCTGGCCGACGGGTACGACCCCGCCGCCGACGACCTCGCCGCCCTGCGCGCCCTGCGCGGCAACCCGGCCGCCGCCCGGCTGCTGGCCCGCTGCCAGGTCCTCGCCGAGCGTTCGGTCCGGGCCCGCCTCGCCCGGGTCTCCCAGGCCACCGCGAGCGCCCCGGCCGTCTCCCGGGCCCGGCTGCTCGCCCTGCCCGGCGGGCGCGCCGCCGAGGAGCCCCGGCCCAAGCCGCCGACGCCGACCCCGGCCGAGCGTCCGGTGCCCAAGCCCTCCGAGGTCTTCCCGCCACGCCGGCGCCCGGTGCCTCCGCCCCCGCCCGAGGAACGGGTCGCGGGCTAGCTAGGCTGGTCGCCATGGACTACGTATCCGCGCTTCTGCCCCCCGTCGTGATGGCCGCGTTCTTCATCGCCCTGATCGTCGTGATCGTCAAGACCCAGGGCGGCCCGAACAAGGCCAAGGAGGACGCCGCCGTCGACGCCGCGCTCGCCCGCGCGGAGTCCGCCCGCCAGGCGGACGGCACCGACGCGTAGCAACCGCGGACCCCGAGGGGGCGCACGACCGTCTGCGGTCGGCGCCCCTTTTGTCATCTTCTGGCATCACTTCGCCCATCAATGGGCGTTATTTCCGGTTTCTCGCACTAGGCTGAGTCCGTGCCCCGCCCCCTGGGAGAACTCGAAGACGCCGTCATGACGCGCGTCTGGCAATGGAACCGCCCGGTGACCGTCCGGGAAGTCCTGGAAGACCTCCAGCAGGAACGCTCCATCGCCTACACGACCGTCATGACCGTCATGGACAATCTTCATCAGAAGGGCTGGGTGCGCAGGGAAGTCGAAGGCCGCGCCTATCGATATACGGCGGTCTCCACCCGCGCCGCCTACTCGGCCGCACTCATGAACGAAGCCTGGGCGCAGAGCGACAACCCCGCGGCCGCCCTGGTCGCCTTCTTCGGGATGATGTCCCCGGAACAGCGCGAGTCCCTGAACGACGCCATCCGCATCGTGCAGCGCGACAACCCCCTTCCCGCGCCCGAGGAGGGCGGCGGGGAGGCGGCGGCCTCCTAGCGGTACCGTCCCCCCATGTCGAAAGCCGTCACCGTACGCCGTGCCCGCACCTCCGACGTCGCCGCCGTGCGACGCCTGGTCGATCCGTACGCGCGCCGAGGCATCCTCCTCGACAAGGCGACGGTGACGTTTTACGAGGCCATCCAGGAGTTCTGGGTCGCGGAACGCGACGAGGACGCCGAGGTCGTCGGAGTCGGCGCCCTGCACGTCATGTGGGAAGACCTCGCGGAAGTCCGCACGCTCGCCGTCGATCCCGAGTTCAAGGGCGCCGGCATCGGTCATCAGCTGCTCACCAAGTTGTTGCAGACCGCGCGCTGGCTCGGGGTGCGCAGGGTTTTCTGCCTCACCTTCGAAGTCGACTTCTTCGCGAAGCACGGCTTCGTCGAGATCGGCGAGACCCCGGTCGACGGAGATGTCTACGCAGAGCTCCTCCGTTCCTATGACGAGGGCGTCGCCGAGTTCCTCGGTCTCGAACGAGTGAAGCCGAACACCTTGGGCAACAGCCGGATGCTTCTGCACCTGTGACCGGAAGCCCGGCGGAAGCCGGACGGAACCCCTGGCGGAACCCTATGTCCGAATCGCGCACGTTTCCCGCGTTGCCGGGCTTCTGAACCTCTGCCAGGGGTTTGTGTTTTTCCGGGAAAAGCGGTTTCCTTTCCGCGTACTGCATTTTCGATGAAAGGAAATCCGGTGGCACAGAAGGTTCAGGTCCTTCTTGTCGACGACCTCGACGGCGTCGAGGCGGACGAGACCGTGACGTTCGCGCTGGACGGCAAGACCTACGAGATCGACCTCACCACCGCCAACGCGGAAAAGCTCCGTGGCCTGCTCGAGCCGTACACCACGAACGGGCGTCGCACCGGCGGCCGCACCACCACGGGCCGCGGCAAGGGCCGCGTCGCCGCCTCCGGCAGCCAGGACACGGCGAAGATCCGCGCGTGGGCCAAGGAGAACGGCATGGAGGTCAACGACCGCGGCCGCGTCCCCGCCCACGTCAAGGCGGCCTACGAGGACGCGAACCGCTGAGGCGTCGTCCCCCGCTGAGCAGCCGGCCCACCGGCCCGGGCGTTCAGCAGTCGCAGCCGATGGCACTCCACCGCGGCCGCGGCGACCAGGCGCGTCAGGCACGGGGCCTCCGCACGGCCCCACGGCCCGGACCTCGGCGCCGGCAGCGAGGACTCCACCTCGCGCCCCGGCTCGGGGGCCCGCAGCCACACGGCGGCGCCCGGCGCGCCGGAGCCACCCCGCCCAGGAGGCAGGGGAGCGGTGATCCGGCCGTCGGCGCCCAGCGCCGCGAGATCCAGTGAGATCCCGCCCCACTCCAGCCATTCCAGCAGGCCGGGAAGGTCCTCCGAGGCCCCCGCGGCCACCAGGAACCGCATCCGGCGCCCCATCAGCGCCACCGGACCGGTCGCGGCGCCCACCCGGCGCAGCACCCCCCGGCCGGCCGCCGCGGGCAGCTCCAGCACGTCGAAGCGGAGCCCCGTCACCAGCTGCACCGGCGGTCCCGGCACCGTCGCCCAGCCGAGCTCCCGCTCGTACCAGAGCGCGAGCGCCCGTCCGCCGTCGAGCGGCGAGCGGGGAAGCGGGACGGTGAAGGCCATGCCCGGGGAACTCCGGGGGAGCCCGGTTGGTTACGGGCCCGGGCGGCACCGGTGACGTAACGTTCCGGTCCGGGGACCCGAGGTGTCCGGTAATGGGGCGTACGAGTGCATTCGACGACGCAACTGTGTTCGCTGGTAGCGGAGGGACCCCGGGTGCGCCGCATGGAGTGTCGGACCCTACGGGTAAGACATTCCTAGTGGAGAGGGGTGACTCGTACGGCCGGGCCGTCTCACGTTCGCCATCGGCGTACTCAAGGCGGGGGTAACTACTTGGCCTGCGGGAACATCGTCTCGCACCATCGAGTTGGAGCATTTGTCGGCTGTTCGGCAGCGGGACACCCCAGCGACAAGGGGGTGATCCGGACGGATGTCGGCAGTTGGAATGAGCGGTCCCCGCTTGCGGGACTAAGCTGCGGAAGGACAGGGAGGGGATCGACCCCTAACTGACTGACCGCTCTGAGGAGCGATTAACGATGTTCGAGAGGTTCACCGACCGCGCGCGGCGGGTTGTCGTCCTGGCTCAGGAAGAAGCCCGGATGCTCAACCACAACTACATCGGCACCGAGCACATCCTTCTGGGCCTTATCCACGAGGGTGAGGGTGTCGCCGCTAAGGCCCTGGAGAGCCTCGGGATTTCGCTCGAGGCGGTCCGCCAGCAGGTGGAGGAGATCATCGGCCAGGGCCAGCAGGCCCCGTCCGGGCACATCCCCTTCACCCCTCGTGCCAAGAAGGTCCTGGAGCTGTCGCTCCGCGAGGCCCTCCAGCTCGGCCACAACTACATCGGCACCGAGCACATCCTGCTCGGCCTGATCCGCGAGGGCGAGGGCGTCGCCGCCCAGGTCCTCGTGAAGCTGGGCGCCGACCTCAACCGGGTGCGGCAGCAGGTCATCCAGCTGCTCTCCGGCTACCAGGGCAAGGAAGCCGCCACCGCCGGCGGTCCTGCCGAGGGCACCCCCTCGACGTCCCTGGTCCTCGACCAGTTCGGCCGCAACCTCACCCAGGCGGCCCGCGAGTCCAAGCTCGACCCGGTCATCGGGCGCGAGAAGGAGATCGAGCGGGTCATGCAGGTGCTGTCCCGCCGCACCAAGAACAACCCGGTCCTCATCGGCGAGCCCGGCGTCGGCAAGACCGCCGTCGTCGAGGGCCTGGCGCAGGCCATCGTCAAGGGCGAGGTGCCCGAGACCCTCAAGGACAAGCACCTCTACACCCTGGACCTCGGCGCGCTGGTCGCCGGCTCCCGCTACCGCGGTGACTTCGAGGAGCGCCTGAAGAAGGTCCTCAAGGAGATCCGCACCCGCGGCGACATCATCCTGTTCATCGACGAGCTTCACACCCTGGTGGGTGCGGGCGCCGCCGAGGGCGCGATCGACGCCGCCAGCATCCTCAAGCCGATGCTGGCCCGCGGTGAGCTCCAGACCATCGGTGCCACCACGCTCGACGAGTACCGCAAGTACCTGGAGAAGGACGCCGCGCTGGAGCGCCGCTTCCAGCCCATCCAGGTCGCCGAGCCGTCGCTGCCGCACACCATCGAGATCCTCAAGGGTCTGCGCGACCGGTACGAGGCGCACCACCGCGTCTCCATCACCGACGAGGCCCTCGTCCAGGCCGCGACCCTGGCCGACCGGTACATCTCGGACCGCTTCCTCCCGGACAAGGCGATCGACCTGATCGACGAGGCCGGCTCCCGGATGCGCATCCGCCGGATGACCGCGCCGCCGGACCTCCGCGAGTTCGACGAGAAGATCGCCGGCGTCCGCCGCGACAAGGAGTCCGCGATCGACTCGCAGGACTTCGAGAAGGCCGCGTCCCTGCGCGACAAGGAGAAGCAGCTCCTCGCCGCGAAGGCCAAGCGGGAGAAGGAGTGGAAGGCCGGCGACATGGACGTCGTCGCCGAGGTCGACGGCGATCTGATCGCCGAGGTCCTCGCGACCGCCACCGGCATCCCGGTCTTCAAGCTGACCGAGGAGGAGTCCTCGCGTCTGCTCCGCATGGAGGACGAGCTCCACAAGCGCGTCATCGGCCAGAAGGACGCCGTCATCGGCCTCTCGCGCGCCATCCGGCGTACGCGGGCCGGCCTGAAGGACCCGAAGCGTCCCGGCGGCTCGTTCATCTTCGCCGGTCCGTCCGGTGTCGGTAAGACCGAGCTTTCCAAGGCGCTCGCCGAATTCCTCTTCGGCGACGAGGACGCGATGATCTCCCTCGACATGTCGGAGTTCAGCGAGAAGCACACGGTTTCCCGCCTCTTCGGTTCGCCGCCCGGATACGTCGGCTACGAAGAGGGCGGCCAGCTCACCGAGAAGGTGCGCCGCAAGCCGTTCTCCGTCGTCCTCTTCGACGAGGTCGAGAAGGCCCACCCCGATATCTTCAATTCCCTGCTCCAGATCCTGGAGGACGGTCGCCTGACCGACTCCCAGGGCCGGGTCGTGGACTTCAAGAACACGGTCATCATCATGACGACCAACCTCGGGACCAGGGACATCTCGAAGGGCTTCAACCTGGGCTTCGCCGCCCAGGGCGACACGAAGTCCAACTACGAGCGGATGAAGGCGAAGGTCAGCGAGGAGCTGAAGCAGCACTTCCGCCCCGAGTTCCTCAACCGTGTGGACGACGTCATCGTCTTCCCGCAGCTGACCCAGGACGACATCCTCCAGATCGTCGACCTGATGATCGGCCGCGTGGACGAGCGCCTGAAGGACCGGGACATGGGCATCGAGCTCTCCCAGTCCGCCAAGGAGCTCCTGGCGAAGAAGGGCTACGACCCGGTCCTGGGTGCCCGCCCGCTCCGCCGGACGATCCAGCGCGAGATCGAGGACACGCTGTCCGAGAAGATCCTCTTCGGCGACCTCCGTCCCGGCCACATCGTGGTCGTGGACACCGAGGGCGAGGGCGAGGAGCGGAAGTTCACCTTCCGCGGCGAGGAGAAGTCGGCGCTGCCGGACGCTCCGCCGGTCGCGGCGGGCGACTCGGGCCCGAACCTCTCCAAGGACGCGTGACGCACGCGCTGAGCGTGTAGCAGCCTCAAGGGGCGGCCCCGGAACCAGACGGTTCCGGGGCCGCCCCTTTTCCGTCGTCCGGCCCGGAACGCCGCCGGCCGGGCGCCCCGCTCACGCGCGCCCTCGGGACGACCGCAGGCCCGGGAGCCCGGCCTGCTGAGGCCCCGGCCCGGAACGGCCCCCGGCAGGCCCCCTCGCGGCGCCGAGCGCCCTCGGGGCGGGGCCCGAGGCGCCGTCGCGCCCGGTTCTCTACGCCGAACCCCACCCCGTGGTCCTCCGGGCCCTGCGCGCCGCCCCCGACCGGCCGCACCTCTGGCGGACGCTCCCCCCCCCCGGAACTGTGAGCCCGGGCGGCCCCTGGCCGGGCCTCGGGACGGCGTCGGCGCGCCCTCCCTGGCGGCCAGGGCCCTCCGGCCGTGACTCTCGGGGCGTTCCCAGACGGTCCGGACCCGCAAGGCGGCTCGGCGCCGCGGCCGCCGCGGGCGGGCTGCGAGCGCCCTCGGGGCGGCCCCGAGGTGCCTTCTGAGCGGGTTCCAGGCGCCCTGCGGTCCCGACAAGGCGCCCTCCGGGCGTCTTCCGGACGGCCTGGCCCTGCCACCCGGGCCCCTCGGGGAAGCCCGGTCCCCGCGCGGGCCGGCCCAGGGAATCTCCGGGCGCCCCGGGCGCCCCTTCGGCGTCCCTCCAGACGCCCCCGCCGCGCCCTCCCGACGGGCTTCCCAGGGTTCCGGTTGCGTGACCCAGGTCGCAATGGCAGGGGGTGGGCGGTGACAAGGCGCACAGGGGTTTTGGAGGGTACTAGACGGGATCGTAGCGCCGATAAGGGGTGAATCGGGACGTTCATGCGTCAACTACCAGGACCTAGGTCCCGAGTGGGCCGAATCGGGCGCGGCGTCCTCTTTCGGGGCTTTCCCGGCCCCGGTGGCGTGCGGTTAAGCCCGGAAGGTTGGGTTGGTATGTCCGATTTCGCGGACGGTCTCCGTAGGTGTCAAGGGCCGTATTCCTGCGGAGATCGCTACGACCTGGTGTCGTAGATGGGGTGTTTTGGGATGACCTGGGTGCCGGGTTACCAAGGAACAGCCAGCCCGGCGCAACGCACCGATCGCGTCGGGTCCCGTTCTGTCCGGAGGTCTTCCCCCGTATGTCGAAGCGCGTCATGAACCCCGCCGTCCGAACCACCGCCGTCGCCCTCGCCACCGCGGGTCTGGGAGCTTCGCTGGTGGCCGGAGCCGGGTCCGCCTTCGCCGCCGAGAGCAAGGCCGCCCCGGTCGCCGGTACCGCGGCCGCCGCCGTCGAGGCGCAGGCCGTCACCCAGGCCAAGGTCGCCGCCCAGGCGAAGGCCGCCAAGGCCGCCAAGGCCGCTCAGGTGAAGGCCGCGGCCGCCAAGGCCGCCGCCAAGCCCGCTGCCGCGAAGAAGGCCAAGGGCTGGGTCAAGCCGGTCACCTCGTACACCCTCACCGCCAGCTACAACCAGGGCGGCGCCATGTGGTCCCACAAGCACTCCGGCCAGGACTTCGCCGTCCCGGTCGGCACCACGGTCAAGGCCGCGGGCCCGGGCACCGTCGTGAAGGCCGGCCCGAACGGCGGCGGCGACGGCCCCGCGTACGGCAACGCCATCGTGGTGAAGCACGCCAACGGCACGTACTCGCAGTACGCCCACCTGTCGAAGATCAAGGTCCACATCGGCCAGAAGGTCGCCGCCGGCCAGAAGATCGCCCTCTCGGGCAACACCGGAAACTCCTCCGGCCCGCACCTGCACTTCGAGATCCGTACGACCCCGAACTACGGCTCCGCCGTCAACCCGGCCGCCTTCCTGCGGACCCACGGCGTGACCATCTGACGCTGACGCGTGTCAGGCCCGGTGGGCCTGCTCGATCAGATCGAGGGCGACTTCGAGGACGGCTTCCCGCTTCTCCTCGGGGTCGTCCTCGTCCGTGTTCTGCAGGAAGAACGTGCCCGCGTGCAGGGTGAAGATCGAGCTCATGGCGCGGACCCGGTCCTTCAGGGGCGCCTCGGGCTCCTGCACGTACTCGTAGAGCGCGAGCAGCCGCTCCTTGAAGGTGAGGCCGATGCTGAGCTCGCGCACGGTCGCCTGGTTCTCGTGCATGAAGCGGAACAGCGGGGCCGCGGCGAGCAGGCAGACCTGGTAGCGGCGCAGGATCTCCCGCTTGGTCTCCAGGGTGCGCGGCTGCTCGGAGGCCCAGGCGAGCAGCTCGTCCATCGGGCGCGTCAGATCCTGAAAGATCCCGATGATGATGTCTTCCTTGGTCTTGAAGTGGTAGTACAGCGCGGCCTTGGTGACGTCGAGGCGTTCCGCGATCTCCCGCAGCGAGGTCTTCTCGTAGCCCTGCTCGGCGAAGAGTTCGAGAGCCACGTCCTGGATGCGCTGGCGGGTATTGCCTCGGGCCATGGCTGTTCACTCCCACTTTCCACAAAACTTACTTGACGACCGGCAAGTGATACGCCTACCGTCCCCAGTGTAGTAACTAGCCGGGCGGCAAGTAAGGGACGGCCATGACGGACACCGCACCACCGAAACAGGCGCAGGAGCAGCCGGAAGCGCAGCGCAGCGTGCGCGTGGTCCTCCTCGCCCTCATGATCGCGATGCTCCTCGCGATGCTGGACAACATGATCATCGGCACCGCGATGCCGACCATCGTCGGCGAGCTCGGCGGCCTGGAGCACCTCTCCTGGGTCGTCACCGCCTACACCCTGGCCACCGCCGCCTCCACGCCCATCTGGGGCAAGCTCGGCGACATGTACGGCCGCAAGGGCGTCTTCCTCACCTCGATCGTGATCTTCCTGATCGGTTCGGCGCTCAGCGGCATGGCCCAGGACATGGGCCAGCTCATCGCCTTCCGCACCGTGCAGGGCCTCGGCGCCGGCGGTCTCATGGTCGGTGTGATGGCGATCATCGGCGACCTGATCCCGCCCCGGGAGCGGGGCAAGTACCAGGGCATGATGGCCGGCGTGATGGCCCTCGCCATGATCGGCGGACCGCTGGTCGGCGGCACCATCACCGACCACTGGGGCTGGCGCTGGTCCTTCTACATCAACCTGCCGCTGGGCGCCGTCGCCCTCGCCATGGTCACCGCCGTCCTCCACCTGCCGAAGAAGCAGCGGGCGGCCGGCACCCGGATCGACTTCCTCGGCGCCGCGCTGCTGACCGTCGGCATCACCGCGATCGTCCTCGTCACCACCTGGGGCGGCACCGAGTACGCCTGGGGCTCGGCCACCATCGTCGGCCTCGCGGTCGCCGGCGCGGCCGCCCTCGCCGCCTTCCTGTATGTGGAGACCCGCGCGAGCGACCCGATCATGCCGCTGCACATCTTCCGCAGCCGCAACTTCACGCTCATGTCGCTGATCGGCTTCATCACCGGCTTCGTCATGTTCGGCGCGGTCCTCTACCTGCCGATCTTCCAGCAGTCCGTACAGGGCGCCTCGGCCACCAACTCCGGCCTGCTGCTCCTGCCGATGCTGCTGTCGATGATGGTCGTCTCGCTGGTCGTCGGCCGCGTCACCACCAGCACCGGCAAGTACAAGATCTTCCCGCTGGCGGGCGGCGCCCTGATGATCGTGGGCCTCTTCCTGCTCTCCACGATGGACACCGGCACGACCCGCCTGGTCTCGGGGCTCCACATGGCGCTGCTCGGCGCCGGCATGGGCTTCCTGATGCAGATCACCATGCTCGTCGCGCAGAACAGCGTCGAGATGAAGGACATGGGCGTGGCCTCCAGCTCCACCACCCTCTTCCGGACCCTCGGCTCCTCCTTCGGCGTCGCCATCATGGGCGCGCTCTTCACCAGCCGGGTCCAGGACGAGATGGCCGCCCGCGGCGGCTCCGGCCTCACCGAGCGGACCGCCCAGCTCGACGCCGCGAGCCTGGCCAAGCTGCCGGAGGCGCTGCGCGAGGCGTACCAGCACGCGGTCGCCGCCGGCACCCACTCCGCCTTCCTCGTCGGTTCGGCGGTCGCGGTGATCGGCTTCGTCCTCGCCTTCTTCGTCAAGGAGGTGGCGCTGCGCGGCGCCGGCCCCGCGACGCCGGAGAAGCCGGCGGACGAGGGCACGGCCAAGGTCGCCGAGACGGTCTGACGGCTGTCGCACGCGCGCGTGGGGCCGGGTTTCCGACGAAACCCGGCCCCACGCGCGTACCCCCGCCCCGGCTACTCCGGCAGCCGCAGGATCGGGAAGCTGCCCGTGTTCGTCGGCGCGTGGTCCGGCAGCCACAGCACCGCCACGGCCCCGCCGACCCCCTCGGGCGCCGCCTCGGAGGCCACGTTCCGGAAGGTCAGCCGGGCGCCCAGGACCCGCGCCTGGCCGGCCGCGATGGTCAGGCCCAGGCCGTGGCCCTGCCCCGCCCGGTCGCTCGTGCCGGTACGGAAGCGGCTCGGGCCCTCGCGGAGCAGCGCCTCGGGGAAGCCGGGGCCGTGGTCCCGTACGCGTACCACCCGGCCCTCGACGGTGACCTCCACCGGGCCCTTGCCGTGCTTGGCCGCGTTGGCCAGCAGATTGCCGAGGATCCGCTCCAGCCGGCGCGGGTCGGTCGACACCCAGGACTCGTGCACCACCCGGATCTCCGCGTCCGGGAACGTCGACCGCACCCGGCGCTCCACGAACTCCCCGAGCGCGATCTCCTGGAGCTCCGCCCGCTCCGAGGCGCCGTCGAGCCGCGCCACCTCCAGGACGTCCTCGACCAGCGTCCGCATCGCCTGCGCCCGGTCCCGCACCAGCTCGGTCGGTCGGCCGGGCGGCAGCAGCTCGGCCGCCGTCAGCAGCCCGGTCACCGGGGTGCGCAGCTCGTGCGCGATGTCGGCGGTGACCCGCCGCTCGGCCTCGATCCGCTCGTGGAGGGCGTCGGTGAGCGCGTCGATCGCCCACGCGAGGTCGTCGGTCTCGTCCCGTACGACTCCGCCGACGGCGTCCCGCACCCGGACGTCGCCATTGCCCTGGGCGACCTTCCCGGCCGCCGCCGCGGCCTTCCGCAGCCGCCGGGAGAGCTGCCCGCCGACCAGGATGCCGAGGGCGCAGCCGCCGAACACCACCGAGACCGAGCCGATGACCAGCGCCCGGTCGAGGTCCTTCATGATCGTGGCGCTGCGGTCGGCGAAGGGGATGTGCAGCGACAGCACGTCGCCGTTGGCCAGCGGAACCGCCGCCCACACGTCCGGCGGCCCGCCGTGCCGGTGCTCCTGCACGTACGTGCCCCGCCGCTGGTCGCGCATCAGCTGGTCGAGCTGGTCCGGCAGCGCCGGGTCGTTGAGCTTGGCGCCGAAGCGCGGCTCCTTCGGCTTGGAGGTCTCGTACAGGCGCTGGGCGAAGAGCAGCCGCTCCATCTGCACCTCGCGCGCGTTGTCCAGCATCGAGATGCGGGCGGCGTTGTGCACGACGACGCTCAGGGTGACCGCGATCAGCGCGCCGACCGCCGCGATGGCCAGGGCGATCTTCCAGCGGACGCCGGTGCGGAGCGGGAGCGCTCTCACCGATCAGCCCCTGAGCTTGTAGCCGAAGCCGCGGACCGTCTCGATCCGGTCCTGGCCGATCTTGGCCCGCAGCCGCTGCACGTGGACGTCGACGACCCGGGTGTCGCCGCCCCAGCCGTAGTCCCAGACCCGCTCCAGGAGCTTGTCCCGGGAGAGCACGGTGTTCGGCGCGGACGAGAACTCCAGGAGCAGCCGCATCTCGGTCGGCGTCAGCGCCACCGGCGCCCCGCCCCGCCGCACCTCCATGCCCTCGGTGTCGACCTCCAGGTCGCCGCCGCCGAAGACGAGCGGCCCGCCGTCGCCCGCGCGCTCCGCCGTCCCGTCGCCCGCCCCGCTGCCGGCCGCGTGGCCGAACCGGCGCAGCACGGCCCGGATGCGGGCCATCAGCACGGCGCCGTCGAAGGGCTTGGTGACGTAGTCGTCCGCCCCGGCCTCCAGGCCGAGGACGACGTCGATCGAGTCGGCGCGCGCCGACAGCATGATCACCGGGACGGTCGACTCGTCGCGGATGCGCCGGCAGAGGCTGACCCCGTCCATGCCGGGCAGCATCACGTCCAGCAGCGCGATGTCCGGGCGGTGGGCGCGGAAGGCGTCGAGCCCGGAGAGCCCGTCGGGCATGGCGGTGACGCGGAAGCCGTCCCGCTCCAGGGCGAGCTGGGTGGCCTCACGGATGACGTCGTCGTCCTCGACGAACAGGACATGGGTCTCGGCCATCGTGCGGGGGTCCTTCGGTGTGTGGTGGGGGGATGGGGGCTCGGCCGCCGGGACGGCGGGCTCAGCCGGCGGCGGACGGTTCCGGCGCCGGCTGGGGCGGCTCGGTGGCGCCGTCGCCCTCGCCCACGGCCCGGCTGTAGTCGTTGTGCACCCAGTCGTGCTGGGTGAACCTGTTCCCCGACCAGCGGTACGTGATGACGTCCTCGCCCGACGGGTAGGCGACCGGGTCGTCCTCCGCGTACACCTGCTTCGTCACGATCAGGTCGCCGCGGTCGATGGTGCTGTAGACCGCCGCGTCCTCGGCCATGAAGACGTTCTCGTAGCCCTCGGCGGTGGCCGAGTCCCGGTCGGTGCTCCCGCCCGGCTGCTTGCGGTAGACGTAGGTGCCGATGCCGACCGCGTCCCCGCAGGTCATGACGTTGACGACGACGTCGGGCGCGGTGCCGTTCGTGAGGTTGCCGTACGAGGTGTCCACCGGGTACGCGTCGGCCACGCACGGCTTCAGGTCGGCCTTCACCCGCGCGCCGATCTTCGGGTCGCCCTTGAGCAGCGCGATCGGGTCCACCCGCTCGGCCTCCTTCGCCGAGCCCGAGGCCGCGGCGGGCGGGGTGGGGGCGGCGGCGGCCGTCGCGTCGGCGCGCGCCGCGCCCTCGTCGCGCGAACCCGTGCCGCCGGTCGAGCACGCGGCCACGAACAGGCCGAGGGCGGCGAGTCCGGCCACCGCCGTGACACCCGCCGCCTTCGTGCCGGACCCGCGGGGCGAACCGCCCCCGGTCCCGGCTCCCGCCCCGACGCCTCCTCGGGCCGTGCCGCCGATCCGGTCGCCGGCTCTTCCGCCGGCAGCTCCGCCGGCTCTTCCGCCCGTTCTGCCGTCGCCGACTTCGCCGTCGCCGTCGCCGTCGTCTAGGCCGCGCACCGCTCGCGCCCTCCCTCGTCACCTCGCACGCCGGCCGCCGCCGGCCGCTGCCCTCCGGTCCGCTCCACGGGCCGCCCCAGGGCGAGGGCGTTCAGGTCCCGGCTCTCCAGCTCCTGGCGGAGCCGGGCGAGCGCGCGGTGGAGCGTCGACTTCACGGTACCCGTCGACATGCCCAGCGCCGCCGCGGTCTCCTCCGTGCTCATCTGCTCCCAGTGCCGCAGCACCACGACGCTGCGCTGCTTGGGCGCCAGCACCCGCAGGATGTCCATCAGCAGCGCCCGGTCGGCGTGCTGCTCGGTCGGGTCCTCCACGCTCGCGTCCGGGAGCTGCTCGGTGGGCACCTCCTCGAGACGGCGCGCCCGCCACCACTCCGTGCGGGTGTTGATCATGACCCGCCGCAGGTAGGCGTCGGCCAGCGACTTGTCCGCGATCCCGTCCCACCGGCCGTACGTCCGGACCAGGGCGGTCTGGAGGAGGTCCTGCGCGTCGACCGGGTCCGGGACGAGCCGGCGGGCGCTGCGCAGCAGCGCGTCCTGCCGTGTGCGGACGTACTCCTCGAAGTCGAGCACCTCGCCCTGGCTCATCCCAGCCGCCTCCACATCCCCGTGACCTGCTTGTTCTCCGTGTCGACGACGACGCTACGGAGCGGTTGTCACGGGGGTGTGCGGGGCAGCCGTCGGTGGACGCACGGCTACCCATCGGTTGTGTAACAGCCGGGGCGCTCAGGTCAGGGGCAGCCGGTACCGCCCGCCGTCCAGCGGCTCCACCAGCCCGTCCGAGACCAGACCGTCCAGGGCCCGGCCGCGCTGGACGGGCTCGTCCCAGACGGCGTCCAGCGCGGACTGGGGGACGGGGCCGGGGGCGTCGCGGAGGACGGCGAGGAGCCGGCCGCGGACCTGGCGGTCGGTGCCGGCGTAGGTCTGGCCGCGCCGGGGCGGGCCGTCATGGGCGGGCTTGCCCGACCGCAGCCAGGCGCAGCGGTCGGCGATGGGGCAGCGGCCGCAGTCCTCGTTCTTCGCCGTGCACACCAGCGCGCCCAGCTCCATCGAGGCGGCGGCCCAGCGGGCCGCGGTGCCCTCGTCGTCGGGGAGCAGCGCGCGGGCGAGGCGCCGCTCGGCGGCGGTGGTGGCGTTCGGCGGGTACTGGACGCCGCTCGCCGCGCGGGCGAAGACCCGGCGCACGTTGGTGTCGAGCACGGCGTGCCGCTGGCCGTACGCGAAGGAGGCGACGGCCGCGGCGGTGTACTCGCCGATGCCGGGGAGGGCGAGCAGCTGCGCGTGGTCGCTCGGCACGTCGCCGCGGTGCCGGTCCCTTATCGCGACGGCCGCCGCGTGCAGCCGCAGGGCGCGGCGCGGGTAGCCGAGCCGGCCCCAGGCACGGACGGCCTCGCCGGGCGGCTCGGCGGCCAGGTCGGCCGGGCGGGGCCAGCGCGCGAGCCACTGCTCGTACACCGGCAGCACCCGGACGACGGGGGTCTGCTGGAGCATGAACTCGCTGACCATGACGCCCCAGGCACCGGCCTCGGGGTGGCGCCAGGGCAGGTCGCGGGCGTGCCGGTCGAACCAGGCGAGGACCGGCCCGTGGAGTGCGGCCGGGTCGACGGCGGACGGGGCCGCACCGGTGGGGACGGACAGGGAGGCGGGGGCATCGATGGAAGTCATGGCACCCCCGATCCTGGCACGTCCGGGGAGCGATCAGTACGCGCCGTGGCGGGCCCGCGAACGGCGCTCGGGGCGCGCGGAGGCGTGCGCCGGGGTCGCGGGCCCCCGCCCCGCGCACCACACGACCGCCGCGCTCCGGCTGGACCGGGCCGTCTCCACCAGTGCCGCCACCGGCCGGCGCGCGGCCCGCATGACGAGGAAGGCGACGAGGCCGCCGAGGAGCAGGCCGGCGGTGACGTCGTGCGGGTAGTGGACGCCGACGAAGACGCGGGAGAAGGCCATGAGGATCGCCATGGGCACGGTCAGCCAGACGATCCCGCGCCAGGAGAGGGCGAGCGCGACGGCGGCGGCGCCGGCGATGGCGGAGTGGTTGCTGGGGAAGGACCAGTCGCCGTAGGCGGGGCAGTCGATGAGCGCGGCGGGCGCCCCGGCGACGGCCCGGCACGGCCGCTCCTCGTCGATCAGCGACTTCAGGCCCTCGCTCACCACGTAACCGAAGGCGGTGGCGAGGGGGGCGAGGAGCGCGAGGGTCATCGCCTGGCTCGATCCGGTCCGCGAGCGCCACCACCCGGCCAGGAACAGCGCGCCGAAGAGCAGCAGTCCGAGCTCCGTCCAGACTTCGGCGAGCCACTGGAACCAGTGCGGTGTGGTGTGCGCGAAGTCGAGGATGTCGAGATAGAGCCGGTCGGAGAGGTCGAGGAGGTTGTCCATGGTGCATGACGCTAACCGGAATCCGGACCGTCGTGCCCCGGGCCAAGGAACGAGACGACCCCTGACGAAAGTGGGGGAGGGGCGGACGGAGGGGCGATTTCCGGCCGCGGCGGGGAGAGTTCCCGTCTCCGGAGGATGTGATCATCGGCAAAACTTGGGCTCTAGGGCGGCGGGTGGGGCGGGAGTTGGGCCGGATCTCTCGTAAGGTTCGGGGCGTGGGATCTTTGCGCAATCCGGTCGGGCCGCTTCCCTCCACCATCTACTGGCGACGGAGGGCGGTCGCGCTGTGCCTGATCGCACTGCTCGCCCTGCTCACGCTATGGGCCGTCACCTCCGGTGACGGGGGCGGGAAGAAGTCGAACGACGCCGCCAACGGCTCGGCCCCCGCGCCTTCCATCACCCCCGGCCCCGCCGGAACCGGACCGGCCATCAGCCAACAGCCGGGCGGCCGCGACGAGTCGGGCGACTCCGGCGGCGCGGGCGACACCGGCGACGCCGGTGCGGGCGACGGCGCGGGTTCCGGCTCCGACGGCGGCTCCGGTTCCGGTACGGACGCGGGTGCGGGCTCCGGCGAGGGCGACGGCTCCGGTTCGGCCGGTTCCGGTACGCCGGGCAAGAACGGCGACACCGACGGCGCGGGCGGCGACGGCGGCGCCGGGGCGGGTGCCGGACAGCGCGTGCCGGCCGGTTCGCCGCTCCCGAACTGCCCCTCGGGCTCCCTGGAGTTGACGCTGCGCAGCGCCAAGCTCACGTACGAGCCCGGCGAGAAGCCGCGCTTCCACCTCGTGGTCAAGAACACCTCGGACGCCGACTGCAAGGCCGATCTCGGCCCCCGCGCCGCGGTGCTGAAGATCAGCGACCCGAGGAACGAGCGGCTGTGGGCCTCCGACGACTGCCCGCGCCCCGGCGACCCGGTGCTGCTGAAGGTGCCCGCGGGCGCCACGATCACCCACACCGTGGAGTGGGACCTGCGCCGCAGCGCCCCGCAGTGCGCCACCGCCCCCGCGGGCGAGGCCGGTCCGGGCAACTACCTGGTCGAGGCGACCGTGCCGGGGGAGAAGACGGTCGCGGCGCCGTTCGCCCTCGCCAAGGACTGAGCGGCGCCCGGGGACCGTCGCCGGGCGCTCTGCCCGGTCGTCGTCCGTCGGACGCGGGCCGTCAGACGTACGGTCGTCGGTCGTCGGACGCGGTGCGTCCGTCGGGCGTGGTCCGTCAGCCGTACGGTCGTCGGACGCGGTCCGTCCGTCGGGCGTGGTCCGTCAGGCGTTCAGACGTGGCCCGTCGGTCGGGCGTGGGCCGTCAGACGTTCAGACGTGGCCCGTCCGTCGGGCGTGGGCCGTCAGACGTACCGCTCCAGGATCGACGACTCCGCCAGCCGCGACAGGCCCTCGCGGACGCTGCGCGCCCGGGCCTCGCCGACGCCGTCGACGGTCTGGAGGTCGTCGACGCTCGCCGCGAGCAGCTTCTGCAGCCCGCCGAAGTGCTCCACCAGGCGCTCGATGATGGCGCCGGGCAGCCGCGGCACCTTGGCCAGCAGCCGGTAGCCGCGCGGCGAGACCGCCGAGTCCAGGGTCTCGGGGGAGCCGCTGTAGCCGAGGGCCCGCGCGACGACGGGGAGTTCGAGGAGCTCGGTGTGGGAGAGCGCGTCCAGCTCGGTCAGCGCCTCCGCGACCGTGCGGGAACGCTTCGCCGTCGGCTCCGGCACGTAGTCACGGATCACCAGCTCGCGCTCCGGCTCCACGCCCGCGATGAGCTCGTCGAGCTGGAGCGAGAGCAGCCGCCCGTCCGTGCCGAGCTCGACCACGTACTCCGCGATCTCGGTGGCGATCCGGCGGACCATCTCCAGGCGCTGGGCGACGGCGGTGACGTCCCGGACGGTCACCAGGTCCTCGATCTCCAGCGCGGAGAGCGTGCCGGCCACCTCGTCGAGGCGGAGCTTGTACCGCTCCAGCGTCGCGAGCGCCTGGTTGGCCCGGGACAGGATCGCGGCCGACTCCTCCAGGACCCGCCGCTCGCCGTTCACGTACAGCGCGATCAGGCGCATCGACTGCGAGACGGAGACGACGGGGAAGTTGCACTGCTTGGAGACCCGGTCCGCGGTGCGGTGGCGGGTGCCGGTCTCCTCGGTGGGGATGGAGGCGTCCGGGACCAGCTGCACGCCGGCCCGGTGAATCTTGGTGATGTCCTTGTCGAGGACGAGCGCCCCGTCGAGCTTGCACAGCTCGCGCAGGCGCGTCGCGGCGAACTCGACGTCGATGACGAAGCCGCCGGTGCACATCGAGTCGACCGTCTTGTCCATGCCTAGGACGATCAGACCACCGGTGTTCCCGCGGAGGATCCGCTCCAGGCCGTCGCGCAGGGCGGTGCCGGGCGCGACCGCGCTCAGCGCCGCGCGCATCAGCGCTTCGTTGCCGGAGCCCGCGCCGGACTTTCCAGGAGCTGCTGCCCCGTCCTTGGCTGCCACTGCACTCCTCCGGCTCGTACGGATGGGCGAGACCAGGGCAAAGTCTAGCGACACCACCCCGCCGCCCTGGGCCGCACGCCGGTCCGGGGTGCTCCGGGCGGGCACCCGCCGGGGCGGCCCGGTCGCGATCCGCCCTACCCGCCCGGCCGCGCGCCTACCCCTCCGCGACCCCACCGGAGTACCCGGGCGCCGCCCCGGAGGCCCTGACGGCGCCCGCCCGGAGCGCCCTCACCGCGCCCGCCCGGGGCGCCGCCGGGGGCTCCGCCGTCAGCCCCCGGACTCCTCCGTGCGCCGGGCCGCGCGGCGGCCGGCCGGCAGGACCCGCAGGGCGTCCCCCATGTCCGCGACCTCCGTCACCTTCATGCCGGGCGGCACCTTCCCCGGGTCGCCGGGGACCAGCGCGTGGGTGAAGCCGAGCCGGTGCGCCTCCGCGAGGCGGCGCTGGACGCCGGTGACCCGCCGCACCTCGCCCGCGAGGCCGACCTCGCCGATCGCGACCAGGTTCTTCGGCAGCGGGGTGTCGCTGGCGGCGGAGGCCAGGGCGAGCGCGATCGCCAGGTCGGCGGCCGGCTCGGAGAGCTTCACCCCGCCCACGGTGGCGCTGTAGATGTCCCGCTTGCCCAGTGCGCTGATCCGCCCGCGCTGCTCCAGGACCGCGAGCATCATCGAGACCCGGGAGGTCTCCAGGCCCGAGGTGGTCC
Organism: Streptomyces roseofulvus; assembly: GCF_039534915.1. Taxonomy (NCBI): domain Bacteria; kingdom Bacillati; phylum Actinomycetota; class Actinomycetes; order Kitasatosporales; family Streptomycetaceae; genus Streptomyces; species Streptomyces roseofulvus. The sequence continues at coordinate 3,681,820 of NZ_BAAAWE010000001.1, read as the reverse complement.
GGCGCGGGGAGGGGATCTGGGAGTCCACGGTGAGCGCCTGCACCTCGGCCACCAGCGGCCGCCGGCCCTCCAGGGTCACCGTCAGGCAGGTGCCGGGCACGGCCACGTCCCGGCGGGTCAGGAACAGCCCGGACGGGTCGGCGAGGCCGGTGATCCCCTCGTCGTGGAGCTCGAAGCAGCCCACCTCGTCCGTCGCCCCGTACCGGTTCTTCACGCCCCGGACCAGCCGCAGGCGCGCGTGCCGGTCGCCCTCGAAGTGGAGGACGACGTCGACCAGGTGCTCCAGGAGCCGGGGACCGGCGATCGCCCCGTCCTTCGTCACGTGGCCGACGAGGAGCGTGGACATCCCGCGCTCCTTGGAGGCCCGGATCAGCGCGCCCGCGACCTCGCGGACCTGCGCCATGCCGCCGGGGGCGCCGTCGATCTCCGGCGAGGCGACCGTCTGCACCGAGTCCAGGATCAGCAGCGAGGGCTTGACCTCGTCCAGGTGGCCGAGGACCGCGGAGAGGTCGGTCTCGGCCGCCAGGTACAGGTGGTCGCTGAGCGCGTTGATCCGGTCCGCGCGGAGCCGGACCTGGCTCGCCGACTCCTCGCCCGTCACGTACAGCGTGCGGTGCGCGTCGCTCGCCGCCTTCGCCGCCACGTCGAGCAGCAGCGTGGACTTGCCGACGCCGGGCTCGCCCGCGAGCAGCACGACGGCGCCGGGCACCAGACCGCCGCCGAGGACCCGGTCCAGCTCGTCGACCCCGGTCGTGCGGGCGGTCGCCTGCCGGCCGTCGACCTGGGCGATGGGGAGCGCGGCGGTGGAGACCCGGCCGGCGGCGGTGGTCCGGACGGCGGGCGCGCCGTACTCCTCGACCGTGCCCCACGCCTGGCATTCGGGGCATCGACCGAGCCACTTGGCCGTCTGCCAGCCGCATTCGGTGCAGCGGTAGGACGGACGGTCCTTGGTGGATTTCGTACGGGCAGCCATGCCCCACACCGTAGCCGCCGCCACCGACAGCGGACCGCCGCCCGCTTCCGGCCTGTGGACGGACGGGGCGCGACCTGTGGACAGTCCGCCGCCATGGCAGCGGAACACCTCGCTCCTGTCCCCTTTCGAGTGATGGCTTCACCCGTAAGGCTGAGAACAGCGGATCCGGTATGAAGAGTGCCCCCCTCCGCGCCTACGGTCGCCCAGTGACGAGCAGCAGGCTGGACTCCTCCCGCACCCCGGGCGCCCACCGGGCGCGCCGCGGCCCGCAGCAGGGACCGCGCACGCTCGGCCAGCGACCCCCCGCCCGCTACGAGGCCGCCCTCGACGGGCTCTTCACGTACTGCCTCTCGGTCCTCTGCGACCACGACACGGCCACCGCCGTCCTCGGCGACGTCCTCGCCGCCGCCGAGCGCCACCACGGCCGCTGCCCCTCCGACGCGGAGGGCCGCACCGCCTGGCTGTACGCGCTGGCCCGCTGGGCCTGTCTGCGCAGCCTCGGCGAGCAGCGCCGCCGGCGCCAGGGCGCGCACACCGGCCGTCCGGCCGTCACCCCGCCCGCCCCGCCGCCCGTCTCCGCCGAGACCGCCGAGCGGCGCCGCGCGGAGCTGGCCACGCTGGCCTGGCCCGAGGCCGCCGGCACCACCCCGGAGCAGCGCGAGGCGCTCGAACTGGCCGTCCGGCACGGGCTGAGCCCGCGCCAGGTCGCCGCCGTCCTCGCCCTCGACCCGTCGGCCGCCCGCGAACTGCTCGCCACCGCCGCCTGCGAGGTCGAGCGCACCCGCGCCGCGCTCGCCGTGGTCTCCACCGGCAGCTGCCCCACCGTCGCCCGGCTCCTCACCGGCGACCGGCAGCTGATCCTCTCGGCGGCGCTGCGCGCCGAACTCGTCCGGCACGTGGACGACTGCCCGGTCTGCCGCCGCACCGCCGAGCGGGTCGGCGCCACCGCCCCCTGGCCGGGCGGCGGGGCGCGCGCCGTCCAGGACCGGCTGCCGCTCGTCGAGGCGCCCCGGGCCGCCGCCTACATGGCGATGCTGCACGTGCCGCGCGCGCGTGCCGGTGCCCCCCGGTTCGCCCCGACCGGCTTCCCGATCGACCCGAAGGACCTCGTCGCCCGCCGGGACCGGATGCGGGCCCGCGCGGTCACCACCACCGTGGTCGCCGCCCCGGTGCTCGCCCTGTGGACCTCGTACCGGGGCGTCCCCGCCGGCGCCGAGGCGGGCCGGGACGGAGCCCGGGTCAGCGCCGGCGAGCGCGGGGACGGGACGGAGGAGGGGCGCCCGTACGACCGGTACGAGAACGCCGGCAACGCCCGTGCGACCCCCGACCCCCGTGCCACCCAGGGCAGCCGTTCCCCCGACGTCTCCGTCGAGGTCGTCACCCCGGCCCGGTCCGCCGGACCGGTCGCCCCCGCGCGGCCCGGAGACCCGGTGCCGGGCTGGATCGGCGTCACCGCGCGCTGCCTCGGCGACGTCACCCTCATCACGCTCACCGGCGAGGGCGGCACCCCGGTCGACTGGTCGCTGTGGACGGACGGGCCCTGGCTGTACGTGAGCCAGGCGTCCGGCACCCTCCGCCCCGGCGAGACCGTCACCGTCGCCGTCCGCGTCGACCGGGCCCGTGAACCGCGCGGTCCCTGGAGCGCCCGGATCGGCGTCGATCCCACCGGCGCGGTGCTGCGGATCAGCGGCCGGGGACCGGCCGCCCCGATCGACGACCGGGTGATCCCGCTCCCGCCGGTCACCACGGAGCCCACCACCCCGCCGACCGGGCCACCGCCCACCGGCGGGCCGGTCGACCCGGGCCCGACCGGCCCCACGGAGCCCACCGAGCCGACGTCGCCCCCGCCGACGACGGAGCCGCCCACCACGCCGCCGCCGACCACGGAACCCACCACCCCGCCCCCGACGACCGAACCACCGACGACGGAGCCGCCCACCACGCCGCCGCCCACGACGGAGCCGACGACCGCGCCCCCGACGGCCGAGCCGACGACGGACGCGCCGCCTCCGCAGCCCTCCTCCTGAAAGGAGGAGGCAGGGCCTCGCTGAAAGGAGGAGGCAGGGCCTCGGCTACCGCTTCGGGTCGGCCGGGTGCGGTGCCACCATCGGCAGCGCCGAGGCGAGCCGCGCCTCGCAGAGCCCGACCAGCACGTCGTACGCGTCCTTGCCCATCATCTCGATCAGCTCCGGCCGGTACGAGACGTAGACCGGCTCCCCGCCGCCGTGCGCCGAGGTCGCCGAGGTGCACCACCAGTGCAGGTCGTGACCGCCCGGGCCCCAGCCCCGCCGGTCGTACTCGCCGATGGACACCTGGAGCACGCGCGTGTCGTCGGGCCGGTCGATCCAGTCGTACGTCCGGCGCACCGGCAGCTGCCAGCACACGTCCGGCTTCGTCTCCAGCGGCTCCCGGCCCTCCTTCAGGGCCAGGATGTGCAGCGAGCAGCCGGCGCCGCCCGGGAAGCCCGGCCGGTTCTGGAAGATGCAGGAGCCCTTCCAGCGGCGGGTCTGCCGGTCGCCGTCCTCGTCGACCTGCGTCCACCCCGTCTCGCTGCCGACGTCGTGGAACTGCCACAGCTCCGGCGTCAGCTTCGCCACGTGCTCCGCGACCCGCTTCTCGTCGTCCTCGTCGGAGAAGTGGGCGCCCAGCGTGCAGCAGCCGTCCGCCGCCCGGCCCGCCTGGATGCCCTGGCAGCCGCTGCCGAAGACACAGGTCCAGCGCGAGGTCAGCCAGGTCAGGTCGCAGCGGAAGACCTGTTCCTCGTCGGCCGGATCCGCGAACTCCACCCACGCGCGCGGGAAGTCGAGCCCCTGTTCGTCCGGCTCCGCGCCCTTGCGCTGTTTCGTCACGCCCTTGACGGGCGGCTTCGCGCCCTCCACGTCGCGCGCGTACTTCACGTCCCGCACGTCGTGCGCGGCCCCGCCGCGCGCGGCACCGTCGCCGGAGGCGCTGTCTTTGCCCGGCTTCGCCTTTTTCGTCTTTGGCACAACGCCAAGCGTATGCGGGCGGGAGCAGTAGCGTTTCCGCCATGAGACTCGGAGTCCTCGACGTCGGTTCGAACACTGTGCACCTGCTCGTGGTGGACGCCCACCCCGGCGCACGCCCGCTGCCCGCCCACTCCCACAAGGCGGAGCTGCGGCTCGCCGAGCTCCTCGACCCGCGCGGCGCCATCGCGCCCGGCGGCGTCGAGCGGCTGATCGGGACCGTCCTGGCGGCGCTCCAGGCCGCCGAGGACAAGGGCTGCGAGGAGGTCCTGCCCTTCGCGACCTCCGCCGTCCGCGAGGCCACCAACGCCGACGAGGTCCTCGCACGGGTCAAGGACGAGACCGGCGTGGACCTGCAGGTCCTCACCGGCGAGGAGGAGGCCCGGCTCACCTTCCTCGCCGCCCGCCGCTGGTTCGGCTGGTCCGCCGGCAAGCTGCTCCTCCTCGACATCGGCGGCGGCTCCCTGGAGGTCGCCTACGGCATCGACGAGGACCCCGACGCCGCCGTCTCCCTGCCGCTCGGCGCGGGCCGCCTCACCGCCGGCTGGCTGCCCGGCGACCCGCCCGACACGGAGGACGTGAAGGCGCTGCGCCGCCACGTCCGCGCCCAGATCGCCCGGACCGTCGGCGAGTTCAGCCGCTTCGGCAAGCCCGACCACGTCGTCGCCACCTCCAAGACCTTCAAGCAGCTCGCCCGGATCGCCGGCGCGCCCGGCTCCAGCGAGGGGCTGTACGTGGAGCGGCTGCTGACCCGCGCCTCCCTGGAGGAGTGGGTGCCGCGGCTCGCCGGGATGACCGGCGGCGAGCGCGCCGCCCTGCCCGGTGTCTCCGAGGGCCGCGCCGCCCAGCTGCTCGCCGGCGCCCTGGTCGCCGAGGGCGCCATGGACCTGCTCGGCGTGGAGCAGCTGGAGATCTGCCCCTGGGCCCTGCGCGAGGGCGTCATCCTGCGCCGCCTCGACCACCTCCCCGAGGTCCTGCCCGTCGTCTGACCGGCTCCCGGTCGCCGCACGCGCGCGTACGGGGGCCGTACCGGCGGCGTGCGGAGGTGACCGGAACCACCCTCCCGCGCCCAGGTGCGCCCCGTACCCTGTCTGTCGTGGCAGAACCAGCGGTGCGCGTCCCGGATGCGAAGGTCGCCCTGTCGACGGCCTCGGTCTATCCGGAGTCGACGGCGACGGCCTTCGAGGTCGCCGCACGCCTCGGTTACGACGGCGTCGAGGTCATGGTGTGGACCGACCCGGTCAGCCAGGACATCGAGGCGCTGCGCCGGCTCTCGGACTACCACCAGGTGCCGATCCTCGCCGTCCACGCGCCCTGCCTCCTCATCACCCAGCGCGTCTGGTCCACCGATCCGTGGGTCAAGCTCCAGCGCGCCCAGGCGGCCGCCGAGAAGCTCGGCGCGTCCACGGTCGTCGTCCACCCGCCGTTCCGCTGGCAGCGCCAGTACGCCCGCGACTTCGTCACCGGCATCTGGCGGATGGCGGACGAGACCGACGTCCGCTTCGCCGTGGAGAACATGTACCCGTGGCGGTACCGGGACCGCGAGATGCTCGCGTACGCCCCCGAGTGGGACGTCACCAAGGACGACTACCGGCACTTCACGATCGACCTCTCGCACACCGCGACCGCCCGCACCGACACCCTGGCGATGATCGACCGCATGGGCGACCGGCTCGGCCACGTCCACCTCGCCGACGGGCGCGGCTCCGCCAAGGACGAGCACCTGGTGCCGGGCCGCGGCACCCAGCCCTGCGCCGAGCTGCTGGAGCGGCTGGCCGTCTCCGGCTTCGACGGGCACGTCGTCATCGAGGTCAACACCCGGCGCGCGATGTCTGCCGCCGAACGGGAGGCCGACCTCGCCGAGGCGCTCGCCTTCACCCGGCTCCACCTCGCCTCGGCGGCCCGGGGCACGCGCGCGTGAGCGAGGCGTCCCCCCGGCGCCGCGGGCGTCCCGCGCGCGGCGCGGCCGACGACAGCGGCCCCGGCGCGCGCGAGCGCATCCTGGAGGCGGCGCGGACGCAGTTCGCGGAGCGGGGCTACGACAAGACCTCGGTCCGCGGCATCGCCAAGGCCGCCGGGGTGGACCCGGCGCTGGTGCACCACTACTTCGGGACCAAGGACGAGGTCTTCGCGGCGGCGATCGAGGTCTCCTTCGAGCCGGCGCTGGTCGTCCCGGCCATCATCGGCGGCCCGCGCGAGGCGGTCGGCGAGCGGCTGGCCCGCTTCTTCATCGGGGTCTGGGAGAACCCGGTGTCCCGGGCCCCGCTGCTCGCGATCATCCGCTCGGCGGTCACGCACGAGGCGGCGGCCACGGTGCTGCGGAGCTTCGTGCTGCGCCGGCTCCTGGAGCGGATCGCCGCCGACCTCGCCGTACCGGACCCCGAGTTCCGGGCCGAGCTGGCGGCCTCCCACATGATCGGGATCGTGATCCTGCGGTACGTGATCCGGGTCGAGCCGCTGGCCTCCGCGGACCCGGAGCGGATCGTGGCCGAGGTGGCCCCGACGCTCCAGCGGTACCTGACCGAAGCCTGACCGATCCGGGTCGCATCCTGGCCGACCCCGGCCGAAGCCCGACCGTTCTCGACGCTTCGACCCTGACCGGCCCCTGACCGATCCCTGAAATCCCGTCCCGTATTCCGGACGTCCTGTCCAGATCTTGGAGCGTCGGCGTACGCTCGACACAAGCACACCCATCACGAGGAGCGAGCGACGATGCCCGAGCTGAGGTCCCGCACAGTCACCCACGGCCGCAACATGGCGGGCGCCCGCGCCCTTATGCGCGCCTCCGGTGTACCGGGCGCGGACATCGGGCGGAAGCCGATCATCGCCGTGGCGAACTCCTTCACCGAGTTCGTCCCCGGCCACACCCACCTCCAGCCCGTCGGCCGGATCGTCTCCGAGGCCATCACCGCCGCCGGCGGCATCGCCCGCGAGTTCAACACGATCGCCGTCGACGACGGCATCGCCATGGGCCACGGCGGCATGCTCTACAGCCTGCCCTCCCGCGACCTGATCGCGGACAGCGTCGAGTACATGGTCGAGGCCCACTGCGCCGACGCCCTGATCTGCATCTCCAACTGCGACAAGATCACCCCGGGCATGCTGATGGCCGCGCTGCGCCTGAACATCCCGACGGTCTTCGTCTCCGGCGGTCCGATGGAGTCCGGCCGCGCCACCCTCGTCGACGGCACCGTCCGCACGCTCGACCTGGTCGACGCGATCTCCGACGCCGTGAACGACAAGATCTCGGACGAGGACATCCTCCGCATCGAGGAGAACGCCTGCCCTACCTGCGGCTCGTGTTCCGGCATGTTCACCGCCAACTCGATGAACTGCCTGACCGAGGCCATCGGCCTCTCCCTCCCGGGCAACGGCTCGATGCTCGCCACCCACACCGGCCGCCGCGCCCTGTACGAGAACGCGGCCCGCACGGTCGTCGAGATCACCCACCGGTACTACGACGAGGACGACGCCTCCGTCCTGCCGCGCTCCGTCGCCACCCGCGCGGCCTTCGAGAACGCGATGGCGCTGGACATCGCCATGGGCGGCTCGACCAACACGATCCTGCACCTGCTCGCCGCCGCCCAGGAGGCCGAGCTGGACTACGGCCTGTCCGACATGGACGAGGTCTCGCGCCGCGTCCCCTGCCTGGCCAAGGTCGCCCCGAACGTCGCCCCGCGCGGCACGTACTACATGGAGGACGTGCACCGGGCCGGCGGCATCCCCGCCATCCTCGGCGAGCTCTACCGCGCCGGGCTGCTCAACGAGGACGTCCACGCGGTCCACTCCCGCTCCGTCAAGGAGTGGCTGGACACCTGGGACGTGCGCGGCGGCTCGCCCAGCGACGAGGCCGTGGAGCTGTTCCACGCCGCCCCCGGCTGCGTCCGCTCCGCGGAGGCGTTCTCCCAGTCCGAGCGCTGGGAGAGCCTCGACCTGGACGCGGCCGGCGGCTGCATCCGCGACGTCGCCCACGCCTACTCCAAGGACGGCGGCCTCGCCGTCCTGCGCGGCAACCTCGCCGTCGACGGCTGCGTCGTGAAGACGGCCGGCGTCGACGAGTCGATCTGGACCTTCGAGGGCCCGGCCGTCGTCTGCGAGTCGCAGGAGGAGGCCGTCGAGAAGATCCTCAACAAGCAGGTCACGGACGGCGACGTGGTCGTCATCCGCTACGAGGGCCCCAAGGGCGGCCCCGGCATGCAGGAGATGCTCTACCCGACCTCCTTCCTCAAGGGCCGGGGCCTGGGCAAGACCTGCGCCCTGGTGACCGACGGCCGCTTCTCCGGCGGCACCTCGGGCCTCTCCATCGGCCACGCCTCCCCGGAAGCCGCCTCCGGCGGCACCATCGCCCTCGTCGAGGACGGCGACCGGATCCGCATCGACATCCCGAACCGCGCGATCGAGCTGCTCGTCGACGACGCCACCCTCGCCGCCCGCCGCGAGGCCCTCGGCGGCGTCTACGCGCCGAAGAACCGCGAGCGCAAGGTGTCGGCCGCCCTCCGCGCGTACGCCGCGATGGCGACCAGCGCCGACAAGGGCGCCGTCCGGGACGTGACGAAGCTCGGCTGACGCCCCGCGCGCGTGGCGCCGTCGTCGTCCCCCGGCGGCTCCACGCGCGCGTACGTCCTGCCGCGGGCCCCGGAAGCGCGGGGCCTCAGAAGTGCGGCCCTACCAGGACTCCGCCACGCGCGCGTCCACCGCGAAGACCGAACCGTCCGGCGCCGTCCCGAACACCCGGTCCCCGGAGACCAGCGGGGCCGGCACCTGCGTCGCGTACCCGAGCCGCCCGTTCCGCAGCCGCGGCCGGGTCTGCCCGACGACCGCGCCGCGCGCGGTGTCCACCGCGAACAGCCGCCCGTCCGCCGCCGACAGATAGAGGCGCTCGTCGGGGCCCAGGACCGGCACGGAGACGTTCGAGGCCCCCGTCTCCAGCTCCCACAGCCGACCGCCCTTCTCCACCGCCGTGTCCAGGGCGAGCAGCCGCCCGTCCATGGAGAGCAGGTACACGACCCGGCCCCGCACGGCGATGCCGCTGAGCTGCATCCGCTCCTGGATCCCGACCCGGCGCTCCGCACCGGCGTCGGGGCCGCTGCCCGGGTCGCCGGGATCGCCCGGCGCGAGCAGCACGAGCCCGTCGACCAGGTGGCCCTGGTAGCGGGTGGCGAGGACCAGCGTCCCGTCGCCGGTCCGGCCCACCGGGGCGGCGTCCCCGGTCACCACCCGGCTCCACACGATCTCGCCGGTCTCCGGCAGCAGGGCCGCGATCCGGCTGCTCCGCCCGTCCGCCGCCGTCTCGGAGACGGTGAGCAGCCCCGTCGGCGCGTCGTAGGCGCCGAGCACCGGCGCGTCGAACCCGGCCAGCCGGTGCGCCCACCGCCGGGACCCGGTCCGCGCGTCCACCGCCCGCAGCGCGCCGCGTCCGTCGGAGAGGACCACCACCGGCCCGGCCGGCCGGTACGTCTCGGGCACGTCCGCGCGCGCGGTCCAGCCGGGCGTCCCCTCCCCGACCTCGTACGCGCGCAGCGGACCGGCCTTCGGCGCGGCGCCGACCAGCGGGTCCGGCCCGCCGGCCAGCGGCACGGGCGCGTCCGGCATCTCCGGGTCGACCGGCCCGGTCCGCTTCCACAGGACCTCGCCGGTGCGCGGGTCGAGGCGGGCGAGCGCCACGCCCCGCGCGGCGCAGTAGAGCGAGCCGGCCTCGTGGGCGCAGGCGGGCGCGGCGGAGCCGCCGTACTCCTGGAGCCGGGTGACCCAGCCGTCGAAGGAGGTCGCCACCTCGGCGGGGTGGGCGGGCCCCTCGACCGCGGGCCGGGCCGGCGGGCGCAGCGCCGCGTACGCCCCGGCCCCGGCGAGGACGAGCACGACCGCGGCGGAGACCGTGAGCCGCGGGGCGAGCCGGTGGCGCCGCCGTCGCGCGGGCGGGGCGGGCACGGCGTCCCGGGTCGTGGTGTCGCCCCGGGCGAGGTCGGCGGCCCGGGTCCCGGCGGGGCCGCCGGTGCGCCCGTCCGGCGCGAAGGGGTCGGCGGGCAGCGCGGGCCGCCGCCGCTGGGCCGGTATGAACGCCTCGGCCTCGTACGAGGGCGGCAGCAGGGCAGCCATGATCTCGGCGGGCGTCGGCCGGTCGGCCGCCTCCTTGGCGAGGCAGCGCGCGACCAGCGGCGCGAGCTCGGCGGGCACGCCGGACAGGTCCGGCTCGTCGTGGACCACCTGGTAGGCCACGATGTACGGGCTGTCCGAGTCGAAGGGGCCGTGCCCGGTCGCCGCGTGCACCAGCACCGAGCCGAGCGCGAAGACGTCGGCGGACGGCCCGACCTCGCGCGGCCGCTGGAACTGCTCGGGCGCCATGAACGGCGGCGAGCCGATCAGCTTCCCGGTCTCGGTGTGCAGGTCGCTGTCGACGGGCCGGGAGATCCCGAAGTCGATGACCTTGGGCCCGGAGTCGGTGAGGAGCACGTTGCTGGGCTTGAGGTCCCGGTGCACCACTCCGGCGCGGTGGATGTCGCGCAGCGCCTCGGCGAGCCCGGCGGTCAGCCGGCGCAGTTCGGCGGGGGAGAGCGGGCCGCGCTGGCGGACCTGGTCGGCGAGGGTCGGGCCGGGGACGTAGAGGGTGGCCATCCAGGGCCGCTCGGCGTCCGGGTCGGCGTCCACGACGGGCGCGGTGAAGGCGCCGCTGACCCGGCGGGCGGCGGCCACCTCCTGCCGGAAGCGGGCCCGGAAGTCGGGATCCTCCGCGTAGCGCGCGTGCACCACCTTCACGGCGAGCCGCAGCCCGGAGGGAGAGGAGGCCAGATGGACGACGCCCATTCCGCCCGCGCCGAGCACCGCCTGCAGCCGGTACTCCCCGGCGTACTCAGGACCCTCGGCGTTCCGTCCCGCGTCGGTACTGCTCAACGGCGGCATCTCCCACCCCCGTGTGGTTCCGCGTCCGTCCACGCGCGCGTGCGCGACGCGAGGAGCCTAGTCGATGGCCCTCGCGATGTCGGAGGAGCTTGCTAGCCTGCGCGCGTCGCACAGAGTGAAGCCAGGGGGAGAACAGTCATGACGGTGAAGTACTACCCGGTCGCGCCGGGCTACCGGGTCAACGTCCGCTCCGGTCCGAGCACCCAGTACCCGGTGGTCCGGGTGCTCGCCGAGGGCGTGACCGTCCCGATCTACTGCCAGAAGCCCGGCGAGTGGGTCTCCGGCCCGTACGGCACCACCCGCATCTGGGACAGCATCGCCCCGGGGCAGTACGTCTCCGACGCCTACGTGAAGACCGGCAGCGACGACTACGTCGCGCCGCGCTGCGCCTGAGGACCTTCGCCTCGGCCGCTTCGGCGCCCCACCGGGGATAATCGACCTCGTGAGCGAGGACAAGCAGACCCCCGGAACCGGCACGAGCGGACCCCAGCCCGAGGAGATCCGTTTCTTCGGGACGACCTGGGTCGACCACAGCGCCCACTACGGCCTGCGGCGCGCCGGCCTCGCGGTCGGCGCGCTCGCCGCGGCCGCCGCGGGCGCCTTCGTCCTCCGCTTCGCCTACCAGGGGCTCCAGGTCGCGGACGTCGGCGGGCTGGTGAACACGCTGGTCATCCTGATGTTCGCGATCTGCTCGGCGATCGCCTTCGCCAAGACCTGGGAGGGCTTCGGCCGGCGCCCCGCCGACCAGGCCCGCGAGGACTCCCTCAAGAGCCTCAAGGCCATCGGCTTCATCGGCGTGCTCCTCGCCTACGCCCTCCGCTGTCTCCTGGAGGCCCCCGGCGAGAAGCTCCGCCGCGCCGAGTACGAGACGGCCCGCGCCCGCCACGAGAAGCGGCGGGGCGCCCGCACCGGCAACCCGGCCGCCCGCAAGAAGCCCAAGCGCCCCTGAGGAACGGCCCGGCGCGTCCGGACCCGGCCCGTCCGAGCCCCCGCGATCCTTGACGCGGGGGCTTCTCCGTCCCCACTATTCATCACATGATGAATTACAGCGCGGGGGAGCCCGAACCCCCCGACCGGAAACCCGCGATCACCGCCCGGGACCTCACCGCCGTACGCGGCGACCGCACCGTCCTGCGCGGCCTCGGCTTCACCGTCCCCGCCGGCCGCGTCACCGGCCTCCTCGGCCCCTCCGGCTGCGGCAAGACCACCCTCATGCGCGCGATCGTCGGCACCCAGGCCAAGGTCACCGGCACCCTCACCGTCCTCGGCAGCCCCGCGGGACACCCCGGCCTCCGCCCCCGCATCGGCTACGTCACCCAGGCCCCCTCCGTCTACGACGACCTCACCGTCCGGCAGAACCTCGACTACTTCGCCTCCGTCCTCCTCCCCGGCCGCGCCCACCGCCCCGCCCGCCGCGCCGCCGTCGACCACGCCCTCGCCGACGTCGACCTCCCCGACCACGCCGACGCCCTCGCCGGACGCCTCTCCGGCGGCCAGCGCAGCCGCGTCTCCCTCGCCGTCGCCCTCCTCGGCACCCCCGACCTGCTCGTCCTCGACGAACCCACCGTCGGCCTCGACCCCGTCCTCCGCCGCGACCTGTGGGACCTCTTCCACCGCCTCGCCGCCGACCGGGGCACCACCCTCCTCGTCTCCTCCCACGTCATGGACGAGGCCGAGCGCTGCCACCGACTCCTCCTCATGCGCGAGGGCGAGATCCTCGCCGAAGGCACCCCCGACACCCTCCGCGAGCAGAGCGGCACCACCACCGTCGAAGAGGCCTTCCTCCACCTGGTCGACGCCGCCGCGGCCCGCGCCGCCCACCAGGAGACCCGCCCATGACGACCTCCCGCACCCTCGCCACCGCCGCCCGCGTCCTGCGCCAGCTCCGCCACGACCCCCGCTCGATCGCCCTGATGCTGCTGGTGCCCTGCGTGATGCTCTTCCTGCTCCGCTACGTCTTCGACGGCAGCCCGCAGACCTTCGACAGCATCGGCGCCTCGCTCCTCGGCATCTTCCCGCTCATCACCATGTTCCTGGTGACCTCCATCGCCACCCTGCGCGAACGCACCTCCGGCACCCTGGAACGCCTCCTCGCCATGCCCCTCGGCAAGGCCGACCTCATCGCCGGCTACGCCCTCGCCTTCGGCCTCGTCGCCGTCCTCCAGTCCGTCCTCGCCACCGGCCTCGCCGTCTGGTTCCTCGGCCTCGACGTCGTCGGCTCTCCCTGGCTCCTCCTCCTGGTCGCCCTCCTCGACGCCCTCCTCGGCACCGCCCTCGGCCTCTTCGTCTCCGCCTTCGCCGCCTCCGAGTTCCAGGCCGTCCAGTTCATGCCGGCCGTGATCTTTCCCCAGCTCCTCCTCTGCGGCCTCTTCACCCCGCGGGACAAGATGGCCCCCGCCCTCGAAGCCATCTCCGACGTCCTGCCCATGTCGTACGCCGTCGACGGCATGAACGAGGTCCTCCACCATCCCGACGTCACGTCCGCCTTCGTCCGCGACGCCCTCGTCGTCGCGGGCTGCGCCGTCCTCGTCCTCGCCCTCGGCGCCGCCACCCTCCGCCGCCGCACCGCCTGACCGCCCCTCGGACACCCCGCGCACCGGCCGCCCCGCCGGTGCGAGGATGACGACACGTACCCCCTCCGGCGAGGTGAACAGAGCCATGACCCAGACCGTCGCAGTCCTCGGCACCGGCAAGATCGGTGAAGCCCTCCTCAGCGGCATGATCCGAGCCGGCTGGCACCCCGCGCACCTCCTCGTCACCACCCGCCGCAGCGAGCGCGCCCAGGAACTCCGCGACCGCTACGGCGTCGAGACCGTCACCAACGCCGAGGCCGCCAAGCGCGCCGACACCCTCATCCTCGCCGTCAAGCCCCAGGACATGGGCCGCCTCCTCGACGAACTCGGCCCCCACGTCGCCACCGACCGCCTCGTCATCAGCGCCGCCGCCGGCATCCCCACCTCCTTCATCGAGGAACGCCTCAGCCCCGGCACCCCCGTCGTCCGCGTCATGCCCAACACCCCCGTCCTCGTCGACGAGGGCATGTCCGTGATCTCCGGCGGCAGCCACGCCACCCCCGAGCACCTCGCCCACACCGAGGAGATCTTCGGCGGCGTCGGCAAGACCCTCCGCGTCCCCGAGTCCCAGCAGGACGCCGCCACCGCCCTCTCCGGCTCCGGCCCGGCCTACTTCTACTTCCTCGTCGAGGCCATGACCGACGCCGGCATCCTCCTCGGCCTGCCCCGCGCCCAGGCCCACGACCTGATCGTCCAGGCCGCCATCGGCGCCGCCGTCATGCTCCGCGACAGCGGGGAACACCCCGTGAAGCTCCGCGAAGCCGTCACCTCCCCCGCCGGCACCACCATCAGCGCCATCCGCGAACTGGAGAACCACGGCGTCCGCGCCGCCCTGATCGCCGCCCTGGAAGCCGCCCGCGACCGCAGCCGCGAGCTCGCCTCCGGCAACGGCTGACCCCTACGCGGCCGTCCCCTTCAGGACGTCCTCCGTCGTCACGACCCGGGCGAACTTCCCGCCGTGCAGCGACACCGCCGTCGCCCGGGTCAGCTCCTCCGCCGTCCGCGTCCAGCCGAACGGCCCCGCCAGGTCGAAGGTGTGCATCGCGTCCAGCGGGAACACCACGTCGTACCCGAGGTTCCCGCCCATCCGGGCCGTCGTCTCGTTGCACATGTTCGTCTGGATCCCGACGATCACGACCTGCCCGATCCCCGCCCCCCTCAGCCACGCGTCCAGGTCCGGCTCCCCGTAGAAGGCGGAGTTCACCGTCTTCGTCACCAGCACCTCGGGCCCCGCGCCCCGGCCCCGCCGCTCCTCGACGAAGTCCTTGAACGCGTTCCCTTCCGTGCCCGGCATGAGCGGCGAACCCTCCCGCGGCGAGTCGTGCCGCACGAAGACCACCGGCCGACCCGTCTCCTGCCACCGGTCGATCAGGGCGGCCATGTTCTTCTCCGCCTCCGGGTTGTCCCGACGACCCCAGAACTCGTACTCGAAGCCCTTTTGGACGTCGATGACGATCAGCGCTGCGTTCTCCTCGATCTCCATGACCACGATCCTCCCGCCGCCCCGGCACACCTCCCAGAGGCGCGGAAGCCGACGATCGATGGTTTACTGCCAACCATGGCGGCCCCCCAGCGCATCGCTCTCCTCTCCTTCCCCGGCATCCGCGCCTTCGACGTCTCCGTCGTCACCGAGGTCTGGGGCACCGACCGCACCACCCGCGGCGTCCCCGCCTTCGACCTCCGCCGCACCGCCGCCGACCCGACTACCCCCATCCCGATCCGCGGCGGCCTGAGCCTCACCCCCGACCGTCCCCTCGACTGGCTCGACACCCTCACCCCCACCGACCTCGTCCTCGTCCCCGGCATCGAGGACCCCGACGCCGACGTCCCCGCTCCCGTCCTCGACGCCCTCCGCAGCGCCCACGACCACGGCGTCCCCGTCGCCTCCCTCTGCGCCGGCGCCTTCGTCCTCGCCCGCGCCGGCCTGCTCGACGGCCGCCGCGCGGTCACCCACTGGCGCCTCGCCGACACCCTGGCCGCCCGCCACCCCCGGATCCGCGTCGAACCGGAGGCGCTCTACATCGAGGACACCGGCATCTGGACCTCGGCCGGCACCGCGGCCGGCATCGACCTCTGTCTCCACCTCGTCCGTACGGCCCACGGCGCCGAGGTCGCCGCCACCGTCGCCCGCTCGATGGTCACCGCCCCCTTCCGCACCGGCACCCAGGCCCAGTTCATCGAGCGCCCCACCCCACGGGCCGACCGCGACGAGGACGCGCTCGCCGCCGTCCGCGCCCACGCGCTCGCCCATCTCGACCAGCCCCACACCGTCGCGAGCCTCGCGGCCCACGCCGGCATGTCCCCCCGCTCCTTCGCCCGCCACTTCCAGGCCACCACGGGCACGACCCCGCTCCACTGGCTCATCGCCCAGCGCGTCGCCGCCGCCCAGAAACTCCTCGAACTCACCGACCATCCCCTCCCCGAAGTGGCCCGCCGCGCGGGCTTCGGCAGCGAGGTCACGATGCGCCAGCACTTCGCCTCGCACCTCGCCACCAGCCCGCGCGACTACCGCGGCGCCTTCCGTCACACGGCCGGCAACAGTCCGATCGCCCGGTAGGCCCGGTCGACCAGCGGCCGCGCCATCCCCCGGGCCCGCTCGGCCCCGTCCCGCAGCACCCGGTCCACGTACCCCGGATCCGCCGCGAGCTCGGCATGCCGCTCCCGCACCGGCCGCAGCAGCTCGACGACCGCGTCCGCCGTGTCCTTCTTCAATGCTCCGTACGACTCGTATACACCGGCCAGCTCCTCCGGGTTCCCACCCGTCGCCGCCGCCATCAGATCGAGCAGATTTGCGAGACCCGGCTTGACGTCCCGGTCGTAGACGACCTCCCGCCCGCTGTCCGTCACGGCCCGCATGACCTTCCGCCGCACGGTGTCCGCGTCGTCGAGGAGATAGACGATCCCGGCCCCGTTCTCGTGCGACTTCCCCATCTTCGAACCGGGGTCCTGGAGGTCCATCACCCGAGCCGCCACCGCCGGCCGCGTCGCCCTCGGCACGGTGAAGGTGTGTCCGTACCGCTGGTTGAACCGCACCGCCAGGTCCCGGGTCAGCTCCACGTGCTGCGTCTGGTCCTCACCCACCGGCACCTCGTCCGCCCCGTAGGCCAGGATGTCCGCGGCCATCAGCACGGGATAGGTGAGCAGCGACAGCCGCACGCCCTGCCCGGCGTCCCGCGCCCGGACGCTCTTCTCCTTGTACTGGATCATCCGCCGCAGCTCGCCGTCGGTGGCCGTGCACTCCAGCAGGTACGACAGCCGGGTGTGCTCGTCCACGTGACTCTGCACGAACAGCGTGCAGACCTCCGGATCGAGCCCCGACGCCAGCAGCAGCGTCGCCGCCTGCCGACTGAGCCTGCGCACCCGCGCCGGATCGTGCTCCACGGTCAGCGCGTGCAGATCCACCACGCTGAACAGCGCCTCGCCCCGGTGCTGGTCCACCTCGGCCCACCGCCGTACGGCTCCCAGGTAGTTGCCCAGCGTCAGATGCCCGGTCGGCTTGACCCCGCTGAAGATCCTCGTCATCGCGTTCCGCTCCTTCTCCGTCCCGAGCCGGCCCGACGGCCCGGCTCCCGGAGGGGGATACGCGAACGGCCGCCGGATCGGCGGCCGTGTGCATGCGTCAGTACGGGCCGCCGTCAGGCGGCCCACCACTGGGTGGTGTGCGCACGCGTAGTCATACGGAGAGAGTACGCCCGAGGACGGGGGTTGACACGGGATTACCGCATCCGTAGTGTTCTCCGAGTTGTCCGACGTGAGCACCGGCCCCGGTCGGCCCCGGACAGCCATTCCGCAAGAACCACTGAGCCTGACGGCCGCGATTCGTCGTGCCGTTCTGCTTTCCGTGCGTTTTTGCGAAATGAGGAATCCACGTTCGAAGTCTGGACGCCGGCCCCGATTCGCTTCGGAGCCCGGGAATCCGCTAAAGTCTCACTCGTCGGAACGGCCCAACAGCCCGGAAGACAAACCCCGCTGACTGGGAATCAGACGCCGAAAGGATCTGATAGAGTCGGAAAGCGCCGGAAGGCCCCGAGGAATTGAAACTCAGGACCGGAAAGCACCGAGGAAATCGGGTCAGAAAGATCTGATAGAGTCGGAAACGAAGGAAGCGCCCGGAGGGCCTGGAAACAGGAACGAAGGAAGCGTCCGCACCTTGAGAACTCAACAGCGTGCCAAAAATCAACGCCAGATTAGTTGATACCCCGTCCATCTTCGGATGGTCGAGGTTCCTTTGAAACAAAACACAGCGAGGACGCTGTGGACGGTCGGTCACATTCCGACCTGACCGTCCCGCTCAACGCGAGTGTTGAACCCGATTACGGGTACACATTCACGGAGAGTTTGATCCTGGCTCAGGACGAACGCTGGCGGCGTGCTTAACACATGCAAGTCGAACGATGAAGCCCTTCGGGGTGGATTAGTGGCGAACGGGTGAGTAACACGTGGGCAATCTGCCCTTCACTCTGGGACAAGCCCTGGAAACGGGGTCTAATACCGGATATGAGACGGGGAGGCATCTCCTCGTCTGGAAAGCTCCGGCGGTGAAGGATGAGCCCGCGGCCTATCAGCTTGTTGGTGGGGTAATGGCCTACCAAGGCGACGACGGGTAGCCGGCCTGAGAGGGCGACCGGCCACACTGGGACTGAGACACGGCCCAGACTCCTACGGGAGGCAGCAGTGGGGAATATTGCACAATGGGCGAAAGCCTGATGCAGCGACGCCGCGTGAGGGATGACGGCCTTCGGGTTGTAAACCTCTTTCAGCAGGGAAGAAGCGAAAGTGACGGTACCTGCAGAAGAAGCGCCGGCTAACTACGTGCCAGCAGCCGCGGTAATACGTAGGGCGCAAGCGTTGTCCGGAATTATTGGGCGTAAAGAGCTCGTAGGCGGCTTGTCACGTCGGGTGTGAAAGCCCGGGGCTTAACCCCGGGTCTGCATCCGATACGGGCAGGCTAGAGTGTGGTAGGGGAGATCGGAATTCCTGGTGTAGCGGTGAAATGCGCAGATATCAGGAGGAACACCGGTGGCGAAGGCGGATCTCTGGGCCATTACTGACGCTGAGGAGCGAAAGCGTGGGGAGCGAACAGGATTAGATACCCTGGTAGTCCACGCCGTAAACGTTGGGAACTAGGTGTTGGCGACATTCCACGTCGTCGGTGCCGCAGCTAACGCATTAAGTTCCCCGCCTGGGGAGTACGGCCGCAAGGCTAAAACTCAAAGGAATTGACGGGGGCCCGCACAAGCAGCGGAGCATGTGGCTTAATTCGACGCAACGCGAAGAACCTTACCAAGGCTTGACATATACCGGAAACATCCAGAGATGGGTGCCCCCTTGTGGTCGGTATACAGGTGGTGCATGGCTGTCGTCAGCTCGTGTCGTGAGATGTTGGGTTAAGTCCCGCAACGAGCGCAACCCTTGTCCTGTGTTGCCAGCATGCCCTTCGGGGTGATGGGGACTCACAGGAGACCGCCGGGGTCAACTCGGAGGAAGGTGGGGACGACGTCAAGTCATCATGCCCCTTATGTCTTGGGCTGCACACGTGCTACAATGGCCGGTACAAAGAGCTGCGATGCCGTGAGGCGGAGCGAATCTCAAAAAGCCGGTCTCAGTTCGGATTGGGGTCTGCAACTCGACCCCATGAAGTCGGAGTTGCTAGTAATCGCAGATCAGCATTGCTGCGGTGAATACGTTCCCGGGCCTTGTACACACCGCCCGTCACGTCACGAAAGTCGGTAACACCCGAAGCCGGTGGCCCAACCCCTTGTGGGAGGGAGCTGTCGAAGGTGGGACCAGCGATTGGGACGAAGTCGTAACAAGGTAGCCGTACCGGAAGGTGCGGCTGGATCACCTCCTTTCTAAGGAGCACAGTACCGATTGCAGGCAAACGTTCTGCACGGTCAGCTCATGGGTGGAACGTTGATTATTGGATGCGAGTGACCTGAAGGTCTCCAAGTACTGCTTCGGCGTGGAACGGATGACACGGACGGTGCTCGCATCTGGCACGTTGTTGGGTATCTGAGGGTACGGCCGCAAGGTTGTATCTTCGCGATGCCGGCCCCAGTAAAGCTCTGCTTCGGCAGGGTGTGATGGGTGGCTGGTCGTTGCTTGAGAACTACACAGTGGACGCGAGCATCTGTGGCCAAGTTTTTAAGGGCGCACGGTGGATGCCTTGGCACCAGGAACCGATGAAGGACGTGGGAGGCCGCGATAGTCCCCGGGGAGTCGTCAACCAGGCTTTGATCCGGGGGTTTCCGAATGGGGAAACCCGGCAGTCGTCATGGGCTGTCACCCACTGCTGAACACATAGGCAGTGTGGAGGGAACGAGGGGAAGTGAAACATCTCAGTACCCTCAGGAAGAGAAAACAACCGTGATTCCGGGAGTAGTGGCGAGCGAAACCGGATGAGGCCAAACCGTATGCGTGTGATACCCGGCAGGGGTTGCGCATGCGGGGTTGTGGGATCTCTCTTCTGTCGTCTGCCGGCGACAGGACGAGTCAGAAACCGTTGATGTAGTCGAAGGACATGCGAAAGGTCCGGCGTAGAGGGTAAGACCCCCGTAGACGAAACGTCAGCGGCTCGTTTGAGAGACACCCAAGTAGCACGGGGCCCGAGAAATCCCGTGTGAATCTGGCGGGACCACCCGCTAAGCCTAAATATTACCTGGTGACCGATAGCGGATAGTACCGTGAGGGAATGGTGAAAAGTACCGCGGGAGCGGAGTGAAATAGTACCTGAAACCGTGTGCCTACAAGCCGTGGGAGCGTCGGGATCTTCGGATCCTCGTGACTGCGTGCCTTTTGAAGAATGAGCCTGCGAGTTTGCGGTGTGTTGCGAGGTTAACCCGTGTGGGGAAGCCGTAGCGAAAGCGAGTCCGAATAGGGCGTTTCAGTAGCACGCTCAAGACCCGAAGCGGAGTGATCTAGCCATGGGCAGGTTGAAGCGGAGGTAAGACTTCGTGGAGGACCGAACCCACCAGGGTTGAAAACCTGGGGGATGACCTGTGGTTAGGGGTGAAAGGCCAATCAAACTCCGTGATAGCTGGTTCTCCCCGAAATGCATTTAGGTGCAGCGTCGTGTGTTTCTTGCCGGAGGTAGAGCACTGGATAGGCGATGGGCCCTACCGGGTTACTGACCTTAGCCAAACTCCGAATGCCGGTAAGTGAGAGCACGGCAGTGAGACTGTGGGGGATAAGCTCCATGGTCGAGAGGGAAACAGCCCAGAGCATCGACTAAGGCCCCTAAGCGTACGCTAAGTGGGAAAGGATGTGGAGTCGCAGAGACAACCAGGAGGTTGGCTTAGAAGCAGCCACCCTTGAAAGAGTGCGTAATAGCTCACTGGTCAAGTGATTCCGCGCCGACAATGTAGCGGGGCTCAAGCGTACCGCCGAAGTCGTGTCATTGCAGTACATACCCCCAACGGGGACTGTGATGGGTAGGGGAGCGTCGTGTGCCGGGTGAAGCAGCCGCGGAAGCGAGTTGTGGACGGTTCACGAGTGAGAATGCAGGCATGAGTAGCGATACACACGTGAGAAACGTGTGCGCCGATTGACTAAGGGTTCCTGGGTCAAGCTGATCTGCCCAGGGTAAGTCGGGACCTAAGGCGAGGCCGACAGGCGTAGTCGATGGACAACCGGTTGATATTCCGGTACCCGCTTTGAAACGCCCAATATCGAGCCCATTAATGCTAAGCCCGTGAAGCCGTTCCGGACCCTTCGGGGAAAGGAAAGTGGTGGAGCCGGCGAACCAAGGTGGTAGTAGGTAAGCGATGGGGTGACGCAGGAAGGTAGTCCAGCCCGGGCGGTGGTTGTCCCGGGGTAAGGGTGTAGGGCGTGTGATAGGCAAATCCGTCACACATTAAGCCTGAGACCTGATGCCGAGCCGATTGTGGTGAAGTGGATGATCCTATGCTGTCGAGAAAAGCCTCTAGCGAGTTTCATGGCGGCCCGTACCCTAAACCGACTCAGGTGGTCAGGTAGAGAATACCGAGGCGTTCGGGTGAACTATGGTTAAGGAACTCGGCAAAATGCCCCCGTAACTTCGGGAGAAGGGGGGCCACGCCTGGTGATGAGTCTTGCACTCTGAGCTGGGGGTGGCCGCAGAGACCAGCGAGAAGCGACTGTTTACTAAAAACACAGGTCCGTGCGAAGCCGTAAGGCGATGTATACGGACTGACGCCTGCCCGGTGCTGGAACGTTAAGGGGACCGGTTAGTGACCTTTCGGGGTTGCGAAGCTGAGAACTTAAGCGCCAGTAAACGGCGGTGGTAACTATAACCATCCTAAGGTAGCGAAATTCCTTGTCGGGTAAGTTCCGACCTGCACGAATGGCGTAACGACTTCTCGACTGTCTCAACCATAGGCCCGGTGAAATTGCACTACGAGTAAAGATGCTCGTTTCGCGCAGCAGGACGGAAAGACCCCGGGACCTTTACTACAGTTTGATATTGGTGTTCGGTTCGGCTTGTGTAGGATAGGTGGGAGACTTTGAAGCAGCCACGCCAGTGGTTGTGGAGTCGCCGTTGAAATACCACTCTGGTCGTGCTGGATGTCTAACCTGGGTCCGTGATCCGGATCAGGGACAGTGTCTGATGGGTAGTTTAACTGGGGCGGTTGCCTCCCAAAGGGTAACGGAGGCGCCCAAAGGTTCCCTCAGCCTGGTTGGCAATCAGGTGTTGAGTGTAAGTGCACAAGGGAGCTTGACTGTGAGACCGACGGGTCGAGCAGGGACGAAAGTCGGGACTAGTGATCCGGCGGTGGCTTGTGGAAGCGCCGTCGCTCAACGGATAAAAGGTACCCCGGGGATAACAGGCTGATCTTCCCCAAGAGTCCATATCGACGGGATGGTTTGGCACCTCGATGTCGGCTCGTCGCATCCTGGGGCTGGAGTCGGTCCCAAGGGTTGGGCTGTTCGCCCATTAAAGCGGTACGCGAGCTGGGTTTAGAACGTCGTGAGACAGTTCGGTCCCTATCCGCTGTGCGCGTAGGAATATTGAGAAGGGCTGTCCCTAGTACGAGAGGACCGGGACGGACGAACCTCTGGTGTGCCAGTTGTCCTGCCAAGGGCATGGCTGGTTGGCTACGTTCGGGAGGGATAACCGCTGAAAGCATCTAAGCGGGAAGCCTGCTTCGAGATGAGTATTCCCACCTCCTTGAGAGGGTAAGGCTCCCAGTAGACGACTGGGTTGATAGGCCGGATGTGGAAGCCCAGTAATGGGTGGAGCTGACCGGTACTAATAGGCCGAGGGCTTGTCCTCAGTTGCTCGCGTCCACTGTGTTAGTTCTGAAGTAACGAACTCCCATGTTCCGGTTGAGTTCAACTTCATAGTGTTTCGGTGGTCATAGCGTTAGGGAAACGCCCGGTTACATTCCGAACCCGGAAGCTAAGCCTTTCAGCGCCGATGGTACTGCAGGGGGGACCCTGTGGGAGAGTAGGACGCCGCCGAACAATTTTTAGCCTCAACCCCCGGACCCTGTCCGGGGGTTGAGGCATTTTTGCGTTCAGGCCCGGATCTAGGCTGGGCACATGCGCTACGACCTGGTCATCTTCGACAACGACGGCGTGCTCGTCGACAGCGAGCCGCTCTCCAACCGGTTGCTCGCCGGCTATCTCACCGAGCTCGGGCACCCGACCACGTACGAGGACTCGCTCCGCGACTACATGGGGGCCGCGATCCACCGGGTCCACGACCTCGTCCTCGAACGGACCGGGCAGCGGCTGCCCGAGGACTTCGACGCCACCTTCCACGCGCGGGTCTTCGCCGGGTTCCGTGAGGAGCTGGAGCCGGTGGAAGGGGTGGAGGACGTGCTCAAGCGGCTCGCGGCCGCGGGGGTTCCGTACTGTGTGGCCTCCTCCGGGAGCCATGAGCGGATCCGGGTCGGGCACCGGAAGACCGGGCTCGACGCCTGGTTCCCCGAGGACGTCGTCTTCAGCGCCGAGGACGTCGGGAAGGGGAAGCCGGCGCCGGACCTCTTCCTGCATGCGGCCGAGCGGAGGGGCGTGGCGCCCGGGCGGTGCGTCGTCGTCGAGGACAGCCGGCTCGGCGTGCAGGCGGCGGTGGCCGCCGGCATGGACGTGTACGGGTTCACGGCGATGACGGCGGAGGACCGGCTGGCGGGGGCGCGCGGGTTCTTCTCGCGGATGGACGAGCTGCCCGGCATTTTGGGTCTGTGATCCATCTACCCATCGGTAGGTGGCGGGCCTACGCTGTGCCGCCATGACCGATGTGCGGCTGCGGCGGGGTCGGTCCTCGCTGGCCTTCAGCTTTCTCGTCCAGGGCGTGGCCTTCGCCCTGCTCGTGACCCGGATACCCGGGATCCAGGACCGGTACGGGATCTCCGACGGGCTGCTGCCGCTCTTCCTGGCGGCCGTGCCGATCCTCGCCGGGGTGGCCAGCGTGGCGACCGAGAAGCTCGTCGCCCGGGTGGCGCCCTCGGTGGTGCTGCGGTGGTCCCAGCCCGTCGTCCTGCTGGCCCTGCCGGCCGTGGGGGCGGGGGACGCGCTGTGGACGGCGGCCGTGGCGCTCGGGGTCTTCGGGCTCGCGGTCGGGGCGCTCGACGCGTCCATGAACATGCTGGGGGTGAGCCTCCAGCGGGCATACGGCCGGAGCATCATGCTCGGCTTTCACGCCGCGTACAGCCTCGGCGGGATCGCCGGGGCCTCGCTGGCCTGGGCGGGGGCGCACTGGCACCTGTCGCTGTTCTGGTCGTACCTGCCGGTGGTCGTGGCGCTGGCGCCGGCGGCGTTCCTCGGCAGCCGGTGGTACGTGGACGGCACGGCCGCCGCGGGCGGTGGCGGCGTAGGGAAGGGCGGGGCGCTGTCGTTCCGGCTGCTGCTGCCGCTGTGCCTGGTGATGACGTTCGCGTACATCGGGGACTCGACGGTCTCCAACTGGTCGGCGAAGTACCTCCAGGACGTCCTCGGCAGCTCCGAGGAGGCCGCTACCGTCCCCTACAACGCGTACATGGTGACGACGCTGCTCGGGCGGGCCGTGGGCGATCTCGGGGTGCGGTACTTCGGGGCGTCGGTGGTGGTGCGTGCCGGGGCGGTGCTCGCGGCGTGCGGGTTCGGGCTGGTGGCGGTGGCGACCTCGGCGTGGGTGGGGATCGCGGCCTTCACGGTGCTGGGGCTCGGGCTGAGCGTGATCGTGCCGCAGACCTTCGCGGCGGCGGGCCGGCTCTTCCCGGAGCACAGCGACGCCGCTGTCGCGCGGCTCAACGTCTTCAACTACGTCGGCTTCCTGGTCGGTTCCCCGCTCGTGGGGGCGCTGGGGGACGCGTGGAGCTACCGCGGGGCGATGCTCGTGCCGATGGTGCTCGTCCTGGTGACGGTGGTGTATGCCACGTCGTTCGGCGCGCGGGGGGCCCGATACGGTGGCGGGCATGAGCGGCCGCGCACTGTTGATGTGGGATGAAGCTGTCACGGGGTACGACTTCGGGCCCCAGCACCCGATGGACCCGGTGCGGCTCGCGCTGACCATGGGGCTGGTCCGGGCCTTCGGGCTCGACCGGGCGGTGGACGTGGTCGCCGCCAAGCCGGCCGGGGAGTCGACGCTGCGGCTCGTGCACCGCGAGGACTACGTGGCCGCGGTGCGGGCCGCCTCGGCCGATCCGCGCCACGCCGACCAGTCGTACGGGCTCGGGACCGTCGACGACCCCGCCTTCGAGGGGATGCACGAGGTGTCCGCGCTGATCGCCGGGCAGTCGGTGGCGGCGGCGGAGGCCGTCTGGCGGGGCGAGGCCGCGCACGCGGTGAACTTCGCCGGCGGGCT
Organism: Streptomyces roseofulvus; assembly: GCF_039534915.1. Taxonomy (NCBI): domain Bacteria; kingdom Bacillati; phylum Actinomycetota; class Actinomycetes; order Kitasatosporales; family Streptomycetaceae; genus Streptomyces; species Streptomyces roseofulvus. Next base: position 3,656,629 of record NZ_BAAAWE010000001.1, on the reverse strand, counting down.
GCACCACGCGATGCCGGGCGGCGCGGCCGGGTTCTGCATCTACAACGACGCCTCGCTGGCGATCGCCCGGCTGCTCGAACTGGGCGTGGAGCGGGTCGCGTACGTGGACGTCGACGTCCACCACGGCGACGGGGTGCAGGCGGCGTTCTGGGAGGACCCGCGGGTCCTGACGGTCTCGCTGCACGAGCACCCGCGGACGCTGTTCCCGCAGACCGGCTGGCCGGAGGAGACCGGGGCGTCCGGCCCCGGTGAGGGCGGCGCGGTGAACGTGGCCCTGCCGGCGGGGACCGGGGACGCGGGCTGGCTGCGGGCCTTCCACGCGGTCGTGCCGGAGCTCCTCGCCGACTTCCGGCCGCAGGTGCTCGTCACCCAGCACGGCGCGGACACCCACTTCGACGACCCGCTGGCGCACCTGGCGGTGTCGCTGGACGCGCAGCGGGCGGTGCAGGAGGCGTGCCACGAACTGGCGCACGCGTACGCGGACGGCCGGTGGGTGGCGCTGGGCGGCGGCGGATACGCGGTGGTCGACGTCGTACCCCGGTCGTGGACGCATCTGGTGGGGATCGCGGCGCACGCGCCCGTGGAGCCGGAGACGGTCATCCCGTCCTCCTGGCGGGACGAGGTGTACGCGCGGACCCGGCAGCTGGGGCCCGGGCGGATGACCGACGGCCGGTGGCCGGTGGGCTTCCGGGAGTGGTCGGAGGGGTACGACCCGGCGGACCGGCTGGACCAGGCGGTGCTCGCGACCCGGCGGGCGGCCTTCCCGCTGCGCGGCCTGCTGGCCTAGTCGTTACGCCAACGGTGCGGCGTGCAACGGTTTCTGACGCTCCGGCAGGCCGGATCCGGCAGCATCGTGAGGGTGTTGAGTACCGGGGCGCTGCGGGCGCATCTGTTGGCGGCGGGGTTGGCGGGGACGGTGGCGACGTCGCGGGAGGAGAGCCTGCGGAGTTACCGGCTCTTCGCCGCGCGGGATCCGCGGGTGACGCTGGGGCTCGTGCCGGCCGGGTGCTGGGACGAGGCGGAGCTGCTGCGGCTGATGGCCGAGAAGTGCGGGGTGTCGGGGGATCCGGCGTACCGCTCGGGGCCGGACGTGATCGACCCGGAGCGGACGCTGGGCCGGCTGGACGCCTTCGCGGGGCGGCTGGCGGCGGCGGCCGCGCGGCGGGCTCCGGTGCTGTTCGGGACCGGTCATCCGCACCGGCTGCTCGGTTTCTACGCCGCTCTCGCAGACGCCCTGTCGGCGGCGGGATGTGACGTCCTCACCCCCGCGCAGGGGCGATGTGTCGACATAACGACCCGGTTCGGTCTACGCACGTACCTCGTCGACTACGTACGCGGGGTGGCGTTCGTGCGGGAGGCGGGGCCGCCGGAGGGCGGGCGCGAGCCGGGGGCGCACTCGCACTCGGCGCTTCCGGTGCGGGCCGTGCTGGAGAGCGCGGCGGAGGCCGGCGGGCCGCTGCCGGAGCTGGTCGTGGGGGACCACGGCTGGGTCTGCGGTGCTGGTCAGCTGGGTGTGGAGGCGATCGGGGTGGCCGACACGGACGATCCGGCGCTGTTCGTGGGGGAGGCCGAGGGGCAGGTGGCGGTGGCCGTCCCGCTCGATGACGGGGTGCCCTCGGCGTACTACCGTCCCCTGACGCGCTATGTACTCAATCGAGCGTGTCTGTCACGGTAAACGGGCGATAGGGGCTCCTCTTCCCCACTCGCACCACCCGCCCCTAGTCTGATGCGTGAGCGTTCGACGACGAAGAGTCACCGGAGGGGAAGCCGGTGGGCGTCTCGGCGGAAGGTACAGGTGGGTCATGGCTGCTGGCGATCGGCCTCTCAACGAGGTCAAGTTCCTGACCGTGGCGGAAGTCGCCGCGGTGATGCGTGTGTCGAAGATGACCGTGTACCGCTTGGTGCACAGCGGTCATCTGCCGGCGATCCGGGTGGGCCGGTCCTTCCGGGTCCCGGAGCAGGCGGTTCACGCGTACCTGAGGGAGTCGTACGTGGGGGTGGGGACCGCGTAGCGGGACGCGCGGCCGACCTGCGGCCGAACGGCGGGTGAGCCGTGTCCGGCCCTCGGATTACTCGTGTGGTGCCAGGGGCGGTAGGCTGACCCCTCGTAGGTCGTGTGGGCCCAGACGCCCCGCACCAGTGAGAAGAAGTGAGCGAGGGTAGTCGTGGGCTCTGTTATCAAGAAGCGGCGCAAGCGGATGGCCAAGAAGAAGCACCGCAAGCTGCTCAAGCGCACGCGCGTTCAGCGTCGCAACAAGAAGTAAGACCGGTGGCCGCGCGAGCGGCCTCCGTATGTGACACGGCGTGGCCCTTCACCGTCCTCGGTGAGGGGCCACGTTTTCATTGCGCCGAAACCCGCAGGCGCTACGGTGGCGGCTACGGGTAAGAACGGACGGAAGTTCGGACGGAAGGCGCTGATCTTGGGCAAGGTCGTGCTCGTCACCGGTGCCGCCCGGCATCTGGGGGGCCGTTTCGTGCGGCGGGTCCAGCGGGACCCGGAGGTGGAGCGGGTGGTGGCCGTGGACGCGGTCGAGCCCGGGCATCCGCTGGGGGACGCCGAGTTCGTCCGGGCGGACATCCGCCGGCCGGCCATCGCCAAGGTGCTCGCGGAGCACGAGGTGGACACGGTGGTGCACCTCGACGTGACGGGGACGGCGCTGGGCGCGGGCGGCCGGACGGCGGTCAAGGAGACCAACGTCATCGGCACCATGCAGCTGCTCGGGGCCTGCCAGAAGTCGCCGCGGGTCGGGCGGCTGGTGGTGAAGTCCAGCACGAACGTGTACGGCTCCGCGCCGCGGGACCCGGCGGTCTTCACCGAGACGACGCCGGCGAAGTCGCAGTCGAGCGGTGGTTTCGCGAAGGACGCGGTCGAGGTCGAGGGGTACGTACGGGGCTTCGCCCGGCGGCGGCCGGACGTGGCGGTGTGCGTGCTGCGGTTCGCGAACATCCTGGGACCGCGGGTGGAGTCCCCGCTGACCGAGTACCTGTCGCTGCCGGTGATGCCGACGGTCCTGGGGTACGACCCGCGGCTGCAGTTCGTCCACGAGGACGACGTGATCGACGTGCTGCGGCTCGTGGCGCAGGAGCCGCGCCGGGCGTCGCTGAACAGCGGGACCTTCAATGTGGCGGGCGACGGGGTGCTGCTGCTGTCGCAGTGCGCGCGGCGGCTGGGGCGGCCCACGGTGCCGGTGCTGATGCCCGCGGTGAGGTGGGTGGGGTCCGCGCTGCGGACGGTGGGCCTGACCGACTTCGCGCCCGAGCAGATCCGGCTCCTCACGCACGGGCGGGTCGTCTCGACCGCGCAGATGCGGGAGGTCCTGGGCTTCCGGCCGCGGTACTCGACGGCGGAGGCGTTCGCGGACTTCGCGGCGAGCCGGGGGCCGGGGCTGCTGCCGCCGGAGCGGCTCGCGGGGGCGGTGGACCGGCTGGCCGGCCGGGTCGCCGCGGGGGCGGGTCCGATTCCTTCCCGTGACTCTCACGACGGTGCCTGAGGAGCAGCGAACAGCGATGGCGGACGCCAAGGTGATTCCTTTCGACGACGACCGTTCGCGGGCCCGGCGGCGGCCGGGGCGGCCCGAGGAGCCGTCCGGGGCCGGGGCCGGGCCCGCGGCGGTACGGGCGCTGCCGGGGGCGGCCCGGGAGGCGGCGGCGGCCGTCCCGGAGCCGGACGAGCCCGTGGAGGCCCCCGCGCGGGCGTCGGACTGGGAGCGGCGGCTGGCGGGCGGGCTGGCGTTCCTGCGGCGGCGGGTCACGGGCGAGTACGAGGTCGACGAGTTCGGTTTCGACGCCGAGCTGACCGATCAGGTGCTGATGTCGCTGCTGCGCCCGCTGTACGAGAAGTACTTCCGGGTGGAGGTGAAGGGCGTCGAGAACATCCCGGAGAAGGGCGGGGCGCTGATCGTCGCGAACCACTCCGGGACGCTGCCGCTGGACGGGCTGATGATGCAGGTCGCGGTGCACGACCACCATCCGGCGGGCCGGCATCTGCGGCTGCTCGCGGCGGACCTGGTCTTCGTGCTGCCGGTCGTGAACGAGCTGGCGCGGAAGGCGGGGCACACCCTGGCGTGCGCGGAGGACGCGGAGCGGCTGCTGCGGGCCGGTGAGGTCGTCGGGGTGATGCCGGAGGGCTTCAAGGGGATCGGGAAGCCGTTCTCGGAGCGGTACAAGCTCCAGCGGTTCGGTCGGGGCGGTTTCGTCTCGACGGCGCTGCGGGCGGGGGTGCCGATCGTGCCGTGCTCGATCGTGGGCGCGGAGGAGATATACCCGATGATCGGGAACGCGAAGACGCTGGCGCGGCTGCTCGGGCTGCCGTACATGCCGGTGACGCCGACCTTCCCGTGGCTGGGGCCGCTGGGGATGCTGCCGCTGCCGACGAAGTGGACGATCCAGTTCGGGGAGCCGATCCCGACGGACTCGTATCCGCCGGAGGCGGCGGAGGACCCGATGCTGATGTTCAACCTGACGGACCAGGTGCGGGAGCAGATCCAGCACACGCTGTACAAGCTGTTGGTGCAGCGGAGGTCGGTGTTCTTCTGACCTGGCCATGGGGCGGGGCCGACCCGGCGGACGGAGTCCGGCGCAGCCTTTCGAAGCCCGGGAGGCCCCCTGGGGCCGAGCGGTGCGAGGACGGCGGAGCGAGAGGGGCCAAGCTGTTGGTGCAGCGGAGGTCGGTGTTCTTCTGATCTGTGAGGTCGGTGTTCTTCTGGGCGCATGGAAGAAGGGGCGCCCCCCGTCCGTGGGGGCGCCCCTTCTTCTTGTCAGCGAGCGTCCTCGCTGTCGATGCCGAGGCCCGGAAGGAGGCCCGGCAGGAGTGGCGGGATGGTGACGTCCGGGGGCGTGGGGGTCGCCTGGCTGTCCTCCGGGGCGGTCGTCGTGCCCGTGGGGGACGGCAGGAGGCCGCCGGTGTCGCCGCCGAGGAGTCCGTCGTCCTCGGGGGAGGTGGTGCCGGTGCCGGCGCCCGGGCTCGGGGTGGTGCCGGTGCCGGTGTTCGCCTCGCCGCCCGTGCCGGTGCCCTGGGTGGTGCCGGAGGGCCGGGGGGCGGTGGCCGACGGGCTGCCCTGGGTGGGGGCGTCCCGGGTGGCCGGGGGCTGCTGGGGGTCCGCGCCCTGCTGGTGTTCGCGGGCGGTGGGGCTGCTGCTGGAGCCGCCGGGGTCGACCGCGCCCGTCTCGGGGGTGCGGGGCAGCATCGACTGGAGCGGCTCGACCTCCTGGTCTATGGCGTCGAAGACGCCGGTGACCTCTTCGCCGACGTCCGCGAGCTGGACGGGGAGGCGGCCGCGCAGGCCGTTCCAGGTGTCGCGGTGGGCCTGCGCGAAGGAGTTCAGCCGGGCCATCGGGGCGATCTCGCCGTCCCGGTCGTACGCCCGGCGGAGCAGCCGGTGGCCCTCCTCGGCGTCGTGCTTCATGCCCCCGAGGGCGCGGCGGATCTCGCCGAGGGACTCGTGGTCGAGCTCGCCGGAGCGGGCGCGCTCCATGAGCCGGCGGGCCTCGCTGAGCCGGGTGGACGCCTGGTCGAGGTAGATGCCTCCGCGGTCGGCGTCGTCGTCGGCCATGCCGAGCTTGAGGTCCTCCATGCCCCGCTTGAGTCCGTAGAGCGAGTCACCGGGGAGGGCGTCGGAGCTGGCGGCGGCGACTCCGCCGAAGGCTCCGGCGGCCACGCCGACGGTGAGGCCGCCCGCGGCGAGCCCCTTGCTCCAGCGGGAACGGGGGCGGAGTTTCCGCAGGGGGGAGGCCCGGTGGGCGCCCCTCGTGGTCCGCTGTTCCGGGACGGTGGGGCCGGCGGCGGCCGTCCCCTGGGCGAACATCGCCTCCATGGCGGCCACGAGCTGGGCTCGCTGCACCACCTTGACCTCGGGGTCGAGCTCCGGCTTCGGCAGTTCACCGAGACCGCTCGCCAAGGCCAACAGCCGTCCCTGGTCGCCCGTGTCGGCCGTGGGGTCGGGCCGGTCGGCCTCGCCCTCGGGCGTCCGGTCCTCCAGGGCCTGGGCGAAGGCGTTCGCCCGCCGGTGCACGTTCGCGATCACTGGCGGCACCTCCTCTCGTCATGACGGTCGACTCCCCAAGGGGTCCGGAAGGTTGCCCGCCTTGAGCAGATCCACACGAACGAGTGAGTGTCTGCGGGCAGGGCGTGACCACAGGGAGCCTGCATTTCGCACAACGAGCGGCGCGGCACTTGGGTTACGCGCGAAAGATGATCGGACCAGTGCGTCATCGATGCGTCACCGACTGTGATTTGGGACGGGCAGTGGTGGCGTGGGGGGAGGGGTACGGGTGCAGTACGGGTGAGGGGGACAAGGTCTTCACTGGGGACGGGGACGTGGGGACCGGTGCGGGGGACACGCGGGGAGGGGAGGGAGAGCGGAGCGGCGGCGGTCGGCGGCCCGGACGGCCGGGCTAGCGGGCGTCTTCGGGCAGGAGCCGGGCGAGGGTGCGGACGGCCCGGTACTGAAGGGTCTTGATGGCGCCCTCGTTCTTCCCCATGACCCGCGCGGTCTCGGCGACCGAGAGGCCCTGGAGGAAGCGGAGGGTCACGCACTCCTGCTGCTGGGGGTTGAGGCGGCGGACGGCGTCGAGGAGCGCGGCGTTGGAGAGGGACTCGAGGACGGAGTCCTCCGGGCTGCGCTCTACCTCGTTGGCGTCGAGCATCTCGCCGGTGGTGACCTCCAGCCGGAAGCGGCTGGACTTGAAGTGGTCGGCGACCAGGTTGCGGGCGATGGTGACGAGCCAGGCGCCGAAGTCGCGGCCCTGCCAGGTGAAGGTGGAGATCCGGCGCAGGGCGCGCAGGAACGTCTCACTGGTGAGGTCCTCGGCCGTCGCCTTCCCGCCGACGCGGTAGTAGATGTAGCGGTAGACGGTGTCGCTGTACTGGTCGTACAGCCTGCCGAACGCCTCGGCCTCGCCGGCCTGGGCGCGTTCGACCAGGTCCATCATGCGGGCGCTGTCGCTGTCGGCGGTGGGGCGTCGGGCGGTGGCCGGGCTCCCGGCGCCCCCGCGCGCGCCCCGTCTGCCGACGGCGGCACCGCCGTCGGCCAGGGCATAGCAGGGGCCGGCGGGTGCCGGTGCGGCGAAGGCGAAGGCAGGACCGGCGTACGCGGTGGGGACGAAGCCACGCAAGTGGTCGAGGACCGTTGCGCGCAGCGTAGCCAGGCCCGAGGCGTCAACCCCGACGTGTGGGTACACGGGACTCCCAGAGGCAGAGCTTCCATCACGTGCAGTGCGGATCCGTTCACTCGTCGTGGCGACGGGAGGGTTCCGCTGTGCGTCTGAGGAGAATAACGCTTCGTACAGGCAGCGCTACACCCAGTTGCCTAAATCACCGATTACGTCGCTTCGGTTATAGGTTGCGGACGGATCAAGTCGCACTTGGTGACCGGTTATTGATCGAGTGGCTTCCGAGTGTGACTGCGTCGGCGTTGCGTTGTGCTCATGTGCGGTAGGGGGGAGTGACCCCGGCCGTTCCTGGGTAAGGGCGCGGAAATGCCCGGGAGTTCCGGGGCGCGCGGCTGTTCGACCACGGACGGGTGAGCCCCGCTGGTCCGTGGTTGTCGCAGATGATCGCAGCCGAAACGTATCGGCAGGAGAGGGGCGGGCGGACCGCCCGGCTCAGCGGCGCCGGCGGTGCAGGGCGACCGCGGCGGTGCCGCCGGCGACGGCGCCGAGGCCCGCGGCGGCCGGGATGCCGATCTTCGCCGCCTTGCGGCCGGTCCGGTAGTCGCGCAGCCGCCACTCGCGGTCCCTGGCGTGCCGGCGCAGCTTGGTGTCCGGGTTGATCGCGTACGGGTGGCCGACGAGCGAGAGCATCGGGATGTCGTTGTGCGAGTCGCTGTACGCGGCGCAGCGGGCGAGGTCCAGGCCCTCCGCGGCGGCCAGCGCCCGTACCGCCTCGGCCTTGGCGGGGCCGTGCAGCAGCTCGCCGACCAGGCGGCCCGTGTAGACGCCGTCCACCGACTCCGCGACCGTGCCGAGGGCGCCGGTCAGGCCGAGGCGGCGGGCGATGATCGTGGCCGTCTCGACCGGGGCGGCCGTCACCAGCCAGACCTTCTGTCCGGCGTCGAGGTGGGCCTGGGCCAGGGCGCGGGTGCCCGGCCAGATCCGGTCGGCCATGTACTCGTCGTAGATCTCCTCGCCGATCGCCATCAGTTCGGAGACGCGGTGGCCCTTGACGATGGAGAGCGCGCTGTCGCGGGCCTCCTGCATATGGGCCGGGTCCTCGACGCCGGCCAGCCGGAACCAGATCTGCGCCCAGGCGAAGCGGGCGAGTTCGCGGCGCTGGAAGAACTTCCGCTTGTACAGGCCGCGGCCGAAGTGGAAGATCGCGGCGCCCTGCATCACGGTGTTGTCGAGGTCGAAGAAGGCAGCCGCCCGTACGTCGCCGACGACCGGGAACTCGGGCTCCTCGGGGGCGGCTTCGGCGGCGCGGGCCGCTTCGAGGGCGGCGGCCTCCTCCTCTCTCTCCTGTTCCAGCTGGAGCGAGGTCTTGCGGGCCGCCTCGGCGGCGGCCTCGCCTGCCAGGACGCTGCGCGCGGTGGCGGAGCGCCTACGGGGGGTGAGCCATCCCAGAGCGGCCATGTCTGGAGCATAGCCAGTCTGTTCGGTCCTTCCCGACTTGTGGGGACGCCGTCGTGTGAACAGTGCGGGTCCCCGCCGTGACCGGACGGGACAATGGACGGCATGTTCGGACGTACGAAGAAGAAGGACGCGGCCAAGGACCCGGCCGCGCGGACCGTGACGCTGATCGGGAAGCCGGGGTGCCATCTCTGCGACGACGCCCGGGCGGTGATCGAGGCCGTGTGCGCCGAGACCGGCGCCCGCTGGGAGGAGCGCGACATCCTCCAGGACGAGGCGCTGTACAAGGAGTACTGGGAGCAGATCCCGGTCGTCCTGGTCGACGGCGAGCAGCACACCTTCTGGCGGGTGGATCCGGAGCGGCTCCGGCGCGAACTGGGTGCCTGACCGAAAGCCGGTTACCATCATGGACGTTTTGTAGGCATTCGGGGGCCACGTCGTGAGGAGTGTGTGCGGCTTTGCCCCCTTCGGCATCTCAACGCGTCGCGCCGTGCGACGGTTCCATCGCGGCGAGAACCGGTCGCGTGACCCCGGTCACTTTGGCCAGACAAAACGGACACCATCTTTGTGCACGCGTTCACAAAGACATAGCCTGCATTCGACGGGGCGGTCCTGGGACGTATGGCCGCCTGCAGCCCCGCTCATCCCGCAGGAGCACCGTGGCAACTGGCCGAACTCACCGACCGGCGACCCGTAGCCGAGGAATTCCCGAGGCCACCGTCGCCCGCCTTCCGCTGTATCTGCGCGCCCTGACCGCGCTGTCGGAGCGCTCCGTACCCACGGTCTCCTCGGAGGAGCTCGCGGCCGCGGCCGGCGTCAACTCCGCGAAGCTGCGCAAGGACTTCAGCTACCTCGGCTCGTACGGCACCCGCGGTGTCGGCTACGACGTCGAGTACCTCGTCTACCAGATCTCCCGCGAGCTCGGCCTGACCCAGGACTGGCCCGTCGTGATCGTCGGCATCGGTAACCTCGGCGCCGCGCTCGCCGGTTACGGCGGCTTCGCCTCCCGCGGCTTCCGCGTCGCCGCGCTGATCGACGCCGACCCCGCCATGACCGGCAAGCCGGTCGCCGGGATCCCCGTCCAGCACAGCGACGACCTCGAGAAGATCATCGCCGAGGACGGCGTCTCCATCGGCGTCATCGCCACCCCGGCCGGCGTCGCCCAGCAGGTCTGCGACCGGCTCGTCGCCGCCGGCGTCACCTCCATCCTCAACTTCGCCCCGACCGTGCTCTCCGTGCCGGACGGCGTCGACGTGCGCAAGGTGGACCTCTCCATCGAGCTCCAGATCCTCGCCTTCCACGAGCAGCGGAAGGCCGGCGAGGAGCCCGGCGACGAGTCCGCCCCGGCCGCCGCCGCCCCCACGGTGCCGCAGGCCGCGACCCGTACCACCGCCGAGAGCGGCCGCAAGGGACCCGACGGGGACGTCCCCGCGGTGATGCCGGCATGAGCCTCCTCGTCGTCGGCCTGAGCCACCGCAGCGCTCCCGTCTCCATCCTGGAGCGGGCCTCGCTGCCCTCGGACACCCAGGCCAAGCTCCTCCAGGACACCCTCGCCGCCGAACCGGCCGCCGAGGCCACCGTCCTCGCCACCTGCAACCGCATCGAGCTCTACGCCGACGTGGACAAGTTCCACGCCGGGGTCGCCGAGCTCTCCACGCTCCTCGCCCAGCACAGCGGCGTCGGCCTGGAGGAGCTCACCCCCTACCTCTACGTGCACTACGAGGACCGGGCCGTCCACCACCTCTTCTCGGTGGCCTGCGGCCTGGACTCCATGGTCGTCGGCGAGGGCCAGATCCTCGGCCAGATCAAGGACGCCCTCGCCCTCGGCCAGGACCTGCACACCGCCGGCCGGCTCCTCAACGACCTCTTCCAGCAGGCCCTGCGGGTCGGCAAGCGCGCCCACAGCGAGACCGGCATCGACCGGGCCGGGCAGTCGCTCGTCACCTTCGGTCTGGAGCAGCTCGCCCAGGACACCGCCGTCGAGAACTGGGCCGGCGGCAAGAAGGCCCTGGTCATCGGCGCCGGCTCGATGTCGTCGCTGGCCGCCGCGACCCTGGCCCGCGCCGGGGTCGCCGAGATCGTCATCGCCAACCGCACCCTCGCCCGCGCCGAGCGGCTCGCCGAGATCCTCGCCGAGCCCGGAGGTACGGGCGTGGCGGCGCGCGCGGCCGAGATGGTTGCCGTCGGCGACGAACTGGGCCGGGCGGACATCGTCGTCTCCTGCACCGGCGCCACCGGGCTCGTCCTCACCGGCGACGCCGTCGAGGCCGCCGCCGCGGGCCGCGACGAGCCGCTGTACCTGCTCGACCTCGCCATGCCCCGCGACATCGACGCCGCCGCCCACCGGATCCCCGGCGTCCGGCTCGTCGACATCGAATCGCTCGCCGACGCCTCCGCCGACGCCCCGATGGCCCACGACGTCGACCAGGTCCGGGGCATCGTCTCCGACGAGGTCGCCGCCTTCGGCGCCGCCCAGCGCGCCGCCCACATCACCCCCACCGTGGTCGCCCTGCGCACCATGGCCGCCGACGTGGTGGCCAGCGAGGTCGCCCGCCTCGAAGGCCGCCTCCCCGGCCTCGACGACAAGCAGCGCGCCGAGATCACCCAGACCGTGCGCCGCGTCGTCGACAAGCTCCTGCACGCGCCGACCGTGCGGGTCAAGCAGCTCGCCAGCGAGCCCGGCGGCGCCGGGTACGCGGACGCGCTGCGGACACTCTTCGACCTCGACCCGGAGACGGTCGCTTCCGTCTCCCGGGCCGACCTGAATGACGCCGACGTCAAGAACCGAGGGCGAGTATGACCGAGAGGGCACTGAGGCTCGGGACCAGGCGCAGCAAGCTCGCCATGGCCCAGTCCGGGCACGTGGCCGAGGCCGTCCGGCAGGCGACCGGCCGGTCCGTCGAGCTCGTGGAGATCACCACGTACGGGGACACCTCCCGTGAGCACCTCGCGCAGATCGGCGGCACCGGCGTCTTCGTCGCCGCCCTGCGCGACGCGCTGCTCGACGGCGAGGTCGACTTCGCCGTCCACTCCCTGAAGGACCTGCCGACCGCCCAGCACCCCGAGCTGGTGCTGGCCGCGATCCCGAAGCGCGAGGACCCGCGCGACGTCCTCATCGCGGGCGAGGGCCTCTCGCTCGACCGGCTCCCCGCGGGGGCCCGCGTCGGCACCGGCTCGCCGCGCCGCATGGCCCAGCTGCACGCGTACGCCCGCAGCCACGGCCTCGACCTGACCTGCGTCCCGATCCGCGGCAACGTCGACACCCGCGTCGGCTACGTCCGCAAGGGCGAGCTCGACGCCGTCGTCCTCGCCGCGGCCGGACTCAACCGCATCGGCGGCACCGAGGAACTCCTCGGCGGCCTGTCGGCCGAGCACCTGCCGGTCGACTCGGTCCTGCCCGCCCCCGGCCAGGGTGCCCTGGCCGTCGAATGCCTGGCGTCGAACTCCGACCTCGTCGCCGCGCTCGCCGCTCTCGACGACCCGCAGACGCGGGCCGCCGTGACCGCCGAGCGATCCCTGCTCGCCGCCCTCGAGGCCGGCTGCAGCGCACCCGTGGGCGCGCTCGCCGACATCCTCGCCGACGGTCCCGGTCACGGGCAGGTTGTCACCGAAATGCGCCTGCGCGGCGTCGTCGGCACCACCGACGGCTCGACGCTGGTGCAGCTGTCCACCACCGGTCCCGTCCCCACCTCGTACGACGAGGCGGCGGCGCTCGGACGCGAACTCGCGGCCGAGATGCTCGCCAAGGGTGCGGCCGGTCTTATGGGGGAGCGAGCACTTTGAGCCCCACCAGCCCGACCACCAGCCCCGTGCCCCCCGTCTTCGCGGGCCACGGCCACGTCACCTTCCTCGGCGCAGGCCCAGGCGACCCCGGACTCCTGACCCTCCGGGCCGTCGAGGCCCTGGCCGGAGCGGACGTCCTGATCGCCGAGCCGGAGGTCCTCGACGTCGTTCGCTGCCATGCGCGCGCGGGCGTGAGCACGCCTGAGCTGACGGTTGTTGACGAGGCGTCAACAACCGCCGGTGTCCCCGTGTTGAGGAATGCGACCAATCTTGTCATGGAGGCCGCGCGCGGCGGCAGGCGGGTCGTCCGTGCGGTGACCGGCGACCCCGGCCTCGACGGCAACGCCGGCGCCGAGATGCTCGCCTGCGCCGCCGAGGGCATCCCCTTCGAGGTGGTCCCCGGCGTCGCGACCGTGGTCGGCGTCCCCGCCTACGCCGGTGTGCCGCTCCGCGACGAACAGGGCACCGACGTCCGCTTCGTCGACGCGCGGACCGCCGACGACCGGTGCTGGGCCGAGGTCGGCGCCTCCGACGGCACCGTCGTCGTCTCCACCTCGCTCGACGCGGTCGCCGCGGCGGCCGGTGAACTGGTGGCGGCGGGCCGTAAGCCGGACACCCCGCTCACCGTCACCATCGCCGGCACGACCACCCGCCAGCGGACCTGGAACGCGACCCTCGGGACGATCGCCCAGGTCTTCAAGCAGGGCAAGGTGCTCCCCTCGCCCGAGGGCCACCGGCCGGTCATAGCCGTGGTCGGCGAGCGCAGCGCCCCGGCGCAGCGCGACCAGCTCTCCTGGTTCGAGTCCAAGCCGCTCTTCGGCTGGCGGGTGCTCGTGCCGCGCACCAAGGAGCAGGCCGCGTCGCTCTCCGACCAGCTGCGCTCGTACGGTGCCGTGCCGCACGAGGTGCCGACCATCGCGGTCGAGCCGCCGCGGACCCCGCAGCAGATGGAGCGGGCCGTGAAGGGCCTGGTGACGGGCCGCTACGAGTGGATCGCCTTCACCTCCGTCAACGCGGTCAAGGCCGTCCGCGAGAAGTTCGAGGAGTACGGGCTCGACGCCCGCGCCTTCGCCGGCATCAAGGTCGCGGCGGTGGGCGAGCAGACGGCCGCGGCGCTGGTCGACTTCGGTGTGAAGCCGGACCTGGTGCCGAGCGGTGAGCAGTCCGCCGCGGGCCTCCTCGAGGACTGGCCGCCGTACGACCCGGTCTTCGACCCGATCGACCGCGTCTTCCTGCCGCGGGCCGACATCGCGACCGAGACGCTGGTCGCGGGGCTCATCGAGCTCGGGTGGGAGGTCGACGACGTCACCGCCTACCGGACCGTGCGCGCGTCGCCGCCGCCGGCGGACACGCGGGAGGCGATCAAGGGCGGCGGCTTCGACGCGGTGCTCTTCACGTCGTCGTCGACCGTGCGGAACCTGGTCGGCATCGCCGGCAAGCCGCACAACGTGACCGTCATCGCCTGCATCGGGCCGGCCACCGCCAAGACGGCGGAGGAGCACGGGCTGCGGGTCGACGTGCTCTCGCCCGAGCCGTCCGTGCACAAGCTGGCGGAGGCGCTGGCGGAGTTCGGGATCCGGCGGCGGGAGGCGGCGCTGGAGGCGGGCGATCCCGTCACGCGCCCGAGCGAGCGCCGACCGGGCGCGAGGCGCCGCCGCACGACCTGACGAGCCCGCGCCGCCGTTTCTGGCGCACCTCGCCCTTCCGGCGCGGGTCCCCCTTGAGCGGGGGCCCGCGCCGGCGTCGTTTCGTTGTGGGCGTTCCGCTCGAGCAGGGGCCCCCATCGCCCTGCGGAACGCCTGCCCACACGGAGGGGCCGGCTAGCGGCGCCGTCCGGAAGCCGGGCCTGGGGAGGTGCGGCGATCGGGTCCCCCCAGCAGTCGCGCCCGGCGCGTAGCCGGATGGGCGGGGTGGGCGTCGCTCTGTGGGGACGTCTGCCCGTGGGGAGGGGCGGCAACAGGGTGTCGGTAAGTGGGGGGTGGGGGCGGGCGTAGATTCGGGGGATGAACTCGTATGGAAGCTTTCCGGGGGCGCGGCCGCGACGGCTGCGAACGACGCCCGCCATGCGGCGGATGGTGGCCGAGACCCGCCTGGACCCGGCCGACCTGATCCTGCCCGCGTTCGTGCGCGAGGGCGTCACCGAGCCCGTGCCGATCGGCGCGATGCCCGGCGTCGTGCAGCACACGCGGGACACGCTGCGCCGCGCCGCCGTGGAGGCGGTCGAGGCGGGCGTCTCCGGGATCATGCTGTTCGGCGTGCCGGAGGAGGCCAAGAAGGACGGCCTCGGCACGGCCGGGACCGACCCGGACGGGATCCTCCAGGTCGCCATCAGGGACGTCCGCGCCGAGGTCGGCGACGAGCTCGTGATCATGTCCGACCTGTGCCTCGACGAGTTCACCGACCACGGCCACTGCGGCGTCCTCGACGACCAGGGGCGGGTCGACAACGACGCCACCCTGGAGCGGTACGCCGAGATGGCTCAGGTCCAGGCCGACGCCGGCGTCCACGTCGTGGGGCCCTCCGGGATGATGGACGGCCAGGTCGGCGTCGTCCGGGACGCCCTGGACACCATCGGCAAGGAGGACGTGGCGATCCTCGCGTACACGGCGAAGTACTCCTCCGCCTTCTACGGCCCCTTTCGCGAGGCCGTCGGCTCGTCCCTGAAGGGCGACCGCAAGACCTACCAGCAGGACCCCGCCAACCTCCGCGAGTCCATGCGCGAGCTCGCGCTGGACCTGGAGGAGGGCGCGGACATGGTGATGGTGAAGCCCGCCGGGCCCTACCTGGACGTGCTCGCGAAGGTCGCCGAGTCCGTGGACGTGCCGGTCGCCGCGTACCAGATCAGCGGCGAGTACGCGATGGTCGAGGCCGCCGCCGAGAAGGGCTGGATCGACCGCGAGAAGGCGATCCTGGAGACCCTCACCGGCATCCGCCGGGCCGGCGCCGGCATGATCCTCACCTACTGGGCCACCGAGGCCGCCCGGATGATCTCCGCCGGCCGCCGCTGACCGGTCCTAGTCCCACCAGAAGGTCCAGACGGGGACGTTCAGCAGGGCCTCGCGGGCGTACGCGCGCAGGGTCTCGTGGTCGCCCTGCGTGATGTTGTCCGGGCAGAACGCGAAGTGCTCCGCCGCCAGCGCCTCGGCCTCCTCCACGGTCCGGGGCGGGGCGGCCACCGAGACCACCAGGGTGGCGGGGCCGAGCGCCACGACCCGGGTGCCGAAGCGGTCCTCCCAGGAGCGCAGCACCGCGCACAGGCGCGCCACGTCCTCCTCGTGGTTCAGCGGCCCCGACCAGCCGATGACCGCCGGTATGTCGGCGCTGCGCCGCGCCGGGACCAGCGCCGGCCGGGCTTCCTCCATCCAGGAGCCCGGCCTCGTCAGCGCCTCGGCCGCCGCGGCCGCCGCCCGGTCCGGGTCGGTGCGCGCGGGCCACGCCGGGGCCAGACCCGGCCAGCCCGCCGCGTACGGCGCCACGACCTCCGCGTACTCGGGCTGCTCGCCGAACAGCTCCTCGACGGCGGCGGTCACGGCGGCGTCCCGCTCCTCCTCGGATATCTCCGAGGCCAGGTACTCCTCCCAGAGCTCGGCGAGCACCTCCTCGGCGTCGTGGTCCGCCGGGTCGCTCACCTCCTCCGGCATCAGGTGCCACGCGGCCAGGTCGTCGTCGCCGCCCAGCAGCACCGGCAGCAGCCCCGCCGTGCGGGCCGCCGGGCGCAGGGCGTCCCAGCCGCCGGGACCCGCCGGGGCGTGTCCCGACCAGAAGGTCGGGTCGTCCGCCGGACCGGTGAGGGCGCCCGGCGGCAGGTCGAGGCCGAGGGAACCGCCCGCGGGGTCGGACGCGAGCCGGGGCAGCTGGTTCGGGATCATCGCCATGATCCGAACGTACGGGTCGCCACTGACAACGGCCCCGGGGCGAGTGGTGGGGGCGCACGGTACGGCGCACCCTGGAGGGGTAGCCGACAGGTACCTCGGTGGAGGTGATCCTCATGATGCACACGCTTGTCGGATGGCATGTGGAGATGGAGTTCAAGGAGGAGGGCGACCGCACGCGGGCCGCGGCCATGGTCCGGCTCACCGACGGCACCGAGTTCCGGGCCCACGGCACCGCGAACCGGCACCCCTCCGATCCGGACCAGCTCAGGGTGGGCGAGGAGATCGCCGGCGCCCGCGCGCTGATGGACCTGGCCTCGCAGCTGCTCCAGAAGGCGCACGCGGAGATCGACGAGGCCTCCGGCCGGACGTCGTACCCGATCAACCGCTAGGGCGCCGGGACCCTAGAACTGGAGGGCGTCCTCGAACTCCCGCTGCCAGTACGAGACGGCGGCGCCGTCGTCCACGTACGTGCCCTCCGGCGCCGTCACCGTCACCATGCTGTCGGCGGTCAGGTTCACCTTGATCGTGCGGACGGTCATGCCGTGGGTGTCCTCGCCCGGCTCCCCGGTCAGGATCAGGGAGGCGTAGGCGGACTCCCCGGGCGCCAGGCGCACCACGGCCTGCGGCTTGCTCTCCTCGACGATCCTGATCGGCGCCTGGCTGTGGTCGAAGCCGACCAGCGGCGCGCCGACGGCGTCGCAGGGGCGGGCGCCGGTGTTGGTGACGGTCAGCGCCAGATGGTTGAGCGGGCGGGTGACCTTGCTCGCCACCACCTTCACGTCGCCGGCGGTGCAGGGACGGAGGGTTCCGGCGTCGTCGTGGCCGGCACCGTCGTCGCCCTTGTCGTTCCCGGCGGTGGTGGGGCGGGGGGCCGGGGCTGAGGACGTGGCCGGCGGTGCGGTCGTCCGGCGCGGGGCCGTCGTCGCCGGGGCCGTCGTGGGTGCGGTGGTGGGCGTGGCCGGGGCCTGCGTGGGCGTGGCCCGGGGCGTGGTCTGGGTGGGCTGCGCGGGTGCCGGGACCGGCGCCGCCTCCTGGTCGGACGACTGGCAGGCCGTGAGGGCGAGAGCCGCGGCCAGGGCGGCGGCGGGCAGGGCGAGGCGGCGGACGGTCGTACGCATGGTGGTTCCCCCGTGGGCGGATCGGTCGGTCAGTGGCCGTCGAGCAGGGTGAGCACGATCGCGGTGCAGACGATCAGCACCGCCAGTGCCAGGGCGTCGGTGACGCGGCTGTTCGGCATGGCTTCATGCTGCGAGCCGGTGTGACCCGCTGTCGACGGGCACGGGACAATGAGGGACGTTGGAACGCTTCCACCCCCCTGACCAGGGGAGACGTACCTCGCCCGGAACGCGTTCCTGGGACGCCGACGGGGACGGGGGAGCGACGGATGGACACCGGGGACCGGTTCGCCGGACTGCTGAAGGGGCTCAAGGAGCGGTCGGGGCTCAGTTACGGGGCGCTCGCCAAGCGGCTCCACGTCAGCACCTCCACCCTCCACCGGTACTGCAACGGCGATGCCGTCCCGACCGACTTCGCGCCCGTGGAACGGCTCGGCCGACTGTGCGGGGCCACCCGGGAGGAGCTCGTCGCCCTGCACCGCGCCTGGATCGTCGCCGACGAGAACCGGGGGCGCAGTGGCGAGCCGGTCGTCGAGCCCGTGACGCCGCTCGCCGAACCGGCTGTCGGATCCGAGGAGCCGGTCGAGCCCCTCGTCGTCGTGACGCCGGAGGCCGTCGAGCAGGGCGCCGCGCCCACCCGCGGGCGGTTCCGGAGCGGTCTCGCCGCCGTGGCGGTCGTCGCCCTCGTCGTGCCCGGTGCCTACCTCGTGGTGGCGCGGGACGGGGAGAAGGAGCCGAGCGAGGGAGCGGTCGCCGCGCCGGCTCCGCTGAACGCCGGCGTCAGCTCGTACAACTGGACCGCCCCCTGCGGCCAGTACTACGTCCTCGACCAGAAGCCGGAGCACGTCCCGCCGCCGCCCCCGCCGCAGGACACCCGCCCGTGGGCCCGCGCGCTCGGCGGCGTCGACGGCGGGCACATGCAGCTCCAGGTCACCGTCACCGGCCGCACCCAGGAACCGGTCGTGCTGTCGCGGCTCGGCGTGCGGGTCGTCGAGCGCGGCCGGCCGCCGGAGCGGGCCGCGTACTCCATGGGCGACGGCTGCGGCAGCGGGGTCACCCCGCAGACCTTCGACGTCGACCTCGACGCTCCCCGGCCGTACGTGAAGGCCGTCGCCGGGCAGGACGGCGACCGGGTCGTGCCCGCGAAGGACTTCCCGTACAAGGTCGCCACCGGGGACCCGCAGGTCCTCAACCTCGACGTCCACACCGAGGAGCACGCCGTCGCCTGGTACCTGGAGCTGGAGTGGAGCACCGGCGACCGGAAGGGGACCGTACGGATCGACGACGGCGGACAGCCGTTCCGTACGCAGGCCGTCGAGGGCCGTACGGTCTACGGCTACTGGCCCGACAAGGGCGAGTGGGTCGCTCAGCAGTGACCCACCCGCCCGGCGGCGTCAGAGGCGCTCGGGCGTCCGGATGCCGAGCAGGGCCATGCCCTGGTGGAGCGTGCGGGCCGTCAGGTCGCAGAGGAAGAGGCGGTTCTCGACCTGCTCCGGGGTGTCCGCCTTGAGGACGGGGCACTCCGAGTAGAACGTCGTGTACAGCGACGCCAGCTGGTAGAGGTACGCGGCCAGCTTGTGCGGGGCGTACTCCGCCGCGGTCTCCGCGATCACCTCGCCGAAGCCGTCCACGTGCAGGCCGAGGGCCCGCTCCGACGGCGCCAGTTCCAGCTCCGGGTGGGCGGCCGGCTTGGCGTCCCCGGCCTTCCGCAGGATGGACTGGATACGGGCGTACGCGTACTGGAGGTACACGGACGTGTCGCCGTTGAGCGAGACCATCTGGTCCAGGTCGAACTTGTAGTCGCGGGCCGCGGAGGTCGACAGGTCCGCGTACTTCACCGCACCGATGCCCACCTGGGCACCCCGCTCGGTGATCTCCTCCTCCGTGAGGTCCTGGGCCTTCTCGCGGACCACGGCCGAGGCACGGTCGATCGCCTCGTCCAGCAGGTCCACCAGCCGGACCGTCTCGCCCTCACGCGTCTTGAACGGCTTGCCGTCCTTGCCGAGGACCGTGCCGAAGGCCAGCTGGACGGCCTTCACCTCGTCGTTCAGCCAGCCGGCGCGGCGGGCCGTCTCGAAGACCATCTTGAAGTGCAGCGACTGGCGGGCGTCCACCACGTACAGCAGCGTCGTCGCCTTCAGGTTCTGCACCCGGTCGCGGATGGCGGACAGGTCCGTCGCCGCGTAGCCGAAGCCGCCGTCGGACTTCTGGACGATCAGCGGGACCGGGTTGCCGTCCGGGCCCTTGATGTCGTCGAAGAAGACGCACAGCGCGCCCTCGGAGCGGACGGCGACGCCCGACTCCTCGAGGATCCGGCAGGTCTCCTGGAGCATGTCGTTGTACCCGGACTCGCCGACGATGTCGGGGTCCCGGATGTCCATGTCGAGCTTCTCGAAGACCGAGTAGAAGTAGATCTTCGACTCGTCGACGAACCGCTGCCACAGGGCGAGCGTCTCCTCGTCACCGGCCTGGAGGTCCACCACGCGGGCGCGTGCCCGGGTCTTGAACTCCTCGTCCGCGTCGAACAGCGCGCGGGACGCCTTGTACAGCCGGTTCAGGTTCGACATGGCCTCCTCGCCGGAGACCTCCGCGCCCTCGTCCTTGTGGTCCAGCTCGTGCGGGTGCTCGATCAGGTACTGGATGAGCATGCCGAACTGGGTGCCCCAGTCGCCGATGTGGTGCCTGCGGACCACGGTCTCGCCCGTGAACTCCAGGATCTCCACCATCGCCGCGCCGATCACCGCGGAACGGAGGTGGCCGACGTGCATCTCCTTGGCCACGTTCGGCTGCGCGTAGTCGATGACCGTCGTGCCCGCCGCCTCGTTCAGCGGCACGCCGAGGCGTGCGTCGGCGGCGCGGGCCGCGAGGGTCTCCACGATCGCCGCGTCCGAGACGGTGATGTTGAGGAAGCCGGGGCCGGAGACCTCGATCTCCTTCAGCACGTCGTTCGCGGGGATCGACTCGACGACCTTCGTCGCCAGCTCACGCGGATTGCCCTTGAGCTGCTTGGCCAGCGCCAGGATGCCGTTGGCCTGGAAGTCGGCCCGGTCGCTTCGTCGCAGCAGCGGGTCGGCGGAACCGGCCTCCGGCAGGGCTGCCGAGAGGCCTTCCGCGAGGCGCTGCTGCACGGTCGAAGCGAGGGAAGGGACCGAGGCCATGAGCTTCCGTTCCTGTTGTGTCGTGTCCGGGTGTCCCGGTGGTCTATATCGCTTGTCAAGTGTCCCATGGGCGGGCAACGTGTTTTCCCCGCCCTTCCCCAGCTGTGGACAAGTCGCGCCCGAGGAGAATCCCGCCTGTGGACAACCTCGGAGCGGCCGGTTCCGTCTGGGACAATGACTGATGTAGGGCTTTGAAGGCTCCGAGGGAATTCCCGCAAGGATCTGGAAAGAAGGACGTACCGACCGTGGCTCAGAGCAGCACCGAGACCGACTGGGTCTCCCGTTTCGCGGACGAGGTCATCACCGAGTCGGAGCGACGTGCGCCTGGCAAACCGGTCGTCGTCGCCTCCGGCCTCTCCCCCTCCGGCCCGATCCACCTGGGCAACCTGCGCGAGGTCATGACCCCGCACCTGGTCGCCGACGAGATCCGCCGCCGCGGGTACACCGTCCGCCACCTCATCTCGTGGGACGACTACGACCGCTACCGCAAGGTGCCCAACGGCATCGAGGGCATCGACGAGTCCTGGGCCGAGCACATCGGCAAGCCCCTGACGTCCGTCCCCGCCCCCGCCGGCTCGCCCCACCCGAACTGGGCCGAGCACTTCAAGGCCGCCATGGTGGAGGCGCTGGCCGAGCTCGGCGTCGAGTACGACCCGATCAGCCAGACCGAGCAGTACACCTCCGGCGCCTACCGCGAGCAGATCCTGCACGCCATGCGCCGCCGCGGTGACATCGACGCCATCCTCGACCAGTACCGGACGAAGAAGGCCCCCAAGAAGCAGTCCCAGAAGCCGGTCGACGAGGCCGAGCTGGAGGCCGCCGAGGGCTCCGGCGCGGCCGCCGAGGACGACGGCTCGGGCGGCGGCGCCGGCTACTTCCCGTACAAGCCCTACTGCGGGCAGTGCGAGAAGGACCTCACCACGGTCACCGCCTACGACGACGACACCACCGAGCTCTCCTACACCTGCGCCTCCTGCGGCTTCGCCGAGACCGTCAAGCTCAGCGAGTTCAACCGCGGCAAGCTGGTGTGGAAGGTCGACTGGCCCATGCGCTGGGCCTACGAGGGCGTCATCTTCGAGCCCTCCGGCGTCGACCACTCGTCGCCCGGCTCCTCCTTCCAGGTCGGCGGTCAGATCGTCACCCTCTTCGACGGCGTCCAGCCCATCGGCCCCATGTACGCCTTCGTCGGCATCAGCGGCATGGCCAAGATGTCCTCCTCGAAGGGCGGCGTCCCCACGGCGGCCGACGCGCTGGAGATCATGGAGCCCCAGCTGCTCCGCTGGCTCTACGCCCGCCGCAAGCCCAACCAGTCGTTCAAGATCGCCTTCGACCAGGAGATCCAGCGGCTCTACGACGAGTGGGACAAGCTGGAGGCCAAGGTCGCCGACGGGACCGTGCTGCCCGCCGACGCCGCCGCCCACTCGCGGGCCGCCCGCACCGCGGCCGGCGAGCTGCCGCGCACCCCGCGCCCGCTCCCGTACCGCACCCTCGCCTCGGTCGCGGACATCACCGCCGGCCACGACGAGCAGACCCTCCGGATCCTCAAGGACCTGGACCCGGAGTCCCCGGTCACCTCGCTCGACGAGGTCCGGCCGCGCCTCGACCGCGCCGAGAACTGGATCACCACCCAGGTCCCGGCCGACCAGCGCACCATCGTCCGCGAGGAGCCCGACACCGAGCTCCTCGGCTCCCTGGACGACGAGGGCCGTG
The DNA here is from genome assembly GCF_039534915.1 of Streptomyces roseofulvus. Lineage (NCBI taxonomy): Bacteria > Bacillati > Actinomycetota > Actinomycetes > Kitasatosporales > Streptomycetaceae > Streptomyces > Streptomyces roseofulvus. The sequence continues at coordinate 3,634,423 of NZ_BAAAWE010000001.1, read as the reverse complement.
AGTCGCTCCGCCTCCTCCTGGAGGGCCTCGACAGCCACTGGTCCCTCGACGGCCTGACCACCCTGGTCTACGGCGTCCCGAAGGTCATGGCGGGTCTCACCCCCGAGGCCAAGCCCACCCCGGAGCTGAAGGTCGCCCAGCGCGCCTTCTTCGCCCTCCTCTACAAGCTCCTCGTGAGCCGCGAGACAGGCCCCCGCCTGCCCACCCTGCTCCTCGCCGTCGGCGCGGACCGGGTGCGCAAGCTGCTCGGCGCGTGACCTGACGCAAGCGGAAGGGCCGCTCCCCCTGACGGGGGGGCGGCCCTTCGGCGTGTGGACGGGGTGGGGCGGACGGGGTGCGTCAGGACGGGTCGTACGCCGCCATGTCCTGCTGGACGAGCTGCTGGACCTCGGGGGTCACCCGCTGGAGCAGGTCGGACTGCTGGGCGGGAAGCTGCTGGACGTCGTACGCGGCGACCGCCACCAGCTGGTCCAGCTCGTACGGCGTCGGGAAGCGCCCGTACTCCTGCACGAAGCCGTACATCACCTTGTACGCGGTCTCCCGGAGCTCGTCCGTCTGCGGATCGGGCTCCTGCCGCGGGTCGGGATGCTGAAGCTCCCCGAACAGCTCGGGCCCCTGCGTCTCGGGCTCCGACGGGGGGACCTTGTCGAGAAAGCCCTCAGGGATGCCCTCGGGGAGGCCGTCCGGGACCGACTCCGCCGTCTGCGCGGTGTACGTGCCCCCGTACCCCTCCGGGGTGACCTGCGGGGTGTCGAACCACGGGCTTTCGTGGTTCGGCTGCGGCGCCTCCTGCGGCTCCTGAACCTCCTGCGGCTGCGGAGCCTGCTGAGCCTGCTGCTGGACCTGCTGGACCTGCTGGACCTGCTGGACCTGCTGGACCTGCTGGGGCTGGTGAGCGGGCTGCGGCAGCTGGTCCACGACGGTCTGGGCCGCCGGGAGCTCCTGGAGGGCCTGGGCCGGCGCCGGGACCATGGCCACCGGCTGCTGCGGGTTCGCGACCTGGGTCGGGTGCGGAGGGAGCAGGACCGGGTCGATGCCCGCCGCCGCCAGGCCCGCCGGGGCGGTCTCCGCGAGCGGGACGCCGTACCGGGCGAGCCGCAGCGGCATCAGCGCCTCCACCGGCGCCTTGCGGCGCCAGCCCCGCCCGAACCGGGCCTGGAGCCGGGCCTGGTAGATCAGCCGCTCCTGCTCCAGCTTGATCACCTGGTCGTACGAGCGCAGCTCCCACAGCTTCATCCGCCGCCACAGCCGGAAGGTCGGCACCGGCGACAGCAGCCAGCGGGTCAGCCGCACGCCCTCCATGTGCTTGTCGGCGGTGATGTCCGCGATCCGGCCGACCGCGTGCCGCGCGGCCTCGACGGCCACCACGAAGAGCACCGGGATGACCGCGTGCATGCCCACGCCCAGCGGGTCGGGCCACGCCGCCGCGCCGTTGAACGCGATCGTCGCCGCCGTCAGGATCCACGCCGTCTGCCGGAGCAGCGGGAACGGGATCCGCAGCCACGTCAGCAGCAGGTCCAGTGCGAGCAGCACACAGATGCCCGCGTCGATGCCGATCGGGAAGAAGTACGAGAACGTACCGAAGCCCTTGTGCACGGCAAGCTCGCGCACGGCCGCGTACGAGCCCGCGAAACCGATCCCCGCGATGATCACCGCGCCGCCGATGACGAGCCCGATGAGTATGCGGTGTGTGCGTGTCAGCTCCATCGCGGCCACCCGCGATCCCCTCCCGTGATTCGACGTCTCGCGGGCCCCAGGGTGGCACACATGAGCGAAGCCCGAACCCCTGGGGAGGGACGGGCTCCGCTCGGGCACGCCTGTCTGTGTTGATTTGTGTCACTACCCGTGCGGGCGCCGGAGGTTGGCCGGCCCGGCTGCGGGGGTAGGTCTACTTGTTGGCCGTGGCGACCGCGGCGACCGCTTCCTTCGCCGCCTTCGTCGCGCCCGCGACGATCTTCTTCGCGTCCGGCGTCGGCGCGCCCGCGTACCCGGCGCCGTTGTACGACAGCAGCACCAGGACGTTGCCCGTACGCGCCACGACCGAGGCGTACACGAAGTCCTCGCCGGTCTTCTTCACGGTGTACGTCACCGTCTTCGCCTCGTCGCCGACGCCGGTCGTCGAGGTGGTGCTCATCTTCTTCGCGCCGGTGGTGGCCTGGATCTTGCCGAGCTCCTTGGCGAAGTTCTCCTGCGCCCGGGCCTGGCCGCTGCCCAGCGACACCTCGGAGTCGTAGCGGTAGAAGGACACGTCGAGCCAGCGGTACTGCGAGCCCTTGACGCCCTTGTCCTCCAGGCCGTTCCAGGAGCAGCCGCCGCGGTGCGACAGGTCGGTGGAGGCCGCCGCCGTGCCCTTCTCGTTCTTCGCCTTCGGCACCAGCGAGGCCGTCGTCTTCGCGGCGATCGCCTTGCAGGCCGGCGGCAGCTTCGCGAACTTCGCCGGCTCGACCGTCGGCGTCGGGGAGGGGGTCGCCGACGCGGTCGCGGTCGCCTTGCCCTGTGCCGCGCCGGTGTCACCGGACCCGCTGCCGCTTCCCGAGTCCGAGGAGCAGCCGGCGACGACGAGCATCACCGGGACGGCTGCGGCGGCGAGAATGCGGGTGAGTCGCGGAGCTGATCGCTGCATGGTTCCTTCAGTCGCTTGTCGTACGGCCGGCGCCGGTCGGCGGCCCTGGCGGCCCTGGGTACGCCGACACGTTACGTGGTCCCCCCGCCGCCCGGGGGGTCGCGCGGGAGAGCGGGCGGCCGGCTACTCCTCCAGCCGGTCGGCCAGCAGCCGGGCCAGGTTCTGGGCCCTGTCCTGCAGTTCCTTGCTGTCCGGGGCCGCGGCCACCCCGGTCGTGCGCTGCCGGTACTCGACGGTCACGATCACGTTCGATGTGCGGAAGACCACGCTCACGACCCGCTGGTGGCCGTTCCCGCCGGCCTTCCCGAGGGTGTCGTCCACGAACGCGGTGTCGCCGAGTCCGCCCAGCGTCCGGGACTCCAGGCCGGTCGTCGCCGGCGCGGAGGGGGCGCCCTCGACGGGGGGCGTGGCGCCGGAGGACGGGGAGCCCGCGGGGGTGGTGGCGGGGCCGGTCGGCGACGTGGTCGCGCTCGTGGACACGGCCGTGGACGCGGTCGCCGGCGGAGCGGCGGTGGTGGGCGTGGCGGTGGTGGGGCCCGGCGTGGGGGTCGTCGGTACGGCGATCCCGGCGGCGAGCTGCTTGCGGGTGTAGACCTCCTGGGCCCGGGCGGCGTCGCTCACCGTCGGGTCGTACGAGACCACCCGCTCGACGTCCAGCACCAGCCGGTGGGCGCCGCCGTCCTCGGTGTCCGCGTTCCAGGAGCAGCCGACGCGCCGGTCCGTGTCGTACGTGACGGCGGTGGTGCCGCGGAGGATCTTGGCGCGTTCGGCGTCGGTCAGGGCCGCGGTCCCGGGCAGCAGCTCGCGCAGGGTGGCCGGGGGGACGGCGCCGCACGGCTCGAAGAGGGTGCGGTAGCGGCCGGGCGGGGCGACGGGCGCGGCGGCGGCGCCGGCCTTCGCGTCGAGGGCGACGTCCTCGGCGGGGTCGGCGGCCGAGCAGCCGGTCAGCGCGCCGAGCGTGACGGCGAGACCGGCGCCGAGGCCGAGGAGGGTGGCGGGGGCGCGGCCGGGTGAGAACCTCTTTCGCTGCACCGTCCCAGGCTCCCTTCTCCCGAAGTCTTTCCCGAAAACCCTTTGCCGCCCCCTGAAGGCGGATGGACACAATGTCTATCGCACGCGCAGCCGTTGATGCCGGTCCGCCGTCACCTGTACGGGCTTTGGCTCCGGTTTTTGCGTTATCGGACTTTTCGGGGGAATCGAGGAAGTATGTCGTACGTAGAGGTACCGGGTGCGCAGGTGCCCATCCGGATGTGGGCCGATCCTTCCACGGTCGAGGGCGGCGCGATGCAGCAGCTGCGGAACGTGGCGACGCTGCCGTGGATCAAGGGCCTCGCGGTCATGCCGGACGTGCACTACGGCAAGGGGGCGACGGTCGGCTCGGTGATCGCGATGAAGGACGCGGTCTGTCCGGCGGCCGTCGGCGTGGACATCGGCTGCGGCATGTCCGCGGTGAAGACCTCCCTGACCGCGGACGACCTTCCGGCCGATCTCTCCCGCCTCCGGTCGAAGATCGAGCAGGCGATCCCGGTCGGCCGGGGCATGCACCGCGAGGAGGTCGACCCGAAGCGGCTGTTCCAGTTCCCCACGGCGGGCTGGGACGACTTCTGGTCGCGGTTCGACGGCGTGGCGGACGCGGTGAAGTTCCGGCGGGACCGGGCGGCGCTGCAGATGGGCACGCTCGGGGCCGGCAACCACTTCGTGGAGCTGTGTGTCGACACGACCGGCGCGGTGTGGCTGATGCTGCACTCGGGCTCCCGGAACATCGGCAAGGAGCTCGCCGAGCACCACATCGGCGTGGCGCAGAAGCTGCCGCACAACCAGGGGATCATCGACCGTGACCTGGCGGTCTTCGTGGCGGAGACACCGCAGATGGCGGCGTACCGGCACGACCTCTTCTGGGCGCAGGAGTACGCGAAGTACAACCGCGCGATCATGATGGCGCTGTTCCAGGAGACCGTCCGGAGGGAGTTCCGGAAGGCGAAGGTGACCTTCGATCCGGTGATCTCCTGCCACCACAACTACGTGGCGGAGGAGCGGTACGACGGCATGGACCTGCTGGTGACCCGTAAGGGTGCGATCCGGGCCGGCTCCGGGGAGTTCGGGATCATCCCGGGCTCGATGGGCACGGGGTCGTACATCGTCAAGGGGCTCGGGAACGAGGCGTCGTTCAACTCGGCCTCGCACGGCGCGGGCCGGAAGATGAGCCGGAGCGCGGCGAAGCGGCGCTTCTCGACGCGGGACCTGGAGGAGCAGACGCGGGGCGTGGAGTGCCGCAAGGACTCCGGGGTCGTGGACGAGATCCCGGGCGCGTACAAGCCGATCGAGAAGGTGATCGAGCAGCAGACGGACCTCGTGGAGGTCGTCGCCAAGCTCAAGCAGGTCATCTGCGTGAAGGGCTGAGTGCCCGGCGGGAGTCTCGCCGACAGGGGCCCCGGTGCGTCGCACCGGGGCCCCTCGCCGTCTGTTCGCCGTTACGGCTCGCGGTGGAGCTTGGTGTTGGACGCCTGGGCGCGGGGGCGGACGACCAGGAGGTCGATGTTGACGTGCGGGGGGCGGGTGCAGGCCCAGGTGATGGTGTCCGCGACGTCGTCGGCGGTGAGCGGTGCGGCCACGCCGGCGTAGACGGCGGCGGCGCGGTCGGTGTCGCCGCGGAAGCGGGTGGTGGCGAACTCCTCGGTCTTGACCAGGCCGGGGGCGATCTCGATGACGCGGACCGGGGTGCCGACGATCTCCAGGCGGAGGGTCTCGGCGAGGACGCGGGCGCCGTTCTTGGCGGCGACGTAGCCGGCGCCGCCCTCGTAGGTGGCGTGGCCGGCGGTGGAGGAGAGGACGACGACGGTGCCGTCGCCGCTCGCGGTGAGCGCGGGCAGCAGGGCCTGGGTCATGTGGAGGGTGCCGAGGACGTTGACGTCGTACATACGGCGCCAGTCCTCGGGGTCCGCGGTGGCGACGGGGTCGAGGCCGAGGGCGCCGCCGGCGTTGTTGACGAGGACGGCGAGGGTGCGGAAGGCGGTGGCGAACTCGTCGACGGCGGCGCGGTCGGTGACGTCGAGGGCGTAGGCGGTGGCCTGGTGGCCCGCCTCGGTGATCTCGGCGGCGAGGGCCTCGATGCGGTCCTTGCGCCGGGCGGTGAGGACCACGCGGTAGCCGGCGGCGGCCAGCTGCCGGGCCGTGGCGGCGCCGATGCCGCTGCTCGCTCCGGTGATGACGGCGATGGGGGCGGACATGGCGGAGGCTCCTCGCACAGGTGGTCGGTCGTGGTGGTGGCCAGGATAGGCGGCGGCGCGGGAGCCGCGGGGGACACGCGGGCTGACGGATTGTCAGAATATGGGATGGTATCCGGCTATTTTTGGCTCATGCGTGTGATCTCTCAGGGTGTGCTCGGGGCCGCGCTCGCGGCGCTGGTGGTCATGGGTGCCGGGACGGCCGCCGGGGCGGCCGGAGGCGTGGACGACGGCGCGGCGGGCGGTGCGTTCGCCGCCGCGGTCGGCGGTGTGGCGGGCGGTGCGGTCGCCGGTGCCGGTGGTGAGGCGGCCGGGGCGGAGGCGGATCTGGCCCATCACGGTCATGTGTCCCTCTGGGACGGACGGGTCGGGGTCTGGCTGGTGACGGAGAACCACGGCCCGTCCGACGTCGTGGACGCCACCGTACGGCTGGCCTTCTCGGCCCCCATGGCGGGCGGCCAGGAGCTGCCGCCGGGCTGTCTGTGGAGCAGTTCCCGGGTGGTGTCCTGCCGGACCGGGGCGCTGCCCGACGGGGGCGCCGCCGGTGAGCTGGCGCTGGATCTGAGGGCCGTGGGCCGGCCGCAGGAGCTGACGGTGGACGTGAGCACGGCCTGGCGGGCCGGCGGGGTCGACCGCAACTCCCTCAACGACCGGCACCGGGTGCTGGTGCTCGCGACCGGGGACCCGTACGTGTTCTGACGGTTCCGGGCGGTCAACGGCTGCTCCAGAGCACGTACCCGTCCGGGCGGACGAGGGCCGTGGTGCGGCGGGCGGGGTCCTTCCAGGTGGCCCGGACGACGCGGGCGGCGGTGGTCGGGGCGAGGGGCGGCAGCGCCGGGGCGGCCCCCTCGGGGGCGATGAGGACGAACTCGCCCGCGCGCAGCAGCTCGTGGAGTCGGCCCTCGCGGAGCGGTACGTCGGGGGCGCGGCGGCCGGAGGTGCGCCCGGCGCCCGGGGCGGGGGCGTAGGAGATGCCGAGACCGCTGATCATGCCGATGGCCTTGGCGGAGGCGGGGCGGACGGCGCCGAGGACGGTGGTGGCGACGGCCCGCAGCGCCCGGGTGGCGGGCGTGTGGGCCATGGCGAGGCGGACGAGGGCGCCGCTGCTGCGCAGGACCATGGCGCCGACCGGGTGGCGCTCGGAGTGGTAGCTGTCGAGCAGGGCCTCCGGGTCGGGGACCTCGCCGCGGTGGACGGCGATGAGCTTCCAGGAGAGGTTGGCGGCGTCCTGGAGGCCGGTGTTCATGCCCTGCCCGCCGGCGGGGGAGTGGACGTGGGCGGCGTCGCCCGCGAGGAAGACCCGGCCGACGCGGTAGGCGGGGACCTGCCGCTCGTCGCTGTGGAAGCGGGAGATCCAGCGGGCGTCGTGCATGCCGTGGTCGGTGCCGAGGGCGCGGCGGGCGAGGGCGCGGACCTCATCGAGGTCGACGGGCTCGCTGTCGGGGACCTGGCGGGTGCGGTCCCAGCCCATGACGCGGTACCAGCCGTCGCCGAAGGGGGCGATGAAGGTGAAGCTGTCGCCGGTGCCGTTGACCGTGAGGGATCCGGCGGGCTCGTCGGTGAGGCGGACGTCGGCGAGGACGATCGAGCGGATGACGCTGCTGCCGGGGAAGGGCAGGCCGAGGGCGGTGCGGACGGTGCTGCGGTGTCCGTCGGTGCCGACGAGGTGGCGGGCGCGGAGGGTGAGGGGGGTGCCGCCGGGGCCGGTGAGTTCGGCGGTGACGCCGTCGGCGTCCTGGCGGAGGCCGTTCAGGGCGGTCTCGTGGCGGAAGGTGACGCCCGCGTCGGCGGCGCGCTGCTCCAGGAGGCGCTCCACCTCGTACTGGGGGGTGATGAGGAGGTGGTCGAAGCGGGAGGGGAGCCGGCTGAGGTCGAGGGAGAGCCGGCCGAAGAGCCGCATCCGGGTGAGCTTGGTGCCGGTCGCCTCCAGGGCGTCGGCGAGGCCGCGGGTGTCGAGCAGTTCGAGGGTGCGGGCGTGCACGCCGAAGGCGCGGGTGAGGTTGGAGCGGCCGGCGGGGCGGCGCTCGACGAGGGTGACGTCGAGGCCGGCGGCGGCGAGGTCGCCGGCGAGAAGGAGTCCGGTGGGTCCGGCGCCGACGACGATGACGTCGGTGTCGACGGTGGTCTCGCCGGCTTCGTGGGTGCGGTGTCCGGTGGTGCTCATGGCTGGCCCTCCGATCGGTCAACGCTTGTTGGCCTACGCTTGTTGGCAACGTTAGGGCCCTTCGGCGCGAAATGTCAACACCTGTTGGCCTACAGTTGTGGGCATGACGACCGCACGCCGCTCCGACGCCACTCGCGCCGCGATCCTGGAGGCCGCCCGCGAGCGCTTCGCCGCCGACGGGTACGAGCGCGCCACGATCCGGGCCATCGCCCGCGACGCCGGGATCGACCCCTCGATGGTCATGCGCTACTACGGGAACAAGGAGGGGCTCTTCGCCGCCGCCTCCGAGATCGACCTGGCCCTCCCCGCCCTGGGCGCCCTGCCCTCCCGGCACGTCGGGGCCGTCCTGGTGAACCACTTCCTCGACCGCTGGGAGCGCGACGACGTGCTCACCGGGCTGCTCAGAGTCGGCGTCACCAACGAGGCCGGCGCCGCCCGCATGCAGGCCATCTTCGGGGCGCAGCTCGGGCCGATCGCCCTCGGCGTCTGCCCGAGGCCCGAGGAGGCCCCGGCCCGGGCCGCGCTCGTCGCCTCACAGATCCTCGGCATGGCGCTGGCCCGCTACGTGCTCCGCCTGCCGCCGGCCGTCGACATGAGCCGGGACGAGCTGGTGGCCTGGCTGGCGCCGACCGTCCAGCGGTACCTCACCGCCGAGCGCCCCTGACCGGGGCGCGGCGGTGTCACGGGGCGGCGGCGCCGAACTCCCGGACCGCCTCGTCGACGATCGCCTCCAGACGGGCGTGGTGCGCGCCCCGCCAGTAGACCCGCTCGCACTCCTGGCACCGCGCGAAGACGTCGTACGTCTTCTCGGTGCCGCGCTCCAGCCGCTCGCGCACCTCCTCCTTGCCGGTGTCCGTCAGGAGACCGTTGCAGGCGGTGCAGCGGGTCCACGGCGCCAGCGGCGGCGCGAAGCGCTCCAGGACGTCGCGGAGCTGGTCGTCGGGCCGGTCGCTGTACACGTACGCCCCCGCCCACAGCTCGCGCCGGCGCAGCAGCCCCCGGTCGCGGGAGAGCATGACCCGCCGCTCCCGGGCGGAGAGCGCGGCGAGCGCCGGGTCGCCGATGTCCTCGTTCTCGTACGCGGCGTCCACGCCCAGCAGCCGGAGCCGCCGGGCCAGCGTGCCCAGGTGCACGTCGAGCAGGAACCGGAGGGGCGCGCCGGGCACCGGCTGCGGCCGGGTGACGTCCTCGACCTCGACGGTCTCGCCGGCCGCCGGCACGTGCGCGGGCGGCACCCGGCGCCCGTCGACCAGGAGCCGGCCGACCTCGGTGAGTGGGACCCCCAGGGACTCGACGACATGGCCCAGCGAGGACACCCCGTCGGTGGTCACGGCGGTCCGCCCCGTGCGCCGGTCGGCGGCGACGAAGACGGCCAGGCCGGGGGCGAAACTGATCTGGATCTCCGGTCCGTTCACGGGGACAGGATCGCATCGGCGTGTGACGGCGGGCCAGGGATTTCCGGCCGTGGCGCGGTGCGGGGCCGCCACCGGTGGGCACGCGGACGCGGCTGGGCTACCGTCCCCGCATGAAGATCATCGACCTCGAGCCCGGCGACCCCCGTCTGGAGAGCGATCTCCTCCCGGTCCTCCTCGAACTGCGACCGCACCTCACCCCGGACCTCTTCCGGGACGTGTACGCGCGCGGCCACGCGCAGGGCCTGCGCTTCTCGGCCGCCTACGGCGACGACGGCCGGTGCGTCGGCGCGGCCGGCTGGCGCCTCGTCTTCAACACCAGCTCGCTCAGCAAGCTGTACGTCGACGACCTGGTGACGGCCTCGGACGTCCGCTCCACCGGCGTCGGCCACGCGCTCATCGCCCACCTGGAAGAGCACGCCCGCGCGGCCGGCTGCCACGAGCTGAACCTCGACTCCGGCACCCACCGCACCGGCGCCCACCGTTTCTACCTGCGGGAACGATTCGACATCGCGGCCTTTCACTTCGTCCGGCCGCTCACCGGCCCGCAGTAGCCCACAGGTCGAGCCGCCAGTCGTTGCAGCGCATCGGACGACCCGGCGGGTACTCGAAGTCCTCCTCGCCGAGCAGCTCGAACCCCGCCTTGCGACACACCGCGTTCGACGCGGCGTTCGCGACCGAGGGGAAGGCGTGCAGATGGCGGTGGAGGCCGGCGGCCCGGGCCTCCGCCACCACCGCGCGCGTCGCCAGGGTCGCGACGCCGCGGCCCTGGAAGCCCGGCAGGACCGCCCAGCCCGTCTCGTACACCGGCTCGCCGTGCGCCGCGCTCGTCCAGTAGCCGATGCTGCCCGCGACCCGCTCCTCGGGCAGCAGCACGATCCGGAACATCCGGCCCTTCCCGGTCGTGTCGGCGGACAGGTCCGCGTACCGCCGGTGGCGGCGGTCCAGCTGCTCCTCGGTCTCCGGGCCGCCCAGGTGCTCCATCAGCTCCGGCGCGTTCAGCGCGCGCAGCAGACCGGCGTCCTTCTCGGACCAGGCGTCGAGGCGTACGGAGGTGGTCCCGCGCAGTTCGCTCATGCGCGGACCGTACGTCACGGCGCCGACAGTCCCCGGGCGTACGCGGTCGGGGACAGGCCGAGGGTGGCGGTGAAGTCCCGGGCCAGATGGGCCTGGTCGCTGTAGCCGAGCTCGGCGGCCAGCCCCGCCCAGTCGGGTGCGGCGCCCGCCTCGGCCCGTTCCAGCGCCTCGTGGAGGCGGTAGCGCAGGATCACCCACTTCGGGCCGACGCCGACGTGGGAGGCGAAGAGGCGCTGGAGGGAGCGGGACGAGAGCCCCGACAGCCGCGCGAGCCGGCCCACCCGCAGGACCGTGCGGTCGGCGCGGACCAGTTCCACCAGCTCCATCGCCTGGACGGCGGCGGGGTCCGGGGCGGGGCCGTGCGCGAGGAGGAAGGCGTCGAGCGCCGCCACGACCGCGTGGTCGTCGTCGGGGGAGAGGACGGCGGAGACCGCGGCGTCACCGGCGGCTCCGTCCGTGTCCGGGAACGCCTCGCGCAGCGGGACCCGGCGGCCCGTCCAGGCCGAGACCGGCCAGGCCGGGGCGAACGGACGGAAGCCGCCGGGCCGGAACTGCACCCCGCGGACCCGGCCCTCCCCTTCGAGCCGCTTCGTGAAGAGCCCGGGCCCGATCCCCGAGACCTCGGCCGTCGAGCGGGCGGCCCCGGCCCCGGCGCCGAGCGGGCCGTACCGCTGGAAGACGGCGTTCACCGACGGATGAGGGACGACACGGGTCGTGTACGGCTCCGGGAGCGCCCAGTCGATCAGCCAGTAGTGCTCCAGGTAGGGGCGCAGCTCCGGCGCGGGGAGCCGGCGGCGGAAACGCACCCGGGAGAGCAGGTCGGCGGGGGCGAGGATGCCCCGGGTGTCCCGGCGCGGGGCGGGGTCGGGCATGGCCCCGATCCTAGGCGTCCGGGCCTCTCCCGGGCAGCCGGACGACCTTTGGCCGGAGCGGCTCCTAGGGGTCGGGATCCGGGGCGGGTCGGGGTCGTGGCGCGTTTCTTCAAGATCCGGCCGGGGATTCTTCCTAGCGTCGGGTCCATGACGTACGACGACACGAACCTTGCCTTCGAGAACAGTGAGAGGGCCGGGAGGGGCGAGGCCCCCCTCGGCGATCTTCTCCGCGCCGCCGCCGAGCGGGCCGTCCCGCTGGTCGCGGCCACGGACGACTCCGCGCTCGGCGCGCCCACGCCCTGCGCGGAGTACGACGTGCGCGATCTGCTGAACCACCTGTTCGCGGTCGTCGTGCAGTTCCAGGCGCTGGCGGCCAAGAGGGAGGCCGACTTCTCCGCGACCCCGGACCGGCTCGCGGAGCCGGACTGGCGGGAGAGCTTCGCGGCGGAGACCGGGAGGCTGGTCGAGGCGTGGGCGGCGCCGGGGGCCGAGGAGGGGACCTCGGGGGCGATGGGGCTGCCCGCCAGGACGGTGGGGTCGATGGCGCTGCTCGACCTCACCGTGCACGCCTGGGACCTGGCGCGGGCGACCGGGCGGGAGTTCGAGCCCCATCCGGAGGTGGTGGCGGGACTGATGGACGAGGTGGAGGGGATGGCGCCGATGGCCCGGAAGATGAACGTGTTCGGGGACCCCGTCGAGCTGCCGGCCGGGGCGAGCGTCTTCGAGCGGCTGCTCGCGACGACGGGCCGCGACCCGCGGGTCCGTCCGGCGGCCTGACGCCCATGCCCACGTCGGCGCCCCCGCGCCCGGGGCGGTCCGGGGCGGTTCCTCCGCGGACCGCCCGTAGCCGGCCGTCAGCGCAGGCGGCCGGTGGAGGTCAGGGAGAGGCGGGAGACGACCTGGCCGAAGGCGCGCTCCTCCGCCGGCGTCAGCGGCACCGACTCCTGCGGGTGCCAGACGCGCTCCATCGGGGTCACGGAGCGGATCCGGCGGGTGCGGGCGCGCAGGCCCGTCGCCAGCCACACGCCCGTCGCGACGGCGAGCACCGCGAAGAGGGTCAGGACACGGGGGTCGGAGAACTGGTCGGGCACGGACATGGCGTTCACTCCAGGGCGCGAGGGCCGGCGCGCGGCGCACGCACCGGCAGGCGGCGTGCGGGCACGGCGGCGCAGACGATTCCTACTGCTTCCTCCCGACCCGTTCAGTTAACACCACCCTGGGGGACTTTCGGCAGGGGGGTACGGGACCAAAGTCCCGGAGGGCGAGGGCGGGCGGAGGGGGTGGGCGGCGGGGGCGGGAGGCCCTCTTGTGCCGGACGGAGAACCGTTCGAAGGTGGCGGCGGAGGCGGAATTTCGGGCCGGGGAGGGAGCAGCCACATGTCCGGATCGGGTGCGCACGGATGGGGATTCACGGACGACAGGGGGCTGGAGCTGGGGGCGCCGGACAGGCCGGCGCGGGTGGTCGCCTACGTGCGGGCCGGGGCGGCCCTGCTGGATCTGGGGGTGACGCCGGTCGCGGTGTACGGCTCCGCGCACGACGGGCCGGAGCCGGACCCGGCGAAGGACGGCGGGCTGGCGGCGGCCGGGGTGCCCTATCTGGGGCCGGGGCGGGCGCTGGACGCGGAGCGGCTGCGGGAGCTGCGCCCGGAGGTGCTGGTGGACGTCACGTACGACGGGAAGAGCCCGTACGCCGTGGACGAGGAGGTGGCCGGGCGGCTGGGGGTGCCGCTGGCGGCGCTGTCGGTGGGCAACGAGCTGAGCCTGCCGGCGATCATCGGGCGCTTCGGGGAGCTGGGGGCGGCGCTCGGGGCTCCCGGTCCCGGGCCGGACGGCGGGGTGCCGGCGGAGGCGGAGGCGGCGGTACGGGCGGCCGCCGTGGCGGCGGGGGCCGGGTTCGGGGTGCTCGCGCTCTCCGGGGCCGGTGACGGGCAGGTGCACCTGGCCCGTCCGGGGGCCTGGCCGGAGCTGGCGCGGCTGGCCGGTCTCGGGGTCCGGCTGCTCGACCCGGGGCCGGGGCCGGGCGCGAGCTGGCTGACCACCGGGTGGGAGCGGGCCCTGGAACTCGCCCCCGCGCTGGTGCTGTACGACGACAGGGCCCACGCGAGCCGGCCCGAGGGGCCGGAGCGGCTGCCGGCGGGGGCGCGGCTGGTGCCGTGGAACCCGGAGCTGCCGCCGAGCCCGGCGGCGTACGCCCGCTTCTTCCACGCGCTGGCGGCCGGCCTCGCCTCCTAGCGGGCGGCCCGTCGGTCAGTGCGGCAGGCGGGAGCGCAGGGAGGCGGCGAACTCCTCGGCTCGGGTGAGCTGGGCGCGGAGGTCCGCGACGCGGGCGGTCGCCGCCTCCTCGTAGCGGCGGACGCGGGCGACCAGGGCGTCGCGTTCGGCCGGTTCGAGTGCGCCGTCCGTGCCGGGGAGGTCGGCGGCGAGGCGGTCGACCGAGGTGAGGAGTTCGCGGGTCTCGTCGAGGCCGAAGCCGAGCGGCTGCATGCGGCGGATCACCATCAGCCGGGCCACGTCGGCGTCCGTGTAGAGCGGGAAGCCGCCCGGGGAGGACGCCGAGGGGACGACCAGTCCGCAGTCCTCGTACTGGCGGATGGTGCGCAGGGGGAGCTCGGTGCGGGCGGCGACCTCGGAGATCTGCATGGGTTCGCCGGCGGCGGCGCGGGCCCCGGGCATGCGGGCCGCGGCCGTCCGCGCTCCAGTGGTACCAGTCACTCCGGTCACGACAGGTCCTCCTCGTACGGCTCCGCTGTGAACCAACCTCCGTGCATTACATCCGATTCGTCCTAATTTCATGCGCTATGACGGTCGGAAACGCGGGAGAGCCAGCCGTCCGGGAGAGCCGGCCGTCCGGGAGAGCCGGCCGTCCGGGAGAGCCGGCCGTCCGGGCCGGGCCGGCGTCAGGGCCAGACCAGGCAGTACGGCTGGTGGCCGGCCTCGTGGAGGCGGACGGAGAAGTCCTGCCACTCGTGGAGGAGCTGGTAGACGTCGAAGGCGTCGCGCGGGCCGCCGCGGTCGGGGACGGTGGACCAGATGAAGGCGGCCGCGCCGACCGACTCCTCGCCGATCGCGCGCAGCGGGTCGACCACGGTCGTGGGGAGCTTCACCACGGCGTAGTCGGGGTGCAGGACGACCAGCTCCAGCGGCGGGACCTTGTGCAGCGGCAGCCCCTGGATGCCGGTGAGGACCATCGCCGCTATCGTCTCGGGCTTGATCTTGGAGAACATGCCGCCCATGCCCAGCTCGTCGCCGCCGAGCTCCTCCGGGCGCATCGAGATCGGGACGCGGGCGGCCGTGGCGCCGTCGGGCGCGCCGAAGTACTTGTACGTCACCGCCAAGCTGCGGCCTCCGAGCGGCGGGTCCGCCGCGGGCTGGTCCGGGGACACGCGCTCGGCCGGCGCCGGGTCCTCCGCCCGCCGGCGCCGGTGCCTCCCCCGCCGGACAGGCTCCGGACCCAGGTCGTCCGTCCCCTCGCCCGGTCCGCCACCGCGATGCATATCTCCACCCGACTGCTTTTTCTCGGCAACACGACCCCGCCGCGCAACCCGATCATCGTGTCAGTGACCTCCCCCGCGTTCCTGCGGTGAAACACCTGTCCGCAAGAAACGCCGCGGCCTCTGACACCATGGATCGCGTGAGCCAACCCCATGAGGTCCCTGCCGCCACAGTTTCGCAGACGCGGAGGCAGGCCGCCCCGGCGTGACGCACAGGGTGCCCACACCGTCCCTCCGTACCAGACGTCGTACTCGCAGGTCAGGATCACTGTGTCGTATTCATACGAAGCCCCAGTCTCACAGACGCTTTTCGACCGCGCGTCCCTTGTGACGCCCGGCGGCGTGAACTCACCGGTGCGGGCCTTCCGGGCTGTGGGCGGTACGCCCCGGTTCATGGTGTCCGGCACCGGTCCGTACCTCACGGATGCGGACGGTCGCGAGTACGTCGACCTCGTCTGCTCGTGGGGACCGATGATTCTCGGCCACGCGCACCCCGAGGTGACCGCCGCCGTGCAGGCCGCGGTGGCCCGCGGCACCTCCTTCGGCACGCCCGGCGAGGGCGAGGTGGCGCTCGCCGAGGAGATCGTGGCCCGCGTCGAGCCGGTCGAGCAGGTGCGCCTGGTCTCCTCCGGCACCGAGGCGACGATGTCGGCGATCCGGCTCGCCCGCGGGTTCACGGGGCGCGCGAAGGTCGTCAAGTTCGCCGGCTGCTACCACGGACACGTGGACGCGCTGCTCGCCGCCGCCGGCTCCGGTGTCGCCACCCTCGGCCTGCCCGACACGCCCGGTGTGACCGGCGCTCAGGCCGGCGACACGATCGTGCTGCCGTACAACGACCTGGAGGCCGTGCGGGCCGCGTTCGCCGCGCACCCGGGCGAGATCGCCTGTGTCATCACCGAGGCGTCGCCGGGCAACATGGGCGTCGTCCCGCCGCTGCCGGGATTCAACCAGGGGCTCGCGGACCTGTGCCGGGAGAACGGCGCGCTGTACATCTCCGACGAGGTCATGACCGGCTTCCGGACGAGCCGCGCCGGCTGGTACGGCGTGGACGGCGTCAAGCCCGACCTGCTGACCTTCGGCAAGGTCATGGGCGGCGGCTTCCCGGCCGCGGCGTTCGGCGGCCGCGCCGACGTCATGGGCCACCTCGCCCCGGCCGGCCCGGTCTACCAGGCGGGCACCCTCTCCGGTAACCCGATCGCCACCGCCGCCGGGCTCGCGCAGCTGCGGCTGCTGGACGACGCCGCGTACGCGAAGGTGAACGCGGTCTCGAAGGAGATCCAGGGGCTCGTCACGGACGCCCTGACGAAGGAGGGCGTGGCGCACCGGCTGCAGACCGCGTCCAACATGTTCTCGGTCTTCTTCACCGCCGACGAGGTGCGGAACTACGACGAGGCGAAGACGCAGGAGGCGTTCCGCTTCAACGCCTTCTTCCACTCGATGCTCGCGGACGGCGTCTACCTGCCGCCGTCGGCCTTCGAGTCGTGGTTCGTCTCGGCCGCCCACGACGAGCGCGCGGTCGAGCGCGTCGCCGCCGCGCTGCCCGCCGCCGCCCGTGCCGCCGCGGAGGCCACGGCATGAGCGACGGCACGAAGAACCCCGAGGACATCACGGTCGTGCACCTGATGCGCCACGGCGAGGTGCACAACCCGGACGGCGTGCTGTACGGGCGCCGTCCCGGCTACCACCTGTCCGAGCTGGGCCGCCAGATGGCGGACCGGGTGGCCGAGTCGCTGGCCGAGCGGGACATCACGTACGTCGTCTCCTCCCCGCTGGAGCGGGCGCAGGAGACGGCCACGCCGATCGCCAAGTCGCACGGGCTCGACCTGGCCACCGACCCGCGGCTGATCGAGGCGGCGAACGTCTTCGAGGGCAAGACCTTCGGCGTCGGCGACGGGGCGCTGCGTCGGCCGGCGAACTGGAAGCACCTCACCAACCCGTTCCAGCCGTCCTGGGGCGAGCCGTACATCGAGCAGGTCGTGCGGATGATGGGCGCGCTGGACGCGGCGAAGGACGCGGCGCGCGGCCACGAGGCGGTGCTGGTCAGCCACCAGCTGCCGATCTGGATCGTCCGGTCCTTCGTGGAGCGGCGCCGGCTCTGGCACGACCCCCGGCGCCGGCAGTGCACGCTGGCCTCGCTGACCTCGTTCACGTACAAGGGCGACCGGATCGTCTCGGTCGGGTACAGCGAGCCGGCGATCGACCTGGTGCCGGTGCACCTGCGGGCCGGTGCCAAGCCGGTGAAGGGCAAGCAGAAGGCGTTCGGGGCGTAGTCCCCCCCGGCCGCCCGGCCGCCCGGCCGCCCGGCCGCCCGGCCGCCCGGCCGCCCGGCCCCCGGCCCCCTCGGCCCGGGCCCGTCGTCGTCCGCCGCCCGTCAACCGCGCCACTGGACAGGAAGCGCTTGACGGGACATCGTCAGGGCGGTCGGAGAGAGGTTCCTCTCCGACCGCCCTGAAATTTTTGTGCGAATGACCGGAACCTCCGTGTTCCTCCCTGCATCTCACTCATTGTCGGTTTGGATGATGTTTCGGGTCATACAACAGCGCGAATGGGGATGACATGCGCGGGATCAGTCGAAGGGGCCTTCTCGGGGCGGGTGTCGGAGCGGCGGCGGCGCTCGGGATCGCCGGCTGCAGCGACAAGGGACAGGGCGGTACGGGCAGTTCCGGACCGGACAAGGGAGGCGCCCCCTCGGCCGGAGGCGACCCCACCACCCCCGCCCCGACCAAGGACGACGTCCGGCTCATCGGCGACGGTTCCACCGCGGACACCGGCAAGCAGCCGCACCAGCCCGACACCCCCGTCCCGCTCGAACCGGGCCAGACCCCGCCGCAGTTCGTGGTCTTCTCCTGGGACGGCGCCGGCGAGGTCGGCAACGGCCTCTTCCCCCGCTTCCTCGAACTGGCCCGCAACCACGACGCGGCCATGACCTTCTTCCTCTCCGGCATCTACCTGCTGCCCGAGTCGAAGAAGAACCTCTACCGCCCGCCGAACAACCCCGTCGGCGCCTCCGACATCGGCTACCTCACCGACGCGCACATCAAGGACACCCTGAAGTACGTCCGCGAGGCATGGCTCGACGGGCACGAGATCGGCACCCACTTCAACGGGCACTTCTGCGGCGGCTCCGGCTCCGTCGGGAACTGGACCCCCGCCCAGTGGCAGAACGAGATCGACCAGGCGACGAAGTTCGTCACCGAGTGGAAGACCAACAGCGGCTGGACCGACCTCGACCCGCTGCCCTTCGACTACTCCAAGGAGCTCGTCGGCGGCCGCACCCCCTGCCTCCTCGGCCAGGACAACCTGCTGCCCACCGCCAAGCGCCTCGGCTGGCGCTACGACGCCAGCTCGCCCGGCGGCCGCCAGACCTGGCCCGTCAAGCGCAAGGGCATCTGGGACTTCCCGCTCCAGGCCGTGCCCTTCCCCGGGCACTCCTTCGAGGTCCTGTCCATGGACTACAACATGCTCGCCAACCAGTCGAAGAACTCGACCAAGGGCATGCCCTCCCGCTATCCCGGCTGGCGCAAGCAGGCCACCGACGCGCTGATCGGCGGCTTCACGCGCGCGTACGAGACGAACCGCGCCCCCTTCTTCGTCGGCAACCACTTCGAGCAGTGGAACGGCGGCATCTACATGGACGCCGTCGAGGACGCGCTCAAGGCGATGGCCGGGAAGAAGGACGTCCGGCTGGTCTCCTTCCGCCAGTTCACCGACTGGATGGACGTCCAGGACCCCCGTATCCTCGACCGGCTCCGCGGCCTCGACGTCGGCCAGAAGCCGGCCGGCGGCTGGAGCACCTACCTCAAGGCCGCTTAGCCGATCTTGACAAGGGGCGTTCCGGGCACGTAGGGGGGTGCCCAAGATCCCCCAAACGCCCATGCGAAACTTTTCACATGAGCCTTAGCCGTGGCCTTCACCGTGCCCCCCGACGCGCCCTCGCCGCCGTCGGCGTGCTGTCCGCCGCCCTCGCGCTCTCCGCCTGCGGCGGCGACGGCAACGGCACCAGCGGCGGCGGGGGAACCAACTACGTCACCAGCAAGGGCGGCATCTCCACCGTCCCCAAGGGCGAGCGCGTCGGCATCAACACGATCGCCGGCGAGACGCTGGACGGCGAGAAGCTCGACGTCGCCGACCTCAAGGGCAAGGTCGTCGTCCTCAACGCCTGGGGCTCCTGGTGCGGCCCCTGCCGCGCCGAGGCCCCGCACTTCGCCAAGGCCGCCGACGACCTGAAGGGCGAGGACGTCGCCTTCGTCGGCCTCAACACCCGCGACGCCAACAAGCAGCAGGCGCTCGCCTTCGAGGCCGACTACAAGGTCCCGTACCCGAGCCTCTACGACCCCAAGGGCAAGCTCATCCTCTTCGGCTTCCCCAAGGGCACCCTCAGCCTCCAGGGCATCCCCTCCACCGTCATCCTCGACAAGGAGGGCAAGATCGCCGCCCGCTCGCTCATGGCCATCGACGAGACCAAGCTGCGGTCCATGATCGACCCGCTCCTCAAGGAGAAGTGACAGCCGGTGAACGAGACCGTCACCAGCGGAGCCCTCCTCCTCGCCGTCCCCGTCGCCCTCCTGGCCGGCCTGGTCTCCTTCTTCTCCCCCTGCGTGCTCCCGCTCGTCCCCGGCTACCTGTCGTACGTCACCGGCGTCTCCGGCACCGACCTCGCCGACAGCCGCCGCGGCCGGATGACCGCCGGGGCCCTCCTCTTCGTCGCCGGCTTCACCGCCGTCTTCGTCTCCGGCGGCGCCCTCTTCGGCTACTTCGGCGCCACGCTGCAGGAGTACAGCGAGACGCTCGGCACGATCCTCGGCGTCTTCATGATCCTCATGGGGCTCTTCTTCGCCGGCCTGATGCCCTGGTTCACCCAGCGCGAGTTCCGCTTCCACAAGAAGCCCGTCGCCGGCCTCCTCGGCGCGCCCGTCCTCGGTGCGCTCTTCGGCATCGGCTGGACCCCGTGCATCGGCCCGACGCTCGCCTCGGTCAACGCGCTCGCCCTCGAACAGGCCAGCGCCGGACGCGGAGCCCTGCTGGCCCTCGCGTACTGCCTCGGCCTCGGCGTCCCCTTCGTCCTCGCCGCCATCGCCTTCCGCAAGGCGCTCGGCGCCTTCGGCTGGGTCAAGAAGCACTACGTGTGGGTGATGAGGATCGGCGGCGGCATGATGATCGTCACCGGTGTCCTCCTCCTCACAGGCGTCTGGGACAGCATGGTCTCCACGATGCAGAGCTGGTCCAGCGGTTTCACGGTGGGAATCTGATGAGCAAGACCGACACGACCGACACGACGGACACCGCGGACGCGCACCGCGGGGCCGGTGACGAGGCCGCGGGAGCGGACCTCTCCACCGCGCCCCGGGAGGAGACCGTGGGCGGCCCCACCCTCGGGGTCGTCGGCTGGATCCGCTGGTTCTGGCGCCAGCTCACCTCCATGCGGGTGGCGCTGATCCTGCTCTTCCTGCTCTCCCTCGGCGCCGTCCCCGGCTCCCTCATCCCGCAGACCAGCGCGGACGAGCTGAAGGTCGCCGACTTCAAGAAGGCGCACGAGACCCTCACCCCGGTCTACGAGAAGCTCCAGCTCTTCGACGTCTACAGCTCGGTGTGGTTCTCCGCGATCTACATCCTGCTCTTCGTCTCCCTCATCGGCTGCATCGTCCCGCGCACCTGGCAGTTCGTCGGCCAGCTCCGCGGCCTGCCGCCGGGCGCCCCCAAGCGGCTCACCCGCCTCCCCGCGTACACGACCTGGCGCACCGAGGCCGACCCGGAGGAGGTCCGCGCGGCCGCCCTCGCCGTCCTCAAGGGCCGCCGCTTCCGCGCCCGCGCGACCGGGGACGCGGTCGCCGCCGAGAAGGGCTACCTGCGCGAGGCCGGCAACCTGCTCTTCCACCTCGCGCTCATCGTGATGCTGGTCGCCTTCGCCTGGGGCCAGCTCTTCAAGTCCGAGGGCGGCAAGCTGGTCGTCGAGGGCGACGGCTTCTCCAACACGCTCACCCAGTACGACGACTTCAAGTCCGGCTCCCAGTTCGGCGTCGACGAGCTGGAACCGTTCAGCTTCACCCTGGACAGCTTCACCGGTACGTACGAGAAGAGCGGCCCGCAGCGCGGCACCCCCCGCACCTTCGAGGCGGCCGTCAGCTACACCGAGGCCGACGGCAAGGACAAGAAGGCGGTCATCCGGGTCAACGAGCCGCTGGAGATCGGCGACTCCAAGGTCTACCTGATCGCCCACGGCTACGCCCCCGTCGTCACCGTCAAGGACGGCCAGGGCAAGACCGTCTTCCACGGCGCCGTCCCGCTGCTGCCGATCGACAACAACATCACCTCCACCGGCGCGGTCAAGGTGATGGACGGCTACCGGAACAAGAAGGGCGAGAAGGAGCAGCTCGGCTTCAAGGCGTTCTTCGTGCCGACCTTCGCGGGCGCCGGACAGGGCAGCATGTTCTCCCAGTTCCCCGCGCTCGACTTCCCCGTGATGGCCCTCACCGGCTACCACGGCAGCCTCGGCGTCGACTCCGGCCTGCCGCAGAACGTGTACCAGCTCGACACCGCCAAGATGACCCAGTTCACGCTCGACGAGGGCACCGGCGTAGCCAAGCGGCTGGTGCCCGGCGAGACGATGACGCTGCCCGACGGCGCCGGCTCGATCACCTTCGAGAAGGACATCAAGGAGTGGGCGTCCTTCCAGGTCTCGCAGCAGCCGGGCAACGGCCTCGCCCTCGCCGGCGCGGTCGCCGCGATCGCCGGACTCACCGGCTCGCTCTTCATCCAGCGGCGCCGGATCTGGGTCCGCGCCGTCCGCGGCGAGGACGGCACGACCGTCGTCGAGATGGCGGGCCTCGGCCGAAGCGAGTCCGCCAGGCTGCCCGAGGAGCTCGCCGATCTCGCGGTCGCGCTCACCGACCAGGCGCCCCCGGCGCCCGAACCCACCGCACCGGAATCCGTCGACCCGGACACCGCCGAGTCGGAACCTGCCGAACCGGAACCTGCCGAAGCCGTGGCAGACGCATCAGAAGGGGCCGAGAAGTGATCCTCGCCGCCGAGACCAACGAGAGCCTGGCGCAGATGAGCAACACGCTCGTCTACTCCTCGATGGCCGTCTACACCCTGGCCTTCCTGGCCCACATCGCCGAGTGGGTCTTCGGCAGCCGCAGCAAGGTCGGCCGCACCGCCGCCGCGCTGACGCAGCAGGACACCGCGGCGGCGAAGGTGACCGTCCAGGTCAAGAAGGCCGGCGGCACCGCCGTCCTGGAGCGGCCGAAGGTCGTCACCCGTTCCGCCGCCGGCACCCGCGACGTCCCCGACGGCCCCGGCGCCGCCGGCGGCACCGTCAAGGGCGACCTCTACGGCCGGATCGCCGTCTCGCTGACCGTCCTCGCCTTCGCCCTGGAGGCGGCCGGCGTGGTCATGCGCGCGATCTCCGTGCAGCGCGCCCCCTGGGGCAACATGTACGAGTTCTCCACCACCTTCTCCACGGTGGCGGTCGGCGTGTACCTGGCCTTCCTGCTCGCCGGGAAGAACGTCCGCTGGATCGGCCTTCCGCTGGTCACCACGGTCCTGCTCGACCTGGGCGTGGCGACCACCCTGCTGTACACCGAGAGCGACCAGCTGGTGCCCGCCCTCGACTCGTACTGGCTGTGGATCCACGTCTCCACCGCGATCTTCTGCGGCGCCGTGCTCTACCTGGGCGCCGTCGCCACCCTGCTGTACCTCTTCCGCGACTCGTACGAGAACAAGCTCGCGAACGGCGGACAGCCCGGCGCCTTCGCCCGCTCCGTCCTGGAGCGGCTGCCCGCCGCCGCCACCCTCGACAAGTTCGCCTACCGCGTCAACGCGGCGATCTTCCCGCTGTGGACCTTCACGATCATCGCGGGCGCCATCTGGGCCGGCGACGCGTGGGGCCGCTACTGGGGCTGGGACGCCAAGGAGGTCTGGTCCTTCATCACGTGGGTCGGGTACGCCGCCTACCTGCACGCGCGTGCCACGGCCGGCTGGAAGGGGCGGAAGGCCGCGTACATCGCGCTCATCGCCTTCGGCTGCTTCCTCTTCAACTACTACGGCGTGAACATCTTCGTCAGCAGCAAGCACTCCTACGCCGGCGTCTGAGCTGGCAGGGCCCCCCTCCGGGGGCCACGCTGGAGGTATGAGCGAGATACCCCGGGGCAGGAGCGAGGCCCACGACGGCGACACGCACCTGCTGCGGTACACGATCGAGCTGCCGCACCGGCAGGAGGAGGTCTGGGAGCGGATCGCCTCGCCGGAGGGACTGCCGTCGTGGTTGTGCGCGGCCGACCCGCTGGAGCCGAGGCTCGGCGGGAGGGTCACGCTCCGCTGGCTGAACGGCGACACGGAGGTCTCCGGGCGGGTCACCGCCTGGGACCCGGACCACGTCGCCGAGTACACGGTCGGCGCCCCGCACGGACGGATCCGGTTCCATCTGGAACCGGCCGCCGGCGGGGCGTCGACCGTGCTGCGTTTCACCAACGAGATGCGCGGCGACCGGGAGCTGCTGCTCGACTGCCTGGCCGGCTGGCACGACCACTTCGAGCGGCTGCGGGACGCGCTGGACGGCCGCCCCACCGACTGGCGGCAGTGGACCACCGGCCGCTGGAACGAGCTGCGGGAGCTGTACGCCCGGGACGAGGCGCCCTGGCCGAAATGGGTCCCCTGACCCTGACCCCTGACCCCTGCCCCCTGACCCACTGGCCCTGAGCTGCCCCCCGCCCCCCCGCTCCCCGTCAGCGGCGGGCGCGCGACCGCAGGGGGAGGAGGCGGTCACGGCGGGTGAGGCGGGCGCGTCGCGCCCGGCGCTCGGCGGCCTGCCGGTCCAGCTCCTCCATCAGCCTGCGGCCCCGGTGCTCGGGGTCGAGCTCGTCGAGGATCCGGTCGAGCTCGGCGAGCAGCGCCCCGTGCAGCTGCCAGGCGCCGGGGTCGGCGAGCGCGAG
This sequence comes from Streptomyces roseofulvus, assembly GCF_039534915.1. NCBI lineage: Bacteria > Bacillati > Actinomycetota > Actinomycetes > Kitasatosporales > Streptomycetaceae > Streptomyces > Streptomyces roseofulvus. The sequence continues at coordinate 3,610,630 of NZ_BAAAWE010000001.1, read as the reverse complement.
GGCGAGGAGCCGGTCGGCGGCGTCGTCCCGGCAGGCCCTGGCCGCCCGCAGCTCGCCCGCCAGCCGGCTCTCCGCAGCCTCGGCCGCCTCGCTGCCGCGGGCGGTGACGAGGACGGCGAAGCTGACGAGGGAGTCGGCGGTGTACTGGGCGGTCTCCCGGACGGCGAGCGCGGCCCGGTCCGGCAGCAGGGCCTGTCCGGCGCGGTGTTTCGCCAGGTCGGTGAGGGTGCGGGCGAGGACCCGCAGGACGACGGCGCTGATCTCCAGGGTGTCGAGGCCGGTGCGGAGCACCACCCGGTGGAGCAGGCCCTCCTTGACGCGCGGGTTGAACCGCAGGCTGTCCTCGGCGGTGCGCAGGGCCGCGTCGACGTCGGCGACGTCGTTGTCGAGGCGGCGGGCCTCGTGGAGCCGGGCGGCGGCCCGCTCGACGGGCGGCGCGCCGGTGAACTCGTCCGCCACGTCGAGGAGCAGCAGCCGCATGCGCCGGGCGAGGTCCTCGATGGACTCGCCGGCGGTGTCGACCCAGACGGGCGGGGCGAGGAACAGGTTGAAGAGCATGCCGACGACGGCGCCGATGAGGGTCTCCAGGACCCGGTCCCAGGCGGTGTCGGAGACCTGGGTGACGCCGAGGACGAGCATGGCGCTGATGGCGACCTCGGGGATGAACTCCTCGACGCGGACGAGCCGGCCGACGAGCAGCGACGCCAGGATCACCAGGGCGAGGCTCCACCAGGAGAGGCCGACGACGGCGCTGAACGCGATGGCGATGAGGACGCCGACGACGACGGAGTTCACCCGCCGCAGGCTGGTGGTGAGGGTGGAGTAGAGCGTGACCTGGACGACCAGGAGGGCGGTGAGGGGCGCCGTGAGGGGGACCGGTTCGCTGCTGAGCCGGAGGGCGACGACGTAGCTGAGGGTGGCCGCGGCCGTGGACCGTACCGTCTGCACGGCGAACGGGTCCCGGCGGAGCCTCGCCGTCAGACCGTCCCCCCGGCCCCGCCCCGCTCCACCGCGCGCCACGTCCCACCTCGTCCCGTCGCCTCGCCCGCCCCGGAGGGGCCCTCTGGACGACCGCCTGCCCGGCCGGCCGCGGAGTCATGCGCGGATACGGCCGGGCGGACGCGGGGGGATCACCCCCGCTTCGGCGGCAGGCAGCTGGTGGCCGGCGGGGCGTTCTCGGGCCAGGCGATCTGGACGAAGCGCTGCGTGCCGTCGGGGGCGAGCTCCACGATGGGGACCGCCTTGTTGTACGGGTTGCCGTGGTTGTCGAGGCAGATCCAGCCGCTCGCGCCTTGGACCCGCAGCGAGCCCTTGACCTGCGGCCACTGGGTGCCGACGTCGGCGAGCTCCGGGTAGGGGGCGTTCGCCGGGGTGGCCTGGCGGATCGCGTGGACGGCCGTCGCCATCGCGTCGTACGCGACGATCGCCTGCCCGTCCCGGAGCGGCACCGGCTTCTCGTCGGCGCGGGCGATGTCGGTCAGGAAGGTCTGGAAGGCGACGACCGAGCCGCCGGTCGTGGGCACCGGCCGGCCCGGCGCGGGCTTCCAGGCGTCCGGGTGGGCGAGGGCCGCGTACCGGACGGTCAGCTTCTTGCCGAGGGCCGCGCGGTTCAGCTTGGTGTCGGCGCCGAGGTAGGAGCCCTCGTCGCCGGTGAGGACGGTGAAGGCGCGGTCGGCGCAGCCGCGGGCGCCGAGCGCGTTGATGAACTGGCGGAGCTGGGTGTGGCGGCCGGCGAAGAAGACGGTCTCGGCGCGGGTGTCGCAGATCAGGTGGGTGATCTGGCGGAAGGTGTTGGCGGTGGTGCCCTCCTCGGTGTTGTTCGCGGGCGAGGTGTAGAGCTGCGGTTCGTAGGGGGCGCCCTTCAGGGAGACGGCGAAGGCGGTCCGCAGGGTGTCGATGTAGTGGTCGCCGGTGCGGGAGTCCTGGACGAGGATCGCGCGGGCGGCGTCGACCTTGCCGAAGTTCGCCAGCGCCTTCGCCTCGTCGCCGTTGGTGGGGGAGACCCGGGCGAGGCCGGGGAAGCGGTCGCGGCCGGGGCCGTTGGCGAGGTCGTCGGCGGTGATGGTGGTGCCGACGACGGCGATCCCGGCGCCGGTCAGCGCGGTGACCGCCTCCCGTACCTCGGCGGAGGAGGTGGCGACGCCGGAGACGGCGCGGAGCCGGTCGGGGGCGCCGGTCATGGCGGTGAGCCGGTCGACGACGGTGCGCCAGTGGGCGTTGCGCTCCCCGGTGTTGGCGAGGACCAGGCGGATCTTGGGGGTCTCGCTGTTGGACTCGTGGTTGGCCCGGTACTGGTAGGCGTACGCGCCCTGGAGTTCGCGGAGGATCTTCTCGCCGGTGCCGGGGTCGGTGGCGGTGATCGGGAGGAGCAGGGCGACGGTGGCGTACTCGCCGGCCTTCAGGGTGGCGTTCTCGCGGCCGATGGCGGCGGTGATCGCGGTGAGGGCGGGGACGCGGAAGTCGTGTCCGCCGCCGTCGACGCCGATGCACTCCGTGCTGTTCGCGGGCCGGACGACCCCGGCGGCGCAGGAACGGTCCTCCGGTTCGAGGTACGTGTAGAGGCCCCAGCCGCCGAGCCCGACGACGAGGGCGGTGGCGACGAGGGTGCTGAGGAGCTTCTGCCGGGGTGTCCAGAAGAAGCGGCGGCGCAGCCGGTCGAGCATGGCGTCAGACTCCGTCCTCGCGCCCCGGCGGCAGCGAGGGCTGCCGCCAGGCGCGGATGTCCCGCGGCCAGTGGCCGGCCGCGTCCCACAGTGGACCGCTGCCGGTGAGGTGGCGGCCGGACAGCCGGCGCAGTTCGTGCGCCAGCCGGTCGGCCACCTCCTCGTCGGGCAGCGCGAGTGGATCGGTGAGCAGCCATACGGCGTGCAGCAGCCGTCGTACGGCGAGGTGCAGTTCGGCGGCGTCCGGGCCGAGCCCGTCCGGCAGCGCCGGGTCGGGGTCCTGGCCGAGGGCGACGGCCCGGCGCGGGTCGGGTCCGGTGCGGCCCCGTTCGCGCGGGTACGGGGCGGAGGCGACGAACCGGAGCAGCCCGAGCCAGCCGAGGACGTCGGGCAGGGGGAAGGTGAGCCGCAGGTGGGCGACGGCCTCGGCGGTGTCGCCGAGGGCGAGGTCGTGGTGGAGCCGGTGCGGTCCCGGCTGCGGCCCGTAGTGCCGGCGGAGGGTCTCGTGGACGGCCCGCCAGGCCGAGTACGCGGGGTGGTCGTCGTCCTCGAAGCGGAGCCGGTGCAGCAGCAGGGCGCGCAGCAGCGGGTCGCCGACGAAGTGGCCGGGGTGGTCGCCCCAGTGCTCGGCGCGCAGCCGGTCGCGGACCCGGAGGGCGACGTCGCCGTCGAGGGACTCGGCGGGCAGCCGGACCTGGGCGAGGCGGCGGGCGGACTCCTCGTCGTGGGCGGCGGCGAGCACCGCGTACGGCCCCGTCCTCGGCACCGGCAGGAGGGCGGCGAGCAGGGCGGGGGCGACCGGCACGGGGGCGGTGTCCTCGCGCAGCTCCACGGTGAGGTCGAGCAGGTCGCCGGGGGTGAGCGTGGCGCGGACCGCGGGCGGCGCCTCGCCGGCGGCGCGGGCGAGCAGGTCGACGCCGAGGGGGCGGCCGCCGGTGAGCCGGTGGACGGCCCGGGAGAGGTCGGCGGGGGCGCGGTCGGCCGGGTCGTGGCGGTCGAAGGCGGCCCGGGTCTGGGTGGGGGTGAGCGGGGTGAGCTCGACGGCGAGGAGGCCGGAGCCGACCCGGCCGGTGCGCGGACAGGGCGCCTGGTGGGCGGTCTCGGGCAGCCGGATCCGGGTGGCGTGGCGGAGCGCCTCGTGTTCGGGGAGCCGGGAGGCGGCGAGCACCACGGTGTGGTCGCGGCGGCCGTCGGAGCGGGCCCGCAGAATCGGTTCGACGAGGGCGCGGCCGACGGGTTCGTGGGCGTTGTCGAGGAGCACCAGGGGCCGGCCGACGCGGCTGCCGAGCTTCAGCCCGGTGTAGGCGCGGTGCAGGTCCTCGGTGAGCGTGAGGGTGAGGAAGCCCTCGGCCTCCGCCCGGCGCGGGCCGCCCTGCGCGAAGTCGACGGCGAGCTGCTGGAGTCCGGCCCGGCCGCGCCCCCCGGCGTTGCGGTAGTCGCCGAACCAGTCCTCGGGGGCCTTCCTGAAGACGCCGAAGAACTCCTCGACGACGGTCTCGACGGTCGCCTCGGCGACCAGGCCGGCGAAGGGCGCGCCGGCCTCGGCGGCGGTGCCGGCCAGCTTGGCGAGGACCTTGCCGACCCAGGACGCGGCGGCGGCCCGCCCGGCGTCGACGGTGGCGAGCAGCGGGCCGAGCCGCAGCAGGTCGCGGCGGGCCCGCTCGTCGTCCTCCCGGGTCCAGCCGACCGAGGTGACGGCGACGAGTCCGAGCGACAGCCGCGGGAACGGCACGGCCTTGAACGTGTCGCCGCGCGGCGCCAGTTGGAGGGCCAGTTCGGTGAGGGCGCCGGTGACCGGCGACCAGCCGGTGCCGTGGTCGGCGGGTTCCTCGACGGCGGCGCAGTCGAGGAGGGCGAGCGGCGTGAAGCCGCGGTAGCGGTTGCGTATCTCCTTGAGCAGCACCGTCTTGCCCATGCCGCGGCCGCCGGTGAAGACGGTGACGGGCGGGTCCTCGCCGTGCTCGTACGCCACCCGGCCACGGCCGTACGGTCCGAGTCCGACGAGCCGCGCGGCGAGTCCGCGCGCCTCCAGAACCGCCTCGCGGCCGTACAGCTCTCGGTCCACCCGCCACCCCCGTCGCAGTCAACTGAAGGATATCGACGGCGTGTTGGGAACAGGAGAGTCTTTTCGAGTCTGTTGCTGAGGTGTTGTCACCCCGTGGCGGTGGGGGCGTCGGTGGTGTGCGCGGCGATCGCGTCGAGCTGGGCCCGCAGATACCGGTGGGACTCGATGCCGTGGATCCTGGTGCCGGGTGTGCACTCGTAGAAGTACACCAGCGACAACAGCTCCTCGGCGGGCGCGTCGGCCGGCGGCGGCAGCACCCGGTGCCGCCCCGAACGCCACCGCCCGCCGGTCCAACCGGCCATCAGATCGCCGATGTTGACGGTGAGCGCGGCGGGGTCGTGGGGCGCGTCCTGCCAGCCCCCGGCATCCGAGAACACCTGCAGCCCGCCCTTGCCGGCCTGCCGGTCGAGCAGCGTGACGGTCCCGAAGTCGGTGTGCGGCCCGATCCGGAACTGCCCGGGCTCGGGCGGCCCGGTCCGCTCCCGCGCCGGATACCAGTTGATGTTGAAGCCGAAGGTGGGGTGCCCGGTGTGCCGCGTGAAGAAGTCCCGCTCCTCGCCGAGCGCCGTCCCCAGCAGGTCGAGCACCCGGTCCGCCAGCGCCTTCATCCGCGCGAGGTACGCCTCCACCAGGGGCCTGAGCTCCGGCACCTCGGCGGGCCAGACGTTCGGCAGGAACCACTCGGCGTCCACCGCCGGGTCGCCGGTCGGCTCCTCCGCCGCGAAGGACAGCGACTCCTTCAGGTCGGGCGAGGTCGCCGTCCCCTCCGCGTACCCGTTCGCCTCCGCCCCCGGACCGAGCCACCCGCGCCCGCCGACCCGCACGGCGTACGGCGCCTTGGCGGCGGCGGGCAGGCGGAAGAAGGCGCGGGCGCTCTCCCGGATCGCGGACGGCAGCGCGGGGTCCACCCCGTGCCCCGAGACCAGCAGGAACCCTGCGTCGCGCAGGGCCCGGTCGACGGCGGGCAGCTGCGGCGCGGGGTCGCGGGCGAGGTCGATGGTCGGAAGCCGTGCCTCAGTCATGTCCGATGTCCTCGTTCCAGAGGTCGGGTCGCTCCGCGACGAAGGTACGCATGAGCTCGACGCACTCGGGATCGTCGAGCACGACCACCTCGACGCCGTGCGCCGCGAGCCACTCCTGCCCGCCGCGGAAGGTCCGGTCCTCCCCGACGACGACCCGCGAGATCCCGAACTGCCGCACGAGCCCGGAGCAGTACCAGCACGGCGAGAGGGTCGTCACCATCGTCGTCCCCCGGTACGAGCGCTGCCGCCCGGCGTCCCGGAACGCGGCGGTCTCTGCGTGCGCGGAAGGATCACCGTCCTGCACCCGCCGGTTCCGCCCCCGGCCGAGCAGCACCCCGTCGGCCCCGTAGAGCGCGGCGCCGATCGGCACCCCGCCCTCGCCACGCCCGCCCCGAGCCTCGCCGAGGGCGGTGGCGAGCCACCGGCGGGCTAGTTCCTGGTCCATGCGGGGACCCTTCCCCGCGGGGCCCGGAACCTCACACCCGGTGCTCTCACGCCACCGTGACGCCCGCCTCCTCCTTCTCGTACGCGAAGAGGGCCGGCGGGGTCTCGTTCTCGAAGAAGGTCTTGGCGCGGACGAGGGCCTGCGCGTCGGCGCGGATGCGGCCGGGGCGGGAGGCCGTGCCCAGGAGGACGCCGCCGAAGCGCATGCGCATGTAGGCCGCCGAGTTGTGGAGCGCGGTGACCAGGCCGTCCGCGACGACGTGCTCGTCGTGGGCCATGACCGTCACGCCCCACAGCCTGCGGCCCGCCATCCGCTGCTTGAAGTCCGAGCCCGGCACGTTCAGCCAGCCCGACCAGTAGTCCAGGTAGCGCTTGATCTGCGCGGAGAGGGTGTACCAGTACAGCGGGGAGACGATGACGACGTCCGTGGCCTCCAGCGTGGCCCGGAGCAGCCGCTGCTCCACCTCGCCGGGCTCGTGGCCCGCGCTCTCGTGCCGGCCGTCCTGGAAGTCGGGCAGGTCCAGGGTGTTCAGGTCCACCCAGCGCTGCGGTATGCCGGCGGGGAGGTGGGCGGCGGCCTCGCGGGCCAGGATCTCCGAGTTGCCGTCGGCGCGGGAGCTGCCGAGGACGAAGAGGAACGAGCGGTCAGCGCCGGGCTCGGCGTCGAGGGTCGTCATGTCTGCTGCTCCGGTTTCGGTTCGTGGGGGCGCGCCGCGCGGGGGAACGGTGTTCCGTTGCCAACCCGGCCGCCCGCAGGGGTATTCCGGGCCCCGCCGGCCCGCCCATCGGCCCCGCCGGCCCGCCCATCGGCCCCGCCGATCGGGGTCATCGGAAGGACGCCCCAGCAGGTCGTGGACCGGTCACCGGTCCCGTCCGTAGCGTCGTCGGCATGAGAAACGAGACCCGTGGAACCCTTGAACTGACCCTCGCCATGGTGCTGTCGGGCACCCTCGGCGTCTTCGTCGTCGAGTCCGGCGCCTCGCCCTACGAGGTCGTCTTCTTCCGGTGCCTCTTCGGGGCCGTCGCCCTCGGTCTCTACAGCCTCGCCCGCGGGTTCCTCACCGGGCACGGCTTCACCGGGCGGACGCTCGGCCTCGCCGTCCTCGGCGGGGTGTTCATCGTCTTCAACTGGGTGTTCCTCTTCGAGGCGTACGCGGCCACCTCCATCTCGCTCGCCACCGTCGTCTACCACACCCAGCCGTTCTTCCTGGTGCTGCTCAGCGCCCTCTTCCTGCGCGAGCGGATCCCCGCCGGGAAGCTCGGCTGGCTCGCGGTCGCCTTCGCCGGGCTCGTGCTGGTCTCCGGGGTGCGGCCGGGCGACACCGCCTCCCTCGCCGGGCTCGGCTACGCGCTCGCCGCCGCCGTCCTGTACGCGCTCGCCACCTTCGTGACCAAGCGGATCACCGGCGTCCGGCCGCACCTGGTCGCCCTCGTGCAGGTGGCCGCCGGCGTGCCGCTGCTGCTGCCCTTCGCCGACCTCGGCGCGGTCTCCGGCCTCGGTGCCGGGTGGGTGTGGCTGGCCGGGCTCGGGCTGATCCACACCGGGCTGATGTACGTCCTCATGTACGCGGCCTACGCCAAGCTGCCCACGCCGAAGATCGCGGTGCTCGCCTTCACCTACCCGGCGGTGGCGATGGGCGTCGACTGGGCGGTGTACGGGCACCACATCGGGCTCGTGCAGGCGCTCGGCGTCCCGCTGATCGTCCTCGCCAGCCTGAAGGTCACTCTCGGGCGAGCCGCCGCGCCTGCTCCACGAACAGGCGCACGTGGGCCGGAAGCCGCTTCCCCCGTCGCCACGCGAGCTGCGTGAAGAGCGTGAAGGGCGCCTCCCAGCCGAGCGCCACCAGCGCCCCGGACGCCAGTTCCTCCTGGACGGCGATCCGGGGCAGCAGCGCGATCCCGAGACCGGACGCCACCGCCCGCTTGCTCGCCTCGATCGTGCCGAACTCCAGGAACTCGGGCGGGGAGCCCGCCCCGGCCGACAGCTCCGCCTCGAAGAGGTCCCGGTAGGCGCAGCCCGGCTCGGTGCCGATCAGGCCGGCGCCCGCCAGCTCGGCGCTGACCAGGTCCGTACGGCCCGCGAGCGGGTGGTCCGGGGCGGCGACCAGCGCCAGCGGCTCCGGCGCCAGGACCTCCGTCTCCAGGCCCTCGTGCTCGGTCTCGGCCTCCATGAGGAAACCCAGGTCGTACGTGCCCTGCCGCAGCGCCTGCCGGGTCGCGTCGCCGAGCGTGGGGCGCAGGGCCAGCCGGACGGCCGGGTGGCGGTGGTGGACGTACTCCAGGAGCGGCGGGAGCCGGTAGGTGGTGAGGGACTCCATGGTGCCGATGGTGATCGTCCCGGCGGGCTCGCCGGCGGCGACGGACGCCCGTGCCTCCTCGGCCAGCTCGGCCATGCGGCGCGCGTACGGCAGCAGCCGCTCGCCGGCCTCGGTGAGCCGGATCCGGCCGCCGAGTCGCTCGAACAGCTCGGTCCCGAGGGACGACTCCAACGCCTTGACCTGCGAGGTCACGCTGGACTGGGCATAGCCGAGCTCGGCGGCGGCGCGGGTGAAGGAGAGGACTTCGGCGACCTTCTCGAAGGTGGCGAGGAGGCGCAGTTCCATCAGCTCTCCTTGTCCTCGCCCTCTTCACGACGCCCCTCGGGGCGGGGATCGGGGCGGTTCGGTCCGTCCTCGCCGCGCTTCGGCTCGTCGTCACCGCGGCGGAGGTCGTCCTCCCAGTCCTTGAACATCGCCTCGTCGCGCCCTTCGGCGGACGCCGTCCGGGGCTTCTCGTCGCCCAGCGACCTCAGGAACTCCGGGTTGTCGTCCGGGGCCACCCAGCCGCCGCCGCGCCCGCCGCGGGCCGTGGGCTGCCGCTTCTTCCCGGAGAAGAGCCACACGACCGGTCCGACCACCCAGAACAGCAGGATGATGATGACCCAGACCACCTTGGGCAGGTGCTTGACCTCGTCCTCGGGGGTGTTCAGGCAGTCGATGAAGGCGTAGATCGTCAGCGCCAGCGGCAGAAGGATCATCAGTGCCCTGAGCATGTGGAACAGCCCCCTGGAAGCGGTGGCGGGGGCGCGTCGAACCGGCCCCGGTGACGAGTCCAGCCTAGCCGGTGACCGATACTTGCCCGTATGGCTTACGACGATCTCCGCTCGCTGCTCAGGGCCCTTGAGCGCGAAGGCGACCTCAAGCGCATCAAGGCCGAAGTCGACCCGTACCTGGAGGTCGGGGAGATCGTCGACCGGGTGAACAAGGCGGGAGGGCCGGCGCTTCTCTTCGAGAACGTGAAGGGCTCCGCCATGCCCCTCGCGATGAACGTCTTCGGCACCGACCGCAGGCTCCTCAAGGCGCTCGGCCTGACGTCGTACGAGGAGATCAGCGAGAAGATCGGCGGCCTGCTCAAGCCGGAGCTGCCGCACGGCTTCGTCGGCGTCCGGGAGGCCTTCGGCAAGCTGGGCTCGATGGTCCACGTGCCGCCGAAGAAGGTGAAGGACGCGCCCGTGCAGGAGGTGGTCCTCACCGGCGACGACGTCGACCTCGACAGGCTGCCCGCGCTCTTCACCTGGCCGAAGGACGGCGGCTCCTTCTTCAACCTGGGCCTCACCCACACCAAGCACCCCGAGACCGGCGTGCGGAACCTGGGGCTCTACCGGCTCCAGCGGCACGACAGGCGCACCATCGGCATGCACTGGCAGATCCACAAGGACAGCCGGAACCACTACGCGGTCGCCGCCGAGCGCGGCGAGCGGCTGCCGGTCGCGATCGCCTTCGGCTGCCCGCCGGCCGTCACGTACGCCTCCACCGCCCCGCTCCCCGGCGACATCGACGAGTACCTGTTCGCCGGCTTCGTGCAGGGCAAGCGGATCGAGATGGTCGACTGCAAGACGGTCCCGCTCCAGGTCCCGGCGCAGGCCGAGGTCGTCATCGAGGGCTGGCTGGAGCCGGGCGAGATGCTGCCGGAGGGCCCCTTCGGCGACCACACCGGCTTCTACACGCCGCAGGAACCGTTCCCCGCGCTGAAGATCGACTGCGTCACCATGCGGAAGCGCCCGCTGCTCCAGTCGATCGTGGTCGGCCGGCCGCCGACCGAGGACGGGCCGCTGGGGCGGGCCACCGAGCGCTTCTTCCTGCCGCTCCTCAAGATCATCGTGCCGGACATCGTCGACTACCACCTGCCGGAGTCGGGCGGCTTCCACAACTGCGCGATCGTCTCGATCGACAAGAAGTACCCGAAGCACGCGCAGAAGGTCATGCACGCCATCTGGGGCGCCCACATGATGTCGCTGACCAAGCTGATCATCGTGGTCGACAAGGACTGCGACGTGCACGACCTGCACGAGGTGTCCTGGCGGGCCCTCGGCAACACCGACTACGCCCGCGACCTGACCGTCGTCGAGGGGCCGGTCGACCACCTCGACCACGCCTCCTACCAGCAGTTCTGGGGCGGCAAGGCGGGCATCGACGCCACGAGGAAGCTGCCGGAGGAGGGCTACACCCGGGACGGCGGCTGGCCGGACATGGTGGAGTCGGACCCGGCGACGGCGGCCCTGGTGGACCGCCGCTGGAAGGAGTACGGGCTGTGACCACGGCCGCGGTCCCGGGCGCGCAGCCGGGGCGTACGAAGGCGTTCCTCCGGCTCGTGATGATCGAGCACTCGGTCTTCGCGCTGCCCTTCGCCTACATCGCCTCGCTCACCGCGATGTTCCAGCTGGACCGGACGATCGACTGGTGGACGCTCTTCCTCGTCACCGTCTGCATGGTCGGCCTGCGGACCTTCGCGATGGCCTGCAACCGGATCATCGACCGCGAGATCGACGCGCGTAATCCCCGGACGGCCAACCGCGAGCTGGTCACCGGCGCGGTGTCGGTGCGGTCCGCGTGGACCGGGGCCGGGATCGCGGTCGTCGTCTTCCTCGGCGCGGCGGCGCTGCTCAACCCGCTCTGCCTGGCGCTCGCGCCACTGGCCGTCATCCCGATGGTGGTCTACCCGTACGGCAAGCGGTTCACGAACTTCCCGCACGCGATCCTGGGACTCGCCCAGGCGATCGGCCCGATCGGCGCCTGGCTGGCGGTGACGGGGGAGTGGTCGTGGGACGCGGTCATCCTGGGCCTCGCCGTCGGCATCTGGATCGGCGGCTTCGACCTGATCTTCGCCTGCCAGGACGTGCAGGCGGACCGGGCGCAGGGCGTGATGTCGGTGCCGGCCCGCTTCGGGATCCCGGCGGCGCTGTGGGGCGCCCGCGGGTCCGCGGTCGTCACCACCGGCCTGCTGGTCTGGTACGCGCTGGCCACCGGCGCCGGCCTGTTCTTCTGGATCGGCCTGGTGATCGTGGCGGCGGCCTTCTGCTACGAGCACTCGATCGTGAAGCCGCACGACCTGTCGAGGCTGAACAGGGCCTTCTTCACGACGAACGGCTTCATCGGCATCTCCCTCTTCGTCTGCGCCCTGCTCGACCTGCTGGTCCGCGGGCTCACCCTCTAGGCTCGGCGCCATGAACGACGGCAAGCGCACCCCGTGGGTCGTGGGGGTTTCCGGGGCGTCGGGGACGCCGTACGCCGCGTCCGTGCTGAGGGGGCTGCTCGCCGCGGGCGAGAGCGTCGACCTGGTGGTGTCGCGGGCCTCGCGGCTGACGCTGCTCGACGAGACGGGGATCGGCTTCCGGGACGCGCACTGGCGCGAGGACCTGGCGGCCTGGCTGGCGCGGGGCGCGGACGGGAAGCCGGACGCCTTCGAGGTGCCGGTGGGGTCGCTGGGCGACGTGCGGTACTGGGCGGCCGGCGACCTGGCGGCCGGGCCGTCCTCGGGGTCGTACCCGGCGAAGGGGATGCTGATCGTGCCGGCCTCGACCGCCGCGGTGGCGGGAGTGGCGCTCGGTCTGTCGAAGGACCTGTTGCAGCGGGTGGCGAGCGTGACGCTCAAGGAGCGGCGTCCGCTGGTCGTCGCGGTGCGGGAGACCCCGCTGAACGGGCAGACGCTGAAGCAGATGGTGGCGCTGGACGAGGCGGGCGCCGTGGTGCTGCCCGCCTCTCCGGCGTTCTACGCGGGGGCGACGCACATCCAGGATCTGGTGGACTTCGTCGCGGGGCGGGTGCTCGACGCGGCGGGAGTGCCGCACGAGCTGTACCGCCGGTGGCGGGGAGAACTCGGAGGAGGAGCTCCGGGGGTTCCCCGTGCCGATTAGCGCTTCTTCGCGGCCTTCTTCGGGGCGCGCTTCGAGGCGGAGGCGGTCTGGTGGGCACGCGAGCGGTTGGCCAGGTCCTGCAGCTCGCGCATTCGGGCGTAGGCCATCTCGATCGTGTACACGGTGTTCTCACTCCTGAAAGATCGTCTTTGATCTGCTGAAAGATTCGCAGGGCGACGGCCCTGCATGCCTTAGATTCTACACCTAAACTTGCGGTATCGCTGGACAATGGAAGGTCGTATACCTATGGACGCCGTGGACAGGCAGCTCATCCAGGCCCTGCGCGAGAACGGCCGCGCCTCGTACGCCGAGCTGGGACGGCTCGTCGGGCTCTCCGGCCCCTCCGTCACCGACCGCATCAACCGGCTGGAGGCCGCCGGGGTCATCACCGGCTACCGCGCCACCGTCGACGCCGCCTCGCTCGGCCTCGGCGTCACCGCCCTCATCGGCATCTCCCTCTCCGACGCCGCCGACCACGAGGACGTGGCCCGCCGGCTGAAGGACCTCGCCGAGATCGAGGACTGCTGGTTCATCGCCGGCGACGACTCCTTCATGCTCAAGGTCCGCGCCAACGACGTCGACGGACTGGAGAAGACGATCCGCCGCCTCTCCGGCACCAAGGGCGTCTCCCGCACCCGGACCACGATCGTGCTCTCGACCAAGTGGGAGAACCGGGTCGGGGATCTGCCGGAAGAGGGCTGAGAGTACGGTGGGTGAAGCCTGATTTCGGAGATATGGGAGGCGACCGGAGATGGACGCTGGGCTCAAGCGGGAGCTGGAGCAGAAGGTGCTCGCCGGTGAGCGGCTGAGCCGCGAGGACGGCATCGCCCTCTACGACTCCGACGACCTCGCCTGGCTCGGCGGGCTGGCCCACGAGGTCAGGACCCGCAAGAACGGCGACGTGGTCCACTTCAATGTCAACCGGCATCTGAACATGACCAACGTCTGCACGGCCTCCTGCGCCTACTGCTCCTTCCAGCGCAAGCCGGGCGAGAAGGACGCGTACACCATGCGCATCGAGGAGGCCGTGCGCCTCGCGAAGGCGATGGAGAGCGAGAACCTCACCGAGCTGCACATCGTCAACGGGCTCCACCCCAACCTGCCCTGGCGGTACTACCCGCGCTCGCTCTCCGAGCTGAAGAAGGCGCTCCCGAACGTCTCCCTCAAGGCGTTCACCGCCACCGAGATCCACCACTTCGAGACGATCTCGGGAATGTCCGCCTCCGACATCCTCGACGAGCTGATCGAGGCCGGTCTGGAGTCGCTGACCGGCGGCGGCGCCGAGATCTTCGACTGGGAGGTCCGGCAGCACATCGTGGACCACCGCACCCACTGGGAGGACTGGTCCCGGATCCACCGGCTCGCCCACTCCAAGGGCCTGAAGACCCCCTCGACGATGCTGTACGGGCACATCGAGGAGCCGCGCCACCGCGTCGACCACGTGCTGCGGCTGCGGGAGCTCCAGGACGAGACCGGCGGCTTCCAGGTCTTCATCCCGCTGCGCTACCAGCACGACTTCGTGGACATGCAGGACGGCAAGGTCCGCAACAAGCTCCAGGCGCGGACGACGATGGCGACCGGCGCGGAGGCGCTGAAGACCTTCGCGGTCTCCCGGCTGCTCTTCGACAACGTGCCGCACGTCAAGGTCTTCTGGGTCATGCACGGCGTGCAGACGGCGCAGCTGGCGCTCCAGCACGGCGCCGACGACATGGACGGCTCGGTGGTCGAGTACAAGATCACGCACGACGCCGACAACTACGGCACGCCGAACAAGCTGACCCGCGAGGACCTGCTGGAGCTGATCCGCGACGCGGGCTTCCGGCCGGTCGAGCGGAACACCCGGTACGAGATCATCCGCGAGTACCCGGGGCCCGACGCCGACCGGCGGGAGACGCCGCAGGCGATGCGCGTCTGACGTTCGCGGACAGGGCGTCTGACGCCTCATGGACAGGGGAAGGGCCGGTGGGGATCCCACCGGCCCTTCTCTCATGCCCCGGTGCGCTCCACCGGGATCCACACCTCCGCGTCCGCGTGGGTGCCGTCCTCGGACACCCGCGTGCGCGAGAGCGACGGTCCGGGCCGGCTCCGGTACGGGTTCGACGGGAACCACTGCGTGTAGACGTCCCGCCAGAGGTACTGCACCGCCTGCGGGAACGGGCCCGAGGACTCGAACACCGCCCACGTCCCCGGCTCGACGTCGAGGCTGTCCGAAGCGCCGGGCACCTCGGCGTCGCTCACCACCCCGTGGAAGTAGTCGATCTCGGTGCCCTCCGCGTCGTCCGCGGAGTGGTTGGCGACGGCGGCCACGACGCCGCCGGGCTCCCCGTCCGCGTACTCCTCCCAGCGCCCCAGCGTCTCCCTGCCGATGCCCTTGACGAACTCCACGATGGCCGGGTTCATCCCCTCGTAGACCAGCGGGACCCGTGTCCCCCTGCCCGTGAGCCGGAACCCGTCCTTCTCCACGACCCGGTACCGCATGCTGTTGCTCCCTTCGACGATCAGCCGGAAGGACATCCGCGGCTGGGAGTGCAGCGCCGCACCGGTCCGCCGCGCCTCGCCGGGGCCGATCCCGTGCACGGCGCGGAAGGCACGCGCGAACGCCTCGCCCGAGCCGTACCCGTACCGCACCGCGACCTCGAGCAGCGTCCGCTCCCCGGCGAGCACCTCCGCCCCGGCGAGCGTCAGCCGCCGCCGGCGGACGTACTCGGAGAGCGGGATGCCCGCGAGCGCGGAGAACATCCGCCGGAAGTGGTACTCCGACGTCATGGCGATACGGGCCAGCTCGGCCGCGTCGATGGGCTCGTCGAGGTGGTCCTCGATGTGGTCCATGGCCTGATTCAGCCGCTCCAGCACTCCTGGCCGTCCTTCCTTCACTGCTGTCCACGCTAGGGACGCCCCCTGTGCCGGACCCGACATCCTGTGCCCGGTGCGGTCGGGTCAGGTCAGGGGCAGCAGCATGGTGATGTCGTCCCGGTCGTCGCCGGGGGCCACGCGGATGCCGCCGGGGACGCGCCCGACCTCCTTGTAGCCGGCCTTGGCGTAGAAGGAGTCGACGCCGGTGCCGCCGCGGACGCCGAGCCGGATGGCCTCGACCGCCTCGAAGCCGGGGGCGGTGCGGGCGGTGTGCTCGACGGCCGCCATCAGGTCGCGGCCGTACCCCTTGCCCTGGTGCTTCGGGTGGACCATCACCGTGTACAGCCACACCCAGTGGGTCATCAGCCGGTGGCCGTTGAAGGCGAACACGGCGGTGGCCGCGATCGCGCCGTCCTCGTCCCGCCCCACCAGCAGCCGGTGGGTGCCCTGGGCCATGCCGGTGAGGTGCCGGCGGAGGGCGGGGCGGATGTCGTCCCGGGTGACGGGCGGGACGAAGCCGACGGCCCCGCCGGCGTTGGTGACGTCGGCCCAGAGGGCGAGGATGCCGTCGGTGAGGGCCTGGTCGACGGCCGGATCGGCCTCAAAGGTAAGGGTCATAAGTGAAGAGTATCTATTACTTAGCTCCGCGCTCAAGACCTTTCGTCCCCGCCCGCCCCCTCTCCCGCCCCCGACCCCGCCTCCGGCGCGGCCCCCGCGCCGTGCTTCACTGGGGGACGCTCGTCCCGTAATGGGAAGGTTCGGAACCTCGGAACGAAAGAGTGGGTCATGCTCCGCTACTCGCTGATGCGGCTCGGCATCTTCGCCGGGTGCTTCCTCGCCCTGTGGGGCCTCGTCTACGTCGGCGCGCTGCCGCGCGGCCTCGGTGACTCCAACCTCCTGTGGGTCCTCCTCCTCTCCATCGTCGTCTCGGCCCCCCTGAGCTTCGTCCTGCTCCGCAAGCAGCGCGACTCCCTCAGCGCCGAGATCGTCGAGAAGGTCGACCGCGCCAAGGGTCGCCTCCACGAGAACCGCACCCGCGAGGACGCGCTCTAGACAGACCGGCGGGGCGGCCCCCCGGGCCGGTCTGATGTTGTCCGCCGCCGTCGTCCAGGCGACGCCGGTGGTGGGCTGAATGTGGGCGATGCGGAGGAGCCGGCCGCCGTGCCGCTCGTGCACGACCGCCGTCAGTACGCCCTCGCCGCCGCTTGCGATGTCGCGCACCCTGCGGTGAAGGAAGGGGTGCCCGGCCTCCCCTTCACCGGCCGCGTCGTTCACCGCTCGACTCTTCCCAGGCCTCGAACCACCGGTCCAGAAACTCTCGCCACCCGGCCTCGGAGCGTGCCCGGAGCGCCGGGCTCAGACCGGCGGGTGGGACCGGGACGCCTTGCTGCGCTTCATCAGGATCCGTCGTCTCCATGGCCCCGACCTTAAGCGCAAGCGACTTTAAGTCGCAAGGCCTTAAGGTTGCGCTCGGTTCTGTTCGACGTGAGGAAGTAGGGTCGCTGGCAACAGTGAGCGGGAGGTTGGCACATGTCGGGCGATGCGTGGATCAGTGAGACCGCGCCGTATCTGGCCCCGCGCGAGCCCGGTCAGGGTGACGCGTGGACCGACGAGGCCGCCCGGCGTGGGCGTCGCGGTGGGCAGCGGCTCCTGTACGCGGGCGAGGGGGAGGCGCCCGACGCCGTCCGCGTCGCTCTGGGTCTGCCCGCGGGTGAGCGGGTGGTCGTCAGGAGGCGGCTGATCCTGCTGGACGACCGCCCTGTGGAGCTGGCCGACTCCTACTACCCCCTCTCCGTCGCCGGTGGCACGCCGCTGGCGGAGCCGCGCAAGGTGCCCGGCGGAGCCGTCACCCTGCTCAAGGAGATGGGGTACGTCGGTGCCGAGGTCGTCGAGGACGTGAGTGCGGGTCTGGCCACCGGCGGGGAGCGCGAGCATCTGGAGCTGCCCGAAGGGAGTGCCGTCCTCCGGCTGATCCGCCTGACGCGGACCGCCGCGGGAGCGCCGATGGAGGCGTCCCTGATGGTCATGCCGTCCGGCAGGCACCTCACGTACCGGCTCGGGAAGCGGGACGCGTGATGGCGAAGGAGTTCACGGACCCCAGGTCGCCGCACCAGAAGATCGCGGCGGAGCTGCGGCGGCGGATCACCCGCGGGGACCTCCCGCCCGGCAGCAAGCTGGGCTCGACCGCCGAGTTGATGGAGCAGTACGGCGGCGTGGCCAACACCACCGTCCAGAAGGCCCTGCAAGTGCTGAAGGTCGAAGGGCTCCTCGAAGGGCTGCCGGGCAAGGGGGTGTACGTATGCCGGCACGCGCAGGAATCCGTCGAGCCGGTCGACTATCTGCGCCCGGCCGGGCCGGACGAGCCCTATCCGTGGGTTTCCGAGGCCGCGAAGCGGAGGCAGGTCGGCCGGGTCCGGCTTCTGGGTGTCGAGATTGTCGTCCCGCCGACGGAGGTGGCCGAGGCCCTGCGCCTGGAGGACGGCGAGCGAGCCGTGCTCCGCAGGCAGCTCCTCCTCCTGGACGAGGAGCCGACCGAGCTCACGCGGTCCTACTACCCGCTGAGTCTGGTCGAGGGCACCGCCGTACTGGAGAAGAAGCGGATCCGGGGCGGCACCCCGGCCCTGCTGGACGCGATGGGCTTTCCCCCGCGCGAGTTCGTGGACGAGCTGTCGTCCGAGATCCCGACGGAAGAGGAGGTCGTGGCGCTGGAACTGCCGAAGGACATGCCCGTCCTCGTCGCCTTTCGGGTGGTCTACTCCGACGGCGGGCGCCCGATCGAGGCCACGCTGATGACGAAGGCGGCGCACCGGTACCGGATGCGCTACCGGCTGCCCCTGGTGTGAGGCGCCCCGGCGGTTCCGGACGTGCGGGCGATGCGTAAGGACTGCGTAAGGTTCCTCACAGATCACGCACCCCTGGTGTGAGCGTTGTGGCTCTCATCAGGGGTGTTCTGTGTTTCGGCCGGGGTGGCCGGTTCTTGGTCTCAAAGAACAGCTTTGAGGTTCTCAAAGTTCAAGTGTTAACGTATCGGCCATGACGACAGCAGTGCGCCCCTTCGACGCCCCGGGCATCCCGCTCGTGGCGCGCCTGCACGTCGATCTCTGCCGCTGTATGTCCGCGGTCTGTTGCCGCGTGCTCTGATCCGGCATCATGCAGCGGCCCGCGCGAGAGCGCGTGCGCCGCACCCCCGTCCCCCGTATTCCCCGATACGCACCTGTGGAGTGTGTCCGTGTCCGCGTCTGTTTCCGCGCGTATACCCAAGGTTCCCTTCTGGGCCCAGATCGTCGCCGGTCTCGTGCTCGGCGTCCTGCTCGGGTGGATCGCCCGCAGCCAGGACGTCTCCTGGCTGAAGGAGACCCTCGCGCAGGTCGGTGACATCTTCGTCCAGCTCCTCAAGCTGGCCGTCGCCCCGCTCGTCTTCTTCGCCATCCTGGTGTCCATCACCAACCTGCGGAAGGTGAACAACGCCGCCCGGCTCGCCACCCGCACCCTCCTGTGGTTCATGATCACCTCGCTGATCGCGGTCGCCATCGGCCTCGCCATCGGCCTGGTCACCAACCCGGGCGCCGGCACCGGCCTCACCCCGCAGGACGGCAAGCTGCCGAAGCGCGAGGGCTCCTGGATCGACTTCCTCACCGGCATCGTCCCGACGGACGTCATCACGCCCTTCACCGAGCTGAACGTCCTCCAGATCGTCTTCATGGCCGCCGTCGCCGGCATCGCCGCCCTCAAGCTCGGCGACAAGGCCCAGCCGATCCTCACCCTCTCCGAGTCGGTCCTGGAGCTCCTCCAGAAGGCCCTGTGGTGGGTCATCCGCCTCGCCCCGCTCGGCACCGTCGGCCTCATCGGCTTCGCCATCGCCGACTACGGCTGGGACCTGATCGGCAAGTACGCGACCTTCACCGCCGACGTCTACATCGGCTGCGCCCTGGTCCTCTTCGGCGTCTACCCGCTGCTGCTCGCCACCGTCGCCAAGGTCAACCCGCTCCAGTTCTTCAAGGGCGCCTGGCCCGCCATCCAGCTGGCCTTCGTCTCCCGCTCCTCGGTCGGCACCATGCCGGTCACCCAGAAGGTCACCGAGCGCCTCGGCGTCCCGAAGGAGTACGCCTCCTTCGCCGTCCCGTTCGGCGCCACCACCAAGATGGACGGCTGCGCCGCGATCTACCCGGCGCTCGCCGCGATCTTCATCGCGCAGATCTTCGACGTCCAGCTCGGCATCGGCGACTACCTGCTGATCGCCTTCGTCTCGGTCATCGGCTCCGCCGCCACCGCCGGCCTCACCGGCGCGACGGTCATGCTGACCCTGACCCTCTCCACCCTGGGCCTCCCCCTGGAGGGCGTCGGCCTCCTCATGGCGATCGACCCGATCCTCGACATGGTCCGGACGGCCACCAACGTCGCCGGCCAGGCGCTGGTCCCGGTGATCGTCTCCGCCCGCGAGAAGATCCTCGACGTCGAGCGGTACGACACCGTGACGGCGTCCCCCGTCGACGAGCGCGAGCCGGCGCTGGCCGCCTGACGCGCCCCGTCGCAGCACGCCCCACGTGCCCCGCACCCGCTCCGGGTGCGGGGCACGTAGGCTTCTGCGGGGCGTTCGGGTGATCATGGAAATCGAGGCGGGCGCAGGTGGGGAGAGGCGTGGCGGGGACCAAGAGGCTGCCGCGGGCCGTGCGGGAGCGGCAGATGATGGACGCCGCCGTGGCCTGCTTCGCGCGGCAGGGCTACCAGGCGGCGTCGATGGACGAGATCGCCGAGCTGGCCGGGGTGTCGAAGCCGCTGGTGTACCTGTACCTGAACTCCAAGGAGGAGCTCTTCACCGCCTGCATCCGGCGGGAGGCGGAGGCGCTGCTCGGGGCCGTGGCCGAAGCGGTGGGCGACACCTCCGCGCCGCCGGACGAGCGGCTGTGGGCCGGGCTGCTCGCGTTCTTCGGGCACGCCGCCGACCACCCGGACGCCTGGGCGGTGCTCAGCCGGCACGCGCGGACGCAGGGGGAGCCGTTCGCGACCGAGGCGGCGCGGATGCGGGAGGAGATCGCCGACTTCGTGACCGGGCTGATCGGCGAGGCCGCGCGGGCCGCGCACGGGACCGTCGCGATCGGCGAGCGGGACGTCGCGGCGCTGGCGCAGGCCCTGGTCGGGTCGGCCGAGTCGCTGGCGACCTGGGCCAACGAGACGCCGGGCGTGACCGCGCGGGAGGCCGCCGCCACGCTGATGGACTTCGCCTGGTCCGGTCTCGGAAACCTCATGAAAAACGAGCGCTGGTCTCGCCGTTGAGGCTTACCGCGCAGTAAGGTTACCGGCCAGTCGTCTTCTGGACGGCCGCACGCCCGCTGCACGCCGTACCGCCCCTGCCGTACGTTTCCGGCTCCGCCCGCTCCACGCCGTACGACTCCGCTCCACGCCGTACGACTCCGCTCCACGCCGTACGACCCCGCTCCACCACGCACGACTTCGCTCCACGACGCACGACCTTCGTTCATCGCGCAGACCGAGGAGCCGCCCGTGTCGACCGACCTTGCCCTCATCCGCGTCGACGGCCGGGTCCGGGAGGTCTCCGCGCCCGCCCTCGTGCCCCGGGTGGACCGCGGCTCCCTCGCCGACCTGCCGTACGACAACGCCCGGCAGCACCCCGACGTCGTCGTCTTCTCCCGGCGGGACGCCGAGGACGGCGGCTGGAAGGACGTCACCGCCGCACGGTTCGCCGCCGAGGTCCACGCCGTCGCCAAGGGCCTCATCGCCCACGGGCTGCGCCCCGGCGACCGGCTCGCGCTGATGGCCCGCACCACCTACGAGTGGACGCTCCTCGACTTCGCCGCCTGGGCCGCCGGGCTCGTCACCGTCCCCGTCCACCCGACCTCCTCCGCCTTCCAGACCCGCTGGATCCTCCAGGACTCCGGCGCCGTCGCCTGCGTCGTCGAGGACGCAGGGCAGGGCCGGACGGTGTCGGCGGAACGGCGCCGGCTGCCGGGCCTCAGCCACCTCTGGGTCCTCGACGCCGGAGCCGTACGGCAGCTGCGCGACGCGGGGGCGCGGGTGCCCGACGAGACCGTGACCGCCCGGCGCGGGTTGCTCACCCCGGACACCCTCGCCACCCTCGTCTACACCTCCGGCACCACCGGCCGGCCCAAGGGCTGCGCCCTCACCCACGCCAACTTCTTCGCCGAGGTCGACAACGCGGTCAAGCTCCTCCACCCGGTTTTCGCCCCCGAGGGCGGCGAGCCGCCGTCCACGCTGCTCTTCCTGCCGCTGTCGCACGTCTTCGGGCGGATGGTGGCGGTCGGCTGCGTCCGGGCACGGGTACGGGTCGGGCACGCGCCCTCCGTGGAGGGGGACGCCCTCCTCGACGACCTGGCGTCCTTCCGTCCCACCTTCCTCCTCGCGATCCCGTACGTGATGGAGAAGGTCTACAACCGCGCCCGCGCCACCGCCGAACGCTCCGGGAAGGGCGCCGCCTTCGACCGGGCCGCGCGGGCCGCCCGCCGTTACGGGCGGACCGAGGCGCCTTCGCTCCCGGTGCGGGCCGCCCGCGCCCTCTACGACCCGCTGGTCTACCGGCGGATCCGGGCGGCGCTCGGCGGCCGGGTGCGGTACGTGATCTGCGGCGGCTCGCCGCTCGGCGTGCGGCTCGCGGAGTTCTTCCGGGGCGCGGGCGTCGAGGTCTTCGAGGGGTACGGCCTGACGGAGACCACCGCCGCGTCCACGGTCACCCCGCCGCTCGCGCCCCGTACCGGCACGGTCGGCCTGCCGCTGCCCGGCACGGGGGTGCGGATCGCGGACGACGGGGAGGTGTGGCTGCGCGGCCCGCACGTCTTCGCCGGGTACTGGGACGCGCAGCGCGGCACCGCCGTCCCGTACACCGACGAGGGCTGGTTCCCCACCGGCGACATCGGCGCCCTCGACGAGGACGGCTACCTCACCATCACCGGCCGCAAGAAGGACCTCCTGATCACCTCGGCCGGCAAGAACGTCGCCCCCGCGCCGCTGGAGGACTGGCTGCGGGCGCACCCGCTGGTCGCCCAGTGCATGGTCGTCGGCGACAACCGGCCGTACGTCTCCGCGCTGATCACCCTCGACCACGAGGGCCTCGCCCACTGGCGGCGGATGCGGCAGAAGGACCATCTGGCGCTGTGGGAACTGGCCCGGGACGAGGAACTCCTCGCGGTGGTGCAGAAGGCGGTGGACGACGCCAACCGGCTGGTCTCGCGGGCCGAGTCGATCCGCGCCTTCCGGGTGCTGACCACCGAGTTCTCCGAGACCTCCGGGCACCTCACGCCGTCGCTGAAGCTCAAACGGCGGGCGGTGCTGCGGGACTTCGCACGGGAGGTCGAGGAGATGTACGGACCGGAGTCGGCGTACGAGTAGCCCTCTGGGGGAGCGTGCCCGCGGGGGCGGCCCCGCGGGCTGGGCTCACACCGTCAGCGTCACCTCGTGGATCTCGTCGGCCGCGTGGCCGGTCCGCTGGTGGATCCGCTGCACGGCGTCGGCGGAGGGGCCCGTCGACAGGCAGTAGACGGTGCCGGACTCGGGGTCCGCCCACGCCTTCTGGAAGTGGACCCCTTCCTCCTTCTCGATGGCGAGGTCGGCGCGGTGGGCTTCGAGGAGCTGGTCCTCCGTGATCCCGACCATGCCGCGGTGCACGTCCATGTAGGTGGCCATGGTTCTCACACCTCCCTCTCCATGGTGCGCCCTCAGGGCCAGAGCAGCTCCCTGGCCCAGCCGGCGGGGGCGGCGGGGTCGCGGCGGTAGCGGAGGCGGAGGTGGCGGCGGCGGGCGTCGCCCTGGAAGAACTCGACCTCGGCCGGTTCGACCACGTACAGGGTCCAGGTGGGCGCGTCGGCGTCCGGCTCGGCCTCGGCACGGAGCCAGGCCGCGTCGCTCGCCGCCGCGAGGGCCTCGGGGGAGTCGAGGGGTTCGCTCTGGCGGCCGGTGAGCGCGGCGGCGAGGGCGCCGGTGGTGCGCGCGTGCAGGTCCGCGTACGCCTCCTCCCGGCTCGCGGTGGTGACGTGGCCGCGGACCCGGACCTGGCGGCCCTGGACCGGCCAGTAGAAGCCGAGCGCGGCCTCCGGGCGGGCGGCCAGCTGACGGCCCTTGGCGCTGGTCGCGTGCGAGGCGAAGTGCCAGCCGCGGGCGTCGGCGTCGTGCAGCATCACGGTCCGGACGTCGGGGCGGCCGTCGGCGCCGGCTGTGGCGAGGGAGAGGGTGTGCGGTTCGGTCTGGCCGGCGGCGACGGCGGCGAGGAACCAGGCGTGGAAGAGGGGGAGGGGGGTGTCCGGCGCCTCGGTCGGGTCGAAGGCGGGCAGGGCGGTGTCCCACACCCGCAGCGACCGCAGCGCGTCGCGGAAGTCGTCGCTCATGGCCCGAGCGTAGGCCGTCCGGCCCCGTACGTGGCGCGGCACTCGCTGCCCTCCGGCTTCCGCGCCGGCTCGGCTGCGGGGCGGCGCCGTTGGCCGGACCGCCGTGTGGGCAGGCGTTCCGCCCAGCGGAACGATTGCCCACAACGGAGCGGCGCCGGCGCCGAGCCCGGGTGGGCACCGCCCCGGCGGAGCGATTGCCCACAACGGAGCGGCGGGGCCGCCGGTGGGGTCAGGTGCGGGAGAGGATCAGGGTGGCCGCGGAGCAGAACCAGCCGCCGGTGGCGGAGGCGAGGGCCAGGCGGGGGAGGCTGCCGTCGGGGCGGCGGACCTGCAGTCCCGGCGCCTCGCCGCGGAGTTGGCGGACCGCCTCCACCAGGAGGAAGAGGCCCCGCATCCCCGGGTGGCACGCGGAGAGCCCGCCGCCGTCCGTGTTGAACGGCACCGCGGACGTGTCCGTGACGTACGCCCCGCCCTCGCCCTTGCCGCAGAAGCCGAGGTCCTCCAGGGTCACCAGCGTCATGTAGGTGAACGCGTCGTAGATCTCGGCGACGTCGATGTCGGCGGGGGTGACGCCGGCCCGTTCGAAGGCGAGGCGCCCGCTGACGGCGGCGGGGGAGACGGTGAAGTCCTCCCACGCGGACATCGTCGTGTGGGAGGTGTGCTCGCCGGCGCCGAGGATCCAGACCGGCGCCTTCCGCGTGTCCGGCACGTACTCCTCGGCGACGAGCAGCACCGCGCAGCCGCCGTCGCTGCGGATGCAGCAGTGCAAGGTGGTGAAGGGGTCGGCGATCATCGGTCCGGAGAGGACGTCGTCGACGGTGATCGGGTCGCGGAACATCGCCTCGGGGTTCAGGGCCGCGTTCGCCCGCGTCCGGACCGCCACCTCCGCGAGCTGCTCCAGGGTGGTGCCGTACGCGTGCATGTGGCGGCGGGCGGCCATCGCGTACTTGGCGATCAGGGTGTGCCCGTACGGGACCTCGAACTGGAGCGGGCCGCGCGCGCCGAAGGAGAGGTTGGCGGTGCGGCGCCGGGCCTTGATGTCGGCGCGCGCGGTGGAGCCGTACACCAGCAGCACCGCGTCGGCGCGGCCCGCGGCGATCGCGTCGGCGGCGTGGGCGGCCATGACCTCCCAGGTGGCGCCGCCGACCGTGGTGGAGTCCACCCAGGTGGGGCGCAGGCCCAGGTACTCGGCGATCTCCACCGGGGCGAGCGTGCCGAGCCCGGCGGAGGCGACGCCGTCGACGAGCGAGCGGTCGAGGCCGCTGTCGGCGAGGGCGCGGCGGGCGGCCTGGGCGTGCAGCGCGTAGGGGGTGGCCTCGTCGACCCGGCCGCAGTCGGAGAGCGCGACGCCGGCGACGGCGACCCGGCGGCCCCGGCCGCCGCGTGAGGTGGTGCCGATGGCGGTCATGAATCTGACGGTACATCAGATTCTCTCGGAAGGGATCCGCTCCGGTATGGCAACCGCCCCTCCATCCCCCTAGCATGACGGACCGTCAGATACGGAGGGAGTCCCATGGAGACCGCCACCGAGGAACAGCGGGAGATCCGCCGCGCCCTGCGGGACCTGCTCGACCGGCACGCCGGCCCCCCGGCCGCCCGCACCACCGCCCCGCACCCCGAGGGGTACGACCCCGCCCTCTGGGTCCGGATGTCCGGCGAACTCGGCCTCGCCCGCCTCGCCCTCCCCGAACTCGCCCTCGCCTGCGAGGAGACCGGACGCGCCCTCGCTCCCACCCCGCTCCTCGCCACCGCCGCCCTCGCCGCCCCCCTCGTCGCCGCCCTCGGCACCTCCGGCCAGCGCGCCGACCTGCTGCCCCGCATCGCCGACGGCAGCCTCACCTGCGCCCTCGCCGTCCCCGGCGGCTCCCTCGCCCACGCCCTCGGGCTCACCGGCGACAACACCACCGGCGCCTGGTCCGGCGACGGCCGGGCCGGCGGCGTCCAGGCCCGCCCCGCCCCCGGCGGCCCCCCGAACGCCCGGCTCCTCTACGGCGAGGCCGACCAGGTCCTCGACGGACACAGCGCCGGCCTCCTCCTCGTCGCCGCGCACGCCGGCGGCTACGCCCGCAGCCGTACGCTCCTCCACCTGGTCCGCGCGGAGGACGCGGGCCCCGGACTCGTCCGCACCCGGCACGCCGCCCTCGACCCCACCCGCTCCCCCGGCCGCGTCCAGCTCCGGGACGTCCCGGCCGAACTCCTCGGCGAGGACCCCGCCGACCCCGCCGCCATCACCCGCGCCCTCGCCGCCGCCGGCCGCACCGCCGCCGTCCTCCTCGCCGCCGAGGCCGTCGGCGCCGCCCGCGCCGCCCTGGACGGAGCCCTCCGCCACGCCGCCGCCCGCGACCGGCACCGCCTCGCCGACCTGCACGTCCGGATCGAGACCGCCCGGACGCTCGCCCACTGCGCCGCCCGCGAACCGGGACCCGGCCCCGAGAGCGGCCCCCTCGCCCTCGCCCAGGCCCTCGACGCCCTCAGGGCCGCCGCCGGCGAAGCCGTACCGCCGCACGACGCCGACCGCTACGGGCGCCGCGCCGCCGCCGACGAGCTCCTCTTCGGGCCCGCCGCACGCCTCCGGGCCCGCGCGGCCGAACGGGCCGGACTCCTCGGAGAGGCGGCCGCCTGATGCCCGGAGAAGCGCAGCACCGGGCTCCGCTCGGCGTGAGACTCGTCCAGAAGGTCTCCGCCACCCGCGCCTTCGCCCGCGTCGCCCCCCACGTCATCCCCGCCGTCGACAAGGCCGTGCACCGGCTGAGCAGGGGAAAGACGCTGCTCAGCGCCCAGATGCTGCCCGGCGTCGTGCTCACCGCCACGGGCGCGAGGAGCGGACGGCCCCGGACCACCCCGCTCGCCTGCATGCCGGAACCCGAACGGGGGACCTGGCTGCTCATCGGCTCCAACTTCGGCCGCCCCGGCCACCCCGCCTGGACGGCCAACCTGCTCGCCCACCCGGACGCCGAGATCAGCTGGAAGGGCGAGACCATCCCCGTACGGGCCGAACGGCTGACGGGCGAGGAGCGGGCGGCGGCCTGGAAGGCGGCCCTCGCCTTCTGGCCCCCGTACGCCTCCTACCAGGCCCGGATCGACCGCGAGATCCGGCTCTTCCGCCTCACCCGCAGATGACGGGGGACAGGGTCCGGACACGACGACGCCGACGGCGGTCCCACCCCGCGAGGGGCGGCGGCCGGCGTCGGCGTCGACGACAGGACGGGTGAAGGAGAAGGCGCCGGGCGGTCCGCCCGGCAGCGGCGTCGGGCTATCTCACCGGCTTCTTGCCGGTGATGCCCAGATGCACCAACAGGGCCAGGTTCGGCTTGAGTTCGGCCTGCTTCACACCCCAGGTGGTGAAGCCCTTCTGGTGGCCGGCGACCGAGGCCAGCATCGCCACGAGCGAGCCCGCCATCGCCGCGGCGCTGACCTCCTTGTCGACCTTGCCCTTGG
Organism: Streptomyces roseofulvus; assembly: GCF_039534915.1. Taxonomy (NCBI): domain Bacteria; kingdom Bacillati; phylum Actinomycetota; class Actinomycetes; order Kitasatosporales; family Streptomycetaceae; genus Streptomyces; species Streptomyces roseofulvus. The sequence continues at coordinate 3,583,619 of NZ_BAAAWE010000001.1, read as the reverse complement.
TCTGGAGCTCCTTCACCGCGTCCGTCAGGGAGTTGGTGACCGAGTTCAGGATCTTCATGCGGATCTTGTAGAACCGCTTGTCGCCCTCCGCGGCGCCGAGGTCCACGACCCGCAGGATCGCGTCGTGCCTCCGCCAGAAGTCGAGGAAGCCGTCGACGAGTTCCTCGGAGGTCTGCCAGGCCGCCTTGCCGACCCAGGAGCGCCCGGAGACCAGCTCGGTCAATCCGGCGCCCTCCTTCGCCATTTCCTCCGCGAGCTCCAGGACGGCGCCCTCGACGTCCGGGAAGTACTGATAGAACGTCGCGGGTGAAGTACCCGCCTTCCGGGCCACGTCGATCACCTTGACGTCCCGGTACGGCGAGGAGCTGAGCATCTCACCGAGGCAGTCGAGCAGCTTCTGCCGCGTCGCCTGGCCGCGTCGTCCGGCCACGCGGCCGTCGACGGTGCGTACTTGTCCTGTCATGCCGTCAGCTTACCGAGGGGGGATCGGCGCGCGATTCGGCCGACTGCAAATGGGGTGCACCCCGTTCCCCGAGGTCGGCGGGGGTCTGCTCGGCGCGTCGCGCGACGGCTTCCGGCCACGGCTCCCGCGCCCCGCTCCGTACCGCCCCCTTCGTGAACAGGCTGTGGACAACCCCGGCGGACGGGCCTGCGCCGCACCCCGCCCCGGACGGCGCACACCGGAGCGCGCCCCCGCCCCCGCCGCCCTAGCGTGGAGGCATGGCCGTATACACAGAGGGCACCCCCTGCTGGGTGGACGCGCAGCTCCCCGACCTGGAGGCGGGCAAGCGCTTCTACGGCGAGCTCTTCGGCTGGACCTTCGACGACGACCGCGACGAGGCCCTGCTGGACGGCCGCCGGGTCGCCGGGCTGCTCCCCAAGCGGGACGGCCGCATGCCCACCACCTGGACCGTCTACCTCGCCACCGGCGACGCCGGCACCGTCGCCGCCCGCGTCAAGGCGGCCGGCGGGCAGATGGTCATGGAGCCGTACCCCGTCGGACCCTTCGGCGTCCTCGCCCTCGCCGCCGACCCCGGCGGCGCCGTCATCGGCCTGCGCCAGGCCGGGGACGACGACGGCTTCGAGGTCGTGAACGAACCCGGCTCGTTCTGCTGGATGGAGGTCTACACCCGCCGCCCCGGGCCCGTGGACACCTTCTACGCCTCCGTCTTCGGCTGGCTCGGCCGCCAGGCCGACCCCGCCGAAGAGGGCAAGGAACCCGGCTTCGACTACCGCGTCTGGTCCCCGCCCGGCTCCCGCGCCGGCGACGACAGCGCCTTCGGCGGCCGGGCCGTCATCACCGACGCCTTCCCGGCCGAGATGCCCGGCCACGTCCTCGTCTACTTCGCCGTCCGCGACTGCGACGAGGCCTGCGCCACCACCGTCCGGCTCGGCGGCCGGGTCGCCGAACCCCCCGCCGACACCCCCTACGGCCGGATCGCCGTCCTCCACGACAACCAGGGCGCCCGCTTCGCCGTCCTCGCCGAACCGGCCCCCGCCGACCCCCTCGCCGTCGGCCGGGAGCCCGCCGCCCTCTCCACCGACACGGCCCCCCTCGCCGCCCCGGCACCCCCCGCCTCCACCCTCTCGGAGCCCCCCGCCGACAGGTGAGCGTTCCGCTCCGTATGACCTGTGACACCCCGATCCGCCCCCGGGTTCGCAACAAGGGCTCCGGACAGGAAGAATCAGCCCCCAGGGCCGTACCGTCATGGCCCGTACGGGGAGGTGGCAGGCAAGTGGAACAGCTGACGCAGCACGACCCGAGACGCATCGGGCCCTTCGAGGTGCTGGGCCGGCTCGGCGCGGGCGGCATGGGTCTGGTCTATCTCGCGCGGTCGGCGTCGGGCCGGCGCGTGGCGATCAAGACCGTGCGCACGGAGCTCGCGGAGGACCAGCTGTTCCGGGTCCGCTTCACCCGGGAGGTCGAGGCCGCCCGGGCGGTGTCCGGGTTCTACACGGCCGCCGTCGTCGACGCCGACCCGCGCGCCGCCGTGCCGTGGCTGGCGACCGCGTACGTCCCGGCGCCGTCGCTGGAAGAGATAGTGAACGAGTGCGGGCCGCTCCCGGCCCAGGCCGTCCGGTGGCTCGCCGCCGGTGTCGCCGAGGCCCTGCAGTCCATCCACGGCGCCGGGCTGGTCCACCGCGACCTCAAGCCGTCCAACGTCCTCGTCGTCGAGGACGGGCCCCGGGTGATCGACTTCGGCATCGCGTCCGGCGTCTCCAACACACGGCTGACGATGACCAACGTCGCCGTGGGCACCCCCGCCTACATGTCGCCCGAGCAGGCCCGCGACTCGCGCAGCGTCACCGGCGCCAGCGACGTCTTCTCGCTCGGCTCCATGCTGGTGTTCGCCGCCACCGGGCACGCGCCCTTCCACGGCGCCAACCCGGTGGAGACCGTCTTCATGCTGCTCCGCGAGGGCCCCGACCTGGAGGGCCTGCCGGACGAGCTGCGGCCGCTCATCGAGGCGTGCATGCAGATGGACGTGGCCCAGCGGCCGAGCCCGGCCGATCTCCAGGCCATGCTCGCCCCGCACCTCTTCGGTCCCGGCAGCGACGACAGCGGCACCGCCTCCGCGTGGCTGCCGGAGAGCGCCGTCACCATGATCGAGACCCGGCGCGGCGGCCGGCCGGCCCCGCAGCCGCCGGTCACCCCGCCGCCGATGCCGCCGCGCCCGCCCGTCCCGTACGACGGCCGCGATCCGCGCGACCCGGAGCCCGCCCACGCGGGCGGCCGGCACGCCGGCCCGGCGGAGGAGTCCGGCGGTCCGGTGCGGCTCGGCGGCGCCACCGTGCCGATCGGGCCCGGCCCCCGGGTCGCGGACACCCGGGCGGCGCTCGCCGTCGGCCAGGCCGCCGACCCGCACGCCACCGGCTGGCTCCGGCCGCCCGGCGGGGAGGCCGCGCCCGCGCCGGCGCCGGCGCCGGAGGCCCCCGCCGTACCGCCGCAGCCCTCGCCGGGCGCCTGGCGCCCGTGGCGTTTCCGCATGTCGAACGACGTGTGGGGGACGCCCGTCGTCGACGGCGACCTGCTGTACGTGACCTCCTTCGAGGTGCACGCGCTGGACACCGCGTCCGGCCGGCGGCAGTTCAAGACCCGGGACGTGGCCTGGTCGATGGCGGTGGCCGGGGGCCGGATCCACGCCTCCGACGGGCCGACGCTGTACGCCCTCGACGCCGCCGACGGCAGCGAGCGCTGGCGGCTGCGCACCGACGCCTGGGTGTACTCCCTCCGGGTGGACCGGGGCACCGTCGTCACCGGCACCCGGGGCGGCGGCGTCCAGGGCTGGGAGGCGTCGAACGGCGCCAAGCTGTGGGAGGTCACCGGCTGTCAGACGGACTTCGAGACCCCGGAGGCGGGGCCGGCGATCCACGGCGACACCGTGTACGTGTGGCGGGACGCCCGGCTCCAGGCCCTCGACGCCCGCACGGGCACCGAGCGGTGGTCGTACCCGATCGGCGACGCCGCCTCCTGCGGGCACGTGCCGGTCCGGGTCGCCCCGGCCGAGGACGGCTGCGTGTACGTCTCGGCCGGCACCCGCGTCCTGTCCATCGACATCGCCGCCGGGCACGTCCGCTGGCACTTCGAGGCGCCCGCCGTCTTCCTCTCCCCGCCCGCGTTCGCGCCCGGCCCGGCGGTGACCGGCGGCGGCGTGTACCTGGCCGACCACCTCGGCACGGTGTACGCCCTCGACGCCACCACCGGCCAGGACCGCTGGCGGATCGCGACCGAGCAGCGCCAGTCGTCCGAGCCGGTGCTCGTCGCGGACGGCAACGTGCACGTCGGCAGCGGCAGCGCGCTCTACACCCTGGACGCGGTCACCGGCACCCCCCGGTGGCGGTTCGCGGCCGGCTCCGAACTGGTCGGCACCCCCGTCGTCGCCGACGGGCGGGTCCACTTCGGCTCCGCCGACCACGTCCTCTACACCCTGGACGCGACCGGCGGACAGCTCCGCTGGAAGCTCGCCACCGGCGGCGAGATCACCGGCTCGCCGGTGGTGCGCGGCGGGGTCGTGTACGCGTGCAGCAAGGACCGCTGCGTGTACGCGCTGGACGCGGCGAAGGGCACGGCCACCGGGCGGGGCTCGGCGCCCCGCTAGCCGGAGGAGACGCCCTAGCCCCCCGGGTGCTCGTCCCGGCCGCGGTCGCGCGGCGGCTCGGCCGGGACGTCGAAGCGGCCGGGGGCGGCGTATGGCATGGACCGGGTCTCGGCGTCGTACGGCTGCCCCGCCGGGGTGTCGCCGGGCGGCGGTCCGTCGAGCGTGGGACGCGTGGGCGGCGGCCCGGCCGGTTCCAGCCGGTGGGTCCTGGCGCGGCCGGACATGACGAGCGCGCCGAGCAGCAGCAGGATCCCGCCGCCGAAGGCGTTGGCGACGCCGTCGCCGAGGCCGCGTCCGTCCCCGGAGACCACCAGGCTCCCCTCGGCCTGCCCGACCCGGACCATCCACAGGACGGTGAAGCCGAGGACGATCAGTCCGGCGACGGCGACCAGCACCCGGGAGCGCAGCACCACGCCGAGGACGGTGACGAGGGCGGCGAAGGCGAACGGCAGCAGGATCGAGCCGATCACCTCGGCCCTGGTGTCGGTGATGCCGGTGAAGAGGTCCTCGATCGGATAGTCGCGGCCGTGACGGCCGTCGTACCAGGCACGGAAGGGGCTCCAGACGGCGGCCGTCGCTCCGGCGAGGGCCAGGACCGAGCCGACGACGTTGCGGATCATCGATCGGCCTCCTCGGGGGCTGCGCGGTCCGGCTCTCGCTGTCGACGCTACGCCCGGTGCCGGGGGCTCGCCACGCGGCGGCCGGGCCGCCGATAGGGTGTGGCGCGCACACGGCGCGACGGGAGGGGAGAGACGGCGATGGTACGCACCCGGGTGAAGATGGCCGCCACGCTGACGGTCGTGGTGCTGGCGCTGACCGGCTTCCAGACGAGCTCCGGCGGCAAGGGCGGCGGCAGCGGCAAGAGCAAGAGCAAGAGCAGCGGCGGAGGCGGCTGCTCCAGCGACAAGAAGGACAACGACGACTACGCGGGCTCCGGGTCGGGCGGGGACGGTGGCAGCGGCAGCGGCTACACGTCCGAGCCGACGGCCACGGCCTCGCCGACGGGCCCGCTGAACGTGACCGTGGTCGACTGTGTGAAGCCCGCGCAGAAGAAGCGCAAGGGCAGGCCGGCCCGCAGGGCGGACACCTCGGCGACGGTGCGGATCGTCAGCGAGGCGTCGTTCGGCACCACCGAGATCTACAAGGTGACGGTGGAGTTCAAGAGCGCCGCCGGGGCCGTGGTCGACTCGCGGTCGAGCACGCTGCGGGTGGAGGACGGCGGGCAGAAGGACTTCGAGGTGAAGATGGCGAAGCCCGGCGTGGTGGACAAGGTGCGGAACTGCGAGGTCCGCGTCGACGACATGTCCGCCTACTAGACGACCCGCACGCCCGCCGGGGGCTACCGCGTCCGGTACCCCGTCCGCCGGCCGGTGAACAGCTCCGCCTGCCGGTCCGCCGGCAGGTTGCCGAGGGTCACCAGGTGGGGGGCCTGGGCGAGGGCCTGGGACCTGGCGGCCTCCCTGGCCGTCCACAGGGCCCGTACGGTGCCCTGCACGGCCTCCGTCGGGCAGGCGGCGACGACGGCCGCGGCGTCCCGGGCGGCGGCGAGCGCCCCGCCCGGCTCGGTCACCTCGCTGACGAGGCCGATCTCGTACGCCCGCCGGGCGGAGATCCGTTCGGCGGAGCCCATCAGGGCCATCCGGGCGACCTCCCCGAACGGCATCCGCTGCGCCATGTGGATGGTCTCGAAGGCGCTGACCATGCCGTAGGTGGTGTGCGGGTCGAAGAAGGCCGCCGTCTCGCCGGCGATCAGGAACTCGGCCTCGCCGAGCAGGTAGAAGGCGCCTCCGCAGGCCATCCCCTCCACCGCGGCGATCACCGGTTTCCACAGGTCGTTGGCCTTGGGCCCGATGGCGAGCAGCGGGTCGTCGAGGGTGTACGGGGAGGAGGGCTGCGGCACCCGGGCGGCGTCGTCGCGGTCGATGCCGGTGCAGAAGGCGCGGCCGCCGGCGCCGGTGAGGACGACGGCCCGGATGTCGTCGTCGTACCGGAGCCGTCGCCAGACGGCGCCGAGTCCGTCGGCCATGGCGAGGGTGAGCGCGTTGAGCCGCTCGGGCCGGTCGAGGGTGACGACGGCGACGCCGGTCGACGTGTCCCGTTCCAGGGTGATCGTCATCCGCGCTCCAGGAGCCAGCGGGGGACGGCGACGCCGTCGATCTCGGTGAAGGCGACGCGGACGGGGGCGCCGATCCGCAGGCGGGCGGGGTCGAGGGAGTTCAGGGGGGCGTCGGGGGCGGTGACGACGTTGCCGGCGAGGCGGATGCGGGGGGCGTCGGCGAGTTCGACGAGGACCGCGTTGTAGGGGGCCTGGGCGGCGTAGTCGGGGAGCAGCGGAGGGTGGGGGAGCACGTACGACCAGATCCGGCCGCGGCCGGACATGAGCCGCCACTCGGTGGCGAAGGACTGGCAGTGGGGGCAGCAGGGGCGGGGCGGGAAGCGGAGTTCGCCGCAGTCCTCTTCGGCGCACGCCTGGATCCGCAGCTCGCCGCGGGCGGTGAACTCCCAGAAGGGGGCGCCGTCTTCGTCGATGACGGGGTTCAGCATGGGGTCAGCTCCTGAGGAGTAGGGCCGAGGTGGGGACGCCTTCGCCGGCGGTGACGAGGCAGGTGGCGGCGGAGGGGACCTGGGCGGTGGAGGTGCCGCGGAGCTGTTTCACGCCCTCGGTGATGAGGTTGAAGCCGTGGACGTAGGCCTCGGAGAGGCCGCCGCCGCCGGTGTTGAGGGGGAGCCGGCCGCCGAGTTCGAGGGCGCCGCCCTCTGTGAAGGCGGCGCCCTCGCCGCGGCCGCAGAAGCCGTAGCCCTCCAGGGAGAGCGGGATGAGCGGGGTGAAGGCGTCGTAGATCTGGGCGACGTCGACGTCCTGGGGGCCGAAGTCGGCGGTCTTCCACAGGTGGCGGGCGGCGGTCCAGGCGGGGCCGGTGAGCGGGTCGTCGTTCCAGTAGTTGACCATGCCGTGGTGCTGGGCGGGCAGGCCCTGGGCGGCGGAGTGGACGTAGACGGGCTTCTGCCGGCAGTCGCGGGCGCGGGCGGCGGAGACGACGACGCAGGCGAGGGCGCCGTCGGTCTCCAGGCAGTTGTCGAAGAGGCAGAGGGGTTCGCTGATCCAGCGGGAGGTCATGTACATCTCGCGGGTCAGCGGGCGTTCGTACATGATCGCGGCGGGGTTCTGGTTGGCGCGGTTGCGGCAGGCGAGGGCGACGTTGAAGAGGTGGTCGCGGGTGGCGCCGTACTCGTGCATGTAGCGGCGGGCGAGCATGCCGATCTCGTCGGCGGGGCGGAGCAGCCCGTAGGGGCGGGTCCACTGGCCGGGGGTGGGGAGCTGGACGGCGGTGTTCTTCCAGGGGCGGGGTCCCGAGCCGCGTTTGCGGGAGCGCCAGGCGACGCCGACGCTCGCCTGGCCGGTGGCGACGGCGGCGGCGAGGTGGCCGACGGTGGCGCAGGAGCCGCCGCCGCCGTAGCCGACCTTGGAGAAGAAGGTGACGTCGCCGGCGCCGATGGCCTTGGCGACCTCGACCTCGTCGGTCTCCTCCATGGTGTAGGAGGCGAAGGCGTCGACCTCGGACGGGGCGATGCCGGCGTCGTCGAGGGCGGCGAGGATCGCCCGGCAGGCGAGTGCCTTCTCGGTCTCGGGGAGCTGTTTCGCGAAGGCGGTCTGTCCTATGCCGACGATGGCGGTGGCGTCCTTGAGCACCGGACCTCCTCAGGGGGCAGCACTGCTGACAGCGCGTCAGGCTACAACTAATCTGACGGATAGTCAGCTATTGGTCGGCTACCGGGAGGTTGGGGATGGACGTGCGCGGCGACCTGGAGTGGGGCACGATCCCGGGGCTCGTCCGGGCGGCGGGGGAGCGGTGGGCCGAGCGGGAGGCGGTCGCCGACGGCCGCGCCCGGATCTCGTACGCCGAACTCGCCGCCCGGGTCGAGCGGTCCGCCGCGGCCTGCCTGGCCACCGGGATACGGGCCGGCGACCGGGTCGCGGTCTGGGCGCCCAACAGCCTCGACTGGATCGTCGCCGCCCTCGGCGCCGTCACCGCCGGCGCCGTCCTCGTCCCGCTCAACACCCGCTTCAAGGGCGCCGAGGCCGCCGACGTCCTCGCCCGCTCCCGCGCCCGGCTGCTCTTCGTCACCGGCACCTTCCTCGGCACCTCGTACGTCGCCTCGCTGCGCCGTGCCGGGGTGCCCCTGCCGCACCTGGAGCGGGTGGTCGTCCTCGGCGACACCGCGCCCGACGAGGCCGAGTGGACCACCTGGAAGGAGTTCCTCGCCGAGGGCGACCGGGTCCCGGCGGAGCGCGTACGGGCCCGGGCCGACGCCGTCGACCCGGACGGTCCCTCGGACATCGTCTACACCTCGGGCACCACCGGCCGCCCCAAGGGCGCCGTCATCAGCCACGCCCAGAGCCTGCGCTGCTACGCCGAGTGGGCCGCGCTCGCCGGCCTGGCGGAGGGTGACCGGTACCTGGTCGTGAACCCGTTCTTCCACACCTTCGGCTACAAGGCGGGCGTCCTCGCCTGTCTGATGCGCGGCGCGGTGATCGTGCCGCAGTCGGTCTTCACCGTCGACACCGTCCTCGCCAACATCGCCGCCGAGCGGATCAGCGTGCTCCCCGGCCCGCCCACCCTCCACCAGTCGCTCCTCGACCACCCGGCCCGCGCCGCCCACGACCTGTCCAGCCTCCGCCTGGTCGTCACCGGCGCCGCCGTCGTCCCGCTGCTCCTGGTCGAGCGGCTCCGCTCCGAGCTGGGCGTCGGCACCGTCCTCACCGCCTACGGCCTCTCCGAGGCGAGCGGCCTCGTCACCATGTGCCGCCGCGACGACCCCGACGAGACGATCGCCACCACCTCCGGCCGGGCCGTCCCCGGCGTCGAGGTCCGGCTCTCCGGCACCGGCGAGGTGCTGGTCAGGGGTCACAACGTGATGCGCGGCTACTTCGAGGACGAGGAGGCGACGGCCGCCGCGATCGACGCGGACGGCTGGCTGCGCACCGGCGACGTCGGCGTCCTCGACGAGGCCGGGAACCTGCGGATCACCGACCGGCTCAAGGACATGTTCATCGTCGGCGGCTTCAACGCCTACCCGGCCGAGATCGAGCAGCTCCTGGGCCTGCACCCGGACGTCGCCGACGTCGCCGTCATCGGCGTCCCCGACACCCGGCTCGGCGAGGTCGGCAAGGCGTTCGTGGTGCGGCGCCCGGGCGCGCGGACCACCGCCGACGACCTGATCGCCTGGTCGCGGCGGGAGATGGCGAACTACAAGGTGCCCCGGCAGGTCGAGTTCGTGACGGAGCTGCCGCGCAACGCGGCCGGCAAGGTGGTCAAGGGCGAGCTGCGGAAACGGGGTTGAGGGCGACGGGGGCGGCGGGAGCCAATTCCGGAAGATTGGAATCCGTTTATAGAAATCGCTCCGCGGACGCAACCGGTCCGCCGCGTGTACACGTCATAGAGGCGCGCACACCCCGTCCCCCTCCGACCCGAGGAGCAGCAGGTGTCCACGCAGGAGATCCCCCTCACCCTCACCCCGCAGCAGGCCGCCACCGGAGTCGTCATCCCGGTCACCCTGCCCGGCGGCCCCACCCAGCTCCACGTCCCGCCCTGCCGCCACGGCGACCTCGTCCCGGTCCAGCTGGCCGGCGGGACCGTCCTCCTCCGCATCACCGTCGCCGGCGGCCAGACCCCCCAGCAGCGCAGGTCCGGCGTCGCCGGCTGCCTCGTCCCGCTGCTCGTCATCGGCGGGATCATCGGCGGCCTGTACCTCCTCGACGCCAACGACGACAAGGACACGCCCGACGCCCGGCCCACCGTCCCCACCTTCTCCGTCTCGCCCTTCCCCAGCCTCGACCTCGGCGACCTCGCCCCCACCGCGACCGCCACCCCCACCGAGGAGGAGCCCGACCCGTACGACAAGGGCACCTGCCTCAACGGCACCCTGCCGGACTCCGAGACCGCCCAGTCCGTCAGCGGCGTCGAGGAGGTCCCCTGCTCGGCCTCGGACGCCCACTACAAGGTCATCCAGACCTTCCCCTTCACCTCCGACATGAACAGGTGCAACGCCAACCCCAAGACCGAGTACGCCTTCTCGCACCGCTACACCATGAACGGCACCACCATCAGCGAGTACGTCTACTGCCTCGTCGGCCTCGGCTCCTACGCCCGCGGCTGACCGCTCACCCCGCCCGGGCGAGGAGGACGATCCCGGCCTCGTCCCGCAGCACCCGCCACGCCGGGTCCGAGGCCGCCTCCCGCAGCACCCCGTCCGTCGCCCCCGCCGGGAACCCGTCCGCCCGGTCCAGGACCAGCCACTCCACGGCCGGCTCCCGGTCGAGCAGCCCCGGCGCCGCGAGCCGGGCGGTCGGCTGGAGGGGCAGGAGCAGGAGGACGGCTCCGAGCGGTCTTCGACCGCTTCACCCGCCTCGACGCCACCCGCACCCGCACCACCGGCGGCGCCGGCCTGGGCCTCCCCATCGCCAGAGACCTCGCCACCACCACGGCGGCACCCTCACGATCGAGGACCCGGGCGAACGAGGCGCCCTGCTGGTGGCCCGCTTCCCGGCGGACGGTCAGCCGGCGCGGAGGCCGTCGTAGGCGGTGGTGCCGGTGATGTGCATGTTCGCCGACGCGGGTGCGGCCGCGCCGAAGGCCAGCGCGGTGGCGACGACCGCGAGGGCGACGAGACGCTTCGTGCGGCTCATGAAGGGCTCCTCATGAAGGGGTGGGAATCGGGCGGATCGATCCTCGTGGCGGGGCTTCCCGTCCGCGAAGTGGAACGGCCTACTTCGTCAGGTGGCCGGATACAGGCGGAAGGGGCCGGGCAGATGCCCGGCCCCTTCCGTCGGCGGTCCGATCGCGTTGCTCGCGGTCCCTGCCGGACGAATCCCCCCTGGTTCCGTCCGGAGTCCCCCGGGACCGTGTGCTCCCCCGTCGACCGGGCCCCCTGTGGGTGGCCCCGGCAGCTCCCCCGAAGTCGCCGCCGGTGCCGATATCCCCGTGGGGAGTGGTCTACTTGGCCGGCTCCGACGTGATGTGGAGGTTGTCCGTCGAGGCGCCGCCCTCGCCGAGCACCTTGTCCGCGATGGCGTCGGCCGGCTCGGAGGTGATGTGCAGGTTCTTGGTGCCGACGGCCTCGGTGCCCTCACCGGTGATGTGCAGGTTCTCGGGCGTGGCGATCGGGTCGGTGGCGTTGGTGTCGGCCATGACGGTCCCCTCCAGGTGGATGACTTCGTGTGCTGGTGATCGGGGCCCGCCCAGCCGTTCCCCCGTGGCCGGACGGACGGGCCCCTCGGAATCGCTCACCCTAGTGCGCCGGGCTGACGACCTCTCTTCCCGACCCGTCTGCCCCCCGACACGACGGATCGTTGAGGAAGACTCTGCCGGGTGGCGATAAACGAATGATGAACGGCCCCGAAGCCCGAGGTCAGGCCACGAGCGGCGGGGACAGGAGGGCCTTCACCTCGGCGGCCTCCGGCGAGCCCAGCTCCTGGTAGATGTCCAGGGCCTCCTGCCAGCAGACCTGGGCGCGCCCCGACTGACCGAGCCCGTGCAGGGCCTTGCCGAGGACGGTGAGGACGTTCCCGCGCCGCCACTCGCCGCCGATGCCCCTGAGGACGGTCAGCGCCTTCTCCGCGCCGGCCGCCGCCACGCCGTAGCGGCCGGCGGCGATCTCGACCTCGGCGATCCGGAACAGGGTCATGCCCTCCCACAGCCGCTGGCGGCTGTCGACGAAGACGCTCAGCGCGCCGTGCAGCTGGTCGCGCGCGGCGTCCAGGCGTCCGCCCTCGGTGAGGGCGAGGCCGAGCGCGTAGCGCCCGTTGGCGCCCTTGAGGGCGTGGCCCATCTCCTCGTACATGTCGGCCCCTTGCTGGGCCATGCGGATGGCGTCCTCCTTGCGCCCCGTCGCGAGACGGATGCGGGAGAGGTTGCACAGGGCGGCGGCTTCTCCGGCACGGTCCTCCGCCGCACGGAACTCGGCGATGGCCCGGGTCAGGTGCTCGTCGGCGTCGCCGAACCGCGCCTGGTAGTGGGCGATGGCCCCCCGGGCGTTCAGCGCCCAGCAGACGGGCAGGGGGTCGTCCACGGACCCCGCGAGCTCCGTCACCTCCGCCGCCTCCTGTTCCGCCTGGTCGAAGCGGCCCTGGTAGTGGTGGACGTACGCCAGCGTGTTGGCCGCGCGCCCCTCCGCCCGTACGTCGCCCGTCTTCGCCGCCGCCTCCCGCAGGACCGTCGCCACCGCCTCGTACTCCTTGGAGTTGGCGCCGGACTCCGCCAGGTCCAGGGACGCCCACAGGAGGTCCACCGCGCGGCGGAGGGTCGTGGGGGAGGCGGCGGACTGGCGGACGCAGGCGAGGAGGCAGTGGGACTCGGCGTAGAGCCAGTCCTGCGCGTCGTGGCGGTCGGTGAAGGCCAGACCTTCGTACTCGGTGCGCTCCAGGTGGTCGACGAGCCGGTCGCCGGGGCGCTCGATGGCGTACACCCGGGCCGCCGTCGACAGGTAGAAGTCGAGGAGCCGGGAGAGCGCCGCCTCCTTCTCCGTCGGCGGGTGCTCGTCCCGGTCGGCGCACGCGCGCGCGTACAGGCGGAGCAGGTCGTGGTAGCGGTAGCGGCCGGGCGCGGCCGACTCCAGGAGGGACGTGTCGACCAGGGCCTCCAGGAGGTCCTCGGTGTCCCAGAGGGGGAGGTCGAGGACGGCCGCCGCCGCTGCCAGGGAGATGTCGGGGCCGTCCGCGAGGCCCAGCAGGCGGAAGGCGCGCGCCTGGGCCGGCTCCAGCTGCCCGTAGCCGAGCTCGAAGGTCGCCTTGACCGCGAGGTCGCCCGCCTGGAGCTCGTCGAGCCGGCGGCGCTCGTCGGCCAGCTTCGCGGCCAGGACCGACACCGTCCAGGTGCGGCGGGCCGCCAGGCGCGAGGCGGCGATGCGGATCGCCAGGGGGAGGAAGCCGCAGGCGGCCACCACGTCCAGCGCCGCCTCCCGCTCCGCCCGCACCCGCTCCTCGCCGACGATCCGGGTGAAGAGCTGGAGCGCCTCCTCGGGGGACATCACATCCAGGTCCACGAGGTGCGCGCCCGCCAGGTCGACCATGCGGATGCGGCTGGTGACGAGCGCGGCGCAGCCGGCCGTGCCGGGCAGCAGGGGGCGGATCTGGGCGGCGTCCCGGGCGTTGTCGAGCAGGATCAGCACGCGGCGGCCGTCCAGCGTCGAGCGGTAGAGGGCCGCCCGGTCCTCCAGGGAGTCGGGGATGGCCGAGTCGGGCGTGCCGAGGGCGCGCAGGAAGGAGCCGAGGACGGTCTCGGGCGCGGCGGCGCGGGCGCCCGCGCCCTGGAGGTCGACGTACAGCTGCCCGTCGGGGAAGTGCGGCCGGGCCTCGTGGGCCACGTGCACGGCGAGGGTCGTCTTGCCGACGCCGCCGATGCCGGCCAGCGCCGAGACCGCCATCACGGAGCCCTCGGCGGTGGCGAGCCGCGCGCCGAGTTCGCGGACGAACGCGGTCCGGCCGGTGAAGTCGGCGACGGTCGCGGGGAGCTGGGCGGGGCGGGCGACCGGCGCGGCGGCGGGGGCCTGTTCCTCGACGGGGCGGGCCAGTTCGGTGTCGCCCTGGAGGATGCGCTGCTGGAGCCGGGAGAGTTCGGGGGTCGGGTCGACGCCGAGCTCGTCGGCGAGGAGCCGGCGGGTGTCGGCGTACACGGCGAGGGCCTCCGCCTGCCGTCCGCTGCGGTAGAGCGCGAGCATCAGCAGTTCGCGCAGCCGCTCGCGCAGCGGGTGTGCGGCGGTGAGCGCGGTCAGTTCGGAGACGGCCTCGGCGTGCGCGCCGATCTCCAGGTCGATGTCGACGCGGGTCTCCAGGAGGGTGAGCCGCCACTCCTCCAGGCGGGTCCGCTGCGCGTCGGCGTACGGCCCGGGGACGGAGGCCAGGACCTCTCCGTCCCACAGGTCGAGGGCCTCGGCGAGCCGGGCGCGGGCGGCGGTCCGGTCGCCGGCGGCCCGCAGCTTCTCGGCCTCGGCGGCCAGCTCCCGGGCGCGGGTGAGGTCGAGCGCGGTGGTCCGCAGCGCGTAGCCGCCGGACTCGCTGACCAGCACCTCGGCGCCGAGGACCTTGCGGAGCCGCGAGGCGTACGTGCGGAGGGCGGCGAGCGCCTGGGAGGGGGGTTCCTCGCCCCAGAGCGCGTCGATGAGCTCGGCGGCGGTGGCGGTGCGGCCGCTGCGCAGGAGCAGGGCGGCGAGCAGGGCCCGCTGCTGGGGCGAGCCGGTGGCCAGGGCCTCCCCGTCCCGCCAGGCCCGTACGGGCCCGAGCACGCCGAACCGCAGCCCGGTGCCGGTGTCGGCGCCGGCGTGACGCTCCTCCGGGACCGCCCCGGCCGGAGCGTCGGCCGCCGGTCCCGTGGCGGCTCCGGCCGTCCCGGCGCGCTGCCGCGGCACGCCGGATCCGGGCCCGGCTCCGTGCCCGCCGGGGCCCTGCGCCGGGACGCGCGGCCCGTTGTCCTGACCCATGGCTCCCCCTGCCCCTACCGGTGGTATCGCCCCGGACAGTCTGCCTTGTCCGGAGGGAGCGCGTCAGCATCGGGGCGCCGTTGTGGAGGAGCTGTGACCGGTACCGGCCGGCACAACAGCTGACGGTTCGTCAGATCGGCGCTACCGTGAAGGACATGGAGACCCAGGAGACCTTCCCCAGGATCATCTCGGTGGACGACCACACCGTGGAGCCCCCGCACGTCTGGCGCGACCGGCTCCCCTCCCGGTACCGCGACACCGGCCCGCGGATCGTCCGCGCCCCGCTGAAGGAGATGACCTTCCTCGGCGGCAGGTTCGCGCCGGTCATGGGCGCGCCGGGCGACGACGGGCCGATCGGCGACTGGTGGGTCTACGAAGACCTTCACCGTCCCCTCACCCGGCTCGACACGGCCGTCGGCTACGACCGGGACGAGATACGCCTCGAAGTCATCACCTACGAGCAGATGCGCCCGGGCTCCTTCTCCGTCCCGGACCGGCTCGCCGACATGGACGTCAACCACGTCCAGTCCGCGCTCTGCTTCCCGACCTTCCCGCGCTTCTGCGGCCAGACCTTCACCGAGGCGGCCGACCGCGAGCTCGGGCTCCTCTGCGTCCGCGCGTACAACGACTGGATGGTCGAGGAGTGGTGCGGCCCCGAGGCGCACGGCCGGCTCATCCCGCTGACCCTCATCCCGCTGTGGGACCCCGAGCTGGCCGCCGCCGAGGTGCGGCGGAACGCGGCGCGGGGCGTGCGGGCGGTCGCCTTCTCCGAGATCCCGCCGCACCTGGGGCTGCCCTCGGTCCACACCGACCACTGGGACCCCTTCCTCCGGGCCTGCGACGAGACCGGCACGGTCGTCGCGATGCACATCGGCTCGTCCAGCCGGATGCCGTCCACCTCGGCGGACGCCCCGCCGGCGGTGGGCTCCACGATCACCTTCGCCAACTGCTGCTTCTCGATGGTCGACTGGCTGATGAGCGGCAAGTTCGAGCGCTTCCCGAACCTGCGGATCATGTACGCGGAGGGCCAGATCGGCTGGATCCCGTACATCCTGGAGCGGGCGGACGTGGTCTGGGAGGAGAACCGCGCGTGGGGCGGGGTCGCCGACAAGGTCACCCGGCCGCCGTCGGAGCTCTTCGCCGGGCACGTCTTCGGCTGCTTCTTCGACGACGCCTTCGGGCTGCGCAACCTCGACGCGATCGGCGCGGCGAACGTCCTCTACGAGACGGACTACCCGCACTCGGACTCCACCTGGCCCCAGTCCAAGGAGGTCGGCGAGGCGCAGATGGGCCACCTGGCGCCGGACGTCGTCGAGCGGATCGTCCGCGGCAACGCGATCGACCTGCTGGGCCTGACGCCGGAGGGCCTCTGGAGGCCGTGACCCTGGATGCCGTGGAACGCCCCCCGCCGAGTGCGCCTGCGGGGGGCGTGCGCTAGATGGCCAGGACGTGCCGTAGTGCTGTAGCGACCTGCATCATCGTCTGCGCGGAGAGGGCGCCGAGGTCGGCCTTGATGTCGTCCCGGTACATCGGGCCGAGGTCATCGCAGAGAATCCGGCCGCCGACGGGATCATTCGGCCCCAGCCTGACGATGCTCGCAATGTCGGGCTTGTCGCTCGTGGTGATACGGACCACCAGGCATTCGTCCAGCTTCTGGTTGCGCGCGTTGTTGGAGACGACGAGCCAGGGCTTGAGGCCGAACCCCAGATCGGCGCGGTACAGCCGCCCGCGCACGGGAACGATCTCCGTCATTCGTCCACTCCGGCGTCGCTTCGCCTGCGAGCACGACGTGCGGCGGCGTAGGCGCGGTCTTCGTCGTCCTGAGCCGCGGCAAGTGCCGCGTAGCCGTTCTCCAAGGCCCTCTCCTGGACGGCGACCCGGCCGGCGTTGAGCAGTGCGCGGAGCACCTCGGCATCCGAGGTGTCGTCGCTCACGCTTATCCCGGTGACCTGGCGCAGGGCCGCATTCTCCGGGCTGGCATGGCGGCGTACGCGTTCCATCGTCTCTTCGACGAGGGCGTCGAGGGGAACGCTCTTACGGGTCATGGTGGCCATGCATCACAGAGTGCAGCAGATGATGCCGCATGTCAAGCTCGGGGTGATGCGGCATGCTGTCAGGTGGTCGTCGCCCGAGGGTGGCGGCGAGCGCCCCTGCTCGTCACGCGGCGAAGGGGTGAGAGGGGCTCCCCAAAGGCCTTGCCTGATGGCCCGTCAGGCGACAGCATGGCCCCGTCGCCATAACTGACGGTACGTCAGACAAGGGGGTCCCCATGGTGGTCTACGGGATGCAGCTGCCCGTCCAGTCCCAGTCCGCGATCTACGCCGAGCCCTGGGAGGCCGCCGCCGGGCCCGCCGATCTGCTCGCCGTCGCCCGGGCCGCCGACGCGCACGGCTTCGACTACGTCGCCTGCTGCGACCACGTGGCCATCCCGCGCCGGCTCGCCGCCGGGATGGGCACCGTCTGGTACGACCCGGTGGCCACGCTCTCCTTCCTGGCCGCCGCCACCGAGCGGGTCCGGCTGCTCTCGCACGTCGCCGTCGTCGGGCTGCGGCATCCGCTGGTCACCGCCAAGGCGTACGCGACCGTCGACCACCTCTCCGGCGGCCGGCTGGTCCTCGGGGTGGGGGCCGGGCACGTGCAGGAGGAGTTCGAGGCGGTCGGGGCGGACTTCGCCCGGCGCGGCGCGGTCCTCGACGAGACGATCGACGCGCTGCGGGCGGCGCTCGGCCCGGAGGAGTACCCGGAGCACCTCGGGGAGCGGTTCGCCTTCAAGGACCTCGGGCAGCGGCCGCGGCCCGCGCAGCGGCGGGTGCCGGTCTGGGTGGGCGGCTCCTCCCCGGCGGCGGTGCGGCGGGCCGCGCTCAAGGGCGACGGCTGGCTGCCGCAGGGCGACCCGCGGGACGTGCTGGCCCGCCGGATCGAGCGGATCCGGCGGCTGCGCGAGGAGGCCGGGCTCGCGGAGCCCTTCGTCCACGGCGCGATCGCCGAGCCGCTGTACGTCGGCACCCCCGGCTGGGAGGTCGGCCGGCGCACCCTCGCCGGCCCGCCGGAGGAGCTGGTGGCCTCGCTCCGGGCGTACGGAGCGATGGGCGTCGGCCAGCTCCAGGTGCGGTTCCGCAGCCGGAGCCGCACCGAACTCGTCGACCAGATGGCGGCCTTCGGGTCGGAGGTCGCCCCTCACCTGTAGGGAGTGGGCACATGGGCAAGCTGGACGGGCGGGTCGCGATCGTCACGGGCGCGGCGCGCGGGCAGGGCGAGCAGGAGGCGCGGCTCTTCGCCGCCGAGGGGGCCAGGGTGGTCCTCGCGGACGTGCTGGACGGCCCCGGCGAGGCGCTCGCCAAGGAGCTGGGGGAGGAGCGGGCCGCCTACGTCCACCTGGACGTGACCCGCGAGGAGGAGTGGGCGGACGCGGTGGCCGCCGCCAAGGAGCGGTTCGGGAAGATCGACGCCCTGGTGAACAACGCCGGCATCCTCCGCTTCAACGAGCTCCTCTCGACCCCCCTGGAGGAGTTCCAGGCGATCGTCTCGGTCAACCAGACCGGCTGCTTCCTGGGCATCCGGGCGGTCGCACCGGAGATCGCGGCGGCCGGCGGCGGCACGATCGTGAACACCGCCTCGTACACGGGCCTGACCGGAATGGCGGGGGTCGGCGCCTACGCGGCCTCCAAGCACGCCGTGGTCGGCCTGACCCGGGTGGCGGCGCTGGAGCTGGCCCCGAAGGGGATCCGGGTCAACGCGGTCTGCCCGGGCGCGATCGACACCGCGATGAGCAACCCGGAGGGGGTCGACCCGGCCGCCACCGCCGAGCTGTACCGCACGCTGGTGCCGCTCGGCCGGATCGGCCGCCCGGCGGAGGTCGCGGCCCTCGCCCTCTTCCTGACCTCGGAGGACTCCTCGTACGTGACGGGCCAGCCGTTCGTGATCGACGGCGGCTGGCTGGCCGGGGTCTCCCTGTTCTGACCTGACCTGACGAGCCGTCAGGTATTGACACGGCGCAGCGCATCCAAGAATCTGACGGCACGTCAGAAACTCACGAGGACGGTGACTTCCGTGGAATTCGGGATCTTCGTACAGGGATACGTCGGCAAGCGCGCCGAGACCGATCCCGAAGCCGAGCACAAGGCCCTCATGGAGGAGACCGAGTACGTCATCCAGGCCGACAGGTCGAACTTCAAGTACGCCTGGGCCTCCGAGCACCACTTCCTGGAGGAGTACTCGCACCTCTCGGCCAACGACGTCTACCTGGGCTACCTCGCCCACGCCACCGAGCGCATCCACCTCGGCTCCGGCATCTTCAACCCGCTCGCCCCGGTCAACCACCCGGTGAAGGTCGCGGAGAAGGTCGCCATGCTCGACCACCTCTCCGCCGGCCGCTTCGAGTTCGGCTCCGGCCGGGGCGCGGGCAGCCACGAGATCCTCGGCTTCTTCCCGGGCATCACCGACATGAACCACACCAAGGAACTCTGGGAGGAGACCATCGCCGAGTTCCCCAAGATGTGGCTCCAGGACGAGTACCAGGGCTTCCAGGGCAAGCACTGGTCCCTGCCGCCCCGCAAGATCCTCCCCAAGCCGTACGGCGCCTCCCACCCCGCCATGTGGTACGCCGCCGGCTCCCCGTCCTCCTACGCCATGGCCGGGAAGATGGGCCTCGGCGTCCTCGGCTTCAGCGTCCAGAAGGTCTCCGACATGGAGTGGGTCGTCGAGTCCTACAAGAACGCGATCAAGGAGGCCAAGGCGGTCGGCGACTTCGTCAACGACAACGTCATGGTCACCTCCACCGCGATCTGCGCCGAGACCCACGAGAAGGCCGTCGAGATCGCCGTCGGCGGCGGACTGAACTACCTCCAGTCCCTGCTCTTCCGCTACCACGACACCTTCCCCCGGCCCGAGGGCATCCCGGAGTGGCCCGAGCTGCTCCCCGAGTACTCGGCCGAGATCATCGAACTCCTCATCGCGGAGGAGCTGATGATCTGCGGCGACCCGTCGGAGGTCCTCGCGCAGTGCCGGCGCTGGGAGCAGGCGGGGGCGGACCAGCTGTCGTTCGGCCTGCCGATCGGGATCTCGTGCGAGGACACGATGAACACGATCAAGCTGATCGGCGAGCACGTGATCCCCGAGATCGACACGGACCCGATCCACCGCACCACCCGCTTCCGCCAGTCGGCCGGCTCCTAGCACCCCGGCACGGGCCGCCTCCGGCACGGGCCGCCCCGAGCGGGCCGCCCCCGGGCGGGACGGCGCCCGCCCCCACCCACCCCGTGTCGGCAGGCGTCCCGCCCCGGCCCACACCGGGCCGCGGAACGCCTGCCCCCAACGGGCGGCGGAACCGCACACGCGAGCCGTCCGGCTTCCCGGGTCGGCGGCTCGTCACCCGCCCCGGCCGGCGGCCGTTCCGCGGCGGCCCCGGCCGGGGCACACGCGTGGCCTTGGACAGAAAGGGACGTCATGCTCGACCACCTGATCAAGGGCGCCACCGTCGTGGACGGCACCGGCGCCCCCGCCCGCGTCGCCGACGTCGGCATCCGCGACGGACGCATCGTGCTCCCGCCTCCCGGCGCGGCGGCCCGCACCACCGAGGACGCCACCGGACTCGTCCTCGCCCCCGGCTTCGTCGACCCCCACACCCACTACGACGCCCAGCTCTTCTGGGACCCGTACGCCACCCCCTCCATGAACCACGGCGTCACCACCGTCGCCGGCGGCAACTGCGGCTTCACCCTCGCCCCGCTCCACCCGGACCGGCCCGAGGACGCCGACTACACCCGCCGCATGATGTCCAAGGTCGAGGGCATGGCCCTCGCCGCCCTCGAAGAGGGCGTCGACTGGAGCTGGTCCACCTTCGGCGAGTACCTCGACGCCCTGGAGGGCCGGATCGCCGTCAACGCCGGGTTCATGGTCGGCCACTGCGCCCTGCGCCGGTACGTGATGGGCGAGGACGCCGTCGGCGGCGAGGCCACCCCCGAGCAGCTGGCGCGGATGACCGCCCTCCTCAAGGAGGCCATGGAGGCCGGCGCCTGGGGCCTGTCCACCACCCAGTCGTCCACCCACTCCGACGGCGACGGCGCCCCCGTCGCCTCCCGGCACGCGAGCCCCGCCGAGCTGATCGCCCTCTCGAAGGCGGTCGGCGAACACGAGGGCACCCAGCTGGAGGCGATCCTCGCGGGCTGCCTCGACCAGTTCAGCGACGCCGAGATCGACCTCTTCGTCGAGATGACCGCCGCCGCCGGACGGCCCCTCAACTGGAACGTGCTCACCATCGACGCCGCCGTCCCCGAGCGCGTCCCCCGTCAGCTCACCGCCTCCGAACGGGCCCGCAAGTCCGGCGGCCGGATCGTCGCCCTCACCATGCCGATCCTCACCCCCATGAACATGTCCCTCGGCACCTTCTGCGCCCTCAACCTCATCCCCGGCTGGGGCGAGATCCTCGGCCTGCCGGTCCCCGAGCGGATCGCGAAGCTCCGCGACCCGGACGTCCGGGCCGAGATGCTGCGGCGCGCCGACTCCAGGGAGGCCGGCGTCTTCCGCCGCCTCGCGCACTTCGGCCGGTACGTCATCGGCGACACGTACAGCCGCGAGAACGAGGGCCTGACCGGCCGGGTGGTGCGGGACATCGCCGCCGAACGCGGCCAGGACCCCTTCCAGTGCCTCGTCGAGATCTGCGCCAACGACGACCTCAGGACCGTCCTGTGGCCGATGCCCACCGACAACGACCCGGCCTCCTGGGCGCTGCGCGCCGAGACCTGGCAGCACGAGGACGTCATGCTGGGCGGCTCCGACGCCGGCGCCCACCTGGACCGGATGTGCGGAGCCCCGTACACCACCCGCTTCCTCGGCGACTGCCTGCGCGGCCGGAAGCTGGTGCCGCTGGAGCAGGCCGTGCGGATGCTCAGCGACGACCCGGCCCGGCTGTTCGGCCTCCGCGAGCGGGGCAGGATCGCCGAGGGCTTCCACGCCGACCTGGTCCTCTTCGACCCGGAGCGGATCGACGCGGGACCGGCGACCCTCGTCCACGACCTGCCGGGCGACAGCCCGCGCCTGGACTCGCGGGCGGTCGGGATCGTCTCCGTCCGCGTCAACGGCGTGGAGACGGTCAGGGACGACGAGGTGACCGGGGCGATCCCGGGCAGGGTGCTGCGCTCGGGCCGCGACA
The DNA here is from genome assembly GCF_039534915.1 of Streptomyces roseofulvus. Lineage (NCBI taxonomy): Bacteria > Bacillati > Actinomycetota > Actinomycetes > Kitasatosporales > Streptomycetaceae > Streptomyces > Streptomyces roseofulvus. The sequence continues at coordinate 3,561,893 of NZ_BAAAWE010000001.1, read as the reverse complement.
CGAGGACGGTGGGCACCCGGTGAGGACCGAGAAGCTCTTCATCGGCGGCGAGTGGACCGAACCCGACGGCGGCCACTACGAGGTGATCGACCCGGCCACCGAGGAGACCGTCGGACTCGCCCCCGAGGCGTCCCGGGCCCAGGTGTACGAGGCGGCCGCCGCCGCCCGCGACGCCTTCGGGCGCTGGTCCCGGACCAGGCCCGAGGAGCGCGCCGCGATCCTCGACCGGGCCGCCGCGATCATGGCCCGCGACGCCGACGCGCACACCCTGCTGGCCCGCGCCGAGACCGGCGCCACCACCGCCACCGCCCGCGGCATGCAGGTCGCCGTCGGCTCCTCCCGTTTCCGGCGGTACGCGAAGGGCGCCCTGGAACCGGTCGAGGAGGCCCTGCCGCCGCAGATCAACGAGGCCGGCCCGATGGGGCGGGCCGGCGTCTTCGGGGCCGTCGCGGTCCGCCGCCCGGTCGGCGTCGTCACCTGCATCACCTCGTACAACAACCCCTGGGCCAACCCGGCCGGCAAGATCGCCCCGGCGCTCGCCATGGGCAACACCGTCGTCGTGAAACCGGCCCCGCAGGACCCGCTGTCCGTCGTCGCCATGGTCCGCGCCCTGGAGGAGGCCGGCGTCCCGGCGGGGGTGGTCAACCTGGTGACCGGCTCCTCGCCGGCCGTCGGCGAGGCCGCCGTCGACTCCCCGGACGTCGACATGGTCTCCTTCACCGGCTCCACCGCCGTCGGCCAGGCCATCGGCGAGGTCTGCGGCCGGGCCGTGAAACGGCAGCTGATGGAGCTCGGCGGCAAGGGCGCCGCGCTCGTCTTCGACGACGCCGACCTGGACTCGGCCGTGCTGGGCATCGGCACCACCTTCGCCTTCTACAGCGGCCAGATCTGCACCGCCCCCACCCGGGTCCTCGCCCAGCGCGGGATCTACCGGCGGCTGGTCGAGAAGCTGACCGGCTACCTCGCCTTCATGAAGGTCGGCGACCCGGCCGAGCCGGGCACGGTCGTGGGCCCGGTGATCTCGGCCGCCCACCGCGACCGGGTGGAGTCGTACGTGGAACTGGGCCGCAAGGAGGGCGCCACGGTCGTCGCCGGCGGCGAGCGCCCAGCCCTCGACCGCGGCTTCTACGTGGCCCCGACGCTGCTCGCCGACTGCACCAGCGAGATGCGGGTGGTGCGCGAGGAGATCTTCGGCCCGGTCGTCGTGGTCGTCCCCTTCGACGACGAGGAGGAGGGCATCGCCCTCGCCAACGACAGCGACTACGGCCTGCTCGACTACGTGTGGTCCGGGGACGTGGCCCGCGCCTTCCGGGTCGCCGCCCGGCTGCGGGCCGGCGGGGTCGGGATCAACACCGTCGGCCGGAACATGGAGGCGCCGTTCGGCGGCTTCAAGAAGAGCGGGGTCGGCCGGGACGTGGGCTCGTACGCCCTCCACGCCTACAGCGAGCTCCAGGCGGTGGTCTGGCCGGGCTGACCGGTCGGTACAAAGGCCGGAACCCAGTTCTCCCAAGGGTTCCGGCCGCCCGGCCGGACGGCGGGAAAATTCCTCGGGAAAATTTGGAAACGGACATTCCGGGCTTTGCTGCGGTTCCCGCATATCGGACACCCGCCGGTCGACCTACCGGTTGGTCGGTCCCGTACGGTCGTCGATCTTTCAATCATTGGCGGCTGCCCCGATCTGACCTCGCAATGCAAGGCGTTGATCGATCAGCTGAGCGGAGTCTGATCCTCCGGATAAGGAAACCGCAGCACTTAACGTCCTGTTCATGACTCAGGTGGAAGCACGGCCCCAGGCCGGAGACACGGTAAGGGGCGTCAACGCCCCGGGCGTCACGCAGGACGTGCGCAAGAAGGGCCTCGGCGGCAACAGCGTCGGCCTCTTCGGAAACGCGATCATCGGCATCTCGACCGTCGCCCCGGTCTACTGCCTGACCTCCACCCTCGGCTCCACCGCCGGCGAGGTCGGCCTCCAGATGCCCGCCGTCTTCCTCGCGGGCTTCCTCCCCATGCTCCTCGTCGCCTTCGCGTACCGGGAGCTCAACAAGGCCATGCCCGACTGCGGCACCTCCTTCACCTGGACCGTGAAGGCGTTCGGCCCCAAGATCGGCTGGATGTGCGGCTGGGGCCTGGTGATCGCCACGATCATCGTCCTCTCCAACCTGGCCGGCGTCGCCACCTCGTACTTCTGGCTCCTGGCGGGCGAGGTCACCGGCAGCGAGTCCATCGCCGCCCTGGACGACAACAAGGCCGTCCACATCGTCACCTGCCTCGCCCTCATCGCCGTCGCCACCGCGATCAGCTACCGCGGCATGACGGCCACCAAGGGCGTCCAGTACGCCCTCGTCGGCCTCCAGCTCGTCGTCCTCGCCGTCTTCGTCGCCCTGGCCCTCTCCAAGGCCGGCTCCTTCGAGACCTCGGTCGACTTCTCCTGGTCCTGGATGAACCCCTTCGCGGTCCAGTCCTTCGCCGCCTTCACCGCCGGCCTCTCCCTCTCGATCTTCATGTACTGGGGCTGGGACGCCTGCATGGCGACCAACGAGGAGACCGTCGGCAGCGACAAGACCCCCGGCCGCGCCGCGCTCATCGCCATGGTCGTCCTGGTCGGCTCCTACCTCGCCACCGGCATCGCCGCGCAGATGGCCGTCGGCTCCGGCGACCAGGGCCTCGGCCTCGCCAACCCGGAGACCTCCGACAACGTCTTCGCCGCCCTCGCCGGCCCGGTCATGGGCCCCGCCCTCGGCGTCCTCCTCTTCGTCGCCGTCCTGGCCTCGGCCGCCGCGAGCCTCCAGACCACCTTCATCCCGGTCGCCCGCACGGTCCTCGCCATGTCCACGTACGAGGCCCTGCCGAAGTCCTTCACCAAGGTCCACCCCGTCTTCAAGACCCCCGGCAAGGCCACGATCGTGGCCGGCGTCGCCACCGGCGTCTTCTACACGGTGATGACCCTGGTCAGCGAGCACGTCCTGGTCGACACCATCTACGCCCTCGGCCTGATGATCTGCTTCTACTACGCGCTGACCGCCTTCGCCTGCGTCTGGTACTTCCGCGCCGAGCTCTTCCGCTCCGTCCGCGACCTCGCCTTCAAGGGCCTCATGCCGCTCCTCGGCGGCCTGATGCTCACGGCGGTCTTCGGCAAGACCCTCTACGACATGTGGGACCCGGCCTACGGCTCCGGCTCCGCCGTCCTCGGCGTCGGCTCGGTCTTCGTCATCGGCGTCGGCCTGCTCCTCCTCGGCGTGGTCATCATGCTGGTCATGCAGCGCCGCAGCCCCGCCTTCTTCCGCGGCGAGGTCCTCACCAAGGAGACCCCGTCCCTGGTGGTCGCCGACTGACCGGTCCGATCCGGACACACACCTGAGTCATCCAGAAACGCGAAGGCGGCGGTCCCGTGGGGGGTACCGCCGCCTTCGTCCGTTCTCCGGGTCTCCGGGTCAGCGCTGCCCCGGCAGCAGCTTCTCCACCGCCGCGTTGGCGGCCGGCATGTCGGCGGCCTGGGCGGGCTTGGCCTTCGGGGTCAGGACGCCGCTCAGCGGGACGACGGACGGGAGGTTCAGGCCGCCCGTGTCGGCGGCGGCCGTGCCGGCGGAGGCGAGGGCGCCGGTGGCGGCGACGGCGGTCAGGGCGGCTGCGGTGAGGATCCTCTTCATGACCGCTCCAACGGGGACCGGGCCGCAGCGGTTACGACGGCGCTCCTACGATCACGCCATGAGCGAGCGGTACGGGAACGGCAACGGGAGCGCGGACTGGTGGCTGCGGCCCGGGCGGGCCGAGGACGTCGAGGCCGTCGCCGAGCTGCGGGCGGTCGTGCTGCGCGCCGACCTGGAACGGCTCGGGCGGTACGACGAGCGGCGGGTCCGGCAGCGGCTGCGGGACGGGTTCTCCGCCGCGTACACCTCGGTGATCGAGATCCCCGGCGTGCCGCTCGCCGGCTGCGTCACCCTCCGGCCGGAGGGCACCGGCCTCTGCCTGGAGCACTTCTACCTCGCCCCGGCCCTCCAGGGGCGCGGGCTCGGCACGGCCGTCCTGCGCCACCTGCTCGACCGGGCCGACGCCGCCGCCGCCCCCGTCCGGCTCTCCGTGCTGCGGGGGAGCGCCGCCCGCCGCCTCTACGAGCGGATGGGCTTCACCCGGGAGGCGGAGGACGGCGTGGACGTGCACCTGGTCAGGGAGCCGGCGCCTCGGCGATGAGGGCGGTCGCGACCGTGCGGAAGCCGAGGCGGGCGTAGAGCCGCTCCACGTCCGCGTCCGAGGCCGTCAGGAAGACCAGCCCGGCCCCGCGCGCCCGGGCGTCCGCGACCAGCGCGGCGGTCACCGCGAGCCCCAGGCCCCGGCGCCGGGCCTCCGGACGGGTGCCGACGCCGACGATCTCCGCCACGTCCCCGACGGGCTGCACCTGGCCGCCCGCCAGGGCCTCCCCGCTCGCCGCGTCGAAACCGGCGGCGAGGACCGTCAGACCGGCGTCGATCCGGGCGGCCACCCGGGCCGCGTCGCCCGGGCCCGGGGCCGCGCCGAAGGCCGCGTACGGGGCGGCGACGGCCGCCGCCAGCTCCGGATCGTCCGCGCCGACGATCCGCACCCCCGCCCCCGCCGGCTCCGGCACGGGGAGCGGCGCGCCGTCCAGGACCATCAGCGGATGCGCGTGCACCACGAGCCCGCTCTCCTCCACGGCCGTCCGCAGCCCCGGCGTCGTCTCCGCCACCCACTCGAACGCCTCCGGCACCCCCAGCTCCCGCTGCCGGGCCCGCACCCGCTCCACGGCGGCCACCGGCACCGGCCCCTCGTGCCCCAGCGCGGGCCGCGCGTAGAAGGGCCAGCCGCCGGAGCCCTCGCGCACGAACAGGGTCAGCGGCCCGAAGTCCTCCCCGCGGGCGGAGGAGCGGGGCACGGCGTCGTAGTACGTCTCGATTCGGTTCAGCACGCGCGCCACGGTAGGCCCGCCGCCGGAGGCGGGCACCCGGATTTCGTCCCGCCGCCACCACGGCCGTCCGGCCCCTCGGAATCCCGCGCCGCAGCCCCTACCGTGCCGTCATGCGGATCTCGACCACGATCTTCCTGACCGACGAGACCATCTCGCCCGTGCGGCTCGCCCGCGAGCTGGAGGCGCGCGGCTTCGCCGGCCTCTACCTGCCCGAGCACACCCACATCCCCGTCTCCCGGGACACCGAGCACCCGGCGGGCGGCAGGGCCGCCCGCGAGTACGAGCGGACCCTGGACCCGTACGTCGCCCTCGCCCAGGCCGCGGCCGTCACCGACCGGCTCGCGCTCGGCACCGGCATCACGCTGCTCGCCCAGCACGACCCGATCGCCCTCGCCAAGCGGATCGCCACCCTCGACCACCTCTCCGGCGGCCGCCTCACCCTCGGCCTCGGCTACGGCTGGAACCGCGAGGAGGCCGCCGACCACAACGTCGACTGGCCCACCCGCCGCGCCCTCGTGCACGACCGGCTCGCCCTGATGAAGGCCCTGTGGGCCCCCGAACCCACCGCGTACGAAGGAGAGTTCGGCTACTCGGTACGCGCCTCGGAGGCATGGCCGAAACCGGCGGGCGGCGCGCCCCGGATCCTCCTCGGCGGAGCCGCCGGCCCGAAGCTCTTCCGGGCGATCGCCGAGCACACGGACGGCTGGATGCCGATCGGCGGCCGCGGCCTGACCGAGTCCCTGCCGGTCCTGCGCCGGGCCTGGGAGGAGGCGGGCCGCGACCCGAAGTCCCTCCGGGTCGTCCCGTACGCCGTCCTCCCCACCCCGGGCAAGCTCGCCCACTACGCCGACCTCGGCTGCGAGGAGACCGTCCTCCAGCTGCCGCCGGCCGGGGAGGCGGAGGTGCTGCGGGTCCTGGACGCGTACGCGGAGCACCTGGGGTGACGGACGGGCGCCGAGCCGCGGGGACCCCGGCCCGGCGCCGGGGCGCCGCTCGTATGCTCGGGGTATGACGGACCACCAGACCGGCCGCGCGGCCGACCAGCAGGGGGTTGCCCCTACCAGGAACTCGATGCGGCGGGCTCTGCGGCGGGCGCGGGACGGCGTCGCGCTCGACGTGGGCGAGGCGGCGGTGCTGCTGCGGGCGCGCGGCGAGGACCTGGACGAGCTGGTCGGCGTGGCGGGGCGGGTGCGGGACGCCGGCCTGGAGGCGGCCGGGCGGCCCGGGGTGATCACGTACTCGAAGAGCGTGTTCATACCCCTGACCCGGCTGTGCCGGGACAAGTGCCACTACTGCACCTTCGTCACCGTGCCGGGCAAGCTGCGGCGCGACGGGCACGGGATGTTCCTGTCGCCGGACGAGGTCCTCGACATCGCCCGGCGCGGTGCCGCGCTCGGCTGCAAGGAAGCGCTCATCACGCTCGGCGACAAGCCGGAGGAGCGGTGGCCGGAGGCGCGGGAGTGGCTGGACGCGCACGGGTACGACGACACCCTGGCGTACGTGCGGGCGATGTCGGTGCGGATCCTGGAGGAGACCGGGCTGCTGCCGCACCTCAACCCGGGCGTGCTGTCGTGGACGGACTTCCAGCGGCTGAAGCCGGTCGCGCCGTCGATGGGCATGATGCTGGAGACCACCGCCACCCGGCTGTGGTCCGAGCCCGGCGGCCCGCACTACGGCTCCCCGGACAAGGAACCGGCCGTGCGGCTGCGGGTCCTGGAGGACGCGGGGCGGTCGTCCGTGCCGTTCACCTCGGGGCTGCTCCTGGGGATCGGGGAGACGTACGAGGAGCGGGCCGAGTCGCTGTTCGCGCTGCGGCGCGTGGCGCGGGCCTACCACGGCGTCCAGGAGCTGATCATCCAGAACTTCCGGGCCAAGCCGGACACGGCGATGCGCTCGATGCCCGACGCCGAGCTGGACGACCTGGTCGCGGCGGTGGCCGTGGCCCGGCTGATCATGGGGCCGTCGGCGTGCCTCCAGGCGCCGCCGAACCTGGTGGACGCCGAGTACGAGCGGCTGATCGCGGCCGGCATCGACGACTGGGGCGGCGTCTCGCCGCTGACCATCGACCACGTCAACCCCGAGCGGCCGTGGCCGCGGATCGACGAGCTCGCCGCGCGCTCCCGCGCCGCCGGCTTCGAGCTGCGCGAACGGCTCTGCGTCTACCCGGAGTTCGTCCGGCGCGGCGAGCCGTGGCTGGACCCGCGGATCGTGCCGCACGTGCGGGCGCTGGCCGACCCGGAGACGGGCCTGGCGAACCCGGACGCGGTGGTGCGCGGCCTGCCGTGGCAGGAGCCGGACGAGGTCTTCACCGCCGCCGGCCGCACCGACCTGCACACCGCCGTCGACACCGAGGGCCGCACCGGGGACCGGCGCACCGACTTCGACGAGGTGTACGGCGACTGGGAGGCGCTGCGGGAGGCCGCCGCGCCCGGGATGCGGCCCGAGCGGATCGACGCCGACGTGCGCGAGGCGCTGGCGGTCGCGGCGGACGACCCGACGCGGCTGACCGACCCGCAGGCCCTGGCGCTGCTGCACGCCGACGGCCCGGCCCTCGACGCGCTGTGCGGGGTCGCCGACGACGTGCGGAAGTCCGTCTCCGGCGACGAGGTGACGTACATCGTCACGCGGAACATCAACTTCACCAACGTCTGCTACACCGGCTGCCGCTTCTGCGCCTTCGCCCAGCGCCGCACCGACGCCGACGCGTACACCCTCTCCCTCGACCAGGTCGCCGACCGCGCGCAGCAGGCGTGGGACGTCGGCGCGGTCGAGGTCTGCATGCAGGGCGGCATCCACCCGGACCTGCCCGGCACCGCGTACTTCGACATCGCGCGGGCGGTCAAGGAGCGGGTGCCCGGGATGCACGTGCACGCCTTCTCGCCCATGGAGGTCGTCAACGGCGCCACCCGCACCGGCCTGTCCGTCCGCGAGTGGCTGACGGCGGCGAAGGAGGCCGGGCTCGACTCGATCCCCGGCACCGCCGCCGAGATCCTCGACGACGAGGTCCGCTGGGTGCTGACCAAGGGCAAGCTGCCCACCGCCACCTGGATCGAGGTGATCACCACCGCGCACGAGCTGGGCATCCGCTCGTCCTCGACCATGATGTACGGGCACGTCGACCAGCCCCGCCACTGGCTCGGACACCTCCGCACCCTCGCCGGGATCCAGCAGCGGACCGGCGGGTTCACGGAGTTCGTGACCCTGCCCTTCATCCACACCAACGCGCCCGTCTACCTCGCCGGCATCGCCCGCCCCGGCCCGACGATCCGCGACAACCGCGCCGTGACCGCGATGGCCCGGCTCCTCCTTCACCCCCACATCCCCAACATTCAGACGAGCTGGGTGAAGCTGGGTACGGAGGGCGCGGCGGAGATGCTGCGGTCGGGCGCGAACGACCTCGGCGGGACGCTGATGGAGGAGACCATCTCCCGGATGGCCGGGTCGAGTTACGGCTCGTACCGCTCCATCCGCGACCTGGAGGCGATCGCGGAGGCGGCCGGGCGCCCGTCCCGTCCCCGGACCACCCTCTACGGCGAGGTCCCGGCCGAACGCCAGGCGGCCGCCCGCGCCTCCGACGGTCATCTGCCGGAGCTGCTGCCGGTGGTGGAGGGCTGAGAATCGGGTCTCCGCGCGCGCCGGGCGAAGCTCGGGTGAACTGTGGTCAAAAGCGGCCTGAAGGGCGTCCGATCACATAAGTGTCCGCACCCCGAACGGACACACCCGGTCGATTAGAGTGCTGCGGAGACCGGTGAGAGAACGGGACCTCGGACGGGGGAGGGCACGTCGTGACCACCACTGCCGCGGCCGTGTGGGGCCGCACCGAACAACAGGACTTCCGTTCGCGCGTCCGCGGCTGTCTGCTCGGCGCGGCCGTCGGCGACGCGTTCGGCGCGGGCGCGCACGACCGGACCCTGAAGGAACTCCGTACGGAACACGGCGACGCGGGCCTCACCGAACCCCCGGACGGCACCCTGCCCGTCACCGCCGCCACCCAGATGAGCCTCTTCACCGTCGACGGCCTCATCCGCGCCCACGTCCACCGCGACAGCGGCGTCTGGCACCCGCCCAGCGACGTCCACCGCGCCCAGCTGCGCTGGGCCGCCACCCAGCGCGACTGGGGCCCCGACGAACGGCGCCGCGACAACGGCTGGCTCGGCCGCCAGGAGTGGCTCTACGCCCGCCGCCGGCCGCCCCGCGCCTGCCTCACCGGCCTCGGCGACGAACGGCTCGGCACCCTCGACCAGCCCAAGAACCCCGACGCGGACGACTCCGGCGCGCTCGCCCGCTCCGCGCCCTTCGGCCTCCTCGTCGGCTGGGAGCCGCAGCTCGTCTGCCAGCTCGCCGTCGAGTGCGCCGCCCAGACGCACGGCGCCCCCGCCGCCACGCTGGCCGCCGGCGCGCTCGCCGTGACCGTCCACGGCGTGGCCCGCGGCGCCTCCGTCGAAGCCGCCGCCGGTACGGCCCTGGGGCTGCTGGCCGCCCGGGCCGGCCACGAACCGGTCACCGAGGCCCTGACCCGCGCCCTCGGAGCCGTCCGCGAGGGCGTCCCCGACGCGGACCGGGTCACCGCCCTCGGGGCGGACGAGGACACCGCGCAGGGCCAGCTGGCGGCGGCCGTCTACTGCGCCCTCGTCGGCGAGGACGTCCGCCACGGACTCCGCCTCGCCGCCAACCACGACGGCCCCTCCGCCGTGACCGCCGCGGCCACCGGCGCGCTCCTCGGCGCCCAGCACGGCGAGACGGCCCTCCCGCCGGCCTGGCTCGCGGCGCTCGAAGGCCGCGGCACGGTCCTGGAACTGGCCGACGACCTCGCGATGGAACTCACCCAGTCGGCCACCCTCCACACCCCCACCTGGCACACCCGCTACCCGACGCGGTGACCCCGTCGTGGGCTGCGCCCAGCCGCCGGCCCGCGCGCACCCGCACCCGCCCTCACCGCATCACCTCGCCCGCGTTCACGAGCAGCGACTGCCCCGTGATCGCCCGCGCCCGCCCCGACGCGAGAAACACGACCGCGTCGGCGACGTCCGCGTCCGTGGCCAGGTCCGGCAGCGCGACCCGGGAGGTGAGCCGGTCCAGGACCGCCGCCTCCTCCACCCCCTCCGCCTGCGCCGTGAAGCGGACGAACGCCTCCACCGGCGGGCCCCACATCCACCCGGGCAGCACCGTGTTGACGCGGATCCGGTCCGGTCCCAGCTCCCGCGCCAGCGAGTACATCGCCGAGGTCAGCGCCCCCTTGGACGCCGCGTAGGCGGCCTGCTGCACCTGCGTCGGCGCGGCGACGGCCGACTGGGTGCCGATGAGGACGACCGAGCCGCCCCCGCCCGCCCGCAGCGCCGGCAGGCACGCGCGGGTCATCCGCAGCGTGCCGAGCAGGTTGACGTCGAGGACGCCCTGCCAGGTGGCGAAGTCGGCGTCGGCGAGGCCGCCGAAGTACGAGTCCCAGGCGGCGACGTGGACGACCGCGTCGATCCCGCCGAACCGTTCGACGGCGAGCGCGGCCAGCGCCTCGCACCGCCGCTCGTCGGTGATGTCGGTGGCGAGGTGCGCGGTGCGCCCGCCCGTCGGGTCGATCGCGGCCGCGGACTTCACGAGGTTGGCCTCGGTGCGTGCGCCGAGGACCGCGTTGCCCCCGTCGCGTACCACCGCCTCCGCGACCCGGTGGCCGAGCCCGGTCCCGACGCCCGACACGACGACCGTCTTCCCCTGGAGCAGCATCCGGGTGCCTCCCGCCTCTGGTCACTCATCTGACGGTCCGTCAGAGTAGGTGCCCCGAGCCGCACTGGGAAGGGAGACGACGGAGGATGAGCGACGCCGAGACGTACGGGGAGCTGGCCGCCCACGGGCCGTACGGGGTCCGCCCCGGCCATGCCCTGATCACCCTGGTGGAACCGCACCCCGGGCACGAGTACGCGTACAACCGCTGGTACGAGGACGACCACTACTACGCCGGCGCGATGGCGATGCCCTGGATGTACGCGGGCCGCCGCTGGGTCGCCACCCGCGACCTCCAGGAGCTCCGGACGCCCGAGAAGTCGGCCGTCGCGCAGCCCGTCACCGCCGGCTGCTACCTCTCCACGTACTGGATCACCGAGGGCCGCTACGACGCGCACATGAAGTGGACCGTCGCCATCAACAAGCGCCTCAACCGCGACGCCCGCGTCTACCACGACCGCACCCACGTCTTCACGTCCTTCCAGGACCACGAGACGACGGTGTACCGGGACGGGGCGGCCGGTCCGCGCGACTTCCACGCCCTCGACCACCCCTACGCGGGCCTGGTCCTCCAGGTCGTGGACTGCGCGGGCCCGGCGGAGCGCGCCGCACTCCTGGAGCGGCTGGCCGCCCGTGAACTCCCGCGCCGGCTGGCCGGTTCACCGGCGGCGATGGTGACCGTCTTCCGCCCGACGCCGCTGCCCGGCGACCGCATGACGTACGTGAAGCAGGTGGAGGGCGTCGACACCCGGCTCACCCTGCTCTGGTTCCTGGAACGGGACCCGCGCGCCTGCTGGGCGGAGCACTTCGCGGACCTCGACGGCCTCGCGGGGGCGGAAGGGCGGGTCGAACTGGTCGCGCCGTTCGTCCCGACCGTACCGGGGACGGACCGGTACGTGGATCAGCTGAGGTGACGGACTCCGCCCGGTCCGGACCCGGGTCCGGACCGGGCCCGGACATGAGAGAGCCCTCTCGGCCAGGACGGCGGACCGGACGAGAGGGCGGCTCCACGGATGGTGCCTGCGGTGCTGCGAGGCTCAGAGGGCCCCGTTGCTCACCTGGCCGACGAAGGCGTTCCACGAGCCCGGTCCGAAAGAGAGCGACGGACCCTCGGGCGCCTTGGAGTCGCGGACGGCGATGGCGGCGACGACCGGGGACTTCACCTCGACGCAGGCGCCGTTGCCGCCGGAGTAGGAGGACTTGGTCCAGTTGTCGGTGGCACCCTGAATGATGGCCATGATGTGCTCAGCTCCGGTTCTGCCCCACGGGGCGTGAGAGTCGGTGCCGGCGTGTCCCCACCGGCCTGATCGACGCTACTCGCCGGTCCCGAGCGGCGGGACCGGCGTTCACACGACCGGGTGACATATGCCAACTGAGCTTCCGGCGGGCCGAGTCGGGGGTGTACCGTATCCGCCCCCACGCTGGTGCGCGCTGTCCGGTGCGCCTTCCCTGCCGGGCCTGTCCCCACCTGCCTGACCTGCCGGGACCGCCCCGGACCGTCCCCGACCGCCCCGGACCGTCCCCGACCGCCCCGGACCGTCCCGACCGTCCCGGGCCGCCCCGAGTGTCCGGGGGGCCGTCAGCCCTGGGCGTACCCCTTCGCGATGTCGGCGACGAACTCCCGCGTCTGCTCCACGCCCAGCGCCTGCGCCCGCAGGTGCTCGTACATGAAGCTGTACTTCGACACGTCCGGCCCCTTCTCCAGGTACAGGTCGCTCGTCACCCCCTCGATGTAGACGACGCTGGAGTCGGAGGCGTCCGGGAACTCCAGGATCGAGTACTGGCCGCTGATGCCCGGGTGCGCGCCCGTGTCGAAGGGCAGCACCTGCACCGTCACGTGCGGCAGGTGCGACTGCTCGACGAGGTGCTCCAGCTGCTCGACCATCACCTGCCGGTTGCCGACGACCCGGCGCAGCGCCGCCTCGTCGATGACCGCCCACAGCCGCAGCGGGTTCTCCTCGTTGTTGATCCGCTCCTGGCGGCGGGTGCGGACGTTGGTCCGCTTCTCGATGTCCGCGGGCGTCGACTCGGGGAGCGCGCCGGAGATGACGGCGGTGGCGTACGCGCGGGTCTGGAGCAGACCGGGGATGATCTGCGGCTCGTAGACGCGCAGGCTCTGCGCGTCCGTCTCCAGACCGATGTAGACGCTGTACGGGATGTCGCCGAAGGCGTGCCACCAGCCCTGCTGCCGTGAGTCCTTGGCCATCTGCATGAGGGAGTTGACCATGGCCTCGTCCTCGACCTCGTACACCCCGCACAGGTCGCGCACGTCGCGCTGGCTGATGGAGCGGCGGCCGTTCTCGAGCCGGCTGATCTTGGACTGGGAGACGAGGAGGCGCTCGGCGACCTGTTCGGCCGTCATGCCCTTGCCCTCGCGGAGCTTGCGCAGCTCCTGGCCCAATCGGCGTCGCCTGACGGTGGGGTTGACACTGGACGCCACGGAAACTGCACCTCCGGCTGCATGTCTGCGATGCGTAGCTGTGAGTATCTACTGCTTGGCAGACTGCCACCAAAGGTGTGGCCAGCGCTGGGAAAACGCGACAACGCCCGTGCGGGTGCTCGGATTCGACGCGGATGTGCGGGACGCCCGAAGGCGCCCCGCACACCTCTGTGCGGCTCCCGGAGGGTACGTGTGCGTGGTGCGTGTACGCCGCGCGGTGCGGGTGCGTACGGGTGGGTCGGGTGCGCCGGCCTCAGTGGGCGGCGGCGCGGGCCATGCTGCCCCGCGGCTGGGCGGGGACGCCCTGACCGCTCCGGCGCGGCTGTGCGGCCGCGCCGTTCTGGACGTCCATGACGGCGTGCGCCACCAGACCGCCCATGGGGTCGTGCCGGATCAGGTCGCGCAGCCGGGACCGCGACGACCGTCCTTCGTTGCCGGGGTACAGGTGCTTGCCGAGACCGACCGCGTGGGCCAGTGCGGCGAGCGCCGCGGTCCGCGGGTCCGGTGGTACGCCGGTGCGGATCGCACTGTCCAGCCGGGCCCTGATCTCCCGGCTGATCGCCGTGTCCGTCGCCTGGTAGCGAGTCGTCGGCAGCACCCCGCACATCTGGCCCTCCACGGCATGCACCATGCCGCATCGCTCCAGATGCGAGAGATACGTCTGGCGGAGCCCCAGCCGGGGCCCGCCGATCCAGTGGACGGCCCGGACCGGACTGCCGCGCCTGCGCAGCAGTTCCAGTGCGGAGTCCAGAGTCGGATCTCCGGTCGGCCGTGGCATCACCACGGCGATACGATCCCCGTCAGGGGCTATCCGTCCTGCCAGAGCCAGCTCCACTAGCTGTGCTCCGGCAAGGCCCAGGTCGAGCGACTGCGGCTGCGCTGTGGTACCCGTGGCCGGGTCCAGAGCGAGCAGCAGAAGCTCCTCCGGAATGGTTCTGCGGCTCCTGCCCATCCATGCCTCCCCGCGTGGATGAATGACAGGGTGACCCCTCTCACATTCATCTGTCGAGAGTGCCTGGGTGGTTCGTCCTGGAACCAGTAGGTATGTCGTTCTCGTCTAGCACGGGAGCCAAGGGGTTCACACAGGACACTGGTAGACGGTTCGGACGTACGTATGACGCATGGAGGAGGCACGGTGGCGGGCGAGTCCCCCGACAGGGCGGAGCAGCAGGGGTCGTCGGAGGGGAAGACGACGGCAGCGGCGCCGACGGTTGCGTCCTCGGGGACCCCGGCGTCCGGGGTGTCCGCGCCGGACCGGGTGGACCAGCCGACGGCCGTCTTCAAGACCCTGGCGCCGCGCGCCCCGGAGGACGACGCGGAGAAGCCGGCCGACAAGCCCGCGGCGGAGCCGCGGGGCGAGGGCGGCGACCGTCTGAAGCAGGCCGTGGCGGCCTGGGTCGCGACGGCGGCGCCGGAGGAGACCGAGGACGGTCCTGCGGAGGACGAGGCCGGGGACGGGGCCTCGGACGGTCGTGCCGACGCCGAGGAGGCCGAGGCCGACGACGCGGCGCCTGAGGCGTCCCGGACGCCCGAGGAGCCCGCTTCCGCGCCGGAGGAGCCCGCGGCGGCCTCCGAGGCCGACCGGGACGCCGACGACGCGCCGAAGGCGGCGGAGCCGTCCTGGTTCGCCGCGAAGAAGCCGGAGACGCCGAAGCCCGCGGAGCCGAAGCCGGAGACGCCCAAGCCGGAGACGCCGACGTCCGGGACGAAGCCCTCGTCCGGGACGAAGCCCTCGTCCGAGCCGGAGGCCGCCGCGCCCGCGCCCGTGGCCGAGGAGCCGGTCGACCAGCCCACCACCATGTTCCGGGCCGTCCGTCCGCCGGCCGCGCCCGCCGTGGACCAGCCGACGACCGCGTTCAAGCTGCCGCGCGACGCCGCCGCCACGGGCGCCGCCGCCGACTCCGACAGCGAGCGGACGAGCACCTTCGTACCGCTCCGCCCGGACCTCCCGACCGAGCGGAAGACGCCCTCCACCGGGGCCTCCACCCCCGCCTCCGCCGACAAGCCGGCCGCGTCCGCCCCGGCCGCCGCCCCCGTCCTCGGCGAGCCCGAGCGCACCCGGCAGCAGCCGCTCCCGCCGCTGCCCCCGCTCGACCTCCTGGCCGAGCTCACGAACACGCCGCCCCCGCCGCCGAACGCCTGGCGCACGACCCTGCGCCGGGTCCGCATCTGGACCCCGCTGGTCCTGCTCCTCCTGATCGTCTTTGCGATCGTGCAGATGGTCCGGCCGCTTCCGGCACCCGCGCTGAAGCTCTCCGCCGCGCCGACGTACACCTTCGAGGGCGGCCCGCTCCAGATGCCGTGGCCGGACGAGGGCCAGGGCGCGGTGGAGGTCGAGGGCGTCGGCTCCATGGGCACGTGGGGCGCGCAGAAGCCGGCCCCGATCGCGTCCGTGACGAAGACGATGACGGCGTACGTGATCCTCCGCGACCACCCGATCAAGGGGAACAAGGAGGGCCCCGAGATCACCATCGACAAGAAGGCCGCCGACCAGGCGAACGCGGTCCACGAGTCGACGGCGGCGGTCAAGGAGGGCCAGACCTACTCGGAGAAGGAGCTCCTGCAGCTCCTGATGATCCCCTCGGCCAACAACGTGGCCCGGCTGCTCGCGCGCTGGGACGCCGGCTCGGAGCAGGCGTTCGTCGACAAGATGAACGCCGCCGCCAAGGACCTGGGCATGACCCAGTCCCGCTACACGGACCCGTCCGGCCTGCTCGACTCCACCGTCTCCACCCCGCGGGACCAGCTGAAGCTGGCGAAGGCGGTCATGCAGTACGACGTGTTCCGCGAGATCGTGAACATGCCGAACGTGACCGTGGACGGCATCAACGGCCGCATCGAGAACAACAACAACATCCTGCTCCACGACGGTGTGAACGGCATCAAGACCGGCTCGTCCACCCCGGCCGGCGGCAACCTGCTCTGGTCGGCGAACACCGTGGTCGACGGCCAGAACCGCCGCATCCTCGGCATCGTGATGGGCGCGAAGAACGCGAAGGTCCTCAACGACAAGCTCCAGCTCGCCATCGACAACAGCCTCAAGCTGATCCAGAAGGCGCAGAACGACGTCACCTCCGCCACCTTCGTCAAGAAGGACCAGGTCGTCGGCTACATCGACGACGGCCTCGGCGGCCGGACGCCGGTCGTCGCGACGAAGGACCTCAAGGCGGTCGGCTGGCCGGGCCTGGAGGTCCGGCTGGCGCTGACCGACGGCGGAAAGGCCGTCCCGCACTCCGGCAAGGCCGGGGACGTCGTCGGCACCGTCTCGATCGGCACGGGCACCGGCAAGGTCAGCGCCCCGGTGGCGCTCCGGACCGACCTGGTGGAGCCCGGCTTCGACAAGAAGCTGACCCGGGTGCGCTGACGCGCGGGCCGCGCGGCCGGCTGACCTGATCGGGTGGGCGCCCCGGACGACCGGGGCGCCCTGCTGTTAGCGTCTTCTGGGGACGAGACGCGACACGCGGAACCGCGCGGGACGCGAGACGGGCAGAGGGAAGCAGCACGGGAAAGGGCCGCAGTGACCACCGCCGAGCCGACACGCGCGGGCCGCAGCACGGCCGCCACGCCCCGTCCCGCGGGGGAGTCCGAGCAGGACGCCCACCCCCCTTCCCCACCCACGACCCCCGGTTCACCCTCGCGAATAGTGCTCCCGAACCAGCGCTCCGCCCCCGAGCGGACCACGCCCCCGACGCCGCCGTCCCCGCCCCCGACGCGCCGGCGCAAGCGCCGCTACCCGGTGATGGTGGCGACGGGCGTCGCCGCCCTCCTCCACATCGTGTGGTTCTTCTACTTCGCGAACAGCGGCGGCGACCTGGCGGCGCAGGACGCCTGGGCCGAGTTCGTCGGCCGGCACCCCGACTCGGCGTACAACCTGGCCTGGTACGGGGGCATGCACCCGGTCTCGTACAGCGTGGTCTCGCCGTACGTCATGTCGGTGCTCGGCGTCCGCTCGACCATGATGATCGCGGGGACGCTCTCCGCCGCCCTGACCGCGCTGATCCTCGTGCGGGTCCCGGCCGTGCGGAACCCGATGGCGTGCTCCCTCGCGGGCGTCTTCGCCTTCCTCTGCAACGCGCTGTCGGGCCGGGTGACCTTCGGGCTCGGCATGATGTTCGCGCTCGGCGCGGTCGCCGCCGTCTTCTGCTGGCCGCACCGCTGGCGCCGCAAGCGCTGGGCGAAGGCGGCCGTGGCGGTGCCGCTGTCCGGGCTCGCGACGGCGTGCAGCCCGGTCGCCGGTCTGTTCCTCGGGGTCGTGGCCGCGGCGCTCTTCCTGAACAAGCGGCGCCCGGGCGCGTACGCGGTCGGCCTCGCCCCGGTGGCGATCGTCGCCCTCTCCTCCTGGCTCTTCCCCTTCTCCGGCACCCAGCCGATGGCCTTCGCGTCCACGGCGCTGCCGCTGGCCTTCGGGATCCTCGTCCTCGTCCTGGTGCCGAGGGACTGGCTCACGGTCCGCACCGCCGCCGCCTGCTACACCGTCGGCACCTTCCTGACCTGGCTGATCGACTCCCAGATCGGCTCGAACATCTCGCGGCTCCCGATGCTCTTCGCGGGCGTGGCGCTGCTGGCCGCCCTGCCGTACACGCGCCCGCGCTCGCGCCGCTGGTACGCGCTGGTCGTCGCCTTCCTCGGGCTGAACTTCTGGATCGGCTTCAAGGGCGTCGACGACGTGATCCGCACCCGCCCCGACGCCTCCTGGGCCTTCGAGGTGGCGCCGCTGATCAACCAGCTCCAGGTGCGGGACGCCCGCAAGGCGCGGGTCGAGGTCGTGCCGGCCTCCAGCCACCGCGAGTCCTCGGCGCTCAGCCCGTACATCAACCTGGCGCGCGGCTGGAACCGCCAGGCGGACATGGAGCGCAACCCCCTCTTCTACGACGACACCCTCAACGCCGTGAACTACCGGGAGTGGCTGCACCGCTGGTCCGTCCGGTACGTCGTCCTCCCGACGGGCGCCCCCGACTCGGGCGCGGAGCGGGAGGCGGAGCTCGTCGCGCAGGGCCTGCCGTACCTGAGCCAGGTGTGGGCCGACGCGAACTGGCGGCTGTACGAGGTCGCCGACGCCACGCCGCTCGCGGACGCCCCGGCGCAGGTCGAGCGCGCCGCCGAGAACGAGGTCGTCCTCCGCCTGGACCGCCCGGCCCGGATCACGATCCGGGTGCCGTGGTCGCCCTGGCTGGCGCTGATGGACGAGAACGGCGGCAAGCTGGAGCCCCCGCAGGAGACGGAGGCGTCCAAGCTGGCGCGGGAGGAGTCCGAGCACGAGATCCCGAAGGTCTTCGCCAACGAGAACGGCTGCCTGCTGAAGGCGGAGCCGGACGAGCAGGGCGACGAGTGGACGGAGCTGATCGCCCCCAAGGCCGGTACGTACCGCCTGGCCGCCCCGTACAAGCTCTTCCCGCGCGGCACGGCCTGCCCGGAGGAACTCCGCTGAGGCGCAGGGCGGGCACCGACGACCCCGACGGTCACTCATAAGGAGGGTGAACGCCCGGGAAGGCTGCGACCCGGTGGACTCCGGGCCTAGGGTCGTCCCATGCGGCAGGAACCAACTGAATCGGGGACGGCGGACGTGACGGACGCGGGAGACGTGGCGACGGACTTGCGGCCCGAACCCGAGGCGCCGGCCTCCGGCACCCGGCCGCCGAAGCGCCGCCGCCTCTCCCCCTGGGTGGAGTACCCGCTGCTGGCCGCGGTCGCGCTGGTGCTGGCCTTCCTGATCAAGACCTTCCTGGTGCAGGCGTTCCTGATCCCCTCGGGGTCCATGCAGAACACCCTCCAGGAGGACGACCGGGTCCTGGTCGACAAGCTCACCCCCTGGTTCGGCTCGGAGCCCGACCGCGGCGAGGTCGTCGTCTTCCGCGACCCCGCCGACTGGCTCGCCGGCCACGAGCTGAAGCCGCCCAGCACCACCCAGAAGGTCCTCGGCTTCGTCGGCCTGATGCCGGCGGCCGGCGAACAGCACCTGATCAAGCGCGTCATCGGCGTGGCCGGCGACACGGTCGAATGCCAGGGCACGGGTCCGGTCAAGCTCAACGGCAAGCCGCTGGACGAGCCGTACGTCTACGAGGGCAACACCCCGTGCAGCAACGACGCCGGCGGCCAGTTCAGGATCACCGTCCCGGCCGGCCACCTCTGGGTGATGGGCGACCACCGCCAGCACTCCCAGGACTCCCGCTACCACCAGAACGACGGCCGGGGCGGCATGGTCCCCCTCACCGACGTGGTCGGCCGGGCCATCGTCGTCGCCTGGCCGGTCCCGAACTGGTCCACCCTCCCGGTCCCGGACACCTTCGAAGCCCAGGACTGACAAGACCACCGCACCGAAAGAGACCCCAGATGGCCATCATCGTCACCTTCGACTTCCCCGGCGCCGGCCCCGACCTCTACGACACGGTCATCCACCGCGTCACCGCCGGCCAGGGCTTCACCCGCTTCGAGGACGTGTCCAACCCCGGCCTCATCTCCCACGTCGGGGGCCCGGTGGACGGCGGCTTCCGGGTCACCGAGGTCTGGGAGAGCCCCGAAGCCCTCGAATCCCACGCCAAGACCTTCGCCCCCATCCTGGCCGACCTCGGCTACGCCGACGCCCAGCCCACCATCACCCCGGCCCACAACGTCGTCGTCAACTGACCCCCACACACGAGAAGGACCCCTACCGATTCCCGGTAGGGGTCCTTCGCGCTGGTGCCCCCGGCAGGATTCGAACCTGCGACACCCGCTTTAGGAGAGCGGTGCTCTATCCCCTGAGCTACGGAGGCGGGGCCGGGGACAGCCTAGCGGATGGGGGGTTGGGGGGTGGGGTTGTGGGTCAGACTGGGGTGGTCGCGAGGAGGAGTGGTGGGGTTGAGCGGGGACGTGGGGCGGCTTGTGGGGGGTGGGGGGCCGTTCGAGGTGCGGGACGGGGTGTATGTGCGGGGGCCTCGGACCTTGCGGGAGTTCGTCGAGGTGGTGTGGGGGTTCGGGGACCGGGTCTTTCTGGTGGATGACGGGGGGCGGGTCACCTATCGGGAGTTCTTCGACGCCTGCTGTGGGCTGGCTCGGCGGTTGGTGGGGGAGTACGGGCTCCGGCGGGGGGATCGGGTCGTCGTCGCCATGCGGAACCTTCCCGAGTGGCAGGTGGCCTTCTGGGCGGTGCAGCTCGCCGGGCTCGTCGCCGTGCCGTTGAACGCCTGGTGGACGGAGGACGAGTTCGCCTACGCGCTGGACGACTGCGGGCCCAAGGCGCTGCTCGTCGACGGCGAGCGGGTGCCCCGGGTGCGGGCGTGGGCGCGGCGGGCCGGGGTGCCGGGGATCGTGTTCCGGGGGGAGGCGGAGGAGGGGTTCGTCGCGTACGAGGCCGACGACGATCCGCTGCTCGGGCCGCCCGATGTCGAGGTGCTCGGGGAGGACGACGCCACGATCTTCTACACGTCGGGGACCACCGGGCGGCCCAAGGGGGCCGTCGCCACGCACCTCGCGCAGGCCGGCGCAGCCATGCATCCGCGGTACTTCGCCGCGGTCGCCGCGCTCGCGCGCGGGGAGCGGCCGGGAGGCGGGGCGCCGGTCGTGTCGCTGACCACCTTTCCCTTCTTCCACGTCGCCGCCTTCACCTCGCTGTACGCCGTGATGGCGGGCGGCGGGACGCTCGTCATGATGCGGAAGTGGGATCCCGCCCGGGCGCTGGAGCTGATCCGGGAGCACCGGGTCACCCATTACGCCGGGGTTCCCACCACGGCGCTGGAACTGCTCGCGCTCGCCCGCGAGAGCGGTGATCCGCTGGAGTCGCTGGTGCTGCTGAGCACGGGCGGGGCCGCCGCGCCCCCGGGGGTCACCGGCGGGCTCGCCGCGGGGTACGGGGAGCGAATCGATCCCCGGAACGGGTACGGGCTCACCGAGACCTGCGGCGGTGTCCTCGCCAACGTCGGCGCCGAGTACCGGGCCCATCCGGGCAGCGTCGGGCGGCCCTCGCCGGCCACCGAGGTGCGGATCGACGGGGCCGGCGAGGACGGGGTCGGCGAGCTGTGGCTGCGCGGGCAGTCGCTCTTCCGCGGCTACTGGCGGAACGAGGCCGCCACCCGGGCCGCCTTCGCGCCCGGCGGCTGGTTCCGCACCGGTGACCTCGCCCGGGTGGACGCCGAGGGGCGGGTCACCCTCGTCGACCGGCTCACCGACCTGGTGATCCGGGGCGGCGAGAACGTGTACTGCGTGGAGGTCGAGCAGGTGCTCCAGACCCATCCCGACGTGCTGGAGGCCGCCGTCGTCGGGGTGCCGCATCCGCTGCTCGGCGAGGAGGTCGGGGCCGTCGTACGGCTCCGGCCGGGCGCCGCCGCCGACGCGGAGGCGCTGCGGGCGCACGTCGCCGCGCGCCTCGCCGCCTTCAAGGTGCCCGCCCACGTCCTCGTACGGGAGGGGGAGCTGCCCCGGAACCGGGCCGGGAAGCTGCTCAAGGGGGAGCTGCGGGGGCTGGTGGCCGGCTGACGGCCCAGGGGAGGGCCTGGGGGCCGGGCCTCCTCAGCCTCTGCTCACGCGTACCCGGAAGCCGCCGTCCGCGCTCTCGTCGACCACGCCTATCCGGATGCCGTGGGTGCGGTCCGTGAAGGTCTCGCCCGGGCGGTAGGGGGCGTCGGAGAGTTCCGCGTGGACGTTGGGGCGGCGGGTGCAGCCGCCGCTGGCGTGGTCGCTGTCGGAGACCGTCACCGGGCCGTGGCCGGTGTCCACGTCCGACTCCACGCGGTAGACCAGGACGCCCGGCTCGCAGACGGCCTCGTCGTTGCCCTCGCGGGTGCGGACCTCGACGGCGTACCCGGTGGTGTCGGAGAGCGGGACGAAGACGAGTTTGGGGCCGCCGGCGACGGCCAGCGGGGTGAGCAGGTGCTCGCTGGTGCCGGTGGCGGAGGCGCAGCGGATCTGGTCGTTGTCGAGCCAGCCGAGCTTCCACTTGTGCCAGCCGAGCAGGTCGTTGTTGGCCCCCCAGTCCTCGGACATGATGTCCCAGTGGCCGACCGTGCCGCCGCCGTCGGCGGTGTACAGGTCGGGGAGGCCGAAGACGTGCCCGTTCTCGTGGGGGAGGACGCGGTAGCCGGTCTCCGGGTAGCTGCCCGAGCCGTCGTCCTGGCGGCTGTAGACGAAGGACGTGTTGGCGAGCGGGACGCCGTCGGCGTAGGGCGCGTCGTCGTTGCCGGAGAAGGTCACGGACAGGACGGTGTCCAGGGCGGAGGGGCCGGCGTTCGGCGTGACCAGGACGTTGACCAGGTCGTAGGCGCTGAAGTCGACCTTCGGGTCGGCCGCCTTCACGATGTCCTCGACGAAGGAGCGGTAGCCCGGCTCGTACGGGGCGCCGCGCTCGATCCCGTACGAGGAGAACGGCTTCGGCATCCGCAGCCAGTCGGCTATCGGGGTCTCGGCCTGGTACTGGAGCCGGCCGTAGGAGCTGACGCGGAACCAGTCGGAGGTCTGCGGGAAGAACTCGCGGAAGCGGGCCATGGCGGTGCCCTCGCCGCGTGCGTCGGGGAAGTCGACCATGAGCGTGAGGGCCCGGATCCGGCCGGTGGAGCGGGCGTACCCGGGGGCGGTCGGCAGCCCTTCCGACATCTGCACGCCCATGGCGGTGGCGATGCGGCACGGTCCGAGCCGGGTGGTGTCCGGCGCGGCGGCCACCGGGCCGGCCGAGGCCGGGGCGGGGCCGGGGAGCGTGGTGCTCGCCGAGACGAGCACGGTGAGCAGAAGGGCCGCGGTCGCCGCGAGGGCGACCGGTCTGGGTATCCGCCGGCGGGTGTGCTGCATGCGGTCGCCTCTCCGGTCGGGGCCAGGTCAGCGGCGTGTTGCCGTGCGATCAGCCTGTGCGGAGCGGTGCGGGGGCGCGCGCCGGGTGGACCGATCGTGGGTATCCGGCGACGGGGAGTGAGGCGCGAGTCGGTGTGAGTCAGGTCACAGCGGGCTTTGAAATATCCGGGGATTCCTTCCCCGTTTAGGAGAGAGTTCGACGAAGTGGGGACTGGTTCCCCGGATGACTCCGAAAGGCTGAGGAGGTCGTGGCGTGAGTGGTGTGACCCGCACCGACGGGCCGGCAGAGGCGGGCGTCGTGGACGCGACGGGCGCCGCAGAGGCGGCGCCTGCCGTACCCGCGCCCGCACCCGCCGTACCTGCCGCACCCGCACCCGCCGCACCCGCGCCCGACGCCCCGCCCGCGCGGCGCGTTCCGCGGCCGCGGGCCGACGCCCTGCGGAACCGCGAGCGGCTGGTGACGGCGGCCCGCGAGATGTTCGTGGAGTTCGGCCCCCTCGTCCCCTACGACGAGATCGCCCGCCGGGCGGGGGTCGGCAACGCCACGCTCTACCGGAACTTCCCCGAGCGCGCCGACCTCGTCCGGGAGGTCGTCCTCTCCCTGACCGCCCGGGTCGCCGGGCTCGCCGAGCGGGCCGCCGCGTCCGTCGTCGACGGCGGGGCGGACGCCTTCGAGGCGGTACGGGGCTTCGTCCACGGCGCCGCCGACGAGCGGGTCGGCGCGCTCTGTCCGATGCTCGACGCGGGCTTCGACCACGACCACCCCGACCTCGTCGCCGAGCGGGACCGGCTGGAGGAGTGCGTCGAGGAGCTCCTCGGCCTGGCGCGCGCGGCGGGCCGGCTCCGTCCCGACGTGGGCGCGGGCGACCTGATGGTCGCGGTCTCGCAGCTCACCCGGCCGCTGCCCGGCACCGGATGCGCCGCCTTCGCCCCCTTCGTCCACCGTCATCTGCAGCTCTTCCTCGACGGCCTGGAGGCGCCCGCCCGCTCCGTGCTGCCGGGGTCGGCCGTCACCCTGGAGGACCTGAGACGCGACGCGTGACGGCGGCCTCCCGCCCCTGAGCCGTCGCCGGACCTCCCCCCCCGGGCGCACGGACTCACCGACCTACCGAACGTTCAGAACGTCCTTTTCTTCGCTTTCGCACCAAGAGGTGGCTACCCCCATGCCCGGAACCGCCGAGACCGCACGGTCGACGGCCGCCCTCCAGCCCGACCCCGGCCGCTGGAAGGCCCTCGTCTTCATCGCCCTCGCCCAGCTGATGGTCGTGCTCGACGCGACCATCGTGAACATCGCCCTCCCCTCCGCCCAGCAGGACCTCGGCATCTCGGACGGCAACCGGCAGTGGGTCATCACCGCCTACGCCCTCGCCTTCGGCGGTCTGCTGCTCTTCGGCGGCCGCATCGCCGACCTCTGGGGCCGCAAGCGCACCTTCGTCGTCGGTCTGATCGGCTTCGCCGCCGCCTCCGCCCTCGGCGGTGCCGCGACCGGCGAGGCCATGATGCTCGGGGCCCGCGCGCTCCAGGGCGCCTTCGGCGCGCTGCTCGCGCCCGCCGCGCTCTCGCTGCTCGCGGTGACCTTCACCGACGCCAAGGAGCGCGCCAAGGCGTTCGGCATCTACGGTGCGATCGCCGGTGGCGGCGGCGCCGTGGGCCTGATCCTCGGCGGCTTCCTCACCGAGTACCTGAACTGGCGCTGGACCTTCTTCGTCAACATCCCGTTCGCCATCGTCGCCGCCATCGGCGCCTACCTGGTGATCCGCGAGCCGGCCGGCGGCCGCAACCGCTCCGCGCTCGACATCCCCGGCGTGATCCTCTCGACGCTGGGCCTGGTCGCGCTCGTCTACGGCTTCACCCGCGCCGAGTCCGAGGGCTGGAGCGACGCCGGCACGATCGGCATGTTCGTGAGCTCGGTGGTGCTGCTCGGCGCCTTCGTGCTCGTCGAGGCCAAGGTGAAGAACCCGCTGCTGCCGCTGCGCGTCCTCACCGAGCGCAACCGCGGCGGTGTCTACCTGTCGCTCGGCCTCGCCGTCATCGCGATGTTCGGCCTCTTCCTCTTCCTGACCTACTACCTCCAGGTCGTGAAGGGCTACTCGCCGGTCATGACGGGCTTCGCGTTCCTGCCCATGATCGCGGGCATGATCATCGGCTCGACCCAGATCGGCACGCGGCTGATGACCCGGGTCCCGCCGCGGCTGCTCATGGCCCCCGGCTTCCTGACCGCCGCCGTCGGCATGCTGCTCCTGACGCAGCTGGAGGTCGGCACCTCGTACGCGGGTCTGATCCTGCCGGCGCAGCTGCTGCTGGGCCTCGGCATGGGCACCGCGTTCATGCCGGCCATGTCGCTCGCCACGCACGGCGTGGACCCGAAGGACGCCGGTGTGGCCTCCGCGATGGTCAACACCTCGCAGCAGGTCGGCGGCGCCATCGGTACGGCCCTGCTGAACACGATCGCCGCCTCCGCGACGACCGCGTACCTCACCGACCACGCCGCCGGCGCGACCACCCCGGCCGCCCAGAAGCTGCTCCAGCTCCAGGGCATGGTCGAGGGCTACACCGCCGCGATCTGGTGGGCGGTCGGCATCCTGGTCGTCTCCGCGACGATCGCGGCCGTGCTGATCACCACCGGCAAGCCGGACACGGGTGTCGTCGCCAGCTCCGGCGCGGGTGCCGACGACGAGGTGAAGGTGCCCGTCATCGCGCACTGACGCCGCGTTCGCCTGCGGCCCCCCGCGGTGACGCCCCGCAGTGACCTGCCCTGGTTCCGCTCAGCGGAGCCAGGGCAGGTCCGCGTCCGGGCCCGTCGGCTCCAGGCCCTCCGCCATCACCCGCATGATCGCGCCGAGCTGTTCGACCTGCTCGGGGCTGAGCCGGTCGAACATCGCCTGCCGCACCGCCGCCACGTGCCCGGGCGCGGTGCGCCGCAGCACCTCCATGCCCTCGTCGGTGAGCTGCGCGAACTGGCCGCGCTTGTCGGAGGGACACTCCTCGCGCCGCACCCAGCCGTTCTTCTCCAGGCGGGCGACGGCGTGCGAGAGCCGGGAGCGGGTGATCTTGGCGCTCTTGGCGAGCTCGGTCATCCGCAGGCGCCGGCGCGGGGCCTGGGAGAGCTGGACGAGCAGGCCGTAGTAGACGTGCGGCATGCCCGCGTCCCGCTGCAACTGGCGGTCGAGGTGGTCCTCCAGGAGCGTGGTGGCGTGGAGGTACGAGCGCCAGACGCGCTGTTCGCCGTCGCTGAGCCAGCGCGGTCCGCGCGGTTCGGTGTTGTCTTCGGTGGCACCCATGCCGTCCATCGTACGACCCATTCTTGAAAGTTGAACTATGTAGGTTTACGCTGCATGTAATACGACGCTTGAAACTTCAAGTGATACTTGAGCGACGCTGCGGGCGGACCCTCAGGCGAAGCTCCAAGCGTCCCCCGAGACCGGCTGCGAAACGGAGGCCCGCCATGGACGCCGCCCTCGACGTGCGGATGCCCGCGCTCTACCTCTCCCACGGCGCGCCCCCGCTCGCCGACGACCCGGTCTGGCCCGGCCAGCTCGCCGCCTGGTCCGCCGGACTGCCCCGCCCCAAGGCGATCCTCATGGTCTCCGCCCACTGGGAGGAGGCCCCGCTCGCCCTCGGCGCCACCGAGACCGTCCCCCTCGTCTACGACTTCTGGGGCTTCCCCGAGCACTACTACCGGGTGGAGTACGCCGCCCCCGGCGCGCCCGAGCTCGCCGCGTCCGTCCGCAAGCTGCTGCGCGCGCCCGGCACCCCCGTGCAGGACATCCCCGACCGGGGCCTCGACCACGGCGCGTACGTGCCGCTCGTCGAGATGTACCCCGGGGCCGACATCCCGGTCCTGCAGATCTCCATGCCGACCCTCGACCCGCGCCGGCTCATGGACATCGGGCGCAGGCTGGCCCCGCTGCGCGACGAGGGCGTGCTGATCGTCGGCAGCGGCTTCTTCACCCACAACCTCGCCGCCCTCCGGCACACCGGCGGCGGCGTCCCGGGCTGGTCCGCCGAGTTCGACGCCTGGGGGAACGAGGCCCTCGCCGCCCGGGACGTGGACGCCCTCCTCGACTTCGAGCACAAGTCCCCGGCCGGACGCCTCGCCCACCCCCGTACGGAGCACTTCGCCCCGCTCTTCGTCACCATGGGCGCGGCGGACGCGGCCGGCGACCTCGACGCCGAGCGGTCGGTCATCGACGGCTTCTGGATGGGACTCGCGAAGCGGTCCGTCCAGTTCGGCTGAGCCCCGGCCGGACGGCCGTCACAGGAGCGGCGGGTTCAGCTCCACCGCGCGGACGGCGGCGGTCAGCGCGAGCGGACCGCCCACGTCGAGGGCGGTGTCGGCGAACTTGATCGTGTGGTCGTCGCCGTGCGCCGCCGCCCGCGCGAACACCTCCTCGGAGGTGAGGCCGACCGGCTCGTACGCGGCGGGCTCCCGGGGCGTGTACGCGGCCGTCACCGCCGCCGAGGCCGCCCAGGCCGCCGCCAGGCTCGGCGCCCACAGGGCGCGGGGGAGCGCCGGCAGGGTCCGCAGCACCGCGTTGGGCGCGGTCGCCGCGTGCACCAGCATGATCGGCTCGCCGTGCCCGTGCGTCGCGTACCGGTGCACGGCCGCCGCCACCAGCTCCGCCAGCCGCTCCCGCGCCGCCTCGGGCTCGGTCTCCGCGCCCCACGCGGGCAAGGCCGTGAGCTGCGCGAGCCGCTGCCGGATCCCGCCCTCCTGTTCCGGGACCGGCGGTACGGCGGCGAGCGCGGCGGCCGCGTCCGGCGCGGGGGCCAGCGCGGCGAGCGGCGGCAGCGGCTGGTGCCGCGCCGCCCAGTAGCCGAGCGCGTGCGCCAGCTCGGCCCGCCGGGGCGCGGTCTCCCCGCCGGGCGCGAGCAGCGTCCGTACGGCGTGCCCGGTGCGGATCACCGGATGCGTCGCCCCGCCCGCGATGCCGGGCAGCAGCCGCGGCCACCACTCCGCCAGCACGTCCCGCCACGGCCGGTCCGCCAGCTCGCGGCCGAAGTGACGGGTCCAGTCGGTGATCCGGGCGGGGTCGCCGAGCGCCTCCCGCCAGTTCCCGGCGGTGACCGGGGCGGACGGGGCGGGCGCGTCCTCCAGCTTCCCCGCGTACGCGTCGAGCCAGCGGTGCACGGCGGCGGAGTGCCCGTGCCGGGCCAGCGCCTCCACGGCCATCGGCGCGTGGTTGGTGAGCCAGCCGTTCCGCTCGGGTCCGGTGGTGTGGAGCCGTTCGAGGGCCTCGTCGAGGATGCCGGTGGTGTCGTCCATGGCCGGGACGGTAGGCCGGGCGGCACCGGCCCCGTAACGGGCTCGGGACCTACACCCGGGGGCGGAGGCGGGTCTCGGCCGGGGCCGGTGAGGTCGATGAGGCAACTTCCGCTCCCGTTCCGGCGTCGTAGGAGAAGAAGGGCGGACGGCCCGATCGTGTGACGGCCGTCTCACCGACAGAGCGGTCGGGGAAGGCCCGGAGGGTCGTTCCGTGGGCTCTGACCTGCGGATCCGTACCGGCGGCAGGCCGCCGGGCGGGGTGGCGGCCGCGCAGGATACTGCATGATCGCGAAAATCCTGAGCCTCCTGGGAATTCTGTCCCGATTCCGGTCGTTGTTTCCGTCGGATGCAGGGCACCCGCAAGGGTGTCGCGACCTACTCAGCAAGGGAGCACGCATGGCAACCCGTGCCGTCGCCCGTCGTCAGTCCACCGCCAAGAGCGGGGACAGCCGGGCAAGCAGCGTTCGCGCCGTGGGCGGGGAGATCGCCGACCGCGACCTGGTCGGCATGTACCTCGACGAGATCGCGCGCACGCCCCTGCTCGACGCCGCCAAGGAGGTCGAGCTCTCCCAGACCATCGAGGCGGGCGTCTACGCCCAGCAGATCCTCGACGGCGAGGTGGAGGACACCGAGGCGGCCGGGGCGACCCGCGAGGAGCTCGAGGCGCTGGCCGCCGAGGGCGAGCGTGCCAAGGACCTCTTCATCAAGTCCAACCTGCGGCTCGTCGTCGCCGTCGCGCGACGCTACCCGCGCAGCGGACTGCCCCTGCTCGACCTGATCCAGGAGGGGAACGCGGGCCTGGTGCGGGCCGTCGAGAAGTTCGACTACGCGAAGGGCTTCAAGTTCTCCACGTACGCCACGTGGTGGATCCGCCAGGCCATCACCCGGTCCATCGCCGACCAGTCCCGGACCATCCGGCTCCCCGTGCACCTCGTCGAGGAGCTCGGCCGGATCCGCCGGGTCCAGCGCGAGTTCAACCGCGAGCACGGACGCGAGCCGGAGCCCGCGGAGGTCGCGGAGGAGCTCGGCTCGACGCCGGAGCGGGTCACGGACGTCCTGGACTGGGCGCGCGACCCGGTCTCGCTCAACATGTCGGTCGACGACGAGGGCGAGACGCAGTTCGGCGACCTGCTGGAGGACACGTCGGCGATCTCGCCGGAGCAGTCCGTCCTCACGCTGCTGCGCAGCGAGGAGCTGGACGACCTGATCGACAAGCTCGACCACCGGACGGCGTCCATCATCCGGATGCGGTACGGCATCGAGGACGGGCGCGAGCGGACGCTGACGGAGGTCGGCAAGGAGCACGGGCTGACGCGGGAGCGGATCCGCCAGATCGAGAAGCACGCGCTGCTGGAACTGAAGAAGATGGCGCGGGACACGGGCTTCGACGCGGTGGCCTGAAGCGGCCGGCAACCAGACCGACGTCCGCGCGGGGCGCAGCTGCAGGGCGCCCGTCCGCCGGGCCCAGGCTTCCGCGCCTGAACCCGCACCCCCTGTACGGCTCCGTACGGGTGCGGGTCCAGGCCCGGGCCGCGGAGGCACCGCTTAGGGGTGCCTGCGGAACGATTGCCCACAACGGAACGGCGCGGCCGTTACGCGAGGGCCGTGGTCAGGCGGGTGGCCAGGGACTGGAGGTGGGTGCGGAGGGGGGTGGGGGCGTGGACCTTGAAGGGGACGTCCAGCAGGGCCAGGCGGACGGCCACCCACTCGACGGAGTCGGTGACGCGGCCCCGCAGCCGGCACGTCTCCGGACCGGTCGCGACCGGCGCGAGGTGCGCCGGGAGGCGCCCGGCGACGACGTCCGCCGGCGCGCCGAACTCGACGTCCAGGTCCACCTCCCCCTGCGCCCGCGTCATCGACCGCGCCAGGTACGCCGCCTCGTCCCCCTCCGGCAGCTCCCGCGGGGTGAAGCGCGCCCCGGTCGCGAGCGGGTCGGTGACGCGGTCGACCCGGAAGGTCCGCCAGTCCTCGCGCCCGAGGTCGTACGCGACGAGGTACCAGCGCCGGCCCGTCGACACCAGCCGGTACGGCTCGACGAGCCGCTTCGTCTCGGCGCCGTCGCCCGCGCGGTAGCTGAAGCGGAGCCGTTCGCGGCCGGTGACGGCGCCCGCGAGGGCCGTGAGGGTGGAGGGCGCGACGGTGGCGCCGTCGCCGCGGGTCAGCGGGATCGTCGCGTTCTGCAGCGTGGAGACCCGGTGCCGCAGCCGCGCCGGCAGGACCTGTTCCAGCTTGGCCAGGGCCCGTACGGACGCCTCGTCTACGCCCTCGATGGCGTGCCCGGCACCCGCCCGGAGGCCGACGGCGATCGCGACGGCCTCCTCGTCGTCGAGGAGCAGCGGCGGCATCGCCGTACCGGCGACGAGCCGGTAGCCGCCGACCGCTCCCCGGGTCGCCTCGACGGGATAGCCGAGGTCCCGGAGCCGGTCGATGTCGCGGCGGATCGTGCGCGGGGAGACCGAGAGCCGGTCGGCGAGCTCGCTGCCGGGCCACTCGCGCGGGGTCTGGAGGAGCGAGAGCAGATTGAGGAGTCGTGCCGGGGTGTCCGTCATGCGTTCTATGATGCTGGCTAAATAGGACGCGGTCTGACCTACATCACTCCTATGGTCCTCCTATGAGCGCACACGAGACCGAAGCCGCCGCGGGGGCGGGCAGCAGCGACACGGGGGACAGCAGACGCTGGATCGCCCTGGCCATCGTCATGACGGCCGCCTTCATGGACCTGGTCGACGCCACGATCGTGAACATCGCGATCCCGAGCATCGAGCACGACCTGGGCACCACGACCGCCGCGATCCAGTGGATCACCGCCGGATACGCGCTGGCCTTCGCGGCCGGCCTGATCACCGGCGGCCGCCTCGGCGACATCTACGGCCGCAAGCGGCTCTTCCTGCTCGGCACGGCGGGCTTCACGGTCGCCTCCGCGCTGTGCGGCGTCGCCGCGAACCCGGAGATGCTGGTCGCCTCCCGCCTCCTCCAGGGCGCGGCGGCGGCGATGATGGTGCCGCAGGTGCTGTCGATCGTCCACGTCACCTTCCCGCCGCACGAGCGCGGCAAGGTCTTCGGCCTGTTCGGCGCGATCGTCGGCCTCGGCGCGGTCTCCGGCCCGCTGCTCGGCGCGCTGCTCACGGAGTGGAACATCGCGGGTCTGGAGTGGCGGCCCATCTTCCTGATCAACCTGCCGGTGGGTGTCGCCGCGCTGCTGCTCGGCCGGGCGTTCATCACGGAGTCGAAGGCGCCGAAGGCGCTCCGCCTCGACCTGGTCGGCGTCGTGCTCGTCACGGCCGCGCTGCTGCTGCTGATCTACCCGCTGACCCGGGGCCGTGAGCTGGACTGGCCGCTGTGGGGGCACCTGATGATGGCGGCGAGCCCGGTCGTCTTCGGCGTCCTGGTCGCGTACGAGCGGTACAAGACGAAGAAGGACGGCTCGCCGCTGATCGAGCTGTCGCTGTTCCGGGTGAAGTCGTTCGCGGCCGGCATCGCCGTGCAGCTGACCTTCGGCATCGTGCTCGGCATCTTCTTCCTGGTGTGGACGCTCTACATGCAGCTGGGCCTCGGCTGGAGCGCGCTGCGGGCGGGCCTGACCGGGGTGCCGTTCTCGATCGCGGTCTCCATGGCGGCGGGCATGTCGGTGCAGCTGCTGGTGCCGCGGTTCGGCCGCAAGGTGCTCCAGGCGGGCGCGCTGACGATGGTCGCGGGCGTCCTGCTGTACTTCTTCGTCGCCGGGCGGTACGGCGCGGAGATCACGTCCTGGCAGATGATCCCGGCGCTGGTGGTGATGGGTCTCGGCATGGGGCTGATCGTGGCGCCGCTGACCGACGCGGTGCTGTCGGAGGTCCCGAAGGAGCACGCGGGCTCGGCGTCGGGCCTGATCAACATGACCGGGCAGATGGGTAACGCGATCGGGCTCGGCCTGGTGTCGGTCGTCTTCTTCGGCACCTTCGACGAGGAGCGCCTGAAGCAGGCGCCGCAGGAGGTCACGACGGCCTTCACGGACGCCTTCCGCAACTCGCTGGGCTGGGCGGCGGTGGTCCTCGCCGGGATCTTCCTGGTGATGTTCGCCCTGCCGGCCAGGCCGAAGCAGCACCTGGAGGGCGGCGCGGGCGACGACGAGCCGTCCGCCGCGGTGGAGAAGGAGCCGGCGCTCACCGTCTGAGCCGCACGGCACGCAGGGAGGAAGGGCCCCGGTCTTCGGACCGGGGCCCTTCCCGTGTCCCGGGGCCTTCGGACGTCCGGCGTGCGGGCCCTTGGACCTCGATGTCCGTTCATGCCCGTTTGAATGCCCGAATCCGTTTACTTCGTGGAAACGGGAGCGTAGCCTGACACTGAAACCACAGGTTCGGGCATCGAACGGACACGAAACCACCATGTACGCACCCGAGCGCCAGCAAGAGATCCTCCGGCTCGCCCGCGAGAGCGGCCGTGTCGACGTCCTCTCCCTCGCCGAGGAGTTCCAGGTCACCGCCGAGACCGTACGGCGGGACCTGAAGGCCCTCGACCGGGCCGGGCTCGTCCGCCGGGTGCACGGCGGCGCCATCCCCGCCGGCCGGCTCGACTTCGAGCCCGACCTCGCCGAGCGCGAAGCGGTCGCCGCCGACGAGAAGGACCGCATCGTCGCCGCCGCCCTGGCCGAACTGCCCGAGGAGGGCAGCGTCGTCCTCGACGCCGGGTCCACCGTCGCCCGGCTGGCCGCCGCCTTCCCCCTCGACAG
Source organism: Streptomyces roseofulvus (assembly GCF_039534915.1). NCBI lineage: Bacteria > Bacillati > Actinomycetota > Actinomycetes > Kitasatosporales > Streptomycetaceae > Streptomyces > Streptomyces roseofulvus. Next base: position 3,529,090 of record NZ_BAAAWE010000001.1, on the reverse strand, counting down.
CGCGCTCACCGTCGTCACCCACGCGCTGCCCGCCGCCGCCCGGCTCGCCGACCACCCCGGCATCGACCTGCACCTGGTCGGCGGCCGCGTCCGGCACCGCACCCGGGCCGCCGTCGACGCCTGGGCGCTGCGCGCCTACGGCGAGATCCGCGCCGACGTCGCCTTCGTCGGCGCCAACGGCTTCTCCGCGGAGCACGGCCTCACCACCCCCGATCTCGCGGAGGCGGCCGTGAAGCGGGCCGTCCTCGCCTCCGCCCGCCGGGTCGTCCTCCTCGCCGACTCCGCCAAGCACGGCGAGGAGCACTTCGCCCGCTTCGGCGCCCTCGCCGACGTCGACCTGCTGATCACCGACAGCGGCCTCGCCCCCGAGACCGCCGCGGCCCTGGAGGCCGCCGGAACGGAAGTCGTCCGCGCATGATCCTCACCGTCACCCCGAACCCCTCCCTGGACCGTACGTACGAGGTTCCCGGCCTCGACCGCGGCGAGGTCCTGCGGGCCACCGCCGAACGCGTCGACCCGGGCGGCAAGGGCGTCAACGTCTCCCGCGCGGTCGCCGCCGCCGGCCGGCGCACCGTCGCCGTCGTCCCCCTCGGCGGAGCCCCCGGCGCGCTCGTCGCCCAGCTCCTCGCCGGCCAGGGCATCGAGGTCGCCCCGGTCCCGGTCGCCGGCCAGACCCGTTCCAACATCGCCCTCGCGGAGCCCGACGGCACCCTGACGAAGATCAACGCCCCCGGCCCCGAACTCACCGCCGAGGAGGCCGAGTCGCTCCTCGCCACCGTCGGCGCCCACTCCCCGGCCGCCGCCTGGATCGCCTGCTGCGGCAGCCTCCCGCGCGGCCTCGCCCCCGAGTGGTACGCCCGGCTGGTCGCCCGCGCCCACGGCGCCGGCGCCCGGATCGCCCTCGACACCTCGGGGCCCTCGCTGCTCGCCGCCCTCACCGCCCGGCCGGACGTCGTGAAGCCCAACGCGGACGAGCTCGCCGAGGCCGTCGGCCGCCCCCTCACCACCGTCGGCGACGCCGTGAAGGCCGCCGAGGAGGTACGGGAGCGGGGCGCGGGCGCGGTCCTGGCCAGCCTCGGCGCCGACGGGCAGCTCCTCGTCACCGCGGCCGGCACCTGGTTCGGCACGGCCTCCGTCGCCGCCGTCCGCTCCGACGTCGGCGCGGGCGACGCCTCCCTGGCCGGCTTCCTGGCGGCGGGCGGCGAAGGCCCGGAGGCGCTGGCCGCGGCCGTCGCCCACGGCGCCGCCGCCGTCCAGCTGCCCGGCAGCCAGATGCCCACCCCGGCGGACCTCGACCCGGCCGCCGTGACCGTCACCTCCGACGTACCCCTGGACGTCGTCCTCAGCCAGCAAGGGAGCCCGCGATGAGCGCCATGATCACCGCGGACCTGGTCGACCTCGACCTGTCCGCCGACACCAAGGAGGCGGCGGCCCGCTCGCTCGCCGAGCGCATGGTCGCGCGCGGCCGGGTGACCGACCTGGACGGCTTCCTGGCCGACGTCGCCGCGCGCGAGGCCCAGATGCCGACCGGCCTGGACGGCGGCATCGGCATCCCGCACTGCCGCAGCGCCCACGTCACCGAGCCGACCCTCGCCTTCGGCCGGTCGGCCGAAGGCATCGACTTCGGCGCCCCCGACGGTCCGGCGGACCTCATCTTCCTGATCGCCGCCCCGGCCGGCGCGGACGACGCCCACCTGACGATCCTGTCGTCGCTGGCCCGGCAGCTGATGGACGAGCGGTTCACCGGCGCGCTGCGGACCGTGGCCTCCCCGGCGGAGGCCGCGGCGATGATCGCGGGCGAGGAGACCCCGGAGGAGACGGCCGCTCCGGACGAGACGGAGGCGGTGGCTCCGGTGGCTGAGGCTCCCGCGACCGCAGCTCCGGTCGCGGAGGCGCGTCCCTTCCGGATCGTCGCCGTCACCTCCTGCCCCACCGGCATCGCGCACACCTACATGGCCGCCGAGGCGCTGGAGAAGGCCGGCCGGGAGGCCGGCGTCGAACTCGTCGTGGAGACCCAGGGCTCGGCCGGCTTCACCCGGCTCGACCCGGCGGTCGTCGCGGCCGCCGACGGCGTGATCTTCGCCCACGACGTGCCCGTCCGGGAGAAGGAACGGTTCACCGGCAAGCCGACCGTCGACGTCGGTGTCAAGGCCGGCATCAACCGGCCCGCCGAGCTGATCGGCGAGGTACGCGGCCGGGCCGAGCGCGGCGAGACGACCGCCGCCGCGCCCACCCCCGTCGAACAGGCCGGGGAGCCCGAGGAGGGGTACGCCACCAGGCTGCGCAAGTGGCTGATGTCCGGCGTCAGTTACATGGTGCCGTTCGTCGCGGCCGGCGGTCTCCTGATCGCCCTGGGCTTCGCCCTCGGCGGCTACGACATCGACAAGGCCCCGTCCGTCGCCGAGCACTTCGCCTGGGGCCAGATCGACAGCTGGGCCGCGCTGATGTTCCAGATCGGCGGGCTCGCGTTCGGCTTCCTGGTGCCGGTGCTCGCCGGCTACATCGCGTACGGGATGGCGGACCGGCCCGGCCTCGTGCCCGGCTTCGTCGGCGGCTCCATCGCGCTCACCATCGACGCGGGCTTCCTCGGCGGCCTCGCCGCCGGTCTCCTCGCGGGCGGCAGCGTCCTCGCGATCCAGAAGGTCCGGGTCCCCGCCGCGCTGCGGGGCATCATGCCGGTGGTCGTGATCCCGCTCCTGTCGTCGATCGCCGTCGGCTTCCTGATGTTCCTGGTGATCGGCAAGCCGATCGCGGGCCTCCAGTCCGCGCTCACCGACTGGCTCTCCGGCCTCTCCGGCGCCAACGCGGTCGTCCTGGGCGTGATCCTCGGCCTGATGATGTGCTTCGACCTCGGCGGCCCGCTCAACAAGGTCGCGTACGCCTTCGCGGTCGGCGGCCTCGCCACCCCGAACGAGGGCTCCCTCAAGGTGATGGCCGCGGTGATGGCCGCCGGCATGGTCCCGCCGCTGGCGATGGCCCTGGCCACCGTGGTCCGCGGCCGGCTCTTCACGAGGACCGAGCGCGAGAACGGCAAGGCCGCCTGGGTCCTCGGCGCCTCCTTCATCACGGAGGGCGCGATCCCCTTCGCCGCCGCCGACCCGCTGCGCGTCATCCCCGCCGCGATGGCGGGCGGAGCGGTCACCGGCGCCCTGTCGATGGTCTTCGAGTGCACCCTGCGGGCCCCGCACGGCGGAGTCTTCGTGATCCCGCTGATCGGCAACCCGTTCCTGTACCTGCTCGCGATCGTGGCCGGCGTCCTGGTGAGCGCCGCGCTCGTCATCCTGCTGAAGAGCATGCGGAAGACCGCCCCCGAGGGCGTCGAGACCACCGCCACGGCCGCCCCGAAGGTGACCGTGGCCGCCTGAACCGGCCCCCGGACAGGGAGGGCCGGACCCCGAGAGGGGCGGTGCGCACCGCGAGCGCACCGCCCCTCCGGGCTCGTTCCGGTTACTTGTTGACCGCGCCGCGGTGGGCCAGGTCGCCCTTGAACTCCATCGCGCGCATCGCGAGCGGGGTCGGGGTGGCCTGCTGCACCCACGGCTCGTCCCAGACGAAGGTGCCGCCCATGATGTCGCCGTGCGTCTGCCAGACGGCCCCGGTCGGCGTGATCACCTTGACGAAGGCGTCGTTGCCCTGGGCTTCGATGGCGATCCCGCAGGCGGTGGCCGGGTAGTTCGGGTTGGCCGGGTCCGTCATGGTCGGCGTCGTGTTGGTGAGGTCCTGCCACACGATGGCGCCGCCAGGCGTGGCCGCCTTGCCGACGAAGGCGTTGCCGCCGTAGAGCGCGGCCTGGAAGTCCTCGGTGTTGGACGGGCTGTAGGTGTCGATGTCGACACAGGGGCCGGCCGGGCCGGTGGGGCCGGTCGCACCCGTGGCACCCGTGGCTCCGGTCGCACCGGTCGCGCCCGTGGCTCCGGTCGCGCCCTTGGGGCCGGCAGGGCCCGTCGCGCCCGTGGGGCCCTTGGGGCCGGTCGGGCCGGTGTTGCCCTTCGGACCCTTCGGGCCGGTCGGACCGGTGTTGCCCTTCGGACCCTTGGGGCCCGTCGGACCGGTCGGGCCCTTGCAGCCCGTCGTCGGGGCCGACGCCGTCCGCGGGTCGCCGGAGACGGCCTCCTGCTCCAGGGCCTCCGTGCCCGGCGAGCCCGGAAGGGCCTTGTGCTTGCAGCCCGTCATCGGGTTCGACGACGCCGAGTCCGCGACCGGGGTCTGCGGGGTGCCCCACGCCGAGGCGGTCGGCGCGAAGCCGGCCAGGACGAGCGCGACCGAGGCGAGCGCGCCGCCGCCGAGCCAGACGCGCCGCCGCGGCAGCGGACCGAGCGGGGACCGGGTCCTGGGGTCAGGACGCATGAGGGTGCTCCTTCCTCCGCCGACGCCCGGCGGCGCCGGCGCGAGTGCCGGTGGGGGATCCGTACGGGAACAGCTCCCGGAACCGGATCGTGGGATGAACTTCCCATCGGTTCATCGGGTCGCGACTGCGAAGCCTTGATGGCCCCGGGGGCACTCTCAGCGCCATGGCGTAGCGGTGCCAGCCGAATGGATGCGTACGCGGCGGCGAACGCGGAACCCCCCGTCGGCGCGCCGCCGCCGCGCCCCCGCCGGGCCGTGCCTACCGTCGCCCACCGACCGAACCGCGAGAAGTGGTGTTGCCATGCGGCCGTCCCTCTGCTTGTGCATGATCGTCAAGAACGAGTCCTCGGTCATCGAGCGGTGCCTCGCCTCCGTCCGAGACCTCGTGGACACCTGGGTCATCTCCGACACCGGCTCCACCGACGGCACCCAGGACCTGATCAGAAAGGCCCTCGACGGCATCCCGGGCGAGCTGGTCGAGGAGCCCTGGGTGAACTTCGGGCACAACCGCAGCCTGAACATCGCCCGCGCCCGGGCCCGGCTCGGCGCGGCCGGCCGGGACGGCTACCTGCTGCTCCTCGACGCCGACCACGTGCTGCGCCAGGACGGGCCGCTGCCCGAGCTGACGGCCGACGCGTACATGCTGCGCCACGAGGGCGAGGTGGAGTACCGGATCAAGCGCCTGGTCCGGGCGGAGCTGCCGTGGCGGTACGAGGGCGTCACCCACGAGTACCTGACCGCCGACCGCGACGACGAGCAGCGGAACCTGGACGCGCTGGTCGTCGAGGACCACGCCGACGGCGGCTCGCGGCACGACAAGTTCGAGCGGGACGCCCGGCTGCTCGGCGCCGAACTCGTCCGCGACCCGGGCAATCCGCGGACGGTCTTCTACCTCGCCCAGACCATGCGGGACATGGGCCGTACGGGGGAGGCGATCGGGCTCTACGAGCGGCGCGCGGCCATGGGCGGCTGGGCCGAGGAGGTGTACTACGCGCTGCTCCAGGCCGGGGTGCTGGCCGCCGAGGCCGGTGACTGGCCGGCCGGGCAGGACGCCCTCGTGCGCGCCCGGGAGGCCCGCCCGGAGCGGCTGGAGGCCGTGTACGAGCTGGCCTCACGGCTCCGGCTGGCGGGCCGCCACCACACCGCGCACGCGCTCCTGACGGACGCCGTCGACCGGCCCGCCCCCACCGACGACCTGCTCTTCGTCCAGCCGTGGGTGTACCGCTGGGGCCTGCTCTTCGAGTACTCGATCACCGCCTACTGGGTCGGCGACCACGCGGCCTCGCTCGCCGCCTGCGACCGCCTCCTCGGCCTGCCGGACCTGCCCGCGCCGTACCGCGAGCAGACCCTGGCCAACCGGGAGTTCGCGGTACGGGCGCTGGGGGTGCCGGCCCAGGTCTGAGCCGGGCCGGCGGTGCGGCGGGGCTCAGACGACCCGGGAGCGGGCCTCCATCGCCCCGCGGGCCGCGGCCTCCGTCTCGTACACCTCGCACATGTGCCGGCCGTCCGGGGTGGCGGTGTGCTCGACCTCCCAGAGGCTCACCTCGGTGCCGTCGAGCAGCAGGAACTGGTGCTCGTAGAGGGTGAAGCCGGCGTCCCGGCCGCCCTCCACGGGGCAGTGGCGGCCGAAGACCTGGGTGATGTGGTGGGCGAAGGCGATCCGCAGCCGGCGGGCGGTCCGCTCGCCCGGCCGGTCCTCGTTCTCCGCGCGGCGCAGGACGCGGCGGGCGTGGTCCGCCGAGTTGTCCGGCACGTACATCCGGGGCTGGGCGGGTATCGGACGGGCCAGCAGCGCGCTCAGCGCCGCCAGGTCGTCGTCCTCGCCGAGCGGCCGCCCGTCGGCCCGCTCCACCGTCCACTCCGGCAGCGGACCCGCGGGCAGCCGGGAGGTGGCCAGCCGCGCCTCCGCCTCCTCCGTGTACAGCTCGTGCTGCTCGGCGCCGTCCCGGCCCGCGTTGTGCGTCAGCTCCCACAGGACGAGGGCGCTGCCGTCGGCCAGCAGATAGGTGTGCCGGTAGGTGGTGCGGTGCAGCGAGGAGCTGTGGTGCGAGGAGTGCAGCGCGGTGGAGTGGGCGAGCGCCGACTCCAGGCGCTCCACCATCGCGTCGGGCAGGTCGAAGGAGTTGAGCGCCCGGCCGAGGAGCCGCTCGACGTGCGTCTCGGTCGTCTCGTACGGATCGAGGTGATCCCGCGGATCGTTCAAGAGGGTCTCCAGGCCGTCGCCGCATGTCACTTGGTGCTTGCTTAACGTAGTCCCTGGGTCCGACAACGGGGCCGGGGTTACGGAAAACGAGGGGCCGGCGACGGAAGTTCCCGACCCCGCGGCCTCCCCCAACTCCCTTGCTGTTACCGGGAGTACGGCTCCGGGGGCGGGCCGTACAGCTCCCCGTACGACGGGAAGTCGCCGCCCGGCCCGCGCAGCCCCGCCGGCGCCGCCAGGACCGCGCGCACGATCGCCCGGGTCACCAGGTCGGCGCCGGCCGCCAGCACCTCGTTCAGGGCCAGCGGCCCCGGCCCGGCGGGCAGCTCACGGGCCCCGGTCGCGAGCGCGAAGACCGTGTCGCCGTCGTTCATCAGATGCACCGGCCGGATCGCCCGCGCGATCCCGTCGTGCGCCGTCCCCGCCACCTTCTGCGCCTGCGCCCGGGTCAGCACCGCGTCCGTCGCCACCACCGCCAGCGTCGTGTTCAGCGGCGGACGCACCGAGGCGGCACGGGCCTCGGCCAGCCGCCGGACCGCCGCCTCGTGCACCGCCCGCGCCGGCCGGACGGCCCCCGCGGCCGCCGGACCCTCCTCGAAGAGGCCGCCGTACAGGACACCGGTCGCCGGATCGACGGCCGAACCCACCGCGTTCACCACCACCAGCGCGGCCACCGTGATCCCCGACCCCAGCCGCAGGCTCGCCGTCCCGACACCGCCCCGCATCCCGCCCACGACCGCCCCCGTGCCCGCGCCGACCGCGCCCGTCGCCACGCGCGCGTGCTCCCCCGACGCCGCCGCGGCCTCCACCGCCGCCCGGCCCGTGGCCGCGTCCGGGCGCGCCGCGAAGTCCCCGCCCCGCCCCAGGTCGAAGACGCACGCGGCCGGCACCACCGGAACCACGTGCGCGGGATCCGGGCCGACCCGCACCCCGCGCCGCCGCTCCTCCAGCCAGGCCATCACCCCGGCGGCCGCGTCCAAGCCGTACGCGCTGCCGCCCGTCAGGACCACGGCGTCGATCCGCTGGACCACGTTCCGCGGATCCAGCGCGTCCGTCTCCCGGGTGCCCGGGCCCCCGCCGCGCACGTCCACGGCGGCCACCGCACCACCCTCCGGCGCCAGCACGACCGTCGTCCCCGACAGCGCCCCCGGGCCCGCCACGCGCGCGTGCCCCACCCGGATCCCGGGCACATCCGTCAGACCGTCCGGAGAGAGCCGCTCAGCCGTCATGTCCCCTTCCTACCCCAGGTGCCCGCCTCAGGCCCGGGAGCCCGACCGGGTGGCCGGGTTCCGCGCGGTGAGCGTCACCCCGACCGCGACCGCCGCGGCCGCCACCAGACCGGCGAACAGCACCGCCCAGCGGCCCGCGAACGAACACAGCAGGATCGCCAGCGACGCCCCCGGCAGCACCGCCTGCTGCGCCAGGCCCACCTTGAAGTAGCGGGCGTGCAGCACCCACACCGACAACAGGAACACCGCCGTCGGGATCGTCACCGACGCCGACGCAGCGAGCGTGCTGATGTGCGCCTTGCCCACCGCCTGCTCCACGGCGATCTCCAGGCCCGCCCCGATCGCCGCCGCCGACATGAAGATCACGAAGTGCCCGTACCCCCACAGGAAGCCCTGCCGGCTGTCCGTCAGCCGGTCGTGCGCGGGCACCACGAAGTAGATCCACCACGCCGCGAACACGATCAGCAGCCCGCCCGCCGCGATCGGCAGCAGCTCGTTCAGCGCGTCGTTCTCCACCACGCCCGACTTCACCGCCACCGTCGCCGCCGCCACCGACTCGCCCAGCACGATGATCGTGAACAGGCCGTACCGCTCCGCGATGTGATGCGGATGCCACGTGCTCGGCGCGTCCTTCTCCGCGAACACCGGCACCGCCAGCTCCGCCAGCGCCATCACCAGGAACACCCACGGCACCGCCCCCTCCGGCACGAACAACAGCGCCAGCCAGCCGACCTGCACCGCGAGCACCCCGCCCGCGTACCGCCGGCACATCGTGCGCTCCTCCGCCGACGCCGCGTGCCGCGCCGCCCGCAGCCACTGCGACGCCAGCGCCACCCGCATCACCAGGTAACCCACGTACACGACGAGGAAGTCGTGCTCCTCGAACGCCCGCGAGACGCCCGCCGCAAGGATCAGCACACCGGCGATCTGCACCAGCGTCACGACCCGGTACAGCACGTCGTCGTTGTCGTAGGCGGACGCGAACCAGGAGAAGTTCATCCAGGCCCACCAGATCGCGAAGAACACCATGGCGTAACTCACGACGCCCTCGCCCGCGTGCCCCTCCGCGACCGCGTGCACGAGCGACGCGCCCGCCTGGGCGACGGCGACGACGAAACACAGATCGAAGAAGAGCTCCAGCGGCGTGGCGGTCCGGTGCGACTCCTCGCGGGAGCGCGCGGTCAACGGCAGAAACGGTTGTGTCATGGACCCAGCACACCAGAGTCGCGGCCGCGGCGTTTTCGAGCCACGCGGAACGGCACGGCCCCCGGCGCCGCCACCGTGCCCGCCGCACCGCGAACGGCGTCCGCCACGGCCGGCGCCCGCCCTGGCCGGAGGCCCGGACGGACCCGCCGGTACCGGGACCTATGGCCGCTCCGGGAGCCGACCTAGGCCCGCCCGCGGTCGCGACCATCGGCACTGACGACACCCCCGACCCGAGGCGGAGCCTGGAAAGGCAAGGAAGAGGCCTCGAAAGGGCTCGCAAACGTCAGGGAAGTCAGGGAAGCGCCATGAGTTCCGTAGTCCAGGACAGCAGAACCACGGGCGGGTCACCCGCCTCGTACGACACGGAGCAGTACCGCCCCGGCCGGACCATCAGCGACTGGGAGCCGGAGAACGAGCTCTTCTGGAAGTCGATCGGCAGCAAGGTCGCACACCGCAACCTGTGGATCGCGGTCCCCGCCCTCCTCGTCGCCTTCGTCGTCTGGCAGGTCTGGTCGGTCACCGCCACCAACCTCAAGGACGTCGGCTTCGCCTTCTCGACCTCGCAGCTGTTCTGGCTGACCGCCATCCCCGGCCTGACCGGCGGCACGGCCCGGATCCTCTACACCTTCCTCGGCCCGATGATCGGCCAGCGGCGGTTCACCGCCCTGTCGACCGCCGTCCTCGTCGTCCCGCTGATCTGGCTGGGCATCGCCATCCAGGACCCCACCACCCCGTACGGCGTGATGGTCGTCATCGCCGCCCTCTGCGGCATCGGCGGCGCCAACTTCGCCTCCTCCCTCGCCAACATCGGCTTCTTCTTCCCGAAGGCCAAGAAGGGCAGCGCCACCGGCATCAACGGCGGGCTCGGCAACCTCGGCGTCTCCGTCGTCCAGCTCCTCACCCCGATCGTCATCACCTGGTCGACGATCGCCATCGGCTCCGCCCAGCACAAGGCCGACGGCACCCCCGTGTACCTCCAGAACGCCGCCTTCCTCTGGGTGCCCGTGCTGCTGGTCCTGGCCGCCGTCGCCTGGTTCGGACAGAACGACCTGAAGGTGGCCTCCACCCCCTTCAAGCAGCAGAAGATCATCTTCAAGCGCAAGCACAACTGGCTGATGACCTGGCTGTACGTCGGCACCTTCGGCTCCTTCATCGGCTTCGCCGCCGCCCTGCCGATGCTGATCAAGACCACCTTCCCCGACTACTCCGTCGCCACCTACGCCTGGATGGGCCCCGCCGTGGGCGCCCTCGCCCGCTGGGCCGGCGGCTGGATCGCCGACAAGTGGGGCGGCGCCCGGGTCACCATCCTGTCCTTCGTCGGCATGGCGGCCTCCATCGTCGGCGTCATCAACTTCCTGCCCTCGGGCGGCGACGGCGGGAACTTCTACGGCTTCTTCTTCTGCTTCCTCGCCGCGTTCTTCTTCTCCGGCATCGGCAACGGCTCGACCTTCCGCCAGATCCCGGTGATCTTCCGCGGAACCCACCTGAAGGGCCTCACCGAAGGCACCCCCGAACACGCCAAGGCCCTCAAGCAGGCCGAAATGGAATCCGGCGCGGTCACCGGCTTCACCTCCGCGATCGCCGCCTACGGATTCTTCTTCATCCCGGCGCTCTTCGGCTCCGTCGCCGTCACCAGCGCGATGTGGGGCTTCGTCGCCTTCTACGTCAGCTGCATGGTCGTGACCTGGTGGTTCTACGCCCGCAAGGGCGCCGAGGCCCCCAGCTGACCAGCCCCGAAAACGCCCGCGAAAGGTCCCGCCACGGCGGGGCCTTTCCGCATGCCCGGAAACAGGACCTAGGGCCCTCCACCGGTGACCAATGCCGCCCCAAATGATCGATCAAAAGGGGTGGAATGAAGGCAGGCAACGACGCGATCGAACGAATCGAAGAAGGCGGTGCGGGAAAGTGACGGCGACCCCTGCTGAAACCACGGTGACCGAGCGGGCCTGGAAGGGCTTCAAGGGCGGACTCTGGCGCGACGCCATCGACGTCCGCGACTTCATCCAGCAGAACTACACCCCGTACGAAGGCGACGACGCGTTCCTCGCCGGCCCCACCGAGCGGACCACCGCCGTGTGGAAGGCGATCACGGACAAGTTCCCCGAGGAGCGCGCCAAGGGCGTCTACGACGTCGCCCACGACATCCCCTCCACCATCACCGCCCACGCCCCCGGCTACATCGACCGCGACAAGGACCTGATCGTCGGCCTCCAGACCGACGCCCCGCTGAAGCGGGCGATCATGCCCTACGGCGGCTGGCGGATGGTCGCCGGCGCCCTGGAGACGTACGGCTACCCGGTCCCCGAAGACCTGGAGAAGGTCTTCACCGAGTACCGCAAGACCCACAACGCCGGCGTCTTCGACGCCTACACCCCGGAGATCCGCGCCGCCCGCAAGGCCGGCATCGTCACCGGCCTCCCCGACGCCTACGGCCGCGGCCGCATCATCGGCGACTACCGCCGCGTCGCCCTCTACGGCGTCGACCGCCTCATCGAGGTGAAGAAGGAGGAGAAGGCCGGACTCGACGTCCTCCCCGCCGGGAACCGCTCCCTGGAGGAGACCATCCGGCTCCGCGAGGAACTCTCCGAGCAGATGCGCGCCCTCGCCGAACTGAAGGCCATGGCCGCCTCGTACGGCCACGACGTCTCCGGCCCCGCCACCACCGGCCGCGAGGCCATCCAGTGGCTGTACTTCGCCTACCTGGCCGCCGTGAAGGAGCAGAACGGCGCCGCGATGTCCCTCGGCCGCACCTCCACCTTCGTCGACGTCTACCTCCAGCGGGACATCGAGGCCGGCCTCCTCACCGAGGAGCAGGCCCAGGAACTCGTCGACGACTTCATCATCAAGCTCCGCATCGTCCGCTTCCTGCGCACCCCCGAGTACGACGAACTGTTCTCCGGCGACCCGACCTGGGTCACCGAATCCCTCGCCGGCATGGGCGAGGACGGCCGCCCGCTCGTCACCCGCACCTCCTTCCGCTACCTCCAGACGCTCTACAACCTCGGCCCGGCGCCCGAGCCGAACATGACCGTCCTCTGGTCGCCGCGACTGCCCCAGGGCTTCAAGGAGTTCTGCGCGAAGGTCTCCATCGACACCTCGTCCGTGCAGTACGAGTCGGACGAGCTGATGCGGCCGCGCTTCGGCGACGACACCGCCATCGCCTGCTGCGTCTCGGCGATGCCCGTCGGCAAGCAGATGCAGTTCTTCGGCGCCCGCGTGAACCTCGCCAAGACGCTCCTGTACGCGATCAACGGCGGCCGCGACGAGAAGTCCGGCGCCCAGGTCGGCCCCGCCACCGGCGCCATCGACTCCGACGTCCTCGACTACGACGAGGTCATGGCCAGGTTCGACGAGCAGATGGAGTGGCTCGCGAACGTCTACGTCCACGCCCTCAACGTCATCCACTACATGCACGACAAGTACGCGTACGAGCGCCTGGAGATGGCGCTCCACGACCGCGACGTGCGCCGCACCATGGCCTGCGGCATCGCCGGCCTCTCCGTCGCCGCCGACTCCCTCGCCGCCATCAAGTACGCGAAGGTCACCCCCGTCCGCGACGAGACCGGCCTCGCCACCGACTACACGGTGGAGGGCACCTACCCCGCCTACGGCAACAACGACGAGCGGGCCGACGAGATCGCCGTCTGGCTGGTCGAGGAGTTCATGCGCAAGATCCGCAAGCACCCGACGTACCGGAACGCCGAACACACCCAGTCCGTCCTGACGATCACCTCGAACGTCGTCTACGGCAAGAAGACCGGCAACACCCCCGACGGGCGCCGGGCCGGCGAACCCTTCTCCCCGGGCGCCAACCCGATGAACGGCCGCGACACCCACGGCTACGTGGCCTCCGCCCTGTCGGTCGCCAAGCTGCCGTACGAGGACGCCGAGGACGGCATCTCGCTCACCAACACCGTCACCCCCGACGGCCTGGGCCGCACCCCCGAGGAGCGGATCACGAACCTGGCCGGCGTCCTCGACGGCTACATGGCCGGCGACGGCTTCCACATGAACGTCAACGTCCTCAACCGGGACGTGCTCATGGACGCCATGGAGCACCCCGAGAACTACCCGCAGCTCACCATCCGGGTCTCGGGCTACGCGGTCAACTTCGTCCGCCTCACCCGCGAACAGCAGCTCGACGTCCTGAACAGGACCTTCCACGGGACGCTCTGAGCCGGGCGGTCCCGGCGGTGCGTCCGCCGGGGAGCGCACAACGCACAACGCACAACGAAAAAAAGGGGGGAGGGGGCCCCTCCCCCCTCCCCCTCCCCGCCCCACCCCTCCCACCCTCCGCCCCGCCCCTCCCTCTCCTCCCTCAGGAGGTCCTGCCATGACCGGCCTCACCACCACCCCCGTGACGCTCGCCGCGGCCGCGACCCATCGCCCGTCCGAGGGGTCGGTGCACTCCTGGGACCTGTCCACCGGTGTCGACGGGCCCGGCACCCGCTTCGTCACCTTCCTCTCCGGCTGCCCGCTGACCTGTCTCTACTGCCACAACCCGGACACCTGGCGGATGCGGAACGGCCGGCGGACCTCCGCCGACGACGTGATCGCCGAGGCGTCCAAGTACGTCCGCTTCATCTCCGCGTCCGGCGGCGGCGCCACCGTCTCCGGCGGCGAGCCGCTGCTCCAGCCCGTCTTCACCGGCGAGCTGCTGCACCGCATGAAGCACGAGCTCGGTCTGCACACCGCCCTCGACACCTCCGGCTTCCTCGGTGTCCGCGCCACCGACGCCCTGCTCCGCGACACCGACCTCGTCCTCCTCGACATCAAGTCCTGGGACCCGGAGACCTACCGGAAGGTCACCGGTCGGCCGGTGAAGCCCACCCTGGACTTCGCCCGCCGCCTCGCCGACCTGGGCCGGGACGTCCACGTCCGCTTCGTGCTCGTCCCCGGCCTCACCGACGACCCCGCCAACGTCGAGGGCGTCGCCGCCTTCGCCGGCGGCCTCGGCAACGTCTCCCGCGTCGACGTCCTCCCCTTCCACAAGCTGGGCGAGGCCAAATGGCAGGCCCTGGACATGCCGTTCACCCTCCACGGCACCCCGTCGCCCACCCCCGAGCAGGTCGCGTCCGTCCGCGAGACCTTCCGCGCCCACGGTCTGAACGCGGTCTGAGCACGGTCTCCGCGCGGCCTGGGGACGGCCTGCGGGCGGTCCCGGCGACGCGTTCACCCTTCAGGGGTCCAAAACAGGCTTAAAGGGTACATACGTCCTACCGTGGCCCCGTGACCGAGCCACCGCAGACCGCCGAGCCGACCACTCCCGAGCCGGAGGCGCCCGCCCCGGTCCCGGACGGCCGCGCGCCCCAGACTCCCGCCGCCGTCCGCCGCCGCGCCGTTCTCGTCGGCACGGCCGTCTCCGTCCTGCTGATCCTCGCGATCGTCTTCGGCAGCCGGCTGCTCCGCGACTTCGACTCGGCCCTGCTGCCCTACGCCGTCGCCACCGTCTTCCTCGCCTTCGGCGTCGCCTACCGCTACACCGTCTGGATCTCCGCCCCCGGCGCCCGGCGCCTCTTCCGCCAGGGCTGGCGCTCCTTCTTCTCCGCCGCGAACTTCCGCAGGGCCCCCACCGCCCTGCCGAGGATGATCGCCACCTATCTCGGCTTCCAGAAGTTCCTCGGCGCCCGCTCGCACGCCCGCTGGGCCGCCCACCAGCTCCTCTTCTGGGGCTGCGTCCTGGCCGCGCTCATCACCTTCCCCCTCACCTGGGGCTGGTTCACCTTCACGTCGAGCACCGGCGACGGCCCCGGCTACGAGATGCGGATCTGGGGCTTCAAGGTCCTCGGCTTCGACTCGCTGAACATCGTCGGCTGGCTCATGTTCCACGGCCTGGACATCGCCGCCGTCCTCGTCATCGCCGGCGCCGCCTACTTCCTGTGGCGGCGCATGAAGGACCGCGGCGCCATCACCGGCCAGCGTTTCGCCTACGACCTGATCCCGCTGATCGCCCTCATCGTCATCTCGGTCACCGGCCTGCTGCTCACCTTCTCGTCGATCTTCCTGCACGGCGGCGGCTACGAGTTCCTGGCGATCCTCCACATGGTCTCGGTCGTCTTCACCCTCATCTACATCCCCTTCGGGAAGTTCTTCCACATCGTCCAGCGGCCCGCCGCCGTCGGCATGCAGCTCTTCAAGTACACCTCCCGCCGCAAGGACGAGGAGCTCCGGACCTGCCGCCGCTGCCACGAGCCCATCGACACCACCGACTACGTCGACAACCTGCGCGGCACCATGAAGGACCTCAAGCTCGACTTCGACGCATGGGCCGAGTACTGCCCCCGCTGCAAGCGCGTCCTGCGCGGCAACGCCTACCTCACCCACGTCAAGAAGGGCTACAAGTAAGTGACCGCGACCGACCCTTCCCGCGCGCTGCCGCTCGACCCCTCCGTCGCCCCGCCCGGGACGCGCAACTTCCGGGACGCCGGGGGGATCCCCGCCGACCGGTGGCACGCCGACCAGAACGAGGAGACGCTCGTCCCCACCCACTGCTGCTTCTGCGGGGTGCAGTGCGGCATGTACCTGCGGGTGGACCGGGCCGGCAAGGTCTTCGGGGTCGAGCCCCGCAACCACGACATCAACCGGATGCGGCTCTGCCCGAAGGGCATCAACGCCTACCAGCAGGTCAACCACCCCGACCGGCTCACCGCCCCGCTGATGCGCCGCAACCGCGACGAGCCGTTCCGCGAGGTCAGCTGGGAGGAGGCGCTCGACCACACCGTCGCCGAGATCCGCCGCATCCAGGGCGAGTACGGCAACGACGCCTTCGGGCTGCTCGGCGGGGCGAGCCTGTTCTCCGAGAAGACGTACCTCGTCGGGAAGTTCGCCCGGGTCGCCCTCAGGACCAAGCACGTCGACTACAACGGGCGCCTCTGCATGGTCTCCGCCGCCGGTGCCAACAAGCTCGCCTTCGGCATCGACCGGGCCGGGAACCCCTTCTCCGACATCCTCCTCACCGACTGCCTCCTCATCGCCGGCTCCAACGTCGGCGAGTGCTTCCCGGTGATGACCCAGTACCTGTGGGGGGCCCGCGACCGCGGTGCCTCCCTCATCGTGGTCGACCCCCGGCAGACCGCCATCGCCCGCACCGCCGACGTCCACGTCGCCCTCAAGCCCGGCACCGACTCGGCCTTCTTCAACGCCGTGCTGCACGTCATCGTCGCCGAGGGCCTCACCGACGAGGCGTACCTCGCCGCCCACGCCACCGGCTGGGACGAGGTCAGGGCGACCGTCGCCGAGTACCCGCCGTCCCGCTCCGCGCGGATCTGCGGCGTGCCGGAGGAGCAGATCGTCCAGGTCGCCCGCATGTTCGCCGGCGCGGGCAAGGCCATGGCCTGGCACGCGCGCGGCGTCGAGCACCACTCGCAGGGCGTCGAGAACTGCCTCACCATCATCAACCTCTGCGTCGCCACCGGGAACATCGGCAAGCCCGGCGCCGGCTACGGCACCATCACCGGCCAGGGCAACGGGCAGGGCGGCCGCGAGCACGGCCAGAAGTCCGACCTGCTGCCCGGCGGGCGGTCCATCTCCAACCCCGAGCACCGTCGGCAGATCTGCGAGATCTGGGGCATCGAGGAGTCCGAGCTCCCGCCCGCCGGTACCTCCATGATGGAGATGGTCTGGCAGATGCAGCGCGCCGAGATCCGCGGCCTCATCGGCATCTGCAACAACCCCTTCGTCTCCCTGCCGAACTACGCCACGGTCAAGGAGGGCTACGACACCCTCCAGTTCCACGCCCAGTTCGACTTCTTCCTCTCCGAGACCGCCGCCAACGCGCACGTCGTCTTCCCCGTCACCGTGTGGGCCGAGGACGAGGGCGTCATGGCGAACGCCGAGGCCCGTGTCGTCAAGCACAACAAGGCCCAGGAGCCCCCGGCCGGCGTCCGCACCGACACCTGGGTCATCTGCGAGCTGGCCAAGCGGCTCGGCGCCGGCGACAAGTTCGCCTTCCCCGACTCCCGCTCCGTCTTCGAGGAGCTGCGGATCGCCTCCGCCGGCACGGTCAACGACTACTACGGCATCACCTACGAGCGGCTGGAGGAGACCGGCGGCATCTCCTGGCCCTGCCCGACCACCGAGCACCCCGGCACCCCCCGCCTCTTCGAGGACGGCCGCACCTACCACCCCGACGGCAGGATCCACCTGCAGGTCGTCGAGTGGCACCCGCCGATGGACCCGTACAGCGAGGAGTACCCCCTCTCGCTCACCACCGGCCGCACCGTCGCCCACTTCCTGTCGGGCAACCAGACCCGCCGGCTCGGGGCCCTCGTCGAGCAGACCCCGCGCCCGTGGGTCGAGGTCCACCCCTCGCACGGCTTCCGCAACGGCGACCCGGTCCGGGTGGTCACCCGCCGCGGCAGCGAGGTCTTCCCCGCCCTGGTCACCGAGGCCATCCGCCCGGACACCGTCTTCGTCCCCTACCACTGGCCCGTCCCCACCGCGGCGAACGCCCTCACCGTGGACGCCCTCGACCCCCGCTCGAAGATCCCCGAGTACAAGGTCTGCGCGGCCCGCATCGAGGCCGCCGAACGCGTCGACGAGGTGCCCGCGCCGCCGACCGCCCCGGGGCAGCTCGCCTACCCCGAGACCCAGGTCTCCCGCACCGACCCCCTGCCGCCCACGTCCCCGCAGGGCCGGGGCACCGCGGAGAGGAGCTGACCGCACATGATGGGCCGCACGATCTTCATCGACCCGGGCCGCTGCATCGGCTGCCAGGCCTGTGTCTCCGCCTGCCGCGAATGCGACTCGCACCGCGGCAAGTCGATGATCCACCTCGACTACCCCGACGAAGGTCACTCCGTCGCCTCCCTTCCCACCGTCTGCATGCACTGCGAGGACCCCGTCGCCCCGTGCGCCGAGGTCTGTCCCGCCGACGCGATCCTGGTGACCGCCGACGGGGTGGTGCAGCAGGCCGACACCACCCGCTGCATCGGCTGCGCGAACTGCGTCAACGCCTGCCCCTTCGGCGTGCCGAAGATCGACCTCCAGGCGAAGCTCCAGATGAAGTGCAACCTCTGTTACGACCGCACCGCCTACGGCCTCGCCCCCATGTGCGCGACCGTCTGCCCGACCGGCGCCCTCTTCTACGGCACCATCGACGAGCTCCGCGCCGAGCGCCCCGGCGTGCAGGTCGCCGACTCCTTCACCTTCGGCAGCACCACCGTCACCACCGGGGTGGCGATGGTCGTGCCCGCCGACAAGGTCCAGTGGCCCGTGCCCGGCGGGCTTCCCGTCGTCGAGATCAACGGAAGGGACGTCCGATGAGCGTCACCGACCCGCAGCCGCCCGCGCCGGAGGCCGGCGCCGACGCGGCGCAGGAGGCGCTCCGCGACCGGATCGCCGCCGACTCCCTCACCACCCGCCGCGACTACCTGCGGATCGTCGCCACGGTCTCCGGCGGTCTCGCCGTCGGCGGCGTCGCCGTCGCCTCCGGCGTCCTGCACCGGCACGGCGACAGCGACGGCCCGCCGGAGCCGAAGAAGATCGCCGACCGGATCCAGCCCGGCGAGTCCCTCGCCTTCCGCTACCCCGGCGACGAGGACCGGGCCATCGCGATCCGCATGGAGGACGGCACCCTCGCCGGCTACTCGGCCGTCTGCACCCATCTGGCCTGCGCCGTCCTCTGGCGCCAGGACCGGGGCAGCGAGGGCGAGCTGTACTGCCCCTGCCACGAGGGTGTCTTCGACGCCCGTACGGGAGAGGTCACGGCCGGCCCGCCGCCGCGCGGCCTGCCGAAGGTGATCCTGATCGAACAGGTCGACGGCAGTGTCTGGGCGATCGGCACCGCACGCTCCGGCGAGAGCCTGGAGGAGGGTCTGTGCCGGCAGCAGGGCGACGCGCTGCGGCTGTGCCGCGACCGGCAGCTGTCCGGTCCGGAGAGGAGTGAGCGCACGTGACGGAGAGCCCCTTCCCGCAGGACCCGGAGGCGCCGCGCC
This sequence comes from Streptomyces roseofulvus, assembly GCF_039534915.1. Classification (NCBI taxonomy): domain Bacteria; kingdom Bacillati; phylum Actinomycetota; class Actinomycetes; order Kitasatosporales; family Streptomycetaceae; genus Streptomyces; species Streptomyces roseofulvus. Next base: position 3,510,173 of record NZ_BAAAWE010000001.1, on the reverse strand, counting down.
CGCCGGGCACCGCTTCGTCGCCCCCGCCGCCGTCGTACCGCCCGGGCAGCGCGCAGCCGCGGCTGAACCGGCCGGTGCACGAGCGCTATCCGCAGATCCGGCCCACCAGCGGGTACGGCGACCCGCGGATCCGGCACACGGGGCCGGGGCCGGGGGCGGGCACGGAGCAGGAACCGGAGCGCTCCTCGAAGCTGTCGGCGCGGCTGGCGCTGGCGCTCACGGTGGTGATCGGCCAGCTCTGGGGGCTGACCATCGTGGTGGACGAGTGGATGTCCGGCGACACCGGCACCGCGTGGTGGGGTGCGGGGTTCCTCGTCCTGTCGTTCCTGGTGGTCCTGGGCCTGTGGGCGCTGGACCCGAAGGACCGCTGATCAGGAGGGTCCTGGGCGGGGGAGCGGGCGTACCCTGAAGACATGAGCACCGCCCCCGCCCACGGACCGCGAGACGCGAAGCCGAACGGCATTCGGCCGAATTCCGAGAACCCTCCGAAGCCGGTGATCGTCTTCGACGATCCGCTGGACGCGCAGTCCGCGGACGACACGGACCGCGGGTGGGGCGAGCGGCCTCCGACCGGCGGCAGCGCCGCCGACCTCGCGCGCTTCCTCGACGAGAAGCCGCCGCACCACCTCTGACGCCGGAGCGTCCCTCCGGTCAGGGGGTGGAGTGCGTGCCCGTGCTGCTGCCGGAGCCGCGCTGCGCGACCAGGTGGTCGCGGATCTCCTTGAGCACCTCCAGCTCGCTGACCTCCATGGTCTCCTGGACGCCCTCCTTCGCCCTGTCGTGCGCGGCGCGCTTGGCGAGGACCTTGGCCATCGGCAGGACCATCAGGAAGTAGACGACGGCGGCGGTGATGAGGAAGCTGAGGATCGCGCTCAGCACCAGGCCCCACTGGAGCTGGATGCCCTGCATCTCGCCGTCGACGATCCGGCAGGGGTCCTTGATGCAGCTCGCGTAGCTCTCCAGGTCCTTCGTGCCGAAGGCGCCCACGATCGGGTTGATGATGCCCTTGACCACCGAGTTCACGATGTTGGTGAACGCGGCGCCGATGACGACCGCCACCGCGAGGTCGATCACGTTCCCGCGCATCAGGAAGGCTTTGAAGCCCGCCATCACGCTTTCCTTCTTCTCGGCCACCGAGGTGCCTTTCTCCGTATGCGCTGCTGTGTGCGCAGCCATTAGGCCGTGAAGGGCGCGGGGCCGTCCAATCCGTACACACGGGACGGTGACTTGACAGGGAGTCAGTGCGAATCAGCACAGGGTCACCGCCAGTTGGGATGTGACACCGGCACTCGCCAGCTCGGTCGCGGTCGTCCGGGGCACGGTCAGGACGATCAGCGCCCCTCCGTCCGGACGAGTCTCGCCGGGGGGCGGGACCTCGGCCACTCGGGCGGCCCGCGCCACCACCCGGACCGGGCTGTCGCCGTCTACGAGCGGGGAGTTGACGGTCGGTGCGGCGATGACGTCGACGCGGTCGCCGGCGCGCAGGAGTCGTACCGCCTCCGCGTCCGCGATGCGTACCGGCGCGGAGACGAGCCGGACGGGGGCGGGGGAGCGGGCCGCGGGGGCGGCGACGGGGCGGGGGCCGGGGTCGTACCGGCCGGGTGGGGCGGGTGGGCCGGGCAGGGCGGCGGTGAGGGCGAGCGCGGCGGCCGTCAGGACGAGGAGCGCGCCGGGGGCGCGGCGCAGCCGGGGCCGGAGCCGGCCGCCGCGGATCCGCAGCGGCGTGAAGTCCGGCACCTCGCAGGGGGCGGGGACGGAGACGTGGACGGGAAGGGGCGTGAGCGTCGTGTTCGTGTTCATGCGCTCACTGTCCCGCCCGATCCGCCGTCCCGCTCCGGCCTGTGGACAGTCCACCGCCTGTGGACAACTCGGCCACCCCTGCGAGGGGTTTGGCGAGATTTACGGGAGTTCGATGCCGAGGTCCCAGCCGTCGTGGGCATGGGTGCAGAGACAGTCGCGGTCGACCGTGGCCGGGAGGGCGGCGATGGTGTCGAAGAGGACGTCGCGGAGCCGGCCGATGTTCTGGCCGAAGACGCGGAGGACCTCGGTGTGGGAGACGCCCTCGCCGGTCTCGGTGCCGGCGTCGAGGTCGGTGACGAGGGTGAGGGAGGTGTAGCAGAGGCCGAGTTCGCGGGCGAGGACGGCTTCGGGGTGGCCGGTCATGCCGACGACGGACCAGCCGTTGGCGGTGTGCCAGCGGGATTCGGCGCGGGTGGAGAAGCGGGGGCCCTCGACGACGACGAGGGTGCCGCCGTCCACGGCCTGCCAGTCCCGGCCGCGGGCGGCCTTGATCGCGGCCTGCCGTCCGTCGGGGCAGTAGGGGTCGGCGAAGGAGATGTGGACGACGCGGGGGACGGCGCCGTCGGGGCGCGGTTCGCCGTCGAAGTAGGTCTGGGCGCGGTTCTTCGTCCGGTCGATCAGCTGGTCGGGGACGAGGAGGGTGCCGGGGCCGTACTCGGGGCGCAGTCCGCCGACGGCGCAGGGGCCGAGGACCTGGCGGACGCCGAGGGAGCGGAGGGCCCAGAGGTTGGCGCGGTAGTCGATCCGGTGCGGGGGGATGCGGTGGTCGCGGCCGTGGCGGGGGAGGAAGGCGACCCGGCGGCCGGCGACCTCGCCGAGGAAGAGGGAGTCGCTGGGGTCGCCGTAGGGGGTGGTGACGGGGACCTCGCGGACGTCGTCGAGGAAGGAGTAGAAGCCGGAGCCGCCGATCACGCCGATCTCGGCGTACGTGTCGTGGGCTGCGTCGCTGGACGGGGTGGTCGCCATGCCCGCCACCCTACGCAGGGGCCTCGGGCCCGGCGGACCGTTCCGGACACGCGGGCCCGCGGAGGGGCCCGGACGGGCTCGGCCTCCGTCAGGTCCAGGCGGGTGTTTCCGGGAACGCCGGTCCCGGAGTCCCGGGCATGCCGCAGTCCCCGGCCCTGCCCGTGTCCTGGGCATCCCGGAGTCCCCGACTGCCCGTGTCCCGGGCATGCCGCAGTCCCCGGCCCTGCCCGTGTCCCGGGCATCCCGGAGTCCCCGGGCATCCCGGAGTCCCGGGCATCCCGAAGTCCGCGGGCGTCGGCGTCCGCGGGCATGCCGGGGCCCCGGCTCCCCTGTGGGGGGCCGGGGCCGGGGCGGTGCTGCGGGGTGGGGTGGGCTCAGGCGGCCGGGGTCGAGGACGACGACGAGGACGCCGGGGTGGACGTCGTCGAGGCCGGCTTCGCGTCGGACGAGGAGGTGGACGTCGTGGAGGACGTCGAGCTCTTCGTGGCCGGGGAGCTGCTGGACGAGGCGCCGCGGCTGTCGTTCCGGTAGAAGCCGGAGCCCTTGAAGACGATGCCGACGGCCGAGAACACCTTCTTGAGGCGGCCGTGGCAGGCGGGGCACTCGGTCAGCGCGTCGTCCGTGAACTTCTGGACCGCCTCAAGGCCCTCGCCACACTCGGTGCACTGGTACTGGTAGGTCGGCACTAGTCTTCCTCCTGGCACTCACACTCATCGAGTGCTAACGACGATCCATAGTGACGTATTCCGTCGGTTCAGTCCACCGCCACCGGGACGCGGTGACCGACACCACGTGCCGCGACCCGCGTCGTGATCCGGTTCGCCGGGCGCGGCTTCAGCTTTCCGCGCAGGGCGACGAGCGTCACGAAGGCGAGCGCGGTGCCCGCGGCCGGGACGAGGAATCCGGCGGTGGAGCCGTGGGCGTCGGCGAGCCGGCCCGCGACCGTGACGGCGAGGGCCTGGCCGAGGGCGACGGCTCCGGTGAGCCAGGTGAACGCCTCGGTGCGGGCGGAGGCCGGGATGAGGGTCTCGACGATGGTGTAGCCGGTGATCAGGGCCGGGGCGATGCACAGGCCGACGACGAGGCCGAGGGCGCCGAGCAGCACCACCGAGTGCGCGGTCCACAGCAGGGACGCGGCGAGGGTGAGGCCGGTGTAGCCGAGGATCAGGCGGCGGCGGGGGCCGGTCTTCCAGGCGATGGCTCCCATGGCGATGCCGGCGAGCATGTTGCCGGCGGCGAAGACGCCGTAGAGCAGGCCGTTGGCGCCGGGGTTGCCGATCTCCTCGGTGAAGGCGGTGAGCGAGACCTGCATGCCGCCGAAGACGGCGCCGATGCCGAGGAAGGCGACGATCAGGACGCGGACGCCGGGGACGGACAGCGCGGAGCGGTGCGGCTCGGCGTCGCCGTGGGCGGCGGTGGCGAGCATGCCGTGCGGCGGCTGGGTGGCGCGCTGGGCGGCGAAGAAGAGGCCGCCGAAGAGGGTGAGGGCGGCTTCGGTGACGAGTCCGGCGGCGGGGTGGACGCCGGTGCACAGGGCGGTGGCGAGGACCGGGCCGACGACGAAGGTGAACTCGTCGGTGACGGACTCGAAGGCCGCGGCGGTCGGCATCAGCGGGGTGCCGTCGAGCTTGGCGGCCCAGCGGGCCCGGACCATGGGGCCGACCTGCGGGACCGAGGCGCCGGCGGGCACGGCGGCGAGGAACAGCGCCCACAGCGGGGCGCCGGCCAGCGCGAGCGCGACGAGCACCGACACGGCGGCGGCGTGGACGATGACGCCGGGGACGAGGACGGCGCGCTGGCCGAAGCGGTCCGCGAGCTTGCCGCTCTGCGGGGCGAAGAGCGCCATGGAGACACCGGTGACGGCGGCGACGGCGCCGGCGCTGCCGTAGGAACCGGTGGTGTGCTGGACGAGCAGGACGATGCCGATGGTCAGCATCGCGAAGGGCTGCCTGGCGGCGAAGCCGGGGATCAGGAAGGAGAGCGCACCGGGGGTGCGCAGCAGCTGCCCGTAGCCGGGCCGCTTCTCGGAGACGACCGTGGACGCCACGGTCCTGGCCTTTCTGCCGCCTGGTAGCGCGCGGGCACGGTGGTGCCGGTCTCGCCGAGAGCTGTCCTCTTGCGCGGAACTGCGGTAGATACCGGGAGGGCCCCACTGCGGGAGGGGGCGCCGGCCGCCATACGGTCGCGCCAGCTCTGCGTCAGGCAGAGTTGGTTCGATCAAGTGTGCCTTCATGGTACAGGGAGGAGCGCCCTCCCGCCTGTGATTCCACTGGGGAGAACGCTCCTGACCCCGAAATAATGCCGGGGATTAACGTTCGCGTGGCCTGTTCTTCCCGGTGACGGAGGCCGGCCGGTGGAAGCGGGTCGCGGTCGTCGTGGCGGAGGTCTCCTTCCCGTCCCCGGTGCCGAGCCAGCCGGCCAGCTTGCCGCCCTGGCCGACCGCGCGCAGCCGCCGTTCGGTGGCGTCGCGCACCGGGTCGGTGGCGACGACGAGCAGTTCGTCGCCCTTGCGCAGCACGGTCGCCGGGCCGGGGACGAAGCTGGTGTCCTCGCGTACGACGAGGGTGACGGCGGCTCCGGTGGGCAGCCGCAGCTCGGCGACCTCGACGCCGTGCATCCGGGAGCCCTCGGGGATGGCGACGGAGAGCAGGTGGCCGCGGAGCCGTTCCAGCGGGGCGGACTCGACGCCGAGGTCGGAGGCTTCGCTGGCGTCGCCGAGCCGGAGGGCCCGGGCGAGCCAGGGCAGGGTCGGGCCCTGGACGAGGGTGTAGACGACGACCAGGACGAAGACGATGTTGAAGATCCGCTCGCTGCCCTCGATCTGCCCCACCATCGGGATGGTGGCGAGGATGATGGGGACGGCTCCGCGCAGGCCGGCCCAGGACATCAGGGCCTGCTCCTGCCAGGGGATGCGGAAGGGCGCCAGGCTGACCAGGACCTCCATGGGGCGGGCGACCATGGTGAGGACGAGGCCGATGACGACGGCCGGCCAGAAGTCGTTGACGAGCTCGTGCGGGGTGACGAGCAGCCCGAGCAGGACGAACATGCCGATCTGGGCGATCCAGCCGAGTCCCTCGGCGAAGCCGCGGTTGGCGGGGGCGTGCGGCAGCTTGGCGTTGCCGAGGACCATCGAGGCCAGGTAGACGGCGAGGAAGCCGGAGCCGTGGGCGATCGCGCCGGCCGCGTAGGCGGTGACGGCGATGGCCATGACGGCGATCGGGTAGAGGCCGGACGCGGGCAGGGCGACGTGCTTGAGCCCGTACGAGCCGACGAAGCCGACCGCGAGGCCGACGGCGGCGCCGATGGCGAGCTCCAGGGCGATCTTCCCGACGAGCACGTACCAGTCGTCGACGGGTCCTGCGGAGGAGAAGGCGACGACCAGGATGACGACCGGGGCGTCGTTGAAGCCGGACTCGGCCTCCAGCACGCCGGTGACCCGGGGCGGCAGCGGCACCTTGCGCAGGACGGAGAAGACGGCGGCGGCGTCGGTGGAGGAGACGACGGCGCCGATGATCAGCGCCTGCCGCCACTCCAGGCCCACCAGGTAGTGGGCGCCGGCGGCGGTGATGCCGACGGAGACGGCGACGCCGAGGGTGGAGAGGACGACCGCGGCCGGCAGGGCCGGCTCGATCTCCTTCCACTTCGTGCCGAGACCGCCCTCGGCGAGGATGACGACGAGGGCCGCGTAGCCGATGACCTGGGTGAGTTCGGCGTTGTCGAAGGCGACGTTGCCGATGCCGTCCTGCCCGATGGCGACCCCGATGCCGAGGTAGAGCAGCAGGCTGGGGAGCCCGCTCCGCGACGAGATCCGGACGGCGGCGACCGCGATCAGCAGCACGAGTGAGCTGATCAGCAGGAGTTCGTTGAGCTCGTGGACAGTCAGTGCACCGTTCCTTCCCCTCGCACGCGCCGGATCGTTCCTCCAGCCGTAGGTACTTCGTTACCTTACCTAATCTTTAACGCTTTCTTGACGCCTTCTTTGCGCTCCGGGACTTCGATACGGTCATCTGTGCGGTCATCTGTGCGGTTCCTGTCCGACTCCGAGTCCGGGGCGCCCAGGCGCTGCGCCTAAGGTTGCTCCCGTACTCCAGGACCACCCTGCCCCTCGAAGGACAGCGATGCCCTCCAACACGACCGCGCCCCCCGCCAAGAAGAAAGGCAGGCGCGCCCGCCTGATCGTCCTGCTCCTGGTCCTCGCGCTGGTCGGGGCCGTCGGCTTCGGCGGCTGGTGGGGAGTCGACACCGTCCGGGCCTCGTTCCCGCAGACCACCGGCGAGATCCGGATCGACTCGCTCTCCGGCGACGTCGAGGTGAAGCGGGACGCCAACGGCATCCCGCAGATCTACGCGGACAACGAGACCGACCTCTTCCGCGCGCAGGGCTACGTCCAGGCGCAGGACCGCTTCTACGAGATGGACGTCCGCCGGCACCTGACCGCCGGCCGCCTCTCCGAGATGTTCGGCGAGAGCCAGGTCGACACCGACGCCTTCCTGCGCACCCTCGGCTGGCGCCAGGTCGCGCAGCAGGAGTACGACAAGGTCCTGTCGCCGGAGACGAAGAAGTACCTCCAGGCGTACGCGGAGGGCGTCAACGCCTATCTGAAGGACCGGCAGCCGAAGGACGTCTCCGTCGAGTACGCGGCGCTGGCCTTCACCAACGAGTACACGATCGAACCGTGGACCCCGGTCGACTCGGTCGCCTGGCTCAAGGCCATGGCCTGGGACCTGCGCGGCAACATGCAGGACGAGATCGACCGCTCGCTGCTCACCAGCCGGCTGAGCGCGGCCCAGATCAAGCAGCTCTACCCCGCCTACCCGTACGAGCTCCACCAGCCGATCCTCGACCGCGGCACGGTCGACCCGGTCACGCGCACGTTCGACCCGAAGGCCGGCAAGGGCGAGCAGTCCGACGGCGGCACGGGCACGGGCACGGGATCGGGCGACGGCACCGGCGGCCCGAGCGCCCAGCTCGCCGCGCTCTCCGGCCTCTCCGACGTCCTCGACTCCGTCCCGGCGCTGCTCGGCCCCAACGGCAACGGCATCGGCTCCAACTCGTGGGTCGTCTCCGGCGACCTCACCACCTCCGGCAAGCCGCTGCTCGCCAACGACCCGCACCTCGCGCCGATGCTGCCGTCGCTCTGGTACCAGATGGGCCTGCACTGCCGCTCGGTCTCGGCGACCTGCCGCTACGACGTCGCCGGCTACACCTTCTCCGGCATGCCCGGCGTGATCATCGGCCACAACGACTCCATCGCCTGGGGCCTCACCAACCTCGGCGCCGACGTCACCGACCTCTACCTGGAGAAGATCAGCCCCGAGGGCTACCTGGTCGACGGCAAGGTCAAGCCGTTCGACACCCGCGAGGAGGTCATCAAGGTCGCCGGCGGCGCGGACCGGCCCATCACCGTCCGCTCCACCGACCGCGGCCCGCTGGTCTCCGACCGCTCCTCCGAACTGGAGAAGGTCGGCCAGAAGGCCCCCGTGGGCAACTCGGCCCCCGACCGCGGCACCGGCTACGGCGTCTCCCTCCAGTGGACCGCCCTCCAGCCCGGCAAGTCGATGGACGCGATCTTCGCGATCGACCGCGCCCAGGACTTCGAGGACTTCCGGGCCGCCGCCAAGCACTTCGAGGTCCCCTCGCAGAACCTCGTCTACGCCGACACCAAGGGCAACATCGGCTACCAGTCCCCGGGCAAGATCCCGCGCCGCGCCAAGGGCGACGGCACCCTGCCCGCGCCCGGCTGGGACTCCTCGTACCGCTGGAAGGGCTACATCCCCTTCGAGCAGCTGCCGTACGAGTACAACCCCGACCGCGGCTACATCGTCACCGCCAACCAGGCCGTGATCTCCCCGGAGCAGTACGACGACCTGCTCACCGAGGACTGGGGCTACGGCTCCCGCAGCCAGCGGATCAACGACCTCATCGAGTCGAAGACCAAGGACGGCGGCAAGATCTCGCCGGACGACATGCGGACCATGCAGACCGACAACCGCAGCGAGATCGCCACGCTGCTCAACCCGCTGCTGCTCAAGGTCGACATCTCCGACCCGTACGTCCGTGAGGCGCAGAAGCTCCTGGAGGGCTGGGACTACACGCAGGAGCCCGACTCGGCCGCCGCCGCGTACTTCAACGCGGTCTGGCGCAACGTCCTCAAGCTCTCCTTCGGCGACAAGCTGCCCAAGGAGGTGCGCGCCGAGGGCGACTGCGTGATGGTCCGCCCGGTCGACGCCACCGGCCCGGTCGACGAGCAGAACAAGCTGGTCCGCGAGTGCGGCGAGCGCGACCCCGACTCGGCCCAGCCGGACGGCGGCGACCGCTGGTACGAGGTGGTCCGCCCGCTGCTCAAGCAGGAGAAGAGCGAGTGGTGGAAGACCCCCGCCACCCGCACCGACCCGGCCACCGAGACCCGTGACCAGCTGCTCGCCCGCGCCATGAAGGACGCCCGCTGGGAGCTGACCGCCAAGCTCGGCAAGGACGTCTCCACCTGGAGCTGGGGCCGGCTGCACCAGCTGACCCTGAAGAACCAGACCCTCGGCACCGCCGGCCCCGGCGTGGTGCAGCAGATGCTGAACCGCGGCCCGTGGAACCTGGGCGGCGGCGAGGCCGCGGTCGACGCGACCGGCTGGAACGCGGCCGGCGGCTACGAGGTCATCTGGGTGCCGTCGATGCGGATGGTCGTCAACGTCGGCGACTGGGACAAGTCCCGCTGGATCAACCTGACCGGCGCCTCCGGCCACGCCTTCCACGACAACTACACGGACCAGACGGACGCCTGGGCCAAGGGCGAGCTCTACGACTGGGCCTACGGCAAGGCGGCGGTCGACGCGGCGGCGAAGGACACGCTGACGCTCAGGCCGTGATCAGGAACGGCCGAATCGGGTCACCCCGTCCGGGGTGACCACCGCGTGCACGGGGTGGTCGTGCGGTTCCTCCGGGACCCGCGTGACCACCTCGTCCGCGTAGAGGAGCACCACCAGGGCCGGGTCCTTCCCGGCGCGGGCGAGCCGGGCGAGGACCCGGTCGTACGAACCGCCGCCCCGGCCGAGCCGCATGCCGCGCGCGTCCACCGCGAGCCCCGGCAGCAGCACCGCGTCCGCCGTGCACACGGCGTCCGGGCCGAGCCGCGGGCCGGTCGGCTCCAGCAGGCCGCGGCCGGCCTTCGCGAGCGTCTCCCGGCCCTCGTACACGGCCCAGTCCAGGTCGTTGTCGGGCAGCAGCACCGGCAGCAGGACCCGGACCCCGCGCGCGTGGAGGGCGTCGAGCAGCACGCGCGTGCCGGGCTCGCGGCCGACCGAGACGTACGCGGCGACGGTGGCGGCACCGGCCAGCTCGGGCAGTTCGAGGCCGTGCCCGGCCAGCGCCGCGGCGGTCTCCGCGAGGGCGTCGGGGGCGAGGGCGGCGCGGGCGTCGAGCAGCCGGCGGCGCAGGAGGGCCTTTTCGGACACGTCAGGATTCTCTTTCTGCACAGCGGATCCCTAGAAAACTCTCGTAACAGTCTTTATGGGGAGAAAGTTAATCGGAGCCACATCTTTCTCTCATTCCCTAACGGTTAAGGTGCCTGCATGAATCAGTCCCTCCCCCGCCTCGGCCGGATCAGCAAGGCCGTCATCCCGGCCGCCGGGCTCGGCACCCGCTTCCTGCCGGCGACGAAGGCGACGCCGAAGGAGATGCTGCCGGTCGTCGACAAGCCGGCGATCCAGTACGTCGTCGAGGAGGCCGTCGCCGCCGGACTCTGCGACGTGCTCATGATCACCGGTCGGAACAAGCGTCCGCTGGAGGACCACTTCGACCGGAACTACGAGCTGGAGGAGGCGCTGAGCCGCAAGGGCGACGACGAGCGCCTCTCCAAGGTGCAGGAGTCGAACGACCTCGCCACCATGCACTACGTGCGCCAGGGCGCCCCCCGCGGCCTCGGCCACGCGGTGCTGTGCGCCGCCCCGCACGTCGGAGACCAGCCCTTCGCGGTCCTCCTCGGCGACGACCTGATCGACCCGCGCGACCCCCTCCTGGCGCGGATGGTCGAGGTCCAGGAGCGCGAGGGCGGCAGCGTCATCGCGCTGATGGAGGTCGAGCCCTCGCAGATCCACCTGTACGGCTGCGCGGCGGTCGAGGCGACCGTCGACGGCGACGTGGTGCGGGTGACGGACCTGGTGGAGAAGCCGGAGCCGGCCGAGGCGCCCAGCAACTACGCGATCATCGGCCGCTATGTGCTCGACCCGGCGGTCTTCGAGACGCTGCGGGAGACCGAGCCCGGCCGGGGCGGCGAGATCCAGCTGACCGACGCCCTGCAGAAGCTGGCGAGCGACGAGAAGCTCGGCGGTCCGGTGCACGGCGTGGTCTTCAAGGGCCGCCGCTATGACACCGGGGACCGCGGCGACTATCTGCGTGCCATTGTCAGACTCGCGTGCGAACGTGAAGATCTGGGACCGGACTTCCGGGCCTGGCTCCGGAGATACGTCAGCGAGGAGATGTAGGACCTTGAGCAGCGACACGGCACCGTCCCAGGACCCCCGGGACCACGGCACCGGTCACGGCCACGGGCCCGGCGACCCCTGCGCGGGGCCGGACCGCACGGGCCTGTGGTCGGTCGACGAGCACCTGGCCGACATCCTGGCGACCGTCCGCCCCCTGGACCCGATCGAGCTCCCGCTGCTCGACGCGCAGGGCTGCGTCCTGGTCGAGGACGTGACGGTGCCGGCGGCGCTGCCGCCGTTCGACAACAGCTCCATGGACGGGTACGCGGTCCGGGTCGCCGACGTGGCGGGGGCGACCGGGGAGTTCCCCGCGGTCCTCACCGTCGTCGGCGACGTCGCCGCCGGCGCCGGCGGCCTGCCGGAGGTCGGCCCCGGGCAGGCCGCCCGGATCATGACCGGCGCCCCGCTGCCGCCCGGCGCCGAGGCCGTCGTCCCGGTCGAGTGGACCGACGGCGGCACGGGCGAGGGCGCGGCGACCGGCATGCGGGCCGCGAGCGCCGCCCCGGAGGGCGCCGCCGGCGAGGTGCGGGTGCACCGCGCGGCGGAGGCCGGCGCCCACGTCCGCCGGGCCGGCAGCGACGTGCGGGCCGGGGAGCTCGCCCTCGCGGCCGGGACGGTCCTCGGGCCGCCGCAGCTCGGACTGCTCGCCGCGATCGGCCGGGGCACGGTCCGGGTCCGGCCCCGCCCGCGCGTGGTGGTCCTCTCCACCGGCAGCGAACTCGTCCAGCCCGGTGAGGAACTGGGCCCCGGTCAGATCCACGACTCCAACAGCTTCGCGCTGGCCGCCGCCGCCCGGGACGCGGGCGCGCTGGCCTACCGGGTGGGCGCGGTCGCCGACGACGCCGAGTCGCTCCGCGCCACCATCGAGGACCAGCTGATCAGGGCCGACCTCCTCGTCACCACCGGCGGCGTCAGCGTCGGCGCCTACGACGTGGTGAAGGAGGCCCTGACCGCCGACGGGCAGGTCGACTTCCGCAAGCTGGCCATGCAGCCGGGCAAGCCGCAGGGCTTCGGCGCGATCGGCCCCGAGCAGATCCCGCTGCTCGCCCTGCCGGGCAACCCGGTCTCCTCGTACGTCTCCTTCGAGCTCTTCGTCCGGCCCGCGATCCGCGCCCTGATGGGCCTCGGCGACCTGCACCGCCCGGTCGTCCGCGCCACCCTGAAGGCCGACGCCCCGCTCACCTCGCCGGAGGGCCGCCGCCAGTACCTCCGGGGGGCGTACGACGCCGAGTCCGGCACCGTCACCCCCGTGGGCGGCGCCGGCTCCCACCTGATCGCCGCGCTCGCCCAGGCGGACTGCCTGCTCGTGGTCCCGGAGGACCGCACGGGCGCCGACCCGGGCGAGGAGCTGGACGTGGTCCTGCTCGGCTGAGGGGGGCGGGGCGGGGGTACGGTGTGTCGTCCCACACAGCGACCGGGAGTGTCACGGCCATGAGCACGCAGCAAGGTCTCACCCACATCGACGAGGCGGGCGCCGCCCGCATGGTCGACGTATCGGCGAAGGACGTCACGTCCCGCACCGCACGCGCCAGCGGGCGGGTCCTCGTCTCGCCGCGCGTGATCGAGCTGCTGCGCGGCGAGGGCGTGCCGAAGGGCGACGCGCTGGCGACCGCCCGGATCGCCGGGATCATGGGCGCCAAGAAGACCCCGGACCTCATCCCGCTCTGCCACCCGCTGGCCGTCTCCGGGGTGACCCTGGACCTCACGGTCGCGGACGACGCCGTGGAGATCCTGGCGACGGTCAAGACCACCGACCGGACGGGCGTCGAGATGGAGGCGCTGACCGCCGTGTCGGTGGCGGCGCTGACGGTCGTCGACATGGTGAAGGCGGTCGACAAGGGCGCGGTCATCTCCGACGTCCGGGTGGAGGAGAAGACCGGCGGCAAGTCCGGGCACTGGACCCGGGACGACGCGTGACGCGCGGCGGCCGGGTCGCGGGCGTCCACGAGGCCCACGGCGGCCACCGGGCGCTCGTCGTCACCGCCTCCAACCGGGCCTCCGCCGGGGTCTACGAGGACAAGGGCGGCCCGCTGATCGCCGAGGGGCTGCGGGGCATGGGCTTCGCGGTCGACGGGCCGCAGGTCGTCCCGGACGGGGCGCCCGTCGAGGCGGCGCTGCGGGCCGGGATCGCGGCCGGGTACGACGTGATCCTCACGACCGGCGGCACCGGCATCTCGCCGACCGACGAGACGCCCGAGGTCACCGCCCGGGTCCTGGAGCGGCACATCCCCGGCATCCCGGAGGCGATCCGGGCGTACGGCCGGGAGAAGGTGCCGACGGCGGCGCTCTCGCGCGGCCTCGCCGGGGTCGCGGGGAGCACGCTGATCGTGAACCTGCCGGGGTCGACCGGCGGGGTGCGGGACGGGCTCGCCGTCCTGGAGCCGCTGCTGCGGCACGCCGTGGACCAGATCCGCGGCGGCGACCACCCGAGACCGGCGGAAGCGGACCCGGCCTCATGACCACGCCCTGGCCGGTCGTCCTCGTCGACGGAGACGTGCTGCTCCGCCCGATAAGGATGCGCGACCAGCGGGAATGGCGCGAGGTGAACCGCCGCAACCGCGAGTGGCTGCGCCCCTGGGAGGCGACGGTGCCGCCGCCCGCGCCGGGCATGCCGCCCGCGCAGCGCCCCACGTACCGTCAGATGGTGCGCCATCTGCGGGCGGAGGCGAACCGCGGGCGGATGCTGCCGTTCGTGATCGAGTACCAGGGGCGGATGGCCGGGCAGTTGACGGTCGCCGGGATCACCTGGGGCTCGATGTGCTCGGGGCACGTGGGCTACTGGGTGGACAGCGCGGTCGCCGGGCGCGGGGTGATGCCGACGGCGGTCGCGCTCGCCGTCGACCACTGCTTCCGGACCGTGGGTCTGCACCGCGTGGAGGTGTGCATCCGGCCGGAGAACGGCCCCTCCCGCCGGGTGGTGGAGAAACTCGGTTTCCGGGAAGAGGGATTGCGGCCACGCTATCTGCACATCGACGGGGCGTGGCGGGACCACCTGGTGTTCGCGCTGACGGCGGAGGAGATCCCGGAGGGTCTGCTGGCCCGCTGGCACCGCGTCCGGCGCCGGGACGCCGCTTAGCGCCCCCAGCTCCGCGAATTCATATAACTGTTCGAATTCCAGCGGCATATGAACACCGATCGATCTGAACAATCACAAAAAAGTTCAGTGATATCAGCCAGATCGTGCGACACACCGGGCCAATTGGCCGATGCCCCGTCGCGAACCCCTCTACCGTGTGAGGCGTGAGCAGCAGCGGCCTCATCTACGCAGTCATCGTCGGGGCCTGGGCCGCCTACTTGGTGCCGATGTGGCTCCGCAGGCAGGACGAGCTGAACGAGGCCCGTCCGACGGAACGCTTCAGCACCGCCATCCGGCTGCTGTCCGGACGGGCGGGCATGGAGCGCCGGTACGCCAAGGAGCTTCGCGAGCGGGACCGTACGGCCCTGGAGGCGGCGCCCGACGTGGACCCGGACGCGGCGACCGAGCACTTGAGCTCGGTCGACGTCCGGGCCTTTTCCGCGCCTCCGGCCAGGACCGAGGCGCGCCTCGAACTCCCCGAGCCCGAGCCCCGTGCGGAGCCGGAGCGCCGGCCCGAGCGCGAACCGGAACCGGCGCCCGCCGCGGCGGCCCGGCCGGCCGCGGGCGGCGCCGCCGAGCGGGCCCGCCGCGGCAAGGCCCTGGCGCGCCGCCGGCGCACCACGATCGTGCTCTTCTCCGCCTTCACCCTCGGGGCGGTGGTCGCCGCCGTCGGCGGCGTCGCCTTCCTGTGGGCGCCGGGCGTCCCCGCCGTGCTGCTCAGCGCCTACATCGTGCATCTGCGCGGCCAGGAGCGCCGCCGGTTCGTCTATGTGATGGACCGGCGCCGCGCCGAGGCCGCCGCCGCCCGGCTCCGTGAGAGCCGCCGGGCCGCCGCGCCGGCGCCCGAGCCGGAGCCGACGCCCGCGCCGGTGGTCTCGCCGCAGGAGGCCGACCGGCGGGCGCTGGTCGAGCAGACGGACCACGCGGAGTGGGTGGACCAGCAGCGCGAGCGCGGCCCGGCCCGCGGCGACAGCTGGGACCCGGTGCCGGTGCCGCTGCCCACGTACGTCACCGCGCCGGTCGCCCCCCGCGCCTCCCACGGCGTGGACGTCACCGACCCGGAGACCTGGAGCGCGGCCCGCTCCTCCACCGCCGAGCAGCCCCCGGCCGCCGCGCCGGCCCCGCGCCGCCGTCCGGCGCCGCCGCGCCGGGGCCGCGACCACGGCAGGACCCCGCTCTTCGACCAGTACGCGGACGAGGACCGGCCCCGCGCCGCCAACGAATGACGGCGGTGCGGCGGGTCCTCGCCTGACCTGCGGCGGAAGCGATTTTTCTTCTCGCCGACCGAGATGCTAATGTTTCACACGTCGCAGGGGCCTGTGGCGCAGTCCGGTAGCGCACCTCGTTCGCATCGAGGGGGTCAGGGGTTCGAATCCCCTCAGGTCCACCAGCGGAAGACGAAGATCCCGTCCGATCGAAAGATCGGGCGGGATCTTCGTCGTTCACGGGGTGGGTCAGGCCGTCGTGGCCACCGCCGTCAGCCAGGCGTTCCAGTCGCTCTCGTAGTCCAGCGAGGTGAGGAAGGAGCGGGCGGCGGCCCAGTTGCCGGTGCGGTAGTGGCCGAGCACGGTGGCGACGTCGGCCGGGTGCCGCTCGACCATGTAACGGGCGGCGAGGTAGCCCCAGTTGTAGGTGCGGTTGACGTCGCTGTTCTCGTAGGTGGTGTCGAACAGCGTGCGCAGGGCGTACGTGTGCTTGCCGGCCTCGGCGAGGGCCTTGCTGTAGGGGATGCCGCGGTAGGAGTAGGAGACGTACTCCGCGATGCCCTCGCCCCACCACACGGTGGGGGTGGTCTGGCTGGCGCCGAAGTCGCCGTACAGGTCGTAGCGGCCGTCGAGGTAGTGGGTGTACTCGTGGTTGAGGTTCCAGATCTGCCAGCCGGGGCTCACGTCGGTGCGCTCGTAGCAGATGAACCGCGCCTGGTTGCCGGCCCGGGAGGGGTCGCCCTCCAGGTACATGCCGCCGTTGTCGGTGTTGATGCCGTAGATCTTCCGCGCGTAGTTCTTGTAGTCGGCGCTGGAGTTGAAGACGTCGACCTCCAGCCGGGTGTTGTAGTCGTCGGCGACCGGCCCGGAGTCCTTGACCACGCCGTGGAAGAAGGCGTCCTGGTTGTCGAGGCTCGCGCAGGTCGCCGCCAGCTGGGCGGCGGTCATCTCCTGGGCCCGGATCCGGAGCGACGGGCTGCAGTCGTGGACGACCGGCAGGATGCGCGACTCCAGGCCGCCGCCGCCCGCGGGAGCGAGCGCGCCCTTGCCGTGGGCCGGGCGCTGGCCGGGGTCGGCGAAGACGTGGGGCGGCTCGGGGGCGGCGGGGGCCGCGGCGGCCTGGGCGGGGGCGGCCGCGGCGGCCGCTATGAGCAGGGCGGCGGCGGTGGAGGCCAAAGCACGCACAATTCACTCCTGGGGATGGGGAGTCGGAGACCGTCGTCGACGGCTGCGGAGTAAAATTGCACATGTCACATGGCTGGGCAAGGGGTTGCGCACGTCCCGTCGGGGCGGCCCTCGCGAGGCAGTCCGCGCACGACGAGGCCCCGCCCGGTCGAGGACGACCGGACGGGGCCTGGTGACGTGCGGGATCAGACCAGCGGCTTGGCGAAGCAGCGGCTGTTCTCGTAGTGGCGGTAGTGGCCGAACTTGGCGCACGGCTCGTAGCCGCTGGAGACGTAGAGGGCGATGGCCTCGGGCTGGGCCGTGCCGGTCTCCAGGACCATGCGGGTCCGCCCGGCGGCGCGCGCGTCCTCCTCCAGCAGGGCGAGGAGCCGGCGGGCCAGGCCCAGGCCGCGCGCCTCGGGTATCACGTACATCCGCTTCAGCTCGGCGTCCCCGTCCGCGTACCCCTCCTCGTTCTCGTCCTGGCGGCGCCAGGCCCCGCTGGCGACCGGCCGGTCCCCGTCGTCGTACGCGAGCAGGTAGAGACCGCGCGGCGGGACGAACATCCCGGGGTCGAGCGGTGTGGCGTCGCCCTCACCGTCGCCGTAGCGGACGACGTACTCGGCCTGCACCTCGTCCTGCAGTTTCACGGCGTCGGGGTGGTCGTAGGAGGTCGGCTGGATGCGCATGCCGTCGATCGTACGTGTATGCGAGTGGCGGGTGTCGGTATTCTCCCGGGATGTTCACTGTCACGTCCGCGAACGTCAACGGCCTCCGCGCCGCCGCCAAGAAGGGCTTCGTCGAGTGGCTGGCGGGGACCTCCGCCGACGCCGTCTGCCTCCAGGAGGTGCGCGCCGAGGAGGCGCAGCTGCCCGCGGAGGTACGGGCCCCCGAGGGCTGGTTCACCGCCCACGCCCCCGCCGCCGCCAAGGGCCGTGCCGGCGTCTCCCTCTACCTGCGCCGCGAGCCCGACGCCCTCCGCGTCGGCTTCGGCTCGACCGAGTTCGACGGCTCCGGCCGCTACATCGAGGCCGACCTGCCCGGCGTCACCGTCGCCAGCCTCTACCTGCCCTCCGGCGAGGCCGAGACCGAGAAGCAGGACGAGAAGTACCGCTTCATGGGCGAGTTCCTGCCCTACCTCAAGGAGCTGCGGGTCCGCGCCGCCGCCGACGGGCGCGAGGTCGTCGTCTGCGGCGACTGGAACATCGCCCACCACGAGGCCGACCTCAAGAACTGGCGGGCCAACCGCAAGAGCGCCGGCTTCCTCCCCGAGGAGCGCGCGTGGCTCACCCGCGTCCTGGAGGAGACCGACGGCGGCTACGTCGACGTCGTGCGCGCCCTCCACCCCGACCAGGAGGGCCCCTACTCCTGGTGGTCCTACCGGGGCCGCGCCTTCGACAACGACACGGGCTGGCGCATCGACTACCAGATGGCCACCCCCGGCCTGGCGGCCAAGGCGGTCAAGGCGTACGTGGAGCGGGCCGCCAGCCACCCCGAGCGGTGGAGCGACCACGCTCCCGTCACCGCCGTCTACGACCTCTAGGACCCCGGCCGGCTCGCCCGGGGTGCCGTGCGGCGACGTCACGGACCCGGGCGGGGGATTCGTGGGCGCGCGCAGCCTGGTCGCCGAGGGCGACGGGAGGCGGTCCCGGCTCATCCGCCCTGGCGTCGACGTACGCGGCGATGTCGGCCCCACCGCCGGTCTGCCGCAGGGCGGAGGTGAGGAAGGACTTTCGAAGAACCTGTCAGGTGCCGGAGAGGGTCCGGGCGGCCCCGCGCGTCAGCCGGGCGCGCCGCGCAGCCGCCGGTCGAGGGCCATGGAGAGCTCCGCCTCGACGACGCTCTTGGCGAGCGGGCGCAGCCGCTGGAGGTCGGCCTCCTCGGCGTGGGCGGTCAGCAGTTCGGCGAAGAGGGCGGCGAGGGCGTCGGCGTGTTCGCGGACGCGGGCGCCGGCCTTGAGGACCTCGGCGAGCGGGACGCCCTCGCGGACGAGGGAGGCGGAGACGTCGAGGAGCCGGCGGCTGACGTGGACGATGTCCTCGCCGTCGGTGGCGAGGTAGCCGAGGTCGAGCGCGGCGGCGAGGTTCTCCGGGGTGACCTCGCCGGCGAAGCGGTCGGCGAGTTCCTCGGGGGTGAGCCGGACCGGCTCCTCCTCGGTCGGCGGGCCCAGCTCCAGGACCTCGCCGACGTCCCGGCCGGACTCGAAGGCGGTGGTGAGGTCGGCGATCCCGGTGAGGGTGTGGCCGCGTTCGAGGAGGGCGGCGATGGTCCGCAGCCGGGCCAGGTGCCGCTCGTCGTACCAGGCGATCCGGCCCTCCCGGCGGGGCGGCGGGATCAGCCCGCGCTCCCGGTAGAACCGCAGGGTCCGCACGGTGATGCCGGCCGCCTCGGCCAGTTCGGCCATGCGGTACTCGTGCGGGGGCTCCGGGGCCTCCGGGGGCTTCGCCTGTTCTCCTGATCGTTCCGCCACGCCCGCCAGCCTATGTTGTACCGCCGGTAACTTTCCCTCGCCCGACCCCTACCGCTCGGTATGGAGCTGCTCTACAGTCCCGACTGTGCCAGTGATTGCTGGCGGAATCTTGGCCGGGCGCACGGGAGGCGGCATGGCGAAGCACGAGCACGTTCGGGTGGCGGTGATCGGATCGGGGTTCGGCGGGCTCGGGGCCGCCGTCCGGCTGCGCCGCGAGGGGATCACCGACTTCGTCGTCCTGGAGCGGGCCGACTCCGTCGGCGGCACCTGGCGGGACAACAGCTACCCCGGCTGCGCCTGCGACGTACCCTCGCACCTCTACTCCTTCTCCTTCGCCCCCAACCCGGACTGGCCGCGCACCTTCTCCGGCCAGCGGCACATCCGGGCCTACCTGGAGCACGTCGCCGACACCTTCGGGCTCCGGCCGCACCTGCGGCTGAACCACGAGGTCGAGCGGATGGAGTGGGACGCCGACACGCTCCGCTGGCGGATCACCACCGGCTCCGGGTCCTTCACCGCCGACGTCGTCGTCTCGGCCACCGGCCCGCTCTCCGACCCGAAGATCCCCGACATCCCGGGGCTCGACGGATTCACGGGCAAGGTCTTCCACTCGGCCCGCTGGGACCACGACTACGACCTCCGCGGCAAGCGCGTCGCCATGATCGGCACCGGCGCCTCCGCCATCCAGATCGTGCCCGCCATCCAGCCCGACGTCGCGAAGCTGACCCTCTTCCAGCGCACCGCGCCCTGGGTCATGCCCCGCATGGACCGCGCCATCAGCGGCCCCGAGCGCTGGCTGCACCGCACGCTGCCGCTCACCGCCACCCTGCGCCGCGGCATCCTCTGGGGCATCCGGGAGCTGCAGGTCGGCGCCTTCACCAAGCACCCGGGCGAGCTGGGCCTGGTCGAGAGGCTGGCCAAGGCCAACATCGCCAAGTCCGTGAAGGACCCGGAGCTGCGGGCCAAGCTCACGCCCTCGTACCGCATCGGCTGCAAGCGGATCCTGCTCTCCAACACCTACTACCCGGCCCTCGCCCAGCCCAACGTGGACGTCGTCGCCGGCGGCCTCAAGGAGGTCCGCGGCGATGTCGTCGTCGGCTCCGACGGCAGCGAGACCGAGGTCGACGCGATCATCTTCGGCACCGGCTTCCACGTCACCGACATGCCGGTCGCCGACCTCGTCTTCGGCGCCGACGGGCGCTCGCTCGCCGAGCACTGGAAGGACGGCGTCCAGTCGCTGCGCGGCGCCACCGTCGACGGCTTCCCCAACTGGATGACGATCATCGGGCCCAACACCGGCCTCGGGAACTCCTCCATGATCCTCATGATCGAGTCCCAGCTGAACTACATGGCCGACTACCTCCGCCAGCTGAACGTGCTGGGCGGCCGGGCCGCCCTCGCCGCCCGCCCCTCCGCCGTGCACGCCTGGAACCGCAAGGTGCAGAACCGCATGGAGCGGACCGTCTGGAAGGCCGGCGGCTGCGACAGCTGGTACCTCGACGCCAACGGGCGCAACACCACCCTGTGGCCGGGCACCACCGGCGAGTTCCGCCGCGAGACCCGGCAGGTCGACCTCTCCGAGTACGAGGTCGTCCGCGCCCCCGAGCCGGTGCGGGCCACCGCCCGCCCGGCCCGCGCGAAGGAGGCCGCCCAGTGATCCGCCTGCCCGCGCCCCGCACCCACACCGTCCGCTCCGCCGACGGCGCCGAGCTGCACACCGAGGTGTACGGCCCCGAGGGCGCGCCCGCCGTCGTCCTCGCCCACGGCTGGACCTGCTCCCTCGCCTTCTGGGCCGAGCAGATCCGGGCCCTCGCCGCCGACCACCGGGTGATCGCCTACGACCAGCGCGGGCACGGCCGCTCCCCGGTCCCCGCCGCCGGCGGCTACTCGACCACCGCGCTCGCCGACGACCTGGAGGCGGTGCTCGCCGCCACCCTCGGCCCCGGCGAGCGGGCCGTGATCGCCGGCCACTCCATGGGCGGCATGACGATCATGGCCGCGGCCGGCCGGCCCGGCTTCGTCCAGCACGCCGCCGCCGTCCTGCTCTGCTCGACCGGCCCGTCCCGGCTCACCGCCGAGGCGACCGTGGTGCCGCTCGGCCCCGGCGGCCTGCGGACCCGGCTGACCGGAGCCGTCCTCGGCTCGAAGGCGCCGCTGGGCCCGGTCACCGTCCTGTCGAAGAAGGTCCTCAAGTACGCGACGATGGGACCGGGCTCCGCGCCCGACCGGGTCGACGTCTGCGCCCGGATCGTGCACGCCTGCCCGCGCCCGTCCCGGTACGGCTGGTCACAGGTGCTCGCCGGGCTCGACCTGGAGGCGGGCGTCCGCGACCTCCGGGTGCCGGCCGCCGTCCTCGTCGGCACCGCCGACCGGCTCACCCCGCCCGTCCACTCCCGGGCCCTGGCCGAGGCGCTGCCGCACTGCACCGGCCTGACCGAGCTGGCCGGCATGGGCCACATGACGCCGGTCGAGGCCCCGGAGGCCGTCACCGCGCAGATCCGCGAACTCACGCTCACCTACCTCGGTGCGCGTCCGACCACCAGCAAGGAGGCAAGGGCATGAGCAGGGTCAGCCTGGAAGGACAGGTCGCCGTCGTCACCGGCGGCGCCCGCGGCGTCGGCGAGCTGCTCGCCCGCAAGCTCTCGGCGCGCGGCGCGAAGATCGCGCTCGTCGGCCTGGAGCCGGAGCTCCTGAAGGAGGTCGCCGGCCGGCTGCACACCGAGGCCGACTGGTGGGAGGCGGACGTCACCGACCACGAGGCGATGGCCCGGGTCGCCGGCGAGGTCAAGGAGCGCTTCGGCAAGGTGGACGTCGTCGTCGCCAACGCCGGCGTGGCGGCGGGCGGTCCGTTCGCCGACTCCGACCCGGTCGCCTGGCGGCGGGTCATCGAGGTCAACCTGATCGGCGGGGCGGTCACCGGCCGCGCCTTCCTGCCGGTCCTCATGGAGTCCCGGGGGTACTTCCTCCAGATCGCCTCGCTCGCCGCGATCACCCCGGCCCCGATGATGACCGCGTACTGCGCCTCCAAGTCCGGCGTCGAGGCGTTCGCGCACAGCCTGCGCGCCGAGGTCGCCCACAAGGGCGTGAAGGTCGGCGTCGGCTACCTCTCCTGGACCGACACCGACATGGTCCGGGGCGCCGACCAGGACGACGTGATGAAGGAGCTGCGGCAGCGGCTGCCGTGGCCGTCCAACCGCACGTACCCGCTCGGCCCGGCCGTCGACCGGATCGTCGAGGGCATCGAGCGCCGCTCGGCGCACGTGTACGCACAGTGGTGGCTGCGCGGGATGCAGTCGATCCGGGGCTATCTGCCCGGCGTGATCGCGACCGTCGGCAAGCGCGAGGTCGCCCGCTTCGAACCCCGGCTCTCCACGGTCTCCAAGGGCCTGGTGGGCGCCGGCGGCGCGGCCGACGAGCAGGCCCGGAAGGAGAGCGCCCGACCGGGGCCGGACACGGACCGTGACTGATCGACATGCGGGGGGTATCCGCTCGTGCGAGGCTGGTCGAGGCCCAGGGGCAACACCCGCCCCGTCCCCCTCACACCCCTCATAGGAGTGAACCTTCATGGGCATCAAGGACCAGTTCCAGGACAAGGCGCAGGAGATCCAGGACCGCGCCAAGAAGGCCATGGGCAACGCCAAGGACGAAGCCTCCGAGCGCGCCTCGCGGAGCCGCGAGGGCTCGCAGGAGGCGAAGGAGCGTGCCCAGCGCGAGGCGCGGGAGCGCATGGACCGCGGCGAGCGCGACCGCGACGCCTGACGCCGTCCTGAGACGAGGGGCGCACCCGGGACGCCGGGTGCGCCCCTCGCGCGTGCGCGCGGGGCCCTCAGGGCCCCCGGTCCGCGTGCGGTGTGCCCCTTCCGCCCAGGCCCGCGTGCGCGCGGCGCCTCTCCGCCTCCGTGAACGCGTGCGCGTGCGGGCGTGGCGCAATTCACGCGCGCCGCGCGGGGGGATCTCCGTACCGTGTCCCCATGCCGGTACTCGAACTCCTGCGCCATGACCACGCGCCCGCCCTGCTCGCCTTCGAGCGGGAGAACCGCGCGTACTTCGCCGCCTCCGTGCCCGACCGGGGGGACGCGTACTTCGACGAGTTCGCCGCCCGCCACCAGGCCCTGCTCGACGAGCAGGAGAACGAGGGGACGATCCGCTTCCACGTCCTGGTCGCGGAGGACGGCGCGATCCTCGGCCGGATCAACCTGCTGGACCTCGCCGACGGCGCGGCCGAACTCGGCTACCGCATCGCCGAGTCGGCCACCGGCCGGGGGCTCGCCACCCAGGGAGTCCTGGAGGTCTGCCGGCTCGCCGTGGAGGAGTACGGGCTGCGCCGGCTGTACGCGAAGGCGTCGCCGGACAACGGCGCGTCCCGGGCGGTGCTCGCCCGGGTCGGTTTCGGGGCGGTCGGCCGGGAGACGCTGAAGACCGGGGAGACCGCGATCGCCTACGAGCTGGACCTCGGGGGGAGTTTCGGCCGGGAACGGTCCGGCACGTCCTCGTAGCCCGGCGGGACGGCGGCCGGTTCCGCGTCGAGCAGGGCGAGCGCCTTGTGGACGGCGTCGTCGAGCTGGGCGTGCCGGCCCTCGGCCCAGTCGAGCGGGGTGCGCAGCACGGCGAGGTCGGGTTCGACGCCGTGGTTCTCCACGGACCACCCCCAGGGGGCGAACCAGGCCGCGTTCATGGGGACGGTGATCTGGGTGCCGTCGCCGAGCTTGTGCCGGCCGGTCATGCCGACCACCCCGCCCCAGGTGCGCTGGCCGACGACCGGGCCGAGGCCGAGCAGCCGGAAGGCGGCGGTGATCATGTCGCCGTCGGAGGAGGTGGCCTCGTCGGCGAGGGCGACCACGGGGCCGCGCGGGGCGTTGGAGGCGTAGCTGACGGGCTGGGCGTTGCGGGTGAGGTCCCAGCCGATGATCTTCCGGGTGAGGGTCTCCACGACGAGTTCGCTGATGTGGCCGCCGGCGTTGCCGCGCACGTCGACGATGAGGGCGGGCCGGGAGACCTCCATCCGCAGGTCGCGGTTGAACTGGGCCCAGCCGGAGCCGCCCATGTCGGGGATGTGGAGGTAGCCGCAGCGGCCGCCGCTGACCTCGCGGACCACGGCCCTCCGCTTGGCCACCCAGTCCTGGTAGCGCAGCGGGCGTTCGTCGATCAGCGGGACGACGGCGACCCGGCGGGAGCGGCCCTCGCCGCCGGCCGGGGTGAAGGTGAGCTCGACGGTGGTGCCGCCGGTGCCGGCGAGCAGCGGGTAGGGGCCGGTGACGGGGTCGACGGGCCGGCCGTCGACGTGGGTGAGGGCGGCGCCCTCGCGGATGCCCGTACCGGCGAGCGGGGAGCGGGCCTTGGAGTCGGAGGACTCGCCCGGCAGGATCCGCTTCACCAGCCAGTTGCCGTCCCGGCAGACCAGGTTGGCGCCGAGGAGGCCCTGGGGGCGCTGGTAGTGCGGGGGGCCCTCGTTGCGCCGGGCGGGGGTGACGTAGGCGTGGGAGGTGCCGAGTTCGCCCATGACCTCGCGGAGCAGGTCGGCGAACTCGTCGGGGGAGGCGACCCGTTCGAGCAGCGGCCGGTACTGGTCGAGGATCGCGTCCCAGTCGACGCCGCCCATGCCGGGCTCCCAGAAGTAGGCGCGGACGATCCGGCCGGCCTCGTCGTAGGACTGGCGCCACTCGGCGCCGGGGTCGACGTCGTGGAGGATGCGGCGCAGGTCGAGGTAGACGGTGGAGTCGTTGTCGCCGGGTTCGGTGGCGGGCACGGCCCGCAGTTCGCCCTCGTCGAAGACGACGAGCCGGGTGCCGTCGCCGCTGACCGCGAACCAGTCGAGGTCGCGGGCGAGTTCGGTGCGGCGCGCCTTGACGACGGAGAAGTGCTCCAGGGTGGGGCGGCCGGAGGTGTCGGCGGGGTTGGCGAAGGTCTCGCCGAGGGCGCCGGAGATGGGCCAGCGCAGCCAGACGAGCCCGCCGCCGGAGACCGGGGCGAGCGCCGAGTACTTGGAGGCGGCGACGGGGAAGGGGGTGACCCGGTCGGGCAGGCCCTCGATCTCGACGGTGACCGTGCCGTCGCCGCTGTCGGCGCCGTCGTCGGCCGGGTCGAGTCCGCCGGCCGCCGGGCGCCCGTCGGGGAGCAGCGCGAAGGGCGAGGGGGTCGCGGAGGAGAGCGGCACCAGGTAGGGGCGGCAGCCGAGCGGGAACGACAGGTCGCCGGTGTGGACGTCGTACACCGGGTCGAAGCCGCGCCAGGAGAGGAAGGCGAGGTAGCGCCCGTCGCTGGTGAAGACCGGGTTCTCGTCCTCGAAGCGCCCGTTGGTGACGTCGATGACGGTGCGCGGGCCGGGGCCGGCGATGCGGACCAGCTTGATGGAGCGCAGGGAGCGGCCGATGCCGGGGTGGGACCAGGTGAGCCAGGCGCCGTCGGGGGAGAAGGCGAGGTCGCGGACGGGGCCGTTGACCGAGCGGATGAGTTCGGTGACCTCGCCGTTGGAGTCCTCGGTGGCGTCGATGAGGAGCAGTCGGCCGTCGTTCGAGGCGAGGGCGAGCCGTTCGCCGTCGGGGTCGGCGACCAGTTCCTCGACCCGGCCCAGCTCCCCGGCGGCGAGCCGGCGGGGCGGCCGGTCGCCGCTGGCCCGGGGCAGGTAGGCGATCTCGACGGCGTCCTCGCCCTCGGCGTCGGTGACGTAGGCGATCTGGCCGCCGCTGCCGAGCATCTCGGGCAGCCGGACGCGGACGCCGGGGGTGTCGGTGATGGCGCGGGCGGGTCCGTCGCGGTGGGTGAGCCAGTACAGGCTGCCGCGGACGCCGACGGCGCTGGCGCGGCCGGTCTCGTCGACGGAGAGCGCGTCGACGTGCCGGGCGGCGGGCACCTGGTAGCGCCGCCGGCCGGCCCGCTGGCCGCCGAGGCGGATCTCCAGGCGGCGCGGCTCGGCGCCGGCGGCGAGGTCCTCGACGATCCACAGCTCGCCGGCGCACTGGTAGACGACCCGGCGGCCGTCGGAGGAGGCGTGCCGGGCGTAGAAGTCGGCGTGGTCCGTGTGGCGGCGCAGTCCGGTGCCGTCGGGGCGGCAGGAGTACAGGTTGCCGATGCCCTCGTGGTCGGAGAGGAAGGCGATCCGGTAGCCGTCCTCGCCGGGCGGGGCGGTGACGAACATCGGGTCGGCGAGGTGGCCCCCGAGGTCGGCGAGGAGCCGTTCGCCGTGCAGCCAGAGGCGGCCGGTGGCGCCGCCCCGGTACCGCTTCCAGGCGGCGGGCTCGTGCGGCGGGGTGCCGGTGAGGAGCAGGGTGCGGCGCTCGCCGCCGACGTCCCGGACGGCGATGTCGGAGACGGGGCCCCAGGGCATCCGGCGGCCGGGGGAGCCGTCGGTGGCCACGGTGTAGGCCCAGGAGAAGTACGAGAAGGGCTGGCCGTGCGAGGAGACGGCGAGGATGTCCCCGTCGGGTGACCAGCCGCAGACCCGGGTGTCGGTCGAGCCCCAGTGGCTGAGCTGGCGGGCGTGGCCGCCGTCGACCGGGACGAGGTGGATCTCGGGGTCGAGGCTGCGCCAGTTCGTGTACGCGATGTGGCGCCCGTCCGGGGAGAAGCGGGGGTGCCCGGCCCGGGTGCGGTCGACGGTGAGCCGCCAGGCGCGGCCGGGGCTCTGTCCGTCGGGGACGAGCGGGGCGACCCAGAGGTCGTCCTCGGCCGTGAAGCACAGCAGGTCGTCGTGGAGGTGCGGGAAGCGGAGGTAGGCCACGTCGTCTCTCACCCGTTCATGCTTTCCGCGCGGAGGGGGTGCGGCAACTCGTACGGGCGTACGGAAGGTGGCGGGGGGTGTGGCCCAGACCACGTACGAAACGGTTTCGTTTCGCTGGGGGCCGGGGTATCTTCGTACCGTACGCAGAGTACGAAACCGTTTCGTTCGCTCTGCTCGTCCCCGCAGCACCGGAGGTCCGGACATGGCCCGCAGCAGACTCACTCCCGAGCGGGAGTCCGAGCTGTACGCGGCCGTCCTCGACCTCCTCCGCGAGGTCGGCTACGACGCCCTCACCATGGACGCCGTCGCCGCCCGCACCCACTCCAGCAAGGCCACCCTCTACCGCCAGTGGGGGAGCAAGCCGGAGCTGGTCGCCACGGCCCTGCGCCACAACAAGCCGTCCGGCTTCGATCAGATCGACACCGGATCCCTGCGCGGCGACTTCCAGGAGCTCCTGGCCCTCGCCGACGACTGTCAGATGGAGAAGGACACCGCGCTGATGCGGGGTCTGGCCCATGCCGTCCACACCCACCCGGACCTCCACCAGGCGCTGCGGGAACTGCTCATCGAACCCGAGCTGAACGGTTTCGACGAGTTCCTCCGGCGCGCGGTCCGCAGGGGCGAGGTCGCGCCGGACAACCCGGCCCTGGCCTTCGTCCCGCACATGCTGATCGGAGCGCTCGTCGCCCGCCCGCTGATCGACGACCAGCCGGTCGACCACGCCTTCCTCAGCAGATACGTCGACGCCGTCGTGCTCCCCTCACTCGGCGTCTGACCCGCACCACCCGTACATCCTGCTCCACCTGACTGCGCACCGCTCACGCCGTCGGGCCGGCTCCCCATGCCCTTGTCCCACCCCACTATGGGAGTACGCACCCGTGGCCACCTTCCTGTACAAGCTGGGCCGCACCGCCTTCCGGCGCCGACGGCTCGTCGCCCTCCTCTGGGTGGCGCTCCTGGCGATCGCCGGAGTCGGCGCCGCCACCGCGCCCGCCGCGACCTCCAGCTCCTTCTCCATCCCCGGCACCGAGGCCCAGCGCGCCTTCGACCTGCTCGAAGAGCGGTTCCCCGGCGCCGGCGCCGACGGCGCCACCGCCCGCGTCGTCTTCAAGGCCCCCGACGGCGGCAAGATGACCGACGCGGCCCCCAAGGCCGTCGTCGAGGAGACCGTCGCCGCCCTCACGTCGGGCTCCGACCAGATCGTCTCCGTCACCGACCCGTACACGGCCCAGGCCGTCTCCCGGGACGGCTCCACCGCCTACGTCTCCGTCGCCTACAAGGTCAACGCGATGGAGCTGACCGACGAGACCCGCGAGGCCCTCGAACAGGCCGGCCACGCCGCCCAGGGCAAGGGGCTGACGGTCGAGGTCGGCGGCGACGCCCTCCAGACCATGCCCGAGACCGGCACCGGCGAGATCGTCGGCGTCGTCATCGCCGGCATCGTCCTCGTCATCACCTTCGGCTCGCTCGTCGCGGCCGGACTGCCGCTGCTCACCGCGATCATCGGCGTCGGCATCGGCGTCTCCGCGATCACCGCGCTCGCCAACGTCCTCGACCTCGGCACCACCACCTCCACCCTCGCGATGATGATCGGCCTCGCCGTCGGCATCGACTACGCCCTCTTCATCGTCTCCCGCTACCGCTCCGAGCTGGCCGACGGGCGCAGCAAGGAGGAGGCCGCGGGCCGCGCCACCGGCACCGCAGGATCGGCCGTCGTCTTCGCCGGACTCACCGTCGTCATCGCTCTCGTCGGCCTCGCCGTCGTCAACATCCCGATGCTGACGAAGATGGGCTTCGCCGCCGCCGGCACCGTCGTCATCGCCGTCCTCATCGCCCTCACCCTGATCCCGGCGCTGCTCGGCTTCGCCGGCGACAAGGTGATCGGCCGCAAGCAGCGCAAGGGCGCCGAGGCGCCCGAGAAGTCCGGGAAGCCGAACGCGGGCACCCGCTGGGCCCGCTTCGTCATCCGCCGCCCGCTCTTCGTGCTCCTCGCCGGCGTCCTCGGCCTCGGCGCCGTCGCCGTCCCGGCCGCCTCCCTGGAGATGGGCCTGCCCGACGACGGCGTGAAGCCGGTCTCGGCGACCGAGCGCCGCGCCTACGACCTGCTCTCCGAGGGCTTCGGCCCCGGCTTCAACGGCCCGCTGCTCGTCGTCGTCGACGGCGACAAGGCCACCGCCGACCGGACCGTCGCCACCATCAAGGAGCTCGACGGCATCGCCGCGGTCACCCCTGCCACGCCCAACAAGGCCGGCGACGCCGCCATGATCACGGTGATCCCGAAGGACCGCCCGTCCTCCGCCGCCACCGAGACCCTGGTCCACGACATCCGCGACGCCACCGGCGACGACGTCCTCGTCACCGGCGCCACGGCGATGAACATCGACTTCTCGGCGAAGATGAACGACGCCCTCGTGCCCTACCTGGCACTCGTCGTCGGCCTCGCCTTCGTCCTGCTCACCGTGGTCTTCCGCTCCATCCTCGTCCCGCTCAAGGCCGCCCTCGGCTTCCTGCTCTCGGTGGTCGCCGCCCTCGGCGCCGTCGTCGCGGTCTTCCAGTGGGGCTGGCTGGGCAGCCTGTTCGGCGTCGAGCAGACCGGCCCGATCATGTCGATGATGCCGATCTTCATGGTCGGCGTGGTCTTCGGCCTCGCGATGGACTACGAGGTCTTCCTGGTGACCCGGATGCGCGAGGCGTACGTGCACGGCGAGCGGCCCGGCGAGGCGATCGTGACCGGCTTCCGGCACAGCGCCCGGGTGGTCACCGCCGCCGCCGTGATCATGATCGCGGTCTTCTCCGGCTTCATCGGCATGAGCGACCAGATGATCAAGATGATCGGCTTCGGCCTCGCCGTCGCCGTCCTCTTCGACGCCTTCGTCGTCCGCATGGCGATCGTCCCGGCCGTCCTCGCGCTCCTCGGCCACAAGGCCTGGTGGCTGCCGAAGTGGCTCGACCGCGCGCTGCCGAACGTGGACGTGGAGGGCGAGGCGCTGGCCGGCCACGACACCGCGGCCACCGCGAAGCCGGACCTCGTGAAGGCCTGACACCCCCTGGATCCCGGGGCGCCCCCTGAGCGGGGGGTGCGCCCCGGACCGCGCCGGGACCTGTGGGGACGGGGAGCCGACGCGGCCGTACGCCGTCAGTGCGTCGTGAGCGACGACGCACCGGCGGCGTACGTGTGCTCCAGGAACCGGGAGAGGGCCACGCTGTCGAACTGCACGACGGAGACCTGCTCCGCGCCGTGGAACTCGACCACCGTCTGCGCCCGCCCGCACGGCCAGACCGCGATGTCGCCGCGGTGGGCCGGCTCCTGGATCCCGTCCTCCAGGAGGGCGCGGGGGAAGGACCACTCGACGCCGCCGGGCAGGACGAAGCGGACGGTGGCGGGGGAGGAGCCGGGGTCGTAGCGGAGGGCGATCGGCACGGCCCGGGCGACCGGTGCGTCGCTGATGAGGCGGCCTCGGGCGTGGTCCTCGACGGCGGCCATCACGTACTCCTCACCTAGAGCTGCGATTTGTCACTCAATGTCGCATTCTTCCCCGGCGGCCGCATGGTCACTCCCCGAGCGCCCGGACAGTGTCCGGGCTCACATCCGGCATCTTGTGATCCGGACGCTCTTGCAAGTCTTTTGCAGGAGCGCTCATCATTCGGGACGTGCATGTACCCGACGGATTCATCAACGCCCCCGTGTCGGCCGCGGCCGGCGTCGTCGCCGCCGGCGCGGTCGCCGTGAGCCTGCGCGGCGCGCGACGGGAACTCGACGAGAAGATCGCGCCGCTGGCGGGGCTCGTCGCGGCCTTCGTCTTCGCCGTCCAGATGCTCAACTTCCCGGTCGCCGCCGGCACCAGCGGCCACCTCCTCGGCGGGGCGCTCGCCGCGATCCTCGTCGGACCCTGGACCGGGGTCCTGTGCATCGCCGTCGTCCTGCTCATGCAGGGCGTCCTCTTCGCCGACGGCGGCCTCACCGCCCTCGGCGTCAACATCACCGTCATGGGCGTGGTCACCGTCGTCACCGCCCACCTCGTCTTCCGCGGCCTGCGGCTGGTGCTGCCCCGCACCCGCGGCGGCGTCACCGCCGCCACCTTCGTCGCCGCGCTCGTCTCCGTACCGGCCTCGGCCGCCGCCTTCACCCTGATCTACGCGATCGGCGGCACCACCGAGGTGCCGATCGGCAAGGTCCTGACCGCCATGCTGGGCGTGCACGTCCTCATCGGCGTCGGCGAGGCCGTCATCACCATGCTGACCGTCGGCGCGGTCCTCGCCGTCCGCCCCGACCTCGTGCACGGCGCCCGCGGCCTCACCGCCCCGCTGAAGCTCCGGATCGACGGCGAGCTGGTCGACGCGGCGCCGGCGCCGCTCGCCGCCCCGGTCGCGGCCTCCGCGCGGAAGAGCCCGCGGAAGGTGTGGATCGGCGGCGTCGTCACCGCCCTCGTCCTCGCCGGCGTCGTCTCCTTCTACGCCTCCGCCAGCCCCGACGGCCTGGAGAAGGTCGCCGCCGACCAGGGCATCGACGCCCAGGCCCGCGACCACGCCGCCGCCGACTCCCCGCTCGCCGACTACGGCGTCCGCGGCATCGACTCCGCACGCCTCTCCGGCGGCCTCGCCGGCGTGATCGGCGTCGGCGTCACCCTCGCCGTCGGCACCGGACTCTTCTGGGCCGCCCGCCGCCGCAGGCGGCCGGCCGACACCGGCGCCCGGGTCTGACGATGGGAGCGGGCCACGCGCACCGGCTGTACCGGCGGGGGGACTCGCCGGTGCACGCCCTGCCCGCGCACACCAAGCTCGTCGCCGTCCTCGGCTTCGTCCTGGTCGTCGTCTCCACCCCGCGCGAGGCCGTCTGGGCCTTCGCCGGCTACGCCGCCCTGCTCGGCGCCGTCGCCGCACGCGCGCGCGTGCCCGCCGGATTCCTCCTCCGGCGGCTCGCCATCGAGCTCCCCTTCGTCGCCTTCGCCCTGCTCATGCCGTTCGTGGTCCCCGGCGAGCAGACGGAGCTCCTCGGCGTCCCCCTGAGCGTCCCCGGCCTCTGGGGCGCCTGGAACATCCTCGCCAAGGGCACCCTCGGCGTCGCCGCCTCCGTGCTCCTCGCCGCCACCACCGAACTCCGCGCCCTGATCCTCGGGCTCCAGCGCCTCCGCCTGCCCGCGCTC
Source organism: Streptomyces roseofulvus (assembly GCF_039534915.1). Classification (NCBI taxonomy): domain Bacteria; kingdom Bacillati; phylum Actinomycetota; class Actinomycetes; order Kitasatosporales; family Streptomycetaceae; genus Streptomyces; species Streptomyces roseofulvus. Next base: position 3,478,157 of record NZ_BAAAWE010000001.1, on the reverse strand, counting down.
CTCGTCCAGATCGCCTCGTTCATGATCCGGTACGGAGACCTCATCACCGACGAGATGCGCCGGATGTCCATCGCCCGCCGCTCCCGCGGCTTCGAGGCGAGCGGCGTCCGCCACTGGGGCGTCCTCGCCAAGTCCGCCGGCGCGCTCTTCATCCGCTCGTACGAGCGCGGCGAACGCGTCCACCTCGCCATGGTCAGCCGCGGCTACACCGGCACCATGCCGCTCCTCGACGACCGCCCCGCCACCCGCGCCCAGTGGGCGACCGCCCTGGCGCTCCCGCTCGCCGCCCTCCCGATCTGCCTCCTCGGACGGACCCTATGACCGCGCCCTCGCTGGACGTCTCCGGCCTCGCCTACGCCTACCCCGACGGCCACCAGGCGCTCTTCGGCGTGAACCTGACCATCGGGCGCGGCGAGCGGGTCGCCCTCCTCGGCCCCAACGGCGCCGGCAAGACCACCCTCGTCCTCCACCTCAACGGCATCCTCACCGCCGGCGCGGGCAGCGTCACCGTCGCCGGGCTGCCGGTCGGCAAGCAGCACATGGCGGAGATCCGGCGGAAGGTCGGCATCGTCTTCCAGGACCCCGACGACCAGCTCTTCATGCCGACCGTCCGCGAGGACGTCGCGTTCGGCCCCGCCGCGGCCGGGCTGCGCGGCGCCGCACTGGACGCGGTCGTCGAGCGGGCCCTCGACCGGGTCGGCATGGCCGCGTACGCGGACCGGCCCCCGCACCACCTCTCCTTCGGGCAGCGGCGCCGGGTCGCCGTCGCGACGGTCCTCGCCACCGAGCCGGAGATCCTCGTCCTCGACGAGCCGTCCTCCAACCTCGACCCGGCCTCCCGCCGCGAACTCGCCGACGTGCTGCGCTCCCTCGACGTCACCGTCCTCATGGTCACCCACGACCTGCCGTACGCCCTGGAGCTCTGCCCGCGCTCGCTGATCCTCAGCGAGGGCGTGATCGCCGCCGACGGGCCGACCCGCGAGATCCTCGCCGACGAGGAGCTCATGGCCCGCCACCGACTCGAACTGCCCTTCGGTTTCGTTCCGGGTTCCGTCGCCTGAGACCATGGGTCCCGTTCGTACGAAAGGATGAGTGGGTCAGGTGGACGTCCAGGGCACGGTGGCACCGGGCTGGGAGCCGGTGCGGGACGCGTTCCTGCGCAACTTCGAGCAGCGCGGCGAGAAGGGCGCGGCGGTCGCCGTCCACCACGACGGGGCCAAGGTCGTCGACCTCTGGGCCGGCACCAGGGACGCGGACGGCGCCGACCCGTGGACCGAGGGCACGGCCCAGATCGTCCGCTCCGCCACCAAGGGCGTCGCCGCCGCCGTCCCGCTCCTCCTCCACCAGCGCGGCCGGATCGACCTGGACGCCCCGGTGGCCACGTACTGGCCCGAGTTCAAGGCGGCCGGCAAGGACCGCGTGACGGTACGGCAGCTCCTCGCCCACCAGGCGGGCGTCCCCGTCCTCGACCGCCCGCTCACCCTCGCCGAGGCCACCGACCTGGAGACGGCCACCGCCGCCGTCGCCGCCCAGGCCCCCGCCTGGGACCCCGGCACCGCCCACGGCTACCACGCCCACACCTTCAGCTGGCTCCTCTCCGGCCTGGTCCACCGCGTGACCGGCCGCACGATCGGCCGCTGGGTCGCCGAGGAGATCACCGCCCCGCTCGGCCTCGACCTGTGGATCGGCCTCCCGCCCGCCGAGGAGCACCGGGTGGGCCGGCTGGCCCCGGTGGACGCCCCCGAGGACACCGGCGCCCTCCGCCTGCGCCCCAAGCGCTCCGTCACGGAGGCGTGGGAGGACCCGGCGTCCCTCACCCGCCGCGCCTTCGAGGTCATCACCCCCAGGCCCGACGAGAACGACCCCGCCTACCGGGCGGCCGAACTCCCCGGCTCGGCCGGCGTGGCGACCGCCCGCTCCCTCTCCCGCTTCTACGCCGCCACCCTCGGCCCCCTCGCCGACGGCACCCCCCGCCTCTTCGCGCCCGCGACCCTGGCCCTGGCCCGCACCGAGGAGTCGGCGGGCACCGACCGGGTCCTCCTCGTCGGCACCCGTTTCGGCCTCGGCCACATGCTCCACGGCCCCGCCTCCCCGCTCCTCGGCCCCACCTCCTTCGGCCACCCGGGCCGGGGCGGCTCCCTCGCCTTCGCCGACCCCGAGTCCGGCACGGCCTTCGGCTACGTCACCAACGGCATGCGGAAGACGGTCACCTCGGACCCCCGCGCCCAGGCCCTGGTCCGGGCGGTCAAGTCGCTGCTCTGACGGCCGGGCTAGCGGTCCGTCCCCGGCTCCGACGGCCGGGCTAGCGGTCCGTCCCCCAGCGCCACAGCAGCTCCCCGCCCTCCGGCACGGCGGCCCAGCGGGCGGCGGCGGCGTCCAGGCGCGGCCCCGTCCTCGCCAGGGCGTCCGCGTCCAGGAGCGCCGGGCCGAGGCCGCGGCCCTCCACGGGGAGGCCGCGCCACACCCGGTAGGCCCAGTTCACGGAGAGCTCCGCGGCCAGCACGGCGTCGCCGCCCCGGCGCAGCACCTTCAGCCCCGACCGGCGGTGCCGGCCCGGGACGACGGGCTCGAAGCCCTCGAAGGTGGCGCCGCGCGCCGTCGCCCCCCAGAAGCCGTCCTCGATGCCGAGCGCGGTCTCCACGACGGCGTGGACGAGGTCGTGCGGCAGGGTCGGGCCGACGGGCCGGGCGGGCAGCCTGACGTCCGGGCCCCTGCGGGCGCGGACCAGGATCTCGTGCCGATGGTCCGGCAGCTTCCGGAAGGAGATCTCCATGCGCCCGACGGTAGGCCCGGATCCGGCCGCCGCCCAGCGATTTCCCGACCGCACGGGGGCTGGCCCCGGCACCCGCGCCGATGCTGAGATCGGACCATGGATCTCACGGCACGGTTCGCGGGGAAGACCGCCCTCATCACGGGCGCCGGCAGCGGCATCGGCGCGGCGACCGCCCACCGCCTGGCGGCGGAGGGCGCGCACGTCCTGGTCACGGACATCGACGAGGCGGCGGCCCGGCAGGTCGCGGACGGCCTCCCGCACGCGACCCCGCACCGCCTCGACATCACCGACCGCGCGGCGATCGACCGGCTGATCGGCGGGCTCCCCACCCTCGACGTCCTGGTCAACAACGCCCTGGTCCCGTTCGCCGACGACCCGGACGAGAACTGGCACCGCCAGCTCGACGGCACCCTCCTCGGCGCAGTCCACTGCGCGCAGGCCGCCCTGCCCCACCTGGCGGCGACCCGGGGAGCGATCGTCGCCATCGGCTCGGTCAACGCGGAAGCCTCCTTCGGCGACCACGCCTACAGCGCCGCGAAGGCCGCCCTCGGCTCCTACACCCGCACCCTGGCCGCCGAAGCGGCCCCGCTGGGCGTCCGCGTCAACCAGATCAACCCCGGCACGATCGCCACCCCCGCCTGGTCGGGCAGGGAGAAGGGACTCGCCGCCCTCGCCGACCGCGCCTACCCCCTCGGCCGCGTCGGCACCCCCGACGACATCGCCGCCGCCGTCGCCTTCCTGGCCTCCCCCGACGCCGCCTGGATCACCGCCACCACCCTCCGCGTCGACGGCGGCCTCCTCGGCGTGAACCGGCACTTCCGGGAGATCCTGGACGGCGGCTGATCAGGCTGTCGCCACCAGCCGGCGGGTGAACCCCCGGTCCCGCAGTCGTTCAAAGGCGTCCATGACGGGGGCCGGGACGGGCAGCTCGATCATGAAGCCCTGGGCCGGATAGACCATGAGCCGCTGTACGGCTCCGACGAGCATGTCCAGGACGAGCCGGGGATCTCCGACCGCGTCCGCGTACTCCGGCAGGTCCATCGGCGCCGAGGCGCAGACGAACTCCACGCCGGGCCACAGCTTGCGGGCGGTCGCGTACGCCCGGCGCTCCTCGTACGGCTTGCTGACGAGGAGGACGGAGTCCACCGGCGTGCCCCGCTCGGCGAGCAGGTCGCGCGAGAACCGGATGTTCTCCCCGGTGTTGCGCGCCCGGGGCTCCACCAGCACCACGTCCCCGGGCACGCCCAGCTCCAGGGCCCGTTCCCGGTAATGCACGGCCTCGCCCCGGGGCATCCGCTCGCGGGTGGTGGGGCTGGTGGCCCCGGTGAAGACGATGAGCGGCACCAGCCCTCGCCGGTGCAGCCTGACCATCACATCGGCGACGCCGAGGTCGTGGCTCCCGAGGCCGACCCCGACGGAGCAGGGCCGGGGCTCGTGCCCCATCAGCTGGAAGTCCCAGAGGAGACGGGCGTCCGCCCAGTCCCGCGCGGTGATCACCGGTCCGCCCCCGGCTTCGCGCTGTCGGGGACCTGGAAGTCGTACGTCCAGGCGAAACGGGTCGCCGCGTGGACGCCCACGGCGAACTCCACGACCGTGCCGTCGGCGGTGTACGCGGTGCGGTGCAGTTCCACCACCCACTCGCCGGGCGCCAGTTGGAGATGCGCCGTCTCCTCCGGCGTGGCCGCGCGTGAGCGCAGTTCCTCCCGCATGCGGTCGATCTCGTACCCCGCGTCGTAGAGCACGCGGAAGCCGCCGCCCCGGCCGGCGGGCCCGGGAGAGGGGTCGACGAGCCGGGTGCCCAGGACGTGTTCGGGCCGGTAGTAGCTGGTGAGCGTGTGCGTCGGCCGACCGTTCTCCTTCACCAGGCGAGCGCGGACGTAGACGTCGGCGCCCTCGGGCACGCCCAGCGCGTCGGCGACGAGCGGCGGAGCGGGCACCCGTTCCACGGTCTGCGTCTGGTCGCCGCGCCGGTACGACCGGCCGGACGCCACGCGGTCGGCGACGAAGGCGACCTCGTCCCCGTCACGCCACTTCGCCTTGTCGTACCGGGCGATCCCGAGCCGCTTCAGTGGCACGTGCTCCCGGACGACGGTGCCGTGCCCGCGCGAGGACGTCACGAGCCCCTCCGCCTCCAGGGCCTTGTAGGCGGCGTGGACGGTGGACTTCGAGCCTTCGCCGGCCTCCACAAGCTCCCGGATGTGCGGAAGCCGCTGCCCGGCGGCCCACTCGCCGGCCCGGATCCGCTCCGCGAGCCTGTCCGCCAGCTCCCGCCACTTGGGTGCCACACCAGCTCCTTTCGTCGCCCGCAGTCAAACACAGTCCCAGGATTGTTGACAGTCCCAGGACTGTGGACCCAATCTAGGACTCTAGGGGTCGGCAGTCCTGGGACTGTCGCTGACTGTGTGTAAGGAGTCTGGAGTGACGGAAGCGCATGGGGTGACCCCGGACGACGAGACCGTGGTGCTGCGCTGGCGGTACGTCGCCAGGAGCGTTCCGGTGGCTCGCCGCGACTTGCGCCGCACACTGGAGCGCTGGGAGTGGGGCGCCGTCGCGGACGTCGCCGGGCTGCTGCTGTCCGAGATGCTGACCAACGCGGTGCGGCACGCGAGGGTCCCCGGCAGGGAGATCGAGACCCGTTTCTCGCGCGTGGGGCCGCTGCTGCGCATCGAGGTGCACGACGCGTCGGAGACGCGTCCGCTGATGGGCCTTCCGGCCGAAGGCCTCGACGGGGTCGAAGGGGGCTGGGGCCTGCCCCTCGTCGACTCCCTGGCGGCCGAATGGGGCATCGGTGACCGACAGGGGCCCGGCAAGGTCGTCTGGGCAGAGGTGGCGGTGCGAGGAGAACCGTAGGGACGGGCGGCGGCTGATCCCGGGTCAGGCGAGCATCAGGCCGATGCCGACCACCATCAGGCCGGCCGCGGCGACCCTCGGGCCGCCGAAGCGCTCCTTGAAGAAGAGGGCGCCGATGGCGGCGCCGACGATGATGGAGGACTCGCGGAGGGCGGCGATGGGGGCCAGCGGGGCCCGTGTCTGGGCCCACAGGACGAGGGCGTACGCGGCGACCGAGAGGGCCGCGCCGAGGAGACCGCGGGCCGCGTGCGGGCGGAGGGCCGGGAGCAGGGCGCGGCGGCGGACCGCCAGGGCGTACGCGGGGATGACCAGGCCCTCCAGGACCATCAGCCAGGCGATGTAGCCGAGCGTGGTGCCGGAGGCGCGGACGCCGACGCCGTCGACGACCGTGTACAGGGCGATCGAGAGGCCCGTGGCGAGGGCGGCGAGGAGAGCGGGCCGGTGCGCGCCGCCCTTCCCCCGTACGCCCCACAGCGCCAGGCCCGTCAGCCCGGCGCACGCCACGGCCACGCCGAGGAGCTGCCGGCCGTCCGGCACCTCGTGCACGAAGGCGGCCGCGAGGAGCGTCACGACCAGCGGGGCCGTGCCGCGCGCGATCGGGTACATCTGCCCGAAGTCGCCGAGCGTGAAGGACTTCATCAGGAGGGCGTAGTACGCGACGTGCAGGACCGCCGAGGCGATCAGGTACGGCCAGGCCCCCGCCGCCGGGACGGGCGTGAAGGGCACGAGGACCAGGCCGATCAGCGCCCCGCCGCCGGCGATCAGGGTGAAGGAGAGCAGCTGGTCCCGGATGTGGTGGGCCAGGGCGTTCCACGACGCGTGCGTGACCGCCGCGACCAGCACCACGCACGCGACCAGCGGCGTCACGCCGTGCGCTCGCGCACGTCCGCGAGGGTCGCGCCCGCGTGGGCGATCAGTTCCTTCGGAGGGAGGGCGAAGACGGAGTGCGGGGTGCCGGCCGCGGCCCACACCAGCGCGTGGTCGAGCAGGCCCTCGTCGGCCAGCACCCGGGTCCGGGTGCGGTGCCCGAAGGGCGGTACGCCCCCGATCGCGTACCCGGTCGTCTCCCGCACCACGCGCGCGTCGGCCCGCGTGACCTCCCCGGCGCCCAGCGCCTCCCGCACCCGCTCGACGTCCACCCGCGAGGCCCCGTCCATGAGCACGAGCACCGGGACCCCGTCGGCGGCGAAGATCAGCGACTTCACGATCTCGGAGACCGCGCAGCCGATCGCGTCGGCGGCCTGTTGCGCGGTGCGCGTCTCGTCCGGGAAGCGCCGGACCTCGACGTCGAGGCCCAACTCGGCGAGGGCGGCGGCGAACTGGGGGTGGGCGGCGGAGGCGTCGGTCGTCATGCCCGGCACGGTAGCGGTAGGTGTACGGGGCACGCGACCGCCTTTCCGCCGCCGGAGCCCTCCTGCCGTCAGCCCGCCTTCAGGACGGCCGCCACCACGGGCCCCGCCGCGTCGCCGCCGTGCCCGCCGGCCTCGACGACGGCCGCGGCGGCGAGGTCGCCGGAGTAGCCCGTGAACCAGCTGTTGGAGGTGGACTGGTCCCCGACCTCCGCCGAGCCGGTCTTCGCGCCCTTCGGCGACGGCACCCCGGCCATGGCCTCCCGGGCCGTGCCCTGCGGGGCGGTGGCGGCTGCGTTCATCATCTTCCGCAGCCCGCGGGCGACCTCGCCCGGCAGCGGCTCGGCGGTGGCGAACTCCCGTCCGTCCACGTCCTTCGGGATCAGATACGGCTGGAGGAAGCCGCCGTTCTTCACGGTGGCGGAGACCGACGCCATGTTCAGCGCGTTCATGGTGATGGCGCCCTGCCCGATGTACGAGGCCGCGGTCTCGGTGCCGCTGGACTCGGGCACGGACCCGTCACTGGTCTGCACGCCGACGGACCACACCTCGCCGAGGCCGAACCACTTGCGGGCGGTGTCGCCGAGCGCGGTGTTGTGGACGCCCTTGGCCTTCAGCGGGTTGATCGCCTTGATGAAGGCGGTGTTGCAGGACCTGGCGAAGGCGTTGGTCAGGTCGCCCTCGGTGGAGAAGTCCTTCAGGTTGTGGAACGTGTACCCGTCCCACTGCACGGTGGGCGGGCACTTCACCTGCGAGTCCGGCTCAGCCACCCCGTACCGCATCATCATCGCCCCCGTCACGATCTTCATCGTGGAGCCCGGTGCCTGCTTGCCCTGGAACGCCGTGTTGAACCCGCCGGCCGGGTTGTTGGCGACCGCCCGTATCGCCCCCGTGGACGGCTCGACCGCCGCCACCGCCGCCGTCGGGAAGTCCTTCACCGCCTTCTCCGCGGCGGCCTGCACGTCCGCGTCGATGGTCGTCCGCAGTTCGCCGGGCTTGCCCGCCGACAGCACCAGGAGGGTGCTGGTCGGGGTGCCGTTCGCGTTCTCGATCCAGGTCTCGACGCCGGCCTTGCCGCCCGCCTTCGCCCCGTACCGCTGCCGCAGCGCGTCCAGGACCGGCGCCAGCGACGGGTACTTCTCGGGCGGCAGCGCGGCACCCTTGTGGTCGAGCGCCTTCACCGCCGGGGTCTTCGCCTCGCCCGTCCGCAGCGTGGCGCCGGCGGTCAGCTTCGGGTGGAGCACGGTGGGCGTCCAGCGCACCAGCGGGCGGCCGGTGGACTCGCCGCGGACGACGGTGAGCCTGGACTCGTACGTCCACGGCTTCGACACCCCGTCGTACGTCACGGTCGCCTTCACCGTGAACGGCACGACCGCCCCCGTGGGCGTCCCGGGCGTGATCTCCGCCGCCGAGACGCCGACCTCCTCGTGGTACGCGGCGACGGCCGGCCCCGCCGTCACCGGATCGTTCGTCAGCTGGCCGGCCCGTTCGGCCTCGCCGCCGGCCCAGGCGGCGAGGAAGTCCCGCGCGGTGGACGTGACCTCCTCGGCCGTCACCGGCCCGGTCCGCGCCGCCGCCGTCCGCGGACCGTCGCCCGACGAGCCGCCCGTGATCCCGTTCCAGAGGTTGTACCCCCCGTACGCGACCCCGCTCGCGACGACCGCGAACACGCCCCCGACGACACCGACCTTCACGCCACTGCGCATGACTGGGTTCCCCTCCCCGTGTGGACCATCGAGTGAAGCAGCCGCCACTGACAACTGTCGAGCAAGAACGGTCACACCTGTCACATCCGGCGCAAACGGAATTTCCCGTTGCGAAGGAGTCGTGAAAGACAGCGAACTCGGGTCCCACCCGTGGCGCCGCGCGCCTCCCTCCCTAGGATGCCTTCTGGCGTTGCTACCGCATCGACGGGGAGGAGCCACCATGGCGTGGGACGAATGGAACCAGCTCAAGGCGGAGGCGGCCGGGGCGTCCTCGACCCGGATGCAGCTGAACCGGGTGCCCGACGAGCCGGACGGCAAGACGCTGTCCACGAACAGCCAGGGCGACCTCAAGGTCGTCAACGAGCACCTGTCCAAGATCGGCGACCACGCCTTCGGCCTCTACAACCGCCTGTGGCGCGAGGGCCGGGTGGCCGAGACCACCACGGACTCCGCCGCCTCCGACCTCTCCACCCAGGGCTTCGAGCTGGGCGGCGCGCTGTCCCACGTCTCCCTCAGATGGGCGTCGGCGCTCGCCGACCTCATGGACGCCTGCGCGCACATCTCGAACCACATGGACTACACGAAGAACGCCCACGCCGGCGACGAGATCTTCATCGAGCGGCGGATGAGCAGCATCGCCATGCTCGACGCGGGCTTCGACGAGCGGGCCTCCGAACCCGGCAAGCCGAACGACCTCGTGTACGGCGACAAGGAAGACAAGGGCGACAAGAAGGACGGCGAGTGATGGACTTCGACACCCTGCTGCACGCCAAGTTCGGCACGCTGGACACCGCGCTGACCGACTGGAACACCCTTGTCACCAACCTGGAGAAGCTGGAGAAGGACGCGAGCGAGGGCCTGAAGGGCGCCGCCGCGAAGGCCGACTGGCAGGGCGTGAACTCGCAGGTCGGCCGCAGGTTCATCGACAAGACCGCGGGCGAGTTCGGCGACGCGCACACCCAGGCCACCTCCATCCGCAACATCCTCCGCGACACCGTCGGCGAGCTGAAGAAGTTCAAGGGCGACCTGGAGCAGGCCATCTCCTCGGCACGGCAGCGGAACGTCTCCGTCGTCCCGTCCGGGAAGAACTACCTGGTCAAGGCCGCGGACGGGGACGCCGGCAAGGACGTCACCCAGGCCACCGTCGACGGCGTGCGCGACGAGATCGACCGGATCCTCAAGAGCGCCGCCGAGAGCGACAGCTCCGCCGCCAAGGTCCTGCGCGCCCTCGTCGACCAGGCCGAGAAGGGCTTCGGCGACGCCAAGTACGCCGACCGGGACCAGGCCGCCGACGCCATGAGGACCGCGGAGGACCTCGCCGCCCTCGCGAAGAAGGACCCGAGCAAGCTGACGGAGGCCGAGTTCGACAAGCTGCTCGCCGGCCTCACCAAGTACAGCGGCGACGACCTCTTCGCCACGACCTTCGCGCAGACCCTCGGCGCGCAGAAGACCCTCGAGTTCTGGTCCGAGCTGAACGACCCGAACAACCGGGACCAGCCCGCCGACGGCAAGCGCTACGACCAGTACAAGGACCTCCAGAAGCAGCTCGGCCTCACCCTCGCCAACGCCACGCAGAGCGGCAGCACGGACATGTCGCGCTGGAAGTTCGAGATGCTCCAGGCCGTCGAGAAGCCGGTCGGCGGCACCTACGGCGTCTCCGGCTACGTCGTGATGAGCAACCTCATGCGCTGGGGCGACTTCGACGACGACTTCCTCACCAGCTACGGCAACAACATGCTGGCCAAGGAGCAGGAAGGCGTACGCGACGGCCGCCGCCCCGAACAGATCTGGGGCTACCACGGCGGCGGCCTCTGGCCCCACCTGAACACCACCGGCACCGACTTCGGCTTCGACCCGATGACGGGCTACATGAAGGCCCTCTCCAACAGCCCCGACGCGGCCACGGACTTCTTCAACGCGGAGTTCATCGGCAAGGACACCGAGAACAACCCCTTCACCCGCGACACCGACGGCAACGGCAAGAAGGGCCACATCGGCCTCTCCAACTTCCAGTACCTCTTCGAGGAGCGGGAGTGGATCCAGGAGGAGGACTCCGAGGGCGAGGACAGCATCTCCGGAAAGAACTACCTGGCGGCGGCGCTGGAAGCGGCGACGACGGGCCACCCGGCCGGCGAGCTGCCCACCTCCGCGACCAGCGTCCACTCGGAGGAGCAGGCGAAGCTGTACGCCGACATCGTCAAGTCGGTCTCCGAGAACCCGTCCCGCCTCACCGACAACAGCTTCATGTCGGACAGCATGGGCCAGATCTCGGCGGAGTACATGGCGGACATCCACCGCGGGCTGCGCGCGGGCGACGCCGGCGAGGACAAGCTCTACCCCATCGCGGGGGCGGCCGCGCCCCTCAACGAGCAGGACCTCACCCGCTTCCTCTACACCGTGGGGCAGAACCCCGAGGGGTACGCGGCCGTCAGCGTCGGCCAGCACGCCTACACCTCCGGGATGCTGGAGTACCACTTCGCCCACCCCGACGCCTTCGTCGACCAGAAGGGGAACACCGACGCGCAGAACCTGGAGAAGGCCACCGGTGCCATCGCGCACAACGCCGGCGAGATCCAGGGCATGCTGGGAGCCGGCCGCGCGTACGCCGCCGAGCTGGACGCGGGCAACAAGGACGCCGAGTTCAACGACGCCATCACGAAGGCGGGCGAGCTCGGTGAGTCCCTCGTCGGCATCGGCGTCGGCGTCGGCACCGCTTCGATGGTGGGGCCGGGCGGGGTCATCGTCGGCGGCGTCGCGGAGACGGTGGCGGGCGAGATCATCGGCAGCCTCACCGACGGGCTGATGAAGGACAGCTCGGGCGAGGTCATCTACCGCAACGGCGAGGAGATCAACGCCACCCGCGAGTCGACCTTCGCCCTCGTGGAGAAGGCCGCCCAGGAGTCGGAGAAGAAGTCCGGCGCGTCCTACCCGAGCGTCGTGTCCTCGATCGCGGGACAGGCCGAGGCGGGCTTCACCTCCGCCCAGACGAACATCCGCGACTACTGCGAGGGCGTGGGCGTCCCGAACGAGCTGGAGAAGGACAAGTGACCATGACGCCGACGAAGAAGCGCGGCATCGCCGCGCTCGTCGTCCTGGCGCTGGTCGCCGCCTGGGCGGCGATCAGCTACGCCACGAACACCCCGCCCTTCAAGAAGGCACGGGGCACGATCGAGGCGGCCGACCTCTGCCCGTCCCTCGGGACGTCGCAGGAGGCCGCCGACATCCTGAACCGGCTCCTCCCGTACGCCCCCTCCTACCGGATCCCCCGGGAAGAGGGCACGCGCCGGGGCACCGGTCCGACCGACGTGGACCACCGGTCGAGCTGCACCGTCAGCGGCGACGGCCGCCGCCTGCTGACCCTCCGCACGGAACTCGCCTCCTGGAGCAGCGAGGAGAGCTGGCGGCAGGACGTGCTCGACGCCACGGACGGGCGGCGGCCGGAGTCCTTCGACGCCGGTCGCTGGGCCTTCACCACGACCCCGGAGATCCTGCGGGTCGGGGCCGTCTTCTCCGCCTGCCTGCCGTACCGGGACGCGGGTCTGAGCACCACCGTCCAGCTCTCCGAACCCGCCCCCGCCGACCGTCTCGACGACCTCCGCCGCCTCGCCGAGATCGCCGCCGAGCAGGCCCACGAGGACGCCCGCTGCACGATTCCGGCGGACACCCCCGCGAAGTGACGTAGCCGGAGAACGGAAGAGGGCGCGACCACCGGTCGCGCCCTCTTCTCACGTCCGCCCCGCTAGACCCACGTATCGAGCCACATCCGCGCCCGCCACTGGTCCATCGGGATCGGGGTGGCGGTGTAGATCGGCCAGAAGTAGATGAAGTTCCAGACGATCAGGAGGACCAGGCAGCCGGCCGCCACCGCGCCGAAGGTGCGGCGTCTCTCCGTGGCGCCCTTCGGGCCGATGATCGCGCCGATCATCATCGCCACGGCCAGGCACAGGTAGGGGACGAAGACGACGGCGTAGAAGAGGAAGATCGTGCGTTCCTGGTAGAGGAACCAGGGGACCCAGCCCGCCGCCACCGCGCAGGCGATCGCGCCCGCGCGCCAGTCGCGGCGGAAGGCCCAGCGCCAGAGGACGTACACCAGGGCGAAGCAGGCGGCCCACCAGAGGAGGGGGGTGCCGAGTGCCAGGATCTCCTGGGCGCACTTCTCCTTCGCGGAGGCGGGGCAGCCGCCGGCGCCGGGGGCGGGGGACTCGTAGAAGTAGGAGACCGGGCGGCCGAGGACGATCCAGGACCAGGGGTTCGACTCGTAGGTGTGGGGCGAGGTCAGGCCCACGTGGAAGTTGTAGACCTCGGTCTCGTAGTGCCAAAGGCTGCGCAGCCACTCCGGCAGCCAGGACCAGGTGCCGCCGCCGTTCGGCAGGGCGTCCTGCTTCTCCGCCCAGTCGCGGAAGTAGCCCTTGTCGGTGACGAGCCAGCCGGTCCAGGTCGCCAGGTACGTCGCCAGCGCCACCGGCACCACCGACACGAACGCGGGCAGCACGTCCTTCTTGATCACCGCCAGGTACGGGCGGACCGCGCCGGCCGTGCGGCGGGCGCCGATGTCCCACAGGACCGTCATCAGGCCGAAGCCGACCATGACGTACAGGCCGTTCCACTTGGTCGCCGCCGCGAGGCCCAGCATCACGCCGGCCGCGATCCGCCAGGGGCGCCAGCCGAGGCGCAGGGTCTCGGCGATCTCCGCGTCGGGGCGGAGCACGCCCTCGTCGTCCTCCGGGAGCGCGGCCGCGATCCGCTTCCTGGTGCGGTCCCGGTCCAGGACCAGGCAGCCGAACGCGGCCAGCACGAAGAACATCAGCACCTGGTCGAGGAGCGCGGTGCGGCTCATCACGAAGTGCAGGCCGTCGACGGCGAGCAGCAGCCCGGCGAGGCAGCCGAGGAAGGTGGAGCGGAAGAGGCGGCGGCCGATGCGGCAGAGCATGAGGACGGAGAGCGTCCCGAGCAGCGCCACCATGAACCGCCAGCCGAACGGTTCGAAGCCGAAGATCTTCTCGCCGAGGCCGATGACCCACTTGCCCATGGGCGGGTGCACGACGTAGCCGGGGTCGGTCGGGATCAGGACCGAGCCCGGGTCCTTCAGGATCGTCTTGTCGATGTCCTTGGGCCACGCGCCCTCGTACCCCTGGTTGATCAGGGCCCAGGAGTCCTTCGCGTAGTACGTCTCGTCGAATATCACCGCGTGCGGCTTGCCCAGGTTCCAGAACCGGAGCACGCCCGCGACGGCCGCGACCAGCAGCGGGCCGCCCCACGCGGCCAGCCGCCACAGCCGGTCGGCGGCGGCCGGGCCGAGGCCGAGCAGCGACATGACCCGCGGGGAGGGCCGGGTGTACGGCGGGTCGAGCCGGTCCCTCGTGCCGATGGAGAGCGTGCCGGCGGCGGGCGGACGGTAGCCGAAGCGCCGCAGCCGCAGCTGCCACGACGAGGGCTCGGCCACGGTCTTCGCCATGGAGTGCTGGCCCTCCAGGGCCTCGGGTGCGGTACGGGTCACCGCGCCATCGTAGGGACTGCGCCTGTGCGCGTCGCCTGTCCGGGCGGTACGGGGCGCCGTCACGGGTGAGACTCCTGGGAGGATGGGCGGGTGACAGGAACGCTGGTACTCGCAGGCACCCCCATCGGCGACATCGCGGACGCCCCGCCCCGGCTCGTCGCCGAGCTGGAGGGCGCGGACATCGTCGCGGCCGAGGACACCCGCCGGCTGCGGGGGCTGACCCGGGCGCTGGGCGTCCACACGACGGGGCGGGTCGTCTCCTACTTCGAGGGGAACGAGTCGGCCCGTACGCCGGAGCTGGTCGAGGCGCTGGCCGGCGGCGCGCGGGTGCTGCTCGTCACCGACGCGGGCATGCCGTCCGTCTCCGACCCCGGCTACCGGCTGGTCGCCGCCGCGGTCGAGGCGGACATCAAGGTGACGGCCGTGCCCGGCCCGTCCGCCGTGCTCACGGCGCTGGCGCTCTCCGGGCTGCCGGTGGACCGGTTCTGCTTCGAGGGCTTCCTGCCGCGGAAGGCCGGCGAACGGCTCGGCCGGCTGAAGGAGGTCGCCGCCGAGCGGCGCACCCTCGTCTACTTCGAGGCGCCGCACCGGCTCGACGACACGCTCGACGCGATGGCCGAGGTGTTCGGCGCCGAGCGCCGCGCCGCGGTCTGCCGCGAGCTGACCAAGAAGTACGAGGAAGTGAAGCGGGGCCCGCTCGGCGAGCTGGCCGCCTGGGCCAAGGAAGGGGTGCGCGGCGAGATCACGGTCGTCGTCGAGGGCGCCCCGGAGACCGGCCCGGAGGAACTCGACGCGGCCGAACTGGTCCGCCGCGTCCGCGTCCGCGAGGAGGCCGGCGAGCGCCGCAAGGAGGCGATCGCCGCGGTCGCCGCCGAAGCGGGCCTCCCCAAGCGCGAGGTCTTCGACGCGGTGGTGGCCGCCAAGCACACCCCCTGAGCCCCACGGGCCCCGGGCCCGGGGCCGCGTGCCCCGCGTGTCGGTCGGCGGGGCGGGGAAAGGGTTCGGGGAAACTCCGGGAAGGCTCTGGAATCGGTAAAGGGATAACCTTTAAGGCAAAGCCGAATCCGGCGCCGGGAGTCGTCACGGGGCGCTTGGCAAGGGAACGCCCAAAACCGCTCCATTCTTCTTTCCGTGCTGATGCGCTCCGGGCCGAAAAGGCGTCCACTGGACCCAGTGGAGAGGAGCTGGCATGAGCGAGACCACCGGCACCGGAACGCCCGTCGTGCACGAGGCGTACGCCTTCGCCTGTATGAGGTGCGGGTACGGCTGGGAGCAGTCCTACGACATAGAGCACCACACGGACGCGCGCGGTGAGGCGTTCGTCGTGTACAAGGCGGACGGCGAGCGGGTGCCCTCACCGCTCTCGAACCCGACCTGCATGAACTGCGGCGGCCACGTGGTGCGGATCATGCGCGCCGGCCAGGTGTCCACCGTCCTCGACCTGATCGCGTCGATGGAGCACCACGGGCGCGGGTCGAAGGAGGCCCGGCCCGTCGCGATGACCGGGCCGATCGGGCAGGAACTGACCCAGGGCGACGACGAGACGCCGCCGGTCCCGCACCACTGGCACCTCTCCGACCTGCTGCACCCCTTCCGCTCCCGCCGCTGAAACCACCGCGCGGACCCGCTCGCGGCCCTCGTACGATCGGACCATGAGTGCCAAGGACGCCCCGCCGCCGCTGCCCGAACCCCTCCTCGTGGAGGTCGCGGACTCGCACACGCATCTGGACATGCAGTCCGGGACGGTCGAGGAGGCGCTGACGAAGGCGGCGGCCGTCGGCGTGACGACGGTCGTGCAGGTCGGCTGCGACGTGAAGGGCTCCCGGTGGGCCGCCGAGACGGCCGAGCGGTACGCGAACGTGCACGCGGCCGTCGCCCTGCACCCGAACGAGGCCCCCAGGATCGTCCTGGGGGACCCCGACGGGTGGTCGCGGCAGGGGGCTCGGGACGCGGGCGGCGACGCGGCGCTCGATGACGCGCTCGCCGAGATCGACCGGCTCGCCGCCCTCCCGCACGTCCTCGGCGTCGGCGAGACCGGCCTCGACTTCTTCCGCACCGGCCCCGAGGGCATGGCCGCGCAGGAGCGTTCCTTCCGCGCCCACATCGAGATCGCCAAGCGGCACGGCAAGACCCTCGTCATCCACGACCGGGAGGCGCACGCCGACGTCCTGCGCGTCCTCGACGAGGAGGGCGCCCCCGAGCGGACCGTCTTCCACTGCTACTCCGGTGACGCCGCCATGGCGGAGATCTGCGCCGCCAAGGGCTACTACATGTCCTTCGCCGGCAACATGACCTTCAAGAACGCCCAGCCGCTGCGGGACGCGCTCGCCGTCGCGCCGCTGGACCTCGTCCTGGTCGAGACCGACGCGCCCTTCCTCACCCCGGCGCCGTTCCGCGGCCGCCCCAACGCCCCCTACCTCATCCCGGTCACCGTCCGGGCGATGGCGGAGGTCCGCGGCATCGACGAGAACGCGATGGCGGAGGCGCTCGCCGTCAACACCGCCCGCGCCTTCGACTACTGATGGTCACCGTCGCATAACGGTTACGTGTCGTAGTCGGGTCGCTGTGGAGCGTGACCGCGCCGGGGGCTAGGGTCCCGGCCTCGTGAGCACTTCCCAGGGCAGTCACCGCGCCGGACGGCGGGGGGCGGCGGCCACGCTGCCCGTCCACGAGCAGCCCACCCTCCTCGCCGTGGACCCCGCCGCCGCCTCCGTGCCCGCGCAGGGCCGGGCCGCCGCCCGCCGCGGCGCCCGGCGCCGCAAGCCCGCCCGCCCGGCCGGGGACGGGCTGCGCCGGCTCGTCCCGCAGGCCCTGGTCGTCGCCTTCCTGGCCGGCGGCACCACCGCCTTCGTCGCCGACGACAAGGCCGTCCGGCTCTCCGTCGACGGCGTTCCCCGCACCCTGCACACCTTCGCCGACGACGTCGACGAACTCCTCGCCGACGAGGGCCTGACCGTCGGCGCCCACGACCTCGTCGCCCCCGGCCCCGGCGAGGCGCTGGCCAGCGGCGACGAGATCGTCCTCCGGTACGGCCGGCCGGTCGCCCTCACCCTCGACGGCTACCGCCGCCAGGTGTGGACCACCGCCGACACCGTCGAGGGCGCCCTGCGCCAGCTCGGCGTCCGCGCCGAGGGCGCCCACCTGTCGGTCTCCCGCTCCGCCGCGATCTCCCGCACCGGCCTCGCCCTCGACGTCCGCACCGAACGCGCGGTCACCTTCCTCGCCGACGGGCGTGAGCGGACCGTCCGCACCAACGCCGCCACCGTCGCCGAGGCCCTCGACGAGGCCGGCATCACCCTCGGCGGCGAGGACACCACCTCCGTGCCCCGCGACGCCTTCCCGCGCGACGGGCAGACCATCACCGTGCTGCGGATCACCGGCTCCACGCAGACCCGCGAGGAGGCCGTCCCGTACGCCGTCGAGCGGATCCGCGACCCCGAGCTCTTCGCCGGCACCGAGGTCGTCGAGCGGCAGGGCGTCCCGGGCCTGCGCCGGGTCACGTACCACCTGCGCTCCGTCAACGGCGTCAAGCAGCGGCCCCGCCGCACCGGCGAGGAGCTCGTCCGCGAACCCGTCTCCCGCAAGGTCCGCGTCGGCACCCGCCGGCTGCCCACCTCCGTCGCCGGCGCCGACGGACTGAACTGGGGCGCGCTGGCCGCCTGCGAGTCCGGCGGCCGCCCGAACGCCGTCGACCCCTCGGGGACGTACGGCGGCCTCTACCAGTTCGACCCCGGCACGTGGCGCTCCCTCGGCGGCAGCGGCGTCGCCCAGAACGCGCCCGCCGCCGAGCAGACCTTCCGGGCGAAGAAGCTGTACGTGCAGCGCGGCGCGGGACCCTGGCCGCACTGCGGGCGCAGGCTTTTCCAGTGACGCGCCGGACAGGGCCTACGCTGTACCGGTGAGCACCACCACCGGCCCCGACGGCCCCGACGCCCTCCTCGGCCCCGCCGACATCCGTGAGCTGGCCGCCGCCCTCGGCGTGCGCCCCACGAAGCAGAAGGGCCAGAACTTCGTCATCGACGCCAACACCGTCCGGCGCATCGTCCGCACCGCCGGCGTGCGCCCGGACGACGTGGTCGTCGAGGTGGGGCCCGGACTCGGCTCCCTCACCCTGGCACTCCTGGAGGCCGCCGACCGGGTGACCGCCGTCGAGATCGACGACCTCCTGGCCGCCGCGCTGCCGGCGACGATCGCCGCCCGGATGCCGGAGCGGAAGGACCGCTTCGCGCTGGTCCACTCCGACGCCATGCTCGTCCAGGAGCTGCCGGGCCCGGCGCCGACCGCGCTCGTCGCCAACCTCCCGTACAACGTGGCCGTGCCCGTCCTGCTGCACATGCTCGACCGCTTCCCGACCATCGAGCGGACCCTCGTCATGGTCCAGGCCGAGGTCGCCGACCGGCTCGCCGCCGGACCGGGCAACAAGGTGTACGGGGTCCCCTCCGTCAAGGCGAACTGGTACGCCGAGGTCAAGCGCGCCGGGGCCATCGGCCGCAACGTCTTCTGGCCCGCGCCCAACGTCGACTCGGGCCTCGTCTCGCTCGTCCGCCGCACCGAGCCGATCGCCACCACCGCCACCAAGGCGGAGGTCTTCGCGGTCGTCGACGCGGCCTTCGCGCAGCGCCGCAAGACCCTGCGGGCCGCCCTCGCCGGCTGGGCCGGGTCGCCCGCCGCGGCGGAGCAGGCACTGGTGAAGGCGGGGATCTCGCCGCAGGCCCGCGGCGAGTCGCTGACCGTCGAGGAGTTCGCGCGGATCGCGGAGAACAAGCCGGAGGCGACGGCGTGAACGCGGTGACCGTACGCGTCCCGGCCAAGGTCAACGTCCAGCTCGCGGTGGGCGCGGCCCGCCCCGACGGCTTCCACGACCTGGCCAACGTCTTCCTCGCCGTCTCCCTGTACGACGAGGTGACCGCCACCCCCGCCGACGGCCTGACGATCACCTGCGAGGGCCCCGACGCGGACAAGGTCCCCCTCGACCGCACCAACCTGGCCGCCCGGGCCGCGGAACTCCTCGCCGCCCGGCACGGCCTCTCCCCGGACGTCCACCTCCACATCGCCAAGGCCATCCCGGTCGCCGGCGGCATGGCCGGCGGCAGCGCCGACGGCGCCGGCGCGCTGCTCGCCTGCGACGCGCTGTGGGGCCTGGACACCCCCCGCGAGGTCCTCCTGGAGATCTGCGCCGAGCTGGGCTCGGACGTCCCCTTCAGCCTGGTCGGCGGCGCCGCGCTCGGTGTCGGGCGCGGCGAGCGGCTGACGGAGCTGCCGGTCGGCGGGCCCTTCCACTGGGTCTTCGCGGTCGCCGACGGCGGGCTGTCGACCCCGGCGGTGTACGGCGAGTTCGACCGGCTCGCGGAGGGCGCCGAGATCCCGGAGCCCGCGGCCTCCCCGGTGCTCCTGGACGCGCTGGCCTCCGGCGACACCACGGCCCTGGCGGCCGCCCTGTCGAACGACCTCCAGGCCGCGGCGCTCTCCCTGCGCCCCTCGCTCGCCGCGACCCTCGCGGCCGGCACCGAGGCCGGCGCCCTGGCGGCCCTGGTGTCCGGCTCGGGCCCGACGACCGCGTTCCTGGTGAAGGACGCGGAGTCGGCGGACCAGGTGGCGAAGGCGCTGCGCGCCTCCGGCACCTGCCGGGCCACCCACACCGCCACCTCCCCGGCGCCGGGCGCGACGGTCCTCTAGCGCCCGGTCCTGCCGGGAGCCCGTTCCCGCCTAGAGCTTGTTCTTGGAGAGCGTGGCCAGGAGCAGGTTCGGGTCGGGGTCCAGCGTGTTGAAGAAGGCCGCGCTGTTCACGTAGACGGTCTTGTGGCGCACCGCGACGGAGGTCGGGTTGTCGAGCCCGTCCGCCGCGGTGAGCACGGTCTTGTGGGTGCCGTCGGGCCGGACGAGCTCCAGCCGGTCGGACATGATCAGCGCGGCGAGGACCGTGTCGCCGTGGCCGGTGAAGGCGAAGTCGTCGATGAAGTCGAGCCCGGTCGCCCGGGTCTCGACCGGCCCGGCGGTCAGGTCCTTCCGGACCGGGATCCGCAGCAGGGTCCCCCGGGCGGTGTTCGACACCCAGACGGCGCCGTCGTGGAGCTTGACGCCGTTGGCGCCGAACGGGACCTGGCCGGTGGGTTCGAGCGCGGCCCCGGTGGCCCAGACCGTGGGCTCGCCGCCGGTCACCGGCAGGCTCCACACCACGCCGAGCCGGGTGTCGGCCGTGTAGAGGGTGCCGCACTTCTCGTCGAGGGCGAGGCCGTTGGGAAAGGCGCCGGCCGGGAAGAAGCCGATCTGCTCCGGCGTGCCGCCGCCCGGCGGGACGCGCCAGACGCCGGTCTCCTTCGTGCCGGTCACGTAGGTGACGTACAGGGTGCCGTCGTGGGCGCGGGCGATGCCGAGGGCGACGGCCCCGCCGACGGGCGTCTGAGCGCCGGGCACGTCGGGCAGGGACGCGACGGGCGTCCTGACTCCCTCCCTGGTGACGCGGACGACCCGGTGCGCGCCGGCGAAGGTGATGTCGGCGGAGCCGTCGGGTTCGAGGGCGATGTTCTCCGCGTTCTCGCCCTCCGCGAAGAGGAAGTGGGCGACGACGCGGGGATCGGTGACGGTCGGGTCGCCGGCCGACGCGGGACCGGCGGCCAGCACGGCGAGGGCGACGGCGGCGCCGGCGACGGCCGCCGGACGTGGGTGTCTCGGCATGGATCTCTCCTCGGGGGTGGTGGGGGACCTGAGGAGAACATGACGGTGCGCGGGGCGGCCCTCCCCGCAGCCCCGGCCGCGAGGTCGCCCGCGGGGTGGACGGCGTGAGCCGGTTGGCAGGCGCGCGGGGGCGCGGGTGCGCGGGAGGCGGACGGGACGGCCGGGACGGAGGGTGCGCGGACGGGGCGCCGACGCCCCGTACTCAGACGCCGGTTGAGTATCCGCGCCCTGACGGGGCCCCGGGCCGGCGCGGGACCGTACCGGCATGGGAATCAGCGCGCGTGAGCTCGCCGCCGCCACCCCGGCGGCGCGCGACCGGTATGTGGACCTGCTGCGGGTCGTCTCGCTCGGCGTCGTCGTCCTCGGCCACTGGCTGATGGCGGCCGTCACCGCCGACGGGGTCGGGAACCTGCTCGCCGTCGTGCCCGGGCTCCAGGTGGTCACCTGGGTGCTCCAGGTGATGCCGGTCTTCTTCTTCGTGGGCGGCTTCGCGCACGCCCTGGCCCACCGCTCCCGCCCCGGCTACGCGGACTTCCTGCGGGCCCGGCTGCGCCGCCTGCTGCGGCCGACGATGGTCTTCGTCGGCGTGTGGGGCGCGGCGGCGCTGCTCCTCCAGGCCGCCGGCGCCGACGGCGGCCTGACCGGGGTGGCGCTGCGGCTGGTCACGCAGCCGCTCTGGTTCATCGGGATCTACCTGGCGATGGTCGCGTTCACGCCGCCGCTGCTGCGGGCGCACGAGCGGTACGGCTGGGGCGCCTTCGCGGGGCTCGCCGGGGCCGCCGTCCTCGTCGACGTGCTGCGGTTCGCCGCCGGCGTCCCCTACGTCGAGTTCCTGAACTTCGCCTTCGTCTGGCTGGCCGTGCACCAGCTGGGCTTCCTGCGCGCCGACGGCATGATCCGGCGCCCGGCGCTCCTCGCGGCGGCCGGGCTCGCGGGCGCGGGCCTGCTGGTGGCCCTCGGCCCGTACCCGCTGTCCATGGTGGGGATGCCCGGCGAGAAGGTGTCGAACATGGCGCCGCCGACGCTGGCCCTGCTCTGCCACGGCCTGTGGCTGATCGGCGCGGTGGAACTGCTGCGCGGCCCGGGGGCGCGGTTCGCGGCCCGGGCGCGGGTCTGGCGGGCGGTGGTCGCGGCGAACGGCATCGCGATGACCGCGTTCCTGTGGCACCTGACGGCGATGCTCGGCGTGTACGGCGGGATGCTGGCGCTCGGCGTACGGCTCCCGGCCCCGGCGACCGGCGCCTGGTGGGCGCAGCTGCCGCTCAGGCTCGCCGCGGCGGTCCTGCTGACGGCCCTGCTGGTGGCGGCCTTCCGCCGCTTCGAGGCCCCGTCGCCCGTGCCCCGCGCCGGCGGCTCCGGCCCGCTCGCCGCCCTCGGCATCGCGCTCGCCCTGCTGGGGATCCTGGGCCTGTCGATGACCGGTTTCGGGGGCCTCCTGGAGGGCCACACCGCGACCCTGGTGGCCGTCGAGCTGACCGCCCCGGCGGCGGTCGCGATGGCCCTGGCCGGCTGGTTCCTGGTGGACCGCCCGGGCCGGCCCCGGCCCTGACCTCGGCGGCGGGCCGCCGAGGGCCCCGGGGACGTACCCTGGTACGTCGATCGATCACCCCGCACTGGAGTCAACGTGGCCGTCAACCTGGTCAATGTCGAGAACGTCAGCAAGGTGTACGGCACCCGTGCCCTGCTCGACGGGGTCTCGCTCGGCGTGTCCGAGGGGGACCGGATCGGCGTCGTCGGGCGCAACGGCGACGGCAAGACCACCCTCATCCGGATGCTGGCGCGGCTGGAGGAGGCCGACACCGGCCGGGTCACGCACAGCGGCGGACTGCGGCTCGGGGTGCTCACCCAGCACGACTCGCTCGATCCGAAGGCCACCATCCGGCACGAGGTCATCGGCGTCATGGCCGACCACGAGTGGGCCGGCAGCGCCAAGATCCGCGACGTGCTCACCGGCCTCTTCGGCGGCCTCGACCTGCCCGGCTTCGAGAACGGCCTCGACACGGTCATCGGCCCGCTCTCCGGCGGCGAGCGCCGCCGCATCGCGCTCGCCAAGCTCCTCATCGAGGACCAGGACCTGATCGTCCTCGACGAGCCCACCAACCACCTCGACGTCGAGGGCATCGCCTGGCTCGCCGGCCACCTCCAGAACCGCCGCTCGGCGCTCGTCTGCGTCACCCACGACCGCTGGTTCCTCGACCAGGTCTGCACCCGCATGTGGGACGTGCAGCGCGGTGACGTGTACGAGTACGAGGGCGGCTACTCCGACTACGTCTTCGCCCGGGCCGAGCGGGAGCGGATCGCCGCCACCGAGGAGGTCAAGCGGCAGAACCTGGTCCGCAAGGAGCTGGCCTGGCTGCGCCGCGGCGCCCCCGCCCGGACCTCCAAGCCCCGCTTCCGCATCGAGGCCGCCAACGCGCTCATCGCGGACGTGCCGGAGCCCCGCGACTCCAGCGAGCTGATGAAGTTCGCCAACGCGCGGCTCGGCAAGACCGTCTTCGACCTGGAGGACGTGACCGTCACCGCCGGTCCCAAGACGCTCCTCCAGCACCTGACCTGGCAGCTCGGCCCCGGCGACCGCGTCGGACTCGTCGGCGTCAACGGCGCGGGCAAGACCTCACTCCTGCGGGCACTGGCGGATGCCGCCGTCTCCCAGGGCGAGAAGCAGCCGCCGGCCGGCCGGATCGTCGTCGGCAAGACCGTCCGGCTCGCCTACCTCTCGCAGGACGTCACCGAACTCCCCTCCCAGCTGCGCGTCCTGGAGGCCGTCCAGCAGATCCGCGACCGGGTCGACCTCGGCAAGGGCCGCGAGATGTCCGCCGGGCAGCTCTGCGAGCAGTTCGGCTTCGGCAAGGAGAAGCAGTGGACGCCGGTCGGCGACCTCTCCGGCGGCGAGCGCCGCCGCCTCCAGCTGCTGCGCCTCCTCATGGACGAGCCCAACGTCCTCTTCCTCGACGAGCCCACCAACGACCTCGACATCGAGACCCTGACCCAGCTGGAGGACCTCCTCGACGGCTGGCCCGGCTCCATGGTCGTCATCTCCCACGACCGCTTCTTCCTGGAGCGCACCACCGACCGCACCTTCGCCCTGCTCGGCGACCGGACGCTGCGGATGCTGCCGCGCGGCATCGACGAGTACCTGGAGCGGCGGCAGCGGATGATCGAGGCCGCCGCCCCGGCCCCGGCCGCCGCCGCGGCGCAGCCCGCCACGGGCCTCTCCGCCGCCGACGCCCGCGCCGCGAAGAAGGAGCTGCAGAAGGTCGAGCGGCAGATCGACAAGATCTCCGAGAAGGAGTCGAAGCTGCACGCGCAGATCGCCGAGAACGCGACGGATTTCGCGAAGGTCGCGAAGCTCGACGCCGAGTTGCGGGAACTTGCGGGAGAACGTGAAGAGTTGGAGATGCGCTGGCTGGAACTCGCCGAGAACGCATAACGACGGCATCACGGACCGGTCCTCCCTTGGGCACAAGGGATGGACCGGTCGCTTTTGCGCCACCCCGTGAGTGGTAGAAAGAAAACCCGCTCACAGCAAGGGGGAAGCGCTGATGACCCAGCCGCCCAGCAACCAGCCGCCGGGGGGCTTCGGAGCTCCCCAGGATCCGAACCAGGGCGGGATGCCGCCCGTCCCGCCGCAGATGCCGGCCCAGCCGCCGCAGATGCCGCCGACGCCGCCTCAGTCCCCGGCCCAGCCGCCCGCCCAGCCTCCGCAGGGCGCCCCGCAGGGCCAGCCCGGCTACGGCTACCCGCAGTCGGCGCCGCAGCCCGGTCCGTACGGCTACCCGCAGCAGCCGCAGCAGCCGGGCCCGTACGGCCAGCCGCAGCAGCAGCCGGGGCCGTACGGCCAGCAGCCCGGCCCGTACGGGCAGCAGGGCAACCCCTACGGGGGCTACCCGGGCCAGACCCAGCCGATGTACCCGGCCCCGGCCGCCCCGGCCGGCGGTTCCGGCGGCGGTGGCCCGTTCAAGAACCGCACCGCGCTCGTCGCGGCCGTCGCGGCGGCCGTCGTCGCCGTCGCCGCGGTCACCACCTGGGCCGTCGTCGGCAAGGGTGACGACGAGGACCCGAAGGTCGCCGCGCCGACCACCAGCGCGAGCACCGGCGCCACCATGGACCCGAAGCCGACCGAGTCCGCCGACCAGGGCGACGGCTCCGGCGACGGCGACACGGGCGGCGGCGAGGACGACCTCAACGCCGCCCGCCAGCCGGGCGAGGCGAAGGTCAACTTCCTCACCACCAACGACGTCGACCTGCCCCGCAACGGCTCCGAGGTCTTCGGTCCCTGGATCGTCGGCGACACCGTCGTCAAGGCCATGTACAAGGGCGTCGCCGGCTACAGCCTCGCCGACGGCAGCAAGAAGTGGTCGGTCGACGTGCCGTTCAAGCTGTGCGCCGCCCCGGCCCAGCCCGGCGCCAACGGCCTGATGGTCTTCGGGTACGAGGAGAGCGCCAAGGACGGCGCCAAGTGCACGATGCTCCAGCAGATCGACCTCAAGACCGGCAAGGCGGGCTGGAAGAAGGCCGTCCCGAAGCCGACCGGCCTCTTCGCCTTCTCCGACAACACCCTCGCCATCGGCGGCAACACGGTGACCGCGGCCGGCAGCAGCAGCGCCTACGGCTTCTCCCTCACCGACGGCCGCCAGGTCTTCACCGGCCCCACGGGCGACTGCAAGCCGTACGCCTACGCCGGCGACGCCACCCGCCTGATCGCGGCCAACCAGTGCCGCACCGCCGACGTGAGCAAGGAACAGCACACGGTCAGCGAGGTCGACCCGAACACCGGCAAGCCCAAGTGGACCTACAAGCTGGCCGCCACCTGGGAGGTCGACAAGGTCTACTCGGTGAACCCGCTGGTCGTCTCCGCCTTCCAGCGCGAGCAGAAGAAGTGGTCGATCGTCGCGCTCAACCCGAACGGCACCGTGCGCTCCACCATCGTGAGCAAGGACAAGTTCGCGCCGCGCTGTGGCGGCGGCTTCGTCATCTTCGGCCGCAACCTCCAGGGCTGCACGGGCGTCGCCGCCGCCGGCGACACCTTCTACATGGCGACCGACACCTCCTACGGCACCTCCAACGAGGTCGTCGCCTTCGACCTGAAGACCGGCAAGCCGAAGTGGCGTTCGAAGGCGCCCGAGGAGCAGCAGATGACGCCGCTGCGCATGGAGGGCGGCGAGGTCCTGGTCTACGTCGCGCCCAAGTACGACAAGGGCGGCGCGGTCGCGACGATCGCCCCGGCCGGCGGCGCGCCGAAGATCCTCCTCAAGCACCCGGTCTCGGTCGCGCAGATCGAGAGCGGCTTCTTCAGCGCCGGCTACGCCTACGGCAACGGCACGTTCGTGGTGGCGGCGGGTCGCGTCTCGGCCACCAACGACGCCGAGGAGAAGGAGACCAAGACGATGATGGGCTTCAGCAAGTGACCCAGCCGCCCCCGCCTCCGAACCAGCCGCCGAACCAGCCTCCGGGCGGTTTCCCGCCGCCGAACCAGCCCCCCGGCGGCTACCCGCCGCCGGCGGGCGGCTTCGGCGCCCCGCAGGGCCCGGCCCAGGGCCAGGGCGGCTTCGGCGCCCCGACGCCGCCGCCCCCGCCGCAGGGCCAGCCCGGTTACGGCTACCCGCAGGCGCCGCAGGCCCCGCAGCCCGGTTACGGCTACCCCGAGCAGCAGCCCCCGCAGCCTTACCAGCAGTCGGTACCGCCGCCGTACGGCTATCCGAACCAGCCCCAGCAGCCGTACGGCTACCCGACCGCGCCCCAGCAGCACGTCCCGGCCCCCGCGCCGGGCGGCGGGAAGAAGCTGTCGGCGCAGGCGCAGATCGTCATCGCGGCGGTCGTGGCCGTCGCGCTGATCGTCGGCGGCGGCATCTGGTACGCCAACTCCGGCGCGGACACGCCCCCGGACGCCAAGACCACGGGCGGCACCACCCAGTCCCCGAACGGGGGCGCCGACGGCGGCGGCTCCGGCGGTGGCGGCGGCAACGGCCTCGGCGGCAACGGCAAGGAGAAGCCGGGCGAGAAGACGAACGCCCGCCTCGCCTTCCGCGTCGACGTGCCGAAGGTGCCCGACACCACACCCGTCGACGGCTCCTGGATCACCGACAAGACCTTCGTGAAGACCGGCATCAACTCGGTCGTCGGCTACGACATCGACAAGGGCACGGTCGCCTGGACCATCCCGCTGCCCGGCCAGGTCTGCGGCGCGTCCCGGCACACGACCGCGGACCACAAGGTGCCGGTGCTCTTCGAGGAGAAGAAGCGCGTCGCGCCCCGCTACTACCAGAGCTGCAACCAGGTCGGCATGCTCGACCTGAACACCGGCAAGCTGCTCTGGTCCGCCTCCGTCAGCGGCGGCGGCGACGAGAAGGCCCGCTTCAGCGAGGTGACGCTCGGCGCCGGCACCGTGGCGGCCGGCGGCACCGACGGCGGCGCGGCCTTCGACGCGGCCACCGGCAAGGTGCTGTGGAAGCCGCAGTCCAACGACCAGAACTGCTACGACATGGGGTACGGCGGCGGCGCCGGTCTCGTCGCGGTCCGCAAGTGCGGCAAGTACGGTGCCCAGACGGTCACCGTGCAGAACCTGGACCCGAAGTCGGGCAAGCCCCTCTCGCAGTTCAAGATGCCCCAGGGCGTGGAGTACGCGTCGGTCGTCTCGTCCAAGCCGCTGGTGGTCGCGGCCAACGTCGGCGACGCCGCCGACGACGGCAGCAGCATCTCGGACTTCTTCTCCATCGACGAGAAGACCGGCAAGCTGCGGACCAAGATCACGGCCAACGCGGACCGCTACGCGGCCGAGTGCGGCTCCACCTCGGTCGAGGAGTGCTCTCAGGTCCTCGTCGGCGACGACCGGCTCTACCTGCCGACCGAGGAGCACGACGGCTCCACCGGCGAGTACGGCGACGAGACCAACGAGATCGTGGCCTTCAGCCTCGCCGACGGCAAGATGGCGCCGGAGAAGGCCGACGCGGGCGACGGCTACGTGCTGATGCCGCTGCGCATGGACGGCGGTGACCTCATCGCGTACAAGGTGCCCCCGTACGACAAGGGCGGGCAGCTCGTCTCCGTCCACGCGGGCACCATGAAGTCGACGCTGCTCCTGGAGACCCCGTCGGACAAGGCGAACCGGTCCATCGAGACCAGCTTCTCGATCACCGGCGCCGAACTCCTTTACGGAGACGGCCGGTTCTTCATCTCGGGCACCTACGCCAACAAGCCGAGGGAGTCCGGCTCGACGCTCGACAAGAAGTACCTCGCGGTCTCGTTCAGCACCAGGGGCTGACGTCCGCGACCCACGCGAAGGGCCTCCCCGGAGTACGTACCGGGGAGGCCCTTCGTCGCGTCCGGGCCGGCAGGGCGACGGTGCCACGCCGCAGGCGCGGGGGTGCCGTCCGGCGCGTGTGAGGTGATCACGCCGGACATCCCCCTTTCGGGGCGCGGAGGTTGGCGGACCGTGGGGCGGGGGAGCGTGTAGCTTGCCGGGTCAGAGGTGCCGGGGTGCGGCACGCCCGGGGGATGGGGGATGACGGGATGGGCGTTCGGCTCGTGGTCGTGGACGACCACCGCCTGCTCGCGGAGGCGCTCGCCTCGGCACTGAAGCTGCGCGGGCACCGGGTGCTCGCGGCGGCCGCGCCGGCGGCGGGGGCGGCGGAGGTGGTGGTCGGCCGGGCGCCGGAGGTCTGCCTCTTCGGCACGGCCGCGCCGGCCGCGCCCGGGGCCTTCGACCCGGTCGCGCGGATCAAGCGGGAGCGCCCTCAGGTGGCCGTGGTGGTGCTGGGCCCGGTGCCCTCGCCGCGCGGGATCGCGGCGGCCTTCGCGGCCGGGGCCTCCGGGTACGTCCGGCACGACGAGCGGATCGAGGGCGTCGAGCGGGCGCTGCTGAAGGCGCGGGCGGGGGAGACGGCGGTGGCGCCGCAGCTGCTCGCGGGGGCCTTCGCGGAGCTGCTGAACCCGGCGGCCCAGCCGGACGACGAGGCGCAGCGGCTGCTGCGGCTGCTGACCCACCGGGAGGTCGAGGTCCTGGTGCGGGTCGCGGAAGGGGAGGACACCCGGCTGATCGCGGCGGGGATGGGCATCGCCCCGAGCACGGCACGGACCCACGTCCAGCGGGTGCTGATGAAGCTCGGCGTGGGGTCGCGCCTGGAGGCGGCGGCCCTGGCGGCGCGCACGGGCCTGCTGGAGCGGGCGGTACCGAGCCAGCGCACCCCGCGCTGACCCCGCCGACAGCCGGCGCGCGGCCCCGCCATTGACTCCGATGTTCGGTTGTGATTCTTTGTGCGTGGTTCTGTTTGTTCGCGCCCGGAGGGTACCCCGTGAAGAAGACCGTCACCACGCTCGCCGACGGGCGCGAGCTGATCTACTACGACAGCCGCGACGACACCGTCCGCACCGCCGTCGACCCGCGCCCGCTCGCCCCCGTCACCTCCCGCTCGGAGATCCGGTACGACGAGCTGACCGGCGACCACGTCGCCGTCGCCTCGCACCGGCAGAGCCGCACCTACCTGCCGCCGGCCGACGCCTGCCCGCTCTGCCCGGCCCGGGACGGACGCGAGAGCGAGATCCCCGAGGAGAGCTACGAGGTCGCGGTCTTCGAGAACCGCTTCCCCTCCCTCTCCGGCGGCGTCGGCCGCTGCGAGGTCGTCTGCTTCACCGACGACCACACCGCCTCCTTCGCCGACCTCGACGAGGAGCGGGCCCGCCTGGTCCTCGACGCCTGGACCGACCGCACCGCCGCACTCTCCGCCCTCCCCGGCGTCGAGCAGGTCTACTGCTTCGAGAACCGGGGCCGGGAGATCGGCGTCACCCTGCCCCACGCGCACGGCCAGATCTACGCCTTCCCGTACGTCACCCCCCGCACCGCCCTGACCCGCCGCCGCCTCGACGAGCACCGCCGGCGGACCGGCCGGAACCTCTTCGACGACCTCGTCGCCCGCGAGCGCGCCGACGCCGAACGGGTGGTCCTGGAGACCGAGCACTGGATCGCCTTCGTCCCCTACGCCGCCAAGTGGCCGTACGAGGTCCACCTGCACCCCACCCGGCGCGTCCCCGACCTGCTCGCCCTCGACGAGGCGGCGCGGACGGACTTCGCACAGGTCTATCTGGAACTCTTGAGGCGCTTCGACCGGATCTTCGGCCCGGCGGAGCCGCCCACGCCCTACATCGCCGCCTGGCACCAGGCGCCGTTCACGGACGAGCGGCGGGAGGACTTCGGACTGCACCTGGAGCTGTTCACCGTCCGGCGCGCCTCCGGCAAGCTGAAGTTCCTCGCGGGCACCGAGTCCGGCATGGGCGCGTTCATGAACGACATCCGGCCGGAGGACGCGGCCCGGCGCATCCGAGAGGTGGCAACCGCATGACGACGCCCGAGAAGTACCTGGTCACCGGCGGGGCCGGCTATGTGGGCAGCGTGGTCGCCGCCCACCTCCTGGAGCGGGGCCACCGCGTCACCGTCCTCGACGACCTCTCCACCGGCTTCCGGGAAGGCGTCCCGGCCGGCGCCGAGTTCGTCGAGGGCCGCGTCCAGGACGCCGCCCGGTGGCTCGACGGCTCCTACGACGGCGTGCTGCACTTCGCCGCCTTCTCGCAGGTCGGCGAGTCCGTGAGCAAGCCTGAGAAGTACTGGGAGAACAACGTCGGCGGCACCATGGCGCTGCTCGCCGCGATGCGCGCCGCCGGCGTCCGCAAGCTGGTCTTCTCCTCCACCGCCGCCACCTACGGCGAGCCGGCGACCGTGCCGATCACCGAGACCGCGCCGACCGCCCCCACCAGCCCGTACGGGGCGAGCAAGCTGGCCGTCGACCACATGATCACCGGCGAGTGCGCCGCCCACGGCCTCGCCGCCGTCTCGCTGCGCTACTTCAACGTCGCCGGGGCGTACGGGCCGCTGGGCGAGCGCCACGACCCCGAGTCGCACCTCATCCCGCTCGTCCTCCAGGTCGCCCTCGGCCGCCGCGAGGCGATCTCCGTCTACGGCGACGACTACCCGACCCCCGACGGCACCTGCGTCCGCGACTACATCCACGTCGCCGACCTCGCCGAGGCCCACCTCCTGGCCCTCGACGCGATGACCTCGGGCGACCACCTCATCTGCAACCTCGGCAACGGCAACGGCTTCTCCGTCCGCGAGGTGATCGAGACCGTCCGCGAGGTCACCGGCCACCCGGTCCCGGAGGTCACCGCCCCGCGCCGCCCCGGCGACCCCGCCGTGCTGGTCGCCTCCGCCGAGGCCGCCCGCGACCGGCTCGGCTGGACGCCGTCCCGCCCGGACCTCGCCGAGGTCGTCGCCGACGCCTGGGCCTTCGCCCGCCACCGCCAGAAGGAGAACGCGTGAGCGTCGCCGCCGACTTCGAGGCGCTGTACGGCGCCCGCCCCGACGGCGTCTGGGCCGCCCCCGGGCGCGTCAACCTCATCGGGGAGTACACCGACTTCAACGACGGCTTCGTGCTGCCGCTCGCCCTGCCGCACACCGCGGTCGCCGCCGTCTCCCGCCGCGACGACGGCGTGCTGCGCCTGCACTCGGCCGACGTCGACGGCGGCATCGTCCAGCTCGACGTGGCGGAGCTCGCACCCCTCTCCGGCGGCGGCTGGGCCGCCTACCCGGCCGGGGTCGTGTGGGCGCTGCGGGCGGCCGGGCACCCGGTGACGGGCGCCGACGTCCACCTCGCCTCCACCGTGCCGACCGGCGCCGGGCTCTCCTCCTCCGCCGCCCTGGAGGTCGTCACCGCGCTCGCCCTGAACGACCTCTTCGACCTGGGTCTCAGCCGCCCCGAGCTGGCCCGGATCGCCCAGCGCGCCGAGAACGCCTTCGTCGGCGTGCCCTGCGGCGTCATGGACCAGATGGCCTCCGCCTGCGCCGAGGAGGGCCACGCCCTCCACCTGGACACCCGGGACCTGTCGTACCGCCAGGTGCCCTTCGACCTCGCCGCCGAGGGGCTCGCGCTGCTCGTCGTCGACACCCGCGTGAAGCACGCGCTCGGGGACGGCGCGTACGCCGAGCGGCGCGCCGGTTGTGAAGCGGGCGCGCGGGCGCTCGGGGTGAGCGCCCTGCGCGAGGTGGACGCCGCGCATCTGCCCGCCGCGCTCGACCGTCTGAGCGACGAGACGATGCTGCGGTACGTCCGGCACGTCGTCTCGGACAACGACCGGGTGGTCCGGGTGATCGCCCTGCTCGACGCCGGCGCGACCCGCGCGGTCGGCCCGGTCCTCACCGAGGGCCACGCCTCGCTCCGGGACGATCTGCGGGTCTCCTGCCCGGAGCTGGACCTGGTCGTCGAGGCGGCGAACGCGGCGGGCGCGCTGGGCGCCCGGATGACCGGCGGCGGCTTCGGCGGCTCCGCGGTGGTCCTCGTCGAGGCGGACCGGGCGGAGGAGATCGGCGCCGCGGTCCGCACGGCGTTCGCCGCCGCCGGGTACGCGGAGCCGGGGATCTTTCCGGCCGTCCCCTCGGCGGGCGCCCGCCGCCTCTGATCCACCGTCCGGACACACGGACGCCCGACTTCGGACACTTCCGCCAATCGGCCCCCACGGTGCCGCCCCGCCCCTACTCTGTGGGGCAGCACCGGTGGGGGCCGGTGCCGTTCAGGGGAGCGAGACCCGTCGGGTACGGCGCCGGGAGCGGGGTAGCAGTCTGGGCACGGCGGCGGCCGTGCACCCGACGGACCCGCCCCCGGCGTCGTACCGCGCCGGTCTCTCCTCGACACTTGGGGGTGTCCGTGGCACGAATCCGGGTCCTGGTGGTGGACGACCACCGCGTCTTCGCCGAGTCGCTGGCCGCCGCGCTCGCGGCCGAGCCCGACGTCGACGTCGCCGCGGCGGGCAGCGGTCCCGCCGCCCTGCGCTGTCTGGACCGGGGCGTCGCGGAGGGGCGGCGCTTCGACGTGCTGCTCGTCGACGCCGAGCTGGGCGCGGCGCCCGCGGCCGTCCCCGCCGCGCCGGAGGGCGAACCGGCCGTGGACGGGATCGCCCTGGTCGCCGGGGTGCGGAAGGCCCAGCCCGCGGTCCGCGCGGTGGTGCTCGCCGAGCGCGACGACCCCCGCAGGGCCGCGTTGGCGCTCCAGGCCGGGGCGTCCGGCTGGGTGGCGAAGGACTGCTCGCTCCAGCGGCTGCTCGCCGTGGTCCGGGGGGTGCTGCGGGACGAGACGCATCTGCCGCCGGCGCTGCTGACGGGGGTGCTGCGGGAGCTGACGGCGGACCGGAAGCACCGCACGGAGAGCGAGCGCCTGGTGGAGTCGCTGACCCCGCGCGAGCGGGAGGTGCTGCGCTGCATGGTGGCGGGGCTCGGCCGGAAGGCGGTGGCGGAGCGGCTCTTCCTGTCCCCGCACACGGTGCGGACGCACATGCAGAACGTGCTGGGGAAGCTGGGCGTGCACTCGACGCTGGCGGCGGTCGCCCTGGCCCGGCGGGCGGGTGTCGGCCCGGCGCCGCTGCCGGAGCTAGCCGGGAACGTTGTCGAACGGGGCGGTCAGCCGGCGTAGCAGGGCGGCCAGCTCGGCCCGCTGCGGGCGGCTGAGCTGGGCGAGGATGGCCCGCTCCTGGGCGAGCAGTCCGGCCAGCGCCTCGTCGGCGCGGTCGCGCCCCTCGGGGGTGAGCCGGACCAGCACCCCGCGCCGGTCGCTGGGGTCGGGCAGCCGCTCGACCAGGCCCTTCTTGGTGAGCCGGTCGATGCGGTTGGTCATGGTGCCGGAGGTGACCAGGGTCTGGGTGAGGAGCTGGCCGGGGGAGAGCTGGTACGGGGCTCCGGCGCGGCGCAGCGAGGTGAGGACGTCGAACTCCCAGGGCTCCAGCTGGTGCTCCGAGAAGGCGAGGCGGCGGGCGCGGTCGAGGTGCCGGGCCAGCCGGGAGACGCGGCTGAGGACCTCCAACGGTTCCACGTCGAGGTCCGGGCGCTCGCGGCGCCATGCAGCGACCAGACGGTCGACCTCGTCCTCCATGTGATCAGTGTAGTGGGTCTGTTGACATAAAGTCTCTTGTATTCGAGTTTCTCGACGTCATGAATCTCGACATCGAGATATAGTTCCCGCAACTATGGGGAAGAGACCCGGCCGGAACCGGTTCCGTTTGGCCGACTCTCGCCTGCAAGGGGGCTTCGAACATGTATTCCGTCGACTCCGTCGTCGCGCCGGTGTGGGATCCACGGCAGTACCTCCGCCACGCCGCCCACCGCACCCGCCCCTTCCTCGACCTCCTCCACCGAATACCCCCGCTGCCGGGCCACGGCGGCCCCGCCCGCATCGCCGACCTCGGCTGCGGCCCCGGGAACGTCACGGCCCTCCTCGCCGAGCGCTGGCCCGACGCCCACATCACCGGTTTCGACCTCTCGCCGGAGATGCTCGAACAGGCCGAGAAGGACTGGGCCGGCACCACCTCCGGCGGCGGCTGGCTCGACTTCCGCCCCGCCGACGCCGCCCACTGGACCCCCGCCGAGCCCTACGACCTGATCGTCTCCAACGCGGCCCTCCAGTGGGTCCCCAACCACCCCGAGTCCTTCGCCTCCTGGATCGACGGCCTCCGCCCCGGCGGCACCCTCGCCTTCCAGGTCCCCGCCAACTTCACCTCCCCCAGCCACGCCCTCCTCGGCGAGCTGTGCGCCCTCCCCGAGTGGCGCGCCCGCCTCCACGACCAGGGCCGCCGCTTCGTCCACATCCTCGAACCCGCCGACTACCTGGCCCGCCTCACCGCCCTCGGCTGCGAGACCGACGTCTGGGAGACGGTCTACTGCCAGCTCCTCCAGGGCGAGGACGCCGTCCTGGACTGGGTCAAGGGCACCGCCCTCCGCCCGGTCCTCACCACCCTCGGCGACGACCACGAGGCGGTCGAGGCCTTCCTCTCCCAGTACCGCGCCCTCCTCCGCGACGCCTATCCCCAGGGCCCGAACGGCACGGTCTTCCCCTTCCGCCGCGTCTTCGCGGTGGCCCGCAAGCCGGGCTGACGCGGACGGGCCGGAAACGCGGCCGCCCCGCACCGGAGCGATCCGGTGCGGGGCGGCCGTCGGCTGCCGGGAGGCGTCAGGAGAAGGTGTTGTAGATCTGGTAGCCGGGGCCGATCTTGGCGCGGGTGGAGAACTTGTTCGGGCTGGTGCCCAGGTAGCGGTACAGGTCACCGTTGGTGGCGACGCCGAGCAGGTCGGCCTTGCCGTCCGAGTTGAGGTCGCCGGGGGCGGCCAGGTGCTTGTACGTGTTCCAGCCGCCGCCGATGTGGATGCGCGTCTTGAACGGGGTGGTGGCGTTGCCGGTGCCCGGGTACAGGTACAGGTCGCCGCCGGTGGTGCGGGCCAGCAGGTCGGTGCGGCCGTCACCGGTGTAGTCGCCGGCGCCGAGGATCTTGTTGTACGCGCCCCAGCCGGAGCCGACGCGGATCCGCGTGGCGAGCTTCTCGCCCGTGCCGTCGCCCTTGTACAGGTACAGGACGCCGCTCTTGTCGCGGGCGAGCAGGTCGGCCTTGCCGTCGCCGCTCAGGTCGCCCGGACCGACGAGGGTGTTGTAGATGCCCCAGCCGGTGCCGATGGGGTTGCCCTCGATCCACAGCTCGCCGCCGTCGACCACGGCGACGTCGGAGGACGCATCCGGGTTCATCGAGGACAGGTGCGCGTAGGTGACGCCCTGGAACCAGCCCGTGTCGAAGAGCATGTCCCGCGGGTAGAGGCCGCCCTTGGTGTTGTTCGTGTACCACCACAGCGTGCCCTGGGAGTCGCGCCCGATGGCGCCCTCCTTGCCGGTGTACGGGTTGCTGCCGGCGCCCGCGAAGTGCGCGATGCCCTCGAAGTCGCCCAGACCGCCGTACATCTGGCGGCCGGAGAGGGTCCCGTCGCCGTTCGGGAGGTAGAGGTACATCGTGCCCGAGTTGTCGCGGCCGAACAGGCTGCCGTCGCCGCCGGGCAGGATCTGGTTGTACGTGTTCCAGCCGGTGCCGATGGCCTTGCGGGTGCCGAACGGCTTGGCGTTGACACCGGTGCCGGCGTACCACCAGAGGGTGCCGGTGTAGTCCCGGGCGTAGAGGTCGGCGCGGCCGTCGCCGTTGCCGTCGCCCACGCCGACGATCTGGTCGTAGACCCCCCAGCCGGGGCCCACGGCGATCCGGCCGCCGAGCGGCTTGGCCAGGTCGCCGGTGGCCAGGTACAGGTACAGCTGGCCGTCGTGGGTGCGGGCGACGACGTCGGCACGGCCGTCGCCGTTCACGTCACCGGGCGACGTGATCTTGTTGTAGACCTGCCAGCCGCCGCCCACCCGGTACTCGTACGGGGTGCCGGACGGGTCGACGTCCTGGTAGAGCGTGAGCGTGCCGTCCTCGGAGGTGACCAGCACCTCGGGCTCGGTGGTGTAACCACCCTGGTCGCCGATCGGGACGATCTCCTTCGCCACGCCGGCCTGGTAGCGGTGCAGCTCGAACGTCTCCTCACCGGGGATGTCCGTGTACAACTGACCGTCGATCGCGCGGAAGATGAGGTCCTCGATGCCGTCACCGTTCAGGTCCGACAGCAGCGGCGAGACGGCCTCGGCCGCGGTGGCACCCGCACGGGCGCCGTCCTGGCCGGGGCGCGGCAGCTGCTTCGGCGGCGTGAAGGACGGGGCCTGCTTCTCGGCCGAGGAGCTCGGGGCCGGCTCGGCGGCCGACGCCGGGGTCGACAGGAGCATGCCGGCGGAGAGGGCGAGCGCGGTGCACGCGGCGACACGGCGGCCACGCCCGGAGAACATGGATCGCAAAAGATCCCCCCCTGGGGAACGAAGAGAAATGGGTATCCGCGCAGGTTCGCGACGCCTTCGCACGCGTATGCGCGTGCGCGGGGCGAACATCCACCCGAATATGAGCGTGAGTGTAACGCGCCCCACCGACACCGAAGCGAACGGATAAAAAACGGGGTGCCCCGTACCGGGAAACCGGCACGGGACACCCCGACGGGGCCCGAAGGCGTCAGCCCATCAGGTTGTAGACCTGGAAGCCGGTACCGAGGTGGGCGCGCGGCGCGAACGTGCCGGGCGTGGTGTTGGTGTAGCGGTACAGGGCGCCGCCGTACGTGCCGGCCAGCAGGTCCGCCTTGCCGTCGGCGTTCAGGTCGCCGGCCGCCACCAGGTGCTTGTAGCCGCCCCAGCCGCCGCCGATCTTCACCCGGCCCTTGAACGGCGCGCTCGCCCTGCCCGTACCCGCGTACAGGTACAGGTCGCCGGCCTTGGAGCGGGCCAGCAGGTCCGTGCGGCCGTCACCGGTGTAGTCGCCGGCGCCGAGGAGCTTGTTGTAGGCGCTCCACCCGTCGCCGACCCGGATCCGGGACGAGAACGCGCTGCCGAGGCCGTTGCCCTTGTACAGGTACAGGACGCCGTTCCTGTCCCGCGCCAGCAGGTCGCCCCTGCCGTCGCCGCTCAGATCGCCCGGGCCGACCAGGGCGTCGTACGCGCCCCAGCCCCAGCCGATCAGCGTGTTGTCGACGTACAGGCCGCCCTGGTACACCTCGGCGAAGTCGGACTCGCCGTCCGGGTCCAGCGACGAGAGGTGGGTGAGGGCGGCGCCGGCCCAGGCGCCCTCCTGGCTGTACTGCTGACGCGGGAACAGGACGCCGCGCGTGGTGTTCGTGTACCAGTACAGCGTCCCGCCGTTCGAGCGGGCGATGATGCCTTCCTTGCCCGTCGTCGGGACGCTGCCGGCGTTCGCGAACTGCGCCACGCCGGACCAGCCGCCCGTGTCGCTGGACTTCACCCGCGGGGACAGGATGCCGCCGCCCCGGGAGGTGTACGTGTACACGGTGCCGGCGTTGTCCCGGGCGCCCAGCCGGCCGTGGCCCGCCGGGACCAGCTGGTTGTAGGTCCCCCAGCCCTGGCCGATGTACCGGCGGGTGGAGAACGGGTGGCTCAGGTCGCCGGTGCCGGCGTAGAACCACAGCCGGCCGGTGAAGTCACGCGCGTACACGTCGGCGACGCCGTCCCCCGTGTTGTCACCGACGCCGACCACCTGGTCGTAGACGCCCCAGCCGCCGCCGATCCGCTTCCGGGTGGAGAACGGACCCGTCCTGTGGCCGGTGCCCAGGTACAAGTACAGCTCACCCGCGGGCGTCCGGGCGAGGACGTCCGCGCGGCCGTCGCCGTTCACGTCGCCCGGCGAGACGACCTTGTTGTAGATCTGCCAGCCGGTGCCGACCCGGGTCTCCGAGTACGAGCCGCCGTAGGACGCGTCCTCGTACATCATCATCGTGCCGTTCTCGGAGAGGACGAGCACCTCCGGACCGGTCCCGCCGTACTGGTTGCCGACCGGGATCAGGTCCTTGGCGACCTCCGTGCCGCGGCCGCCCAGCTGGAACGCGCCGTCGTAGCCGTGGTCCTGCGTCGTCGCCGCGTAGACCTTGCCGTTGATCGAACGGAGCAGCGTGTCCTCGTAGCCGTCGCCGTCGACGTCCGACAGCAGCGGGTCGAGCGCGCCGGCCGCGGCGGCGCCCGCGCGGCCCTCGGCCGCGGGCAGCAGCGCCCGCTTCGGCACCTCGGACGAGACGGCCGGCTTCTCGGCCGACGGACGCGGGACCGGAGAGCCGGCCGACGCGGGGGTCGCCAGCAGCATGCCGACGGAGAGGGCGAGCGCGGTGCACGCGGCGACACGGCGGGCGCGCCCGGAGAAAGCGGTACGCAAGATGATCCCCCCCTGGGGAACGTGAGAACAGGTATCCAGGTCGGGGCTCCGCACCACCTCCGCGCGGCACGCACAGGGGCCACGTGCGGAGGGCGAAACACCCCCCCCGGATGTGGGGGGATCATAGCGTTGATCGTTGAGGCGGAAACGAATCTTTTCGTGAGACGCCGGACCGGGCCCGGCGGAAGGCCGCCGGCCCGAACACCTGCTCAGTTCTTCCGGTGCCCTATCAGCCGCGGCTTCTGCTCCAGGCCGTCCAGGCCGTGCCACGCCAGGTTCACCAGGTGCGCCGCCACCTCGGCCTTCTTCGGCTTGCGGACGTCCAGCCACCACTGGCCGGTCAGCGCCACGCTGCCGACCAGCGCCTGCGCGTACAGCGGCGCCAGCTTCGGGTCGAAGCCGCGGGCCTTGAACTCCAGACCCAGGATGTCCTCGACCTGCGTGGCGATGTCGCTGATCAGCGACGCGAACGTGCCCGTCGACTGCGCCACCGGCGAGTCCCGGACCAGGATCCGGAAACCGTCCGTGTAGTTCTCGATGTAGTCGAGGAGGGCGAAGGCCGCCTGCTCCAGGAGCTCACGGGGATGGCCGGCGGTCAGGGCGCCCGTCACACCGTCGAGCAGCTGCCGCATCTCCCGGTCGACCACGACCGCGTACAGCCCCTCCTTGCCGCCGAAGTGCTCGTACACCACCGGCTTCGACACCCCGGCCTTCGCCGCGATCTCCTCCACCGACGTGCCCTCGAAGCCCTTCTCCGCGAAGAGCGTCCGGCCGATGTCCAGAAGCTGCTCCCGGCGCTCGGCGCCGGTCATCCTCACCCGGCGGCCACGCCGGGGCTTCTGCTCGCTGGTGCTGCTGGAACTGCCGTCGATCGCCACGTCGTCCATCATGCCGCGTCGGAGGGCGCGGCCTGCCGCCGGGCGTCGATACGGGACTGCGCGGGCCAGCGCACGTCCGTCGCCCAGCCCGCCAGCTCGAACCAGCGGATCAGCCGGGCGCTGGAGTCGATCTGCCCCTTCAGCACGCCGTGCCGGGCCGACGTCGGGTCCGCGTGGTGCAGGTTGTGCCAGGACTCCCCGCAGGAGAGGACCGCCAGCCACCACACGTTCCCGGAACGGTCGCGCGACTTGAACGGACGCTTGCCCACCGCGT
Source organism: Streptomyces roseofulvus (assembly GCF_039534915.1). Classification (NCBI taxonomy): domain Bacteria; kingdom Bacillati; phylum Actinomycetota; class Actinomycetes; order Kitasatosporales; family Streptomycetaceae; genus Streptomyces; species Streptomyces roseofulvus. The sequence goes on along the minus strand of NZ_BAAAWE010000001.1, from coordinate 3,438,569 downwards.
GGCAGATCGAGTTGATCGACCACGTCACGTGGTGGAGGAGCGCCACCCGGACCAGCGAGCCCCAGAAGAACGCCGTGAAGGCGCCCCACCACGACCACGTCACCAGACCGCCCACCACCGGCGGGATCGCCAGCGACACGATCGTCCACAGCACGAACTGGCGCGAGATCCGCCGGATCGCCGGGTCCTTGATCAGATCCGGGGCGTACTTGTGCTGCGGCGTCTGCTCCTCGTCGAACATCCAGGCGATGTGGGCCCACCACAGGCCCTTCATCAGCGCCGGGACCGTCTCCCCGAACCGCCACGGCGAGTGCGGGTCGCCCTCCGCGTCGGAGAACTTGTGGTGCTTGCGGTGGTCCGCCACCCACCGCACCAGCGGCCCCTCCACCGCCAGCGAGCCCATGATCGCCAGCGCGATCCGCAGCGGCCGCTTCGCCTTGAACGAACCGTGCGTGAAGTACCGGTGGAAGCCGATCGTGATGCCGTGGCAGCCGATGAAGTACATCGCCGTCATCAGTCCCAGGTCCAGCCAGCTCACCCCCCAGCCCCAGGCCAGCGGCACCGCCGCCACCAGCGCCGCGAACGGCACCGTGATGAACAGGAGCAGCGTGATCTGCTCGACGGAGCGCTTGCTGTCCCCGCCGAGCGTGGCGGAGGGCAGGGCCTGGACCGGATCGGTCACCTCGGACGCCGAGGTCACCTCGGGGCTGATGGTCATACGTGTCCCTGGGGGTGAGGGGAAGGGGGGCATACGGTGCAGAGCGGGCCGAGGCTACGGCTGCGTAACCTACGGCGTCGTAAGTATGGCAGCGCCGCGGCACGCGGCAAGAGGGCACAAGCGGGGGGCTCCCCGACGTCCAGGGATTGGACACCTATCCTGGGACCGTCGGACAGCGCGGTCCGCAAGCCTCCAGAACCCTCCAGACGTGCTTGAACACTGCAAGGAGCCGCACCTGTGAGCAGTGCCGACCAGACTCCCACCACCAACGCCGAGCTGCGCGCCGACATCCGCCGACTGGGCGATCTCCTCGGCGAGACCCTCGTGCGCCAGGAGGGCCACGAGCTCCTCGACCTCGTCGAGAAGGTCCGCCGCCTCACCCGAGAGGACGGCGACGCCGCCGCCGAGCTGCTGCGCGGCGTCGAGCTGGAGACGGCCGCCAAGCTCGTCCGCGCCTTCTCCACCTACTTCCACCTGGCGAACGTCACCGAGCAGGTCCACCGCGGCCGCGAGCTCCGCGAGAAGCGCGCCGCCGAGGGCGGCCTGCTCGCCCGCACCGCCGACATGCTCAAGGACGGCGACCCCGCCCACGTCCGCGAGACGGTCAAGAACCTCAACGTGCGCCCGGTCTTCACCGCGCACCCCACCGAGGCCGCCCGCCGCTCGGTCCTCAACAAGCTCCGCCGCATCGGCGCCCTCCTGGAGACGCCGGTCATCGACTCCGACCGGCGCCGCCACGACCTGCGGCTCGCCGAGAACATCGACCTCATCTGGCAGACCGACGAACTCCGCGTCGTCCGCCCGGAGCCCGCCGACGAGGCCCGCAACGCCATCTACTACCTCGACGAGCTGCACGCGGGCGCCGTCGGCGACGTCCTGGAGGACCTCGCCGCCGAACTGGAGCGCGTCGGCTTCGAGCTGCCCGCCGGCACCCGCCCGCTCACCTTCGGCACCTGGATCGGCGGCGACCGCGACGGCAACCCCAACGTCACCCCCCAGGTCACCTGGGACGTCCTGATCCTCCAGCACGAGCACGGCATCACCGACGCCCTGGAGCTCATCGACTTCCTCCGCGGACTGCTCTCCAACTCCATCCGCTACACCGGGGCCACCCAGGAACTCCTGGACTCCCTCCAGCGCGACCTGGACCTCCTCCCCGAGATCAGCCCCCGCTACAAGCGGCTCAACGCCGAGGAGCCGTACCGCCTCAAGGCCACCTGCGTCCGCCAGAAGCTCCTCAACACCCGCGAGCGCCTCGCCGCCGGCACCCCCCACCAGGAGGGCCGCGACTACCTCGGCACCGCCGAGCTCATCCGCGACCTCACCCTCATCCAGACCTCCCTGCGCGAGCACCGCGGCGGCCTCTTCGCCGACGGCCGCATGGACCGCACCATCCGCACCCTGTCGGCCTTCGGCCTGCAGCTCGCCACCATGGACGTCCGCGAGCACGCCGACGCCCACCACCACGCCCTCGGCCAGCTCTTCGACCGCCTCGGCGAGGAGTCCTGGCGGTACGCCGACATGCCGCGCGACTACCGGCAGCGGCTGCTCGCCAAGGAGCTCCGCTCCCGCCGGCCGCTGGCCCCCACGCCCGCCCCGCTCGACGCCCCCGGCCAGAAGACCCTCGGCGTCTTCCACACCGTCAAGGAGGCCTTCGAGCGCTTCGGCCCCGAGGTCATCGAGTCCTACATCATCTCGATGTGCCAGGGCGCCGACGACGTCTTCGCCGCCACCGTCCTCGCCCGCGAGGCCGGCCTCATCGACCTGCACGCCGGCTGGGCCAAGATCGGCATCGTGCCGCTCCTGGAGACCACCGACGAGCTCCGCGCCGCCGACGTCATCCTCAACGACATGCTCGCCGACCCCTCCTACCGGCGCCTCGTCTCGCTGCGCGGCGACGTCCAGGAGGTCATGCTCGGCTACTCCGACTCCTCCAAGTTCGGCGGCATCACCACCAGCCAGTGGGAGATCCACCGCGCCCAGCGCCGGCTGCGCGACGTCGCCCACCGGTACGGCGTCCGGCTCCGCCTCTTCCACGGCCGCGGCGGCACCGTCGGCCGCGGCGGCGGCCCCTCGCACGACGCCATCCTCGCCCAGCCCTGGGGCACCCTGGAGGGCGAGATCAAGGTGACCGAGCAGGGCGAGGTCATCTCCGACAAGTACCTGATCCCCTCCCTCGCCCGGGAGAACCTGGAACTGACCGTCGCGGCCACCCTGCAGGCGTCCGCCCTGCACACCGCGCCCCGCCAGTCCGACGAGGCCCTGGCCCGCTGGGACGCGGCGATGGACGTCGTCTCCGAAGCCGCCCACGCCGCCTACCGCGCCTTCGTCGAGGACCCCGACCTCCCGACGTACTTCCTCGCCTCCACGCCGGTCGACCAGCTCGCCGACCTGCACCTGGGCTCGCGGCCCGCCCGCCGCCCCGGCTCCGGCGTCTCGCTCGACGGCCTGCGCGCCATCCCGTGGGTCTTCGGCTGGACCCAGTCCCGCCAGATCGTCCCCGGCTGGTTCGGCGTCGGCTCCGGGCTCAAGGCCCTGCGCGAGGCGGGCCTCGACGCCGTCCTCGGCGAGATGCACGAGCAGTGGCACTTCTTCCGCAACTTCCTCTCCAACGTGGAGATGACGCTCGCCAAGACCGACCTGCGGATCGCCCGCCACTACGTCGACACCCTCGTCCCCGACGAGCTCAAGCACGTCTTCGACACGATCGAGGCCGAGCACGCGCTCACCGTCGAGGAGGTCCTGAAGGTGACGGGCGGCGAGAAGCTGCTCGACTCCAACCCGGTCCTCCAGCAGACCTTCGCCATCCGCGACGCCTACCTGGACCCGATCTCCTACCTCCAGGTCGCCCTCCTGGCCCGCCAGCGGGCCGCCGCCGAGGCCGGCGAGGACCCGGACCCGCTGCTCGCGCGGGCCCTGCTCCTCACCGTCAACGGCGTGGCGGCGGGCCTCCGCAACACCGGCTGACGCCACCGGACAGAGAAGTGCCCCCACGGGAATCCCGTGGGGGCACTTCTCGTACGCGGGGTACGTCAGTTCTGCGCGGCCTTGCGGCGGCGCAGCACCAGGAACGCACCGGCGGCCGCGAGAGCGGCGGCCACGCCGGCCAGCACGCCGACCGGCGCGCTCGAACCGGTCTCCGCGAGGTTGCCCTCCTCGGAGCCGCCCTTGGTGTCGGTCTCGCCCTTGACCTCGCCCGTGGCGGTGGTCTCGCCCGTGGCGGTGGCCGTGGTCTCGCCGGTGGTGGAACCGCCGGTCGCGGTGGTCTCGCCCGTGGCGGTCGACTCGCCGGTCGTGGTCTCACCGGTGGTGGCCTCGCCCGTCGTGGTCTCGCCGGTCGTGGTCTCACCGGTGGTGGTCTCGCCGGTGGTGGTCTCACCGGTGGTGGTCTCGCCGGTCGTGGTCTCACCCGTGGTGGTCTCACCGGTGGTGGTCTCACCGGTGGTGGTCTCGCCCGTGGTGGTCTCACCGGTCGTGGTGCCACCCGTGGTGGTCTCACCCTCCGCGGCGCAGGTGTGGGACAGGTTGAAGAACTTCACCTGCTCACCCTTGACGGTCGCGACGGCGGAGGTCAGCTCCGCGCCGGCCTCGGAGGCCACGTACGCGTGGTCGTCCTTCGGCGGACCGAAGGACGTGATCTCGATCGGGGCACCGTTGTCGAACGTGACCGTCAGCTTCACAAAGTCCGTGCCGCCGCCGGGGATCACGAAGTGCCACCCGTCCTTGTCGGCCGGGATGGTGTCAGGGCACTCGCCCTGCTGGAAGTCGGCGGCCTTGATCGGCGTCTCCTGGTGGAGCTGGAGCTCGTACTCACCGCTGGTGGCCGAGGCGGTCGTCGCCAGGGCCAGGGAGCCCGCCATGGCCGCGACAAGCGTGGCGGCGGGAATCAGGGAGCGTCGCATGTGCAGTCGTCCATCTGTGGGATGAGGGATGCCGTGGGAGGTGGCGGGGGCAGCCTATCCGTCGCTTTGAGCCACGCTTAACCCAGAGGGCGATAACGATCCCGCCAGGAACTGGTTGAATCCGGTCGTACCTTACGGTCCGTCAGAGCGCGACGAACGCCGCCACCCACAGGCCGGCCCCGGCCCCCGCCAGCGACCAGGCCGTCCGCCGCAGCCGCAGACCCCCCGCCACCAGCGGCGCCGCCAGCACCAGCGCGCCGCCCAGCGGCAGCCAGGCGTGCAGCCCGCCGCCCCAGCCGGTCCGGACGCCCTCGTCCGTCCCCGGCTTCACCACCACCGGGATCACCGACCCCGGCCCCGCCGCCACCGACCGCTCGACCGTCAGCGTCCGCCGCGGCGAACCGGCGTCGTCCGGCGCGTACGCACCCGAGCACCGCTCGTCCGTGCACCCGGTCACCGTCAGCGTCCCGTGCTCACGCCCCTTCGCCAGCAGGACGTGCTGCGCCGACCCCCAGGACGCCCACACCCCCGCCACGACGAGCAGGACGGCGACGAGGACCATGGCGGCGTTCCGGACGTGCGTCATGACCCGCGATCGTACAGTCGTACGGCCGAAAGTCGACGGTCAGGAGTTGTACGCCGACTGGGCCCGCTCCAGGCCCTCCGTCACCAGGCACTCCACCGCGTCCGCCGACCGGTCCACGAACCAGTCCAGCTCCTTGCGCTCGGTCGACGAGAAGTCCTTCAGCACGAAGTCCGCCACCTGCATCCGGCCCGGCGGACGCCCGATCCCGCACCGCACCCGGTGGTAGTCGGGACCCATCGACTTCGTCATCGACTTCAGGCCGTTGTGGCCGTTGTCCCCGCCGCCCAGCTTCAGCCGCAGCGTCGCGTAGTCGATGTCCAGCTCGTCGTGGACCGCCACGACGTGCGCGGTCGGCACCTTGTAGAAGTCCCGCAGCGCCGTCACCGGACCACCGGACAGGTTCATGTACGACATCGGCTTCGCCAGCACCACCCGGCGGTTGGCCGGACCCACCGGACCCAGCCGGCCCTCCACGACCTGCGCCTGCGCCTTCTGCGCCCGCTTGAACTTCCCGCCGATCCGCTCCGCCAGCAGGTCCACCACCATGAAGCCGATGTTGTGGCGGTTGCCCGCGTACTCCGGGCCGGGATTGCCGAGGCCGACGATCAGCCAGGGCGCGTTCGCGTCGTCGGTCACCGACATCTCCTCGCGTCGAAAAAGAGAAACGGGGTGACGGGCCGCACGGCCCGTCACCCCGTCACGTCAGACAAGAGCCTACGGCTCAGGCCTCGGCGGCGGCCTCGTCGCCCTCGGTGCCCTCGGCGGCCGGCTCCTCGGCCTGGGCGGCCAGGACCTGGAGGACGACGGCGTCGGCCTCGGTCACCAGGGTGACGCCCTTCGGCAGCGTGATGTCGGCGGCGGTCACGGACGCACCGGCCTCCAGGCCCTCGACGGAGACCGTCACGGACTCGGGCAGGTGGGTGGCCTCGGCCTCGACGGAGAGGGTGTTGAGGACGTGCTCCAGCAGGTTGCCGCCGGCGGCCAGCTCGCCCTCGGCGACGACCGGAACCTCGACGGTGACCTTCTCGCCGCGCTTCACGAGGAGGAGGTCGACGTGCTCCAGGTCACCCTTCAGCGGGTCGCGCTGGGCGGCCTTCGGGATGGCCAGCTCGGAACCCTTGCCCTCGATGTCCAGGGACAGCAGGACGTTCGGGGTGCGCAGCGCCAGCGTGGTCTGGTGCGTCGGCAGCGTGATGTGGATCGGCTCCGAGCCGTGGCCGTAGACGACCGCGGGGACGTTGCCGGAACGACGGATCTTGCGGGCGGCGCCCTTGCCGAACTCGGTGCGGACGGCGGCGGCGAGCTTCACCTCGGACATGTGCACTCCTCGTGATGGTGGTGACGATGGCGACTGTCACCCGGCCGCCGACTGGCGATGGCCTGCTACGAAGAGCGCGTCGATAACGGAGCGCCGACCCTTGACGGGCACGGCCTCCCTCGCCGAGCAACCTCAGCAGTCTACCCGGCCGCCCCCGGCCCCCCAAATGGATCACCCCGGCCGAGAACGGCGGAGAACGGCGGAGGGCCGCCTCCCCCGAACGGGGAAGGCGGCCCTCCGAAGCGGTTCCCGGGGCTCAGTGCTCCTCGAAGAGGCTCGTCACCGAACCGTCCTCGAACACCTCGCGCACCGCGCGCGCGATCGTCGGCGCGATCGACAGCACCGTGATCTTGTCCAGCTCCAGCGAACCCGGCACCGGCAGCGTGTCCGTGAACACGAACTCGCTCACCTTCGAGTTCTTCAGACGGTCCGCGGCGGGGCCCGACAGGATGCCGTGCGTCGCCGTCACGATGACGTCCTCGGCGCCGTGCGCGAAGAGGGCCTCGGCCGCCGCGCAGATCGTGCCGCCGGTGTCGACCATGTCGTCCACCAGGACGCAGACGCGGCCCTTCACGTCACCGACGACCTCGTGGACGGTCACCTGGTTGGCGACGTCCTTGTCGCGGCGCTTGTGCACGATCGCCAGCGGCGCGTCCAGACGGTCGCACCAGCGGTCGGCGACCCGCACGCGGCCCGCGTCCGGGGAGACGATCGTCAGCTTCTCGCGGTCGACCTTGCCGCCCACGTAGTCCGCCAGCACCGGCAGCGCCGACAGGTGGTCCACCGGGCCGTCGAAGAAGCCCTGGATCTGGTCCGTGTGCAGGTCCACGGTGAGGATCCGGTCCGCGCCGGCCGTCTTCATCAGGTCCGCCACCAGACGGGCCGAGATCGGCTCGCGGCCGCGGTGCTTCTTGTCCTGACGGGCGTAGCCGTACGACGGGACGATCACGGTGATGCTCCGGGCCGAGGCCCGCTTCAGAGCATCGATCATGATCAGCTGCTCCATGATCCACTTGTTGATCGGAGCCGTGTGGCTCTGGATCAGGAAGCAGTCCGCGCCGCGCGCCGACTCCTGGAAGCGGACGTAGATCTCACCGTTGGCGAAGTCGAACGCCTTGGTCGGAACGAGACCGACACCCAGCTGGTGCGCGACCTCCTCGGCCAGCTCGGGGTGGGCGCGGCCGGAGAAGAGCATCAGCTTCTTCTCGCCGGTCGTCTTGATCCCGGTCACAGCACTGTCTCCTCAGACTGTTCTCTGGCCGCGAGACCCCGCGCTCCCGTGCGCGTGTGCGAACCAGCCGAATTTGTGTGCACGTATCACGGTACGCCGACTTCGACGTACCTGTTTCCGGTCAGCTTGCGCCGGCGGACCCTTCGGAGCTCGCCTCGGCCGCCTGCGCGGCGGCGCTGCCGGGCCGCTTCCGGGCGACCCAGCCCTCGATATTCCGCTGCTGGCCCCGGGCGACGGCCAGCGCACCCGCCGGCACGTCCTTCGTGATCACGGACCCCGCCGCCGTGTAGGCGCCGTCCCCGATCGTGATGGGAGCCACAAACATGTTGTCCGAACCGGTCCGGCAGTGGGACCCGATCGTGGTGTGGTGCTTGGCCACGCCGTCGTAGTTCACGAAGACGCTCGCCGCGCCGATGTTCGAGTACTCGCCGATCGTCGCGTCGCCCACGTACGACAGGTGGGGGACCTTGGTGCCCTCGCCGATCGTCGCGTTCTTCATCTCGACGTAGGTGCCGGCCTTCGCCTTCGCGCCGAGCTTCGTGCCCGGACGGAGGTAGGCGTACGGGCCCACGGAGGCGCCCTCGCCGATCACGGCGGAGTCGGCCACGGTGTTGTCCACCCGGGCGCCCCGGCCCACGGTGGTGTCCTTCAGCCGCGTGTTCGGCCCGACCTCGGCGTCCTCGGCGACGTGCGTCGCGCCGAGCAGCTGCGTACCCGGGTGGATCACCGCGTCCGGCTCGAACGTCACCGTCACGTCGACGAGCACGGACGACGGGTCGACCACGGTCACGCCGGCCGTCATCGCGGCCTCCAGGAGCCGCTGGTTCAGCAGCGCGCGGGCCTCGGCGAGCTGCAGGCGGTTGTTGATCCCGAGGATCTCGCGGTGGTCCGGGGCCACGGACGCGCCGACCCGGTGCCCCGCCTCGCGCAGGATCGACAGCACGTCGGTGAGGTACTCCTCGCCCTGGCTGTTGTCCGTCCGCAGCTGCTTGATCGCCTGCGCGAGCAGCGGCCCGTCGAAGGCGAACACGCCGGAGTTGATCTCCCGGATGTCCAGCTGGCCCGGGGAGGCGTCCTTGTGCTCGACGATCGCGGTCACGGCGCCGCTGGCCACGTCCCGCACGATCCGCCCGTAGCCGGTCGCGTCCGGCACCTCGGCGGTCAGCACGGTGACGGCGTTCCCGTCGGCGGCGTGCGTCTCGGCCAGCGCCCGCAGCGTCGCGCCGGACAGCAGCGGGGTGTCGCCGCAGACGACCACGACGGTCCCCTCGGGCGCGGCCCCCAGCTCCTCCAGCGCCATCCGCACCGCGTGCCCGGTGCCGTTCTGCTCCTCCTGCACGGCGGTACGGGTCCCCGGGTACACCTCCTCCAGGTGCCCCCGCACCTGCTCCCGCGCGTGCCCCACGACCACCACGAGGTGCTCGGGCTCCAGCTCGCGGGCGGCGGACACGACGTGCCCGACGAGCGAGCGCCCGGCGATCTCGTGCAGCACCTTGGGGGTCTTGGACTTCATGCGGGTGCCCTCACCCGCTGCGAGGACGACGACGGCGGCCGGGCGTGTGGCGCTCACGGATATGCCCTTCGGCTCTGGGTGGTGGACGCACGAAGGATACCGGGGCGCCGGAGGGCGGCCACGAGGAAGGGCCCTGACCTGGGAGGTCAGGGCCCTTGCGTAATGGCTCCCCTGCCAGGACTCGAACCTGGAACATATCATCCAAAGTGACATGTGTTGCCGATTACACCACAGGGGATGGCATTACCGGCCAAAACGGACAAGTTGTTAGTCCGCTGACGCGACGGCCCCTACTATGCCGCACCATGCGCCCTCGATGCGACGGTACAAGTCGGCACTGCCGAGAACGCGCATGACAAGGCATCCTCGGTACTCCGTGCCGATGTTCTTGCGGATCGTCTTCGGATTGTGTCGCTTGAGGGTCGTCTTGCCGAAGCGGGCCGGATCGGCGCCGAGGAGTTCGGCCCAGTAGCGCTCCGCCTCGGCCACGTTGGCGGTCTCGTGGATCATGAGGCTGTAGGTCCGCCGTTCGGGCTCGACGCCGAGGAGGTCGAGCCAGGCGCTGAACACTCGCACCATCCCAGGGTCGCTGTTGACGAAGGTGACGCGCTCGCGCCGCGCGTGCGGCTTGTCCTTCGTGCCCTCGGCCCAGTACAGCCCCACGCCCAGCAGGAAGAGCTCACGCTCCGACAGGGCGCCGATCTCCTCGGCCGCAGCGCTCTTGGTCGCCCGCCGCTCTTCCTCGCGTCGGCGCATCGTGGGCTCCCACCCGCGCCGGGCGATCTCGGATGCCTGATCCGGGGTCCGTTTCCGCTCCGGCCTCGGCAGGTCGCGTACCCACAAGCTGATCGAGCTCTTCGAGCAGCCCAGCTCGACCCGGATCTGGTCGTACGTCATGCCCTGGAGGCGCAGCTTGCGGGCGCGGTCTCGGAGGTCGTCCTTGGCGTTGGGGCGCTTGGTCCACTCCGGTGGAGGTTCTCCCTTGACCAGACGCTGAAGGAGGTCGCTGTTGAAGATCTTCAGGCGGTCGCGGATCTGGCGGAGGCTGAAGCCCTCGCGGCGCAGCGCCACCGCCTGGGCGCGCAGGTCCTCGAAGTCCGCGTACCTGTTCATTTCTGCGGTCATGTGATGAGCGTCGTCCGGAATGCGGACGCTTGGGTCGAAAACTCAGGCGATTCGTTAGTTCGAGGGACTGGTGTGCGGGGTGTTGACGGACCACGGAAATCGTTGGCGGCCGCCCGTAGGGTGGGGGCATGACCGCAACGGGGGCAGATCGGGACGCGCCGGGCGCGCGGGCCGTGTGGTGGTGGGAGCGGCGGCGGAGCGTCGTGCTCGATGTCGGGCTGGCGCTGGTGTCGGCGGTGGAGTGTGCCGCCGAGGGGGTGTCGTTCGCCGGGAAGGCGGGGGCGCCGGCGGCGCTGGGGGCGCTGTTCGGGTTCCTGGTGGGGTCCGTGCTGCTGGTGCGCCGGCGCCGGCCGATCACCGTGGTGCTGGTGTCGATCGCGGTGGCGCCGGCCGAGATGGGCTTCCTGATGGGGATCGTCGGGCTGTACACGCTGGCGGCGTCGGAGGTGCCGCGGCGGTACACGGCGGTGCTGGCGGCGATGGCGACGGTCGCCGTGTTCGTCGTGACGGCGGTGGAGATGCGGCGGGACATCGCCGCGCAGGCCGACGACTTCGATCCGAGCACGTGGTACGTGCCGGTGATGGCGTTGTTCATGACCCTGGGGCTGAACGCGCCGCCGCTGCTGTTCGGGCTCTACATAGGGGCGCGGCGCCGGCTGATGGAGAGCCTGCGGGAGCGGGCGGACTCGCTGGAGCAGGAGCTGTCGCTGCTCGCGGACCGGGCGGAGCAGCGGGCGCAGTGGGCGCGGCAGGAGGAGCGGCGGCGGATCGCTCGGGAGATGCACGACGTGGTGGCGCACCGGGTGTCGCTGATGGTGGTGCACGCGGCGGCGTTGCAGGCGGTGGCGCTGAAGGATCCGGAGAAGGCCGTGCGGAACGCGGCTCTGGTGGGTGACATGGGGCGCCAGGCGTTGACGGAGCTGCGGGAGATGCTGGGGGTGCTGCGGGAGGAGGCGCCGGCGGTGGGTCCGGCGGCTCCGGCGGCGGTGCCGCTGGCGGCGGTGGGGCGGGCGGCCGCGGCGGCCGCGGAGGCGGCGGCGGGACCGGGCCTGGGTGCCCTGGAGGAGCTGTGCCAGGAGTCGCGGCTGGCGGGGACCGCGGTGGAGCTGGTGGAGCTGGGGGAGCCGGGGGCGTATGCGCCGGAGGTGGAGCGGACGGCGTACCGGGTGGTGCAGGAGGCGCTGACGAACGTGCACAAGCACGCGCCGGGCGCGGACGTGGTGGTGCGGCTCGCGCACCGGGGGTCCGAGGTGGCGATGCAGGTGGAGAACGGTCCGTCGGACGCGGGCGCGGCGGACGCGGGGCTGCCGAGCGGGGGCAACGGCCTGGTGGGGATGAAGGAGCGGGTGGCGCGGCTGGGCGGCGTCTTCGTGTCGGGCCCGACGGACGCCGGGGGTTTCAAGGTGTCGGCGGTGATCCCGGTCGGGGGCTAGGCCGTCTCTTCCGGATCATGCCGGGCTCGCGACGCCTGGCACGCACCCTCGCGGCGTTGTCGTCGGTCGCCAACGCTCCGCGTCGGCTCCCTCCTCCGCCTTGCGAGCGCACGCACCAGACGCCGCTCCCTGATCCGGCCTGATCCGAAAGAAACGACCTAGCCGGCCGTGAGGCGGGTGGGCTGGGTGCCGGTGACGAGGGTGGCGAGGGCGGCGTCGATGTCGCGGCCGAGGTACCAGTCGCCGGCGTGGTCGAGGCTGTAGACGCGGCCTTCGGCGTCCATGGCGAGGACGGCCTGGTGGTCGCCCTCCTCGCCGAGGGGGGCGAGTTCGGTGCCGAGGGCGCGGCCGAGGTCGGCGAGGGTGCGGGCGAGGTGGAGGCCGGCGAGCGGGTCGAAGTGGAGGGTGGCGGGCGCTATCTGGCGCCCGTGGCCGGGGGCGGTGAGGCGGAGGCCGCCGAATTCGGCCCAGGCCTCGACGGCGGCGGGGAAGACGCTGTGGCGGTGGCCGGCGGGGGAGACGTGGGCGCGGAGGGTGTCGGCCCATTCCTCGGCGCGCTTGATGTCCCAGCGTCCGGGCTGCCAGCCGGCGTCGCGGAGGGCGGCGTCGACGTTGACGGGGAAGCGGGTGGTGTCGGACATGGGCCGGGTCAGCCGTTCTCGGTGGGGGTGACGGTGCGCACGCCGAAGTGGTCGAGGAGCGCGGCGCAGGAGCGGCAGGGGGCGGCGTAGCTGCCGTGCAGCGGGTCGCCGTCCTCGCGGATGCGGCGGGCGGTGATCTTGGCGTGCTTGAGGCTGCGGCGGGCCTCGCCGGCGGTGAGCGGCTTGCGCTGGGCGCGCTTGGAGCGGTTGTTCTCGGCGGCGCTGAGGTGCCGGGAGAGCAGGATGGCCTCGGGACAGCGTCCGGTGAAGCGTTCGCGCTGGCCGCTGGTGAGCGTGTCGAGGAAGTCCTGCACGAGGGCGTGGAGGACGGGCGGGGTGTCCCCGCGGCCGGCGGTGCAGGTGAGGGTCTCGCCGCGGACGGACAGGGCGGCGCCGACGGCGGGGAGGATGCCGTCGCGGCGGTGGAGCAGTAAGGGGGCGCGACCGTGGTCGGTGTCGCTGCTCCAGTTGAGGCGTGGGTCACCCTGCGTGGGCGTCGTGCTGGCGTACATGGTGCTGGTCTTCCCCTCCTGCAATCCCCCGAGTTGCGTTGCACAGCCTGCCAAATAGGGAGCCATGTGGGGAAGCTGGGTGGGGGTTTCGGCTCGTCGGTGTGTCGGAGCCGTGGTCGCCCCGTCATGGCTTCGTGACGGTTGGTGACGGTGCGTGTGCGGGGTGGGCCGGTGGGGGCGCGGGCCGGTTCGTGGTCTTGTGGCAGCGCATAGGCTGTGCGGGATCGGTCGGGCGCGGCTGCGTGCAGTGGCGTCCGGCAGCAGGAGCAAGCAGCAGCCAGTGACGCCATGCAGGGAGCAACCGCCATGACGACAGGTCGGCTCGGGCAGTCCGCGCCACCGAACGCGGCCTATGCCGGGCAGGTCGTGCGTTTCCCGGATCCGGTGCGCGCCTCGCGGCATCCGCGCGGGGTGCGGGTGGACGAGCGAGGGTTCCCGGACTTCTCTCCGTACGCGCGCGCGGCGGCGGAGATCGCGGAGCCTCCGGAGGGGTTCGGCGTCGACGAGCTGCGGCTGACGGACTACGTGTCGGCGAACGCGGCGATGGCGGCGACCGGTCACGAGCTGTGGGACACGATTCCGGCGGTGGCGACGCCGCACGGCTGGACGTGGCACCACGTGGCGGGGTCGCGCCGTCTCGAGCTGGTGCCGGTCGAGGTGAAGGCGCTGCTGCGGCACCACGGTGGTGTGGCGACGGCGGCGGTGGACCACGCGAAGCGGGGTACGCGGCCGCTGCAGGAGACGCGTCCGGTGCACTTCGGGCTGCCGAAGGGCCGGGTGGCGGTGTCGGAGCAGCAGCTGCAGGGCGTCGAGGAGGACCTGGGCTACCGGCTGCCGGGGGCGTACCGCTCGTTCCTGAAGGCGGCGGGGGGTTGTGCTCCGGTGGGCGCGGCGCTCGACGCGGAGCTGGGGCTCCTGGTGGACCAGCCGTTCTTCACGGTGCGCGAGGAGGCGGGGGTCAACGACCTCGTCTACGTCAACAAGTGTCTGCGGGACCACCTGACGAAGGACTACCTGGGGGTGGCCTTCGTGCAGGGCGGTCTGATCGCGGTGAAGGTGCGCGGTACGGCGGTCGGTTCGGTGTGGTTCTGCGCGTACGACGACGTGCGGGACTCCGGCGAGGAGGCCGCGGGCTGGTCGGTGAACGAGCGGGTGGAGCGGTTGCTGCTGCCCTGTGGTGTGGACTTCGACGCGTTTCTGCTGCGGCTGGCGGGCAATCCGCCGGAGCTGGAGACGGTCGCGAACCTGATGGTGGACGGCGGGTTCGCGCGTGCGGTGCCCGTGGTCCCGGTGGGAGGCTGAGCCGGCTGTGGTGACGTTCGCGCAGGCGCAGGAGCGCGCCGAGGAGTGGATCAACGGCGACCTGCCTCCGTACCAGCACCAGGAGGTGCGGGTGCGGGAGTTCGCGCTGGGTTTCGTGGTGTGGGCGGAGGACCGCGAGGGTGGTCCGACGGCGGACACGGGCCGGCAGCGGCTGGTGATCGCGCGGGACTCGGGCGAGGGCACCCTGTGGCCGGGGCTGCCGGTGGGCGAGGTGATCCGGCGGTACGAGGAGGAGTACGGGGCCGCCGGTGAGGAGGCGGCGCCGGCCGCGTCGGCGCCGTTGGCGCGGATCGACCTGAACCAGACGTCGTTCCTGCTGAGTCCGCCGGAGTGGCTGCAGGACGCGGCGGACAAGATCGGTCTGCCGCAGCGGCCGAACGCCTCGCAGGAGGAGCGGGGCGAGGCGGAGTCCGAGGCCGACGCCGACACGGGCGGTGTCGCCGGTTCGGTGTCGTCGGCGGAGTCCGGCGCGTCGGAGGGGCGTGCGGTGGGGTCGGGGCCGGCCGGGCCGGAGACGCCCGCGTCGCCGACGCCGCTGTCGGCCGTGCCCTCCTCGTCCTCCTCGGTGTCGTCGGAGGAGTCGGACGCGGAGTACGAGCCGACGGCGATGGACGGGGTTCCCGCGTCGGCGCCGGCCAGTCCGTGGGTGGACGCGAACGCGTCGTCCGGCGGGGTGGAGGGGGTGCCGCTGCCGGCGACGGTGTTCGCGCCGCCGCTGTCGGGCGCGGACGACGAGGACGCGCCGGCGCCGGTGGTGGGCGCGGACGCGCCCACGGCGCTGATGCAGGGCGGGAGCGCGCTGCCGAAGACGGCCGTGGCGCCGCGGCTGGACCCGGCGTCGCCTCCGCCGCCGGGTGCGACGCCGCCGCCCGTGGCACCGGGCGCGATGCCGCCTCCGCCGGGTGCGACGCCGCCTCCGCCGGCGGTTCCGCCGGTCGTGCCGGGGGCGGGGGACATCGCGGACGCGGCGACGAGCAAGGCGACGCTGCCGCCGAAGAAGGCGGCCGCCCGCGGGCCGGTGGCGCCGCCGCCTCCGCCGGGGGCGCCGGGGGTGCCCGGCGGGACCTCGGGCGGGCCGGCGCCCGCGCCCGCCTACGTACCGACGCAGCTGACGCCGCAGACGCCGCCGCCCGTCCCGGGGCGGCCGGGGACGCCTCCGCCGCCCGCGCCGCCGGGTCCGGCGACGCCTCCGCAGCCGGTGCACCACGCGGCGACGATGCTGGCCCACCCGGGGCCGGCCGGTCCCGGTGGCGGTCAGACGCCGCCGCCTCCGCCTCCGCCGCCGGGCGCGCCCGGCGGTCCGGGGACGCCGGCGCACGGGATCGAGCACGCGCCGACGATGCTGGCCCAGCCGGGTCCGGCCGGTCCGGGCGCCCCGCTGCCGCCGCCGGGGCCCGCCCCGGCCGCGCCGCAGCCGCCCGCGCCCGCCCCCGCGCCGGGGCCGGCTCCCGCGTACGGGTATCCGCAGCAGCCGCCGGCCGGGGTGCCGACGGTGGGGCCGGGGTACCAGGCGGTGCTGCGGTACCGGGCGCCGGACGGTTCGGAACAGCAGATCATCCGGCGTTCGGCGCCGGGCACCCCGCATCCGGAGTGGCAGATCCTGCACGAGCTGCGCGGGCTCGGCGTGCCGCCGCAGCAGGTCCTCGAACTGCACACGGAGCTGGAGTCCTGTGAGCTGCCCGGCGGTTACTGCGCGCGGATGATCCGCGAGACGTGGCCGCAGGCGCGGATCACCAGCATCGCCCCGTACGGCCGGGATCACGCCGGCCGGCAGCAGGGCATGCGTCAGCTGCTCACCCACCAGGGCGAGTTGCACCAGGTGGCGGACGGTCCGGCGCGCCCCGCGCCGGTACGGGCTCCGCTGCCGCAGGTGCAGCCGGCGCCGCCGGTGCCGCCGGAGGGCGTGGCGCAGGAGCTGGCGGGCGCGTTCGGGCCGGGGATCCTCCGGTTCGACCAGCGGGCGGTGTCCCGTCAGGGGGTGCCGGAGCTGGTGGCGGTGACGCTCATGTGGGCGGGTCTGCCGGCGGACTTCGGGCCGTTCTTCTGGGCCCAGCCGGCGCTGCCGGTGGTGCCGACGCTGGCGGAGCTGGCGCAGCAGCGGCAGGTGCAGGCGGCGCCGGACGCGAGCTCGTACCTGGTGCTCGGTTCGGACTTCGGGCGGGCGATCTGCGTCCAGTACGGGACCGCGCACATCGTGGCGGTGCCGGTGGAGGCCGGGCCCGGCGGGGCGTCGGTGCCGCCGCAGTTCGTGAACACCGGGCTGCCGGAGTTCGTGCGGTCCATGGCGCTGCTCGGCCGGATGTGGAGGCTGCGGTTCGGGCTGACGCCGGAGCAGGCGGGGCGCTGGACGGTCGACTTCCAGGCGCAGCTGGCGATGCTGGATCCGGCGGCGCTGTCGTCGCCGGAGAACTGGTGGTCGGTGCTGCTGGAGCAGATGTGGGACGGCTTGCTCTGACGCCTCGGCTGATGCCTCGGCTGTTGTCTCGGCTGACGCCGGGTTAGGCGGAATGTGACGAAGGGCGCTCGATGTGTGATCACGTCGGGCGCCTTTTGTCCGTTGTTATGCCGCATCCTGGAGGGGACCGGAGGGAAGGGGCGCAGGATGAGTTTCGCCGTCGGACGGGGGCGGGGGTACCGCCCGGAGCAGGTCGACCGCTACCTCGCCGCGCTGTCGGGGGACCGCGACGAGGCGTGGGAGCGGGCCGCGCGGCTCACCGTCCTCGCCAAGGAGATGGAGGCGGAGCTGGCCGCGCTGCGGGAGGTCGTCGCGGCGCTGAAGCCCCAGCGGTACGAGGAGCTGGGCGAGGCCGCCCAGCAGATCCTGAGGCTCGCGGAGCAGGAGGACGAGCGGCTCGTCCGCGCCGCCGAGGCGGAGGCCCAGGCGCTCGCGGAGGCGGCGGACGCGGCGGCCCGCGAGGCCCGGGAGGCGGCCGACGCCTACGCGGAGGGGGTACGGGCCGCGGCCGAGGCGCAGGCCCGCGCGACCCTGGAGGCCGCCCGGGAGCGGGCCGAGGAGTTCGCCACCATCGCCCGCCGCGACGCCGAGGGCGCCAGGACGGCGGCGGCGGAGGCGTACGAGGAGACCGTGCACCGCGCGGCCGAACTCCTCGACCGGCAGGCCGAGGAGCACCGCACCGGCCGCGCCGAGGCGGAGCGCGCCGCCGAGACCGCCGCGGCGGAGCTGGACGCCCGGCACGCCGCCCAGGTCGCGGAGGCCGAGGCCCGCCTGGAGGAGGCCCGCCGCGCCCTCGCCCGCACCGAGGAGGAGGCACGGCACGGCCAGGAGGACGCCGAGGCGCGGGCGGAGGAGATCCTGGCGGAGGCCCGGATGAGGGCCGAGCGCACCGAGCGCGAGACGGACCGGGTGCTGCGCGAGCACGACGAGGCGCGCGAGGAGATCCACGCGCACATGGAGCACATCCGCACTTCGCTGGCGGCGCTGACGGGCCGGGTGACGGCGCCGGCATCCCGCGACGAGGAGCGGGGCGAGGCGCCGGCCGAGGACGAGCGCGGCGAGGCGGCTCCCGAGGGCGCGGCGGACGCGGAGGGCACGGAGGACGCGAAGGACGCGGAAGGCACGGAGAACGCCGGACCGGCGGCGAACCCCGCCCCGGAGGGCAAGACCACCGGCTCCTAGGCTCCCGCCATGGAGATGCGACTGACGGCCGTGAACCTGGACTGCCCCGACCCGCTCGCCCTCGCCGCGTTCTACGCGGAGGCGACCGGCCTGCCGCTGCACGAGCGCTCCGGGGCCGACTTCGCCGGGCTGGTCGGGGAGCACGGTCTGGTCCTCGGCTTCCAGCGGTCCGCCGGTCACCGCCCGCCGACCTGGCCGGACGGCGAGGTCCCGGCCCAGCTGCACCTCGACTTCGAGGTCGACGACGTCGACGCGGCGGTGACCGCCCTGACCGCCCTCGGGGCCACCCTCCCGCCGGCCCAGCCCGCCTCCGGCCGCTGGCGCGTCCTGCTGGACCCGGCGGGCCACCCGTTCTGCGTCTCGCCCCGGAGACCGCGCCGTCCCTGAAGGCCGGAGGCGGTACTCTCTCGATCTTCATCAGGGGAGGGGAACCCGCACACATGATCTACGCACGTCCGCGCGGCGGCAGAATCGCCGCCGCCGCTCTCACCGTCGCCCTTGCCGCCGCAGGCGTCACCGCCCCGGCGTTCGCCGCGCCGTCCGCACCGCTCGCGGCCCAGGACGGGCAGGGGACGACGGTGCCGTACCCGGCGGGGTATGCGGAACTCCTCGGGGGAGGGGAGAAGGGCTTCTTCACACGGTTCCGGTACACGGTGAGCTGGACCTCCTACGCGACCGGCGTCTCTCAGGTGGTGCACGACGCGCCGACAGGCGACCGGTACGTCGTCGGCGCCTCCGACGTCCTCGTGACGGGGAACCACCCGACCTCGCTGCGGGAGGCGCGGGTGTTCACCGTCCGCGACCTGGCCTCGGGGGCGCAGCCGTACGTCGTGGACCTCGACGCGCTGGCAGAGGACGGCGAGCGGTACTTCTACCAGGGGGCCGTGGGCGGGACCCTCGTCACCCACCTGGCGAAGGCGGACGGGACCGTGGAGGGGCGGCTGGTCACGCCGGGCCCGGACGGCCCGCAGCAGCGCCCGGTGGCGGGGCTTCCCGCCGACACCAGGGGGTTCCGGGTCACCGAGACCACCGCGGCCACGGCCGCCCTGGTCGTCGTGGCCGGACCGGACAGCGCTCCCCGGTACACCCGGAGCGTCCTCGACGTCGCCTCGGCCGCGGTCACCGACGACTTCCCCCGGGCCGATCCCTACAACAGCGCACCCGTCTCCGTCTCGGAGTCGTACGTCGCCTGGCCGGACGAGACGGCTCCGTCCCGCGTGGCCGTCGCCGCCCGGGGGACCGGCGGGACGGGGCCGGTCCGGACGACCGAGGTCGCGGCCTCCTACCCGTACGCCCTGCTCGGCGGGTGGCTGGTGCACGGCGGGACGACCCGGCCCCAGACGGTCGGCGACGGCGGGCCGTTGATGGCGGAGCGCGCGGACGGCAGCGGGACGCCCGTGCGGGTCCTCGACACCATGGGCTGGCTCGTGCCGGGGCCGGGCGGGTCCCTGATGGCGCGCGGCGGCTCGGTCGAGCACGGCGAGGGGCTGTACCGGATCACCCTGGACGCGGCGGGGCTGCCCGTCGCGGAGCTCGTCGCGAGCACGGGTGAGCCGTCCGTCCTCGTGTACGGGGGCGCCGAGGTGCCGGCCACGATCGACCTGAGCCGGACGAAGTCGGAACTGCTCCGGTGGAAGCTGGCCGGGCGGGTCGGGAACGCACGCGTCACGATCACCCGCATGGACGGCCCCCGCGGCGACGAGCCGGTCGTGATCAGGGACTTGGTGCCGATGGGGCCGGACGGGATCGGCTTCACCTGGAAGGGCCAGGACTTCAACACGCCGGGTCGGCCCGCCGAAGCCGGCCGGTACAGCTGGAAGTTCGAGGCGACGCAGTTCAGCGGGCTCGGCGAGCCGGTCCGCGACTACGGGACGTTCACCGTCCGCCGCACGGTCGGGCTGCACGACTTCGACGGCAACGGCTCGCCTGAGCTGCTGACGCGGGCCGGCGGGCGCGTAGAGGCCGTGGACCTCGTCCTCGACCCGGAGACCAGGGCGCCCTACGCCTTCCAGAAGGCGGAGTTCGGCCGCGAACTCGGCTGGGCGGCGTACGACCGCCTGGAGTCGGTCGGCGACGTCGCGGGCTCGCGGCTCGCGGACGTCGTCACCCGGGACCGGGGCGGCGTGCTCTGGTTGCACCAGGGCGCGGGCGACGTGCGGTATCCGCTTCTCCCGCGCGTCCGGGTCGGCGGCGGGTGGAACGTGTACGACCGGATCACCGGCGGCTCCGACCTGACCGGCGACGGCCGGGCGGACCTCGTCGCCACCGACCGGGCGGGCGTGCTGTGGCTGTACGCCGGCACCGGGAACGCGTCGGCGCCGTTCAAGACCCGCAAGCGGGTCGGCGGCGGCTGGGGGATCTACAACGACCTCACCGCCACGGGGAACCTCGGCGGCGCCGGGGCCGGCGACCTGGTCGCCCGGGACCGGACGGGCGTGCTGTGGCTGTACCTCGGCAAGGGCGACGGCACGTTCGCGCAGCGCGTGCGGATCGGCGGCGGCTGGGGGGCGTTCCGCCAGTTCACCGCCATCGGCGACGCGAACGACGACGGACGGCAGGACTTCCTCGCCTCCGGTGACACCGGCGACGTCTTCTACACCGGTACGGGCGACTGGCGGGCTCCGTTCAAGTCGCCCCGCTGGACGTCCCTGGCCCCAGGGGTCGGGGTCGACCTGTTCTGACCCGTCGGCTCCCCTCCGCTACTCCGCCTCCGTCCACGGCGCCGCCAGCAGGTCGGCGACGCTGCGGCGGAGGCGGCCGGCCGGCGCCTCCCCGGCCGCCTTTCCCACGGCCACCATCGAGACGATCGCCCAGCCGGGGGACGGGTCCAGTTCCTTGGTGAGGGCGTCCAGGTCGAAGGCGCGGAACTGGTGGGCGGAGAGGCCCATCGCCTGCGCCTGCACCGTCATGTGGGCGATGGCCTGGCCGAGGTCGTAGTCGGCGAACTCGGAGTACTGGATCTCCGGGTCTCCGACGTACCGGCGCGTGAGCGTGACCACCAGCAGTCCCGCGTCCGTTGCCCAGCGCGCCGAGCTGGGCGCCAGGTGGGGGACGAGCCGCGCGTGGTCCGGCTCCCCGGGCCGGGCCGTGAAGAAGCCCCACGGCTGGGAGTTGCCGGCGGACGGCGCCCAGCGGGCGGCCTCCAGGAGCAGCCCCAGCGTCCGGTCGTCGACGGCGGCCGACGGGTCGAAGCGGGAAGGGCTGAACCGGCCGGCCAGCAGGGGGTGGAGCGAGTCGGGGCTCTCCGGGGCGGGTCGCATGTCCGGGCCAACCGGCCGCCGTACGGGGCTATTCCGCCCCGCCTTCAGGCGAGCGCGCACTCCGCCCACACCGTCTTCCCCGGCGCGCCGGGCCGGGGATGCCACCCCCACCGCTGGGCGAGCCCGGCGACGAGCAGCAACCCGCGCCCGCCGTCGCCGAGTTCGGCTTCCTCCGGGCGGTGGGGTACGCGCTCGGCACGGGTGTCGCTCACCTCGACCCGCGCGACCGGCCGGGGCGCCTCCGTGACGCGGAGCGAGAGGTGGAAGTCCCGCCCCGGCACCCGCCCGTGCCGCACCGCGTTCGTCGCCAGCTCGGCCGCGACCAGGACGACGCCGTCGTGCGCCTCGGTCCCGTATGGCACGCCCCACTCGTCCAGCCGGACGGCCACCAGTCGCCGCGCGAGCCGCGCGCCCCGGGGAGTGGACGTGAACCGCATGGCGAAGGCACGGGAGCCCAAGTAAGGGGAGAGGGAAGTGAGTTGGGCGTTGCCGGTGGGGCTGTCGATGTTGCTCGTCATGCCCTCCACGCTCCTCTTGGTGGCGTAGCGTGACCAGTGGTGACGCACTGACGCGATGCGGTTGTACGTGGGGTGTCGGTGCCGGTACGAGGGGCAGGGCGCGATGACGGAAGAACTGGCAACGGCCGACAAGTCCGCTCAAGGTGTGGTGGCGGCGTTCGGGCAGAGCCTGAAGACGTTGAGGGTGCGGGCGAAGATGGAGCGGGAGGAGCTGGGCAAGCGGCTGGGCTACTCGGCGTCGTCCATCGCGTCCTTCGAGCAAGGGAGAAGGATCCCGCCGCCGAGGGCGATCGACCGCTCGGACGACGTACTGGACGCGGGCGGGCTGCTGAAGGTCTGGAAGGAGCAGCTGGAGCGGGCGCAGTACCCGGTGTTCTTCCAAGGGATGGCGCAACTGGAGAAGCAGGCGATCGAGCTGCTGGCGTACGACACCCTGGTGGTTAACGGTCTGCTGCAGACCGAGGAGTACATGCGGGCGCTGGTGGGCAATCGCCGCCCGCCGGTCGACGTGGAGATGATCGAGCAGCGTGTGACCGCCCGCCTCGCCCGGCAGGACATCTTCGACCGGCACCCCGCGCCCTTCCTCAGCTTCGTCATGTGCGAATCGGTGCTTCGACGGAAGGTCGGTGGCGGAGGGGTGCTGCGCGGGCAGCTGGAGCACCTTCTCCTCATCGGACAGCGGAGGAACGTCGAACTCCAGGTCATGCCACTCGACTGCGTGGACAACGCGGGCCTGGAAGGGCCGTTCACCGTCGTCACCCGCAAGGACGGCAAGAGGTTCGTCTACGCCGAAGTCCAGGGCAACAGCTCCCTGGAGACCGACCCCGAGCAGGCCGTTCTCGCTGCGGCCCTCTATGGGATCATCCGGTCGCAGGCTCTCAGCCCGCGAGAGTCGCTGGAGTTTGTCGAGAAGTTGCTAGGAGAGCTATGAACAGCACGGAATCTCTCGCCTGGTTCAAGAGCAGCTACAGCGGTGGCGACGGCGGCCAGTGCGTCGAGGTCGCCGCAGGTGCGGGCGCCGTGCACGTCCGTGACTCCAAGGACGTGGCCCGGCCGGCCCTGCGCGTCTCGCGCGACGCGTGGGCCGGGTTCCTCGGGCTCACCTCGGCGGAGTAGTACAGCCGCCGCTTGTACGTACCGGAGCCCTGCCTGTCCGCGCCGGACGGGCAGGGCCCCCGTGTCCTCTGCGAGAGGCGCTTGACCTCAAGTGGACTTGAGGGACGAGAGTTTCCGCATGGACACCGAAGAGATGCGGCGACAGCTGCGGGCCCTGACCGACCGTGCCGAGATCACCGACCTGATGGGCCGCTATCTGCGGTCCCTGGACGCGGGCGTCTTCGACGAGGCGTGGGCCGACGCGTTTCACACCGAGGACGTCACCGCCGAGATGCCCATCGGCGCGGTGCGCGGACGGGACGCCCTCCTGGCTCATGTCCGGCAGGCCATGGCGCTGTTCGACCGGACCGTGCACATGGGCACCGACCTCGTCGTCGAGGTCGACGGCGACCGGGCCACCGCGCGCGGCGCGCAGCTGAGCACGCACGTCCTGGCGGACGGGTCGGGCGGTCTGTTCGTCTCCGCCGGGCACGTCGACAACCACCTGGTCCGGACGGCCGACGGGTGGCGGATCGCCGCCTCGGCGCTGCGGGTGGTGTGGACCCGGGGCACCCCGCCCCGGCTGCCGGACGGCTTCGTCCCCGCCCTCACGGCCTGAGGTCGCCCGTGCCCTCCTTCAGGACCGGGAAGCGGCGCGGCGCCAGGACCAGGAGGGCCAGCAGGGCGAGGGCCGCCGCGCCCGCCGCGCCGAGGTAGACCATGTCGACGGCGGCGTCGACAGCCCGGCGGACGGCCTCCGTGGTGTGGAGTGAGCCGGCCAGGGAGTCGAGGTCCGTGTCGGCGCCGAGGCGGGCGGCGAGGACGCCGTTCGCGACCGCGCCGAACGCCGCCGCGCCGAGGCTCTGGCCGACCTGCCGGCAGAACAGCACGGACGCGGTGGTGGTGCCCCGCTCCTCGTACGGGACGGTGGACTGCACGCCGACGATCAGCGGCAGCTGGAAGAAGCCGAGGCAGCCGCCGAGCACCAGCATCAGGAGGGCCGGCTGCCACGCCTCGCCCGGGTAGGGGAGGAACGGGAAGGCGAGCAGGCAGGCCAGGGCGCCCGAGATGCCGAGGACGGCGGTCAGCCGGAAGCCGATGCGGGTGTAGACGCGGTTGGAGAAGGCGGCCGTGATCGGCCAGCTCAGCGTCCACGCGGAGAGGACGAAGCCCGCGGCGACGGTGCCGAGGCCGAGCACCGACTGCGCGTAGGTCGGCAGGAAGACGGTCGGGGCGACCATCAGCAGGCCGAGCGCGCCGAGCGCCACGTTGACGGCGGCGATCGTGCGGCGCCGCCACACCCAGCCGGGGATGATCGGCTCCGCCGCCCTGCGCTCGACGACCACCGTGACGGCGGCGGAGAGCGCCGCGCCGCCCAGCAGCGCCAGGGACGGCGCCGACAGCCAGGGCCAGGCGACGCCGCCCTGCACCAGGGCGGTCAGCAGCAGCACGCCGGTCGCGAAGACGCCGAGCGCGCCCGGCCAGTCGACGCGGACCGGGACGGTGCGGGGGGCCCTTGCGGGTTCCCTGAGGTGGCGGAGGATCAGCCAGAGGGCGAGCCCGCCGACCGGCAGGTTGACGAGGAAGATCCAGCGCCAGTCCGCGTACCCGGCGAGGAGGCCGCCGGCCGCGGGGCCCGCGACGGCGGCGGTGGCCCAGACCGAGGAGAGCTTCGCCTGGATCCTGGGGCGTTCGTCGAGCGGGTACAGGTCGGCGGCGATGGTCTGGACGGTGCCCTGGAGGGCGCCGCCGCCGAGGCCCTGGACGACGCGGAAGGCGATCAGGGCGGCCATGTTCCAGGCGGCGGCGCAGAGCAGCGAGCCGACGAGGAAGAGGACCGTGCCGGCGACGAGGACGGGCTTGCGGCCGAAGGTGTCGCTGAGCTTGCCGTAGACGGGGAGGGTGACGGTGACGGCGAGGAGGTAGCCGGAGAAGAGCCAGGAGAAGACGGAGAGCCCGCCGAGGTCGCCGACGATCTGCGGGACGGCGGTGGCGACGATCGTGCCGTCGAGGGCGGCGAGCGCCATGCAGAGCATGAGCGCCGCGACGACGGCGCCGCGCCGGCGGTCCGCGGGCGGCTTCTCCCGGCCGGTCCGTCTCGGGGCCGTTCTCCCGTCTGTCACCACGCGACGCTTCCTTTCTTCGTACACCTAAATGTGCGCGGACAGGGTCTCACTCCGACCAGGGGCCGAGGAACCCCTAGGGGGACCTCCCTCATACGGGCCAGGGAACGGTCGTTCCGGCGGAGGACGAGAACCGGCCGGGTCCGTTCTTAGCTTGTTCTTACAAGCCACTCGCACCCGATTCCCTAGGAGAAGACCGTGACCACGGCTGTGACCACCCCCAGGCACGGGGGAACCGGAGGACTTACGGCCGTCGCCGCGCGGGCGCGACAGGTCGTCAAGGCGTACGGTTCCGGGGAGACCCGGGTCCTCGCGCTGGACCACGTCGACGTGGATATCGCCCGCGGCCGGTTCACCGCGATCATGGGGCCCTCGGGGTCCGGCAAGTCGACCCTGATGCACTGCCTCGCCGGGCTCGACACCGTCACCGGCGGGCAGATCTTCCTCGACGAGACCGAGATCACCGGGCTCAAGGACAAGAAGCTCACCCAGCTGCGGCGGGACCGGATCGGCTTCATCTTCCAGGCGTTCAACCTGCTGCCGACGCTGAGCGCCCTGGAGAACATCACGCTGCCGATGGACATCGCCGGCCGCAGGCCGGACCGGGAGTGGCTGGACCGGGTCGTGGACACGGTCGGGCTCGCCGGCCGGCTGAAGCACCGGCCGACGGAGCTCTCCGGCGGCCAGCAGCAGCGCGTCGCCGTCGCGCGGGCGCTCGCCGCCAAGCCGGAGATCATCTTCGGGGACGAACCGACCGGAAACCTCGACTCCCGGGCCGGCGCCGAGGTCCTCGGCTTCCTGCGGCAGTCGGTGGACGAGCTGGGGCAGACGATCGTCATGGTCACCCACGACCCGGTCGCCGCCTCCTACGCGGACCGGGTGCTCTACCTGGCGGACGGGCGGATCGTGGACGAGATGGAGCGGCCGACCGCCGACGCCGTCCTCGACCGTATGAAGGACTTCGACGCGCGCGGGCGGACGTCGTGACCGTCTTCCGCACCTCGCTGAGAAACCTCCTCGCGCACAAGGGCCGGATGGCGCTCTCAGCCGTCGCCGTGCTCCTCTCGGTCGCGTTCGTGTCCGGCACGCTGGTCTTCACCGACACGATGAACACGACCTTCGACAAGCTCTTCGCCGTCACCGCCTCCGACGTGACGGTCTCCCCGAAGGGGGCCGACCCGTCGGACGAGTCCCCGGACACCGGCCGCCCCGAGTCCTTCCCCGCCTCGGTCGTGGCCGAGGTGCGGAAGGCGAAGGGCGTCGCCGAGGCGCAGGGCTCGGTCACCTCGCTGGGCGTCACCGTCGTCGACGCCGGGAACAAGAACGTCGGGCCGACCAGCGGCGCGCCGACGATCGCCGCCAACTGGAGCCCGTACGAGCTCCGTTCGGTCGAGATCGCCGAGGGCCGCGAGCCGCGCGGGCCGACCGACGTGGTCGTGGACCGGGGCACCGCCGACAAGCACGGCCTGAAGCTCGGCGCCACCCTCCGCACGATCTCCGCCGCCGGTGACTTCACCGCGAAGGTCTCCGGCATCGTCGAGTTCAAGGTCACCAACCCGGGCGCCACCGTCGTCTACTTCGACACCGCCACCGCGCAGCGGCAACTGCTCGGCAAGGAGGGCCTGTTCACGCAGGTGATGGTGGAGGGGAAGCCGGGCGTCGCCGACGAGACGCTGAAGGCGGACGTCGCCGCCGCGCTCGGGGGCGGCTACACGCTGCAGACCGCCGCCGAGGCGGCCGACGCGGGCCGGGAGGACGTGGCCGGCTTCCTCGACGTCATGAAGTACGCGATGCTCGGCTTCGCCGGGATCGCCTTCCTCGTCGGCGTCTTCCTCATCGTCAACACCTTCTCGATGCTGGTCGCCCAGCGCACCCGCGAGATCGGCCTGCTGCGGGCCATCGGCGCCGGCCGCAGGCAGATCAACCGGTCGGTGCTGGTCGAGGCGGTCATGCTCGGCGTGATCGGCTCCGTCGCCGGTGTCGCCGCCGGCGTCGGCCTCGCCGTCGGCCTGATGGAGCTCATGTCCACCATGGGCATGGAGCTGTCCACCCGCGACCTCACCGTCGCCTGGACGACCCCCGTCGTCGGCCTCGCCCTCGGCGTCCTCGTCACCGTCCTCTCCGCCTACGTCCCGGCCCGCCGGGCCGGCAAGGTCTCCCCGATGGCCGCCCTGCGCGACGCGGGCACCCCCGCCGACGGGCGGGCCGGCCGGCTCCGCGGCGCCCTCGGCCTGCTGCTGACGCTCGCCGGCGGCGGCGCGCTGTGGGCCGCGACTCAGGCCGAGAAGGCCGGTACGGGGTCCCTGTGGCTCGGCGTCGGGATCGTGCTGTCGCTGCTCGGCTTCGTCGTCGTCGGCCCGGTCCTCGCGGGCGGGGTCGTCCGGGTGCTCGGCGCGGTCGTCCTGCGGGTCTTCGGACCGGTCGGCCGGATGGCCGAGCGGAACGCGCTCCGCAACCCGCGCCGGACCGGCGCGACCGGCGCGGCCCTGATGATCGGCCTGGCGCTGGTCGCCTGCCTCTCGGTCGTCGGCTCCTCCATGGTCGCCTCGGCCACCGAGGAGCTGGACCGGTCCGTCGGCGCCGACTACATCGTGCAGCACCCGATGGGCGCGCCGATCGTGCCGCAGGCGCAGGCCGCGGTGGAGAAGGTGGCGGGCCTGGACCACGTCACCGAGTACCGGCCCGTCGACGTGCGCATCACGGACCCGGCGGGCAAGGTCTCCCGGGAGCGGCTGGCCGCGACCGAGCCGGAGTACCCGCGGGACCTGAAGCGCGAGGTCGCCTCCGGTGACCTGGCGGCCGCCTTCGGGCCGGGCGCGATGTCCGTCGGCAGCGACTACGCGACGGCGCACGGCGTGAAGGTCGGCGACACCCTCTCCGTCGCCTTCGCGCACGGCTCGACGGCCAGGCTGAAGGTCGTGGCGATCACGGTCGACAGCGGGAACGTCGACAACGGCGCCCTGTACACGAACGTCACCACCGCCCGGGCGCACGTGCCGGCCGAGCGGATGCCGGCCCCGGTGCTGCTCCTCGCGAGCGCCCGGGACGGGCAGGAGGAGGCGGCGTACGCGTCGCTGAAGACGGCGCTCGCGGAGTACCCCCAGTACAAGGTCGCCGACCAGGCCGACTACAAGGAGTCCCTGCAGAAGCAGGTGGGCCAGCTCCTGAACATCGTCTACGGCCTGCTGGCGCTGGCGATCGTCGTCGCGATCCTCGGCGTGGTGAACACCCTGGCCCTGTCGGTGGTGGAGCGCACCCGCGAGATCGGCCTCATGCGGGCCATCGGTCTCTCGCGCCGCCAGCTGCGGAGGATGATCCGCCTGGAGTCGGTGGTGATCGCGCTCTTCGGCGCCCTGCTCGGACTCGGCCTGGGCATGGGCTGGGGCACGGCGGCCCAGCAGCTCCTCGCCCTGGAGGGCTTCGGCGTCCTGGAGATCCCCTGGCCGACGATCGCCACGGTCTTCGTCGGCTCGGCCTTCGTGGGCCTCTTCGCGGCCCTGGTCCCGGCCTTCCGCGCGGGCCGGATGAACGTCCTGAACGCGATCGCGAGCGACTAACGGCGGACGCGGCGGTACGCGTACGGCCCCGGTGCGGCATCCCGCACCGGGGCCGTACGACTGCCCTCAGACGGACAGCACCGGCACGTCGTAGAGCGGGATGTTCTTGTCCCGGGTGACGAGCGTCAGCCCTTCGGCCCGCGCCTGGGCGACCAGGATGCGGTCGAAGGGGTCGCGGTGGTGGTGGGGGAGCCGGGCGGCGGCGATGCCGTGCTGCCCGGTCACGGGCAGGTTCCTGAGCTGGGAGTTCGCCGCCCGCTCCGGCAGGTCGGCGGGGCCTTCGAGCTTGCCCAGCGCCTGCTTGATGGCGATCTCCCAGGGGGTGACCGCGCTGAGGTGGGCGTGTTCCTCGGTGTCGAGGAGATCCTTGATCTCGTCGGTCAGCTGCGGGGAGTCCAGCAGCCACCAGAGGGCGACGTGCGTGTCGACGAGCAGCTTCACTCGGAGTCGTCCTCCGTGCCGTCGAGTCCGAACGCCTCGGCGAAGCCGGGGTCATCGGAGAGGTCGTCGAAGTCGTCGTGGAAGACGACGGGCTCGGTGAGGGAGCCCCGCGCGGTGCGCCGGACCTTCCCTCGGAGGGGGACCACCTTCGCGACCGGCTCCCCGGCCTTGCTGATGATCACCTCCTCGCCGGTGGCGACCGCCTCCAGGATCTTGGAGAAGTGGGTCTTCGCGTCGTGGACGTTGTACTGCCGGGCTGCTTCCATCGCGGCCTCTCACAGTTAGGTGGACTAAGCGTCGGACTAAGGGTATCGGGGTCGCCCGATCGGCCGCCGCTTCCCTCACCGTCCGGAGTGACGCCATCACTCCGGACGGTGAGGGCCGTCCCCCGCGCCGGTGTCGGCCCGGCGTCGTAGGGTGGGAGGCCCCGGCCCGTACGACGTGTCGGGCCGTTCGCGTTGTCCGCTTTGCCCGCTTGTCCGTTCGCTCTCGTACGTATCGGGATGGAAATCCATGAGCCTGCACGGTCTGCTCGACCTCGTCGTCAAGGACGCGGCCCTTGAGGAGGCGATGACGGCCGCTTTCGACGGGAACCGTCCGCACGTGGACCTGGTCGGGCCGGCCGCCGCCCGGCCCTTCGCCGTGGCCGCGCTGGCCCGGGACTCGGGGCGGACGGTGCTCGCGGTGACGGCGACCGGCCGGGAGGCCGAGGACCTGGCGGCCGCGCTGCGGTCGCTGCTCGACCCGGACACCGTCGTCGAGTACCCGTCCTGGGAGACGCTGCCGCACGAACGGCTCTCGCCCCGCTCGGACACCGTCGGCCGCCGCCTCGCGGTGTTGCGCCGGCTCGCCCACCCCAGCCCGGACGACCCGGCCGCGGGGCCCCTCTCCGTGGTCGTCGCGCCCGTCCGGTCCGTCCTCCAGCCGCAGGTGAAGGGGCTCGGGGACCTGGAGCCGGTGGCACTGAGGACCGGGCAGACGGCGGATCTGAACGACGTCGTCGAGGGGCTCGCGGCCGCCGCGTACGCGCGCGTGGAGCTGGTCGAGAAGCGCGGCGAGTTCGCCGTCCGCGGCGGCATCCTGGACGTCTTCCCGCCGACCGAGGAGCACCCGCTCCGGATCGAGTTCTGGGGCGACGACGTCGAGGAGATCCGTTACTTCAAGGTCGCCGACCAACGCTCCCTGGAGGTCGCCGAGCACGGCCTGTGGGCGCCGCCCTGCCGTGAGCTGCTGCTGACGGACGAGGTGCGGAGGAGGGCCGCGGCCCTCGCCGAGGAGCACCCCGAGCTCGGCGAGATGCTCGACAAGATCGCCGAGGGCATCGCGGTGGAGGGCATGGAGTCCCTGGCGCCGGTCCTCGTCGACGACATGGAGCTGCTGCTCGACGTCCTGCCCACCGGGTCGATGGCGGTCGTCTGCGATCCGGAGCGGGTCAGGACCCGGGCCGCGGACCTCGTCGCCACCAGCCAGGAGTTCCTCCAGGCGTCGTGGGCGGCGACGGCCGGCGGCGGCGAGGCGCCGATCGACGTCGGCGCGGCCTCCCTGTGGGGGATCGCGGACGTCCGGGACCGGGCGCGGGAGCTGGGGATGATGTGGTGGTCGGTGTCGCCGTTCGCGGCGGACGCCGAGGCCGACGGCGACACCCTCACGCTGGGCATGCGGGCCCCGGAGGCGTACCGCGGCGACACCGCCCGCGCGCTCGCCGACACCAAGGGCTGGCTGGCCGACGGCTGGCGGACGGTGTACGTCACGGAGGCCCACGGTCCGGCGTCCCGCACCGTCGAGGTGCTGGGTGGCGAGGGCGTCCCGGCCCGGCTGACGGGCGACCTGACGGACGTGGACCCGGCCGTCGTGCACGTGGCCTGCGGCTCGATCGACTTCGGCTTCGTCGACCCGGCGCTGAAGCTCGCCGTGCTGACCGAGACCGACCTGTCCGGCCAGAAGGCGGCCGGCAAGGACGGCCGGCGGATGCCGGCCAAGCGCCGCAAGACCATCGACCCGCTGACCCTGGAGGTCGGCGACTACATCGTGCACGAGCAGCACGGCGTGGGCCGCTACCTGGAGATGGTGCAGCGCACGGTGCAGGGCGCGACCCGCGAGTACCTGCTCGTCGAGTACGCCCCCGCCAAGCGCGGCCAGCCCGGCGACCGGCTCTACATCCCGACGGACCAGCTGGAGCAGGTCACCAAGTACGTCGGCGGCGAGGCGCCCACCCTGCACCGGCTCGGCGGCGCGGACTGGACGAAGACCAAGCAGCGGGCGAAGAAGGCGGTCAAGGAGATCGCCGCCGACCTGATCAAGCTGTACAGCGCCCGGATGGCGGCCCCCGGCCACGCCTTCGGCCCCGACACCCCGTGGCAGCGGGAGCTGGAGGACGCCTTCCCGTACGCGGAGACGCCCGACCAGCTGTCGACGATCGCCGAGGTGAAGGAGGACATGGAGAAGACGGTCCCGATGGACCGGCTGATCTGCGGCGACGTCGGCTACGGCAAGACGGAGATCGCGGTGCGGGCCGCGTTCAAGGCGGTGCAGGACGGCAAGCAGGTCGCGGTCCTGGTGCCGACGACCCTCCTCGTCCAGCAGCACTACGGCACCTTCTCCGAGCGGTACGGGCAGTTCCCGGTCAACGTCCGCGCGCTCTCCCGGTTCCAGACGGACACGGAGGCCAAGGCGACCCTGGAGGGGCTGAAGGACGGTTCGGTGGACGTCGTCATCGGCACCCACCGGCTCTTCGCCTCCGAGACCAAGTTCAAGGACCTGGGCCTGGTCATCGTCGACGAGGAGCAGCGCTTCGGCGTCGAGCACAAGGAGCAGCTGAAGAAGCTCCGGGCCAACGTCGACGTCCTCACCATGTCGGCGACGCCGATCCCGCGGACGCTGGAGATGGCGGTGACGGGCATCCGGGAGATGTCCACGATCACCACTCCGCCGGAGGAGCGGCACCCGGTCCTCACCTTCGTCGGCCCGTACGAGGAGAAGCAGATCGGCGCGGCGATCCGCCGCGAACTCCTCCGCGAGGGCCAGGTGTTCTACATCCACAACCGGGTGGACTCGATCGACCGGGCGGCGGCGCGGCTGCGCGAGATCGTCCCGGAGGCGCGGATCGCCACGGCCCACGGCCAGATGAGCGAGAGCGCCCTGGAGCAGGTCGTGGTCGACTTCTGGGAGAAGAAGTTCGACGTGCTGGTGTCGACGACGATCGTCGAGTCCGGCATCGACATCTCCAACGCGAACACGCTGATCGTGGAGCGCGGCGACAACTTCGGCCTCAGCCAGCTGCACCAGCTGCGCGGCCGGGTCGGCCGGGGCCGCGAGCGCGGCTACGCCTACTTCCTCTACCCGCCGGAGAAGCCGCTCACGGAGACCGCGCACGAGCGGCTCGCGACCATCGCCCAGCACACCGAGATGGGCGCGGGCATGTACGTGGCGATGAAGGACCTGGAGATCCGCGGCGCGGGCAACCTGCTCGGCGGCGAGCAGTCCGGTCACATCGCGGGCGTCGGCTTCGACCTGTACGTGCGGATGGTGGGCGAGGCCGTCGCCGACTACCGGGCCTCCCTGGAGGGCGGCGCGGAGGAGGAGGCGCCGCTGGAGGTCAAGATCGAGCTGCCGGTCGACGCGCACGTGCCGCACGACTACGCGCCCGGCGAGCGGCTGCGCCTCCAGGCCTACCGGGCGATCGCCTCGGCGAACTCGGAGGAGGACATCAAGGCCGTCCGGGAGGAGCTGACCGACCGCTACGGCAAGCTGCCGGAGCCGGTGGAGAACCTGCTCCTGGTGGCGGGGCTGCGGATGCTGGCGCGGTCCTGCGGGGTGGCGGAGATCGTCCTCCAGGGCCCGAACATCCGCTTCGCCCCGGTGGAGCTGCGGGAGTCGCAGGAGCTGCGGCTGAAGCGGCTCCACCCGAAGTCGGTGATCAAGCCGGCCGTCCACCAGATCCTGGTGCCGCGCCCGGCGACCCGTCCGATCGGCGGCAAGCCGCTGGTCGGGCGCGAACTGCTCGCCTGGACCGGGGAGTTCCTGACGACGATCCTCGACTGAGTCAGTCCGTGGGGCCGTCGGTCCCGGTCTCGCGGTCGCCGGTGAGGAAGCCGGTCAGGGAGGCGAAGTACTCCTCCGGGGGCAGGGCGCCCACGGCGTCGTCCACGTTGTGCGTGAGGTACAGGGTGGCGAAGCCGTGGGCGAGGGACCAGGCGGCGATGCCGGTGGCCCGGGCGTCCCGGCCGGCCGGGACGGTGACGCCGGCGCGGAGTTCGGCGCCGGCCCGCTCGCGGGCGGCGGTCAGGTCCGGGTCGTCCGCGCGCAGCAGCGCCGGGGCGAACATGACCTGGAAGTGGGCGGGGTGGTCCGCCGCGAAGCGGACGTAGCGCCGGCCCCGGTCCGCGAGCGAGGCGCCGCCGGCCAGTGCGTCCGCGAGCAGGCCGAAGCCCTGGGCGGCGATGGCGGTGAGGAGGCCGGTCCGGTCGCCGAAGTGGTGGGCGGGGGCGGCGTGCGAGACGCCGGCCCGGCGGGCCAGGTCGCGGAGGCTGAGGGCGCCGGGGCCGTCCGCCGCGATCACGTCCAGGGCCGCCGTCAGGACCGCCTGGCGCAGGTCGCCGTGGTGGTAGGTGCCGCGTTCCGTGCTCCGAGGTGTCATGGGCGCAGCCTAGCCCGTATCTAGTCATTGACAAGTTGCCCCGGCCGGGCGCAGTCTTGTCAGTGGCTAGATTCGCGCACCGTCGTCCCGGAGGTCCCCATGGACACCGCTCGCACCCGCCAGATGTGGCACCTGCTCGAACCGCTGCACGCCCTGCACTACTACGCCCCCGAGGCGTTCGAGGAGGCCGCCGCGCTCGGCTACGACACCGGCGAGCGCTGGCCCGCCTACTTCGCCTGGCGGGCCGCCCCGCTGGGGCCCGTCGGACCCGCCCGGGTCGCCTCGGCCTTCTACAGCTTCAGCCCGGCCATGGTCGCCCGGTACGTGCCCGCCGCCTGGGAGACCGCCACGCCCGGCGCGGTGCTCGCCGCGCGGCTGCGGGGCGTGGACCGGAGCTACCGGGGGCTGCTCGACGTGACCGGGCTCGACGAGGCCGCCGGGCTCGCCCGCCGCGCCGCCGAGGCCGCCGGCACCGCCGGGCGACCGCTCGCCGCCGCCCACGCCGAGCTGGACTGGGCCGACGCGCCGCACCTCGTGCTCTGGCAGGCCGCGACCCTGCTGCGCGAGCACCGGGGCGACGGGCACGTCGCCGCGCTGCTCGCGGCGGGGCTCGACCCGGTCGAGGCGCTGGTGTCCTTCGCCGCCGTCGGGGCCGCGCCCGAGAGCGTCTTCGCGAGCCGGGGCTGGAGCGAGGAGGAGTGGGCGGCCGCCCGCGAACGGCTCGCCGGGCGCGGCCTCGTGGACGCCGAGGGCACCGCCACCCCGGCCGGCCGGGAGCTGCGGGCCGAGGTCGAGCGGCGTACCGACGAACTCGCCGCCGCGCCCTGGGCCGCGCTCGGCCCGGACGCCACCGCCCGGCTCGCCGAACTCCTCGGCGGGCCCTGGCTCGCCGCGATCGGCTCGGGCCTGCTGCCCTCGGAGAACACGCTCGGGATCGGCAAGATCTGATGAAATGATCGCTATCGGCGCTTTCACGCCTAGGATTCCCGGGTGCTGATACGCCGAAAGCCCCACCGCGCCGCCGCTCCCGCCGCCGCCCTCGCCGGCCTCGTCCTGCTCTCCGGGTGCGCCCTGCCCGGCGACGGCGGCCAGGAGTCCTCCGGCGGGCCGGCGCCCGCCGGCCGGGTCGCCGGCCCCTTCCGGAACCCGGACGGCACGCGGCCGGGCCTCGCGCCGGTGACGGCGGAGGCCGAGCGCGCCCGGGCCCGCGCGCTGATCGAAGGGCTCGCCACCAAGGGGCGCGGACCGCGCACCGGGTACGCGCGGGACGCGTTCGGGCACGCCTGGATGGACAAGGCCGACGGCGTGCCGTTCGCCCGGAACGGCTGCGACACCCGCAACGACCTGCTCCGCCGCGACGGCCGCGACCTCCGCTTCCGGGACGGTTCGGACTGCGTGGTCGTGGCGATGACGCTGGACGACCCGTACACCGGCACCACCATCGACTGGCGCAAGCAGAAGGCCGCCGAGGTCCAGATCGACCACGTCGTCCCGCTCTCCTACGCCTGGCAGATGGGCGCCTCCCGCTGGTCCGACGCCAAGCGGCGGCGGCTCGCCAACGACCCGCTGAACCTGCTGCCGGTGCAGGGCCGCGCCAACTCCGCCAAGGGCGACTCCGGTCCGGCCTCCTGGCTGCCGCCGGCCAAGGGCATCCGCTGTGCCTACGCCGTCCGCTTCGCGCAGGTGGCGGAGAAGTACGAGCTGCCGGTGACCGCCCCGGACCGGACGGCGATGGCACGGCAGTGCGGCGGGTGAACCGCCAGTCCGATAATCGGTTGGCGTACCGTCAGGGCCCCTCTAGCCTGCGGGCATGGACCAGGAACTGACGATCACCACGCTCGCCGAGCGGCCCGAGCTCGAAGGGCCGATGTGGTCCATGAAGGACCTCTGGCCCGAGTTCATGATGTACGACCCGGTGGGCTGGTCCCACATGGGCCGGATCGTCCGCGAGTTCCCCGAGTACGTGCTCGTCGCCACCGACCCGGACGGCTCCGTCGTCGCCCGCGGCTTCAGCGTGCCCTTCCGGCTGCACGCGGACGGGCGGCGGACCCTGCCCGACCGGGGCTGGGACGAGGTGCTCCTGTGGGCCTTCTCCGACCTGCGGCACGGACACGCCCCGGACACGGTGAGCGCCATCGAGATCACCGTCGACACCGGCGCCCTGGGGCGCGGGATCTCACACCGGATGCTCGCCGCGATGCGGGAGAACGTGCGCCGGCGCGGCTTCTCCGAGCTGGTCGCGCCGGTCCGGCCCAACGGCAAGCACCTGGAGGCCGCCGCCTCCATCCACGAGTACGCCTTCCGCACCCGCGAGTCCGACGGGCTGCCGCACGACCCGTGGCTGCGCGTCCACGTCCGCGCGGGCGGCCGGATCGAGGCGGTCGCGCCCGCGTCCATGACGGTCTCCGGCTCCCTGGAGCAGTGGCGCGAGTGGACCGGGCTGCCCTTCGACACCGACGGCCCCGTGGAGGTCCCGGGCGCGCTGCTGCCCGTCCACTGCGAGGCCGCGCGCGGCTACGCGGTCTACGTCGAGCCCAACGTGTGGGTGCGGCACGCGGTGGCGTGACCGCCGGGGCGGAGCTCTGAGGAGCCCCGCGGGGTGATCTCCGGGGCGGGCGCTGTACCGTACGGCGTCCCCTGTCGTACGCGCGCGCAAAGCAGCGCGCGGCCGCGAGCCTGAGAGGTCCCGACCCGTGAACCAGCCCGTCGTCCTGGAGAAGGGCGCCGCCCCGCGCCGCGAGGGGCCGCCCCCGCTCGCCGCCCGGGCGGCGCTGGCCGCCGTGCCGGTGCTCAGCCTCGGCGTCCTCGGCTTCGTGCCCGCGCTGGCGCTCGCGCTGTACCGGGGGACCCGCGCCGAGTGGCTGGCCGCGCTCCTGTTCACGGCCGTCTCGGTCGGCTGGGGCTTCCAGATCGCGCTGACCCCCGTCGAGACCTCGGGCGGCGCCTTCCTCCTCGACCTGCTGCTGCTCACCCTCTCCACGGTGGGCGCGGCCGCGCACGTCCTGCTCGCGCGCGGGAAGGGACGGGCCGCGTGAAGACCAGGCGTACGTGGCGCACCCGCGCCCCCAAGGCGGAGACCCGCTCCACCACGCCCGACGTGCTCGCGGCGGCGGCCGGGATGCTGCGCGGCCGGGCCGGCTGGGCGGTCGGCTCGGTCCTCGTCGTGCTCCTCGGGCTGCTCGGGGCCCGGCTCGTCTCCGGCGCCGTCGGCGACGAGCGCGGCACGCC
Organism: Streptomyces roseofulvus; assembly: GCF_039534915.1. Classification (NCBI taxonomy): domain Bacteria; kingdom Bacillati; phylum Actinomycetota; class Actinomycetes; order Kitasatosporales; family Streptomycetaceae; genus Streptomyces; species Streptomyces roseofulvus. The sequence continues at coordinate 3,401,772 of NZ_BAAAWE010000001.1, read as the reverse complement.
CCCGGACCCCCGGTCCCGTGCCTACGCGGACCGGGACGCCTGCCTCCTGACGGACGAGCGGGGCATCGTGTCGGGCGCTCCCGCCGCGCCCCTGTGGGAGGGCATGCAGCGCGCCTCCGCGGACGGGCGGGTGCGGGTGACGTACGTGCCGGTGATGGGGGAGCGGACGGTGGCGAACGCGCGCCCGTTCCTCAACGGGCTGGTGCAGCGCGACTGCGAGATCGTCGTGGCCTCGGGCCCGGCCCAGGTGACGGCGGCGACGGAGGCCGCGGCGAAGAACGGCGGCGTCCGGTTCGTCGTGGTCGACGAGGGCGCGGGTGCCGGTGAGGTGCCGGAGAACGTGACGCGGATCGCGGCCGGCGAGAAGGCCGGCGGCGAGGTCGAGGCGGTCGTGGCGCGACTGGCCGCGGAGAAGTGACCGTTCGGGGCGAAGGCGACGGAGGGGGCGGATCGGCCCTTTGCGGATGTTCCCCCTCCGGTTTCTAAAGGCAAAGTAAAAAAGGTACCCCTGGATCACACGCGTGATCGACCATCGGGAAGGCTCGCGAGGCTTTGTAAGCAACGCGTAAGTAAAGGCCGACCCATGAAGACACGCCGGGTCCGTGGCCCTCGCCTCTTCCCGCCAGGCCGAACTGGCAGAAGAAGGCTGAGGGCTACGGCTCTTTCCACGCTCATAGCGTTCTTCCTCATGCTCACGACCGAGACGGCGATGGCGAGCGGAGCCGTCCTCGAACCGGTGCGCATGCCCGAGCTCTCCCTCTCGGGCCTGTGGAAGTGGCTGAAGAGCGACGATCCCCTCGACACCCCCGACCAGCAGGGCGGCACCGCCCGCGGCAAGAGCCACAAGGCGTCCGCCGACGCCACCAGCGCCGAAGGCGGCGCCGGACGCAAGCCCGGCAAGGGCAAGGGCGAACTCGCGCCGTTCCAGCGCGAGACCGACGACCCCGCCGAGGTCCGCACCGGCAAGGCGCCGGGCGACGCCAAGAGCTTCGACGAGCGCACCAGCAAGCGGGACGCCAGGAAGTCGACGGCCACCTCGGACTACTACGTCAACGCCGACGGCTCCACCAGCGTCCGCCACTACACCGGCCGGACCAACTTCAAGGCCGCCGACGGCACCTGGAAGCCGATCGACACCAGCCTGACCGAGGACAAGGACGGCCGCCTCCAGCAGACGGCCAACTCCCTCGACGTCGAGTTCGCGCCGACCGCCGCCGACAAGGCCCTCGCCTCCGTCGACTTCGGCAAGGGCCGCACCCTGGCCTACGCCCTGCGGGACGCGGCGAAGAGCGCGCCCGTCGTCGACGAGAAGAACGGCACCGTCACCTACGCCGGCGTCCTCCCCGACACCGACGTGCAGCTCGTGCCGCTCGCCGAGGGCTTCAAGGAGAACGTCGTCCTGCGCTCCCCGCGGGCCGCGAACTCCTGGACCTTCCCGCTCGACGTGAAGGGCCTCACCCCGCGCGTCGCCGCCGACGGCGACGTCGAGTTCACCGACGCCGACGGGAAGGTCGCCGCGACCATCCCGCACGCGTACATGGAGGACTCCAAGGTCGACCCGCGCTCCGGCGACGCCGCCCAGTCGCGGAACGTCACCTACGAGCTCACCACCGTCGACGGCAAGCCGGCCCTGCGGATGACCGCCGACCGCGCCTGGCTCGACGACCCGGCGCGCGTCTACCCGGTGACCGTCGACCCGACCGTCACCGCGTCGAACTCGACGTACACGCAGAACACCATCGGCGGGGACCACTCCACCGAGACCCAGATCAAGGTCGGCTCGTACGACTCGGGCACCAACAAGGCCAACTCCTTCCTGCAGTTCAGCACCCTGGGCACCACGCTCGCCGGGCAGCGGGTCACCGCCGCCACCCTGAACGTGTACGCCCTGTGGTCCTCGACCTGCGCCGCCCAGTCGTTCTCGGTCCACCCGGTCACCCAGTCGTGGACGCCGTCCGGCGTCACGTCCTACCCCGGCCCGTCCTACGGCGCCGCGATCGGCTCGGCCACCCCGGCGCCCGGAGCCTCCTGCTCCAACAGCTCGGGCTCGGCGAGCGTCGGCGTCAAGATGCCGGTGACGCTGTCGACCACCTGGTTCAACAACGTCGCCGGAGGCGCGGCCAACTACGGCCTCGCGCTCACCGCGCCGACCAACGACATGCTCCACTGGAAGAAGTTCCACTCGGACAACTCGGCGACCGCCGGCTACCGTCCGGCGCTGGTCCTGACCTACACGGCGAACACGGCGCCGCAGATCAACGCCCAGTACCCGCCGGCCAACTTCCAGGCCAACACGCTCCAGCCGGAGCTGCTCGTCTACGCGAGCGACGCCGACAAAGGCCCCAACCCGCTCTCGTACACCTTCGAGGTCTACGACGACGCCGGCGCCCTGGTGGCGACCTCCGGCGCGATCGCCAAGGGCAGCTGGAAGGTGCCCGCGGGCAAGCTGAAGTGGTCGGAGAGCTACGACTGGTACGCGGAGGCCAGCGACGGCACCTCCGCCGTCGTCGAGGGCAGCCGCTTCACCACGGCCGTGCCGCAGCCGCCGGTCACCTCCGGCCTGTCGATGAACACCGACGGCCACGAGTTCGACCCCTCGGACGGCAACTACACGACCGAGGACACCGACGCCGACGTGCCGGTCATCGGCCCGTCGCTGGAGATCGACCGCTCCTACAACAGCCTCGACCCGCGCGTGGACTCCGCGTTCGGCGCCGGCTGGTCGACGATCGCCGACATGAAGGCCGTCGAGGTCAAGGACGGCAGCGGGGCGCTCACCAGCGTCGTCATCACCTACCCCGGTGGTGAGCAGGTCGCCTTCGGCCGCAACTCCGACGGCACCTTCGTGCCCCCGCTGGGCCGCTACGCCCGCCTCGCGGCGGTCACCGGCGGCTACGCGCTCACGGACAAGGACTTCACGGAGTACGCCTTCAAGCAGGCGACCGCGACGACCGGCACCTACGCGCTGAGCACCATCAAGGACTACGCGGGTCGCACGGAGACCTTCACCTACGACGCGAACAAGCGCCTGACGAAGATCACCAACGTCACGTCCAAGCGGAACCTGGGCCTCACCTGGTACCAGCCCGCCGGCGCGACCGCCTGGCACGTCCAGACCGTCTACACCGACCAGGCCACCGTCGGGGACGCGAACTCCGTCCAGACCTGGCAGTACACCTACACCGGTGACCAGCTCACCAAGGTGTGCCCGCCGGCCGACTGGTCGAAGTGCACCACGTACGCCTACGCGACCGGCAACCACTACCGCACCACGGTCCTGGACGCCGACCCGTTCGCGTACTGGCGGCTCGGCGAGACCACCGGCACGGTGGCGAAGGACGCCCTCGACGCCAACCAGGGCCAGTACAACGGCACGTACAAGAACGTGACGCTGGGCGGCACCGGCCCCCTCGCCGGCTCCACCCAGAAGGCCGCGACCTTCAACGGCACCACCTCGTACGTCGAGATGCCGGCCGCGCCGGGCGCCACGCCCTCGTACACGACGGTCTCGCTGTGGTTCAAGACGACCACCGCGGGCGGCGTGCTGTTCTACTACGGCGACAAGCCGCTCAGCGACCCCGACCCGGTCGCCAACACCACCAAGAACACCCCCGCGGTGTACGTCGGCATGGACGGCAAGCTCCGCGGCTGCCTGGCGATGTCGCCGGGCTGCATGACGACGATCACCTCCACGCCGACCGTCACCGACGGGCAGTGGCACAACGCCGTCCTGACCGGTGTCGCCAACGGGCAGACGCTGTACCTCGACGGCGCCGTCGTCGGCTCCCTGTCGGGCACGATCAACGACTGGGCGCAGCCCTACATCTCGCTCGGCGCCGGTGTGAACACCGACGGCTGGCCGTCGATGAACCCGAACGACAAGCTCGGGCACTTCAACGGGCAGATGGCCGAGGTGGCGATCTACTCCGAGCCGCTCTCGGCCGGCGTGATCTCCACGCAGTACCAGGCCGCCAAGCGGTCCGCCGGACTGCTCCAGAAGATCACCACGCCCAACCTGAAGACCCAGGCGTCGGTCGTCTACGACACCACCGACGACCGCGTCCTCCAGGCGACCGACGGCAACGGCGGCACCTGGAAGCTCAACCCGCCGACCATCACCGGCTCGTCCCAGGTCTACCGCTCCGCCGTCATGGGCTCCGCCCCGGCCGGCTACTGGCGCCTGGACGACACCGACGGCGCGGCGCAGGCCGCGAACCAGGTGAACACCGGGTTCGGCACGTACAACAACGTCATCCAGGGCGCGGAGGGCCCCTTCGGCCCCGGTGACGCGAGCGCGGCGACCTTCGACGGGGCGACCTCCTTCGCGGAGCTCCCGTACGGGCCGCTGCACGCCAAGGCCGACCGCTCGGTCGAGCTCTGGTTCAAGACCGCCGAACCCGGCGTGATCATGAGCGACCAGAGCGTCGCCCCGAACAACCCGGGCGGCGTCACCGGCAGCTGGAGCGACCTGCTCTACGTCGGCGCCGACGAGAAGCTGCACGGCCACTGGTGGTCGAGCACCTGCAACGGCAACGCCACCCTCGGCTCCACGGGCACCGTGACCGACGACAAGTGGCACCACGCCGTGCTGTCGGCCGCGGGCACCACCCAGACGCTGTACCTGGACGGCGTCAAGCAGGGCACCTGCACCGGAGCGCCGAACGACCAGACGACGTCCCGGACGTTCATCGGCGCCGGCTTCTCCAAGTGGTACAGCTCCCCGGGAGACGTCTCCTTCTTCACCGGCTCCCTCGCCGAGGTCGCGGTCCACGCCAAGGGCCTGACCGACGCGGACGTGGCGGCGCACTGGTCGGCCTACAAGGCGTCCTCCGGCATCGCCCCGGTCAAGACGGTCAAGCTGACCGACCCGACGGACAAGACCCTCACCTACGTGTACGACGCCGAGATGGGCAACCGCCTGCTCGCCGCGATCGACACCGAGGGCGCCCGCACCACCTACGGGTACGACACCGGCGGCTTCCTGCACACCGTCACGGACGCCAACGGCAACCGCTCGATCACCGGCCACGACGTGCGCGGCAACGCGGTCTCCCAGACCACCTGCCAGAACACCGCGGCCAACAAGTGCTCGACGGAGTACTTCACCTACTACCCGGACGCGACCACGGCCTTCCCGCCGATGGACCTGCGCAACGACCTGCTCCTCACCGAGCGCGACGGCCGTTCCTCGGGCCCGACGGACAACACGTACCTGACCAGCTACAGCTACGACACCGGCGGCAACCTGCTGTCGGTGACCACGCCCCCGGTGGCCGGGCACCCGAACGGCCGCACCGCGACGACCACCTACACCACCGCCACCACCCCGGCGGCGGAGGGCGGCACGGCGGTCGCGCCGGCGGGCCTGGTGGCCACCGTCACCACCGCGGGCGGCAAGAAGACCTCGTACAGCTACTTCGCCAACGGAGACCTGGCGGAGATCACCGACGCCAACGGCGCCAAGGTGCGGTACACGTACGACAACCTGGGCCGCCAGATCACGAAGACGGAGGTCAACGACGCCTTCCCGGCCGGCCTGACCACCTCGCAGACGTACGACAAGAACGACCAGGTCCTCACCGAGACGACGCCGAAGGTCACCAACCGGGTCACCGGAGCGGTCCACCAGGCGAAGACCACCACGGCCTACGACCCGGACGGCAACATCCTGTCGCAGTCGGTCGCGGACCTCACCGGCGGTGACACGGCCCGTGTCACGTCGATGACGTACGACGCCCACAACCAGCTGGCGAGCCGGACGGACCCGGGCGGCGACACCACGTCGTTCGAGTACGACGCCTACGGCAACAAGGTGAAGGAGACCGACCCCATGGGGACGGTCAACACCTACACCTTCGACGGCGAGCAGCGACCGCTCACGACCAACCTGCTGAACTACACCGGCGACCCGTACAGCCCCTCGCCGGCGACCACGCTCGTGCAGGAGTCCCGGGCCTACGACCCGGCCGGCCGACTCGCGTCCATCACGGACGCCATGGGCTGGGTGACCGCGTACACCTACACCGACGACGGCCTGTCGGCCACGGTGGTCCGCAAGGACCCCAAGTCCGGCAAGTCCTTCACGGAGCAGGCGAACACCTACGACGCCGCCGGCAACCTGATCGAGCAGATCACCAACGACGGCCAGACCCGCACCACCTTCACGGTGGACGCGGCCGACCGTACGACGTCCTCGGTCCTCGACCCGAACGGGCTCGGGCGTTCGACGAAGGTCTCGTACGACCCGGACGACAACGTGGTCTCGGAGACGGAGACCGACCCGGCGACCAACGACGTCTCCACGACGGACACCCGGTACGACAACCTGGGCAACGTCACCGGCACCACCGTCCACGACGGCACCACGGCCCCGGTGGCCCGCTACAAGCTGGACGAGACCACCGGCTTCGGCCTCGCGGACTCCTCCGGCGCCAACAACACCGGCAGCCACGGCACCGGCATGCACTGGAACACCGACCGGGGCGGCAGCGCCGTCTTCGACGGCAACGCCGAGTCGTGGGCGCAGACCACCGGCCCGGTGGTGAACACCAACGGCAGCTTCACGGTCTCCGCCTGGGTCAAGCTGGGCTCCACGACGGCCAACCGGACCTTCGTCGCGCAGGACGGCAAGGAGGCCTCCGGCTTCCAGCTGTACTACTCGACGGCCTACGGCTGGACCTTCAACCGGCACGCCACCGACACCTACGACCCGGCCATCGTGCGGGTCTCGTCGGGCACCGCCGCCGTCACCGCCAACACCTGGACCCACCTCGTCGGCGTCTACGACCAGGCGAGCGCCAAGCTGCGCCTGTACGTGAACGGCGTCGAGAGCGGCACGGCCGCCACCTTCGCCACCCCGTGGGAGGCCACCGGACCGCTCCAGCTCGGCCGCCGCTGGTACAAGGGCGCGTACGGCGAGAACCACCTCGGCGGCCTGGACGACGTCCAGGTGTACTCCGAGGCCCTCGCCCCGGCGCAGATCACGGCGCTCAAGGGCGGCACCCTGCCGGCCGCGGGCTCCTCGGTCCGCACCAGCACGTGGAAGCTGGACCAGCGAGGTCTGCCGACCTCGATGACGGACCCCGCGGGCAACGTCACCGACTACGGCTACGACGAGGCCGGCCAGCAGACCTCGGTCACCGAGCCGGCGGTCATGGCCGAACAGAACGGCGGGGCCGCGGTCTCGGTCCGTCCCGTCTCCATGACCGGCTACAACACCTTCGGCGAGCCGACGGAGACCTCGGACCCGCTCGGCAACGTGACGACGACGGCGTACGACGCCGAGGGCCAGGAGACCTCGACCACCTCGCCCGAGTACCTCGCGCCGGGCGCCACCGCCCCGATACGGGCCACGTCGTACAACGAGTACAACAAGCTCGGCCAGGTGACGGCGGAGGTCGACGCGCTCGGCAACCGCACCACCTACACCTACACGCAGCTCGGCGACCTGGCCTCGGTCACGGAGCCCGGCAGCGGCACGACGAGGTACACCTACGACACCAACGGCGACCAGCTCTCGGCCACCCGGCCGAACGGCGCCCGCGAGGAGACCACCTGGGACTACCTGGAGCGTCCGGTCAGCAGCACGCAGATCGTGCGCCAGCCGACGGCGCGGGCCTACACGTCCTTCAACGAGTACGACGCCCCGGGCGGTGAGCTGTCCCGGACGGTCTCCCCGACCGGCGTGACCCACTCGTACAAGTACGACGCGGTCGGCGAGGTCGTCGAGTCCACCGACGGCGCGGGGAACGTCTCGACGTTCACGTACAACGCGGACGGCGAGGTCCTCACCGCGAAGGACGCGGACGGCACCAGCACCCGGAACACATACGACGGCTTCGGGAACCTGGTCAAGACCGAGGACCTGGATGCGCAGGGCGCGGTCCTGCGCTTCAGCTCCAGCACGTACGACCGGGTCGGCAACGCCGTCTCGATGACCGACTACCGGGGACACACGAAGACCTTCACGTACGACGCCTCGGGGCTCGTCACGAAGCTCGTGGAGCCGGTCTCGGCCACCGAGTCGATCACCACGTCCTACGGCTACGACGCGGCCGGCAACCTGACCCGGTTCACGGACGGACGGGGCAACCCGTTCATCACCACGTACAACACGTGGGGCATGCCGGAGAAGACCGTCGAGCCCTCGACACCGACCCACCCGAACATCGAGGACCGCACGTTCACCGCGGTCTACGACGGGGGAGGCCGGGCGAAGGAGATGCGCTCGCCGGGCGGCGTGACCGTCTCCTACGAGTACGACGCGAAGAGCCGTCTGATCCGTCAGTCGGGTACGGGGGCCGAGGCGGAGACGCTCGACCACACGTACACCTATGACGACGACGACCAGATCACGTCGGTCGCGGGCGCCGGAACGGAGAAGAACACCTTCACCTACGACGACCGGGGTCTGCTGCTGACCGCCGCGGGTCCCTCGGGTTCGTCCTCCTTCGCCTGGAACGGCGACGCCGCGCTCACCCAGCGGACGGACGCGGCCGGCACGTCGACCTTCGGGTACGACACCGCAGGCCGGCTGAAGACCGTCGACGACGGGGCGACCGGCGCGAAGGCGACGTACACGTACAACAAGAACAACGACGTCACCGAGATCGACTACGGCACCGGCAAGGCGAAGCGGAGCTTCGGCTACGACTCGCTCCAGCGGCTCACCAGCGACAAGCTCACCTCGCCGTCCGGCAAGGTGCTCGCCTCGGTCGCCTACGGCTGGGACGCCAACGACAACGAGGTCTCCAAGACGACCACGGGGGTCACGGGCGCCTCGGTCAACACGTACACCTACGACTGGGCCGACCGCCTCACCTCCTGGAACAACGGAACGACCACCGAGGTCTACGGCTACGACGCGTCGGGCAACCGCACGCGCGTCGGCGGCGACACGTACACGTACGACGCCCGCAACCGGCTCACGTCCGACGGCCACAACACGTACACGTACACCGCGCGCGGCACGCTGAGCTCGGTGACGGACGACGCGGGCCAGACCAGCCAGGTGAAGGCGGACGCCTTCAACCGGGTGATCAAGGAGGGATCGCGCACCTACGCCTACGACGGGCTCGACCGTGTCCTGGAGGCGAAGGACGAGACCGGCGCGGCGATTCACACGTTCCAGTACAGCGGTGCCGGCAACGACGTGGCCTCGGACGGCGTCTCGTCCTACAGCCGCGACGCCTCCGGTTCCCTGGTCGGGGTCAAGACGGCGGTCTCGTCGGTGCTGGCCTTCACGGACCTGCACGACGACGTGGTGGCGCAGTACACCGCGGCCGGCGAGGCGCTCACCGGCTCGACCACCTACGGCCCCTTCGGCAAGGTGATCCAGTCGGCGGGCATGCTCGGCGCGCTGGGTTACCAGTCGGGCTGGACCGACCCGGAGACGGCCAAGGTCAACATGGCCGCGCGGTGGTACTCGCCGCAGACCGGCCAGTTCAACAGCCGTGACACCGAGGCCACCGGCGGCGTGCCGAACTCGATCAACGCCAACCGGTACGCCTACGCCAACGGCAACCCGCTGACGGGCGTCGACCCCACCGGCCACTGGTTCGAGTGGGCGAAGAAGGCCGTCAAGAAGGTCACCAAGAAGGTCAAGAAGACCGTCAAGTCCGCCTGGAAGAAGACGAAGGCCACGGTCAAGAAGGCCGCGAAGGTCGTCAAGCGGGCTGCCAAGGCGGTCAAGAAGGCCGTGAAGAAGGCGGTGAAGCGGGCGAAGAGGGCCGTCCGGAAGGCGGTCCGCTACGTCGCCGACAGCGTCAGAAAGGTCAAGAGATACGTCAAGAGGACGTACAAGCGTGTGAAACGAGCCGTCCACCGGGTCGTCAAGCACGTGAAGAGGGCGGTCCGTAAGGTCGCCAAGGCCGTCAAGCACGTCGCCAAGAAGGTGGTCAAGGCAGCCAAGAAGGTCGGCCGGGCCGTCAAGAAGGCGGCGAAGGCGACAGCCAACTTCGTCAAGCAACACGCCTCGACCATCGCCTCCGTGGCGACGGGCATCGCGGTCTTCGCCGGGTGCACGGCGATCACGGCCGGTGTCGGCGCGATCGGCTGCGCGGCCCTCGCGGGCGCGGCGGCCAACGGCGTCGGCTACATGATGGGCGACGGCCCGAAGACGCTCGGCGGCCTCGCCATGGCCGTCGGCATCGGCGCCGTGACCGGCGCCGTCGGTGGTGTGGCGGGCAGGCTGGCGGCGAACGCCGCGGGCAAGCTCGTCTCCGGCACCATCGGCAAGGTCATCAGCGGTGCGGCGGAGGGCGCGGCCGAAGGAGCCGCGACCGGCGCCGTCGAGTACGGCACCTCCTGCGTCCGCAGCGAAGAGGGCTGCAGCGTGGTCGGCGCGGCCAAGGCCACGGCGATCGGCGCGGGTATGGGCGGTGCCTTCGGCGCCGCCGCGTCGAAGGGCTCGGGCTGCCACAGCTTCACCGGCGGCACGCGCGTCGTCCTGGCGGGCGGTGGCACCAAGCTCATCAGCAAGGTGCAGAAGGGCGACAAGGTCCTCACCGCCGAGCCCGGCGAGAAGGGCCGCACGGCCAAGGAGGCCCACACGGTCTCCAAGGTCCACGTCACCACGCACGACCGTGACTACGTGGAGGTGAAGGTCGCGACGGCCGGCGGCGTGAAGACGCTGCAGACGACGGCCCTGCACCAGATCTACGACGCGACCACGAACACGTGGACCCGGGCGATGGACCTGAAGAAGGGTGATCGGCTCCAGACGGCCGACGGCTCCCGGGCCGAGGTCGTCAACACCCGGACGTACATCGACACCACGGTCACGTACGACCTGTCCGTCGACGGTCTCCACACGTACTACGTGGTGGCCGGCGACGCGGCGCTCCTGGTCCACAACTGCACCAACCCGAAGCTGAAGCAGGACCAGTACGCCTGGGACAACCAGGTCCGCTACCGCGGTCTGGACGACCTGGGCCGCCCGCAGGGCATCGACGCCCAGGTCACGCCCAACATGCTGGACAAGGGCTCCGAGGCCGGCAAGACCCGCACGCCGGGCTGGCGCGGCAACGGCACCCTGTACAACGAGGCCCGCGGGCACCTGCTCGCGGGACGTCTGGGCGGCGCGGGCAAGGGCAAGTACGCCCGCCGGAACCTGGTCACCCTGACCCAGGATCCGGTGAACAGTCCGCTCATGCGTGACCTCATCGAAGGCCCGATCTACGACGCCGTGAAGAAGGGCGAGGCCGTGCAGTACTCGGTCAAGCCCGTCTACGCCGGCGGAAACCCGATTCCGATCAGGCTGGAGTTCGAGGCCTTCGGCAACCGGGGCTTCCAGCTGAGCGGCTTCCTCGACAACCCGGCAGCCGGGGTGAGGACGCCGGTCAGGAGATGAGAGGGACGGTGAGTTAGCACACCGCGAGAAGGTCTGGGCGCAACGGGCGGGATAGCCTGTTGCGCCCAGGCTGTTTCGAGGGAGCCGCATGACCCGCACCACCCCACCCCGTCCGGTCGACGCCGAGGCGTTGTTCCCGGAGCTCGCGGCGTACCGCGGGCGTACGACCCGGCTGCACCCCCGGCCGGGGACCCCGACCGTGGGAGAGTCCTCGGTCGGCGGCCCCTTCCTGTGGCCGGCGGACGAACCGTGGCCGGTGTGTGTCGAGCCGCACCGGCGCCGCTACGGCGACCGCACGCAGGACGTGCGGACGGAGCGGCGGATCCTCGCGGAGGCGTGGGCCCGGACCCCCGCCCCGGGAGCCATGCCGGGGCCGACGCCCGAGGAGGGCGAGATCCTGAGCTCCTTCAAGCGTGGGCGCCACGCGCCGTGGCTGGAGGACACCGACCCCATCCCTCTGCTGGCCGTCGCGCAGCTGTACGCGCGGGACGTGCCGGGGCTCGGGACCCCCGCGGGCCAGGACCTGCTCCAGCTGCTGTGGTGTCCCTTCGACGCCCATCACGGGCGTCACGAGCCCGCCGTGGTGCTGCGCCGGCGCCGGTCGGCCGATGTCACGGACGCGCTCGCCGAGCAGCCGGAGCCGGTGGTCGTCGGTGCGAAGGGGTACGTTCCCTCGCCCTGTGTCCTGGATCCCGAGATCGTCACCGAGCACCAGGACCTCGCCCTGCTGCCCGACGAGCTCCAGCAGCGCATCCTGGACTGGGAGGGCGACGAGGAGGAGCAGGACGAGGACTCCGTGCTGTACCACTCCGACCTCTCCGTCGCGCCGGGCTGGAAGGTCGGTGGCTTCGCGGCCTGGAACGCGGGGGACCCGACGCTGCCCGGCTGCGACTGCGGGCCCATGGAACTGCTGCTCACGGTCGCGAGTCACGAGTGGGACAACGGCAGCCGCAGCTGGATCCCCCTGGAGGACCTGGCCGGGGCCGACGCGATGGACGCGAGCGTCCCCACCCAGGTGACCGTGGGCCGCTGGGGCTCGCTCCTCGTCTACACCTGCCCGACCGCCGACCCGGCGCACCCGCCCCGCTTCGTCTTCCAGGGCTGATCCGCTCGGCGACCCGTCAGCCCGTCTTCGTCCAGTCCGCGCAGCCCGCCGTCTTGAAGTAGGCGTCCTTCGCGGTGATCTTGACGACCGCGGTGCCCGTCACGTTGTCGTTGGCGAGGATCGAGTCGACGCCGTGGCTCGCGTCCTTCGAGCGCTCCCAGTAGCACTCGGCGTCCTTGTTGCCCGTCGACTTGTAGGTGCCGGGGGCGATGTCGACGCCGACCTTGAGCGTGCCGGCGGAGCCCTTGACGGTGGTGCCGGAGGGGGTGCCGGCGGCCTTGGGGTCGACGGCCTCCCAGGTGCCGCAGCTCGTGGACGTGAAGAGCTTGTCGGAGCTCTTGATCTCCACGTAGGCCGTGCCCGTCACGTTGTCGTTCGCGAGGATCGAGTCGACCTCGCCGCTCGCGTCCTTGGCGCGCTCCCAGTAGCACTCGGCGTCCTTGTTGCCCGTCGAGCGGTAGAGGCCGGGCTTCACGTCCGAGCCGACCTCGAAGTCGCCGTCGCCGTCGATGGTGACGGCCTTCGGCTTCTCCGGGGCCTTGGAGGCGGTGGCGCCGGAGTCCTTCGAGCCGGAGGCGGCCGGGGCGGAGGACTTCGCCTCGGGCGTCTTCGCGTCCTCGCCGCCTCCGCCCATCGCCGCGCCGATGGCGACGACGACCACGATCGCGCCGGCCGCGGTCAGGACCTTGTGGCGGGCGAACCAGTTGCGCTGCTGCGTCTGCGACTTCGACATGGCTGTGAACACCTTTCAGGTGTCGAGGGGATTCCTTGTGGACTCCGTGCTTCGATGACGTAATCACAGCAGAGCTTGTGAACCGAGTCAACCGTGTTCACGAACTTCGACTCGACTCACATCGTGAACGGGGTTCGTCGGTATGCTCGCTGTGCTCGGAGTTCCCCACACAACGGACGGAGGGTGCAGGTGCCCGAGGACAGCGCTACAGAGGTCACCGCCGCCGGCATCGCCCGGCTCGCGGGCGTCGGCAGGGCCGCCGTCAGCAACTGGCGCCGCCGCCACGCCGACTTCCCCAAGCCCGTGGGCGGCACCGAGACCAGCCCCTCCTTCTCCCTCGCCGCGGTCGAGCAGTGGCTCCGCGAGCAGGGCAAGCTCGCCGAGGTCCCGCTCCGCGAGCGCGTCTGGCAGCAGCTCGCCGGCCACCCCGCCGGCACGGTCGCCGGCCTCGTCCACACCGGCGGCGTCCTGCTCCTGCTGCGCGAGCGGCCCCCCGCCCTCGCCGCGCTCGCCGCCCTCCCCGACCCCCGCTTCACCGAGGCCCTGCCCGCCGCCCTCGACGAGGTCCTCACCGTCCGCTTCGGTCTCCCCCGGGCCGTCGCCACCCCCACCGCCGCCGAACTCGCGCCCGGCGCCGCCCTGCTGCGCGCCGCCGTCGAGCTCGCGGGCGAACTCGGCGGGCCCCGCCAGTGCTTCGAGTTCCTCCTCGGCCGCCACCTCGACGCCAACCCCCGGCAGTACACGCTCACCCCGCCGCCGCTCGCCGAGCTGATGGCCACCCTCGCCGCCGCCGCGACCGCCGACGCCGGCGACCCGCCCGCGACCGTCTTCCTCGACCCGGCCTCCGGCACCGGCGGCCTGCTCCGCGCCGCAGCCCGCCCGGCCGAGCTCGCCGTGCAGGACGCCGATCCCGAGCTGGCCGCCCTCTCCGCCCTCCGCCTCGCCCTCCACAGCGACGCCGCCATCCGCTCCGCCGCCGGCGACACCCTCCGCGCCGACGCCTTCCCCGCGCTGCGCGCCGACACCGTCCTCACCCACCCGCCGTTCAACGAGCGCGCCTGGGGCCACGACGAACTCGCCTACGACCCCCGCTGGGAGTACGGCTTCCCCGCCCGCACCGAGTCCGAGCTCGCCTGGGTCCAGCACGCCCTCGCCCGGCTCCGCGACGGCGGCACCGCCGTCCTCCTCATGCCCCCCGCCGTCGCCTCCCGCCGCTCCGGCCGCCGCATCCGCGCCGACCTGCTGCGCCGCGGCGCCCTGCGGGCCGTCGTCGCCCTCCCGGCCGGCGCCGCGCCCCCGTACGGCATCCCGCTCCACCTCTGGGTCCTGGTCCGCCCCGCCGCCGACCGCCGCCCGCCGGCCGAGACCCTCTTCGTCGACACCGCCGGGCTCGTCCCCGACGCGGGCCGCGACAAGCTGCCGTGGACGGCCCTGCAGAACGCGGTCCTCGACGCCTGGGCGGGCCGCGCAGCCGACGACACCCTGGCCCGCGCCGTCCCGGTCATCGACCTCCTCGACGACGAGGTCGACCTGGCCCCCGCCCGCTACCTCACCGCCCCCGCCGCCGGCGGCTCCGCCGCCGAACTCGCCGCCGTCCGCGAGCGCCTGGACGCCACCCTGGTCCGCACCCGCGCCCTCGCCCCGACCCCCGAACCGTCCCGCCCCGCGCCGCGCCCGCTCACCACCGTCGGCGAACTGGCCCGCACCGGCGCCCTCCAGCTCCGCACCGGCGGCCAGGGCACCGCCGTCGCCGGCCGCGAGGTCCCCGTCCTCACCGAGCACGACGTCCTCACCGGAGCCGCCCCCTCCGGCACCCTCCCCGAGGCCGCCGACGGGCAGACCGAGGACCCGGTCCTCGTCCGCGAGGGCGACGTCGTGGTGCCCGTCCTCGGCGGCGGCCCCGCCGCCCGCGTCGTCGACGCCGCCACCGCCGGCGCCGCCCTCGGCCGCAGCCTCCAGCTGCTCCGCCCCGACCCCGACGCCCTCGACCCCTGGTTCCTCGCCGGCTTCCTGCGCGGCACCGCCAACAACCGGCAGGCCAGCAGCTTCGCCTCGACCGCCACCCGGCTCGACGTCCGCCGCCTCCAGCTGCCCCGGCTGCCGCTCGCGGACCAGCGCCGGCACGGCGTCCAGTACCGCGCCCTCGCCGACTTCGAGGAGGCCCTGCGGCTCGCCGCGCGGCTGGGCGAACAGCTGGTCCAGGGCCTCTACGACGGCCTCGCCGACGGGAGCGTCCGGTCCGACTGACGGCCCCCGCCCGGGCGGGTGACGGCCCCCGCCCGGTCCCTTACCCTCGAAGCCTGATCAGCTTCCTGGGGGGAACACGCATGTACGGACCGTCGCCCGCTCCCGCGCCGAGACCGGGCGGTTCGTCCGCCGGCGCCATCGCCGTCCGCGTGCTCCTCACCGTCCTCGTCGTCGTCTCCCTCGGCTTCCTCGCCTGGGTCGCGATGCTCCGGATCGCGATCATGCGCCGTACGGGACGGGACTGGGCCCTCTTCTGGGCCCAGCTCGTCCTCAACGTCGCGTGCGTGGTCCCGCTGGAACAGCGCTTCGCCGGCACGTGGATGAACACCGCGGGCATGATCGTGCTGCTCGTCCAGATGGCCGCGGTGGTCTGCTACTACCTCATCGTCGACACCCGCCACCACCACGCCCCGGCCCCGGCCCTGCCCCCGGTCCCGCAGACGCACGCGCCCGCGCCCGTACCCGGGTACGGCTACGGGTACCCGGCCGTCCACCCCGGCACGGCGACCACGGTGCCGAGCCCGCACCCGGTCCCCGCGCCGAACCCGTACGCCCAGCAGCCGCAGCAGCCCCACCCGTACGCGCCGGCCGCGCCGCCCCCGGCCGCCCCCGCCGCCCCGCCCTCCCCCCGCATCGACCAGGTCCGCGCCGAACTCGACGAGCTCAGCGACCTCCTCCGCCGGGAAGGGGAGAAGTGAACGGCCGTGTCGTCGGCGGGCGGTACGAGCTCGCCACCGTCATCGGCCAGGGCGGCATGGGCCAGGTGTGGACCGCGTACGACACCCGGCTCGACCGCCGGGTCGCCGTGAAGCTCCTCAGCCCCGCCGCCCTCACCGGCCCCGCCACCGCCGCCGACGAACTGCGCCGCCGCTTCGTCCGCGAGTGCCGGGTCACCGCCCACGTCGACCACCCCGGCCTGGTCACCGTCCACGACGCCGGCAGCGACGGCGACGACCTGTACCTCGTCATGCAGTACGTCGACGGCGCCGACCTCGCCGACCACCTCGCCGAACACGACCCCTACCCGTGGGAGTGGGCCGTCTGCGTCGCCGCCCAGCTCTGCGCGGTGCTCGCCGCCGTCCACGCGGTGCCGATCGTCCACCGCGACCTCAAGCCGCGGAACGTGATGGTCCGCCCCGACGGCACCGTCACCGTCCTCGACCTCGGCGTCGCCTCCGTCCTGGACTCCGACACCACCCGCCTCACCCACACCGGCGAACCCATCGGCAGCCCCGCCTACATGGCGCCCGAACAGGCCATGGGCGGCGCCGTCGGCCCCCGGACCGACCTGTACGCGCTCGGCATCCTGCTCCACGAACTGCTCTCCGGGAACGTGCCGTTCGCCGGCTCCACCGCCCTCGGCGTCCTCCACCGCCACCTCTACGAGCCGCCCCTCCCGCTCCGCCAGGTCCGCCCCGAGGTCCCCGACGCCCTGGAGGCCCTCGTCCTCCGCCTGCTCGCCAAGGACCCGGCCGCCCGCCCCTCCGGCGCCCACGAGGTGTACGAGGCGCTGCTGCCGCTGCTCCCCGCGCGCGGCACCCCGTCCGGCCCGATGGACCCCACCCGCCCGTTCCTCCGCCCGCACGCCCCCTGGCCCGCCGCGCCCCGCCCGGCCGCCCCGGCCGCACCCGCCCCGGCACCCGTCACGGACCCCCGGGTCGCCGTCCCCGCCCATCCCCCGGCCCCGGCCCAGCCCCCCGCCCAGGCCGCTCCCCGGGGCGCGGACGTGGCGGGCACGGTGGAGGAGGTGAAGCGGCTCCTCGGCGAGGGCGCCCTCACCCAGGCCGTCGACCTGCTCGGCGGGATCCTCCCGGCCGCCGCCGCCGCGCACGGCGAGGGGTCCCCGGTCGTCCGGATCCTGCGCAAGCAGTACGCCTCCACCCTCCTCGACGACGGGCAGTACCGGCGCGCCCTGCCCGAGCTGCGCCGGCTCTCCGCCGACGACCCGGGCAACGCCCAGTTCCGCTACGACATCGCGCTCTGCCTGGAACAGCTCGGCGAGACCGCCGAGGCACTCGCCGCCTTCCGCGCCGTCCTCCCCGCCTTCGAGCAGGGGCCCGGCCAGGACCCCGGCCGCGCCTTCGACGTCCGGCGCCGCACCGGGCTCCTGCTGGTCGCGACCGGACAGCACGAGGAGGGCCAGGCGGAGCTGCACCGGCTCCTGCTCGACACCGAGCGGCTGTACGGGCCCTACCACCCGCCGGCGGCGGAGCTGCGGCGCGCCCTGGAGCACCAGCGCCAACTGGGGCGCCGCGTCTGACGACTTCGGCCGATATGCGGTGGTCGGGGGCGGAAAGGATCACGTACGGTCGGGAGGGTGACACTTCCTCAGGTCCAGCTCAACCACACCGTCATCCACTCCTCCGACCGCTCCGCCTCCGCCCGTTTCCTCGCCGGGATCCTCGGCCTGGAGGTGGGCGCCCCCTTCGGCCCCTTCCTCCCCGTCGACCTCGCCAACGGCGTGACGCTCGACTTCTACCAGGCGCCCGAAGGGCCCATCCAGGGCCAGCACTACGCCTTCCTCGTCCGGGACGAGGACTTCGACCCGATGATCGACCGCCTGGAGGCGGCCGGGGTCACCTACTTCGCGGACCCGGGCCACACCCGGCCGCACGAGGTGAACAGCCTCTTCGGCGGCCGGGGCGCGTACTTCGACGACCCGGACGGCCACAACATGGAGATCATGACGGTCCCGTACCAGCGCCCGTAGCGGTCCCGGCGGGGCGGGGCCGGTCCGTACGCTGCGCTACTGCATTCGACGGCAGGGGTGGGCGTGTCACGGGGGCCGGGTCACGGGCACGGCGCAATCTGCTCATATGAAGAAGTCGTACCCGCTCCTCGGGATCGCCGCCTGCACCGTCGCCGCCACGCTGGCCACGGGAGTCCGCCCCGCCGCCGCCGCGACCGTCGACGTCGGCAACCCCGTCGCCGGCAACCACGGCTTCGGCGTCGTCGTCGAGACCGACGCGCTCCTCGGCTCCACGGAGTCCGAGGGGCCCGTCGCGATCGGCGGCGACCTCTCCTACGGCGCCGGCTACAACGTCTCCCTGCACACCCCCGGCACCTTCAGGGCCGACGGCGACGCGCAGCCCACCGCGCTGCTCGTCGGCGGCCGGATCGACTACGGCGCCGCCAGCCCCGTCGGGGTCCTCAAGGTGCTCCAGAACGGCTACGTGAAGGTCGGCGACCTCACCGGCAGCGAGGTCGTCACCAAGGACGCCAACAACGCCACCGTGAAGACCCAGGTCGTCGCCGCGGGCCAGGGCCACGGCTCCACCCCGCGCATCGAGCTCACCGTCGAGCAGCCGGCCCTCTCCGTCGGCCCCCACCCCGGCCTCATGGACTTCACCGGCCTCTTCGCCGCCTACCGGGACCGCGCCGACGCGCTCGCCTCCTGCGCCGCCACCGTCGAGCTCCAGGACCCCGGCCGCATCACCCTGGACGACGGGCGCACCAACGTCCTCCGCCTGACCGGCGAGGAGCTGAACGCGCTGTCCGAACTGACCTTCCTCGACCGTCCGACGGCCCGGAGCCCCCTCGTCATCGACGTCGACACCCGCGCGAGCGGCTCGGTCTTCACCTGGGACGTCCCCAACATGGCGGGGGTCAGCGGCGCGGACGCGCCGTACATCCTGTGGAACTTCTCCGACGCGACGGCCCTCACGATCGCCACCGGGGACTCGGTCGAGGGCACGGTCTACGCCCCCCGCGCCCACGTCACCGACCTCGACCCCGCGAACATCGAGGGCGACGTCGTCGCCAAGGCCCTCACGGCCGGACCGCTGGAGGCGACCCGCGCCGCCGACGTCAACGCCGGCGAGATCCACTTCTTCCCCTTCGCGGCCGACCTGAGCTGCGAGGGGGGCACCTCTCCCACCCCCGACCCGAGCCCGTCCACGAGCGAACCGGCCCCCGAGCCGACGGACGAGCCGACGGACCGGCCCACGGACGAACCGTCCCCGGAGCCGTCCACCACGGAGCCGACCGACGAGCCGACCGAAGAGCCGACCGTCGAGCCCTCCGTCGAGCCCTCCGTCGAGCCCACCGACGGGCCCACGACCGAGCCCGCCCCCGAGCCGTCCACCACCGAGCCCGGCGGCTACGGCGACGACGAGCTGGCCGAGAGCGGTCCCGGTCTGCCCGCCTACGCCGCCGCCGCGCTCGCCGTGCTCTCCGCGGCCGCCGGAGTCCTGCTCGTCCGCAGGGCCCGCCGCCGCTGATTCCGCCGGACCCCCAGGAGCAGCACCGCCATCGCCACCACCGCGCCTCCCGCCACCGCGAGGCCGGGCAGCAGCCCCGGCGGGCGGAAGGAGCAGCTCAGGGAGGTCGCGCCGGTGACCGGGACGGCGAGGAGACCGGCGTACGGCTCCACCGCCCGGCCCCCGCAGCTCCAGCCGGGGATCGCGGGGGCGGCGACCACCGCCGTGCCGGTCACGGGGTGCGGGAAGCGGGCCGTGAGGCCGGTCGCGGTGGGGGTGACGGCGACGGCCGCCGAGGGCCGCAGCGCGTCCACGGCGGTCCGCAGCCGCGCCCGGTCCAGGCAGCCGGTCTCCGCCGGGCCCCGCCCGGCCGGGACCTCCGGGCGGACGCCGGGGACGGTCTGGACGCCCAGGGAGGTCATCGCGGCCCGCCGCTTGGGGCCGCCGCCGAGGAGCCGCACCGGGGCGCCGGCGCCGAGCCGGGCCTCGCCGGTGCGCTCCGGCGCCCAGAGGAAGACCTCCGTACCGGGCGGGCAGGCGCCGGCGGCGGACGGGGCGGTGTACACCCGGGCGCCCAGGAGGAGTTCCTGGTTGCGGAAGGGGGACGGGCCGAGGGCGGGCGCGGGTCCCGGCGGCCGTACCGTCACGAGCGGCAGCCGCGTCGCCGTCCGGACGACCTCGCCGTCCCGCCATCGGGCGCCGACCGCGAAGAGGGCGTCCGTCACCGGGTTGTCGAGGCTCTGCAGGTTGCGGCCGCGCGAGGTCCAGCCGCCGCCGAGGGCGGTGAGCAGTCCGGTGAGGACGGCGGGGGTGTGGCTGCTGTAGGAGGCGGCGCCCTGGCCGCCGAGGAGCAGCGGGTCGTTGCCGGCGACCCGGGGGAGGCCCGGGTCGGTGCGGTACGCGGGCCAGCCGTCGGCCGCCGCCAGGGCCGCCGCCCGGCGCCGCTGCTCCGGGCCGTACGGCGGGTAGTCGTCGAGGTGCGCCAGGCGCTTGCGGTCCGCGTACGCGGTCGTCGCGGCGGCCTGGCCGAGCAGCGTGCCGGTGACGAGCAGCGCGGCGAGGAGGGCGTACCGGGGGCGGCGGGGGAGCGCGAGGGCGCCCGCCGCGGCGGCGAGCCCGGCGACGCCGAGGAGCAGCGCGGGCCGGGTGGCGAGGTCGCTGGGGAGGGCGCCGGCCGTCAGCGCGAGGACCACGGCGCCGCCTCCGGCGAGGGCCCGCGGGCCGGGCAGGCCGCGGGCGAGACCGGTGTGGGCGGCGACGACGAGCAGGCCGGAGAGGACGAAGGTCTGGCGGTACGGGCTGCCGTTCGGCGTGGCGAAGAGGTGCCACACCAGGTGCGTCGGGCCCCACTGGAGGGAGAGCGCCGTGCCGAGGACGAGGCCGGTCCACACCCACCGCTCCCGGCCCGGCACGTCCCGCCGGAAGGCGAGCGTCGCCGCGAGCAGCAGCACCGGGGCGGCGACGAACGCGGCCGGGGTGGCGAAGCCGTACGTGCCCGGCAGCAGCCGGGCCAGCGCGTCGGCCGCGCCCGCCGCCTCGAAGTTCCGGACGACGCCCGGGTGCGCCTGCCGGGTCGACAGCAGGACGGGCACGAGCACGGGCGCGGCGAGGCCGACTCCGAGCACCGTGGACACGGTCGCCCGCAGCAGCGCGCGCGGCCGGAAGGGGCCGGTGGCGGCCAGGCGGGCGAGGAGGAAGAGGGCCGCCCCGAGGGTCGCCATGTAGGCCGTGTAGAAGTTCGCCGTCCAGCAGACCGCCACGGTCAGCACGGACAGCAGCGGGCGGACACCCTCGCGGGCCCACTCGGCCACCAGGCACAGCAGCGGGAAGGCGATCAGGCCGTCCAGCCACATCGGGTTGTACGTGCCCTCCACCACCGACCAGCCGCACAGGGCGTACCCGGCGCCGAGCACCGCCGGCCACCACGGGGCGGGGACGGTGGAGAGCCGGCGCAGCAGGAACGCGGTCGCGGCGGCCGCGAGGGCCGTCTTCAGGACGGTGAGGGCGTAGACGGCGTACTCGACGTCCGCGCGCGGGGCCAGCGCGACGAGGGGCGCCAGCGGGCTCGACAGGTAGGTGCCGTGGTCCGGGAGGAAGCTCGTGCCCCAGCCCGCCTGCCAGTTCAGCAGGAGCCCGCCGTCGGCGCGCCCGTGCAGCAGGTCCCACAGGTGGGCGTGGAAGGGGACGAACTGGTTCGCCAGGTCGTTCACCGACCGGTGGCGCGGGCCGAAGGGGAAGACCCGGGCCGCCGCGTCCCCGGCGCAGACGGCGACGGCGGCGAGGAGCCCGGCCAGGGCGGAGGCGGCGGCCGTCGCGCGGCGCGGGGCGGAGGGCGTCCCGGAGGACGTGGTGCGCAGGGGAGTTCGCATGGCGGGTCGAATATCGCAGCGCCGGAGGGGTGCGGGACGGCCCCCGCGGGGCAGTTCACGCAATGGTCTTCTCGGCGTCACCCCGGCGGGGCGGGCGGGTCACCGGCCTGCCTTTGGGTGTCCGGTGTGCTGCTCTCTCTCGTCGTCCCCTGCTTCAACGAGGAGGACGTCCTCGCCCGCTTCCACTCCCATGTGACGAAGGAACTCGACGCCCTGGAGGGCGACTTCGAGATCGTCTACGTGGACGACGGAAGCCGGGACCGGACCCTTCCGATCCTGCGGGACCTCGCCGCCGCCGACCCCGCCCGGGTCCGCTTCGTCTCCTTCAGCCGCAACTTCGGCAAGGAGGCCGCCATGCTGGCCGGGCTCCGGCACGCGGCGGGCGACGCCGTCGTCATCATGGACGCGGACCTCCAGCACCCGCCGGAGCTGGTGCACCGGATGGTCGCGCTGCACGCCGAGGGGTACGACCAGGTGGTCGCCCGCCGCACCCGCGAGGGCGACCGGGTCACCCGCACCCTCACCGCCCGCGTCTACTACTGGGCGATCAACCGGCTCGTCGACGTCGAACTCGTCGACGGCGTGGGCGACTTCCGGCTGCTGTCCCGGCGCACGGTCGACGCGATCCTCGGCCTGGGGGAGTACAACCGCTTCTCGAAGGGCCTGTTCTCCTGGGTCGGTTTCCGGACCACGACCTTCGCCTACGAGAACGCGGTGCGCGAGGAGGGCCGGTCCAAGTGGACCTTCGGCAAGCTCCTCAACTACGGCCTCGACGGCCTGCTGTCCTTCAACAACAAGCCGCTGCGCGCCGCCGTCTACCTCGGCCTGCTGCTGGTCTCGCTCGCCCTCGCCTACGCCGGCTGGATCGTCGCCGACGCCCTCGCCCACGGCGTCGACACGCCCGGCTACGTCACGCTCCTGGTCGCCGTCACCGCCCTCGCCGGCGTCCAGATGGTCATGGTCGGCCTGATCGGCGAGTACGTCGGCCGCATCTACTACGAGGTGAAGCGCAGGCCCCACTACCTGGTGGCCGAGACGCACGCGGGCCGCGAGAAGGAGGGGGCCCGGGCCGACACCCGGGCGGCGGGTGCCTCGTTGTGGGAGACGGTCGTCCGGAAGTGACCCCCGTTCCGCGGTGACGCGCAAGTTGTCGCTGCGAAGGAGTGGCTACGGCCTCGGCGACTCCCTACCATCGATCACCGCAAGGTCGTCCAACTGACGCACGACCAGCCCGGGAGGCTCCTTTGCACCGCCGCGACCGCCGCCACGCCAGCCCCGCACGCCGCCGCACCGCGCTTGCCCTCTCCGCCGCGCTCCTCGCCGCGGCCCCGCTGCTCACCGCGTGCGGCGGCGAGGCCCATCCAGGGGCGGCGGCCGTCGTCGGGGGCGAGCGGATCGACGTCTCCAGCCTCCAGGCCGAGGTGAAGGCGGCCCGCGACGCCCAGGCGGCGTCCCCGCAGTCCGCCCAGCTGATCGCCGCCACCGGCGACCTCGGCCGGCAGAAGCTCAACGGCATGATCTTCGACCGGATCCTCGGCAAGGTCGCCGCCGACCAGGGCGTCACCGCCAGCCGCGCCGAACTCCAGGAGACCCGCGAGGCGTTCGTCCGCGAGAACGGCGGCGAGGAGGGCCTGGAGGCCGTCCTGCTCCAGCAGCAGGGCGTCGCCCCGGGCCAGGTCGGCGACGTCGTCCGGCGCAACGTCCTCATGACGAAGATCATCGAGAAGCTGGGGATCACCGAGACCCCCGAGGGCCAGCAGAAGCTCCAGGAGCTGTTCGCGAACGCGTCGAAGTCCCTCGACATCGACGTGAACCCGCGCTACGGCGCCTGGGACGACACCAAGGTCCAGCTCGACACCGGCGCCGACACCGCCCCCTGGCTGGTCCAGGTCACCCGGGGGCAGGGCGCCGCCGGGGCGGAGCAGCTTCCGGGCTGACCCCGCTCCCGGGGTAGGTTCGAAGGGTGACTTCCGAGAACCCCGGCCGCGTCGTCCTGCTCACCGCCAGCCACCGGGTGGCGCCCGGACTGCTGTCCTGGCCCGCCTGGGAGGCGCTGCGCGGCGCCGACCGGGTCCTCTGCCCCGACGAGCACCACCCCCAGCTGCCCTACCTGCGGGAGGCGGGCGTCGCCGTCGAGCACCTCCGCCCCACCGCGGAGGAGCTGGTCGCCGCCTGCGCCGGAGGCCGTACCGTCCTGGTCCTGCCCTCCGGCGAGGGCGACCGGGGCCTCACCGACGGGCTCGCGCGACTGGCCGGCTCCGGCCGGGTCGCCATGCCCGACCTGGAGCTGCTGCCCGGCTCGTACGACCTGCCGGGCGCCCGCCTCCTCGACCTCGTCCAGGTCATGGACGTCATCCGGCGCCGGTGCCCCTGGTCCTCGCTGCAGACGCACCAGGGCCTCGCCAAGTACGCCATCGAGGAGGCGTACGAGCTGGTCGAGGCGATCGAGGCCGGCGACCGGCACGAGCTGCGCGAGGAGCTGGGGGACGTCCTCCTCCAGGTCGTCTTCCACGCGCGGATCGCCGAGGAGGACGCCGAGGAGCCGTTCTCCGTCGACGACGTGGCCGGCACGCTGGTCGAGAAGCTGATCCAGCGCCACCCGCACATCTTCGGCGACGAGACCGCCGAGACCCCCGAGGACGTCCGCGCCCACTGGCTGGCCGCCAAGGCCGTCGAGAAGGGCCGGGAGTCCGTGACCGACGGGGTGCCGGTCGGGCAGCCGGGGCTGGCGCTCGCCGCGAAGCTCGCGAGCCGGGTCCGCACGGCGGGCCTCGACGTGCCGCTCCCGGAGGGCGCCGGCATCGGCTACGAGCTGCTGGCCCTCGCGGCCCGCGCGGAGGCCGACGGCGTCGACCCGGAGGCGGCGCTGCGGGCGGCGGCCCGGGCCTACCGGGACGCGATCCGGGCGGCCGAAGGGCTGTGAGGGCCCGCGACGGCCGGCCGCCGCCGCGGGTTTCGGATGGGTAGTATCCAGAACATGCAGATGAGCGAGGGCGTCGAGTGGGCGCTGCACAGCTGCCTCAACCTGACCTGGGTGGAGGACGGGGCAGCGGTCAAGGCGAACCGGCTCGCCGCCTTCTACGACCTGCCCGCCGCCTATCTCAACAAGCAGCTCCAGGCCCTGGTCCGGGCCGGCATCCTCACCTCCACCACCGGCCCGCGCGGCGGCTTCCGGCTGGCCCGCGACCCGGGCGACATCACGGTGCTCGACGTGGTGACCGCGATCGAGGGGACCGAGGACGCCTTCCGCTGCCAGGAGATCCTCCGGCAGGGACCGGGCGGCCGCGCGGACGTGGACTACCGCAGGACCTGTGCCGTCTCGGGGGCCATGCGCCGGGGCGAGCTGGCCTGGCGCCGGGAGCTCGCCGCGCAGACGCTCGCCGACCTCAAGGCGGAGGTCGAGGGGCGGCGGCCGCGCACCCCGGAGCTCACCCGCCGCCGGTTCGCGAGCCTCTGACCCGCGCCGTCAGCCCCAGGCCCTGTCCGACAATTCCCGCCGGATCCGGCGCGCATTGCCGGACAGGGCCTATCGCGGGGCGCGTGCCGCGGGGTCGTGCCAGCGCACCGCGGGCGGCTGGAGCAGCCACTCGGCGCGGGAGGACGGGCGGGTGGTGAACCGGCCCACCGGCGGAAGGACGTCGTAGTGGGTGCGGGCCGGGTCCGCGCCCAGCTCCGCGAGGACCTCGGCGACCTCGGTGACGAAACCGGGCGGGCCGGCCAGGTGGACGTCGTGGTCCGGCCAGCGCCCGCAGGCCCGCAGCGCGGTCAGCAGGCGCTCGGTCGCCTGGTCGCGGGGGTGGCGGGGGGCCGAGGTGATGTGGGTGACGCTCAGGCCGGGGAGCCGGGCGGCCAGCCGGTCCAGGTCCTCCCGCCCGTACAGGTACTCGCGGGAGCGGGCGACCATGAAGATCCGGCCCCCGGCCGCCGGGTCGGCAACGGCCGCCTCCTCCAGGAGGGCCTTCACCGGCGCCCAGCCCGTACCGGCGCACACGTAGGTACGGAGCGCGCCCGGGGCCGTACGGCGGACCGCCGCGCCGCCGGCCGCGCTCAGCCGCAGCGTCTCGCCCGGGCGGACCCCGTCCACCAGGGCCGTGCTCATCGCCCCGCCCCGGATGCGGCTCACGTGCAGGTCGAGCGTGCCGTCCGCGCGGGGGGCGTTGCCGAGCGAGTAGGTGCGCCACACGCGGGGGACCCGGAGCGAGCTGACGCCGGCGTACTGACCGGGGAGAAAGGGGAACGGCCTGCGGGGACGGAGGGTCAGGACGGCCAGGTCGTCGCCGTGCCGCCGGTGGCCGACGACGTCCGCGTCCCACCAGGCGGGCTCCCCGGCCCCGGCGGACTCCTCCGCGCCCCGCAGCATCATCCCGGCGACCCGCCCGTACGCCTCGGACCACGCCTTCTCCGCCTCGATCGTCCACGCCGACCCTGCGGCGTGCGCGAAGGCGGCGAGCAGGCTCTCGCCGACGGCCGCGTAGAGGGCGGGGGTGGCGAGGAACTTGCGGTGGTCCCTGCCGAGCCGCCCCAGGTAGTCGGGGAGCCCGGGCTCGTCGAGGCCGGTCACCACGTGGGTGAGCGCGGCGAACAGCCGGTCGCGCTGCGGGGCCATGTCCTCGGGGAAGAGCTCCCGCACGCCGGGGTTGCGCCAGAAGAGGTGCGAGTAGAAGTACGTGACGGCGTGTTCGGCCCGTCTTTCGACGACCGCGAACGTGCTTCTGAGCAAGGGGAGGTCCACGCGGGGAAATGTAGGGCACGGGCCGTCACGGCGTGATCACCGGGCGGTGATGACGTCAGGTCGGCCGAGGGGGCCCGGGGAACCGGACGGTACGGTCGGGGCGTGAGTGAAGGACCCGCCCCGACGCCCGGTACGCCCGGAAAGCCCCCTGCGAGCCCCGCCCCGGCCGCCGCCTCCTGCCCGGTCTCCGGCGCCGGCGACGGCCCGGTGCCCGCGCTCTTCAGCTGGGAGTTCGCGAGCGATCCCTACCCGGCGTACGCGTGGCTGCGGGAGCACGCGCCGGTGCACCGGACCACTCTCCCCAGCGGCGTCGAGGCCTGGCTCGTCACCCGGTACGCGGACGCCCGGCAGGCCCTCGCCGACCAGCGGCTCTCCAAGAACCCGGTGCACCACGCCGAACCGGGCAAGACCGGCATTCCGGGCGAGCGCAGCGCCGGTCTGATGACCCACCTCCTCAACATCGACCCGCCGGACCACACCCGGCTGCGGCGGCTCGTGTCGAAGGCGTTCACCCCGCGCCGGGTCGCCGCCTTCGCCCCCCGCGTGCAGGAGCTGACGGACCGGCTGATCGACGGCTTCGCCGGGCGGGGGAGCGCCGACCTCATCCACGAGTTCGCCTTCCCGCTGCCCATCTACGCCATCTGCGACATGCTCGGCGTGCCCGCCGAGGACCAGGACGACTTCCGCGACTGGGCCGGGATGATGATCCGGCACGGCGGAGGGCCGCGGGGCGGGGTCGCGCGGTCGGTGAAGAAGATCCGCGGGTACCTCGCCGAACTGATCCACCGGAAGCGCGGCGATCTCGGCGACGACCTCATCTCCGGGCTGATCCGCGCCTCCGACCACGGCGACCACCTCACCGAGGCCGAGGCCGTCGCCATGTGTTTCGTGCTGCTCTTCGCCGGCTTCGAGACGACCATCAACCTGATCGGCAACGGCACCTACGCCCTGCTGCGCCACCCGGAGCAGCGGGCCCTCCTCCAGTCCTCGCTCGCCGCCGGGGAGACCGGACTCCTGGAGACCGGGGTCGAGGAACTGCTCCGGTACGACGGGCCGGTCGAGCTGGCGACCTGGCGGTACGCGACCACCGGGCTCACCATCGGCGGGCAGCCCATCCCGGCCGGCGACCCGGTCCTCGTCGTCCTCGCGGCGGCCGACCGCGACCCGGACCGCTTCGGCGCGCCCGACACCCTCGACCTCGCCCGCAAGGACAACCAGCACCTCGGGTACGGGCACGGCATCCACTACTGCCTGGGCGCGCCGCTCGCCCGGCTGGAGGGCCAGACCGCGCTCGCCACCCTCCTGACCCGCCTGCCGGACCTGCGACTTGGCGCCGATCCGGACGAACTGCGGTGGCGCGGCGGGCTCATCATGCGGGGATTGCGCACGCTTCCGGTGGAGTTCACCCCTTCCGCACCCCGGCACGGCGGGTGACGGCGTGTCAGAAATGTGATCTTCGCGTGATCGCGAAGCCATCGACTTGTGACGGACGTTCGAATGCGGCTACGTTCGCGCCAACGTTCGGCCCGATCCCGGCCGTCCCCGGCGCACCCGCCGTCCCCGCCGTCACGCGAAAGGCCCCGACATGCTTTCCGGAAACGGACGACACCGTCGACCCCGCCAGGCTCCCGCGCTCGTCGTCACCGCGGGAGTGACCGGATCCGCCCTGGCGCTGCCGCTGCTCGCCACCGGATCCGCCTCCGCCGCCGACGCGGCCACCTGGGACCGGGTCGCCGCCTGCGAGTCCGGGGGCCAGTGGAGCGCCAACTTCGGCAACGGCGCCTACGGCGGCCTCCAGATGACGCAGGAGGCGTGGGAGCGGCACGGCGGCCTCGCGTACGCCCCCAGCCCCGACCTCGCCAGCCGCGCCCAGCAGATCACCGTCGCCGAGAAGGCGCTCGCCTCCGGCAGCACCGACTGGGCCACCTGCGCCCCCATCGCCGGCCTGGAGAACGACGGCAAGGCGACCGGCGTCCACCCGGGCCCCGCCGTCCAGGAGGAAGAGGAGGGCGGCGTGGCGCCCGAGTCGAACTGGACGGGCGGCACGCCCACGGGGACCGCCGCCGACGCGCGGCCGGAGGTGGAGGAGACCGCCGGGACGACCGCGCCGGCCACCGGGCGGGCCGAGAAGACGGAGCGGGCGGGGGAGGGGGCGGCGGCGACCACCACGGCCCCGGCCGCGCCCACCACGCCGTCGAAGCCCGCCACCACCCCCGCCGCGCCCACCGCCCCCGCGGGGACGGCCACGCAGCCGCCGGCGACCACCGCGCCCGGCGCCCCGGACGCCTCCACGGGCACCCCGGACGCCCCGGTGACGTCGCCGGACGCCCCGACGTCCCCCGTGGCGCCCACCACCCCGGTGACCCCCGGTACCGACGGGTCTGACGTGTCGTCGGCCACACCCGGTACGGGCAAGCACCGGGGTGAGGCGGCACCGGAGGAATCCGGCACAACGGACACTGCTCAGGAATCCGGGCGACATGCCGCGTCTGCGGACAAGGTCACCTCAACCCCCGTCAGCTCGGACGAAAGTGACGCCTACACCGTGCGGCCGGGCGACAGCCTGTCCGAGATCGCGCAGGCGAACGACCTCCCCGGCGGGTGGGACGCCCTCTATGACGCCAACCGTCAGACGGTCGGCACCGACCCGGATCTCATCCTCCCTGGTCAGAGCCTTGAACTGACGGTCCCTTCAGCGGAGAAGTGAGGCCGTTTCAGGGGCGTATGTCCGATTTTGGGAAAGTGAGACATGGGTCTCTTCGTCCCAACTGGCGTGTCACGTCCGCAAACTTTGCTTCCGTCAGCCCTCACCTGCGCAAACGAGGTCTGACGGAAGGCAAGTAAGGGCGATTTGTCCGTCGTAAGGCCCTTTGAACTTCGAGCACCTGTGTGTCTACGGTCGACACCGCTCGCCACCGCGGGCCCCGTCGACCGAAACGCCGAGTCCTGCCGTCGGCCGCCGGGAACTGTCGTCGCGAAAGCGCCGCAGGCAGGAGTGGGGGACCCAAGGTTTGCGCCGGTCCCGGCCGTTGACAGTGACGGCCGACGGGACCGGCTAGGGGTGAAGCCGCGTGCAAGGACACGCGGCCGGGCGAACTCTTCAAGCCCGAACCCGACAGCTCACCTCACAGGCGTCGGTGAAGAGGAAACTCCATGCTGTTCTCCGGCACGGGCAAGCGTCGTCGTCCCTCCAAGGCCACCCGCGTCGTCGCCCTCGTCGGCGTCACCGGTGCGGCCGTCGCCGCCCCGCTGATGGCCGCCGGCACCGCCTCGGCCGCCACCGCCTCCGAGTGGGACCGCGTCGCCCAGTGCGAGTCCGGCGGCAACTGGTCCATCAACACGGGCAACGGCTACTACGGCGGCCTCCAGTTCTCGGCCTCCACCTGGGCCGCGTACGGCGGCACCGCCTACGCCTCCACCGCCGACCAGGCCAGCAAGTCGCAGCAGATCGCCATCGCCGAGAAGGTCCTCGCGGGCCAGGGCAAGGGCGCCTGGCCGAGCTGCGGCGTCGGCCTCTCCTCCGCCTCCTACGACGGCGGCTCCGCCGAGGCCGCTCCGCAGCAGAGCACCCAGCAGGCCGCCCCGCAGCAGAGCGCCCCCGAGCGCTCCACGGAGCGGTCCGCCACCCGCAGCGAGCAGCGCCAGGCCCCGAAGCGCACCACCCAGGCCGCCCCGCAGGCCGCCGCCAAGAAGACCGTCACCACCCCGACCGGCAAGAAGGTCAAGAAGGGCGACGGCGAGTACAAGGTCGTCGCCGGTGACACCCTCAGCAAGATCGCCGAGGCGCAGGGCGTCGAGGGCGGCTGGGCGAAGCTCTTCGAGCTCAACAAGGACGTCGTCGAGAACGCCGACCTGATCTACCCGGGCCAGCAGCTCCACCTGAAGTAAGGCCCGCGGTGGCGGTGAGTCCGGCGGCTCACCGGCACCCGACGACCCTCCCGCGGTGACCACCCCGGTCCCGAGCCCCCTTCCCCCGTGGCTCCGGACCGGGGTTCCGGCGTTACCGTCCAGTAGAAGCCGGGTCTTTCGTCCCCCGATGCGTGCGCTTGGGCCCTTTTTCGTCCCAGGGGACGGGCGGTCGGCTGGCCGGAGCGCCGGAGCCGGTTAGGCTCTTGTCGCAAGGCGAACGAGACCTTGCGACCATGCGTCACACCTAGCGTCACATCCCAGAAGGAGATGCTCGTGCCGTCCATCGACGTCGTCGTAGCCCGGGAAATCCTGGACTCCCGAGGCAACCCCACGGTCGAGGTCGAGGTCGGCCTCGACGACGGCAGCACCGGCCGTGCTGCCGTGCCGTCCGGTGCCTCCACCGGTGCGTTCGAGGCCCTGGAGCTCCGCGACGGTGACCAGAACCGCTACCTCGGCAAGGGTGTCGAGAAGGCCGTCCTCGCCGTCATCGAGCAGATCGGCCCGGAGCTCGTCGGCTACGACGCCACCGAGCAGCGCCTGATCGACCAGGCCATGTTCGACCTGGACGCCACCCCGGACAAGTCGTCGCTCGGCGCCAACGCCATCCTCGGCGTCTCCCTCGCCGTCGCGCACGCCGCCTCCGAGGCCAGCGACCTCCCGCTCTTCCGCTACCTGGGCGGCCCGAACGCGCACCTGCTGCCCGTTCCGATGATGAACATCCTGAACGGTGGGTCGCACGCCGACTCCAACGTCGACATCCAGGAGTTCATGATCGCCCCGATCGGCGCGGAGTCCTTCTCCGAGGCCCTCCGCTGGGGCACCGAGGTCTACCACACCCTCAAGTCCGTCCTGAAGACCAAGGGCCTCTCCACCGGCCTCGGCGACGAGGGCGGCTTCGCCCCGAACCTCGGCTCCAACCGTGAGGCGCTCGACCTCATCCTGGAGGCCATCAAGCAGGCCGGCTACGTGCCCGGCAAGGACGTCGCCCTCGCCCTGGACGTCGCCGCCTCCGAGTTCTACAAGGACGGCAAGTACCTCTTCGAGGGCAAGGAGCGCTCCGCCGCCGAGATGACCGAGTACTACGAGGAGCTCGTCTCCGCGTACCCGCTCGTCTCCATCGAGGACCCGCTGTTCGAGGACGACTGGGCCGGCTGGAACGTCATCACCGAGAAGCTCGGCGACAAGGTCCAGCTCGTCGGCGACGACCTCTTCGTCACCAACCCCGAGCGCCTCGCCCGCGGCATCGAGGAGAAGTCCGCCAACGCCCTCCTGGTGAAGGTCAACCAGATCGGCTCGCTGACCGAGACCCTCGACGCCGTCGAGCTCGCCCAGCGCAACGGCTTCAAGTGCATGATGTCCCACCGCTCCGGCGAGACCGAGGACGTCACCATCGCCGACCTCGCCGTCGCCACCAACTGCGGCCAGATCAAGACCGGCGCCCCGGCCCGCTCCGAGCGCGTCGCCAAGTACAACCAGCTGCTGCGCATCGAGGAGATCCTCGACGACGCCGCCGTCTACGCCGGCCGCAGCGCCTTCCCGCGCTTCAAGGGCTGACCTGCCCTGACGCCGTAGTTCCGTCCGTCCCCGCACCCGGTCCCGTACCGTGTGCGGGGACGCACGTTTGAGGGACACCGGAGACAAGCGACACCGGAGAAAAGGGGAGGCGACACGACATGGCCGTGAAGGACCGGGACCGGTTCTCGACCGCGACCCGGATCAGGCTGATCGGCGAGCAGACCGCCGCCCGTGTCTACCGCTCCCAGACCCGGCGCCAGGCCCGGCGCTCCCGGCTCACCGGCCGCGCCGCCTTCCTCGCCCTGGTCGTCTGCTCCCTCGTCGTCGCCCTCGCCTACCCGATACGGAGCTACGTCTCCCAGCAGGGCGAGATCGCCGACCAGGAGCGCAGGGCCGCCGAGGCCGCCCGGCGGGTCGAGGAGCTGCGGGACGAGAAGGCCCGCCTCCAGGACCCCGCCTACGTCCGCCGCCTCGCCCGTGAACACCTCCACTACGTGCTCCCCGGCGAGACCGGCTTCACCGTGAACGACCCCGGGGCGGCCGACCGCCCCCGCGCCGACCAGGGCACGGCCGACCGCCCCTGGTACGACAACCTCTGGGACGGCGTGGACAACGCCGACCGCCACTGACCGACCCGACTCAGGATCCACGATGGAAACGCCCCCTCCGCAGACCGAACGCACCGAGCCCACCGAGGCGGACGTCGCCGCCTTCGAGGCCCAGCTCGGCCGGCCGCCGCGCGGCCTGCGCGCCATCGCGCACCGCTGCCCCTGCGGCAACCCGGACGTCGTCGAGACCGCGCCCCGGCTGCCCGACGGCACCCCCTTCCCCACCACGTACTACCTCACCTGCCCCCGGGCGGCCTCGGCCATCGGCACCCTGGAGGCCAACGGGGTCATGAAGGAGATGCAGGCCCGGCTCGCCACCGACCCGGAGCTCGCCGCCGCCTACCGCGCGGCGCACGAGGACTACATCGCCCGCCGCGACGCCATCGAGGTCCTGGAGGGCTTCCCCAGCGCCGGCGGCATGCCCGACCGCGTGAAGTGCCTGCACGTCCTCGTCGGCCACTCGCTCGTCGCCGGCCCCGGCGTCAACCCGTTCGGCGACGAGGCCCTGGCCATGCTCCCCGAGTGGTGGGCCAAGGGCCCGTGCGTGAACCCGTGCGCGGACAGGGAAGCGGACAAGGAAGAGGAGAAGGGCGCGTGACCCGGGTCGCCGGAATCGACTGCGGCACCAACTCCATCCGCCTCCTCGTCGCCGACGTGCACCCGGAGACCGGCGAGCTGATCGAGCTGGACCGGCGGATGACGATCGTCCGGCTCGGCCAGGGCGTCGACAAGACCGGCCGGCTCGCCCCCGAGGCGCTGGAGCGGACCTTCGCCGCCTGCCGCGCGTACGCCGCCGTCATCGAGGAGCTCGGCGCCGAGCGGATCCGCTTCGTCGCCACCTCCGCCTCCCGCGACGCCGAGAACCGGCAGGAGTTCGTCGACGGGGTCGTCGCGATCCTCGGCGTCGAGCCCGAGGTCATCACCGGCGACCAGGAGGCCGAGTTCTCCTTCACCGGCGCCACCGGCGAGCTGCACGGCGACGACCGGCGCCTCGTCGTCGACATCGGCGGCGGCTCCACCGAGTTCGTGGTCGGCAACCGGCACGTCGAGGCCGCCCGCTCCGTCGACATCGGCTGCGTCCGCCTCACCGAGCGGCACGTCCGGCACGACCCGCCGACCGCCGAGGAGGCCGAGGCCATCCGCGCCGACGTCCGCGCCGCCCTCGACCTGGCCGCCGAGACCGTCCCGATCGAGGCCGCCGACACGCTCGTCGGCCTGGCCGGCTCCGTCACCACCGTCGCCGCCATCGCCCTCGGGCTGCCGGAGTACGACTCCGAGAAGGTCCACCACTCCCGGATCTCCGCCGCCCAGGTCGCCGAGGTCACCGCCCGGCTGCTCGCCTCCACCCACGACGAGCGGGCCGCGATCCCCGTCGTCCACCCCGGCCGGGTGGACGTCATCGTGGCCGGCGCGCTCGTCCTCCAGGAGATCGTGGAGCGGGTCGGAGCCACCGAGGTCGTGGTCAGCGAGCACGACATCCTCGATGGGATCGCCCTATCCGTGGCATAGCGGGCACCTATCGAAGCGCCCGGCGACACCCCGTCGGGAAAGCTTCGTGAAGTTCTTCACAAGGAAAAGGGCCCTGATGGCGCCGGAGGGAGGTCTTTGGGCCTCCCGAGGGGGTCATCAGGGCCCTTTCGCAGGCGCGGAGGCCACTTCGCTCGAAGTTTCCATCGTGTGAACGCACCCGCTGGTTCCGCGTTAACGGGGGCTCTCCAGGCCAGTTCAGTGGGGGTGAATAACGTTCACCACTGCATCCCGGTTCCTTTGCACGACCATGACGTGGATCACGTGGGCGGCGGAGTGTAGCAGAGCACCCCGGGAAGCTTGTGAAGGGGCGCACGAGGTGACCCCCGGCGGTGGGTGGATACTCGATGGCATGAGCACCACGGAGCGTCCCAGGATCCTCATCGTAGGCGGCGGGTACGTTGGCCTGTACGCCGCGCGGCGCATCCTCAAGAAGATGCGTTACGCCGAGGCGACCGTCACGGTCGTCGACCCGCGGTCGTACATGACGTACCAGCCCTTCCTCCCCGAAGCCGCCGCCGGCAGCATCTCGCCGCGCCACGTCGTCGTCCCGCTGCGGCGCGTCGTGCGCGGAGCCGAGGTGCTCACCGGCCGGGTCACCACCATCGACCAGGACCGCAAGGTCGCCACGATCGCGCCGCTCGTCGGCGAGGCGTACGAGCTGCCCTTCGACTACCTGGTCATCTCGATGGGTGCCGTCTCCCGCACCTTCCCGATCCCCGGCCTCGCCGAGCAGGGCATCGGCATGAAGGGCATCGAGGAGGCCATCGGGCTGCGCAACCACGTCCTCGAGCAGCTGGACAAGGCCGACTCGACCACCGACGAGGAGGTCCGCCGCAAGGCCCTGACCTTCGTCTTCGTCGGCGGTGGCTTCGCCGGCGCCGAGACCATCGGCGAGGTCGAGGACATGGCCCGCGACGCGGCCAAGTACTACACGAACGTGTCCCGCGAGGACATGCGCTTCGTGCTGGTCGACGCCGCCGACAAGATCCTCCCCGAGGTGGGCCCCAAGCTCGGCCAGTACGGCAAGGAGCACCTGGAGAGCCGCGGCATCGAGATCTACCTGGAGACCTCCATGGACTCCTGCGTGGACGGCCACGTCGTGCTCAAGAACGGCCTCGAGGTCGACTCCAACACCATCGTGTGGACCGCCGGCGTCAAGCCGAACCCGGCCCTCGCCCGCTTCGGCCTCCCGCTCGGCCCCCGCGGCCACGTGGACTGCAACGAGAAGCTGCAGGTCAACGGCCTCGACTACGTCTGGGCCGCGGGCGACAACGCCCAGGTCCCGGACCTGGCCGCGATCAAGGCCGGCGTCCCGGCCGAGCGCGCCTGGTGCCCGCCGAACGCCCAGCACGCGCTGCGCCAGGCCAAGGTCCTCGGCGACAACGTCGTGTCCGGCATGCGCGGCTTCGAGCAGCGCGCGTACAGCCACGCCAACAAGGGCGCGGTCGCCGGTCTCGGCCTGCACAAGGGCGTGGCCATGATCGTCATGGGCAAGTTCAAGATCAAGCTCAAGGGCCGTCTCGCCTGGTACATGCACCGTGGCTACCACGGCATGGCGATGCCGACCTTCAACCGCAAGATCCGCGTCTTCGCCGACTGGACCCTCGGCATGTTCCTCAAGCGCGAGGTCGTCTCGCTCGGCGCCATGGAGACGCCGCGCGAGGAGTTCTACGAGGCCGCCAAGCCCGCCCCGGCCCCCGCCGCGGCCGCGCCGGCCCCGGAGAAGGCCAAGGCGTCGTAACACCCCGAGCAGTACCG
Source organism: Streptomyces roseofulvus (assembly GCF_039534915.1). NCBI lineage: Bacteria > Bacillati > Actinomycetota > Actinomycetes > Kitasatosporales > Streptomycetaceae > Streptomyces > Streptomyces roseofulvus. The sequence goes on along the minus strand of NZ_BAAAWE010000001.1, from coordinate 3,365,717 downwards.
AAGGGCCGTCCGTCATCCGTGGTGCGGGCGGCCCTTCGGCGTGTTTTCGGCGCGTTTTGCCGAGTCCTTGCGTCGCGGCGGGATGGGAAATCCCTACGGACGGTGTTCCCTTGATGACGGAAGGACGACGGACGACTGTCCGGGGCAAGACCACGGAGGTGTGTCACCATGGCCGACGCCGCGACGCGGCTCGCGACTCTCGCCGAGGAACTGCTGGGAAGTCCCCTCCCGGTGCGCCTGCGCGCCTGGGACGGCAGCGAGGCGGGCCCCGCGGGAACCGGCCCGGTCCTGGTCATCAGGGATCGCAGGGCGCTGCGCAGGATGATCTGGAAGCCGGGCGAACTGGGCCTGGCCCGTGCCTGGGTGGCGGGCGAGATGGACGTCGAGGGGGACCTCTACGAGGCCCTGGACCGCCTCTCCGGACTGCTCTGGGAGCGCGACGGGGAGACCGGCGGCGGGCTGCTCGCCGCCGCCCGCGACCCGCGCGTCCGGGCCGCCGTGGCGGCGCTGCTCCGGCTCGCCGGGCCGCTGCCGCCGCCGAAGCCGCCGGCCGAGGAGGTCAGGGGCCGCAGCGGCGGCCGGCACAGCAAGCGCCGCGACAAGCGGGCGATCAGTCACCACTACGACGTGGGCAACGACTTCTACGCGCTGGTGCTCGGCCCGTCGATGGTCTACTCGTGCGCCTACTGGACGGACGGCGGCACGCTGGAGGAGGCCCAGCGGGACAAGCTGGACCTCATCGCCCGCAAGCTGGCCCTGAAGGAGGGCGACCGGCTGCTCGACGTGGGCTGCGGCTGGGGCTCGATGGCGATCCACGCGGCCCGCGAGTACGGCGCCCGGGTGGTCGGCATCACCCTCTCCCGCGAACAGGCCGCCTTCGCGCGCAAGCGGATCGCGGAGGAGGGGCTCGCCGACCGGATCGAGATCCGGGTCCAGGACTACCGCGACGTGTCCGACGGGCCCTTCGACGCCATCTCCTCCATCGGCATGGCCGAGCACGTCGGCGCCGTGCGGTACCGGGAGTACGCCGACATCCTGTTCGGCCTCCTGAAGCCCGGCGGACGGCTCCTGAACCACCAGATCTCCCGCCGCCCGGAGCCCGACGAGGAGGCGTACCACGTGGACGCCTTCATCGACGCGTACGTCTTCCCGGACGGCGAACTCGCCCCGATGGGCCGCACCCTGACGACCCTGGAGGACGCCGGCTTCGAGGTCCGGGACGTGGAGGCGATCCGCGAGCACTACGCGCTGACGCTGCGCCGGTGGGTGGCGAACCTGGAGCGGGAGTGGGACCGGGCGGTCCGGCTCACCTCGCCCGGGCGGGCCCGGATCTGGCGGCTCTACATGGCGGCCTCGGCGGTCTCCTTCGAGCGCAACCGGATCGGCGTGAACCAGTTCCTGGCGGTGAAGACGCCGGTGTCGGGCGTGAGCGGGCTGCCGCGGCGGACGCGGGAGTGGACGGAGTAGCGGAAGGGCCGGAGTCCCCGCGGGGACTCCGGCCCTTGCTCGTGTCCGGACCTACTCGGCCTTGATGGCGGTGAGCATGTTCAGGCGGGCGGCGCTGCGGGCCGGCCAGAGCGAGGCCAGCACGCCGACCAGGCCGGCCAGCACCAGGAAGATCCCGACCCGGTCCCACGGCACGACCAGGCCGTAGCCCGGCAGGCTCGACTCGAAGGTCTTGCCGATGGCCCAGGCGAGGAAGGTGCCGAGGCCGATGCCGACGATCGCGCCGAAGACCGAGATGACCACGGCCTCCAGGCGGACCATGCGCTTCACCCGGCGGCGGTCGAGACCGATCGCCCGGATCATGCCGATCTCCTGCTGGCGCTCGAAGACGGACATCGCGAGGGTGTTGACGACGCCGAGGACGGCGATGATCAGGGCCATCGCGAGCAGGCCGTACATGATGTTGAGCATCAGGTTGATCTGGCCGCCGAAGGTGTCGCGGATGTCCTTCTCGTCCATGACGGAGATGGCGGGGTTGTCGCCCAGGGCCTTGATCAGGGCCTGCTCGCGGGCGTCGCTCGGACCGCCGTCGGTGGAGACGAAGATCTGCGGGATGTACTTCTCCGGGTCGTGCGCGTCGAGGATCTTCGTGTCCACGAGGACGGGGGAGAGGAACTCGCTGTCCTTGTAGACCGCGGCGATCCTCAGCTCGCCCTTCTTCTTGTCCAGGTACTCGACCGGGACGGTGGCGCCGACCTTGAGGCCGCGCTTGTCGGCGGTCTTCTCGGCGACGGCGATCTGTCCGTCGGCGAGCCCGGCCAGCGAGCCGTTCACGACGTCGACCTTGAGGACCTTCTCGATGGCGCCGGGGGTGACGCCGGAGGCGGAGGTGTAGGTGCCCTTGATCTCGAAGGCGCCGGCCTGCTGCGGGGAGACCGCGGTGACGCCCGGGGCCTTCTCCAGGGCCGTCAGGGCCTCCTGCGACAGGCCGTCGCCGCTGGCCATGGTGACCATGTAGTCGGCCTTGATGTTGTCGACGGTCATCTTGTCGAGGGCCTGGCCGGCGCTGACGCCGATCACGGTGAGGCCGGTGACCAGGGTGAGGCCGATGGCGAGCGCGGAGGCGGTGGCGCCGGTGCGGCGCGGGTTGCGGACCGCGTTGAGGCCGGCGAGCTTGCCGGAGATCCCGAAGACCTTCACGAAGAAGGGGCGGATCAGGGCGATCACCGGCCGGGACAGGAAGGGGATGAGGATGATGACGCCGACGAGGGTGGCGAAGGCGCCGCCCGCGATGATCATGCGGCCCTCGTCGCCGCCGGTGTTGGCACCGAGCACGATGAGGACGGCGCCGATCGCGGTGACGGCGGCCCCGATCGCGTTCCGTACGACGAGCGACTTGGTGTTCGGGGTGGCGTGGACGCTGTTCATCGCGGCGACCGGCGGGATCTTCGCGGCGCGGCGGCCGGGCAGCCAGGCGGCCAGCACGGTGATGAGGACGCCGACGCCGAAGGCGGCGAGGACCGGAGTGGCGCCGAGCACCAGCTCGCCGTCCGGGACCTTCAGCTCGAAGGCGGCCATGCCGGAGCGCAGGCCCACGGCGAGCCCGATGCCGAGGACGTAGCCGACGGCGGAGGCGACCAGGCCGACGACGCCGGCCTCGGCGAGGACGGAGCGGGTGATCTGCTTGCGCGAGGCGCCCACCGCGCGCATCAGGGCCAGTTCCCTGGTGCGCTGGGCGACCAGCATGGTGAAGGTGTTGGAGATCAGGAAGATGCCGACGAAGAGCGCGATGCCGGCGAAGCCGAGCAGCATCTGGTTGAGGCTGCCGAGGCCGGACTCGATCTCGCGGGCCTGCTCGTCGGCGAGGGCCTGGCCGGTCTGGGCGGTGGCTGCCTTCGGGACGACCTTCAGGATCTCGTCGCGGAGCTTCCCGGCGTCGGTGCCCTTGGCCGCCGAGACGTTCAGGTCGGAGTAGTAGCCCGGCTTGAGGTAGAGCTTCTGGGCGACCGGGGCGTCGAAGACGACGAGGCTGCCGCCGGCGTTGACGGCGCCGTCCTCGGTGGTGAAGACGCCGGAGAGGGTGTACTCCTTCACCGGGCCGTTGGTGGCGACGCGGACCCGCTCGCCGACCTGGTAGCCGCCCTTGTCGGCGGTCTCCTTGTCGAGGGCGATCTGGTCCGCCGCGGCGGGGCCGTTCCCGGTGGTGAAGGAGAGGGCCGGGTCCTTGCCGTCGGGGCCGGGGGCGAAGTTGGTGCCCTTGTTGGACCAGCCGGAGCCGATCAGCTTGCCCTTCGCGTCCGGGACGCCGGCGAAGCCGTCGACGCGCGGCCGGACGCCGGTGACGCCGTCGAGCTTCGCGACCTTGTCGACGGTGGCCTGGGAGAGGCCGGGGTTCTTGGCGGCCTCCTCGGGATCCGGCCGCAGGGCGACGGCCACGGCGACGTCGTCGTAGCTCTTCGCGGACTGGCCGCGGAAGGCCTGGGAGAGGGTGTCGGTGAAGACGAGGGTGCCGGAGACGAAGGCGACGCCGAGCATCACGGCGAGCACGGTCATCAGCAGCCGCGCCTTGTGCGCGAGGACGTTGCGCAGGGCGGTACGGAACATGGGTGAGGTCCTGGAGGAAGGCGGGACGGGAGTCGGGTGCGGGGCCCGCGGCGCCGGCGGGCGCGGGGCCGCGGCGCGTCAGCTCGTACGGCCCTTGGCGTCGAACGCCTTCATGCGGTCGAGGACGCCGTCGGCGGAGGGGCGCAGCATCTCGTCGACGATCCGGCCGTCGGCCAGGAAGATCACGCGGTCGGCGTAGGAGGCGGCGACGGGGTCGTGGGTGACCATGACGACGGTCTGGCCGAGCTCGCGGACCGAGTTGCGGAGGAAGCCGAGGACCTCGGCGCCGGAGCGCGAGTCCAGGTTTCCGGTGGGCTCGTCGCCGAAGATGATCTCGGGCTGGGAGGCGAGGGCGCGGGCGACGGCGACGCGCTGCTGCTGGCCGCCGGAGAGCTCGGTGGGGCGGTGCTTGAGCCGGCCCGAGAGGCCGAGCATGTCGATGACCTGCCGGACCCAGGCCTGGTCGGGCTTGCGGCCGGCGATGTCCATGGGGAGCGTGATGTTCTCCATGGCGGTCAGGGTCGGCAGCAGGTTGAACGCCTGGAAGATGAAGCCGATCTTGTCCCGGCGGAGCTGGGTGAGGTGCTTGTCCTTGAGGGTCGACAGCTCGGTGTCGCCGATCCGGACCGAGCCGGAGGAGAAGGAGTCGAGGCCGGCGACGCAGTGCATGAGCGTCGACTTGCCGGAGCCGGAGGGGCCCATGATCGCGGTGAACTCGCCCTGGCGGAAGTCCACGCTGACCCGGTCGAGCGCGACCACCTGGGTCTCGCCCTCTCCGTAGACCTTCGTGAGCTCCGTGGCGCGGGCGGCCACCGCGGTGGTGCGGGGCACGGTGGGGGTGGTGGTCACGAGGGGGACTCCTGTCACGACGGTGATCGCGGCTGATCGCGCTGGCTGATCGCGGCTGATCGCGGCTGGCTGGTCCGGAACCGGGTGTCCCGGGAACCACTCCATCGTTTCGGACGTTCCTGCCCGGGTCGTCCGTCCACGTGCCCGTTCGAGGGGCCGCCTTGGGTCGGACCGGGACCCCCGTGGGTCCTCCTCTGGTATGACGGCGACCCCGACGGCGGACGTGACACACATGCGTCGAGATCTGGTCAATCCGGGGGTGGTCGCTTTGCGCCTGCGACCCCGGTCACAGTTTGCGAAAACGCTGCTCACCTGCGCTGACGCACCCTCAGACGTCAATAAAATAAGACAACATCGGTCGCTCGTTCCGCCGGACGAGGGAAGGGGCCCCGATAGGCTCCTGTGCCAACGCGGAGCATCGCGGCAACGCCCGGATGGTGGAATAGCAGACACGGCGAGCTTAAACCTCGCTGGCCTTCGGGCCGTACCGGTTCAAGTCCGGTTCCGGGCACCACCACGGCCTCAGGCGCACGCCTGCGGCCCGGCCCACGAGCCCGTCCTCCCGCCCCTCTCCCCCTCTCCTCCTCCCTCCTCCTTCCTCCCCGAGGTCGCCGGTGGCCGAGGAAGGTCGAAAGCTGTCGCAAAAGATCCTCCCCGAGCACTAGAGAGTTTCTTTTGCCTACGCATTACCCTTGACGCAAGGCCGCGCGCGCGGCCGTCCATGGAGGAGTGAGATGAGGAGCAGCAACCCGGTCTTCTCGCGACGGGGGTTCAGCCGCGACAACGGCTACGCGGGCTTCAACGCGCAGCAGCCGCAGGCCGGGGGCCCCGCCGTCGGAGCCAACCCGTACGCGACCGGCAACCCGTACGCGGACGGTGCGACCAACCCGTACGCCACCAACCCCTACGCGCCGCAGGACGTCCAGACGGGCGCCCCGCAGCAGGCCCGCGGCAACGTGATGACGATCGACGACGTCGTGAGCCGTACGGCCATGACGCTCGGTACGGTCGTGCTCACCGCTGTCCTGTCCTGGCTCCTGCTGCCGGTCGACCCGGCGAACCTCGGCAAGTCCTACGGCATCGCCATCGGCGCCGCCCTGGTCGCCCTGGTCCTGTCGCTGGTGCAGTCCTTCAAGCGCAAGCCGTCGCCGGCGCTCATCCTGGGCTACGCGGCCTTCGAGGGCGTCTTCCTCGGTGTGATCTCCGCGGCCGTCTCGACCTACATCGCCGACGGCGTGGTCATCCAGGCGGTCCTCGGCACGATGGCGGTCTTCGCCGGTGTGCTCATCGCCTACAAGATGGGCTGGATCCGGGTCAACCGCCGCTTCACCGGCTTCGTGATCGCCGCGGCCATGGGCTTCATGCTGCTCATGGTGGCCAACCTGCTCTTCGCGGTCTTCGCCGGCGGTGACGGCCTCGGCTTCCGCAGCGGTGGCCTCGGCATCCTCTTCGGTGTCATCGGCATCATCCTGGGCGCCTGCTTCCTGGCCCTCGACTTCAAGCAGGTCGAGGACGGCGTGACCTACGGCGCGCCGCGCGAGGAGGCCTGGCTGGCCGCCTTCGGTCTCACCATGACCCTGGTGTGGATCTACCTGGAGATGCTGCGTCTGCTGTCGATCCTGCAGGGCGACGACTGACGCACCCCGTGACGGGGGAAGGGCCCGTCCGGCTTCGCGCCGGGCGGGCCCTTCCGCGTGCTCAGGGGCGCGCCGCGTCGAGCAGGACGCGGGCCGCCGCCTTCGCCTGGGCGGCCGGCTCCGCGGAGCCGGTGATGCCCGCGATCGCCATGGCGCCGTTGGCGAGCAGGGCCAGCTGGTCGGCGAGCTCCCGCGGGGCGCCCAGGGCGTCGGTCTGCTCCGCGAGGTAGCCCCGCAGGGCCTCCTTGTGGTCGCGGGCGATCGCGGCCACGGACGGGGTCACCCCGCCCAGCTCCCCGAAGGCGTTGATGAAGGCGCAGCCGCGGAAGCCGGGCTCCGCGAACCAGTCGCCGAGCCAGTCGAAGACCGCCAGGACGCGTTCGTACGGCCCCTCGGCGGTCCGGGCGCCGTGGGCGGTCAGCGAGCCCCTGACGGCCTCGTCCCGGCGCTTCAGGACCGCCTCCACGAGCAGTTCCTTGGACGGGAAGACCTGGTACAGCCGCTTGAGCGAGACGCCGGACGCGGAGCGGATGGCGTCCATGCCGACGGCCTGCACCCCCCGTTCGTCGAAGAGCCGCTCCGCGGTGTCCAGCACCCTCAGCCCGGCGGTTTCCGCATCCATTCGCTCACCCCTTGCGTGGAGAACCATCGTTCTCCTACTCTACAGGGCATCGGGAGAACGACCGTTCTCCCGATCGGAGACCAGAACGGGGAGTCAGCCATGTCCAGCTTCGCCCTGCGCGCCCACACCGTCACCGTCGACGGGCTCGACGTCTTCTACCGGGAGGCCGGCGACCCGGCCAACCCCACCCTCGTCCTGCTGCACGGCTTCCCGTCCAGCTCGCACATGTACCGGGGGCTCATCGCCGAGCTCGCCGACTCCTACCACCTGATCGCCCCCGACCACATCGGCTTCGGCGCCTCCGCCGCCCCGGCCGTCGAGGACTTCGCGTACGGCTTCGAGAAGCTCACCGAGATCACCCTCGGACTCCTCGACCGGCTCGGCGCGGAGCGCTTCGCGCTCTACATCCAGGACTACGGCGCCCCCATCGGCCTGCGGATCGCCTCCCGGCACCCCGAGCGCGTCACCGCGATCGTCACCCAGAGCGGCAACGCCTACCTGGAGGGCTTCACGCCCTTCTGGGACGTCCTCTTCGCCCACGCCGAGGACCGGGCCGCCCACGAGCCGGCGGTACGCGAGCTGCTCACCGCCGAGGCCACCCGCTGGCAGTACACCCACGGCGTCCCCGCCGACCGGCTCGACCGGATCGCCCCCGAGACCTGGACCCTGGACCAGGCCGGCCTCGACCGGCCCGGCAACAAGGAGATCCAGCTCCAGCTCTTCTGGGACTACCAGTTCAACCTCGACGGCTACCCGGCCTTCCAGGAGTACTTCCGCACCCACCGGCCGCCGCTGCTCGCCGTCTGGGGGCGCAACGACGAGATCTTCGGCCCGGCCGGTGCCGAGGCCTTCGCCCGGGACCTGCCCGACGCGGAGATCCACCTGCTCGACGCCGGGCACTTCGCGCTGGAGACCCACGGCGAGGAGATCGCGGCCCTGGTCCGCGACTTCCTCGGACGCCACGCGAAGTGACCGGCCCCGGTAGGGTCGGGCGCGTGCTGGATACGAGTGACCTGACCGCCGCCGTGGAACGTTTCGCCGACCGGCTGCGGGCGGCCCCGCAGAGCCGCCTCCAGCAGGGGGCGGCGGCGGAGGGGCTGGCGCTGGCGCGGGAGCTGGCGGTGCGGGCGCAGGCGGTGGAGACACCCGGCTCCGAGCCGCGGATCATCCCCGACGCCGGGGTCTTCGTCGTGGCCGACCAGCTCGCGGTCGCGGGCGCGGACCTGGCCGAGGCACTGCGGACGGCCCCGTCCCCGTCCCGCGAGCGGGAACGGGACGAGGCCGTGGCGCTGGTGCGCGAGGCGCGGGAGCGGTCGGGGCTGTAGCGGCGGCGGGGCCTCCCGGCGGGGTCCGCGCGGGGCAGGCCCCCAGGGCCTCGCAGCGCGGAGCCCGGTCGATCAGAGGGACGCGATCACGCGGTCCGCGAGGATGTAGACGTTCTCCTCGTCCGACTCGCCGTACGAGAACGTCAGGGCGAACGCGCCCGAGACGCCCGAGCCGCCCAGGAGGACCGGCGTGCGGCCCGCGCGGAGGGCCTCCGCGAGGCGCTCCGCGGTCTCGCGGTGGCCGGGGGTCATGCAGAGCGTGGTGCCGTCGGCGAAGACGTACACGTCGAGCGTGCCCAGCGGGCCCGGGCGGACGTCCGTGAGGGCAGTGGCCGTGTCGGCCAGCTCCTCCAGGCGCGCCACCGTGCGCTCGTGGTCCGTGACGACCGGCGTCTGCACCGGCACGAAGTCCGGGTGCGAGGGGTGCCGGCGGCGGGCGGCGGCCAGCTCGGGCGAGTCCTCCGGGTACTCCGGGAAGTCGTCCGCCGGGTCGATGATGCCGTCGAGCGCGGCCGCCTCGGCCTCCATGGCCTCCAGCGCCATCGCCTCCAGGCCCACGAGGTCCGTCTGGCGCGGGACGAAGAGGCCGCCGGCCTCCTCGCCGGCCGGGCCGCCGAGCAGGGCGGAGGGCGCGTCGGCCGCGTCCCGGGCCTCCTGCGCGGCCCAGAAGGCCCGCGCCTCGGCGAGCTCGCGCTCGCGCTCCTCGGCCAGCGCCTCCGCGACCGCGGCCCGTATCTCGGCGGCGGGCGTGGCGCGGGCCGCGGGGACCGTCACGCCGTGGCCGGCGGCCAGCTCGGTGCGCAGGGCGGTGACCTCCTTGCGGAGACCCCGCACGTGGTGCAGGGCAGCGGCGCCCACGGCCGTGGCAGCGGCCGTGGTCAGCAGCAGGGCAAGAGACATGGCGCTCACTGACGTACTCCCGGTTCGAGTCGATCCCCCGACTTCCTACATCAGCTTGTCGTGGGGTGGGGCTGCCTGTCAGTGCATTACGTCACGAAATGGACAGGTATTTCGGCCGGGTGTTTAGTCCCGAAATGGCTCTGACCTGGGAAAACGAACTCCCCCGGGATGTAGGTCACATCCTGGGGGAGATTCGGTCACGGCTCGGACGCGGTGAGGTTGACGCGCTCGGCGCGTGGAGAGGCCGCCCTCGTTCCTCGGGCGGCCCCTACCCTCCGCTGCGGCTCAGCTCAGCCGCTCGACTCTTCTGTCGCGCTGAGCTTCGCCTTCGCTGCGGGCAGGTGCCGCCCTCGTTCCTCGGGCGGCCCCTACCCTCCGCTGCGGCTCAGCTCAGCCGCTCGATGACCATCGCCATGCCCTGGCCGCCACCCACGCACATCGTCTCCAGGCCGAACTGCTTGTCGTGGAACTGGAGGCTGTTGATCAGGGTGCCGGTGATGCGGGCGCCCGTCATGCCGAAGGGGTGGCCGACGGCGATGGCGCCGCCGTTGACGTTGACCTTGTCCAGGTCGAAGCCGAGGTCCCGGTAGGAGGGGATGACCTGCGCGGCGAACGCCTCGTTGATCTCGACCAGGTCGATGTCGGAGGTGGTCAGGCCCGCGCGCCGCAGGGCCTGCTTCGACGCCTCGACCGGGCCGAGGCCCATGATCTCGGGGGAGAGGCCGGAGACGCCGGTGGAGACGATCCGGGCGAGCGGGGTGAGGCCCAGCTCGCGCGCCTTCGTGTCCGACATGATGACGAGCGCGGCGGCGCCGTCGTTCAGCGGGCAGCAGTTGCCGGCGGTGACCAGGCCGTCGGGGCGGAAGACGGGCTTCAGGCCGGAGACGCCCTCCAGGGTGACGCCCGCGCGCGGGCCGTCGTCGGCGGAGACGACGGTGCCGTCCGGGAGGGTCACCGGGGTGATCTCGCGCTCCCAGAAGCCGTTCTTGATGGCCTGCTCGGCGAGGTTCTGCGAGCGGACGCCGAACTCGTCCATGTCCTGGCGGGTGACGCCCTTCCAGCGGGCGAGGTTCTCCGCGGTCTGGCCCATGGCGATGTACGCGTCGGGGACGAGGCCGTCCTCGCGCGGGTCGTGCCAGGTGGAGCCCTCGGAGGCGGCGACCTCGGCGGTGCGGGCCTCGGCGTCGGCGAAGAACGGGTTGTGCGTGTCGGGCAGCGAGTCCGAGTTGCCCTTCACGAAGCGGGAGACCATCTCGACGCCGGCCGAGATGAAGACGTCGCCCTCGCCCGCCTTGATCGCGTGCAGCGCCATCCGCGAGGTCTGCAGCGAGGAGGAGCAGTAACGGGTGATGGTGCAGCCCGGCAGGTGGTCCATGCCCATCTGCACGGCGACGATCCGGCCCAGGTTGTTGCCCTGCTCGCCGCCCGGGAGGCCGCAGCCCAGCATCAGGTCGTCGATGTCGCGCGGGTCCAGCTCGGGGACCTTGGCCAGCGCGGCCTGGATGATCGTGGCCGTGAGGTCGTCGGGGCGCAGGTCCTTCAGGGAGCCCTTGAAGGCCCGGCCGATGGGGGAACGGGCGGTCGAGACGATCACGGCTTCGGGCATCACGGCTCCAGGGGGCTGGTGGGCGGTCGGACTCACTGGGAAGTTACCCGTACGTACCGGGCGGGGTCACCGGGATCGTCATGTGATGCGGACCTCTTTTCTAAGCGCTTGCTCAGGGTTGCGGGGAGTCCTGCGGCAACGGCTCCCCGTGACCGCCCGGGGCCCCCGCCGCGGAGCCGTCCTCCACCGCCCCGGCCTCCACCGCCTCGGCCGCCCCGGCCGGCTCCGTCAGCCGCCGCCGGCGCCGGTGCTTCAGCAGCGCCCACGGCGCCCGGGCCCCGGTCACCTCCGTGCCCGCCTGCTTCGCCGCCTCGGCCGCCGCCTTCGCCACCGGCAGCATGTCCTCGCGGCGCCCCGGCTCCACGCGGTCCGGTTCCGGCCACACGCCGAGCGAGGCGCACAGCGTCGGCAGCACCGCCATCGCCGCCGTCGCGTACCCCTCCGCCGACGGGTGGAAGAGGTCCACCCCGAACATCTCCCGCGGGTTCGCCGCGAACTCCGGGCCCAGCAGGTCGCCCAGCGACACCGTCCGCCCGCCCTGCTCCACCACCACGATCGTCTGCGCCGCCGCCAGCTGCCGCGAGGCCCGCCGGGCCAGCCAGCGCAGCGGCTGGTAGACCGGCTCGATCGTGCCCAGGTCCGGGCAGGTGCCGACGACCACCTCCGCGCCGGCCGTCCGCAGCCGCCGCACCGCCGCCGCCAGGAGCCGTACCGACTCCGTCGCCGGCATCCGGTGCGTCACGTCGTTCGCCCCGATCATGATCACGCAGACGTCCGGGGGGCCCAGCGGCTGCGCGAGCAGCAGCGACACCTGCCGCTCCAGGTCGTCCGAGCGGGCCCCGGAGAGCGCCACGTTCCGCAGCGCCACCGGGCGCTCCGCGACCGCCGCGAGCCCCGAGGCCAGCAGCGCGCCCGGGGTCTGACCCGCCCGGCGCACCCCCTGGCCCGCGGCCGTCGAATCACCCAGAAGGGCCAGCCGCAGCGGGTCCTCGGTGCCGTACGCCCTGCCGTACAGACCGTCCACCGCGGGTGGCAGGGGAGCCGTCCCGGTGCCCACCGTCCGCTTCGCGAGCTGCGCCTCCGCCAGCACGATCCCGACCGCGGCCACGCCGATCAGACCGATGCTCCCGCCGCCGTACGCCGCTCCCGCCGCGATCCGGCGCGCCACCCTCGCCCTGGACATCGGGGACGCCACCTCCTTCGAGCCGTACAGGCCCTTCTCGCCGTTCAGGGTCTAACTGCCCCGAAAGGCGTCCCGACTACGCATACGCTGGCCACACCATTACGGAGACCCCGGAGAACACGGTGCAATTCCACGACTCGATGATCAGCCTCGTCGGCAACACCCCGCTGGTGAAGCTCAACAACGTGACGGCAGGCCTTCAGGCCACCGTCCTCGCCAAGGTGGAGTACTTCAACCCCGGCGGGTCGGTCAAGGACCGCATCGCCCTGCGCATGATCGAGGCGGCCGAGCAGAGCGGCGAGCTGAAGCCCGGCGGCACCATCGTCGAGCCCACGTCCGGCAACACCGGCGTCGGCCTGGCGATCGTGGCCCAGCAGAAGGGCTACAAGTGCATCTTCGTCTGCCCGGACAAGGTGTCCCTCGACAAGATCAACGTGCTGCGGGCCTACGGTGCCGAGGTGGTCGTCTGCCCCACCGCCGTCGACCCCGAGCACCCGGACTCGTACTACAACGTCTCCGACCGCCTGGTCCGCGAGACCCCCGGCGCCTGGAAGCCCGACCAGTACTCCAACCCGAACAACCCGCGCTCGCACTACGAGACCACCGGTCCCGAGCTGTGGGAGCAGACCGAGGGGAAGATCACCCACTTCGTGGCGGGCGTCGGCACCGGCGGCACCATCTCCGGCACCGGCAACTACCTGAAGGAGGTCAGCGGCGGCAAGGTCCAGGTCGTCGGCGCCGACCCGGAGGGCTCCGTCTACTCCGGCGGTTCCGGCCGCCCCTACCTGGTCGAGGGCGTCGGCGAGGACTTCTGGCCCACCGCCTACGACCGGAACGTGACGGACCGGATCGTCGCGGTCTCCGACAAGGACTCCTTCCAGATGACCCGCCGCCTCGCCAAGGAGGAGGGCCTCCTGGTCGGCGGCTCCTGCGGCATGGCCGTCGTCGCCGCCCTGGAGGTCGCCAGGGACCTCGGCCCGGACGACGTCGTCGTCGTCCTGCTGCCGGACTCCGGCCGCGGCTACATGTCGAAGATCTTCAGCGACGAGTGGATGGCCGGTCACGGCTTCCTGGAGGACACCACCACCGCCACCGTCGCCGACGTGCTCCGGCACAAGGAGGGCGGCCTGCCCTCGCTCGTCCACATGCACCCGGACGAGACCGTCGGCCAGGCCATCGAGGTGCTGCGCGAGTACGGCGTCTCCCAGATGCCCATCGTGAAGCCGGGCGCGGGCCACCCCGACGTGATGGCCGCCGAGGTCGTCGGCTCGGTCGTCGAGCGGGAGCTCCTGGACCACCTCTTCACCCAGAAGGCGAAGCTGGAGGACCCGCTGGAGGACCACATGTCCGCGCCGCTGCCGCAGGTCGGCTCCGGCGAGCCGGTCGCCAGCCTGATGTCCGTCCTCGGCGAGTCCGCCGACGCCGCCATCGTCCTCGTCGAGGGCAAGCCCACCGGTGTCGTCAGCCGCCAGGACCTGCTGGCCTTCCTGGCCAACGGCGGCGCCAAGTAGCACCCGGCGGGTGCCGGCGGGGGCCGGCGCGGGCGTTCGCGCAAACGGTACGAGCGTGACACGTCCGCGCAGCACCCGCTTAACACGCGTCCGGCAGAGTGTTCCTCGTCGGCGTCACGGAACCTCCGGAGCGGCTCCCGGACCTCTGAAGACGCCACGGACGCGGAGACCGGCCCTGACCCGGGCCCGTGTCCCCCGCGGGGACCGCCGTCGTCCCGCCCCCCAGTGATGGGGGTGCGGCGGTCCCCGCGTCAGTCTTTCCGGCGCCGGTCCTCCCGGCGCCGGTTCTCTTCCTCCCGGCGTTCAGAGCAGGCTGATCGGGCGCATCGCCAGGCCTTCGGTGCCGGCCCAGCCGTTGAGGCGGGCGGCGTCGTCGACGGAGACGGTGTCGAGGCCGTCCGGCAGGTCGAAGATCAGCGTGCCGGCCAGTTCGGTGCCCTCGCCGGCGACCAGGGTGGCGGTGAAGCGGTCGGACTGGTCGTACTCGGCCTCGCCGCCCTCGTCGTTGCCGAAGACGTACAGGCCGGCGTAGGCCTTGCCGCCGCCCTCGACGACGACGGGCTCGGTGTCCGGCTCGCCGAGGGTCTCCACGATCGGGGCGTCGTTGCCGGCCTTGAGCCGCAGCACCGGGGCGTCGTTGAGGACGCACGGCTTCCTGGTGTTGTTGGTGACGGTCAGCAGGAAGTGGCGGGGGGTCTCCCCGGCCGGGTCCTGGAGCTCGACCTCGGTGTTCAGGTCGGTGGCCCGGCAGTCCGGGTGCTCGGTGCCGTTGCCGCCGCCGGTCTCGCCGCTGTCCCCGGTGCCGGTCTCCGTGGCCGAGGGGGTGCCGGCCGGGGTGGCCGTGCCCGTGCCCGTCCCGGAGTCGGTCGTGGGCGCGGTGGGCTCCGGGGCGCCGGTCGCCGTCGCGGACGCGGTGGGCCGCGGCGGGGCGGCGGCGTCGCCGTCGTCGTCGGACTGGCAGGCGGTGACCGTCAGCAGGGCCGCGGCCACGGTCGCGCCCAGCACCGCGGCGCGCAGCCGGCGGCGCGGTGAACGGGCTGTGGGCATGGTCGAGTTCATGTCGTTTCCTCTTCCCCCGTGACCGGCCCGCGGCCGGTCGTCGTGTCGGCGACACGGCTATTGTTGCCACCGGGGCGGGACCGCTCACCGGCGTGCGGCGTTTGTTACAGCCCTCGCACGAACCGGACGTCATGGCGTGACCATGACCGCTTGCTTCCGCTTCTCCGTCGCTTCGTCCCTCCCTTCCGCCCCACCCTCTGCATATCCTTATGCAGACAGGGTCAGGGATGAATGGATGAAGGGGGACGGCATGAGCGACAGCCCGGCCGGGCGGCTCCAGGCGCTCTTCGAGGGGCACCGGCTCACGCCCACCCAGCGGCGGATCGCCCACTGCATGGTCCGGCGGGCCGCCGACGCGCCCTTCCTCTCCAGCGTCGAGCTCGCCGAGCTGGCCGGCGTCAGCCAGCCCTCCGTGACCCGCTTCGCGGTCGCCCTCGGCTTCGACGGCTACCCCGCGCTCCGCCGCCATTTGCGGGAGGTCGCGCCGCCCGAGCGGCCGGCCGCCGCCGAGGAGGACGCCGGGCACAACGCGTACCAGCAGGCCGTCCTCGCCGAGATCGAGAACCTCCGGCACCTCGCGGGGCTGCTCGCCGACCCGGCGCCCGTGGAGCGTGCCGGGCGGCTGCTCGCCGGCTCGCGGCCGCTGCTCGTCCTCGGTCTGCGCGCGGCCTCCTCGCAGGCCCGCGGCTTCGCCTACTTCGCCGCCAAGGTGCACCCGGACGTCCGGCTGCTCGACGAGGGCGGCTCGATGCTCACGGACCGGATCGACGCGGCCGTACGGGCCGGGGCCACCGCGCTGCTCTGCTTCGCGCTGCCCCGCCACCCGCGCGAGGTCGTCGAGGCGCTGGAGTACGCGCGGACGGCCGGGCTCCTGGTGGTGACCGTGGCCGAGTCCGCGTTCGCGCCCGTCGCCGCCCACTCCGACCTGCTCATCCCGGCCGCCGTCGGCACCGGTCTCGCGTTCGACACCGCCTGCGCGCCGATGCTCCTCGGCCGGGTCCTGCTGGAGGCCATGGCGGACGAACTGCCCGACGCGCAGGCGCGGCTGGAGCAGTTCGACGCGAAGGCGGCGGAGCGGGGCCTCTTCGTGGAGTGAGCGGCGGGCTCCGTGGCGCGGCCGGGGCGGGTCACACCTCCAGCTCGGCCTCGATCTTCTTCAGCTGGTGGCGGGCCATCGCCAGGTTGGCCCGGTCCTTCGAGAGGGCCAGGTACAGGAACAGGCCGCCGGTGCCGCGGGCCTTCAGCAGCCGGATGAGGTGGTACTGGGTGCCGAGGGTGATGAGGATGTCCTCGATCTCCTCGTTCAGGCCCAGCATCTCCATCGTCCGGACCTTGGCTCGGACGACGTCGGTGTTGCCCGCGGCGGCGACGGTGAGGTCGAGTTCCTTGCCGCCGCCGATGGTGCCGAGCGCCATGCCGCTGGTGTAGTCGACGAGGGCGGCGCCGATCGCGCCCTCGATCGCGGCCGCTTCCTTGAGGGAGGCTTCGGTGTTCGCCATGGTGTGCTCTCTCTTCTTCGTACGGGACGGGTGAGGGGTGGGTCAGAGGTTCAGGGCGCCGTCGACGAGTTCGCCGATGCGGGTGCTGGAGCGGCGGGCCTCCAGGTGGAGCCGGCCCACGTTGATGCGGGGCTCGGCGAGCAGGGTGAGGACGGCGGAGCCGCCCGCCGCGTAGGTGGCGACGTAGCCGTCCTCGCCGCGCACGAGCAGTTCGCGGAAGCCGCCCTGGCCGGTGGACTCGGTCAGCCGCCGGCCGACGCCCAGCGCGGCGGCCGTCAGCGCGGCGACGCTCTCGGCGGCGCCGTCCACGGTGTCGTGGGCGAGGACGAGTCCGTCGGCGCTCGCGGCGAGCGCCCCGGTGAGCTGCGGCAGCCGGGCGCGCAGGCGTCTGAGCTCGCCGAGCACCTCGGCTTCGGCTGTCATCAACTGTCTCCTCTCGGCGCGCAGGCGCAGAGCACGCCTCATCACAGGTGTGCCTCCAGGGCGTCACGGAGCCGGCGCAGCAGGGCGATGTCGGGGTCGGACACCGGGGGGACCGGTGACCACTCCCGGGCGGGCGGTGCGGGGGTGGCGTCGGGGGGCGCGTCGAGCGGCGTCTCGACGAGTCCGGCGGCGGCGAGCCGGCGGACGTCGAGGAGGGTGTGGAACGCGGGGCGGCCGAGGAGCCGGGCCAGCTCGGCGGGGGTGCGGACCCCGTCGGCGGCGGCGAGCAGGGCGCGGCGGCGGGCGCCGACGCCCTGGCCGGGGGCGGCCGGGCGCGGTACGACGGGGGCGGTGTCGACGGAGGCGTACGGCCAGACGGCGTCGAGGAGTTCGCGGCGGCGGAGGGTCTCGCGCTCGACGGCCTCGGCGGAGACCGGGCGGACGGTGCCGAACCAGTGGCCGACGCCGTACCGGAAGCGGGTGGGGCCGCTGGTGGGGGAGAGGGCGAAGAAGGCGGCGTCGAAGACGGCGCCGAGGTGGCATATCTCCAGTTCGCCGTCGCGCAGCCGGCCGCTGTCGACGAGGAAGCGGCCGACGGCGCGGTGGGCGCCGGCCCGGTCGACGGCCTCGTCCCAGCCTTCCCGGGGGAGCCGTCCCGCGGTGGTGAGCAGGACGTCCATGCCGGGGGCGGCGGGGCTCTCGGCGTGCACGACGCGGCCGTCGACGAGGTAGAGGGTGCCGTGGTCGCGCAGCAGGGCGCCGGTGGCCCGCTCGGCGGCGAGCCGGACGAGCATCGGGGAGACGCTCATCCGAGGACCAGTCTCTCGGCGAGGTCGCCGAGGCGGATGCGGGCGAGGGCGAGGTTGCCGGTGTCGCGGTCGAGCCAGAGGTGGAGGAAGACGCTGGAGTCGAAGGAGGTCCGGACGAAGCGGAGGACGTGGTAGCCGGCGCGGGTGGTGACGATGAGGTCCTCGACGGGCGGGGTGCCGTCGGCGGCGGCACCCCCGGGGTCGTCGCCGGAGGTGGTGAAGGAGTCGAATTCGGCAGCGGCGCGGGCGAGTTCCGCGGTCTCGGCGGCGGTCGTCTCGTGGTCGCCGACCGGTGACTCGCCCGCGGTCCCGAGTGCGAGGCCGCTGTTCCAGTCGACCAGGGAGGCACCGCGAGCACCCGGCAGGGTCATGGCCTCCATGAGGCACTCGTCGATTCCGGGCACGCGGGTTCCCCTCCCGATACGGCGTGCGAGCAACGGCAGTGACGGTGACGTTACTGAACGGCGCCGTGCCGGGGAGTGGTTCTGGCATTTTCCATCGGAACATGCCCGAAGGAGGCCGGAATTGGGCCAAGCTGGAGGGTGGACCGCCGGACGGGGCGGGCTTGCGGGGCCGGCGGCTCAGTAGCGGGACTCGACCGCCCGCGCGATGTCGTCCAGGTCCTTCGCGAGCGCCCTGGAGACGGCCTTCGCGCCGAAGCGGGCGAGGAGACGGGCGACGAGGCCGGGCGCGCGTCCGCCCGCGGGGCGGGCGGAGAAGGACATCCGCAGCACGCTGGCGTCCGGCCCGTCGGGGCGCAGGGAGAGCTCGGAGACGTAGTGCATGCCGTGCGAGTCGGCGACCGTCACGTACCGGTCGGGCGGCTCGCACTCGGTCACGGTCATCTCCTCGGTGGCTTCCTTGCCGAGCATCCGCCGGGTCTCCCGCCAGCGGGTGCCCACGCCGAAGCCGCCCTCGGTGAGCACCTCGACGCTCTGGACGCCGGACAGCACCCGGGGCATGTCCGGCAGGTCGGTGATCGACTCCCAGACGCGGCCGGGCGAGGCGGCGACCCGGCGCTCCACGACGACGGTTGTGGTGGTGGTCATGGCTCCATCGAAGCCGCGGGGTACGCGCGGCGCTACCGGACGAGCGCGTCGGCGTACGCGCCGCCGGCCTCGGCGACGATCTCCTCGGGGGTCTGCGCGGGGCGGACGAGGGCGAAGGAGACGGTGCCGTCGTCGGCGACGGTGAAGCCGTGCACGGCGGGGCGGGGCAGGCTGTTGTAGGCGTAGTGGTGGGCGAAGGCGTACGCGCCGGTGTCCGGGACGGCGACCACGTCGCCCGGGTGGAGCAGCGGCAGGGCGCGGCCGGCGGCGAGCAGGTCGCCGGAGAAGCAGGCGGGGCCGGCGATGTCCTGGACGGCGACCTCGTCGGTGCGGGGGCGGCCCTCGGGGTCGTACGCGAGGATCCGCAGCGGCCAGGCCTCGGGGGCGTACACGGTCCGGGTGGCGAGCTGGACGCCGGCGTGGGTGACGGCGATGGGGCGGCCGCCGGAGGTCTTGGTGTACTCGACGCGGGTGAGGACCGTGCCGTGCTTGGCGAGCAGGGAGCGCCCGAACTCGGTGACCAGGCGGTAGCGCCCGTCGAGCAGGCCGGGGACGGTGGCGGCGAGCAGCCGGGCGTAGTCGGCGTAGGAGGGGGTCTCCTCCTCGGAGGAGAAGTTGACCGGGAGGCCGCCGCCGATGTCGAGGGTGTCGATCTGCGGCCGGCCGGCCTTGGCGTTGATCTCCTCGGCCAGGTCGTGGGCGGCCCGGACGCCTTCGGCCATCAGGGTGAGCGGGATGCCCTGGGAGCCGGTGTGGGTGTGCAGCCGGGTGAGCCAGGGGCGGTCCAGGTAGGCCTGGACGACGGCCTCGCGGGCGCCCTCGTCGCGGAGCGCGATGCCGAACTTGGAGGTGGCGGTGGCGGTGGAGGTGGAGCCGATGGCGCCGGCGCCGATCTGCGGGTTGACCCGCAGGCCGAGCGGCGAGGCGGTGGGGGCGGAGGCGACGAGGGCGTCGATCCGGGCCAGTTCCTGGAGGTTGTCGGCGTTGACGGCGATCCCGAGGGCGAGGGCCTCGCGGAGTTCGGCGGGGGTCTTGGCGGGCGAGTCGAGGACGGTACGGGACGGGGGCAGGCCGGCGGCGCGGGCGAGGGCCAGCTCGCCGGGGCTGGCCACCTCGGCGCCGAGTCCGGCGTCGGCGAGGAGGCGCAGGACGGGGACGAGCGGGGCGGCCTTCACGGCGAAGGCGTGCAGCACCCCGGCCCGGGTGACGGCGGCGAAGGCGCTGGTCAGGGCGGCGGCGGAGGCGCGGATGCCGGCGGTGTCGAGGAGGGCGACGACGGGGGCGGCGGGGGTGAGGAGCCCCTGGGCGACGGCGGCTCGGACGGCGAGGTCACGGCGATGGGAGGCCATGGGGTCCATCCTGGCGGCCCCGGCGCCGCCCGTCACCGGGGCGTACGGCGGGGATCCGGGCGCGGTGTCCCCGGCGCGCGGCGCCCGTGCGGAGGCGGCCGGATTCCGCCGGTCCGCGGGGGGTGCGGGCCGCGCCCTGTTGACTACAACTATTCATCAGGTCAGGATGTGAATATCTGAACGACATTCGAGGAGGCACGCCATGTCAGGACCCCGCCCCGTACGGGCCCCGCGCGGTACGGAACTGAGCGCCCTGGGATGGCAGCAGGAGGCCGCCCTCCGGATGCTCCAGAACAACCTGGACCCCGAGGTCGCCGAGCACCCCGACAAGCTCGTCGTCTACGGCGGCACCGGCAAGGCCGCCCGCGACTGGCGCTCCTTCGACGCCATGGTCCGCACCCTGCGCACCCTCAAGCAGGACGAGACCATGCTGGTCCAGTCCGGCCGCCCGGTCGGCGTCATGCAGACCCACGAGTGGGCGCCCCGCGTCCTCATCGCCAACTCCAACCTGGTCGGCGACTGGGCCAACTGGGAGGAGTTCCGGCGCCTGGAGGCCCTCGGCCTCACCATGTACGGCCAGATGACGGCCGGCTCCTGGATCTACATCGGCACCCAGGGCATCCTCCAGGGCACCTACGAGACCTTCGCCGCCGTCGCCGCGAAGAAGTTCGGCGGCACCCTGGCCGGCACGATCACCCTCACCGCCGGCCTCGGCGGCATGGGCGGCGCCCAGCCCCTCGCCGTGACGATGAACGACGGCGTCGCGATCTGCGTCGACGTCGACCCGCGCGCCATCGAGCGCCGCATCGAGCACCGCTACCTGGACGTGAAGGCCGACGACCTGGCCCACGCCCTCCAGCTCGCCGTCGAGGCCCGCGACGCCCGCCGCCCGCTCTCCATCGGCCTCCTGGGCAACGCCGCCGAGCTGGTCCCGCAGATGCTCGCCGAGGGCGCCCCGATCGACATCGTCACCGACCAGACCTCGGCCCACGACCCGCTCTCCTACCTGCCGGTCGGCGTCGCCTTCGAGGACATGGCCGACGCGGCCGCCAAGGACCCGGCGGGCTTCACCGCCCGGGCCCGCGAGTCCATGGCCCGGCACGTCGAGGCCATGGTCGGCTTCATGGACGCCGGCGCCGAGGTCTTCGACTACGGCAACTCGATCCGCGGCGAGGCCCAGCTGGCCGGCTACGACCGCGCGTTCGCCTTCCCCGGCTTCGTCCCCGCGTACATCCGCCCCCTCTTCTGCGAGGGCAAGGGCCCCTTCCGCTGGGCGGCCCTCTCCGGCGAGGCGTCCGACATCCACAAGACGGACAAGGCGATCCTCGACCTCTTCCCCGAGAACGAGTCGCTGCACCGCTGGATCAAGATGGCCGGCGAGCGCGTCCACTTCCAGGGCCTCCCGGCCCGCATCTGCTGGCTCGGCCAGGGCGAGCGCGACAAGGCCGGTGCCATGTTCAACGACATGGTCGCCGACGGCAGCCTCGCCGCCCCCCTCGCGATCGGCCGCGACCACCTCGACTGCGGCTCCGTCGCCTCCCCGTACCGCGAGACCGAGGCCATGCTCGACGGCTCCGACGCCATCGCCGACTGGCCGCTGCTCAACGCCATGGTGAACGTCGCCTCCGGCGCCTCCTGGGTCTCCATCCACCACGGCGGCGGCGTCGGCATGGGCCGCTCCATCCACGCCGGCCAGGTCTCCGTCGCCGACGGCACCAGGCTCGCCGGCGAGAAGATCCGCCGCGTGCTCACCAACGACCCCGGCATGGGCGTCATCCGGCACGTCGACGCCGGCTACGACATCGCCGAGCGCGTCGCCGACGAGAAGGGCGTCCGCGTCCCCATGCGCGAGGGTGCCGGCGACGAGGCGTCCGCGTGAGCGACAGCTTCCACGCCATGTGGCGGTCGCTGCGGCCCCTCGGCCGCAGCGCCGCCACCGGCGGCTACCGCCGCTACGCCTGGACCGGGGCCGACGCCGACTGCCGGCTCTGGTTCCGGATGCAGGCCGAGGCCCGCCGCCTGGACGTCGAGACCGACCGCAACGGCAACCAGTGGGCCTGGCTCGGCGACCCGACGGCCGGCGACGCCGTCGTCACCGGCTCCCACCTGGACTCCGTCCCCGACGGCGGCGCCTTCGACGGCCCCCTCGGCGTCGTCTCCGCCTTCGCCGCCCTCGACGAACTCCGCGCCCGCGGCGTCTCGTTCAAGCGGCCCCTCGCCATCGTCAACTTCGGCGACGAGGAGGGCGCGCGCTTCGGCCTCGCCTGCGTCGGCTCCCGCCTCACCGCCGGCCGGCTGACGAAGGAGCAGGCGTACGAGCTCCGCGACGCCGACGGCATCACCCTGCCGCAGGCCATGGAGGCGGCCGGCCACGACCCCGAGGGGATCGGACCGGACCCCGAGCGGCTGGCCCGGATCGGCGCCTTCGTCGAGCTCCACGTCGAGCAGGGCCGCGCCCTCGACCTGTCCGGCGACGCCGTCGGCATCGCCTCCGCCATCTGGCCGCACGGCCGCTGGCGGTACGACTTCGCCGGCGAGGCCAACCACGCGGGCACCACCCGGCTCGTGGACCGCCGCGACCCGATGCTGACGTACGCCGAGACCGTCCTCGCCGCCCGCCGCGAGGCCGAACTCGCGGGCGCCGTCGCCACCTTCGGGAAGATCGCGGTCGAGCCGAACGGCGTCAACGCCATCCCGTCGATGGTCCGCGGCTGGCTCGACGCCCGCGCCGCCGACCAGGGCTCCCTGGACGCCGTCACCGCCGGCGTCGAGGCCGCCGCCCGGGCGTACGCCGACCGGCACGGCATCGACCTCGCCGTCGTCCAGGAGTCGTACACCCCGGTCGTCGACTTCTCGCACACCCTGCGCGACGAGCTGAGCCGCGTCCTCGGCGAGAAGACGCCCGTCCTCGGCACCGGCGCCGGACACGACGCGGGCATCCTGTCCGAGTCGATCCCGACCGCCATGCTGTTCGTACGGAACCCCACCGGCGTCTCGCACTCCCCGGCCGAGTTCGCGGCCGAGGACGACTGCGTCGCCGGGGTCCGCGCACTCGCCGACGTACTGGAGGAGCTGGCGTGCCGCTGACGACGTACTGGCTGGAGCACGCCTGGCTCGGCACCCACGCCGAGCCGGGCGTCGCCCTGGACGTGAAGGACGGCCGCATCGCCGCCGTCCGCACCGGCGTGGACACCCCGCCGCCCGGCGCGGTCGTGCTGCGCGGTTTCACGATCCCGGGCCTCGCCAACGCCCACAGCCACGCCTTCCACCGGGCCCTGCGCGGCACCGTCCAGGTCGGCTCCGGCACCTTCTGGACCTGGCGCGAGGTCATGTACGGCGTCGCCCAGCGGCTCACCCCGGACGGCTACTTCGCGCTCGCCCGGGCCGTGTACGCCGAGATGGCGCTGGCCGGCATCACCGCGGTCGGCGAGTTCCACTACCTCCACCACGCCCCCGGCGGCACCCCCTACGACGACCCCAACGCCATGGGCGAGGCCCTGATCGCGGCGGCGCGGGAGGCGGGCATCCGCATCACCCTCCTCGACACCGCCTACCTCTCCTCCGGCTTCGGCGCCGCCCCGGAGCAGCACCAGCTCCGCTTCTCCGACGGCACGGCCGAGAAGTGGGCCGAGCGGGTCGGCGCGCTGAAGGACCGGGACGGCGTACGCGTCGGGGCGGCGATCCACTCCGTCCGGGCGGTCCCCGCCGACCAGCTCTCCACGGTCGCCCGCTGGGCCGAGGAGCGGCAGGCCCCGCTCCACGTCCACCTCTCCGAGCAGACCGCCGAGAACGAGGCGTGCCAGGCCGCCCACGGCGTCACCCCGACCCGGCTCCTCGCCGACCACGGCGTCCTCGGCCCGCGCACCACCGGCGTCCACAACACCCACATGACCGACGCGGACATCGCCCTCGTCGGCTCCACCTCCACCGGCACCTGCATGTGCCCCACCACCGAACGCGACCTCGCCGACGGCATCGGCCCCGCCGTCGCCCTCCAGAAGGCCGGCTCCCCGCTCTCCCTCGGCAGCGACAGCCACGCCGTCATCGACCTCCTGGAGGAGGCGCGCGCCATGGAGCTGAACGAGCGGCTGCGCACCCACGTCCGGGGCCACTGGACCGCCGCCGCGCTGCTCCGCGCCGCCTCCGCCGACGGCCACGCGGCCCTCGGCTGGGCGGACGCCGGCGCCCTGGAGACCGGCGCCCTCGCCGACTTCACGACGATCGCCCTCGACTCGGTCCGCACGGCCGGCCCGGTCCCGCGCCTGGCCCCGGAGACGGCCGTCTTCGCGGCGAGCGCGGCCGACGTCCGGCACGTGGTCGTCGGCGGCCGCACCGTCGTCCGCGACGGCGCCCACGTCTCCGTACCGGACACGGCGACCGCCCTGACGGACGCGATCTCCGCCCTCAGAAGCTGACCGCAGGGTTGTGCCCACCCGCCCGCACCCGAACCGACCGCCCCCCACCGGAGCGCACCCATGACGACGACGCTGATCACGAACATCCGCAGCCTGGTCACCAACGACCCGGCCCTCGGCGACGGCCCCCTCGGCCTCGTCGAGGACGCCGCCCTCGTCCTGGACGGCGAGACGGTCGCCTGGGCGGGCCCGGCGGCGCAGGCCCCGGCCGCCGACCACCGCGTCGACGCCGGGGGCCGCGCCGTCCTCCCCGGCTTCGTCGACTCCCACTCGCACCTCGTCTTCGCCGGCGACCGCACCGCCGAGTTCAACGCCCGCATGTCCGGCCGGCCTTACGAGGCCGGCGGCATCCGCACCACGGTCGCCGCCACCCGTGCCGCCACGGACGCCGAACTCTCCGCCAACGTGGCCCGGTTCATGCGGGAGGCGCTCCGCCAGGGCACCACCACCTTCGAGACCAAGTCGGGCTACGGCCTGACCGTCGAGGACGAGGCCCGCGCCCTGCGCATCGCCGCCGAGCACACCGACGAGGTCACCTACCTCGGCGCCCACATCGTCTCCCCGGACCACGCCGACGACCCCGCGGCCTACGTCGACCTGGTCACCGGCCCGATGCTGGACGCCTGCGCCCCGTACGCCCGCTGGGTCGACGTCTTCTGCGAGAAGGGCGCCTTCGACGGCGACCAGGCCCGTGCGGTCCTCACCGCCGGCATGGCCAGGGGCCTCCTCCCGAGGATCCACGCCAACCAGCTCTCGTACGGCCCCGGCGTGCAGCTCGCGGTGGAGCTGGACGCGGCGAGCGCCGACCACTGCACCCACCTCACGGACGCCGACGTCGACGCGCTGGCCTCCGGGAACACGGTGGCGACGCTGCTGCCGGGCGCGGAGTTCTCGACCCGCGCCGCGTGGCCGGACGCCCGCCGCCTCCTCGACGCGGGCGTGACCGTGGCGCTCTCCACGGACTGCAACCCGGGCTCCTCGTTCACCTCCTCGGTCCCCTTCTGCATCGCCCTCGCCGTCCGCGACATGGGCATGACCCCCGACGAGGCCGTCTGGTCCGCGACGGCGGGCGGCGCGGCCGCCCTCCGCCGCACCGACGTCGGCCGCCTGGCGCCCGGCACCCGCGCCGACCTCACGGTCCTCGACGCCCCCTCCCACGTGCACCTCGCCTACCGGCCCGGCGTGCCGCTGGTGGCGGAGGTGTGGCGGAGGGGCGCGCGCGTCGTGTGACGCAGCGACAACTGAGTGACTCGCACGGGGCGTTGAGTAGGCGTACTCATGTGGGCGGTTCGGGGCCGGCCGCATGATTCCGGCATGCCCACTTCGAAGCACCTCCTCCGGTCCCTCGCCCTCACCGCCACCGCCCTCGGCGCGCTGACCCTCACCGCCTGCGGCACGCAGAACGCCGGCGCCGCGCGGAACGCCGCCGAGCCCGCCGCCGCGGCGGCCGTCACCGCGAGCCCGTCCCCGCGGATGCTCTCCGGCAAGGACCTGGAGAGACACCCCGACCCGGTGGTGCGGGCCGAGGCGCTCGCCGTCCGCCTCGCGAACACCTGCGCCCCGGGCACGGCGATGGAGCTGCCCCCGCTGCCGGAGGTCGCGAACGTCGCGGAGACGGTGCCGGGGACGCCCCCGGCCGCCGAGGAGCCGCCGACCCCGGCCCAGCCCCCGGCCTCCGCCGACGCGCCCGCCGACCTCCCCTCGGACCTGCCGCCGCCCCAGCCCGAGGCCCCCGTCTCGCTCGACGAGGTGCCGCTGGCCGACGTCGACCGGTGCGTCGCGGACGCGCACGCCGACCGCATCCGCGCGGCCTTCACCGCGGCCCCGGCCGACGAGGCCGCGCTGCGGAAGACGCTGACCGGTCTCGACTACCTGCCGGAGACCGTCCACCGGATGCCCGGCGACGCCCTGGAGTTCCGGATCGACCTCCGCGAGCTCTCCCCGGGCGACTCCCTGGCCCTGGAGGTCACCGCCACCGGCACGGGCGTGCGCGTCGACGCCTTCGGCGCCCCCACGGCGGACACCCCGGAGATCACCGAGATCCGCCGCAAGCAGGGTGCCTGACCGTCACCCGGTCAGCGACCGCACCAGCTCCTCCGCCGCGCCGAGCGCGCCGACCTCCGCCGCCGTCAGGTGCGGGTCGGCGGCCCGGCGCGCCCGCGCCTCCGCGAGCAGCAGCGGGCCGGCCGAGGCCGCGAGCAGGGCGGCGAGTCCCGCCCGGGCGCCGGGGGCGTGCGGGGCGGCGGAGACGGCGACCTCGGCGAGGATCAGCGCCGACATCGCGCGGTCGAGCCCCGGCTCCGCGTCCTCCTCCGCCGTGCGCCAGTCGATGACCACCGGGCCCCGGTCCTCGGCCAGCACCACGTTCCCCGGGTGCAGGTCCAGGTGGACCACCCGGCCCGGCAGCGCGTGCAGCCGGTCCAGCAGGCCGGCCAGCAGCACCCCGGCCGTCTCGGGCTCGTACGCCCCCGCCAGCAGCGCGTCCATCAGCGAAGGGCCCCGCAGCCGCTCCAGGACCAGATCGGGCCCGGCCGCCTCCCGTACCGCCGGGACCGGATAGCCCGCGTCGGCCAGGCGAGCCATCAGCCGTGCCTCGCGGGCGGTGCCGCCGCCGTCCCGGTAGCGGCGCAGCACCCAGCGCCCGTCGTCGCCGACCGCGTACACGTCCGCCGAACGCCCCTGACCCACAAGCCTCTTGCTCACCAAAGTCCCCCTCCGTGATCCAAAGGGCGAGTATGCCTGCCGGGGAGGGGTTCGGGCCGGTACCGTCCTGTCCTGGCAGTACTCAGGGGGATGACCGGGGGGTCGGCTAGGTGAGTGCTTGGCGTGTGCGGAGCGTGCGGCCGGGGGAGCTGGGCGAGCGCGAGATCGAGGCGTGGCGGGAACTGAGGGCCAAGTCGGGCGCCCCCGCCAACCCCTTCATGGAACCGGAGTTCACCCTCGCCGTCGGCGCCGTACGGCCCCGCGCGCGGGTCGCGGTGTGGTGGGAGGACGGCGAACCCGTCGGGTTCTTCCCGTACGAGAAGGGCCCGCTGGGCCGCGGCACCGCCATCGGGTTCGGCGTCTCCGACAGCCAGGGCGGCGTCTTCCGCCCCGGACTCCGGCCCGCCGCCCGGGCCGTGCTCCGCGCCTGCGGCCTCGTCGTCTGGGAGTACGACAACCTGGAGGCCGGCCAGCCCGTCTTCGAGGGCGCCGCCCACGAGTCCTTCGCCTCGCCGGTCATCGACGTCGGCGAGGGGTACGCGGCGTACGAGGCGCTGCTGCGCGCCCAGTCGCCGAAGTTCCTCAGGACCACCCTCGCCAAGGAGCGGAAGCTGGGCCGGCAGGCCGACGGCGAGGTCCGGTTCGTCTTCGACGAGCGCGACCCGGCCGCCCTGCGCACCCTCATGGCGTGGAAGTCCGCCCAGTACCGCAGGACCGGCCGCGGCGACCGCTTCGCCCAGGAGTGGATCAGCACCCTGGTCCGCCGCCTCCACGAGCAGCGCACGCCCGGCTGCTCCGGCGTCCTGTCCGTGCTGTACGCCGGCGACCGCCCGATCGCCGCCCACTTCGGCCTCCGGTCGGCGACCGTCCTGTCCTGCTGGTTCCCCGCCTACGACCCCGCGTACGCCAAGTACTCGCCGGGCCTCGTCCTGCACCTCCGGATGGCCGAGGGCGCGGCGGCGGCCGGCATCGGGACGCTCGACCTCGGGCGGGGCGCCGCCGAGTACAAGGACTCCCTGAAGACCGGGGACGTCACCGTGTACGAGGGCGCCGTCGCCCGCCCCGACCCGCGCACCGCCCTGCACTGGCTGCGCCGCGAGCCCGTCCGCGCGGCCCACGCCTACGTCCGCGACCGCCCGGCCCTGGCCGCCCGCGCCCGCGAAGCCCTGAACACCGTCGCCCGCCTGCGCGGAGACCGCTAGCGCGTGGTGGTCGTGGGCAGGTCCCGCAAGGCGGGACGGGCGGGCGCAACCGCCCGCCGGCCCGCACCCGGACACGAACCGTACGTCCCTGGGGGACCCCGTTGAACCAGAAGCAACCCGCGATCTCGGTGGCCGAGCTGGACCTCGGCGGGCCCGCCCCGACGCTCCGTCCCGCGCCCGGCGCGGAGCAGCCCGTCCCCGGCGACGTCTACGCCCTCGTCCGCGTGGACGGCCGCCCCGCGGCCACGGTCCTCGGCCGCTACGAGCCGGGCGAGGACCCGGCCGAGGTCCTGGCCGCCCTCGCGGCGAAGCGGCTGACGGACACCGGCCCTGGCACCGCCGCGGAGCGACTCGCGGCGGCGGAACGGACACCCGCACCCTCCCGGACGCCCCCCGCCTCCGTCGTCGTCGCCACCCGCGAGCGGCCCGCCTCCCTCGCCCGCGCGCTCGACTCGCTGCTCGCCCAGGACCACCCGGACCACGAGCTGATCGTCGTCGACAACGCGCCCCGCACCTCCGCCACCCACGACCTGGTCACGGAGCGGTACGCGGGCCGCGTCCGGTACGTGCGCGAGGACCGGCCCGGGCTCGCCACCGCGCACAACGCCGGGGTCGCCGCCGCCCGCGGCGAGATCCTGGCCTTCACCGACGACGACGTGATCGCCGACCCGCGCTGGCTGAGCGCGCTCGCGGCGCCCTTCGCCGCCGACCCGGGCCTCGGCTGCGTCACCGGCCTCATCCTGCCCGCCCGGCTCACCACCCCCGCCCAGATCCTCCTGGAGTCCCACGGCGGCTTCGCCAAGGGCTTCGCGCCCCGCCTGTACGACCCGGCGCGGCCGCCCGCCGACGAGCCGCTGTTCCCGTTCACGGCGGGCAGCTTCGGCTCCGGCGCCAACATGGCCTTCCGGGCCTCCGCGCTCCGCCGCGCGGGCGGCTTCGACCCGGCCACCGGCACCGGGACCCCGGCGAAGGGCGGCGACGACCTGTACGCCTTCGTCGCCGTCCTCGCCGCCGGACACCGGCTCCGCTACACGCCGGACGCCCTCGTCTGGCACCACCACCGCGAGACCTGGCAGGACCTGCGGAACCAGGCGTACGGCTACGGCGCCGGCCTCACCGCGTACCTCACCGCCACCCTGGTCCGCCGCCCCGCCCTGCTGCCCGCCCTCCTCGCCCGGGTGCCGCGCGGCCTCGCGCACGCCCGGGCCATGACCGCCGAGCGCGGCGGGGGAGACCAGCAGGGGCACGCCCCCGGTCAGCACGGCACCCACAGCCACCCCTGGCCGGCCTCCCTCTCCCGCCTGGAGCGGCGCGGCATGCTCTACGGCCCGCTGGGCTACCTCAAGGCGCGGATGAACGGAGCCTTCCGATGAGCGGCGCGCCCCCCGCCACCCGCATCCCGGTCCTCCTCTACCACCCGGTGATGGACGACCCGCCCGGCTGGATCGCGGAATTCACCGTCACCCCCCGCCAGTTCGCCGCGCACCTCGACGCGATCACCGGCAGCGGCCGCACCCCGCTGACCGTCGGCGCGCTCGTCGGGCACCTCGCCGCCGGCACCCCGTTGCCGCCCCGGCCCGTCGTCCTCACCTTCGACGACGGCTTCGCCGACCTCGCCGGCCCGACCGCCGAGGCACTCGCCCGCCGGTCGCTGCCCGCCACCGCGTACCTGACCACGGGCGCGCTCGCCCCCGGCCGGCCCTGCCTGCTGCCGCCCGCGCCGATGATGACCCTGGCGCAGGCCCCCCGCCTGGAGGAGTACGGGATGGAGGTCGGCGGCCACACGGTCAGCCACCCCCAGCTCGACACCCTCCGCCCGGCCGCGCTCCGGAGCGAACTGCGCGACTCCAAGGCGGAGCTGGAGGACGTCCTCGGCCACGAGGTGCGCCACCTCGCCTATCCGCACGGCTACAACAGCCCCGCCGTCCGCCGGGCCGCGCAGGCCGCCGGATACGCCTCGGCCGTCGCCGTCCGGCACGCGCTCAGCTCCGAGACCGACGAGCTGTTCCGGATCGCCCGGCTCATCGTCCGCCGGGACCACACCGCCGCCGACGTGGAGGCGTGGATGGAGGGCACGGGCGCCCGGTCCGCCCCCTACCCCGACTCGCTGCCCACCGTCGGCTGGCGGCTCTACCGCAGGGCCAGAGCCCTGGTGAAGGGGCCGGAGTTCGCCGGCTGAACGAACCCGACAAGATCGACAAAGCCCGTACACGAGACGGGAGTTGTGTACCAGGACAGAACCGCAGTACGTTCCCTTGCTTCGTCCGAGGGACCGTGGGGGGAGAACGCGACGTGCGACAGCACCACCAGGAGCCGGCACCGGTGGGCGAGGGGGCCGTGCCCGGCCGACCCGCCGCCCCCGACCGGGAGACCGGACCCCGGGCCGAAAGGGCCGACGGGACCGGCGGGGCGCCCGTGCCCCGCCCCCGCCGTGCCCCCGCCGCCTCCGCCCTCACCTGGCTGACCCCGGCCCTGCTGGTCGTCGGCCTCGGCCTGTGGGGGGTGTCGCTGCCCCTGGTCGACTTCCGCTCCATGGACGACTTCGGGCTCCTCGACCGGCTGCCCGTGCCCTTCTACGCCTCGCTCGTCGTCCTCACCGCCGGGTTCCTGGTGGCGCTGCGCCGCGCCGGCACCTCGCCGGGCTGGCCGCTCGTCTACTGCGTCGCCCTCCTCGTCGCCCTCAAGGCGGCGCCCGCCGTCCTCTACGACTCGGTGCGCTACCCGTGGGCGTCCAAGCACGACGCCGTCGTCAACACGATCCTCGGCGCGGGCGAACTCCGCCCGGGCGCCGCCCTGTCCGGCAACATGTCGGCCTACGACCAGTGGCCCGGCTTCTTCACCCTCAACGCGGCGCTCGTCCGCGCCTTCGGCGTCGAGTCCACCGCCGTCTACCTCAACTGGGCGCCCATCGTCCTCGGCCTGATCCTCCTCCCGGTGCTGGTGCTGCTCTACCGCACCTTCACCGAGGACTGGCGGCTCGTCTGGACCGCCGTCTGGATCTTCCAGCTCGCCAACTGGGTCGGCCAGGACTACCTCGCCCCGCAGGGCCTCGCCTACGTCCTCCACCTGACCGTGCTCACCGTCGTCCTGCGCCACTTCGTCCGGCCCGGCAGCGCCGGACGGCTGCGCGACCGGACGGCGCTCGACCCGGCCGCGGCCTCCGTGCCGCCGGCCACGACCACCCGGCAGCGGGCCGTCGGCGTGCTGATCCTGTCCCCGCTGATCCTGGCGGTGAACGCGGTCCACCAGCTCACGCCGGTGATGCTCTGCGTGGTCCTGGCCGCCCTCTGCCTCACCCGCCGCTACCGCAACCTCGGCCTGCTCGCCGTCGCCGGCCTGATCATGCTCGCCTGGGACCTCACCATGGGCCGCCCGCTCTTCATGGAGACCCTGGGCACCCTCAAGGAGTCCCTCGGCCGGCTCACCCAGAACTCCCGCGCCGGATACACCGGACAGCTCACCGGACCCGGGCCCGAGCTCGCCGGCAAGGCCGGCATCGCCATGGCCCTCGCCGTCGTCCTGTGCGCCGGGATCGCCGTCCTCGCCCGCCGCCGGCTCACCCGCGGCGCGCTCCCGCTGCTGCTCGCCTCGGCCGCCCCCGTTCCGCTCTTCGCGGTCAACGACTACGGCGGCGAGATGCTCTTCCGGGTCTACCTCTTCGGACTGCCCGGGGCCGCGTTCTTCGCCGCCGCCGCGCTGGTGCCCGCCGCCGGCGGCGCCCGCCGCAGCAGAGGGGCGGTCGTCCGCCGCCGGGCCGCCGCCGTCGCCCTGCCGGCCGTCCTGCTCGCCCTGACCGCCGGCTTCCTGCCCGCGTACTACGGCAAGGACGCCATGTACTACACCCCGCCCGCCGAGTCCGCGCTGGTCACCCGTGCCATCGACCGGCTGCCCGAGGGCGGGCTGCTCCTCGCCACCTCCGGCTCCTTCCCGCAGGCGCTGCACCGGTACGACGAGGTCGAGCACTGGTTCTTCGCCGAGCAGGAACTCCCGGAGAACGAACGGATGCTCGCCGACCCGGCCCGCTACCTCGCCGACCGCATCCCGCCCGGAACCACCGCGCACGTCGTCCTCACCCGCACCCAGGACATCTACACCGCCGGCGAGGGGCTGCTGCCGCCCGGCGGCTTCACCGCACTCCGCGACCGGCTCAAGGAGTCCCCGCTGTTCAGGACCGTCGAGGAGCACCCGTACGGGATCGTCCTCGCCTACACCCCGTCGACCACCACCCCGGGCGGTGCCTCATGACCACGCCCTCGCACCGGGCCCGGGCCGCCGTCGCCTCCTCCGGCTGGGTCGCCCTCGCGGCGACCCTGCTCCCCGACGGCTCCGTGCTCCGCTGGCCGCCCGTCCTCCTCTTCGTCTGCCTCGGGCCCGGCCTGGCCCTGCTCCACCCCCAGCCGCGCGGACTGCGGCCCGGCGCCCGCCTGGAGGCGTTCGCCCTC
This sequence comes from Streptomyces roseofulvus, assembly GCF_039534915.1. NCBI lineage: Bacteria > Bacillati > Actinomycetota > Actinomycetes > Kitasatosporales > Streptomycetaceae > Streptomyces > Streptomyces roseofulvus. Next base: position 3,333,084 of record NZ_BAAAWE010000001.1, on the reverse strand, counting down.
GCGGCCCCGCTCAGCCTCGCGCTCGCCGCGCTCACCGCCACCGTCCTCTTCCTGATCGGAGGTTTCTCCGTGCCCGCCTTCCTCGTCCCGCTCGCCGTCCTCACCACGGCCGCCGCCCTCCTCCCCGGCCTGCCGCTGCCCGCCGCCACCAGAGGCGCCGTCGAACCCGACGGCGCCGAATCCTTCCTGTCCCGTGAGCGAGGGCCCGGTGGGGGCCGGTGACCGGCCGGCACGCCCGCGGCTCGGCCGCCGGACGGCTCGCCGTCGCCCTCGCCGCCGTCGGCGCGCTGACCGCCGGGATAGGGGTGTGGGCCACGGTCGCCGAGGGCGGCGACCGCTGCGCCGCCGACTCCCGGCTCGTCTCCCCCTGCGGGGCCTGGTGGGGCGCGTACCTCCCCTACGACCAGGACGGTTCGCTCACCCGGCCGGTGTACGCCTTCGAGCGCAAGATCGGCCGCAGGCTCGACCTCGTGTACACGTACCACGACATGTCGGGCAACGAACTCGACGGCACCCTCCTCACCGACGACGAACGCGAACTCGGCCGCGACCGGCTGCTGATGCTCGCCTGGGAGTCCACCGTCTGGAAGGAACCCCACCACGCCGGCTGGACCGAGACCCAGCTCGGCTGGAAGAACATCGCCTCCGGCCGCTACGACGCCGAGATCGTCGACCCGCAGATCCGCCGCATCAAGGCGTACGGCAAACGGGTCTTCCTCTCCTTCGACCAGGAGGTCGACGCCCGGATCAAGGAGGGCGCCGGCACCCCCGCCGAGTACGTCGCCGCCTACCGGCACCTCCACGACCGCTTCCGGCTGCTGGGCGCCGACAACGTCGTCTGGGTGTGGACCGTCTCCGGCTACCTCGGCATGGCCGACGAGATGAAGCGGCTCTACCCCGGCGACCGGTACGTCGACTGGATCGGCATGGACCAGTACAACTACTACCGCTGCCACGGCACCGACACCTGGCGCGACTTCGACGCCAGCCAGCGCCCCACCTACGACTGGCTCCGTGCGAACATCTCCGGCCGGAAGCCCGTCATGCTGGCCGAGTTCGCCACCGCGCCCGACCCGGAGCGCCCCGACCGCCAGCGCGACTGGTACGCGCGGATCCCCGAGGTCGCCCCCACGCTCCCGGAGGCGAAGGCGTACGTCCACTGGAACCGGGCCGTGCCCGGCCCCGGCTGCGACCTGACCGTCGACGCGGGCCCGGGACTCCAGGGGTACCGGACCGCCGGCCAGGACCCGTACTTCCGGCAGCCCCTGCCGCGACGGTGACCGCCGTCAGGAGCGCAGACCCCGGATCGCGTACGCCGCCATCGTGATCCCGGCCAGGCCGAGCAGCAGCGGCAGCGGGGCGGCGGCGACGGACTGCTGCCCCGCCCAGCCCGCCCAGACCAGCACCCACACCACCCCGGCGGTGGTCCGCCCGCCGGCCCCCAGCACCCGCAGCAGCGCCGCCGCCAGCAGCAGGCACAGGACCTGTGCCGCCACCGGCGCCACCCAGCCGGCCGCGCCCGGGCCCAGCAGCTCGGCGCCCGGCCCCGCGGCCACCGGCGGCAGCAGGCCGAGCAGCGGCGGCGCGGTGTGCAGGGCGAGGAAGGTGGCCGCGACGACGGCGCCGGCGAAGCCGGCACGGAACGCGCGCAGGCCGACCGCCGTGCCCTGGAGCGCGACCAGCGCGCCGGCCGCCGCCAGGGTCGGCGCCGGCAGCGCGGACAGCAGCCCGGTGCCGGACAGCCGGGCCACGTCCAGCGGCTCGGCGACGGCCAGCGGCAGCCAGAACGCCACCGCCGCCGCCCCGAGCAGCGCCCACAGGACCGGCCGCCACCGGTCCCGGCCCGGAGCCGGCGGCGGTTCCCGGCGTACCGGGGCGGGCTCGGGCGCGCGCGGCCGGGGCACGTACACCGGGATGCCGAACGCGGGCGTCACCGTGTCGTGCGCGGCCGTGGTGCGCAGATAGGCGTTCTGCCGCGCCCAGCTGGTGCCTCCTCCGAGGTCTTCGACCAGGGGGGACCCCCAGTCCTCCGGCGCGGGGGAGCTCTCCGGCGCGGCCGGCTCCGGCTCGCGCTCCGGCGCCCGGCCCCGGAGGACCGCCCGCAGCCCCGGGGCGCAGGCGACGGCCATCACGGTCATCCCGCCGAGCACCGCCATCCCGGCCCCGCTGATGCCGTACGGGCCGAGGAGGACGGCCGCGCTGCCCAGGACGAGCACGCACATGCCGCCCTGGACGGCGGCGAGCATCCCGGTGCGGCCCTGGACGCGGAGCACCCCGATGTACAGCTCGACCGCGACGCGGGGGAGCGCCCCGGCGGCGAGCAGCCGCAGCACCGTCGAGCCGTTGTCGGTGTAGCCCTGGCCGAAGGGGGCGAGGATCAGCGGGGCGAAGAGGACCAGGACGAGGACGACCGGGACGAGCAGCAGCACCATCCGGCGCAGCGCGCCGCGGACGCCCTCGGCGAGGGACTCGGGGCTGTGGGAGGCGTGCGCGGTGAGCGAGGAGGCCATGTTGATGGCCATGAACTCCATGGTGCCGCCGACGGTGTAGGCCGTGTAGAAGAAGGCGTTGTGGGCGGCGTCGAAGCGGACGGCGACCATCACCGGCAGCAGGCTGATCATGAGCAGGCTGAAGAAGGCGCCGACGGCGTCCCCGGCGACGAAGCGGCCGATCTCGCGGTACGTGGGCGGCTCGCGGTCCCGGTCGGCGCGGGCCTGCTCCGGGATGAGCCGGCGGAAGACCAGCCAGGCCAGCGGGATCGTGGAGAGCGCGATCGCCGCCGCCCAGGAGACGAAGACGCCGAGGACGGGCAGGGCGGCGGCGAGGGCGACCAGCAGGACGAGCTTGCCGGCGGAGAAGACGGTGTTGCCGACCGGCACCCAGAAGGCCTTGCGCAGTCCGGTGAGGACGCCGTCCTGGAGGGTGAGCAGCGCCCAGCCGACGGAGGACAGGGTGAAGAAGATCCCGGCGGAGAGGGTGCCGAGCGGGGCGTACGAGGGTCCCCACCAGTCCAGGGTGAGCAGGAAGATCCCGGAGGCGGCGGCCACCACCACCGTGCTGAGCAGGTAGAGGCGGGCGACGAGCGGGCCGGTGGCGCGGCCGGCCCGGGGGACGTAGCGGACGACGGCACCGGAGAGGGTGGTGGCGGTGATGGAGGCGAGCATCCGCTGGGCGGCGATGGCGGCCGAGCCCTGGCCGACCGCGTCCTCCGTGTAGTAGCGGGCGGCGACCAGCCAGAAGCCGAGACCGAGGGCGGCGGAGACGCCGGTGGAGAGCATGAGGGCGTAGGCGTTGCGGAAGAGCGAGTCGTCGCCGGAGTCCTTGCCGCCCTTGGCCTCGGAGGCCCCGGCGCCGGACGTCCCGGGGGCGTCCGGGTCGGCGCCCCGCGCCCGTACGGTCTCGGTCACCGGGCGCCGCCGAGGGCGGGTGAGGGCACGGCGGGCCGGGCGCCGGAGGCACGCAGCGCGGCGAGCGCCTCGTCGGCGCGGCGGGGGTCGACGGGCAGGGCGTGCCGGGCGAACCAGGCGGCGGCGGCCGGGGCGGGGGAGGGGTCGGTGAAGGCGTCCCCGGCGTAGGTGTCGAGGGGCGGGTCGTACAGGTAGCCGACGGTGATGCGGCGGCGGGCGAGGGCGGCGACGGCGGCGTCGCGGTCCTCGACCAGGAGCGGTACCCGGAAGAGCGGCGGGACGGCGCCGTCGGCGGGGAGGCCCTGGCCGGAGTACTCGCTGGCGAGGAGGCGGGCGGTGCCGGCGCGGTGGGCGTCGAGGACGGTGTCGAGTGCGGCGAACCTGCGGCGGGTGCGGTGCAGGCGGCCGGCGCCGGGGCGGAGCCGGTAGTCGTGCATGTCGACCCGGACCCAGGAGTGGAAGGGGTCGAGGGCGGGGGCGGCGTCGAGGGCGCGGGCCAGTTCGGCGGGGCGCAACGGCATCCGGATCCCGGGCCGCTCGTGCAGGCCGAGGGCGCGGAGGGCGGCGTGCGCGGGGCGGGCGAGGCGCAGCCCGCGGGCGGTGGCCTCGGCGTACGGGCGGGCCAGGTAGGCGAGTTCCTTGCCGAGCCGGGCCGGCCGGAGCAGGGCGTCGCGGGCGGCGGCGAGTCCGTCGCGGAGCGCGGGGTCGGCGACGCTGAGGAAACCGCCGGTCTTGGCCCCGGTGTGCTTGGAGAGGCTGAAGACGGAGGCGTCGCCCCAGGCGCCGGCCGGGCGGCCGCCGACGGCGGAGCCGATGGCGTGGGCGGCGTCCTCCAGGAGCGGGATGCCGAGCCGGTCGCAGCGGGCGCGCAGCTCGGGTGCCGGGTCGGGGTTGCCGTACAGGTTGGTGGTGAGGACGGCGGAGAGCCCGGACCAGACGGAGTCGGGGACGGCCGCCGGGTCGAGGGAGCCGTCGCGCGGGTCGAGCGGTGCCTGGACGGGCCGGAGTCCTGCGGCGAGCACCACGAAGAAGATGACGTCGTCGTTGACGGGCGACATGAGCACCCGGCCGCCGGGGGCGCACCAGTGGCGCAGCGCGAGGTAGAGGCCGAGGCGGCACGACGGCACGTAGAGGCACTCCCGGCCCCCCAGCCGTGCGCGCATGCCCTCTTCCAGTTCCGCGTACGCAGAAACCATGACAGATTCCCCCCTGAATCCCCGGGCTCAATGTGGCCCATTCCGGACGGGTCGTCAACAACGCCCCGCCCGGGACCCGCTGTGGTCGCGCGGAAGGGCCCGTCCGGGTCGGTCGACCGTGAACGGGCCCTTTCCGTCGCCATCTTGGCGGTTCGCGGGGGTCTTCGGAGGTGATTCCGCCGGAGAGGTGTCATTCCTCCAGGGTCAGCCCGCGGCGCAGCCGCGCGAGGGTGCGGGAGAGCAGCCGGGAGACGTGCATCTGGGAGATGCCGAGTTCGGCGCCGATCTCCGACTGGGTGAGTCCGGTGACGAACCGGAGGGAGAGGATCAGCCGTTCGCGTTCGGGGAGCGAGGCGATCATCGGCTTGAGGGAGGCCACGTACTCGATGCCGGTGAGGCCGTGGTCCTCGTAGCCGAGCCGGTCGGCGAGGGTGGTCTCGTTCTGGCCGTGGTCGTCGTCCTCGGTCTGGGCGTCGAGGGAGGCGGCCGTGTAGGCGTTGCTGGCGGCCATGCCCTCGACGACCTCGTCCTCGGTGAGGTGGAGTTCGGCGGCGAGTTCGGCGACGGTCGGGGCCCGGTCGAGGCGCTGGGAGAGGGCGTCGCCGGCCCGCGCCAGGTCGAGGCGGAGTTCCTGGAGCCGGCGGGGGACGTGCACGGACCAGGAGGTGTCGCGGAAGAAGCGCTTGATCTCGCCGATGATGGTCGGCATCGCGAAGGTGGGGAATTCGACGCCGCGGGCGAGTTCGAAGCGGTCGATGGCCTTGATGAGGCCGATCGTGCCGACCTGGACGATGTCCTCCATGGGTTCGCTGCGGGTGCCGAAGCGGGCGGCGGCGAAGCGGACCAGGGCCAGGTTGAGTTCGACGAGGGTGTTGCGGACGTACGCGTGCTCGTGGGTGCCCTCCTCCAGCTCGGCGAGCCGGGCGAAGAGGTCCTTCGAGAGGGCGCGGGCGTCGGCGGGGGCGACCCGGTCGAGCGGGCCGTCGAGCGCCGGGTGCGGCGCGGGTGTGGGGTGGTGGGGGTGGGGAAGGGCTGGTGTCGACGGCGCGGTGGGGGTGCGCGGGGCGTCGAGCCGGGGTGACATGGGTCTCCTCCTGGATGGGTGTCCGGGTGCGGTGTGCGGCGCCTCCAAAGCCGGCTGGATCGGGTGTTGCTTACTAGCCCTACCTGCTCCGCGGCGATCGTTGCAAGTGGCGAATGTCTGGTTTGGGTGGTATGTGGGGGGCTCGTGTGCACCGGAAGGCGCCCCGCTAGTAGGGTTTCCCGGAGTCGATCGAGGAGGGGGACGGCCATGGACCACCAGCACATCGGCAGCGCGCGGCTGCGGGTCGAGGCCAGGGCCGTGGACGGCGGCGCCGAGCTCCTCGTACCGGTGGGTGAGCTCGATCACCACACCGCCGAGCTGCTCCGCGCCCCGCTCGACGCGGCCCTCGACGCCGGCCGCGTCCGGCTCGTCGTGGACTGCGCGGGGCTCGGCTTCTGCGACTCGACCGGGCTCAACGTGCTCCTCGGGGCGCGACTGCGGGCCGAGGCGGGCGGCGGCGGGGTCCATCTGGTGGCCATGCGGCCCGCGGTGGCCCGGGTCTTCCGGATCACCGGCGCGGAGGCGGTCTTCACCGTGCACGACACCCTCGCCACCGCACTGCCCGGCTCCGGCTGACCCCGGAGGCCCCTCGCACCGCCCCTCTTGCTCGTCCCTGCCCCTGCTGTCTCGTCGACCGGTGAGGTGAAGCGCTGATGGACCAGGCTTCCGACGTCCGTACGCTCGCGCTCGCCGAGACCAGCGGCACCGTCCCGCTCGCCCGCGACTTCACCCGTACGGCGCTGACCGAGTGGGGCTGGCTGCCCGCCGCCACCGCCGACCGCCGGGCCGCCGCCGACGACGTCCTGCTCGTCGTCTCCGAACTCGTCACCAACGCCTGTCTGCACGCCGAGGGCCCCGAACGGCTCCGGGTGGTCCGCCTCAGCCGCACCGTCCGGCTGGAGGTCACCGACCGGGGCGCCGGGCAGCCCGCGCCGCGCACCCCGCACCGGGCCGGACGGCCGGGCGGGCACGGCATGTTCATCGTGCAGCGGCTCTGCCTGGACTGGGGCATCCAGCGCGTCCCGGGCGCCCCCGGCAAGACGGTCTGGGCCGAACTGGCCTCGCCCGCCTGACGGTTGCGGGCCGGCCCCGCGACCGCCGCAGGACTTTCACCGTCACCCTTCTTCCCTCCGTACGGCCCCAGGCGTACCTTGACGCCCAATCTGATGGCACGTCAGGAAAATGCGGTGAGGGGTCGCGGGTGGACAGGAAGCCGAACCGGAGGAGGGCGGCCGCCGTGCTCACGGCCGCCGTCGCGGTCTGGACGCCGGCCGGTCTGGCCGCCGCGCCCGCCGCCCACGCCGAGGTCGTCGACGTGAAGTACGCCTGCGAGACCAAGATCGGCGACCGCACCGCCGTCTCGCCCGTGGACATCACGGCCGAGCGGAAGGGCGACGCCTACGCGATCACCATGACCTTCGACAAGGGCGTCTCCGACAGCCCCGTCGAACTCCCCAAGGGCGTCATGACCCCCCGCGCCGACCTCGTCCTCGGCGGTGACGACCAGGGCACCGTCACGGTCCGGGGCACCCCCAACGCCGCCGCGATCCCCGCCTTCACCCCCATCCGGATCGGCACCCTCACCGGCACCTACACGCCGAAGGCCGACGGCACCGTCACCTTCACCGCCGGAGTGCTCACCGTCCACGCCCTCGGCATGGACGCCGCCGTCTGCACGCCCGCGAACAAGCCCGGCCCGTCCCTCACCCTCACCGTCGCCGGCCTCCCCGGGGACGAGCCCGCGCCGGCGCCCGAAGCCGCCCTGCCCGGCGGCGAACTGCCCAGGACCGGCGGCCTCTCCACCACCACCGCCCTCGCCACCCTCGGCGGCACCGTCGTCCTCGGCGGCGTCGGCGCGCTCCTCTGGCTCACCCGCCGCCCCCGCCCGGCCCGCCCATGACCAGGACCCGGTACGCGCTCCTCGCCGCCGGCGCCGTCCTCGCCACCCTCGCCGCCGCGCCCCCCGCCACCCCCGCCTGGACCGCCGCGCCCGCCGCCGGACGCCCCTACGCCTACCTCGAAGGCCCCGCCGGCAGTGTCCTGGAGGACACCCTCTCCGTCACCAACCCCGGCCCCCGCCCGCTCACCGTCACCCTCACGGGCGACGGCCCGGCCGCCGTCGCCTTCGCCGCCCGCACCGTCACCGTGCCCGCCCGCACCCGCGCCGACGTGCCCTTCGCCGTCACCGTCTCCGCCGCCACCCCGCCCGGCGAACACCGCGGCACCGTACGGGCCTCGGCCGGCGGCCGGCGGACCGCCGTCGACCTGCGGCTGAAGGTCAGCGGCCCCCGGCTCGCCGCCCTCACCGTCGAGGACGCCCGCGTCGACCGGGCCACCGGCACCCTCCACTACACCCTCGTCAACCGCGGCAGCACCGTCCTCGACCGGCCCCGCCTCGCCGTCCGCGCCGACGGCCTCCTCGGCACCGTCCTCGACCGCCCGGCACGCGCCCTGCCGCTCACCCTCCGCCCCGGCGAACGCGCCGCCCGCACCGAACCCTGGCCCGACCCGCCCGCCCTCGACTCCGTCACCGTCCGGCTCACCGCCACCGCCCCCGGAGCCACCCCCGCCACCGCCGCCACCGACACCGTCTTCGCCACCGGACCCGCCCTCGCCGGCACCGCGGCCCTGCTGCTCACGGCCGCCGGCGGAGCCGCGTACACGGTCCGCCGCCGCGGCCCGGCCCGTACGAAGGGAGCCACCGCATGAGACCGGCCGCCCGCGCCCGTACGGCCCTGGCCGCGCTGCTCATCGCCGTCGTCCTCGCCCTGCTCCCGGCCCTCCCCGCGTCCGCCGCGCCCGCCGCCGACCCCGCCGCCCCGGCCGTCGTCGTCTCGCGGGACCAGGCCGCCAAGGGCGGCGAGATCACCGTCAGCGGCACCGGCTGGAAGGCGGGCGCGCTGCTGATGGTGCTGCTCTGCGGCCAGGGCACCCCCGAGAAGGGCGTCGTCGGCGGCACCAACTCCTGCGCCAACACCGACGGCCGGGCCGCCACCGTCGACGGACGCGGCGCCTTCAGCGTCAAACTGCCGGTCGCCGCCCCGCCGCGGCCCTGCCCCTGCGTCGTCCACGTCTCCGGCGTCACCGGCACCCAGGACGTCGTCGACGCCGCCTTCACCGTCGCCGGACACCCCACCGCGCCTCTCCCCGACGCCGCCGGCGCCGGCCGCCTCGCCGTCCTCACCGCCGCCCGCCTCGACGGCTCCGGCGGGATCCTGACCTGGTTCGGCGCGCCGCCGTCCCGCACCCTCGTCCTCACCGTCGGCAACCTCGGCACCGCGTCCGTCCGCGACCCCGTCTTCCTCGTCGGCACCGCCCGCGGCGTCCTCGCCCCGCGCGACGAGGAGCACCAGTGGCGGGGCACCATCAAGCCCGGGCAGAAGGCCCAGATCGAGCTGGACGTCGAGCTCTCCGCCGGCGCCCACGGCGACTACCGGGTCTCCGTCTCCTACGGCGGGAAGCTGCTGGCCGAACAGCCCTGGACCGTGGGCCGCCCCTGGGGCGTGGTCCTCTTCTGGGCCCTGCTCGCCGTGGTCGTGCCCGCCGCCCTCTTCCGGATCGGCATGGTCCTCGTCGACCGGGCCGGAGGCCGGAACCGCCACTCCGTCCCCGTCCCCGTACCGGCGGACGCGGACGGCCCCGGGACGGCCGCGGTCCTGCCGTGGTTCCTCCCCGACTCCGCACCGTCCGAGAACAGTCCGACGACGAAGGGACATTCGTGAGCACGCAACGGAGGACGATCGCGGCCGGGATCGCGCTGATCCTCGGCGGCGCGGGGATCCTGCTGTCCGCCGGCCCCGCCCAGGCCGCCCAGATCTCGTTCAAGACGGAGTGCGTCCCGCCGTCGATCTCCGGCCTCCCGCCGGTCCAGGGCACCACCACGGTGCTGGTCACCGCGCCCGCCGCCGCCAAGGTCGGCGACACCGTCGAGGTCGTCTGGAAGACCGTGAAGCCGGCGTCCAAGAACCCCGACGTGATGGACCTGGAGGCGAACACCGTCAAGCCGACCGGCACCATGAAGGTCGGCGGGGCGCAGAGCGGCACCCTCGCCATGGAGGGCCCCCGGCAGAACCCGCCGATCCCCAAGAACACCGACATGGTCCTGCCCGAGATGAAGGGCAGCCTGAAGCTGACGAAGGCGGGCGACGTCACCCTGACGCCCGACGCGTACACGATCAACGTGTCGAAGCCGCTGTCCACGGACACCAGGTGCAAGCCGAAGGAGCAGGTCCCCGTCGGCGCCACGATCAAGGTGACCGACGGCGGAGGCTCCGGCGGCGGATCGGACAGCGGGGGAGGCTCGGACACCGGCGGCACCGCGAGCGGCGGCACCGACAGCGGGGGCGGTTCGGACGGCGGCGGCTCGGGCGGCGGCCAGACCGACTTCCCGGGCAAGGAGGTCTCCGTGGCCTTCACCTGTACGTCCCCCGGACCCCCCGCGATCAACTCCAAGGTCACCATCGACGCGAAGAAGAACGGCGGCGCGTACGACCTCACGGTCAAGACGGCCAAGGGCGTCATGAACAGCCCGGCGCCGCTGCCCGCGAAGGCCCTCACGCCCACCATGGACATCAAGATCGGCGGGGACGACAGCGGCACCGTCAAGGTCACCGGCGCGCCCAACCCCACCGCGCTCAAGATGAACGACCCGGTGAGCCTCACCGACATGAAGGGCACCTACAAGCCCGGCGCCACCGGCAAGGCCACCCTCTCGCCGGGCGCGCTCACCATCAGCGTGGTCCTCGCCCCGGGCGCCGACCCGATCAAGATCCCCTGCCAGGTGAAGGGCGCCGTCCAGGCCTCCCTCACCCTGGACACCGCCAAGCAGTCCGGCGGGGCCTCCGGCTCCGGGGACAACGGCGGCGCGGGCAACGGCGGCTCCGACGGCGGCGGCTCGGACGGCAACGGCAACGGCAACGGCTCCGGCGGCGGCTCCGGCGGCGGGAACCTCGCCGAGACCGGCGCCGCGCAGGACGGCGCCCTGCGCGCCCTCGGCCTGGTCGCCGGCACCGTGATCCTCCTCGGCGGCGCGGTCTTCACCTTCACCCCGTGGCGGCGGCTGGCCCGCCGCACCCGCTGACGCCCCGTAGCTCAGATGTCCCTCAAGACACACCGTCACGCCTTGTGTCGCCCCCGGTGCACATGGTTGTGTGTTGATCGTTCGCTTCGGCGAATGACCAACATGCACTGCCTGTCTGACCCACAGGTGAACGACGTGTCGACCCCTGCCATGGGTGTCGGCACATGGAAAGGAACGCATATGAGCTGGGGGAAGAGGCTCGCCTCGGGAGCACTCACCGTGACGCTGGGCGTGGCGGGGACGGGACTGCTGGCCGCGACGCCGGCCCAGGCGGCGGGGAAGTACACCTGCAAGGCGTACGCGAGCATGGACAAGCTGGGCCGCCCCACGGCGTACTCGACCTGCAAGGCGGGCAGCGGCAAGGCGGTCAAGCAGCACAGGGTCGTCATCAAGTGCGACCAGGTGCAGGGAGCCCGTGAGCACGTGATGACGTGGACGCTCTACGGCCCTTGGGTCGGACCGGGCAAGAAGTCCGATGTCCGGTGCGGCACGAAGAACTTCCTCCGCGGCTTCAGCGTGCAGACGAAGTAGCGAAGCGGTACCGCGTCGACGTGACGCGTGTACGACGGAAGGGGTCTGCCCCGGCACACGGTCCGTGTGCCGGGGCAGACCCCTTGTCCGCTAGGGAGAGGCGTCAGCGCACGTTGCCCATGAGGGCGCGGATCTTCTTGCCCGCCACCATGAAGACGAGGCCCGCCGCGACGGCGATGATCGCCCACATCGTGTAGTAGAAGGCGTCACCCATCGGGGCGTTGAGCTTGACGACCCATCCGTTCAGGGCGTTGCCGGTGGCGGTGGCGAGGAACCACAGACCCATGATCTGGCCGACGAACAGCTTCGGGGCCAGCTTGGTCGACAGCGACAGGCCCACCGGCGACAGGCACATCTCGCCCAGGGTCTGGACCAGGTAGACGCTCAGCAGCCAGAAGACGGTGACCTTGCCGGTCTCGCTGTTCGCGGCGGCGGCGCCCGCCAGCCCCATGATGGCGAAGGAGCCACCGATGAGCAGCATCGCCAGGGCGAACTTCATCGGGGTGCTGGGCTCGCGGTTGCGCTGGGCGAGCTTGACCCAGAGGGCGGCAAAGACCGGAGCCAGGACGATGACCATCATCGGGTTGACCGACTGGTACCAGGAGGCCGGGAACTCCCAGCCGCCGATCACGCGGTCCGTCTTGTTGTCGGCGAAGATCGTCAGCAGCGAGCCCGACTGGTCGTAGATCATCCAGAAGAGCACCGCGGTGGCGAAGAACCAGATGAACGCCTTGATCTTCGGGCGGTCCTCGCTCTTGAGCGCCGGGTTCCGGAAGATCGCGAGGAAGTACACGATCGGGACGACGATGCCGAGGATGGCCAGCACGTTGACGATGTGCTCCATGTCGAACGTGCCGAGCGCGACGTCCGCGAGGAGTGCAGCGACGGCGACACCGGCCCACAGACCGGCCTTGCGGAGCACCGAGCGCTTCTCCTCCGGCGTGGCCGGGGTGCTGGGCTCCTTGCCGACCTCACCGAGGTAGCGGCCGCCGAGGACGTACTGGACGACGGCGAGGGTCATACCGACACCGGCGACACCGAAGCCGAGGTGCCAGTTGACGTTCTCACCGAGGTAGCCGACGACGAGCGGGGCGATCATGGCGCCCACGTTGATCGCCATGTAGAAGAGCGTGAAGCCGGCGTCACGGCGGGCGCCGGACTTCCCCTCGTACAGACCGCCGACCATCGCGGAGATGTTCGGCTTCAGCAGGCCGGTGCCGACCGCGATCAGACCGAGACCGCAGAAGAAGGCGATGTCGCTCGGGACCGCCAGCGTGAAGTGGCCCAGCGCGATGATGATGCCGCCGACGAGGACGGCCTTGCGCGCGCCCCAGAGACGGTCGGCGACCCAGCCGCCGGGCATGGCGGCCATGTAGACGACCGCGTTGTAGACGCCGTAGATCGAGGCGGCGAGGGCCTCACGGTCCTCCAGCGGGCCGTCGAGCACTGCGGCCACCAGGTAGAGCACGAGAATGGCGCGCATTCCGTACCAGGAGAAGCGTTCCCACAGCTCCGTCATGAAAAGCGTGGCCATACCGCGGGGGTGGCCGAAGAAGGTCTTCTCGGCATCAGGAGTGCTGGCCGAATCCTTCGTCAGGCTGGACGCCATGTCGATCCTTGCTCTGTCGGGACGCGGCGCCTCGTGAGCGAGTCGCGCCCGGTGGGGGGTGGCCGGCACCGGCCGGGACGTCTGCGCCCCGTCCGGGATCCACGCCCCGCCGCGCGTCTCAGCGCCGCGGGACCCGGCCCACAGGTCGTTCACCGTCTCAGGGCCGGCCGGGCCGACCCTGCGCAGAAAAGAGGACCCTGGCTGACGAAGCAGGCCAAAGGTCCCCGATTACCGCTACTGACGTCTCGCCACCATACGACACGACAGTGCCGGATATGGAAGGACTTGAGAGATGGATCACAGGTGACGAAGGAACCAACGGGCCCTTTTCCAAGGTGATTGCAAGGTTACGCGCCCTGCTTCGGAGGCGGTCGCGGGCGCCTGGTGATCCCGCCCCGGCCCGGCACCCGTGCGGACTACCATCACCCCATGACCCGTGTACTGCTCGCCGAGGACGACGCATCCATCTCGGAGCCGCTGGCCCGCGCCCTGCGGAGAGAGGGGTACGAGGTCGAGGTCCGCGAGGACGGGCCGACCGCGCTCGACACCGGACTCCAGGGCGGCGTCGACCTCGTCGTGCTCGACCTGGGCCTGCCCGGCATGGACGGCCTGGAGGTCGCCCGGCGGCTGCGCGCCGACGGCCACACGGTCCCGATCCTGGTCCTCACCGCCCGCGCGGACGAGGTCGACACCGTCGTCGGGCTCGACGCGGGCGCCGACGACTACGTCACCAAGCCGTTCCGCCTCGCCGAGCTCCTCGCCCGGGTCCGGGCCCTCCTCCGGCGCGGCGCCACCGAGCCCGCCCCCGCGCCCGCCACCCACGGCGTCCGCATCGACGTCGAGTCGCACCGTGCCTGGATGGGCGACGAGGAGCTCCAGCTCACGGCGAAGGAGTTCGACCTCCTCCGCGTCCTGGTCCGCGACGCGGGCCGGGTCGTCACCCGCGACCAGCTGATGCGCGAGGTCTGGGACACCACCTGGTGGTCCTCCACGAAGACCCTCGACATGCACATCTCCTGGCTCCGCAAGAAGCTCGGCGACGACGCGGCCAACCCCCGCTACATCGCCACGGTCAGGGGCGTCGGCTTCCGCTTCGAGAAGAGCTGACGGCTTCGCGGGCCCGCGCGCCCCCGCCGGGGAGGCTCAGGTCGTGTCGCCGCCGCCGGGCCGTCGGGGGTCGCTCGCGCAGTTCCCCGCGCCCCTTTCCGGTGCGCCACCCCTGGTCATTGTCGAGCCGCTCCGGGAGAGCACGTGCGCCGCCGCCTCATCACCAGCACCCTCGCCGTCGTCCTCGTCGTCATCGCCGTCTTCGGCGTCTCGCTCGTCCTCGTCGAGACGAGGACGATCACCAGCAGCGCCCAGGAGAGCGTCGACGCCGAGGCCCTCCGCATCGTCTCGATCGTCGACAGCCGCCTGATCGGCGGCGAGCCGGTCAACCCGGACATCCTCGCGGAGCAGAGCGGCGCCAAGCGGTACGCCCTGGTCACCATCCCCGGCCGGCCCCCCATCGAGATCGGCGCCCGCCCCACCGGCAGCGTCATCCGCGGCTACGCGGAGGGCGAGCGCGGCGAGACGGCGGTCGTCGAGGAGTCCCGCTCCGCCGTCACCTCCGAGGTCGGCAGCACGGCCCTGATCATCGGCGCCGTCGCCGGGCTCGCCGTGATCGCCGCGGTCCTCCTCGCCGTACGCCAGGCGAACCGGCTCGCGTCCCCGCTCACCGACCTCGCCGAGACCGCCGAACGGCTCGGCTCCGGCGACCCACGGCCCCGGCACAAGCGGTACGGGGTCCCCGAGCTGGACCGGGTCGCGGACGTGCTCGACGCCTCCGCCGAGCGGATCGCCCGGATGCTCACCGCCGAGCGCCGGCTCGCCGCCGACGCCTCCCACCAGCTCCGCACCCCGCTGACCGCGCTCTCCATGCGTCTGGAGGAGGTCGCCCTCGCCGACGACCTGGACACGGTCAAGGAGGAGGCGACGATCGCGCTCACCCAGGTCGAGCGGCTCACCGACGTCGTCGAACGGCTGCTCACCAACTCCCGCGACCCCCGCTCCGGCTCCGCCGTCGCCTTCGACATCGACGAGGTCGTCAAGCAGCAGATCGAGGAGTGGCGTCCCGCCTACCGCAGCGCCGGCCGCGCGATCGTCCGCTCCGGCAAACAGGGCATGCGGGCCATCGGCACCCCCGGCGCGGTCGCCCAGGTCCTCGCCGCGCTCATCGAGAACTCGCTCATGCACGGCGGCGGCACCGTCGCCCTGCGCACCCGGGTCATCGGCAACCAGTCGGTGATCGAGGTCACCGACGAGGGCCCCGGCGTCCCCGCCGACCTCGGCGCGCGGATCTTCGAGCGGGCGGTCAGCGGCCGCAGCTCCACCGGGATCGGCCTGGCCGTCGCCCGGGACCTCGCCGAGGCCGACGGCGGCCGCCTGGAGCTGCTCCAGCAGCAGCCGCCGGTCTTCGCGCTCTTCCTCAGCCGGGAGGCCCGCAGCGTCACCAGGGACGCCGGGGAGCGCCCCGTACGGTGAGGAGCGGCCCGCGGCCGCCGTGTCGTCAGACCCGGTCGGGCTGGCGGCGGCGGGCCTGCCGCGGCGCCACCGGCTCGGCCTGCTCCAGCAGGTCCGCCTCGAGGAAGGACTCCGCCGTCTGCACGGCCTCCTTCGCCGGCAGCGCCCGGAACACCCACGTGCGGTACGACCAGAAGCGGAACAGGGTCGCCACGCCGATGCCGAAGAACTTGAAGAAGTTGCTGGCCAGCGGCGAGTTCCAGCCCAGGCCGTAGGTCGCCGCGTAGAGGATCCCGTTCTCGATGACCAGCCCGACCAGGCTGAACAGCAGGAAGAGGGTCATCTCCTTGGTGCGGCCCGACTTGTCGCGGTCGCGGTACGTGAAGTAACGGAACCCCACGTAGTTGAAGGCGATGGCCACCACGGTGGCGATCAGGCTGGCCCGCACCACCGGAAGCTCCGTGGTGTGCCGCACCAGGTTGAAGACGGCCAGGTTGACCAGGACACCGAGTCCGCCGACCACGCCGAACTTGGCGACTTCGCGGCCGAGCAGGGCGAGTCGCATGCGCAGTGCGCCGGGTTCGCTCATGGTGGGGTCGGTCCGTCCGTCGGGTGACGTCCGGGTGACGTCAACCCACTCATGCTAACCAGCCTCCCCTGTCACCCGCCCGGGTAGCCGGGAAACCTGTGGAAAACCGGGCGGCGCGCCCTCACGCCTTGTGTCAATCCACAGCCGGAAACGTGTTCACGGATGGTGCGGATACCCTAAGAGGGTGACGTTCCCGGTAGTAGGCATGGTCGGCGGCGGGCAGCTCGCCCGTATGACCCACGAGGAGGGCATCCCCCTCGGCATCAAGTTCAAGCTCCTCAGTGACACCCCGCAGGACTCGGCGGCGCAGGTGGCCGGCGAGGTCGTCATCGGCGACTACCGGGACCTGGAGACGCTCCGCGCCTTCGCGCGCGGCTGCGATGTGATCACCTTCGATCACGAGCACGTCCCCACCGAGCACCTGCGCGCCCTGGAGGCCGACGGCATCCCCGTCCGCCCCGGTCCCGACGCGCTCGTGCACGCGCAGGACAAGGGGGTGATGCGGGCGAAGCTGGACGAGATCGGCGCGCCCAGCCCCCGCCACCGGATCGTGGCCGACCCCGCGGACGCGGTCGCGTTCGCCGAGGAGGTCGGCGGCTTCCCGGTGATCCTCAAGACCGTGCGCGGCGGCTACGACGGCAAGGGCGTCTGGTTCGTCCGCACCGCCGAGGACGCCCGTGACGCGTTCCTCGCCGGCGTGCCCGTGCTCGCCGAGGAGAAGGTCGACTTCGTCCGCGAGCTGGCGGCGAACATCGTCCGCTCCCCGCACGGCCAGGCCGTCGCCTACCCGGTGGTCGAGTCCCGCCAGGTCGACGGCGTCTGCGACACGGTGATCGCGCCCGCCCCCGACCTGGACGACGAGCTGGCCGGGCAGGCCCAGGAGCTCGCCCTGCGGATCGCGAAGGAGCTCGGTGTCGTCGGCCACCTGGCCGTCGAGCTCTTCCAGACCACCGACGGGCGGATCCTCGTCAACGAGCTGGCGATGCGCCCGCACAACTCCGGCCACTGGACCCAGGACGGGGCGATCACCAGCCAGTTCGCCAACCACGTCCGGGCCGTCCTCGACCTGCCGCTCGGCGACCCCCGCCCGCGCGCCCCGTGGACCGTGATGTGCAACGTCCTCGGCGGCGACTACCCCGACATGTACCAGGGCTACCTGCACTGCATGGCCCGGGACCCGCAGCTCAAGATCCACATGTACGGCAAGGACGTGAAGCCCGGGCGTAAGGTCGGTCACGTCAACACCTACGGCGACGACCTGGACGAGGTGCTGGAGCGCGCCCGCCACGCCGCCGACTACCTGCGAGGGACGATCGTTGAGTAACCAGGCGAGCAACCCGCTCATCGGCATCGTGATGGGGTCCGACTCCGACTGGCCCGTCATGGAGGCCGCCGCCCAGGCGCTCGACGAGTTCGAGATCCCGTACGAGGTCGACGTCGTCTCCGCGCACCGGATGCCGCGCGAGATGATCGCGTACGGCGAGGAGGCCGCCGGCCGCGGCCTCAAGGCGATCATCGCGGGCGCCGGCGGCGCCGCCCACCTGCCGGGCATGCTCGCCTCCGTCACCCCGCTCCCGGTCATCGGCGTCCCCGTGCCGCTGAAGTACCTCGACGGCATGGACTCGCTGCTCTCGATCGTCCAGATGCCCGCCGGCATCCCGGTCGCCACCGTCTCCGTCGCCGGCGCGCGCAACGCGGGCCTGCTCGCCGTCCGCATGCTCGCCTCGGCCGACCCCGACCTCCAGACCCGGATGGGCGACTTCCTCCAGGACCTCAACGGCCAGGCCACCGAGAAGGGCAAGCGGCTGCGCGCCAAGGTCGCCGGCGCCGACTCCTTCGGGTTCGGCAAGTGAGCGCGGCCGAGCGGCTCGCCGAGGCCCGGGCCCTCCTCGCGGAGGCCCCCGTCGTCGACGGGCACAACGACCTCCCGTGGGCGCTGCGCGAGCAGTGCGGCTACGACCTCGACAAGCTCGACATCGCGGGCGACCGCTCGGCCACCCTCCACACCGACCTCGCCCGGCTCCGCGCCGGCGGGGTCGGCGCCCAGTTCTGGTCCGTCTACGTGCCGGGCCGGCTCGCCGGCGACCACGCGGTGAGCGCCACCCTGGAGCAGATCGACGCCGTCGACCGGCTCGTCGAGCGGTACGCCGCCGACCTGGCGCCCGCCCGGACCGCCGACGACATCGCCAAGGCCCGCGCCGAGGGGCGGATCGCCTCCCTCAAGGGCGCCGAGGGCGGCCACTCGATCGACAACTCCCTTGCCACCCTGCGTGCCCTGTACGCCCTCGGCGTGCGGTATATGACGCTCACGCACAACGAGAACAACGACTGGGCCGACTCCGCCACCGACGAGCCCCGGCACGGCGGCCTCACCGCCTTCGGCCGCGCCGTCGTCCGCGAGATGAACCGCTGCGGCATGCTCGTCGACCTCTCGCACGTGGCCGCCACCACCATGCGGGACGCCCTCGACGAGAGCGCCGCGCCGGTGATCTTCTCCCACTCCTCCGCGCGCGCGGTCTGCGACCACCCGCGCAACATCCCGGACGACGTCCTGGAGCGGCTGCCCGCCAACGGCGGCGTGGCGATGGCGACCTTCGTCCCGAAGTTCATCCTCCCCGCGGCCGTCGAGTGGACCCTGCGCGCCGACGCGAACCTGCGCGCCCACGGCCTGCACCACCTCGACACCACCCCCCGGGCCAAGGAGCTGCACGCCGCCTTCGAGGCGGAGCACCCGCGCCCGATCGCCACCGCCGCCACCGTCGCCGACCACCTCGACCACATGCGCGAGGCCGCCGGCATCGACCACATCGGCATCGGCGGCGACTACGACGGCACCGCCTTCACCCCGGCCGGCCTCGACGACGTCGCCGGCTACCCCAACCTGATCGCGGAGCTCCTGGACCGCGGCTGGTCCCGCGCCGACCTCACCAAGCTGACCTGGTCGAACGCGCTCCGCGTGCTGGGCGACGCCGAGTCCGTCGCCCGCGACCTGTCGGCCCGCACCCCCGCCTCGCACGCCACGATCGCGCAGCTCGACGGCGCCTGACCGGGCCTCACCCGAACGGCGCAGCCCGACGGGCCCCCACAGGGCCCCGGTGGCACGGTGGACCGTACTGCCCCGCCCCTTCGGCGGGGTAGTACTGCATCACCGAGTTTCGGAGTAGTGAGTAGTGCCATGGCAGACCTAGACGACCATCCCCCCTTCTCTGCCGCCTCCGGCGCCGTCGGCGCGCTGGAACCCCCGGAGTCGCCACCCCCGCTCGACGAGACCGCCCGGGCCCGGGCGATCCTCGCCGCCCAGCCCGTCCTCGAAGGCCACACCGAACTGCCCGCGCTCCTCGACCCCGAGGACCTGCCGCCCGTCCGGGCCCGGGAGGCCGGCGCGCAGTTCTGGTCGCTGCACGGCGACTCCGACGACGGCGCCCTCGGCACCCTGCGCCGCATCGACACCATCCGCGCGCTCGTCGCCGCCTGCCCCGAGGACCTGCGGCTGGCCCACACCACCTCGGAGATGGTCCACGCACGCAACTGCGGGCGGGTCGCCGCGCTCCTCGGGCCGGTGGACTGGACGGCCCTCGGCGGCTCCGCCGCCACCCTGCGGGCCTACCACGCCCTCGGGGTCCGGGCCGTGAACCTCACCCGCTTCGACCGCTTCGCCCGCGAGGCGGTCCGCGAGATGAACCGCATCGGCCTCGCCGTGGACCTCAGCGGCGCGGACCAGGACACCGTCCGCAAGGTCCTCGCCGTCACCCGGGCCCCGGCCCTGCTCACCCGGGCCGAGCCGGACGCCCTCCCGGACGACGTGCTGCGGCTCCTCGGCGAGAACGGCGCGGTCTGCATGGTCGCCGTCGGGGACGACCCCGCCGCCACCGCCGACCTCCTCGACCGGGTGCGCGACGGGGCCGGCCCCGCGTCCACGGGCCTCTCCCGGCTCGCGGACCCGGCGGTCGGCTACGTCCCGCTCTTCGCGGAGCTGCTGCGGCGCGGCTGGCCGGCCGGGGACCTGGTGGGCCTGGCCCACGGCAACGCCACCCGGGCCCTGCGCGACACCGAGTTCCTGTCCCGTACGAACCGGATCAGGCCCGTCGCCGCCTGACCCGTACCCGTACGCCCATGAGGAAGGGCCGCACCGGATCCGTCCGGTGCGGCCCTTCCTCCGTGTCGCTAGGCGCGCGGGCGGCCCATCGCCCGGTACGTCCAGCCGGCCGCCCGCCACCGCTCGCCGTCCAGGGCGTTGCGCCCGTCGAGGACGACCGGCGAGGAGACGACGGCGGCCAGCTCGGCCGGGTCGAGCTCGCGGAACTCGCGCCACTCGGTCAGGTGCAGGACCACGTCCGCGCCGCGGACGGCCTCCAGGGCCGAGTCCGCGTAGCCGAGGGTCGGGAAGACCTTGCGGGCGTTGTCCATGCCCTTGGGGTCGTAGACGGTCACCTGGCCGCCCTGGAGGTGTATCTGGCCGGCCACGTTGAGCGCGGGGGAGTCGCGGACGTCGTCCGAGTCGGGCTTGAAGGTGGCGCCGAGGACCGCGACCCGGCGGCCCAGGAAGGAGTTCCCGCCGAGCGTCTCGCGGGCCATCTCGACCATCTGGCCGCGCCGCCGCATGTTGATGGAGTCGATCTCGCGGAGGAAGGTCAGCGCCTGGTCGGCGCCGAGCTCGCCCGCCCGGGCCATGAAGGCCCGGATGTCCTTGGGCAGGCAGCCGCCGCCGAAGCCGATGCCGGCCCGCAGGAACTTGCTGCCGATCCGCTCGTCGTGGCCGATGGCCTCGGCGAGCCTGGCGACGTCGCCGCCGGCCGCCTCGCAGACCTCGGCCATCGCGTTGATGAAGGAGATCTTGGTGGCGAGGAAGGAGTTCGCGGCCGTCTTCACCAGCTCGGCGGTGGGGAAGTCGGTGACGACGAAGGGCGAGCCCTCGGCGACCGGGACGGCGTACACCTCGCGGAGCGTCTTCTCGGCCCGCGCGGCGCCGTCGCCGGAGACGCCGACGACGATCCGGTCCGGGCGCAGGGTGTCCTGGACGGCGAAGCCCTCGCGGAGGAACTCGGGGTTCCAGGCCAGCTCGACGCCCTGCGGCAGCACCGCGGCCAGCCGCTCGGCCGAGCCGACCGGCACGGTCGACTTGCCGACGACCAGGGAGCCCTCGCGGGCGACGGCGGCGAGGGAGCCGAAGGCGGCGTCGACGTAGCTCATGTCGCAGCCGTACTCGCCGTGCTTCTGCGGGGTGTTCACACAGACGAAGTGGACGTCGCCGAAGGCGCCGACCTCCTCCCAGGAGGTGGTGAAGCGCAGCCGGCCGGTGGAGCCCTCGATGCCGGCGACGTGCCGGGCGAGCAGTTCCTCCAGGCCGGGCTCGTACATCGGGACGCGGCCGGAGGCCAGCAGCTCGACCTTCTCCGGCACGACGTCGAGCCCGAGGACCTCGAAGCCCATCTCCGCCATGGCCGCGGCATGGGTGGCGCCGAGGTATCCGGTGCCGATCACAGTGATCTTCAGGGCCATGCGGGACTCCAGGGACGTCGGGCGAAACTGCCTGCCCGAGCATAGTCGGGCGCTGACAAGGTCCCCGCTCACGGCCTACCCTTTGGGTTACTTAACGGTAGTTAGCAAGCCAGGGAGCTCAAGACCATGGGCAAGGACTTCGACCTGTACCGGACCTCCGAGGAGCACGAGATGCTCCGGGAGTCGGTGCGCGCGCTGGCGGACGCGAAGATCGCCCCGTTCGCGGCGGCGGTGGACGAGGAGGGGCGTTTCCCGCAGGAGGCCCTGGACGCGCTGGTCGCCAACGACCTGCACGCGGTGCACGTGCCGGAGACCTACGGCGGCGCGGGCGCGGACGCGCTGGCGACGGTGATCGTGATCGAGGAGGTCGCCCGCGCCTGCGGTTCGTCCTCGCTGATCCCGGCGGTGAACAAGCTCGGCTCGCTCCCGGTGATCCTGTCCGGCTCGGAGGAGCTGAAGCACAAGTACCTCGCGCCGCTCGCGGCGGGCGAGGCGATGTTCTCCTACTGCCTGTCGGAGCCGGACGCCGGCTCCGACGCGGCCGGCATGAAGACCCGCGCGGTGCGCGACGGCGACTTCTGGGTCCTGAACGGCGTGAAGCGGTGGATCACCAACGCCGGCGTCTCGGAGTACTACACCGTGATGGCCGTCACCGACCCGGAGAAGCGGTCGAAGGGCATCTCGGCGTTCGTGGTGGAGAAGGGCGACGAGGGCGTGTCCTTCGGCGCGCCGGAGAAGAAGCTCGGCATCAAGGGCTCCCCGACCCGCGAGGTCTACTTCGACAACGTCCGCATCCCCGCCGACCGCATGATCGGCGACGAGGGCACCGGCTTCGCCACCGCGATGAAGACCCTCGACCACACCCGCATCACCATCGCCGCCCAGGCCCTCGGCATCGCCCAGGGCGCCCTCGACTACGCCAAGGGCTACGTCAAGGAGCGCAAGCAGTTCGGCAAGCCGATCGCCGACTTCCAGGGCGTGCAGTTCATGCTCGCCGACATGGCCATGAAGCTCGAGGCCGCCCGCCAGCTCACCTACGCCGCCGCGGCGAAGTCCGAGCGCGTCGACGGCGACCTCACCTTCTTCGGCGCCGCCGCCAAGTGCTTCGCCTCCGACGTCGCCATGGAGGTCACCACCGACGCCGTCCAGCTCCTCGGCGGCTACGGCTACACCCGCGACTACCCCGTCGAGCGCATGATGCGCGACGCCAAGATCACCCAGATCTACGAAGGCACCAACCAGGTCCAGCGCATCGTCATGGCCCGCAACCTCCCCTAGGGAGCGGCCGGACACGACCGCGGCCCCCGGCGGGAAGCCGGGGGCCGCGGTGCCGTGCGGGCGAGTCGGCGTCCGACCGCGCGGCACGGACGTCACCGGTTCGATTCGACGGTGACCTTCTGGTCGTTCTTGATCTGCTCGACGAGCTGCTTCACCTTCGGCATGTCCCACTTCAGCGAGCCCTGCGGCGCGCTGCCGGCGATCGGCATGTTCATGGACTTGCCGTCGCCGCCGCTGATGCCCTTCATCGCGAAGAACATCTGGCCCAGGTCCCACAGGGACATGTCCTTGTCGACGATCAGGGTGTCCAGGCCGGCGCCGAGCGTCGGGTACAGCTCGAACGGGTTGAGGATCGTGCCCGGCGTCGCCGCCTGGTTGGCCAGCGCGGACAGGAACTTCTGCTGGTTCTTGGTCCGCGCCAGGTCCGACTCGGCGAAGGCGTACCGGGTCCGCACGAAGGCGAGGGCCTGCTCGCCGTTGAGGGTCTGCTCGCCGGCCTGGAAGTCGGCGCCCGACTTCTTGTCCTTGAAGCCCTTCTCGATGTTCAGCTCGACGCCGCCGAGCGCGTCCACGATGTTCGCGAAGCCGGCGAAGCCGATCTCCGCGTAGTGGTCGATCCGCAGCCCGGTGTTGAACTCGACCGTACGGACCAGCAGCTCGGGGCCGTCCATCGCGTAGGCCGCGTTCAGCTTGGAGCCGCCGCGCGCCGGGTACGCCTTGCCGGACTCGGAGCCGACGAAGTTCGGGATCGTCACCCAGGAGTCACGGGGCAGCGAGATCATCGTGTTCCCGCTGGAGCAGGCCGCGAGGATCATCATCGAGTCGGTCCGCTTGCCCTCCGCGGAACCGGTGTGCAGCTTCTTCTTGTCCTCGGCCGTCATGCCCTCGCGGCTGTCCGAGCCGACGATCAGGTACGTCGTGCAGTCGCCCTCGGCCGGCCGCTCGATGACCTTGGAGAGGTCCACCTCGTTGCGCATCTGCGAGCTGGCCCAGGCGTAGGTGCCGACACCCCACGCGAGGACGCCGACGACCAGCACGATCGACCCGATCTTGATCCGCTTGCGCCAGTCCGGCGCGGGACCGGTGGCCCGGCCGCCCGGACCGCCGGGGCCGGCGGGTCCCCCCGGACCGCCGTGCCCGGGGCCCTGCGGAGAGCCGTAGACCTGCCCGGTGCTGTACCCGGAGTCGTACCCCGTGGCCTGCGCCTGAGTGAAGTTCGGGTTGTACGCCTGCCCCTGGTCGTACCCCTGCTGGTACTGCGGGGACTGCTGTCCCTGCGGGCGTCTCTGCACGTGCCGCATGGGGCGGGCGCCCTCGGGCTGCTCGGGCCACTCATTCATGCGGACCAGTGTGCCGGGCTCCGCGTTCGGGGCGACAGGCCGGGTGGAATATAGGACCGGTGCTGTTGCCAAGCTGATGCAAAGCGGACAACGCCGATACCCGGCATAAGGTGGAGGACATGACAGAACAGGGTCACCTCCCGGGCAAGCCCACCTCGGCCTCCCGCACCACCCTCAGCCACATCATGACCAGCCACGACACCAACCTCCTCGGGACGGTGCACGGTGGAGTGATCATGAAGCTGGTGGACGACGCGGCGGGCGCCGTCGCGGGCCGCCACTCCGGCGGCCCGGCCGTGACCGCCTCCATGGACGAGATGGCCTTCCTGGAGCCCGTCCGCGTCGGCGACCTCCTCCACGTGAAGGCCCAGGTGAACTGGACCGGACGCTCCTCCATGGAGGTCGGCGTCCGCGTCATGGCCGAGCGCTGGAACGACACCACCCCCGCGACCCAGGTCGGCTCCGCGTACCTCGTCTTCGCCGCGGTCGACGGCGACGGCAGGCCCCGCACGGTCCCGCCGGTCATCCCCGAGACCGAGCAGGACAAGCGCCGCTACCAGGAGGCCCAGATCCGCCGCACCCACCGCCTGGCCCGCCGCCAGGCGATCAGGGAGCTCCGCGAACGCCGGGCGGCCGAGGGCTACACCGACTAGACCCACCCGGCGTCACGGACAGACCACCTGGTCCCCGGTCACCGCCTCGAACGGCCCCCGCGCCGGCGCCGCCTCGGTCTGCACCGCCGTGACGCCCTTGAAGTCCCGTCCCGCCGTCACCCGCAAGGTCCCGCCCCGCCCGGGCGCGGCCTTCAGCTCCGCCCCCGGCAGGGCCGCGGCCAGCGTCCTGGCCGACCGGTCCCACCGGGGGTCGTACTCGATCAGCGTCCGCGCCCGCTCCGGCCCCGCCCCGGTCACCGGCGCCCGTGTCGTGTCGAAGCCCACACCCCGCAGCGCGTCGTCCACCTTCCGTCCCAGCCCGTCGATCCGGGTCCCGTTGTGGACCTGCACCCGGATCGACTTCGGCGCGACGTCCACCACGACGGCCTTCGGCTTCCGCGCGGCGGCCCCCGCCTCCGGCCGCGCCGCCAGCGGCCGGTCCTCCCGCACCGCGGCGAACAGCTTCTGCGCCTTGTCCGCGTCCCACTTCACCGTCGACCCGATGCCCTTCACCGGGAAGTCCACGTCCCCGATCGGCACCGACACGAACTCCGACGACGCCGGCGTGAACCCCCGCATCGCCTTGGCGAGCGCCAGCAGCTGGTCCGTGCCGAAGTCCTCGTCGGCCCGCACCGAGCCGAGCAGCGTCGTCGACACCTCCCGGAACCGCACCGGGTTGAACAGCACCCCGCCGCTGGTCAGCCGGTCCACCAGCGCCGCCAGGAACTTCTGCTGCCGCTGCATCCGCCCGAGGTCCGCGGCCCCGTCGATGTGCCGGGAGCGCACGTACTGGAGCGCCTGCCCGCCGTCCAGCTCGTGCGTGCCGGCCGCCAGCTCGAGCCCCGTGTACGCGTCCTTCACCGGCTTCGTCGTGCAGATCTGCACCCCGCCGACCGCGTCCACCGTCCGCATGAAGCTGGTGAAGTCGACCTCCAGATAGTGGTCGATCTTGACCCGGGTCATCGCCTCCACCGTCCGCACGGTCAGCGCGGGCCCGCCCTCCGCGTAGGCGGCGTTCAGCTTCACCGGGTGCGCCCGGTGCTTCTCGCCGCTGTTCTGGTCGGTGTGCTCGGGCAGCTCGGCGTACGAGTCCCGGGGCAGCGAGACGACGCTGGCGCGCTCCCGGTCCTCCGAGATGTGCACCAGCAGCACGGTGTCCGTGCAGTGGCAGGGCGCCCCGCCCAGCCGGTACTTCCGCTTCTCCTCGGGCGTGATCCGGTCGCGCCCGTCGGTGCCGACGACGAGCACGTTCATCCCGGTGCCCGCCTGGGGGCGGTTCTTCATGTCCTTGAAGGGGTCCACCCGGGTGATCCCGGTGTCGAGCCCGGTGACCACCGCGTGCCCGATCCCGCCGGCCGCCAGCACCACCACGGACAGCGCGGTCGCCATCCGCATCCCCCAGCGGGGTCGCCGCCGGGGCCGCCGCACCGGGGCGGGACCGCCCCGCCGGGGGGCCGGCGGACGGCCGGCCGTGCCGGGCGTGCGGGGCGGACGGGGCGTGCGGGGCGGTGTGGGCACGGACGGACACCTCCGCGGGTGGGACAGGGGGACCGTGAGCACCGTAGGCCCATACGATCAGCCGGTAGGGTCACCGGCCCCGGCGGCGCGCGCCGGTGTCCCCCATTCGCGGTAACGTGGCCCGTTGATGAACGCCACGCCCCCCGTATCCGTGATCATGCCGGTCCTCAATGAGGAGCGGCATCTGCGTAACTCGGTCCGTCACATCCTGGAGCAGGAGTACGACGGCGAGATGGAGGTGGTGATCGCGCTCGGCCCGTCCACGGACCGCACCGACGAGATCGCCGCCGAGCTGGTCCGGGAGGACCCCCGGGTCCACACCGTGCCCAACCCCACCGGCCGCACCCCCGCCGCGCTCAACGCGGCGATCCAGGCGTCCCGTCACCCGATCGTGGTGCGCGTGGACGGCCACGGGATGCTGTCGCCGAACTACATCGCCACCGCCGTCCGGCTCCTGGAGGAGACCGGCGCGCAGAACGTCGGCGGCATCATGCACGCCGAGGGCGAGAACGCCTGGGAGGACGCGGTCGCCGCCGCGATGACCTCCAAGATCGGCGTCGGCAACGCGGCCTTCCACACCGGCGGCGCGGCCGGCCCGGCCGAGACGGTCTACCTCGGCGTCTTCCGCCGCGAGGCCCTGGAGCAGCAGGGCGGGTACAACGTGGAGTTCATCCGCGCCCAGGACTGGGAGCTGAACTTCCGGATCCGCGAGGCCGGCGGCCTGATCTGGTTCTCGCCGGAGCTGCGTGTCCAGTACCGCCCGCGCCCCTCGGTGAGGGCGCTGGCGAAGCAGTACAAGGACTACGGCCGCTGGCGCCACGTGGTGGCCCGCTACCACGCCGGCTCCATCAACCTCCGCTACCTCGCCCCGCCGGTCGCCGTCTGCGCGATCGCCGCGGGTCTGGTGGTCGGCGCCACCCTCTCCCCGCTGGGCTTCGTGATCCCGGCCGGCTACCTGGCCGCGATCGTCGCGGGGTCGGTCCCGGCGGGCCGGGGCCTGTCCCTGAAGGCCCGCCTGCAGATCCCGGTGGCCCTGGCCACCATGCACATGTCCTGGGGCTTCGGCTTCCTGACCAGCCCCAAGGCGCTGGCGCGGAAGGTCATCGCGAGCCGCCGCCCGGCGGTGAAGCGGGGCGAGACCGAGACGGTCTGACCCTTCGGCGCACGCACGCACGCACGCACACACGACGGCGGCCGGGTCCCTCATTCTGAGGAGCCCGGCCGCCGTCGTCCGTCACGCGGGGGAGCGGGTCAGCTCTTCCCGTCCCACCGGTAGACCGAGTAGACGTCCATGCACTCGGCCTTGTCGTCGGCTCCCTCGGGCAGGTCGCCGGCGGTGGCCGTCGGCCGCTTGTAGGTGTCGCCCTCGCGCCAGTCGGCGCCCACGACGAGGGTGATCCCCTCGGCCGAGGCGTCCGCGCGGACGGTGGAGAGCGGCAGGCCGAGGGCCTTCGCGACGGACTCGGCGTCCGCCCGGCCCTGGTCGCCGGCGGCCTTCGGGTAGGCGACGACGGTGCCCTTGCTGGGCTTGCCCTCCTTCGCGGAGTCGGCCTGGGTGAAGCCCTTGCCCTGGAGGGCGGTGGCGATCTTCTTGGCCCGGCCCTCGACGGCCGGCTCGTCGTTGCCGTCGGTGCCGTTGACGACCGTGACGGCGAGCGTGGCCGGGGCGGCGGCGGTCGGCTTCGGCTTCGCGGAGGCCGAGGCCGACGCGGACGGCTTCGGCTTGGCCGGCGACTTGTCGCCGTTCTTGTCGAGGGCGACGTCGTCCCGGAGCATGCCCCAGATCTTCTCGGCCGCGGCGGCCCTCGGCTGGAGCCACGCGTCCGGGTTCGGCGGGTAGGGGTCGGTCGGGATGGTGACGGTGGACAGCCGGTCGACCCGGACGTTCTTGAGCTGCATGCCGAGGTCGAAGAGCTTGGCCACGGTGTCGAGGCCGTCGGAGACCTTCAGCGCCTTGGTGCCGGTCTCCGCGAGGCCCATCAGCCGGCCGGTGTCCGTCCAGGCGTTCTGCTGCTGGAGCTTCTTCATCATGCCGTTGAGGTACATGTGCTGGGCCTTGGCCCGGTTCTGGTCGCTGCCGAAGGCGTGCCGGGTCCGCAGCCACTGGAGGGCCTGCTCGCCCTTGACCTCGTGGGTGCCCTCGGGCAGCTTCAGCCCGGAGCCGCCCTTGACCTTGGCGGTCGACTTGTCGTGCACACCGGTCTTGACGCAGACGGGGACGCCGCCGACCTCGTCGGCCATCGACACCACACCCGCGAAGTCGACCATGATCCAGTGGTCGACGTAGACGCCCGTGAGGGTCTCCCAGGTGGTCAGCGTGCAGCCGGCGCCGCCGCGGGTGAGCGTCTCGTTGATGGGCCGGTCGGTGGTGGCCGGGTAGACGGTGCCGTCCTCGCCCTTGCACTCGGGGATCTTCACGACGGTGTCGCGGGGTATGGAGATCAGCGAGGCGTTCTGCCGGTCGGCGGAGACGTGCAGCAGCATCTGCACGTCGGCGAGCGGCGGCCGGTCCTTGTCCTTGCGGCTGCCGCCCAGCGCGATGTTCGCCTCGGAGGACCGGTCGTCCGAGCCGATCAGCAGGATGTTCAGCGGGGTGTCGCCCAGCGCGTTCGGCGCGGCCTTCTGCACGCCGCTGCTGCCGCCGGCCCGGCCGCCGCTGCGGATGTTGCTGTTGAGGTGCTCGTAGTACGCGTATCCGGCGCCGGCCGTCCCGAGGACCAGGACCGCGACGCCGATCGCCGTCCAGCGCAGCACCTTCCGCTTGCCGGCCTTCTTGGCCTGCTTGCGGGCCGCCGCCCGGCCGCCCGCCGTCGCCGGGGCCGTACCGGAGTCGTCGGCGCCCGGCGTCCCGCGGCGCCGCGCGGCCCGGCCGCCCGGCACCGGGGCCGGCTCCGGCCCCCCGGCCGGCTCCGGCGTGCCGCCGCCCGCCCCGGTCGCCTCGCCGGCGCCGTGCAGGTCGTCGTCCCAGCCACGGTCTCGGGCGTGCGGAACGCCTGACTGCGTCCCCTCCCGTCGCACGCTGTTCTGTCCCACCCCAGGTCCCCTCATCGTCAAGGGCGCGCCGGGACCCGCTGTTCTCGGGTCACTGGGCGCACACCTTCTTGTCTGCTTCCACCTGACCGACGTCCGGCGCCTTCGTCGGACCGGTCATGGGCACCCCCGCGCCCTTGAAATCGGCGCCGAGGACGAGCGTCATGGGCTCGCGCTCCGCGGCGTCCGTGGTGCCCTGCTTGAGGGCGGTGGCCGGCAGACCCATCATCGCGGCGAGCGCGCGGGCCTGGTCGGCCTGGTTCGGTGCGTAGCTGAGGTTCGTCTTCGCCGCCTTCTCGGGGGCGTTGCTCTTGTTGGTCGAGCGAAGGACGCCCTGCTCGTTCTGCAGCCAGTTGATGGTCGCCTGGGCGGCGCCCTGGATGCCGCTGCCGTTGTAGACGTCGACGCGGACCTCGGCGGCGGGGGCCTTCGGGCCCTCCAGGAGCTTCGCCTGGGCCTTGGCCTTCGCCTTCTTGGCGTCGGCCTCCTTCTTCTTGACCTCGGTGAAGGAGACGTCGTTCTCGATCATGCTGAAGACCTGGGGGGCCTTCACGGGGTCGAGGACGACGGTCGCGCGCCGGGTCGGCGGCTCGTCGGGGTTGTCGATGACCGGCACGGTCAGGAAGGTGATGTTCTTCAGGTCCACCTTGGCGATCTCCTTCGCCAGGGTGGTGAGCTTCGCCGCGCTGCCGATGCCCTTGTCGACGGTGAGCGACTCGGTCGCCGCGGTGGCGACGTCGTACAGCTTCGTCGGGCTGTCGAGGGTGTCCTCCTTGAGCTGGCGCATCATCGAGGCGAGGAACTGCTGCTGCTGCTTGATGCGGTCGAGGTCGCTCTCGTTGCCGAGGCCGTGCCGGTTCCGGAGGAAGGCCAGCGCCTGCTCGCCCTGGACGCGGTGCTCGCCCGCGGGGAGGTTGAGCTTGGAGTAGTTCTTGTCGTGGATCGGCTTGGCGAGGCAGACCTTGACGCCTCCGACGGCCGTGGACAGCTTCTTGACGGCGTTGAAGTCGACCATCATGAAGTGGTTGATCGGCAGCCCGGACATCTGGGTGATGGTCCGCATGGTGCAGCCGGGGTCGCGGCCGTCGACGCCGAAGGACTCGTTGAACTTGGTCTTGCCGACGGAGCCCGGGATCACCTTGGTGGTCTCGCCGACCTTCGTCGGGCACTCCGGGATCTCGATCTTGAGGTCGCGCGGGATGCTCATCGCCGTCGCGTTGGTGCGGTCCTCGGCGATGTGGATGAGGAAGGTCGTGTCGGCGTGGCCGGTGACGTTGTCCTTGTTGCCGTAGGACTCGTTGCCCTCGCCGGTGCGGACGTCGTTGCCGATGACGAGGATGTTCAGCGGCCCGTCCATCGACTCCGTCTGCACGGCGGCGTCGCCGACGTCGACGACGCCGATGTTGCCGTTGAGCTTGCTGTAGATCGCGTACGCGCCGACCGCGCCGCCCACCAGGACGAAGGCCATCGTGCCGCCGGTCCACAGCAGGACCTTCTTCTTCTTGCTCGCGCCCTGCTTGCGCTTGCGGCGGCGCTGCGGCGGAACGCGTCCGCCGCCGCCCGTGCCGCGCTCGGTCTCCGGGGCGTCCGGCTCGGCCGGGCGGCGCCGCCGCTGGCCGGGAACGGGGGCCTCCGCCGGGGCGGTTGAGCGGGAGGCGGAGCGGGTACCGGAACCGGTGACGCCGGAACCGGCGACACCCGACGGGGAACCACCGACCGGCGACTGCCCAGCGGAGTGGTCCAGTCGCAGTTCGTAGTTGCCGGTCTGCGGGTTGAGCACCCACTGGTCGGCGGGGTCGATCTCGTCCGCCCGTCCACGGCTGTGCGCGTCCACGGTTCCTGTCCTCCGTCGGTGCCACGCGGGGCGCCTCCCCCTGTGGGCGCCACTCGGTCGTTCGATCCTTGGCTGAGTGCGACCACGCGGTCCTGGTGCACCGGATCGCGTCACACTATCCGCCCAGTTCAGCGCGGGGCGACGTCAGTGACAAATTCCACGCCGCTTACAACCGGGCAATCCGCCCAAACCACAACTCCCCCTGACTCTCCCTTGGCTCCCGCTTTACCCAACGGCCCCACCGGCCGCTAGGAGCACACCCCTTCCGCCGCGTTCCGGCCCGGGAAGGTCGGCGTCGCGGTCGGCGCGGGCGACTCCGCGTCGTCCGGCTTCCCGTCGGAGGATGCGCCGGAGCCCTCCTCCGGTTCCGGCTTCGTCACCAGGACCGGTCTGTCCTCGCGGAGTTGCCGGAAGAGCTCGCTCGCAGCGGGTTGCACCAGTTCGTCACGATTCGCGTTGTACGTGTACGGGCGGCGCGGCACCGTCAGGAACTGGACCTTCTCCGTCGGGATGGCCCGCATGGTCCGCGCCAGGTCGTACAGGTCCCGCAACGAGTCGAGCCCCGGGTCCGTGGTGATGGACTTGGTCGCCGCGTCGAGCACCGGGTACAGCTTCGTCGGGTTCAGCAGCACCCCGTCGCTCTGCACCTTGTTGACGAGCGCGCCCAGGAACATCTGCTGCCGGTCCATCCGTTCGGTGTCGCTGCCGTTCCCCAGCGACTTGCGGGCCCGGACGAAGCCCAGCGCCTGCTCCCCGTTCAGCGTCTGCCGGCCCGCCGGCAGCTTCAGCTTGGCGTCGCTGTCGTCCACCGGCTCCTTGAGGCAGACCTCGACGCCGTCCACCGCGTCCACCATCTTCTTGAAGCCCCGGAAGTCGATCACCATGTGGTGGTCGACCCGGATCCCGGTCAGCTTCTCGACGGTACGGATCGTGCACGCCGTCCCGCCCCACTCGAAGGCCCAGTTGAACTGCGCCAGCCGCTCCCGGGTCCGGCCCCCTGCGGTCCTGGCGCAGCTCGGGATCGTCACCATGAGGTCGCGGGGGATCGACACGGCCGTGGCGCTCGACTCGTCGGCGGCCAGGTGGAGCAGGATCACGGTGTCCGAGCGCTGGGTGCCCTTGTCCCGGCCGTACTTGCGGTTCTCCTCGCCGGAGCGGGTGTCCGAGCCGATGAGGAGGATGTTCCGGGCCGCCGCCACGACGCTCGTCGGGCGCTCCCTCTCGTACCGGCGCAGCTCGTCGGCGGCGGTGGTGTCCGTGGTGATGTTGTCGTCGAGCTTCCGGTAGAACCACCAGCCGGTCCCGGCCGCGCCGAGCAGCACGACCGAGACGCCGAGGCAGCCCCAGCGCAGCCAGTGCCGGCGCCGGGCCGCGGCCGTCCCGGAGGCCCCGTCCCCGGAGTCCGCGGCGGCCGGGGACTCCCCCTCCTGCTCCTGCTCCTGCTCCCGCTCCTGCTCCGGTTCCGGGTCCGGTTCGGCGGGCGTGCCAGCGCGGTCCGTCACGTCGTCAGTCCGTCCTTCGGGGCGTCTCGGGCGCGTCGGGCGCCCGGCGTTCGCACAAGGGAGACGGCCGAACCCGACACGGGGTTGTACGGAGGAGACGACTCCCCCCGGGGCCGATCATGTACCGGACTCGCCGCGCGGTCGCGGGTACGCGGCGCGTCGATCGGCCGAACGGGTGCATCGGACGCACCGGGGGCGGGAACGCCCCGCGGCGCCCGCCCTCAGAGCGCCGTGGCCGTGACCCGCTCGCTCCCGATGCGCTGCTCCAGCGCCTCGGGCGCCAGCTCGCCCAGGTTCCGGCACAGCACCACGGAGCCGCCCGCGGCCAGCGGCGCGTACAGCCCGGCCGAGAGCCCCTCCCAGCCGTCGTACGGCAGCCCGGACAGCAGCCGCGAGCCGGGCCCGAGCCCGAGGCGCACGGCATCCAGCCGGGCCTGTTCGACGAGCTGTACGCCGCTGCGTTCCGTACCGTCGACGACGAGGGCGGGCGCGTCCGCGTCGACCGGTACGAACGGGACGAAGCGGTCGCCCTGGCCCGGCACCTCGACCGCGTAGTCCGCGTACCCGGTGGGCGCGGCCGGGAAGCGGCGTCCCAGCGGCGCCAGGGACAGCGCGATCCGCTCCCCGGAACAGGCCAGACCCGCCTCCAGCGTGTCCGGCCCGGCCACCACCAGGTCGGCGTCCGCCGGATCGCCGCCCAGCTCGGCCGTCACTCCGACGGAGGAGCAGGCGAGCAGCCAGACGGCCGTCTGCCAGTGTGCGGGCAGCAGCAGCGCGAGCCGGTCGCCGGGTTCGGCGGACAGCTCGCCCTGGAGCAGATTGGCCGTCTTCGCCACCCAATTGGCGAAGGTGGCGACGGACAATTCCACCCGTTCACCGGTGGCGTCGTCGTAGTAGGTGACCAGAGGGCGGCCGGGGTCCGCGGCGAGCGCGGATCGCAGCAGGTCGGCGGGGGTGCGGTCGCTGGCGTTCACGCCGCACAGGGTACGCGGGCCGGCGCGCCGCCCTGGGCCGTACCGGTGACGGGGTCCTCCGGTCGGCCGGACGCGCCCTCCGTCTCCCGGCGCGCGCCCCGCCCGGGCGCTGCCCACGATCGGGCCATGCGTGCCTCACTCGCCTCCTCGATCGCCGTCGCCTGCGCGGCCGCGCTCGCCCTGCCGGTCACCCTCGCCGCCCCCGCGACGGCCACCGCGCGCCCGGCGGCGGCCGCCTTGCCACCGGCGCAGGATGAGCTGCCGGGCTCCACCCAGTCGCTGCCGCTCCGTCCGCTGGGCTCCGCCCTCCGCTCCTTCGGCACCGAGCCGGGCGCCGCGGCCGAGCAGGGCCTGACCCGGCGGGACGTCAGACCCTTCTCGCTCGTCGGCGTGGTCTGGGACGACCCGTCGGCCGTGCTGCACGGCACGGTCCAGGTCCGCACCCGGGCCGCCGCCGACGGCGTCTGGTCGGAGTGGCAGGACGTCGAGACCCACAACGAGGAGCACGGCGCCGACCCGGCGACGGCCGAGGGCGCCGCCGGAACCCTCCGCGGCTCCACCGCCCCCCTGTGGGTGGGCGACTCGGACGGCGTCGAGATCCGCGTACGGGCCGGACAGGCGCACGGGGACCACGGGGACCACGCGGCCGGGGACCCCTCGGACCGCGCCGGCGCGACCGCGCCGCTCCCGGCCGGCCTCCGCCTCGAACTCGTCGACCCGGGCGAGGACCCCGCCGCCCCGGCGCCCGGCACCCGGGCGATGGCCCCGCCGGCCGCCCTCACCGCCGCGGAGGCCGCCGCGACCGGCGTCAACAGCCAACTCGCCCCGTACGGCGCCACGGCGATCCCCGCCACCGCGGCGGAGGAGACCCAGGGCACCCCCGTCCACCAGGGCACCCCCGTCCAGCAGGCCGCGCCCGGCCAGGAGACGGCGAAGAAGAAGCCGTACATCGGCCCCCGCCCCAAGATCATCACCCGCAAGGGCTGGGGCGCCGACGAGTCGATCCGCGAGAAGGGCTTCGTCTACACCAAGACGATCAAGGCGGCCTTCGTCCACCACAGCGCCACCGGCAACAACTACACCTGCGGCCAGGCCCCCTCCGTCCTGCGCAGTATCTACCGCTACCACGTGAAGAGCAGCGGCTGGCGTGACTTCGGCTACAACTTCACCGTCGACAAGTGCGGAAACATCTACGAAGGCCGGGCCGGCGGAGTGGCGAAACCGGTCCTCGGCGCGCACACCCTCGGCTTCAACACCAACAGCATGGGCATCGCCGTCCTCGGCACCTTCACCAGCACCAACCCGCCGGCCGCCGTCGTGACCGCGGTGGCCCGCCTGACGGCCTGGAAACTCGGGCTCCACGGCATCAACCCGAAGGGCACCCAGACCCTCGTCTCCGGCGGTGGGGGCCTCTACAAGAAGGGCCGGAAAGTCACCTTCCACACCATCGCCGGACACCGTGACGGATTCGCCACGGAGTGTCCCGGCGGACGTCTCTACGGCAAGCTCGGAACCGCCCGGGCCTCCTCGGCGAAATACCAGGGGCGAAGCTGATGGGGGCGCCGAGGCAACCATCTGCATAAACTGACCGGTCATATCGCACGGACGACCGAGACGGGCGCGCTGACCGGCCCCGAACAGGAAGCAGAGACGACAGGTGACAGAAGCGATCCTCCTGGTCGGTGGCAAGGGCACACGGCTGCGACCGCTCACGGTCAACACGCCCAAGCCCATGGTCCCGGCGGCGGGCGTCCCCTTCCTGACGCACCAGCTGGCCCGGGCCAAGGCCGCCGGCGTCGAGCACATCGTGCTCGCCACCTCCTACCTCGCCGAGGTCTTCGAGCCGCACTTCGGGGACGGCTCCGACCTCGGCCTGAGCCTGGAGTACGTGACGGAGGAGGAACCGCTCGGCACCGGCGGCGCGATACGCAACGTCGCCTCCCGGCTGCACTCCGGCCCCGACGAACCCGTCCTGATCTTCAACGGGGACATCCTCACCGGCCTCGACATCCGCGCCCTGGTGGCCACCCACGCCGACTCGGGCGCGGACGTCTCCCTCCACCTCACCCGCGTCGAGGACCCCCGCGCCTTCGGCCTGGTCCCCACGGACGAGACGGGCAGGGTCACCGCCTTCCTGGAGAAGCCGCAGACCCCCGAGGAGATCGTCACCGACCAGATCAACGCCGGCGCGTACGTCTTCCGCCGCTCGGTGATCGACTCGATCCCCGCCGGCCGCCCGGTCTCCGTCGAGCGCGAGACCTTCCCCGAGCTGCTCGCCTCCGGCGCCCACCTCCAGGGCATGGTCGACTCCACGTACTGGCTGGACCTCGGCACCCCGCAGGCGTTCGTCCGCGGCTCCGCCGACCTGGTCCTCGGCCGCGCGCCCTCCCCGGCGGTCCCCGGCCGCTGCGGCGACCGCCTGGTCCTCCCCTCCGCCCGGGTCGCCCCCGACGCCAAGCTGACCGGCGGCACGGTGGTCGGCGCGGACGCGACGGTCGGCGAGGGCGCCCGTGTGACGGGTTCCACCCTCCTGGCCGGCGCGGTGGTCGAACCCGGCGCGGTCATCACCGACTCCCTCATAGGCGCGGGCGCCCGCATCGGCGCCCGCTCGGTCCTGACGGGCGCGGTCATCGGCGACGGGGCCCACGTGGGCCCCGACAACGAACTCCGCGACGGCATCCGCATCTGGTGCGACGCCACCCTCCCCGCGGGCACGGTCCGCTTCAGCTCGGACCAGTAGGCCGGTCGGCGGCCGGCGGGGTCCGTCCCCGCCGCCCGACCCGCCGCCCGGCCCCCGTACGTCCACCCCGGGACCCCACCCGGGCCCGCACCACCCCGCTAGGCTCGAACCATGTCCGGCCGCTTCGCCCCGAAACCCGCCCCCACCCGCACCACCACCCGCGGCGGCGACCTCGACGTACCGTCGGAGCGACCGGACCTCGGCCTCACCCTCGGCCCCCTCCGCAGAGGCCCCCACGACCCCACCTTCCGCGTCACGCCCACCGGCGAGATCTGGCGCGCCAGCCGCACCCCGGACGGCCCCGGCACGGTCCGGGTCCGGGCGCACGGGGGCGAGGTCACCGCCGACACCTGGGGCCCCGGCGCCGCCTGGCTGGACGACCACCTCCCCGCCCTCCTCGGCGCGGAGGACGACCCCACCGCCTTCGTCCCCCGCCACAAGCTCGTCCTGGCGACCCACCGCCGCCGCCCCGGCCTCCGCCTCACCCGCACCGGCCTGGTCCTGGAGTCGCTGATCCCGTCCGTGCTGGAGCAGAAGGTCACCACGACGGAGGCGTACGGCTCCTGGCGCACCCTGGTCCGCCAGTACGGAGAACCGGCCCCGGGCCCGGCCCCCGAGGGGCTCTACGTGATGCCGGACGCCCGCACCTGGG
Source organism: Streptomyces roseofulvus (assembly GCF_039534915.1). Classification (NCBI taxonomy): domain Bacteria; kingdom Bacillati; phylum Actinomycetota; class Actinomycetes; order Kitasatosporales; family Streptomycetaceae; genus Streptomyces; species Streptomyces roseofulvus. The sequence goes on along the minus strand of NZ_BAAAWE010000001.1, from coordinate 3,296,066 downwards.
CACGCATCCCGTCCTGGGAGTGGCACCGGGCGAACGTCGACGGCAAGCGCGCGGCCACGATCGTCCGCGCCGCGCGCGTGGCGCCCCGCCTGGAGGAGGCGGCGCTCATGGAACCGGCGGAGGCCCGCCGACGGCTGGAGCTGATCCCCGGCATCGGCCCCTGGACCTCCGCGGAGACGATCCAGCGCAGCAACGGCGCGCCCGACGAGGTCACCACCGGCGACCTCCATCTGCCCGGCATCGTCGGCTGGGCCCTGGCGGGCGACCGCACGGCCGACGACGCGGCGATGCTGGAGCTGCTGGCCCCCTACGCGGGCCAGCGCCACCGCGCCGCCCGCCTGATCCTCCTCAGCGGCCGCACCCCGCCCCGCCGCGCCCCCCGTTTCGCGCCGAACGACATCAGGGCCCTGTAGGGCTCACTCGGACTCCGGGTGCATCTGCACCCACGTCCCTCCGACGGACTTCATCTCGACCCCGTAGTACGGCTGGGGCCGCGAGCTCCGTGCCCCGGGAGCGGGCGGCTTCCTCGCGAGCCCGGCCGCCTTCTTGTCGGCCGCGGCCTTCTTGGCCGGCGCGGCCTTCTTCCGGGCGTCCCGCCGTCTCAACTCGTCGATGCGGCGCAGCATTTCGGCCCGGCTCATCGGCTTGGCGGGTTTCGGGGCGGCGGCCGCGGCCGCCGCGGCCCGGGCGGCGGCGAGCCGCACCGGGACCCCGGTGACCGGCCGGCAGGCACGGTGCGCCGGCCGGCCGTCCCGGACGAGGACGAGCTTCTTCGGGCTGACCGGGTTCCCGCAGACGACGCACCGCCTGAAGTCCGAACCCGTCGGCTTGAACGTGGACATGGCCCCCCAGGTCTCACTGCACGGAAGCCGCAGGATAGTTCGGCCCTCCGCGCCGCGACAGGGGTAAGCCCCGCCCCGTCAGCGCACCTCGATGAACTCCGAGGCGAGCCGGCCCGGGCGGTCCTTCGGCGGGGCCGCCGGGCGGCCGATGGCCACCGCTCCCAGCGGGTCCCAGCTGTCGGGCAGCGCGAGCACCTCCCGTACGACGTCCCGGCAGAACATCGTCGAGGAGACCCAGGCCGAGCCGAGCCGTTCCCCGGCCAGCGCGACCAGGAAGTTCTGCACGCCGGCGCCGGCGGCGACGACGAACATCTCGCGTTCGGCGGCGTCCCGGCGCGGGTCGCCGTAGTGGTGGGAGCCGTCCATGACGAGGCAGGGCACGGCGAGGTAGGGCGCGTTGCGCAGCACGTCCCCGCGCCGGACCCGCTTCGCGATGGACTCCTCGGACTTCCCGTCCCGCCGCAGGTCCGCGATCCAGGCGTCCCGCATCGCGTCGAGCAGCCGCAGCCGCGACTCCGGGGACTCCAGGAGGACGAACCGCCACGGGGTGGTGTGGTGCGGGGCGGGCGCCGTCACGGCGGCGGCGACCGCGCGCCGTACCGCCCCGGGGTCGACGGGGTCGTCGGTGAACTCCCGTACGGTCCGGCGCTGCGTCACCGCCTCCCGCACGGCCTCCGAGGTGCCGAGCCGGAACATGTCGTCGGCGGCGGACCGCACCAGCGCCCGCGCGCCCGGCTCCTCGTCCCCGCCGACCAGGTGCGGCAGCCCGCGCACGACGGCTACGGGCATGCCGGTGGCCTTGCCCTTCACCAGGTCGCCGGCGGCGGCGAGTTCGTCGGCGGTGGCGACGACGGTGACGTTCAGCTCGTTGCCGTGGGTGTCGGGGACGCCCCGCAGGTCGTCCAGGACCCGCACGCCGGCCGCGCCGATCGCCACGTCGGTGAGCCCCGAGCGCCAGGGCCGCCCGAAGGTGTCGGTGACGACGACGCCGACGTCCACACCCAGCGCCTCGCGCAGCCCGGTCCGGATCCGGCGGGCCGACGCGTCCGGGTCCTCGGGCAGCAACAGCACGGTCCCGGCGGGGGTGTTGGAGGCGTCGACGCCGGCGGCGGCCATCACGAGCCCCTGCCGGTTCTCGACGATCCGCAGGGTGCCGCGCCGCGCCACCACCCGTACCGTCTCGGCGTCGATGGCCTCCTCGCGGTCGTCGGCGGCGACGATCCGCCCCTCCGCCTTGCTCACGATCTTGGAGGTGACCAGCAGGACGTCGCCGTCCTCCAGACCGGGGGAGACGGAGGCGATCAGCTTGGCCAGATCGTCGCCGGGCGCCACCTCGGGCAGCCCGGTGAGCCCCCACACCCGGTACGAGGCGGCCGCCGTCACCGGCGTACCTCCTCGGCCAGCGCGAGCGCGGCCCGCGCCATCTCGGCGGTGGCGTCCACGTCGGTCATCATCAGCGGCACGGCCCGGCAGGCGATGCCCGCGGCCTCGACGTCGGCGACGGAGCCGGCGTCCACGGTGTCCACCAGCCAGCCGTCGACGAGGTCGGAGCCGTAGTGACGGGCCACGGCCGCCGCCGTCGACTCGACGCCGACCGCGGCCAGGACCTTGTCGGCCATGCCGCGCACGGGGGCGTCCCCGACGATGGGGGAGAGGCCGACGACCGGCGCGGCGGCGGCGGCGACCGCCTCGCGGATGCCGGGCACGGCGAGGATGGTGCCGACGCTGACGACGGGGTTGGACGGCGGGAGGAGGATGACGTCCGCCTCGGCGACGGCCTCCAGGACGCCGGGCGCGGGCTTGGCGGCCTCCGCGCCGACGGGCACGACGGCCTTGGCGTCGACGGAAGCGCGGAGCTTCACCCAGTACTCCTGGAAGTGCACGGCCCGCTGCTCGCCGTCGGCCTCGATGGCGACGTGCGTCTCGACCCGGTCGTCGGACATCGGGAGAAGCCGTACGCCGGGCTGCCAGCGGGCGCACAGCGCCTCGGTGACGGCGCTCAGCGGGTAGCCGGCGCCGAGCATCTGCGTCCGGACGATGTGGGTGGCGAAGTCCCGGTCGCCGAGGCCGAACCACTCGGGTCCGACCCCGTACGCGGCGAGCTCCTCCTTGACGGCGAAGGTCTCGCCGTCGCGACCCCAGCCCTGTTCCTCGTGGATGCCACCGCCGAGGGTGTACATCACCGTGTCCAGATCGGGGCAGACCTTCAGCCCGAAGAGATGGATGTCGTCACCGGTGTTGCCGACGACCGTGATCTCCGCGTCCGGGACGGCCTGCTTGAGACCGCGAAGGAAACGGGCACCACCGATGCCACCGGCCAGAACCACAATGCGCATGCACAGCAGTCTGTCAGGCGGGCAGGGACTCCCTTGACGCCAGGGAGGCGCACTGGCCCTGAAGGGACTCGTGCATGGGCATGTCGGTCAGTCCGGGGAAGTAGACGTGCAGGCTGACGACGGGCTCCAGGGAGTCGTTGACGACCTCGTGGACGTATCCGGGCGCGAAGATCCGCTGGGTGCCGGGGCGCAGGGTCCGCACCCCCCGGTCCGTACGCTCCGTCAACTCGCCCTGGAGGACGGTGAGGACGCCGGAGGAGCGGCCGTGGTCGTGGAGGCCGCTGCCCTGGCCGGGCACCCAGGAGAGCAGCCACACCTCGTAGCCGGGCCCGGTGCGCAGGCGGTGGTACCAGCGGCTGGTGGCGTCGTACTCGATGTGCGGGGCCCAGCGGTCGGGGTCGGCGGCGATCTCGCGGGCGAGGCCGGCGAACTCGGCCACGGTGACGGGGTGCTCGCGCTCGGGCTGGAGCAGGTGCGGGACCTCCATGAGGTCGCCGGCGATCTGAAGGTCGCTGTCCATGTTCATGGGCGGGGTGGTTCCTCAGCAGAAACGAAGGGGTGACGCTGGGGGCGGAGAAGGCACAGAGGGTGAAGCGGGAGGCGAAGCCAGAGAAAGCTGGAGCCCTACGGCATCAACAGCTGGAACAGCAACAGCAACAGCGCGCCTGGACAGCGCGGCGGAACCCACGGGCGTGGGTCGCGGAGGGCGCTGCGGTCGCTGGCATGCCACCAAAGTGGCTGGAGGGGTACCCGACTGTCAACTCAATGCCCGATTTGGGGGTAATGTTTCACCTCATCCGGTTGCAGTGCCCGGAGAAAGGTTTGTTCATGCCCGGACCAGGCAACATGGCGCAGCAGTCGTGGCCGTGGACATGGCGGCGACGGATCGCGTCCGTGACCGGACTGTGATCCGGATCGCTTCCATGGCTGGATCGCAACAAGATCCAAGCCTCGTACGTCCTTCTGGGTGGAGGTACGACACGGCGGGATCGGCCAGCGGCATGTGTCACGTTTTTTGGTGATTTGAACACTTTTCGCATACGCTTGGTTCCGCAGAGTGAATACGGGGCCCAATAGCAGATCTCGGCTTGACTCGCACAGAGCACGAACTTGTAATTTCACTCGTGTCGTTCGGCCGTTTCGATCACGGCCACACCACGGGACGCACAGACGGACGAGGGGCGCAGATGACCGAGTTGTTCCAGGAACTGCTGGTCGAGGACGCGGACGAGGAGATCGGCTGGCAGGAGCGCGCACTGTGCGCCCAGACCGACCCCGAGTCCTTCTTCCCCGAGAAGGGCGGCTCGACCCGAGAGGCCAAGAAGGTCTGCCTCGCCTGCGAGGTCCGCTCCGAATGCCTGGAGTACGCCCTCCAGAACGACGAGCGCTTCGGCATCTGGGGCGGCCTCTCCGAACGCGAACGCCGCCGCCTCAAGAAGGCCGCCGTCTGACCCGTACCTGTAACCACTTCACGGTCCGCACCTGTGCCCGGCACGGAGGCGGACCGTTCCGCGTCGCGGGCCGCGGCCGACCCGTGTGGGGGCAGGCGTTCCGCAAGGGCTGGGGGTCCCCCCGGACGGAGTCTGGGGAAGGGTGGGCACAAACCCCGCCGGGCGGCGCCCGCCCTCCGCAACGCCGACCCCCGGCGCCCCGCACCGGCCCGGTCCCGCGCCCCCGAGCCGCCCGCACCGACCGGCCCTCTCACCCGCAGCCACTAGTGTGGGCCTCCGTCCAAGCCGCTCCCACGCCCCGCCAAGGGGCGACCCCGGCCGGAGGGCCCGCAGCTCGATGTCCTCAACTCCTGAGTTCCCCAGGCACGTCGTCACCGCCGTGCTCGTCACCCACGACGGAGCCCGCTGGCTGCCCGACGCGCTCTCCGGGCTGCTCGCCCAGGAGCGCCCGGTGCAGAGCGTGATCGCCGCCGACACCGGCAGCGCCGACGACTCCGCGCAGCTCGTCGCCGACGCCGTCGGAGCCGACCGCGTCCTGCACCTCGCACGCCGCACCGGCTTCGGCGCCGCCGTCGACGAGGCCGTCCGCACCGCGCCCGTGCTCGGTCCCGAGGACCTGCCCTATCTGAAGCGCCCCAGCGGCTGGGACCCGGTCAGCCGCACCTGGAACGACGACGCGTACGACCTCCCCGAACTGCCGCACGGCGAGCCGGTCCAGTGGCTCTGGCTGCTGCACGACGACTGCGCCCCCGAGCCCGGCGCCCTCGCCGAACTCCTCCGCGTCGCCGACGCGGACGCCGACGCCGCCGTCATCGGCCCCAAGCTGCGCGGCTGGTACGACCGGAAGCAGCTCCTCGAAGCCGGCGTCACCATCGCCCGCAGCGGCCGCCGCTGGACCGGCCTCGACCGCCGCGAACAGGACCAGGGCCAGCACGACCAGATCCGCTCGGTCCTCTCCGTCTCCACCGCCGGCATGCTCGTCCGCCGCGACGTCTTCGAGGAGCTCGGCGGCTTCGACCGCCGGCTGCCCCTGATGCGCGACGACGTCGACCTCTGCTGGCGCGCCCACTCCGCCGGCCACCGCGTCCTCGTCGCCCCCGACGCCGTCCTCCGGCACGCCGAGGCGTCCGCCCGCGAGCGCCGCACCGTCGACTGCGCCGGCCGCACCGCCGCCAGCCCGCACCGCGTCGACAAGGCCGCCGCCGTCTACACGCTGCTCGCCAACAGCCCCGGCCGCGCCCTCCCGTACGTCTTCCTCCGGCTCGTCGTCGGCACCCTGCTGCGCACCCTCGGCCTTCTCGTCGGCAAGGCCCCCGGCCAGGCCGTGGACGAGATCACCGGCCTCCTCACCACCGTGCTGCGCCCCGAGCGGATCCTCGCCGCGCGCAAACGGCGCAAGAACCCGGCCGTGCCGCTCGGCGACTTCCGCCCCCTCTTCCCGCCGCCCGGCGCCACCGTCCGCGCCGCCGCCGAACAGCTCGTCTCCCACTTCGGCGCGGACGAGTCCGACTCCGGCTCCCGCCACGGCGCCGTCGAGTCCGGCCCCGGCGGCGACGACGCCGACTTCCTGGAGATCGAGCAGTTCGCCCGGCTGAAGAAGATCGCCCGCAAGCCCGGCCCGGTCCTCTTCGCCCTCCTCCTCGTCGTCTCCCTCGTCGCCTGCCGCAACCTCTTCGCCGGCGGCTCCCTCGCCGGCGGGGTCCTGCTGCCCGCCCCCGACACGGTCTCCGAGCTGTGGAACCGGTACGCGGACGCCTGGCACACCCTCGGCACCGGCGGCACCCAGAGCGCCCCGCCCTACCTCGGCATCCTCGCCGCGCTCTCCGCCCTCTTCCTCGGCTCCACCTCGACCGCGCTCACCGTGCTGCTCGTCTGCTCGGTGCCGCTCGCCGGCTTCACCGCCTACTTCGCCGGCCGCGGCCTCGTCGGCTCCCGCCTCCTGCTCGCCTGGGGCGCCATCGCGTACGCCTTCCTGCCCGCCGCCACCGGCGCCCTCGCCACCGGCAGGCTCGGCACCGCGATCCTCGCGATCCTGCTGCCGCTGACCGCCCGCGCGGCCGTCGCCGCGCACGGCTTCAACCGCCCCGACCGCGGCAGCTGGCGCGCCACCTGGGCGTACGCGCTGCTGCTCACCGTCACCACCGCGTTCACCCCGATCGTGTGGCCGCTCGCGGTCCTCCTCGGCCTCGGCGTCCTCGCCGTCCGCCGCGACGACATCACCGCGTACGGGCTCCGCTTCCTCGCCGCCGTCGGCGTCCCCGTGCTCGCCCTGGCCCCCTGGTCGCTCTCCCTGCTGACCAGCCCCTCCGGCTTCCTCCACGAGGCCGGCCTCGACCTGCGCACCGGCACCGCCACCGCCCTCGACCTGCTCGCGAGCAGCCCCGGCGGCCCCGGCACCACCGGCGGCGTCCTCCTCCTCGGCCTGGTCCTCGCCGCGCTCGCCGCCCTCCTCCGCGAGGAGCGCCGGTTCGCCGTCCTGACCGCCTGGGCCGCCGCCCTCACCGGCCTGCTCTTCGCCGCCCTGGCCAACGGCGCCGACGGCACCGGCTGGGCCGGCCCCGCCACCCTCGTCTACGGCGCCGCCCTCATCGCCGCCGGCATGCTCGGCGCCGAGGGCGGCCGCACCCGCGTCGCCGCCCACGGCTTCGGCTGGCGCCAGCCCGTCGCCGCGCTGATCGCCCTCGCCTGCGCCCTCGGCCCCGCCGTCGCCGCCGCCGGCTGGATGATCGGCGGCGCCGACGGCCCGCTGACCCGCCGCGACCCCGTCCAGGTCCCCGCCTTCGTCGCCGAGGAGAGCGGCCAGGAGGACCAGCCGCGCACCCTGGTGCTCTCCGGCAGCTCGCCCGGCGCGGTCGACTACACCCTGGTCCGCGGCTCCGGCGCCCGCCTCGGCGACGCCGAACTGACCGCGACCGCCGAGCCCGACCCCCGCCTCGACTCCGTCGTCGCCAAGCTCGTCGCCGGCTCCGGCGCCGACCAGACGCAGGAACTGAGCGCCTTCGCCATCCGGTACGTGCTCGTGAAGGACGGCTCGCCGCGCCAGATGAGCCGCGTCCTCGACACCACCCCCGGCCTCTCCCGGCTCAGCCAGCTCGACGGCGCCGCGCTCTGGCGCGTCGACCGCGAGATCGCCCGCGTGATGATCGTCCCGCCCGCCGCCAAGACCGGCGCCGCGACCGACACCGAGGCCGCCAAGGCCGTCCTGGTCCCGGCCGGCCCCGTCGAGGCCCACGCCGACATCCCCGCGGGCCCCGCCGGCCGGATCCTGCGCGTCGCCGACCGCGCCGACGAGGGCTGGACCGCCACCCTCGACGGCACGGCGCTCACCCCGACCACCGTCGACGGCTGGGCGCAGGGCTTCCAGCTCCCCGCGAACGGCGGCCGCCTCGCCCTCACCTACGACGAGCCGTTCGCGCACACCGTCTGGATCTGGACCCAGCTCGGCCTCGCCGTCGTCCTCGTCGTCATGGCCCTGCCCGGCCGCCGCCGCGAGATCGACGACGACCTGCCCGAGGAGGAGACGGCCATCCCGGCCCAGGCCACCGACGGCGACGGCCGCCGCGCCCGCCGCCTGCGCGCCGCCGCCGAGGCCGAGACCGCCGCCGCTGCCGCCGAGGCGCCCGAGGCATGGCACGACGCCCCCGACGCCGGCCACCCCGCCGAGCCCGCCGCCATCCCCGGCCAGCAGACCGCCGCACCGGACGAGTGGGACGGCGCCGCCCAGGACCCGGCCTACGCCCAGCAGCAGTACGCCGCGTACGACCAGCAGGGCTACGCCCAGGAGTACGCCGCCGACCCGTACCAGCAGCAGGCGTACGCGTACCCCCGGCAGGGCTACGACCAGGACCAGGGCTACGACCCGCAGGGCGGCTACCCGGCCACCCAGGGCTACGACCAGGGCCAGGGCTACGACCAGGGCCAGAGCCAGGGCTACGACCAGGGCCAGGGCTACGAGGGTTACGACCAGACCCAGGCGTACGACCCCCAGCAGGTGCCCCAGGGCTACGACCCCCAGGCGTACGCCCCCCACGAGGGGTACGCCCCCGGCTACGACTACGGGTACCCCCAGGGCCACGAGACCGAGCAGCGTCCCGACGGGAGCAGCAACCAGTGAACCGCACCACCGTCTCCCTGATCGCGGTCGCCACCGCCCTCGCCGGCGTCACCGGCTTCGCCGCGCTGACCGCCCCCGGCGAGCCCGCCGCCGCGACCGCCGCCGCACCCCAGGCGGCCCGCCTCCCCGTCGAGCGCACCAGCCTGCTCTGCCCCGCCCCCAGCGGCTCGGAGATCGCCGAGACGCTCATCACCTCGTACACCCCGCCCGGCACCGCGGCCCCGGCCGCCGGCGCCGGCACGGCACCGAAGCCCACCGCCGTCCTCGGCGTCGCCAAGAACCCGAACGCGGCCGGCAAGAAGGGCAAGGCGCCGAAGGCCCCCGCCTCCGTCACCACCCCCGGCAAGCCGGTCTCCGCCGACGCGGACGGCGCCGTCACCCACGGCCTCACCGGCACCGCCACCGGCACCCTCGCCCCCGGCTGGACCGTCCAGCAGACGACGCTCGTCACGGCCGGCGCCGCCCGCGGCCTCCTCGGCCTGAACTGCGCCGCCCCGGACACCGACTTCTGGTTCCCGGCCGCCTCCACCGCCAAGGGCCGCGCCGACTACATCCACCTCACCAACCCGGACGACACCCTCGCCGTCGCCGACATCGAGCTGTACGGCCCCGAGGGCGAGCTGAAGACCACCATCCCCGAGGGCGTGCAGGTCCCGCCGCACGCCACCGTCCCCGTCCTCCTCGGCCCCCTCCTCACCGAAGGCGCCATGGAGAACCTGACGGCCCACGTCACCACCCGCAGCGGCCGGGTCGGCGCCGCCCTCGGCTCCGCCGCCGACGGCGTGGGCAGCGACTGGCTCGCCGCCTCCGCCGACCCGGCGGCCCGCGTCGTGCTCCCCGGCATCCCGGCCGACGCCACCGGCGTCCGGCTCGTCGCCTTCGCCCCGGGCGAGTCCGACGCCGACCTGAAGATCCAGCTGGTCACCGCGAACGGCACGATCGTCCCCGCCGCCGCCGAGTCCGTACACGTCAAGGCCGGCATGACCGCCTCCGTGGAGCTGCCCGACCTCACCCGCGGCTCCGCCGCCGCCCTGATGCTCACCCCGACCGACCCGAAGAAGCAGATCCCGGTCGTGGCCGCGCTCCGGGTGGTCCGCGGCAAGGGCTCCGACCAGGAGATGGCGTTCATCTCCGGCGCCGCCCCCGTCACCGCCCGCGCCACCGTCGCCGACAACCGCGCCAAGGGCACCGCCCTCGCGCTCACCGCCCCCGAGGCCGCCGCCCAGGTGAAGGTCACCGCCTCGGCCGGCACCGAGGGCGGCAGCCCCGCCACCCGGACGGTCTCCCTCAAGGCGGGCACCACGACGGTCCTCACCGACCTCGCCCCCAAGGGCGTCAAGGGCTCCTACGCCGTCACCGTCGAACCGGTCGCCGGCGGCGGCCCCGTGTACGCGGCGCGCACGCTCACCGTCACCGAGGACGGCATCCCGATGTTCACCGTCCAGACCCTGGTCGACGACCGCGGCACGGTCCAGGTCCCGACCGCCCGCCAGGACCTCACGGTCCTCGACGACTGACGGGCACCCCCGGTGCGGGCTCAGTCCTGCCCGTACCGGGGATCGACCGACTCGGGGGAGAGGCCGAGCAGCTCGGCGACCTGCTCGACCACGACCTCGTGGACCAGCAGCGCCCGCTCGTCGCGGGTCTTGGACCGGATCTCGACCGGCCGGCGGTAGACGACCACCCGCGCCGGCTCCCGCTTCGCCGCCGGGACGGAACCGCCCAACGGCACCGTCGTGTCCCCGGACACCGGCGGCGGGACCTCCATGATCATGAACTCGACGTCCTGGAGCTGCGGCCACCGCCGCTCCAGGCGCTCCACCGAGTCCAGCACCAGATCGCGGAAGGTGTCCGCGCGGCTCATCGAGAGCGGGACCTGCGGCGGCGCGACCGGCCCCCGCATCCCGCGGCCGTGCCGGTCGCGGCGGCGGACCCGCGGCTCGGCCGGCGGTTCCCCGGAGCTCTGCGGGGAGTGCGGCGGCCCGGGCGGCACAGGAGTGTCCATCACTGACGCAGCGTAACTCTCCTGGGTCACTCCGCACCGTGGCGTGGGTGCGCCGATCGGCGCGCCCCACCCCCTCCCCGCCCCCTCCGGCTGTCCAAATCTGAACGTTCCGGCCGCTCCAGGGAACGTTTCGGCACCCGCTCGCGATCGGCCGTCCGGCGGCCCCTGACCGGATTCCTCCCCCTCCCTGTCCGGATCGCCCCCCACGCAACCCCCCGTGCGCCCCCTCCATCGCAGGTCAGAACGGCCGCCACTCGAAAGGGGGTGGCGGACGTCACACCGCGACACGGTGGAGTGACCTGGGGCAGAGTCGTCGCGGCCCGCTCAAGAGTGCGGTACCGTCCAACGTCGTGAGCCCTGTACGTCGCTGTTCGCGCACCGCGTGCGGCCGCCCTGCCGTCGCGACACTGACGTACGTCTATGCCGACTCGACCGCGGTCCTCGGCCCGCTCGCCACCTACGCCGAGCCCCACTGCTACGACCTGTGCGCCGAGCACAGCGAGCGCCTCACCGCCCCGCGCGGCTGGGAGGTCGTGCGGCTCCACGACGCCACCACCCCCACCCGCCCCAGCGGCGACGACCTCGAAGCCCTGGCCAACGCGGTCCGGGAAGCGGCCCGTCCCCAGGAGCGCGCCGCCGAGGCCGGCAAGCCCGGCGGGCGCGGCGGCGACCCCATGGAGGTCGGGCGCCGAGGCCACCTCCGGGTGCTCCGTTCCCCCGACAACTGAGCCCCGGGCCCACCGCCCGGCGTCCACAACCGGCCACCGCCCGAGTGCCCCACCCCCCGTCCCGGGTAGTTTGGACGTTCCGCACACGCGCCGCACACGCGTGCCGAGAACTCAGGAGGGTGGATCCGTGACTGCCGATCTGTCGCAGATCGTGAAGGCGTACGACGTCCGCGGGGTGGTCCCGGACCAGTGGGACGAGGAGCTCGCCGCACTCTTCGGCGCCGCCTTCGTCCGCGTGACGGATGCCGACGCCATCGTCGTCGGCCACGACATGCGCCCCTCCTCGCCCGGCCTCGCCGACGCCTTCGCGCGCGGCGCGGCCCGCCTCGGCGCCGACGTCACCCTCATCGGGCTCTGCTCCACCGACCAGCTGTACTTCGCCTCCGGCAGCCTGGGCCTGCCCGGCGCGATGTTCACCGCCTCGCACAACCCGGCCCAGTACAACGGCATCAAGATGTGCCGCGCCGGCGCCGCCCCGGTCGGCCAGGACACCGGCCTCGCCGACATCCGCGCGCTCGCCGAGCGCTGGCTGGAGGAGGGCGCCCCCGAGGCCGCCGCCACCCCCGGCACCGTCACCGAGCGGGACACCCTCGCCGACTACGCCGCCCACCTGAAGGCGCTGGTCGACCTCACCGCGATCCGCCCGCTCAAGGTCGTCGTCGACGCCGGCAACGGCATGGGCGGCCACACCGTCCCCACCGTCTTCGACGGCCTCCCGCTCGACACCGTCCCGATGTACTTCGAGCTCGACGGCACCTTCCCGAACCACGAGGCCAACCCGCTCGACCCGAAGAACATCGTCGACCTGCAGGCCCGCGTGGTCGCCGAGGGCGCCGACCTCGGCCTCGCCTTCGACGGCGACGCCGACCGCTGCTTCGTCGTCGACGAGCGCGGCGAGCCGGTCTCCCCGTCCGCGATCACCGCCCTCGTCGCGGCCCGCGAACTCGCCAAGACCCCCGGCGGAACGATCATCCACAACCTGATCACCTCCTGGTCCGTCCCCGAGGTCGTCCGCGAGAACGGCGGCACCCCCGTCCGCACCCGCGTCGGCCACTCCTTCATCAAGGAGGAGATGGCGAAGTCCGGCGCGATCTTCGGCGGCGAGCACTCGGCGCACTACTACTTCAAGGACTTCTGGAACGCCGACACCGGCATGCTCGCCGCCCTCCACGTCCTCGCCGCCCTCGGCGGCCAGGAGGGCACCCTGTCCGACCTGGTCTCCGCCTACGACCGCTACACGGGCTCCGGCGAGATCAACTCCACCGTCGCCGACCAGGCCGCCAAGACGGCCGAGATCCGGGCCGTGTACGCGGACCGGGACGGCATCACCCTCGACGAGCTCGACGGCCTCACCGTCTCCGCCGCCGACTGGTGGTTCAACCTCCGCCCGTCCAACACCGAGCCGCTGCTCCGCCTCAACGTCGAGGCCCGCGACGAGGCCACCATGGCCAAGATCCGCGACGAGGTCCTCGCCCTCGTCCGCGCCTGACAGCCCGCCGGGGGAGGGGAGCCGCCGCTCGCCGAGCCGCGACTCCCCGCCCCCGGCGGTAGGCTGACCAGCACCATTCACTTGGTACGAAGGGACACCTCATGCCGCTCGAAGCCGGCCTCCTGGAGATCCTGGCCTGCCCGGCCTGCCACGCTCCGCTGAACGACCGCACGGCGGACGAGACCCCCGAGCTGGTCTGCACCTCCGCCGACTGCGGCCTGGCCTACCCGGTCCGCGACGCCATCCCGGTCCTCCTGGTGGACGAAGCCCGCCGCCCGGCATAACCGGTTCACGGGCCGGCGTTCCGCCGGACCGGTTCGCGGGCAGGCGCTCCGCCGGGCCGGTTCGCGGGCAGGCGCTCCGCCGGGCCGGTTTGTGGGCAGGCGTTCCGCAAGGGCGGAACGGGTGGGCACAAACCCCCCAGGGCGGCGCCCGCCCCCGTAACGCCCACCCCGAGCGCCCGCACCGGACCCGCGCCCGCACCGGACCCGCGCCCACACGGCCCCGCACCCGCACGGCCCGGCACCCGCCCCGCGCCCCCGCCGCGCCCGCACCACGGCGCCCCGCCCCGCACCCGGAGGCCCCGCCCATGCTGGACGAGACCCTGCTCGACGCACCGGACGCCCTCGCCCTGGCCGACCGCCGCGGCCTCCTCCGCGGCGCCGCCGAGGCCGGCGCCCGCGTCAGGACCGCCACCCGCCACGCCGCCGAGGCCGGCATCGCCGACCTCCGCCCCGAGGGCCGCCCCCGCGCCGTCCTCGTCGCCGGACCCGGCACCGCCGCCGCCGGCGTCGCCGACCTGATCGGCGCCCTCGCCGGCGCCTCCGCCCCCGTCGTACGGCTCGCGCCCACCGGCGTCGCCCCCGCCGCCGGCGCCCTCCGCTGGGCCCTGCCCGGCTGGGCCGGCTCCGTGGACCTGCTCCTGCTGCCCACGACCGACGGCTCCGAACCCGGCCTCGCGCTCCTCGCCGAGCAGGCGTACCGCCGCGGCATCACCGTCGTCGCCGTCGCCCCCAAGGGCTCCCCGCTCTCCGAGGCGGTCAGCGGCTCCCGCGGCCTCTTCGTCCCCCTGGCGATGGCCCCCCACGAGGAGCCCGACGAGTACGGCGAGAACCTCGCCGCCAGCCCCGGCGCCCTGTGGGCCCTCTTCACCCCGCTGCTCGCCCTCCTCGACCGCGTCGGCCTCCTCGAAGCCCCGCCCGAGGCGCTCGAACGGGTCGCCGACCGGCTCGACCGCACCGCAGAGCGCTGCGGCCCGGCCATCGCCACGTACTCCAACCCGGCCAAGACGCTCGCCGCCGAACTCACCGAGTCGCTGCCCCTCATCTGGACCGAGGGCGACGCCGCCGGCCCGGCGGGACGCCGCTTCGCCGCCGTCCTCGCCGAACTCGCCGGCCTCCCCGCCCTCGCCGCCGAACTCCCCGAGGCGCTCCCCGCCCACGGCGTCCTCCTGGCCGGCGCCTACGCCGCCGCGGCCGACCCCGACGACTTCTTCCGCGACCGCGTCGAGGAACCGCAGGCCCTGCGCGCCCGCGTCGTCCTGCTCCGCGACCGACCGGCCGGCGGCCTCAGCGCCGCCCCCGCCGCCCGCGAACTCGCCCTCGGCCACGAAACCGCGATCAGCGAACTCGAACCCGAGGAGGGCGACGCCCTGGAGACCCTCGCGGAACTCCTCGCCGTCACCGACTTCGCCGCCGTCTACCTCGCCCTGGCGACCTCGGGCCACACGACCTGACACCGCGGGGCGACACCGGCGGACGGCCTGGCGGCCACCCACCCGTCACCCGCGTGTCACCCACCCCCTGTCATCTGTCGTCTGACACCGTCACCGCCCCGAGGAACTGGAAGCCACCATGGAACGCCTCGTCAACACCGTCCGCCCCTACGCCTGGGGATCCACGACGGCCATCCCGGAGCTGCTCGGCACCGCCCCCACGGGCGAGCCGCAGGCCGAGATGTGGATGGGCGCCCACCCCGGGGCCCCCTCGCTCACCGCCCGCGGGCCGCTGAACGACGTCATCGAGGCCGACCCGGTACGCGAACTGGGCGCGGCCGCCGCCGACCGGTTCGGCCCCCGCCTGCCCTTCCTCCTCAAGCTGCTCGCCGCCGGCGCCCCGCTCTCCCTCCAGGTCCACCCCGACCTGGAGCAGGCCCGCGCCGGGTACGCCGCCGAGGAGGCCGCCGGCATCCCGCTGGACGCGCCCCACCGCACGTACAAGGACGCCAACCACAAGCCCGAGATGATCTGCGCCCTCACCCCCTTCGAGGGGTTCTGCGGCTTCCGGCCCCCCGCCGAGGCCGCCGACACCCTCGCGGCCCTGGGCGTCGACTCCCTCAAGCCGTACGCGGACCTCCTCCTCGCCCATCCCGAGGAGGCCGCGCTCCGCGAGGTCCTCACGGCCCTGCTCACCGCCGACCCGGACGAGATGGCGCACACCGTCACCGAGGCCGCCGCGGCCGCCGACCGGCTCGGCGGCGCCTTCGCCCCGTACGCCGTCCTCGCCCACCACTTCCCGGGCGACCCCGGCGTCATCGCCGCGATGCTCCTCCACCACGTCCGCCTCCAGCCGGGCGAGGCCCTCTACCTGGGCGCCGGCGTCCCGCACGCGTACGTCTCCGGCCTCGGCGTCGAGATCATGGCCAACAGCGACAACGTCCTGCGCTGCGGCCTCACCCCCAAGCACGTCGACGTCCCCGAACTCCTCCGGATCGTCCGCTTCGAGCCCGGCGACCCCGGCGTCCTGCGCCCCGAGGCGTCCCCGTCCGGCGAGGAGGTCTACGAGACCCCCATCGACGAGTTCCGGCTCTCCCGGTTCGTCCGCCCCGAAGGCGCCGCCCCCACCGACCTCACCGCCGGCACGCCGCAGATCCTGCTCGCCACCGCCGGACACCCGAAAACCGGTGAAATCACCCTCTCCCCGGGCGAATCGGTCTTCGTGCCGGCCGGCGAGCCCGTCGAACTCTCCGGAGCGGGCACCGTGTTCCGCGCCACCGTCGTGGCCTGATGCAACAATGACCGGCCGTACCACGGCCACGGTCAGCGAACCCGTCACCGGGCCGGAGCATCGACGAAGGGAACAGACAGACCCATGAGCGCGTCAGGCGGAACCAAGGCGATCGTGGCGGCCCTCGCCGCCAACCTCGCGATCGCCGCAGCCAAGTTCGTGGCGTTCCTCTTCAGTGGCTCGTCCTCGATGCTCGCCGAGAGCGTCCACTCCCTCGCCGACTCCGGCAACCAGGGCCTGCTGCTGCTCGGCGGCAAGAAGGCCCAGCGCGAGGCCACCCCGCAGCACCCCTTCGGCTACGGCCGCGAGCGGTACATCTACGCCTTCCTCGTCTCCATCGTGCTCTTCTCCGTCGGTGGCATGTTCGCCATCTACGAGGGCTACGAGAAGATCAAGCACCCCCACGAGATCGAGGCCTGGTACTGGCCGGTCGGCGTCCTGGTCTTCGCGATCATCGCCGAGACCTTCTCCTTCCGCACCGCCATCAAGGAGTCCAACCCGCTCCGCGGCGACCTCTCCTGGAAGGAGTTCGTCCGCCGCGCCAAGGCCCCCGAGCTGCCCGTCGTCCTCCTGGAGGACCTCGGCGCCCTCGTCGGCCTCATCCTGGCCCTCGGCGGCGTCGGCCTCGCCCTCCTCACCGGCAACGGCGTCTGGGACGGCATCGGCACCCTCTGCATCGGCGTCCTGCTCATCCTCATCGCGCTCGTCCTCGCCGCCGAGACCAAGTCGCTCCTCCTCGGCGAGGCCGCCGGCCTCGACGACGTGAAGAAGATCGAGGACGCGATCGTCGACGGCGACACCGTCACCCGCCTCATCCACATGCGCACCCTGCACCTCGGCCCGGAGGAGCTGCTCGTCGCCGCCAAGGTCGCGGTCGCCCACGACGACACGGCCGCCGACGTGGCGCGCGCCATCGACGCCGCCGAGGAGCGGATCCGCGCCGCCGTCCCGATCGCCCGCGTGATCTACCTGGAGCCGGACGTCTACAGCGAGACCGCCGCCGCGGCCGGCGCCGACCCGGCCGCCACCCCCGGCGGCAGCGGTCACTGACCCCGCAGCACCCCCCGAACACCCTGACGAGGCCCCCGGAGCGCACCGCGCCGCCCCGGGGGCCTCGCCCATGCGGCCTGCGGATCGTGGGCCGATCGGTGTAGATTCGTGACCAGCCAGACGTCGCTGCTGATGGCGGTCGGGCGGCCCCCTGGGGACCGGCCGAGGGAGAGAGGGCCTCCGACGACTGCACCGCGAACCACCCGGGCATCCGTATGCCCGCAGGTGCCTCGGCCGCGGTGTCAGGCGCCACCACCGACCCTCGCCACTCGATCCCACGAGGAGCAGCACCCGTCATGACGACTGCCGCACAGCAGGACTTCAAGGTCGCCGACCTGTCCCTGGCCGCGTTCGGCCGCAAGGAGATCACCCTCGCCGAGCACGAGATGCCCGGCCTGATGTCGATCCGCCGCGAGTACGCCGAGCAGCAGCCGCTGGCCGGCGCCCGGATCACCGGTTCCCTCCACATGACGGTGCAGACCGCCGTCCTCATCGAGACCCTCGTCGCCCTCGGCGCCGAGGTCCGCTGGGCCTCCTGCAACATCTTCTCCACCCAGGACCACGCGGCCGCGGCCATCGCCGTCGGCCCGAACGGCACCCCGGAGAACCCGCAGGGCGTCCCGGTCTTCGCCTGGAAGGGCGAGACGCTGGAGGAGTACTGGTGGTGCACCGAGCAGGCGCTGACCTGGCCGAACACCCCGACCGGCGGCCCGAACATGATCCTCGACGACGGTGGTGACGCCACCCTCCTCGTCCACAAGGGCGTCGAGTTCGAGAAGGCCGGCTCCGCCCCGGACCCGGCCACCGCGGACAGCGAGGAGTACGGCTACATCCTCCGCCTCCTCAACCGCACCCTCGCCGAGTCCCCGCAGAAGTGGACGCAGCTCGCGTCCGAGATCCGCGGCGTCACGGAGGAGACCACCACCGGCGTCCACCGTCTCTACGAGATGATGCAGGCGGGCACGCTCCTCTTCCCGGCGATCAACGTGAACGACGCCGTGACGAAGTCGAAGTTCGACAACAAGTACGGCTGCCGCCACTCCCTGATCGACGGCATCAACCGGGCCACCGACGTCCTCATCGGCGGCAAGACGGCGGTGGTGTGCGGTTACGGCGACGTCGGCAAGGGCTGCGCGGAGTCCCTCCGGGGCCAGGGCGCGCGTGTGATCGTCACGGAGATCGACCCGATCTGCGCGCTGCAGGCGGCGATGGACGGCTACCAGGTGACGACCCTCGACGAGGTCGTCGAGACGGCGGACATCTTCATCACCACGACGGGCAACAAGGACATCATCATGGCGTCCGACATCGCCCGGATGAAGCACCAGGCGATCGTGGGCAACATCGGCCACTTCGACAACGAGATCGACATGGCCGGCCTGGCGAAGATCCCGGGCATCGTGAAGGACGAGGTCAAGCCGCAGGTCCACACGTGGACCTTCCCCGACGGCAAGGTCGTCATCGTCCTGTCCGAGGGTCGCCTCCTCAACCTGGGCAATGCGACGGGCCACCCGTCCTTCGTGATGTCGAACTCCTTCGCGGACCAGACGCTGGCCCAGATCGAGCTGTTCACGAAGCCGGAGCAGTACCCGACCGACGTGTACACGCTGCCCAAGCACCTGGACGAGAAGGTCGCCCGCCTCCACCTCGACGCCCTCGGCGTCAAGCTGACGACCCTCCGCCCGGAGCAGGCCGCGTACATCGGCGTCAAGGTCGAGGGCCCGTACAAGCCGGACCACTACCGCTACTGATCCGTCCCCCGGCACCCGCCCGGGCGACGCGACGACCCAGCAGGCCCCCGGCACCCCGTGCCGGGGGCCTGCCCCGTCCCCCACCACCCGAGGACCACGCGATGCCCCGCGGCCGCTACTCGCTCCACGACCCCCACGACCACACCCCCCTCGGCGAGGAGCACTTCCACTGCGCCCCCGGCCCCTCCGGCTGGCGCTACGTCTCCCAGCTCACCACCCCGGCCGGTGACCACCGTGGCTCCGTCGACCTGGCCGTCGACGAACTCGGCCGCCCCATCCGCCTGGAGCTCCACGCGCAGAGCTGGCAGGTCCGCGGCGCCGCCCTCGACGGCGTCACCTGGGTCCGCACCGACCCGACCGGCACCCATGCCACCGAGGGCAACGTCCGCGCCCACGCCTTCACCGGTACGTCCCCGGCGTTCCTGATCGCCCTGACCCGGCTGCTGCGCCTCACCCCCGGCGCCCCCGAGACCCGCGTCCGCCTGGTCGCCTTCACCGACCCGGTCCTCGCCCCCCTCACCGTCGACCAGTCGTGGGCCCTGCTGGGGAGCGAGACGCACCCCTCCGACGAGGGCGGCCTGATCGTGGACGAGTACCAGGTCAGCACCCTGGACACCGGGGAGCGCCACACCGTCCACATCGCCGGCGACGTGGTCCTCGCCGCCCCCGGCATCGAGCTGGAGGACCTCGACACCCCACCCTCCGTCTTCCCCGCCTGAGCACCCCCTCGCGCCGATGTGCGTCCGGCCCCGCGGAGCTGGTACTGTCCTCCGGTGCCCGAAAAAACCGTTGACACGGTGGACGCGGGGAGGTAGATTCAGATGGTTGCCTGGAGCTGGACAGCTCGGCAGCAATCAACTAGAGTCTGACTCACTCCCGATTCTTTATCGCGAATCACGAAAAGCCGCCGATTAGGTAGCTCGAAATGATTCTGATAAAGTCGGAAAGCGCCGGAAGGCCCCGAGAAAAACAAATCGGGACCGGAAAGCACCGAGGAAATCGGATCGGAAAGATCTGATAGAGTCGGAAACGAAGGAAGCGCCCGGAGGGCCTGGAAACAGGAACGAAGGAAGCGTCCGCACCTTGAGAACTCAACAGCGTGCCAAAAATCAACGCCAGATTAGTTGATACCCCGTCCAGCCGGTTTCGGTTGGTCGAGGTTCCTTTGAAACAAAACACAGCGAGGACGCTGTGGACGGTCGGTCTTATTCCGACCTGACCGTCCCGCTCAACGCGAGTGTTGAACCCGATCACGGGTACACATTCACGGAGAGTTTGATCCTGGCTCAGGACGAACGCTGGCGGCGTGCTTAACACATGCAAGTCGAACGATGAAGCCCTTCGGGGTGGATTAGTGGCGAACGGGTGAGTAACACGTGGGCAATCTGCCCTTCACTCTGGGACAAGCCCTGGAAACGGGGTCTAATACCGGATACGAGACGGGGAGGCATCTCCTCGTCTGGAAAGCTCCGGCGGTGAAGGATGAGCCCGCGGCCTATCAGCTTGTTGGTGGGGTAATGGCCTACCAAGGCGACGACGGGTAGCCGGCCTGAGAGGGCGACCGGCCACACTGGGACTGAGACACGGCCCAGACTCCTACGGGAGGCAGCAGTGGGGAATATTGCACAATGGGCGAAAGCCTGATGCAGCGACGCCGCGTGAGGGATGACGGCCTTCGGGTTGTAAACCTCTTTCAGCAGGGAAGAAGCGAAAGTGACGGTACCTGCAGAAGAAGCGCCGGCTAACTACGTGCCAGCAGCCGCGGTAATACGTAGGGCGCAAGCGTTGTCCGGAATTATTGGGCGTAAAGAGCTCGTAGGCGGCTTGTCACGTCGGGTGTGAAAGCCCGGGGCTTAACCCCGGGTCTGCATCCGATACGGGCAGGCTAGAGTGTGGTAGGGGAGATCGGAATTCCTGGTGTAGCGGTGAAATGCGCAGATATCAGGAGGAACACCGGTGGCGAAGGCGGATCTCTGGGCCATTACTGACGCTGAGGAGCGAAAGCGTGGGGAGCGAACAGGATTAGATACCCTGGTAGTCCACGCCGTAAACGTTGGGAACTAGGTGTTGGCGACATTCCACGTCGTCGGTGCCGCAGCTAACGCATTAAGTTCCCCGCCTGGGGAGTACGGCCGCAAGGCTAAAACTCAAAGGAATTGACGGGGGCCCGCACAAGCAGCGGAGCATGTGGCTTAATTCGACGCAACGCGAAGAACCTTACCAAGGCTTGACATATACCGGAAACATCCAGAGATGGGTGCCCCCTTGTGGTCGGTATACAGGTGGTGCATGGCTGTCGTCAGCTCGTGTCGTGAGATGTTGGGTTAAGTCCCGCAACGAGCGCAACCCTTGTCCTGTGTTGCCAGCATGCCCTTCGGGGTGATGGGGACTCACAGGAGACCGCCGGGGTCAACTCGGAGGAAGGTGGGGACGACGTCAAGTCATCATGCCCCTTATGTCTTGGGCTGCACACGTGCTACAATGGCCGGTACAAAGAGCTGCGATGCCGTGAGGCGGAGCGAATCTCAAAAAGCCGGTCTCAGTTCGGATTGGGGTCTGCAACTCGACCCCATGAAGTCGGAGTTGCTAGTAATCGCAGATCAGCATTGCTGCGGTGAATACGTTCCCGGGCCTTGTACACACCGCCCGTCACGTCACGAAAGTCGGTAACACCCGAAGCCGGTGGCCCAACCCCTTGTGGGAGGGAGCTGTCGAAGGTGGGACCAGCGATTGGGACGAAGTCGTAACAAGGTAGCCGTACCGGAAGGTGCGGCTGGATCACCTCCTTTCTAAGGAGCACAGTACCGATTGCAGGCAAACGTTCTGCACGGTCAGCTCATGGGTGGAACGTTGATTATTGGATGCGAGTGACCTGAAGGTCTCCAAGTACTGCTTCGGCGTGGAACGGATGACACGGACGGCGCTCGCATCTGGCACGTTGTTGGGTATCTGAGGGTACGGCCGCAAGGTTGTATCTTCGCGATGCCGGCCCCAGTAAAGCTCTGCTTCGGCAGGGTCTGATGGGTGGCTGGTCGTTGCTTGAGAACTACACAGTGGACGCGAGCATCTGTGGCCAAGTTTTTAAGGGCGCACGGTGGATGCCTTGGCACCAGGAACCGATGAAGGACGTGGGAGGCCGCGATAGTCCCCGGGGAGTCGTCAACCAGGCTTTGATCCGGGGGTTTCCGAATGGGGAAACCCGGCAGTCGTCATGGGCTGTCACCCACTGCTGAACACATAGGCAGTGTGGAGGGAACGAGGGGAAGTGAAACATCTCAGTACCCTCAGGAAGAGAAAACAACCGTGATTCCGGGAGTAGTGGCGAGCGAAACCGGATGAGGCCAAACCGTATGCGTGTGATACCCGGCAGGGGTTGCGCATGCGGGGTTGTGGGATCTCTCTTCTGTCGTCTGCCGGCGACAGGACGAGTCAAAAACCGTTGATGTAGTCGAAGGACATGCGAAAGGTCCGGCGTAGAGGGTAAGACCCCCGTAGACGAAACGTCAGCGGCTCGTTTGAGAGACACCCAAGTAGCACGGGGCCCGAGAAATCCCGTGTGAATCTGGCGGGACCACCCGCTAAGCCTAAATATTCCCTGGTGACCGATAGCGGATAGTACCGTGAGGGAATGGTGAAAAGTACCGCGGGAGCGGAGTGAAATAGTACCTGAAACCGTGTGCCTACAAGCCGTGGGAGCGTCGGACACAAGCTTGCTTGTGTCTCGTGACTGCGTGCCTTTTGAAGAATGAGCCTGCGAGTTTGCGGTGTGTTGCGAGGTTAACCCGTGTGGGGAAGCCGTAGCGAAAGCGAGTCCGAACAGGGCGTTTCAGTAGCACGCTCAAGACCCGAAGCGGAGTGATCTAGCCATGGGCAGGTTGAAGCGGAGGTAAGACTTCGTGGAGGACCGAACCCACCAGGGTTGAAAACCTGGGGGATGACCTGTGGTTAGGGGTGAAAGGCCAATCAAACTCCGTGATAGCTGGTTCTCCCCGAAATGCATTTAGGTGCAGCGTCGTGTGTTTCTTGCCGGAGGTAGAGCACTGGATAGGCGATGGGCCCTACCGGGTTACTGACCTTAGCCAAACTCCGAATGCCGGTAAGTGAGAGCACGGCAGTGAGACTGTGGGGGATAAGCTCCATGGTCGAGAGGGAAACAGCCCAGAGCATCGACTAAGGCCCCTAAGCGTACGCTAAGTGGGAAAGGATGTGGAGTCGCAGAGACAACCAGGAGGTTGGCTTAGAAGCAGCCACCCTTGAAAGAGTGCGTAATAGCTCACTGGTCAAGTGATTCCGCGCCGACAATGTAGCGGGGCTCAAGCGTACCGCCGAAGTCGTGTCATTGCAGCATGAGGGCCAACGCCCGCTGTGATGGGTAGGGGAGCGTCGTGTGCCGGGTGAAGCAGCCGCGGAAGCGAGTTGTGGACGGTTCACGAGTGAGAATGCAGGCATGAGTAGCGATACACACGTGAGAAACGTGTGCGCCGATTGACTAAGGGTTCCTGGGTCAAGCTGATCTGCCCAGGGTAAGTCGGGACCTAAGGCGAGGCCGACAGGCGTAGTCGATGGACAACCGGTTGATATTCCGGTACCCGCTTTGAAACGCCCAATATCGAGCCCATTAATGCTAAGCCCGTGAAGCCGTTCCGGACCCTTCGGGGAAAGGAAAGTGGTGGAGCCGGCGAACCAAGGTGGTAGTAGGTAAGCGATGGGGTGACGCAGGAAGGTAGTCCAGCCCGGGCGGTGGTTGTCCCGGGGTAAGGGTGTAGGGCGTGTGATAGGCAAATCCGTCACACATTAAGCCTGAGACCTGATGCCGAGCCGATTGTGGTGAAGTGGATGATCCTATGCTGTCGAGAAAAGCCTCTAGCGAGTTTCATGGCGGCCCGTACCCTAAACCGACTCAGGTGGTCAGGTAGAGAATACCGAGGCGTTCGGGTGAACTATGGTTAAGGAACTCGGCAAAATGCCCCCGTAACTTCGGGAGAAGGGGGGCCACGCCTGGTGATGAGTCTTGCACTCTGAGCTGGGGGTGGCCGCAGAGACCAGCGAGAAGCGACTGTTTACTAAAAACACAGGTCCGTGCGAAGCCGTAAGGCGATGTATACGGACTGACGCCTGCCCGGTGCTGGAACGTTAAGGGGACCGGTTAGTGACCTTTCGGGGTTGCGAAGCTGAGAACTTAAGCGCCAGTAAACGGCGGTGGTAACTATAACCATCCTAAGGTAGCGAAATTCCTTGTCGGGTAAGTTCCGACCTGCACGAATGGCGTAACGACTTCTCGACTGTCTCAACCATAGGCCCGGTGAAATTGCACTACGAGTAAAGATGCTCGTTTCGCGCAGCAGGACGGAAAGACCCCGGGACCTTTACTACAGTTTGATATTGGTGTTCGGTTCGGCTTGTGTAGGATAGGTGGGAGACTTTGAAGCAGCCACGCCAGTGGTTGTGGAGTCGCCGTTGAAATACCACTCTGGTCGTGCTGGATGTCTAACCTGGGTCCGTGATCCGGATCAGGGACAGTGTCTGATGGGTAGTTTAACTGGGGCGGTTGCCTCCCAAAGGGTAACGGAGGCGCCCAAAGGTTCCCTCAGCCTGGTTGGCAATCAGGTGTTGAGTGTAAGTGCACAAGGGAGCTTGACTGTGAGACCGACGGGTCGAGCAGGGACGAAAGTCGGGACTAGTGATCCGGCGGTGGCTTGTGGAAGCGCCGTCGCTCAACGGATAAAAGGTACCCCGGGGATAACAGGCTGATCTTCCCCAAGAGTCCATATCGACGGGATGGTTTGGCACCTCGATGTCGGCTCGTCGCATCCTGGGGCTGGAGTCGGTCCCAAGGGTTGGGCTGTTCGCCCATTAAAGCGGTACGCGAGCTGGGTTTAGAACGTCGTGAGACAGTTCGGTCCCTATCCGCTGTGCGCGTAGGAATATTGAGAAGGGCTGTCCCTAGTACGAGAGGACCGGGACGGACGAACCTCTGGTGTGCCAGTTGTCCTGCCAAGGGCATGGCTGGTTGGCTACGTTCGGGAGGGATAACCGCTGAAAGCATCTAAGCGGGAAGCCTGCTTCGAGATGAGTATTCCCACCTCCTTGAGAGGGTAAGGCTCCCAGTAGACGACTGGGTTGATAGGCCGGATGTGGAAGCCCAGTAATGGGTGGAGCTGACCGGTACTAATAGGCCGAGGGCTTGTCCTCAGTTGCTCGCGTCCACTGTGTTAGTTCTGAAGTAACGAACTCCCATGCCGGTTGAGTTCAACTTCATAGTGTTTCGGTGGTCATAGCGTTAGGGAAACGCCCGGTTACATTCCGAACCCGGAAGCTAAGCCTTTCAGCGCCGATGGTACTGCAGGGGGGACCCTGTGGGAGAGTAGGACGCCGCCGAACAATCATTGTGGGAAAGCCCCGCACCTTCTGGTGCGGGGCTTTTCTGCGTTCCAGGGATTTCCAGGGGAGGGGTGCGGCCCGGCCGGTAAGGCCCTGGGCGGGCTTCAGCGCCTGTGTCGGGTCCCGGCGGGGTTGCCCATCAGAGGCGTACTCGCGGGGGCGTACGCGGGCGGCAACGGCCTTTCCTGTGCCTGCCTGCTTGAGGGCTTGGACCGGGGGGAAAGAGAACAGCTCCCGTCCCCCCTCGCGTGGGGGACGGGAGCCGGGGGAAGAGGCCGGCTGTCAGTCGGTCTGGGCGGCCTTGATGAGTTCCAGGTCCAGGGCCTCGCGGCGGATGCGCTGATCCACGTAGAGGAGGACCGTGACGGCGGCCGCGACGGGGTACGTCAGGGCGCTGCTGGCGATGCCGCCGACGGCCATGACGATGAGGTACGTCCAGCTGAGGTCGGAGCCCGAGGGGGCGGCGTCGAGAGTGAAGGCGATTGCGGTGAACGGGATCGTCAGGACCATCGTGAAGATCATGATGAGGAGCTGGGTCAGCAGCGTGATGCCGAAGACCCGCCACCAGACGCCGTTGACCAGCTTCGCGGAGCGCTTCAGTGCCGGGACGATGCCCTGCCGCTCCAGCATCAGGGCCGGAGAGGCCAGGCTGAAGCGGATCAGCAGCCAGATGATGGCGACGAACGCGGCCGTGCCGCCCAGGAAGGCGAGCGTCGCACCGCCGGCGCCGCCCAGCAGCAGGCCGGGGAGCATCGCCACGAAGGCGAGGGCGCCCGCGCCCAGCGGCACGGCCAGGGAGAGGAGCAGGAGCTGGGGGAGTCGGGGGCTCGCCTCGCGCCACGCCTCCGAGAGCGTCACCGGCCGGCCCAGGACGGCGCGGCTGACGACGACCGTGAGCAGCGCGCTGATGAAGACCGAGGCGCCCACGGAGACCAGCATCGTCGGGGCCAGCTCGCTGAGGGAGGCCCGGAGGTACGCGGAGAGCGCCTCCAGTTGTTCCGCCGGGGTGGCGTCCGTGTGGAGGGTGGGCGGCTTCGTGGCGAGGTAGCGCTGGACGAAGACGAGGGCGGTCTGGGTGACCACGGCCACGGGGACCGTGACGGCCAGCACCGTCCGCCAGTAGCGGCGGAGGATCGCCACCGAGGCCTCGAGGATCTCGCCGACGCCCAGCGGGCGGAGCGGGATCACGCCCGGCTTCGGGGCCGGCGGGGCTCCGTGGCCGCGGTGCGGCGGCGTACCCCAGGCCCGGCCGGGGGCCGGCGGCCGGGGGCGCCCCGGGGTCGGGGTGGTCCACTGGCCGGCGGGCGGCTGCTCCTTCGACCACTGGGGAGCGGATGCGGTCTGCTCCGGCGGGGCGGACGGCCCGGGGATCGCGGGGCCGTCCTGGCCGTCGGAGGGGGCGGATCCGGGCGGGTTCCAGCCCGGAGAGTCGTTCACGGTCGTCCACCTCGGCGGATTGGGTCGCGGTGCCGGTCGGCGAACCGGCTCGGTCACGGCGGCCGTCCAGGGGAGGGCGGCGGGCCGGTTGTCATCGTGTCATGAGGGGCCCCGCCGTGGACCGGGCCGGAACTGCTTCTCGTACAGGAGGACGAAGGTTGTTCCGGAACGTGGGCGTTCGGCCCCGCGCGGGGTACGGTTCTGGGCGACCGCGGGGGCACGGGGGTGACAGTCGTTACTGGCGGCGGGGCGCGCGGACACACGGAGTCAGGGGGCTCCTCCGAGGCGTCTTCGCAGGTCAGTGAGGTATCTCACCAGCCGCCTTGAGACTGATACGGAAATGGGATGATGTCGATATGAAGGGACGCGTTCTCGTCGTCGACGACGACACCGCACTGGCCGAGATGCTCGGGATCGTGCTCAAGGGTGAAGGGTTCGAGCCGTCGTTCGTCGCGGACGGCGACAAGGCTCTCGCCGCATTCCGGGAGGCCAAGCCGGACCTGGTGCTGCTGGACCTCATGCTGCCCGGACGGGACGGCATCGAGGTGTGCCGGCTCATCAGGGCCGAGTCGGGCGTGCCGATCGTGATGCTGACGGCCAAGAGCGACACCGTCGACGTCGTCGTGGGGCTGGAGTCCGGCGCCGACGACTACATCGTCAAGCCGTTCAAGCCGAAGGAGCTCGTCGCCCGCATCCGGGCGCGGCTGCGGCGCTCCGAGGAGCCCGCGCCGGAGCAGCTGACCATCGGTGACCTCGTCATAGACGTGGCCGGGCACTCCGTGAAGCGGGACGGGCAGTCGATCGCGCTGACGCCGCTGGAGTTCGACCTCCTCGTGGCGCTGGCCCGCAAGCCGTGGCAGGTGTTCACCCGCGAGGTGCTCCTGGAGCAGGTCTGGGGCTACCGGCACGCGGCCGACACCCGGCTGGTGAACGTGCACGTCCAGCGGCTGCGCTCGAAGGTCGAGAAGGACCCGGAGCGCCCCGAGATCGTGGTGACCGTCCGCGGTGTCGGCTACAAGGCGGGACCGAGCTGATATGAGCGAGGGCAGTGCTGCTCCGGAGTCCCGGGACCCCGGGGGTCGTACGGGGCGGGCTGCCGGACCGGGGCGGGGGGGCTCGCGTTCCGGCCGCCTGACGCGCGGTGAACGGCTCCTCCAGGACGGGACGCCGGGGGGCAGGGTCTTCCGGATCGTCGCCCGGCTGGTGCGTCGGCCGCTGCTTCCGGCCGTACGGCTGTGGCGGCGGAACATCCAGCTGCGGGTCGTCGCGGGCACCCTCCTGATGTCCCTCGGCGTGGTGCTGCTGCTGGGCCTGGTCGTCATCGGGCAGGTCCGCAACGGTCTGCTCGACACCAAGGAGAAGGCCGCCCAGATCCAGGCCGCCGGCGGGTTCTCCGCCGCGCAGGACCGGGCGGCGACCACGCCGCCCGCGCCCGGCCAGGACGGCGTGCGGGCCGGTTCCTCGGTGAACTGGCGCTCCACGCTCGTGGAGCAGCTGGCCAGCGGTGGCCAGAACGCGTTCAACGTGGTGGCGCTGTCGCTGGACTCCAGCGACACGGCGAGCCGCGGCGCCCGCGCCTCCGGAGAGGTCGACCCGGCGCGGTCCGTTCCCGGCGATCTGCGGCACTCGGTGGCGCAGGGCAACACGCCGTTCCAGAAGTTCGGGCGGATCCACTACACCAGCGACAAGCCGTCCGAGCCGGGGCTCGTGATCGGCAAGCGGCTCAACGACGCCGAGGGCAAGCAGTACGAGCTCTATTACCTCTTCCCGCTCACCCAGGAAGAGGACTCCCTCGACCTGGTGAAGACCACCCTGGCGACCGCCGGGCTGTTCGTGGTGGTGCTGCTCGGGGCGATCGCCTGGTTCGTGGTGCGGCAGGTCGTCACGCCGGTGCGGATGGCGGCCGGGATCGCCGAGCGGCTCTCCGCCGGGCGGCTCCAGGAGCGGATGAAGGTCACCGGCGAGGACGACATCGCGCGGCTCGGCGAGGCCTTCAACAAGATGGCGTCCAACCTCCAGCTCAAGATCCAGCAGCTGGAGGAGCTGTCGCGGATGCAGCGGCGGTTCGTCTCCGACGTCTCGCACGAGCTGCGGACGCCGCTGACGACCGTGCGGATGGCGGCCGACGTCATCCACGAGGCCCGGGTCGACTTCGACCCGGTGACCGCGCGCTCCGCGGAACTCCTCGGCGACCAGCTCGACCGCTTCGAGTCGCTGCTCTCCGATCTGCTGGAGATCAGTCGCTTCGACGCGGGTGCCGCCGCCCTGGAGGCCGAGCCGATCGATCTGCGGCAGGTGGTGCGCCGGGTCATCGGCGGGGCCGAGCCGCTGGCCGAGCGGAAGGGCACGCGGATCGTCGTCGTCGGCGACGAGCAGCCCGTGGTGGCCGAGGCGGACGCCCGCCGGGTCGAGCGGGTGCTGCGGAACCTGGTCGTCAACGCCGTGGAGCACGGCGAGGGCCGGGACGTCGTGGTGAAGCTGGCCGCGGCCGGCGGGGCCGTCGCCGTCGCCGTACGCGACTACGGCGTCGGTCTGAAGCCGGGTGAGGCCACGCGGGTCTTCAACCGGTTCTGGCGGGCCGACCCGGCACGCGCGCGTACCACCGGCGGTACGGGTCTCGGCCTGTCGATCGCCGTCGAGGACGCGCGGCTGCACGGCGGCTGGCTGCAGGCCTGGGGCGAGCCGGGTGGCGGCTCGCAGTTCCGGCTGACCCTGCCGCGGACGGCGGACGAGCCGCTGCGGGGGTCGCCGATACCGCTGGAGCCCGAAGACTCGCGGCGCAACCGGGAGCAGGCCGCCGCGGGGCGGGCGCAGGAGAACGGCCGGACCGCGTCCGTGCCGGCCCAGCCGGGCGGGGAGCGGCCTCCGCTGCCCGTGCCGCCGCGGATCCCGGCGCCGCCGACGGCGGTGGACCCGGCGGCGCTGCCCGGCAGCGGTGCGCGGGTGGTCGCCCGGACGGCGGCGGACACGGAGCACGGGCACGGCAGGGGCACGGCGGGGAACGCGGAGCGGGAGGACGGCACACGTGAGCGCTGACGCGCGACGGCGGGCGGGGCGGGGACGGAGCGGACGGACGCTGGTGCTCGCCGCCTGCGGCGGGCTCCTGGCGACGGGCTGCGCCACCATGCCGGACAGCGGTGAGGTCCAGCCGGTGCGGGGGGCGAACCCGGGGGACTCGCAGGTGCGGGTCTACGCGGTGGCGCCCCGGGAGAACGCGAACCCGGACGACATCGTCGACGGCTTCCTGGAGGCCATGACCAGTGACGACCCCGGTTTCTCGACCGCCCGCAAGTACCTGACCGCGCGGGCCGCCAAGAGCTGGAAGCCGGAGCAGAGCATCACCGTGCTCTCGACCGCGCCCGACCGGGAGCCCGCCGACCGCGGCGCGGACCCCGAGATCCAGGGCCGCGCCTATCCGATCTCCGGCCGGATGATCGCGACCGTGGACGCCCGGCACGCGTACCGGGCGAACAGCCCGGTGGAGTACGCGCAGGCCATCCACGTCGTGGAGGAGACCGCCCCCAACGGCAAGGACAAGGAGTGGCGGATCGACAGCCTGCCGCCCGGTCTCGTCCTGGGCGAGGCCGACTTCCTGCGGAACTACCGCTCGGTGAACAAGTACTACTTCGCGTCCGGCGAGGACTGGCTGGTCGCGGACCCCGTCTACATCCGGCAGCGGCAGGATCCGGTCACCCGGATGGACCCGGTGACGCAGACCGTGAAGGCGCTCCTGGAGGGGCCGACGCACTGGCTGCGGCCGGCTGTCGACTCGCCCTTCCCGTCCGGCACGGAGCTGCGGAAGGGCGTCACGACGCTGACCACGGACGACCAGTCCACGCTCAAGGTGCCGCTCAACGTGAAGGCCGACCGGTTCGGCGGCGAGGTGTGCCGGCGGCTGGCGGCGCAGCTGCTCGTGACGCTCGGGGACCTGCCCTCCGTACGGGTCGACCAGGTGGAGCTCCAGGACGTCACCGGGGGCGCCGTGTGCCGGCTCGGGAAGGGGCAGGCGGCCGACTTCGAGGTGGTCAGGGACACCGAGCAGGACGAGACGCCGTACTTCGTCGACGACGACGGGCGGATGATGGCGCTCGACCCCGGTGGCAAGGACGTGGTGCCGCCCGAGGCGGTGCCGGGGCCGCTGGGCAGGGGCGTGGTGCGGCTCGGCTCGGTCGCCGTGGCCCGGGACGGGGCGCGGGCGGCCGGAGTGTCCAAGGACGGCGCCTCGCTCCACGTCGCGTCGATCGCCGCCGACCAGGAACAGCTTCCGGCGGTGTTCAGGAGTTCGGCCGCGGCGGGCGCGGCGCACGAGGACCGGCTGTCGCAGCCCAGCTGGGACGGGCGGGGCGACCTGTGGGTCGCCGACCGGGCCAAGGGCCACCAGCGGCTGGTGGTCGTGCCCGACGGCACCGGCAAGTGGATCGAGGTCCGCACGCCGTGGCTGACGGAGGACACCCGGGTGGAGTCGCTGCGGGTGTCGGCGGACGGGGTGCGGATCGCGCTCCTCATCACCCGGGAGGGGCGGACCACCCTCCAGATCGGCCGGATCGAGCGGGAGAACGGCGCGGACGAGCAGGTCGTGTCCGTGGAGGACCTCCAGGCGGCCGCGCCGCGCATGGAGTCGGTGTCGTCCGTCTCGTGGGCCGGGCCGAGCCGGCTCGTCGTGGTGGGCCGGGAGGCCGGCGGCGTGCAGCAGATCCGCTACCTCCAGACCGACGGCTCGACCTCGGCGAGCTCGGTGCTGCCGGGGCTCAACGGGGTGCTGGGCGTGGCCGCGCCGTACAAGGAGACGGAGCCGCTGATCGCCGCCTCCGGCAACGACGGGATCGTGCGGCTGATGCCGGGGGCCAACTGGCAGCCGGTGGTGAAGTCGGGGACGGGGCCGGTCTACCCGGGGTAGGGCTGCCGGTCGGGGTCTCGGAGGGGCATCCGGGCGGGCTGCGTGGCGTTCCTCCGGGCGGGCTGCCTGGCCGGGCCTCCGGGTGGGCTCTCGGCGGGTCTTCCGCGGGCTCATGGGCGGGCTTACGGCCGGGCTCATGGGCGGGCTTATGGATCGGCTTGTGGCCGGGCACATGGGCGGGCTTGCGGCCGGGCTCATGGGCGGGCTCACGGGTTGTCCACAGGGTGTTGTCCACAGGGGTGGCGGGCGGTGCCGGGGGTGGTCACAGTGGAGTCATGCGGGGCTGGTGGCGCGAGATCTCCGGGCTGGTGCTGCCCGGTGCCTGCGAGGGCTGCGGGGTGCCTCGTACCGGGCTGTGCGCGGGGTGCGCGGGCGCGCTGGCCGGGGGAGGGGGCCGGGTGCGTCCCGTGCCGGAGCCGGCGGGGCTGCCGGTGGTGCACGCCGCCGTGCCGTACGAGGGGGCGGTACGCGAGCTGCTGATCGCCCACAAGGAGCGCGGCGCGCTGGGGCTCGCCGGGGCGCTGGGCAGGGCCCTCGCGCGGGCCGTGGAGGCCGCCGTGGGCGGCGCGCGGGAGCGACCGCTGCTGCTGGTGCCGGTGCCGTCCTCGCGGCGCTCGGTGCGGGCGCGGGGGCACGATCCGACGCGGCGGGTGGCGCTGGCCGCGGCCGGGCGGCTGCGGCGGGCGGGGGCGTCCGCGCGGGTGGTACCGGTGCTGCGGCAGCGGCGGGCCGTGGCGGACCAGGCGGGTCTCGGGGCGCGCGGCCGGTGGGCGAACGTGGCCGGGGCGCTGGAGGTGGTGCCGGGCGGCGGGAGGCTCCTGGCGGCCGGTCGGGTGGTCCTCGTGGACGACCTGATGACGACGGGCGCGACGCTCGCGGAGGCGGCGCGGGCCCTCGGGGCCGTACACCGTCCGTTCACTTCGGGAGCGGCGGGAAGATCCCCCCGGGATTCCACGCAGCACGAATTCGAACAGCGGGTGGCGGCTGTGATCGCATCATCTCCCGCTTCGTTCGAAATAAACCGGAACTCCTCAGAAACTTGGATCGTTGCAGGTGGTGAGAGGTGAAAGCCACCGAATGGAGGTAAGTCGCGGTAGCGGGTGCCGACACCCGTCCGAAGGGGCTATGTTCGGTTGTGAGGAAGGGCGAATGCCCGGACTCGTCGCATACATGGTTGCGCCTACAGGACAGGAGTTCAGGGCGAATTAACCTCTCGTCGATGGGGTGGCGATCTTGTCGGCTGGGGAGGAGGAGGTCGAAGTCGCCAAGTCCGAGCTCCGGTGAAACCGCCGGGGCTGGTGCAAAGGGAGATGCCCGTCGGCCTAGGAGCCGGGCGGGCGATCCGGGAACGGAGTTCTGCGTGGACATCGTCGTCAAGGGCCGCAAGACAGAGGTGCCCGAGCGGTTCCGCAAGCACGTGGCCGAGAAGCTGAAGCTGGAGAAGATCCAGAAGCTCGACGGCAAGGTGATCAGCCTCGACGTCGAGGTGTCCAAGGAGCCCAACCCGCGGCAGGCCGACCGGTCCGACCGCGTGGAGATCACCCTCCACTCCCGAGGCCCGGTCATCCGGGCGGAAGCGTCGGCCGGCGACCCGTACGCGGCCCTCGACCTGGCCAGCGACAAGCTGGAGGCCAGGCTTCGCAAGCAGCACGACAAGCGTTACACCCGCCGGGGCAGCGGGCGGCTCTCCGCGGCGGAGGTCGCCGACGTCGTCCCCGGCGTCGCCCAGCTGAACGGGCAGGGCGAGCTCGTCGCCGACGAGACCGGCGGCGAGGTTCCCACCACGATGATGGGTTCGATCGAGGTCCGGGGCGAGGGCCCGCTGGTGGTCCGCGAGAAGACCCACAAGGCCGCCGCGATGGGGCTCGACCAGGCCCTCTACGAGATGGAGCTGGTCGGGCACGACTTCTACCTCTTCGTCGACGCCGAGACCAAGCAGCCCAGCGTCGTCTACCGGCGCCACGCCTACGACTACGGCGTCATCCATCTGGAGAACGACCCGCTCGCCGAGAACAGCGGCGGAGCGGGCGGCGCGCTCGGCGGCTGACCCGTCGAACGGTCGACCGACCGGCCCTTCCGGTGCCCCTGGAGCGCTTCGCGCGCCCCCCAGGGGCACCCCTGTGCGCCCGGGGGGACACCCCGGGAGGGCCGGGGCATGAAATCATGGCGAGCACGCCAACCGGTGCTTCCCGGGCAGTGGTTGGAGGACCGGAAACGAATTCAGGCCACGGCCTTCAGGGGGAGGAACGATGGCAGACAGCTTCGGCCCGGTGCTGAGCGGGCACGAGCGCGGCGCGCTCGCCCATGAGGGTGCTCCGGAAGGATCGGAATCGGCCAACGAGGTCTATCGCAAGGAGCCGATCCGGGTCCTCGTCGTGGACGACCACGCGCTTTTCCGGCGCGGGCTGGAGATCGTCCTCGCGCAGGAGGAGGACATCCAGGTCGTCGGAGAGGCGGGCGACGGGGCCGAGGCGGTCGACAAGGCGGCGGACCTGCTGCCCGACATCGTCCTGATGGACGTGCGGATGCCGCGGCGCGGCGGCATCGAGGCGTGCACCTCCATCAAGGAGGTCGCCCCCAGCGCGAAGATCATCATGCTGACGATCAGCGACGAGGAGGCGGACCTCTACGACGCGATCAAGGCGGGGGCCACCGGCTACCTGCTCAAGGAGATCTCCACCGACGAGGTCGCGACCGCGATCCGCGCGGTGGCGGACGGGCAGTCGCAGATCAGCCCGTCGATGGCGTCGAAGCTCCTCACCGAGTTCAAGTCGATGATCCAGCGCACCGACGAGCGCCGCCTGGTCCCCGCGCCCCGGCTCACCGACCGCGAGCTGGAAGTTCTCAAACTCGTCGCGACCGGCATGAACAACCGGGACATCGCCAAGGAGCTCTTCATCTCCGAGAACACGGTGAAGAACCATGTGCGGAACATCCTGGAGAAGCTCCAGCTCCACTCCCGCATGGAGGCCGTGGTGTACGCCATGCGGGAGAAGATCCTGGAGATCCGCTGAGGCTCCGCCGCGGGACGCCCCTGCTGGGGGTCCGGGGGTCGTCCCCCGGGAGGTGCGGCGCCATGCGGGAGAAGATCCTGGAGATCCGCTGAGGCGCTAGGCGTCCAGGGCCTTGACCAGCTGCGGGGTCAGCTCCGGGGGGTCCAGGCGTTCGACGCGGACCGTGTCGCAGCCGACCCAGGCGCTGGCCTCGCGGAGGGCCTGGGCGACCGCGGGGACCACCTTCGGGCCGTCCAGGGAGACCTGCTTGGCGACCAGGGTGCGGCCCTCGCGCGCCGGGTCCACGCGGCCGACCAGCCGGCCGCCGGAGAGCACCGGCATCGCGAAGTAGCCGTGCACCCGCTTCGGCTTCGGGACGTACGCCTCCAGCCGGTGCGTGAAGCCGAAGATCCGCTCGGTGCGCGCCCGCTCCCAGATCAGCGAGTCGAACGGGGAGAGCAGCGTCGTGCGGTGCCGGCCGCGCGGCTCCGTGGCCAGCGCCGCCGGGTCCGCCCAGGCGGGCTTCCCCCAGCCCTCCACCGTCACCGGCACCAGTCCCGAGTCCGCCACCACCGCGTCGAACTGCTCCGCCTTCAGCCGGTGGTAGTCGGCGATGTCCGCGCGCGTGCCGACGCCCAGCGCCTCGCCCGCCTGCCGGACCAGGCGCCGCACGCACTCCGTGTCGTCCAGGTCGTCGTGGCGCAGCTGCTCCGGGATGGCGCGCTCCGCCAGGTCGTACACCCGCTTCCAGCCGCGCCGCTCGGTGACGACGACCTCGCCGTACATCAGCGCCCGCTCGACCGCGATCTTGGTGTCGGACCAGTCCCACCACTCGCCCTTGTTCTTGGCGCCGCCGAGCTCCGTCGCCGTCCGCGGGCCCTCCGCCCGCAGCTGGTCGATCACCTTGGCGTAGGAGCCGTCGGACAGCTCGTGGTGCCACTGCGGGCGGTCGCGGTAGGCGCGGCGGCGGAAGGCGAAGAGCGGCCACTCCTCGACCGGCAGGATGCAGGCGGCGTGCGACCAGTACTCGAAGGCGTGCCCTTCCGACCAGTACGCCTCCTCCACCGCGGTCCGGCCGACGGCGCCGAGCCGGGCGTACGGGATCAGTTCGTGCGAGCGGGCCAGCACGGAGATGGTGTCCAGCTGGACCTGGCCGAGGTGACGGAGTACGCCCCGGACCCCGCCCCGGCGGTCCGGGGCCCCGAGGAAGCCCTGGGCGCGCAGGGCGATCCGGCGGGCCTCGGTGGCGGAGAGCGCGGCGACGGGCTGGGGAGCGGGCTGCGGGGCGGTCTTCGGCACGGTCGTCATGCGGAAACCCTAGGCCCCCGGACCGACAGTGCCGGAGTCCCCGGGGAGGGCCGACGCACGGGGGTCCACGGCGGGCGGGGCCTCGCGCGGCGGCAGGTACGGGACGGGGCTGGGCAGGCCGAAGTCGGAGGGGAGCAGCGAGCCGACCCAGGCGTCCCGGAGGGTGCCCTTGTGCAGCAGGCCGGCCCGCTGGACGCCCTCCACGGTGAAGCCGACCCGCTCGGCCACCGCGCGCGAGCCGGTGTTGCCGATCTCCGCGCGCCAGATCAGCCGGACGCAGCCGAGGCCGGTGAAGGCCCAGTGGGCGACGGTCCGCACCGCCTCCGCCATGTAGCCCTGGCCGCGCCGCTCGGGCGCCAGCCAGAAGCCGACCTCCCAGACGCCGCCGCCGCGGGCGTGCAGGCCGATGGCGGCGAAAAGGGGGCCGCCGTCCCGCGGCTCGACGGCGAAGGCGTAGTCGGAGTCGTCGCGCCAGCCGTCCGGGACCAGCCGGTTCAGGAAGAAGACGGCGTCCTCGCGGGTGTACGGGTCCGGGACGGTCGTCCAGCGGCGGATGGCGGGGTCCTGGCAGTGGGCGTGGACGATGTCCTCGTCCTCGGGGACGAAGGCGCGCAGCCGGAGGCGGTCGCTGGTGAGCGTGATGGGATCCATGCCCGGATTGTGGGGACCCGGCCGGGCGGAAGCGAACACTTTTCGGATGGGGCGGCACCTTCCGACCGCCTCGGGCGTTCTCTTTGCGGGCGGACGTGCGGCGGCGGCCCTGCGGGCCTCCCTCCGTGAGGGTGGTCTCGCTTACGATGGCCGTTGCGGTGGGGACCACCTGCCGTGCCCGCGCTCGCGTCCGTGACAAGACCCAGTGCCAGGCCCGACCGGCAAGGAGACCAGCCTCAGTGTCCGTCTTCAACAAGCTCATGCGTGCAGGCGAAGGCAAGATCCTGCGCAAACTGCACCGCATCGCGGACCAGGTCAACTCCATCGAAGAGGACTTCGTCAACCTCTCCGACGCCGACCTGCGGGCCCTCACCGAGGAGTACAAGCAGCGGTACGCCGACGGCGAGAGCCTCGACGACCTGCTGCCCGAGGCGTTCGCCACCGTCCGCGAGGCGGCCAAGCGCGTCCTCGGCCAGCGTCACTACGACGTCCAGATCATGGGCGGCGCCGCGCTGCACCTCGGCTACGTCGCCGAGATGAAGACCGGTGAGGGCAAGACCCTCGTCGGCACGCTCCCGGCGTACCTGAACGCGCTGTCCGGCAAGGGCGTGCACCTGATCACGGTCAACGACTACCTGGCCGAGCGCGACTCCGAGCTGATGGGCCGGGTCCACAAGTTCCTCGGCCTGACCGTCGGCTGCATCCTCGCCAACATGACGCCGGCGCAGCGCCGTGAGCAGTACGCCTGCGACATCACGTACGGCACGAACAACGAGTTCGGCTTCGACTACCTGCGCGACAACATGGCGTGGTCGAAGGACGAGCTGGTCCAGCGCGGCCACAACTACGCGTGCGTGGACGAGGTCGACTCGATCCTCGTCGACGAGGCCCGTACGCCGCTGATCATCTCCGGCCCGGCCGACCAGGCCACCAAGTGGTACGGCGACTTCGCGAAGCTGGTCACCCGCCTCACCAAGGGCGAGCCCGGCAACCCGCTGAAGGGCATCGAGGAGACCGGCGACTACGAGGTCGACGAGAAGAAGCGCACGGTCGGCATCCACGAGGCCGGTGTCGCCAAGGTCGAGGACTGGCTCGGCATCGACAACCTCTACGAGTCGGTCAACACCCCGCTCGTCGGCTACCTGAACAACGCCATCAAGGCGAAGGAACTGTTCAAGAAGGACAAGGACTACGTCGTCATCGACGGCGAGGTCATGATCGTCGACGAGCACACCGGCCGTATCCTCGCCGGCCGCCGTTACAACGAGGGCATGCACCAGGCCATCGAGGCCAAGGAGGGCGTGCAGATCAAGGACGAGAACCAGACGCTCGCCACGATCACCCTCCAGAACTTCTTCCGCCTCTACGACAAGCTGTCCGGCATGACCGGTACGGCGATGACCGAGGCGGCCGAGTTCCACCAGATCTACAAGCTCGGTGTCGTCCCGATCCCGACGAACAAGCCGATGCAGCGCAAGGACCAGTCCGACCTGATCTACCGGACCGAGGTCGCCAAGTTCGCCGCCGTCGTCGACGACATCGTCGAGAAGCACGAGAAGGGCCAGCCGGTCCTCGTCGGCACCACGTCCGTCGAGAAGTCCGAGTACCTCTCGCAGCAGCTCTCCAAGCGCGGTGTGCCGCACGAGGTGCTGAACGCCAAGCACCACGAGCGCGAGGCCAGCATCGTCGCCCAGGCCGGCCGCCGCGGCGCCGTCACCGTCGCCACCAACATGGCCGGCCGCGGTACCGACATCAAGCTCGGCGGCAACCCGGACGACCTCGCCGAGGCCGAGCTGCGGCAGGCGGGTCTGGACCCGGTCGAGCACGTCGAGGAGTGGGCCGCGGCCCTCCCCGCCGCCATGGAGCGCGCCGAGAAGGCCGTGAAGGCGGAGTTCGAGGAGGTCAAGGAGCTGGGCGGGCTGTACGTGCTCGGCACCGAGCGCCACGAGTCGCGGCGTATCGACAACCAGCTGCGCGGTCGTTCCGGCCGTCAGGGCGACCCGGGCGAGTCCCGCTTCTACCTGTCGCTCGGCGACGACCTGATGCGGCTGTTCAAGGCGCAGATGGTCGAGCGCGTGATGGCCATGGCCAACGTGCCGGACGACGTGCCGATCGAGAACAAGATGGTCACCCGGGCCATCGCCTCCGCCCAGTCGCAGGTGGAGACGCAGAACTTCGAGACGCGCAAGAACGTCCTGAAGTACGACGAGGTCCTCAACCGGCAGCGCGAGGTCATCTACGGCGAGCGCCGCCGCGTCCTGGAGGGCGAGGACCTGCACGAGCAGATCCGCCACTTCATGGACGACACCATCGACGACTACATCCGCCAGGAGACCGCCGAGGGCTTCGCGGAGGAGTGGGACCTGGACCGGCTGTGGGGCGCCTTCAAGCAGCTCTACCCGGTGAAGGTCACCATCGAGGAGCTGGAGGACGCGGCGGGCGACCGCGCGGGCATCACCGCGGAGTTCATCGCCGAGTCCATCAAGGACGACATCCACGCCCAGTACGAGGCGCGCGAGGCGCAGCTCGGCTCCGAGATCATGCGCGAGCTGGAGCGCCGGGTCGTCCTCTCGGTCCTCGACCGCAAGTGGCGCGAGCACCTCTACGAGATGGACTACCTCCAGGAGGGCATCGGCCTGCGCGCGATGGCGCAGAAGGACCCGCTGGTCGAGTACCAGCGCGAGGGCTTCGACATGTTCACCGCGATGATGGAGGGCATCAAGGAGGAGTCCGTCGGCTACCTGTTCAACCTGGAGGTCCAGGTCGAGCAGCAGGTCGAGGAGGTCCCGGTGCAGGCCGGAGCGCCGTCCCTGGACAAGGGCGAGGCCGTCCCGGCGGGCGGGCGCCCGGAGATCCGCGCGAAGGGGCTCGACGCCCCGCAGCGGCCGGACCGGCTGCACTTCTCCGCGCCGTCGGTGGACGGCGACGGCGGTGTCGTCGAGGGCGACTTCGCCTCGGACGACCTGGACGCGGGCGACGGAATGACGCGGGCGGAGCGCCGCAAGGCGCAGAAGAACGCGGGCGGGCGTCGCCGCAAGAAGTGACGGCCTGAGCTGGTGAAGGGCCCTGCCGGAGTTGTCCGGCGGGGCCCTTCGTCATGGCTGGGGGCCGCCGCCGACCAGTCGGCCGAGGCCGTCCAGCTCGACGGCGGCGCACCGCCAGCGGTGGTCGGGGCCGCGCTCCAGGCGGAAGGCGAGGGCGCGGACGCGGTGCCCCGCGGCCAGGGAGGCGAAGACCTCCAGGACGGTGTCCCCGGAGTGCGGCTGCGCGGCGCAGCGGCGCAGCACGGGCCGGGGCCCCGGGCCCCGGGACGGTGCCCGGGGCGCGAGCCGCACCAGCTGCTCGTACGCCTCCCCGACGGTCAGCCCCAGCATCGAGTGCACCGGCCGCTCCCCGCTGAGCACCGCGACCAGCCGCTCGGCGAAGGCCGTGTGCACGGGGAGCGTGCGGCGGGCGGCTCCGCCCGGGCGTCCGTGCCGGGCGCGGGCGACGGCGGTGCGAGCGGCGCCCGCGCGGGCCTGGGCGGGGACGGTGGGCCGGGGCCTGCTCGTCGTCGTCCCGGCGGGCGCGGGGCGCCCGCAGCCGCCGGCCGGGTCCGGCGCGGACACCGAGGCGCGGGGGACGCCGGTGGGGCCGTGCGGGCCGTCCGGGGCGGCCGCCGGGGCCGGGGCGGGCGCGGGGTGCTGAGGCATGGGGATCCCTTCGGAGGCCGGTGCGTACCGGTCGGTAACTTCTTGTCGGGGATCTTGTATCGAGGCGCCCTGCGGGCGTGCAAGAGCACAGCGTGCCGTGGTGTGTACGCAGGGTGATTCGCCTATCCGGGTGATGAGGGTCCACGGGTGGACATCCCGGGGCGGCGGGGCCGGACGTATCCTGAGGGCGTTTCCGACTACGAAAGCGGCCAGCCATGCGCGTGTACGTTCCTCTGACCCTTCCCGGTCTCGCACAGGCGCACAAGGCGGGCGAGCTCGGGCCCGGCCCGCTGACCGCCTACGCCGTCACGCCCGCGCTGCGCGAGTGGTACGTCTCCGACGACATCGAGGAGCTGGAGTACGCGGCGCTCAGCCGCGCCGCCGCCGCCTCGCTGCGGCTCGTCGCGGGCGACCCCGAGGCGCCGCGGCGCCGGGTGGTCGTCGCCGTCGACATCGCCGACCGGGACGCCACCGTCGACCCGGACCGCGGGCTCGACGCCGGCGCGATCGGCGAGGTGCGGATCGCCGGCGCCGTGGCCCTCGCCAAGGCCGCCGCCGTGCACGCCGACGCGGACGACGCCGAGGCCGACGTCACCGCCGCGGCCGCCGCGCTCGGCGCCGCCGACCAGGGCGACGACGACGCCCAGTTCGTCGTGGACGGGGCCGAGGACCACGAGCTGCTCTGGTTCGGGGTGCAGGAGATCCCCTCCCTGCTCGGCTGAGGCCGCGGCCTGTACCGTCGCTCCATGGGGAAGCACTTGGGGAAGCACCGCACGGGCAAGCACCTGGTCTGGGACTGGAACGGCACCCTGCTCGACGACATCGCCGCCGTCATCGGCGCCACCAACGCGGCCTTCGCGGAGCTGGGCCTCGAACCGATCACGCTGGAGCGGTACCGCGAGCTGTAC
The DNA here is from genome assembly GCF_039534915.1 of Streptomyces roseofulvus. NCBI lineage: Bacteria > Bacillati > Actinomycetota > Actinomycetes > Kitasatosporales > Streptomycetaceae > Streptomyces > Streptomyces roseofulvus. The sequence goes on along the minus strand of NZ_BAAAWE010000001.1, from coordinate 3,255,028 downwards.
ACCGTCCCGGTGCCGAAGTTCTACGAGCGGCTGATGGGCCGGCTGCCCACCGACGCCGAATGGCTCCTGATGGACGGGACCTTCCACCGCCACTACTGGGAGCGGGCGGAGGGCTGCGGGCTGACCGCGGGCGCCGCCGAGCTGCTCGCCGACCGGCAGGCCGCCGGGGGCACCCAGTCGCTGCTCTCGCTCGCGCCGCACGCCGAGCTGCTGCCGCTGGTGCGGCGGCACGGGATCGCGGAGCGGTTCGTCCGGGTCGACGGGCGCCCCGACCGCTCCACGGACGGCAAGTCCGGGCACATGGTGCGCCACCTGGAGGCCCTCGCCGTGCCCGCCGAGCGGATCGTCGTCATCGGCGACGCCGCGGACGACGCGGTGGCCGCCGCGCACGTCGGTGCGAAGGCCGTGCTCTTCACCGGCGGCTCGCACAGCCGGACCTCGCTGGAGCGGGTCGGGGTGCCGGTCGTGGACTCCCTGGAGGAGGCCGTCGCCGTCGCGGAGGAGCTGGCCTAGCGCGAGGTGTACGGGGGCGGACCGCCGGACCGCCCCCGCCGGGCTCAGCCCTTCGCGCGCAGCACCTTCAGGAACTCGCGCATCCACGTCGGGTGGTCCGGCCAGGCGCGTGAGGAGACGAGCAGCCCGTCGACGACCGCGGCCGAGTCCTGGAAGTCGGCGCCCGCCGCCTGCATGTCCAGTTCCAGGGCCGGGTACGCGGTGACCCGGCGGCCCTCCAGACCGCCGACCGCCGCCGTCAGCAGCGGGCCGTGGCAGATCTGCGCCACCGGCTTGTCCGCGTCGAAGAAGGACTTCAGGATCTTGCGCAGCTCCGGGTCGTTGCGCAGGTACTCAGGGGCGCGCCCGCCCGGGATCACCACGGCCGCGTACTCGCCCGGGTCGACCTCGGAGAAGGCGAGGTCGGCGGGCCAGGTGTAGCCCGGCTTCTCCGTGTACGTGTCGTAGCCGGGCTCGAAGTCGTGGACCACGAACCGCAGCTGTTTGCGCGCCGGAGCGGCGATGTCGACCTCGTACCCCTCTTCGAGCAGCCGCTGGTACGGGTACAACACCTCCAGGGACTCGGCCGCGTCCCCTGTCACGATCAAGATCTTCGCCATGGCTCTCCCGGTCTGGGCGATGGGCATCCGTCGTCGTGCTCGCGTCCACGCTGCACCGTTCCGCGCGATCCGCCAAGAGTGCATGTGTCGCTGTCCAGAACGTCAAACTTCCACCCCCGCTTTTGTACACATACGGCTCATGACGGGGCAGGGGGCTTGAGCGATAGGCTTTTCCCGTGATCAGCGCGATACGCCGCGGGGGCAGTGCGGCCCCCGGCTGCCGCCCGGTCCGCTCACGCGGCCGGGCCGCCCGTGCGTTCGCCGATCCCCTCCGTCCGGAATCGCCGCTCACCGTGGCCGGTTTCCATCCGGATATCTCCCACCCGGGCATAACGTCTCCCTCGACCGGAATCACCGCGTCGTGGCGTTCTGCCCTACCCACCGACGTCACGCAACGGCGCGCGACAGGAGTCAGAGGACATGCAGACCAAGCTGGACGAAGCAAAGGCCGAGCTGCTCGAGAGGGCCGCCCGCGTAGCTGAGCACAGCCCGGTCGGGGGGCGACTTCCGACGGGCCCGGAGGGCGAGCGCCCGGACCGGGACACCGTGCTCGACTACCTCCAGCGCTACTACCTGCACACCGCCCCCGAGGACCTCACCGACCGCGACCCGGACGACGTCTTCGGCGCCGCGCTGTCCCACTACCGGCTCGCGGAGAACCGCCCCCAGGGCACCGCGAACGTCCGCGTGCACACCCCGACGGTCGAGGAGAACGGCTGGACCAGCAGCCACTCCGTCGTCGAGGTCGTCACCGACGACATGCCGTTCCTCGTGGACTCCGTCACCAACGAGCTCTCCCGCCAGGGCCGCGGCATCCACGTCGTGATCCACCCGCAGGTCCTCGTCCGCCGCGACATCACCGGCAAGCTCATCGAGGTCCTCTCCACCCAGATCCACGGCGAGCTGCCGCACGACGCGCTCCCCGAGTCCTGGATCCACGTCGAGATCGACCGCGAGACCGACCGCGCCGACCTCAAGCAGATCACCTCGGACCTCCTCCGCGTCCTCTCCGACGTCCGCGAGACCGTCGAGGACTGGGAGAAGATGCGCGACGCCGCGCTGCGCATCGCCGACGGCCTGCCCGCCGAGCCCACCGCCTCCGACCTGCGGCCCACCGAGGTCGAGGAGGCCCAGGAGCTGCTGCGCTGGCTCGCCGACGACCACTTCACCTTCCTCGGCTACCGCGAGTACGAGCTCGTCGACGGCGACGCGCTCGCCGCCGTGCCCGGCACCGGCCTCGGCATCCTGCGCTCCGACCCGCACCACACCGACGGCGAGTCCGGCCACCACGCCCACCCCGTCTCCCCGTCCTTCAGCCGGCTGCCCGCCGACGCCCGCGCCAAGGCCCGCGAGCACAAGCTGCTCATCCTGACCAAGGCCAACAGCCGCGCGACCGTCCACCGCCCCTCGTACCTCGACTACGTCGGCGTGAAGAAGTTCGACGCCGACGGCAACGTCATCGGCGAGCGCCGCTTCCTCGGCCTCTTCTCGTCCGCCGCGTACACCGAGTCGGTGCGCCGCGTCCCCGTCGTCAAGCGCAAGGTCCAGGAGGTGCTGGCCGGCGCCGGCTTCTCCCCGAACAGCCACGACGGCCGCGACCTGCTCCAGATCCTGGAGACCTACCCGCGCGACGAGCTGTTCCAGACCCCGGTCGACCAGCTCCGCTCCATCGTCACCAGCGTCCTGTACCTCCAGGAGCGGCGCCGGCTGCGGCTCTACCTGCGCCAGGACGAGTACGGCCGCTACTACTCGGCCCTCGTCTACCTGCCGCGCGACCGCTACACCACCCGCGTCCGGCTGCGGATCATCGACATCCTCAAGGAGGAGCTGAACGGCACCTCCGTCGACTTCACGGCCTGGAACACCGAGTCGATCCTCTCCCGCCTCCACTTCGTCATCCGCGTCGAGCCCGGCACCGTCCTCGCCGCCCTCACCGACGCCGACGTGGACCGCATCGAGGCCCGGCTCGTCGAGGCCGCCCGCTCCTGGGCCGACGGCTTCGGCGAGGCCCTCAACGCCGAGTTCGGCGAGGAGCGCGCCGCCGAGCTGCTGCGCCGCTACGGCAACGCCTTCTCCGAGGGCTACAAGGCCGACCACTCGCCGCGCGCCGCCGTCGCCGACCTGGTCCGCATGGAGGCCCTCGCCGCCAGCGGCAAGGACTTCGCGCTCTCCCTGTACGAGCCCGTCGCCGCCGGCCCCGGCGAGCGCCGCTTCAAGATCTACAAGACCGGCGACCAGATCTCCCTCTCCGCCGTCCTCCCGGTCCTCAACCGGCTCGGCGTCGAGGTCACCGACGAGCGTCCGTACGAGCTCCGCTGCGCCGACCGCACCCACGCCTGGATCTACGACTTCGGCCTGCGGATGCCCGCGCCCACCGGCAACGGCGGCGACTACGTCGGCGACGACGCCCGCGAGCGCTTCCAGGACGCCTTCGCGGCCACCTGGACCGGCGAGGCCGAGAACGACAACTTCAACTCCCTCGTCCTCTCCGCCGGGCTCACCTGGCGCGAGGCGATGGTGCTGCGCGCCTACGCCAAGTACCTGCGCCAGGCCGGCTCCACCTTCAGCCAGGACTACATGGAGGACACCCTCCGCAATAACGTCCACACCACGCGGCTGCTGGTCTCCCTCTTCGAGGCCCGGATGGCCCCGGGCCGGCAGCGCGCCGGCACCGAGCTCATCGACGGCATCCTGGAGGAGCTGGACGGCGCCCTCGACCAGGTCGCGAGCCTGGACGAGGACCGGATCCTGCGGTCCTTCCTCACCGTCATCAAGGCGACCCTGCGGACCAACTTCTTCCAGAAGTCGAGCGACGGCCGACAGCACTCCTACGTGTCGATGAAGTTCGACCCGCAGGCCATCCCCGACCTGCCGGCCCCGCGCCCCGCCTTCGAGATCTGGGTGTACTCGCCCCGCGTCGAGGGCGTCCACCTGCGCTTCGGCAAGGTCGCCCGAGGCGGTCTGCGCTGGTCCGACCGGCGCGAGGACTTCCGTACCGAGATCCTCGGCCTGGTCAAGGCGCAGATGGTGAAGAACACCGTCATCGTGCCCGTCGGCGCCAAGGGCGGCTTCGTCGCCAAGCAGCTCCCGGACCCCGCCGTGGACCGGGACGCCTGGCTGGCCGAGGGCATCGCCTCGTACAAGACCTTCATCTCGGCCCTGCTCGACATCACCGACAACATGGTCGCCGGCGAGGTCGTGCCCCCGGTCGACGTGGTCCGCCACGACGAGGACGACACTTACCTCGTCGTCGCCGCCGACAAGGGCACCGCCACCTTCTCCGACATCGCCAACGGCGTCGCGGAGGAGTACGGCTTCTGGCTCGGCGACGCCTTCGCCTCCGGCGGCTCCGCCGGCTACGACCACAAGGGCATGGGCATCACCGCCCGCGGCGCCTGGGAGTCCGTCAAGCGGCACTTCCGCGAGCTGGGCCACGACACCCAGACCGAGGACTTCACCGTCGTCGGCGTCGGCGACATGTCCGGCGACGTCTTCGGCAACGGCATGCTGCTCTCCGAGCACATCCGCCTCGTGGCCGCCTTCGACCACCGCCACATCTTCATCGACCCGAACCCGGACGCGGCCACCTCGTACGCCGAGCGCCGCCGCCTCTTCGACCTGCCCCGCTCCTCCTGGGCGGACTACGACACCTCGCTGCTCTCCGCGGGCGGCGGCGTCCACCCCCGTACCGCCAAGTCGATCCCGGTCAACGCCCACATGCGGGCCGCGCTCGGCATCGACGAGGGCGTCACCAAGCTGACGCCGGCCGAGCTGATGAAGGCCGTCCTCCAGGCCCCCGTGGACCTGCTGTGGAACGGCGGCATCGGCACCTACGTGAAGTCGTCCGTCGAGTCCAACGCCGAGGTCGGCGACAAGGCCAACGACGCCATCCGCGTCGACGGCCAGGACGTCCGCGCCAAGGTCGTGGGCGAGGGCGGCAACCTCGGCGCCACCCAGCTCGGCCGCATCGAGTTCGCCCGCGCCGGCGGCCCCGACCGCACCGGCGGCAAGATCAACACCGACGCCATCGACAACAGTGCCGGCGTCGACACCTCCGACCACGAGGTCAACATCAAGATCCTGCTCAACGGGCTCGTCGCCGAGGGCGACATGACCGTCAAGCAGCGCAACAAGATCCTCGCCGAGATGACCGACGAGGTCGGCCGGCTCGTGCTGCGCAACAACTACGCGCAGAACACCGCCCTCGCCAACGCCGTCGACCAGTCGCCGTCCCTGCTCCACGCCCACCAGCGCTTCATGCGCCGCCTGGGCCGCGACGGGGCGCTCGACCGCCAGCTGGAGTTCCTGCCCAACGACCGGCAGATCCGCGAGCTGCTCAACAACGAGAAGGGCCTCAGCCAGCCCGAGCTCGCCGTCCTCCTCGCGTACACCAAGATCACGGTGGCCGACGAGCTGATCGGCACGGAGCTGCCCGACGACCCGTACCTGGCGGGCCTGCTCCACGCCTACTTCCCGACGCTGCTGCGCGAGAAGTTCGGCGAGGCCGTCGACGGGCACGCGCTGCGCCGCGAGATCATCACCACCGTCCTGGTCAACGACACCGTCAACACCGGCGGCTCGACCTTCCTGCACCGCCTCCGCGAGGAGACCGGCGCGTCGCTGGAGGAGATCGTGCGGGCGCAGACCGCGGCCCGGGCCATCTTCCGGCTCGGCGACGTCTGGGACGCCGTCGAGGCCCTGGACAACAAGGTCCCGGCCGAGGTCCAGACCCGGATGCGGCTGCACTCCCGCCGGCTCGTCGAGCGCGGCACCCGCTGGCTGCTCAACAACCGGCCGCAGCCGCTCGCGATCGGCGAGACCATCGACTTCTTCGCGGAGCGGGTCGAGCAGGTCTGGGAGCGCCTGCCGGAGCTGCTGCGCGGCGCGGACCAGGAGTGGTACCGCTCGATCCTCGACGAGCTGACCGGCTTCGGCGTCCCGGAGGAGCTGGCCGTGCGCGTCGCGGGCTTCTCGTCCGCCTTCCCGACGCTCGACATCGTCGCGATCGCCGACCGCATCGAGAAGGACCCGCTGGCCGTCGCCGAGGTCTACTACGACCTGGCCGACCGGCTGAAGATCACCAGCCTGATGGACCGGATCATCGAGCTGCCGCGGGCCGACCGCTGGCAGTCCATGGCCCGCGCCTCCATCCGCGAGGACCTCTTCGCCGCCCACGCGGCGCTGACCTCGGACGTCCTGGTCGCCGGCAACGGCACCTCCACGCCGGAGGAGCGCTTCAAGGCGTGGGAGGAGAAGAACGCCGCGATCCTGGGCCGCGCCCGGACGACCCTGGACGAGATCCAGGGCTCGGACACCTTCGACCTGGCGAACCTGTCGGTCGCCATGCGGACGATGCGGACGCTGCTGCGCACGCACAGCTAGTCGCCCCGTGCGGTGAGGAAGCCCCGTCGGACTGCCCGTCCGGCGGGGCTTCGGCTATTCCCGTACGGGGGTGACCGTGGCCCGCCACAGGCGGAGGGCGGCGACGGCGGCCGCGGCGAGGAGGAGGCCGTTGCGCAGCACCATGACCGTCACGCCGAGCGGGGTGCCGGCGACGACGTCGGCGTAGAGGACCGGGTACGCGAGGGAGCTGAGCGCCGCCGCGGGGAGCAGGAGCAGGGCGACCGGCCGCATCACCGTACGGCGGGAGGTCAGGCAGACGGCGGCGAGGCCGAGCAGCCAGACCAGGTACTGGGGGCTGATCACCCGGCTCGTCACGGTGAGGAGCAGCACGGCGGCGAGGGCCGCGTCGAGCGGGGTGGCCTCGGTCCAGCGGGTGGCGCGGAGCCGCCAGAACACCAGCGAGAGGACGGCGGCGACGGTCAGCAGCAGGAAGAGGTGGCCGAGGGTGGAGACGTACGGGCCCACGTACTCGTAGGCCCCGTAGCGGATCTCCGCCGACCCGGGCCACAGTCCGGCCGCGCGGGCGGCGGCCAGCGCGGTGCCGCCCACGGACTCGACCTGGATGCCCCGGGCGCCCTGCCCGCGCAGGAAGCCGAGCGGGCCGGAGAAGCCGAGCGCGAGCACCGCGAGCAGGGCGCCGGTGGTGACGGCGGCGGCCGTCCACGCCTCGCGGGTGGTACGGCCCCGGGGCGTGCCGATCAGCGCGAGCGCCGGCCACACCTTCACCAGCGCGCCGAGCCCGGCGAGCGCGCCGCCGAGCCGGTGGCCGGCGGGGGAGCGGCCCTTGAGGAACAGCAGCGCGAGGACGGCGAGGGCGGTGGCCTGCACGTCGTACCGGGCGAGCGGCAGGTGGAGGAGGAGCGGCAGGGCGCAGACCCAGTACCAGGCGCCGTGGGTGAGCCGGGAGCGGTCGGCGACGGCGAGCCCGAGGGTGACGGCGGCGTCGGCGAGCAGGGTCAGGACGACGAACGCCTGGGTGTAGCCGAGCCAGGGCATCAGCAGCCCCGGTGCCGTGATCGCGAGGGCGGCGCCCGGCGGGTACTGCCAGGCGGGGTCGGCGGGCGGGAAGGTGCCGTCGGCGAAGAGGCCGTACCAGTGGCGGTAGAGGAGCTGGACCTCGTGGCCGACCCCGCCGACGCCGAGGCCGTCGCTCGCGAGCAGCGCCAGCATGCCCAGGCGCGTGACCAGCCAGACGGCGGCCAGCGCGAGGACCGGGCCGCTCCCGACGGTGACGAAGGTGGCGGACGTGAAGGTGTCCGACTCGAAGGGCGAGCGGGTGAGGGAGGGGGGTGCGGGGGCGGTCGGGCCGGAGGCGCGGGAGCGAGGGCGGTCTGGCGTCGTCACGCTCCGACCGTAGGGCGATAGATGGGTGTTTGCCCTGTTTTATCGGCTGGATGGAGCCGGTCGGCGGTCGCTTCCGGGCGTCAGGTGCGGGGGCCGGCGGGGGTTTCCGTGCGGGTGGACTCCTCGTACGCCGTCACCACCTCGTCCGCCGGGCCGTCCAGCCGCAGCGTCCCCGCCTCCAGCCAGAGGGCGCGGTCGCAGGTCTGCCGGATGGCCGTGGCGGAGTGGGCGACGAGGAAGACCGTGCCGGCCGCGGCCCGCAGTTCGTCGATCCGGCGGCGGCTGCGGCGCCGGAAGTCGGCGTCGCCGGTGGCGAGGGCCTCGTCGATGAGGAGCACGTCGTGGCCGCGGGTGGCCGCGGAGATGGCGAAGCGGAGGCGGGCGCCCATGCCGGAGGAGTAGGTGCGCATGGGACGGGAGAGCGGGTCGTCGTCCTCGCGGCCGGGTCGCCTCAGTCCCGAGAAGTCGACGATCTCGTCGTACCGGGACGCGACCTCCCTACGGCTCATGCCCAGGGCGAGGCCGCCCAGGACCACGTTCCGCTCGCCGGAGAGGTCGTTCATGAGGGCCGCGTCGACGCCGAGGAGGGCGGGGCGGCCGCGGGTGTAGAGAGTGCCGCTCTCTGTCGCCTGAAGGCCGGCGATGGCCTTCAGGAGGGTGGACTTCCCCGATCCGTTCGAACCGATCAGGCCGATGGCCTCGCCGCGCCGGGCGACGAAGGACACGCCCTTCACGGCGTGCACCCGGCGGCTGCCGCCGGGGCCGGTCGGCACGGTGTACGCGATGTGGACGCGGTCGGCGATGACGGTGGGGTCGCCCGGCGCCTTCGCGGCGTGGGTCGTTCGCTCGTCAGCCACGGCCGTACGTCTCCTCCGCCTTCCAGAACCACACGAAGCCGCCGACGAAGGCGAGCGCCGCCCAGCCGGCGGCCAGCGCCCACACGTGGGGCGGCAGGTTGTCCGCGGTGAAGCTGCCGACGAGGGCGAAGCGGACGAGGTCGATGTAGACCGCCGCCGGATTGCACTGGAGGGCGAGGACCAGCCAGTCCGGGAAGCGGCCGCTCGACGCCATGGAGCCGATCGACCACATGACGCCGGAGACGTACATCCAGGTGCGCAGCACGAACGGCATCAGCTGGCTGATGTCCGGGGTGCGGGCGGCGAGCCGGGCGAGCGCGAGCGAGACGCCGGCGCTGAAGAGGGCCTGGAGTGCGATCGCCGGCACCGCGAGCAGCCAGCTCCAGGTGGGGAACTCGCCGAAGCAGAGCAGGATCACGACGAGCGCGGCGAGCGACAGCAGCAGTTGCTGGAGCTGGAGCAGCGCGAGGGAGAGCGGCAGGCTCGCGCGGGGGAAGTGCAGGGCGCGGACCAGGCCGAGGTTGCCGCTGACGGCGCGGGTGCCGGCGGTCAGCGTGTTGGCGGTGAAGGTCCACACGAACACGCCGGTCAGGAGGAAGGGGAGGTAGTCCGGGACGCCGTGCTGGACGTTCATCAGGACGCCGAACATCAGGTAGTACACGGCCGCGTTGAGCAGCGGGGTCATCAGCTGCCACAGCTGGCCGAGCCGGGCCTGGCTGTACTGCGCGGTCAGCCGGGCGGTCGCGAAGGCGGCGATGAAGTCACGCCGGGCCCAGAGCTGCCGGACGTAGGCGGGGAGCGGCGGCCGGGCGCCGCTGACGGAGAGTCCGTGCCGGCGGGCGAGGGCCTGGAGGTCCTCGTCGGGGGCCTGTCGCGGGGGCTGGGTGGTGGCGGTGGCGGTCGGCGGCGGGGGCAGTGTCAGGGTCACGTGCGGGCGCTTTCGACGGAGGGCGGGGCGCGGGGTGTGAGGGTCCGGGCGCGGGGGTTTCCGTACGGGGGCGATCCGGTGCGGCGAGACGCGTGCGTTGCGTCGGGACGGAACCGTATCGTCGTGGAAGCGAGACTAGGCCGCGGTGACGTCGGAACGCAACCGTATCGTCGTGACGTCGCCGTTGGTTAGGATGCGGGGATGAGCACTCCCACCCCGCGTCGCGCTCCCGCCGGAGCCGCCGTGCTCCGCGAGGACGTCACCGAGGCCATCCGCGCCGCCGTCTTCGAGGAACTGGCCGCCGTCGGCTTCGCCCGGATGTCCATCGAGGGCATCGCGCGCCGCGCCGGGGTCGGGAAGACCGCCGTCTACCGGCGCTGGAAGTCCAAGCTCGCCCTCGTCCTCGACCTGGTCGGCGCCGTCGCGGCACAGGGCCTGCCGGCGCCCGCCACCGGCTCCCTGGAGGAGGACGTACGGGCGCTGCTCACCGTCGCCTCGCACGCGCTGCGCCACCCGATCGCCTCGCAGGTCATCCCCGAGCTCCTCGTCGAGGCCGCGCGGCACCCCGAGATCGCCGAACCGGTCCGCACGGCGCTCCTGGACGGGCAGGAGGGCGTCGTCGCGCAGATCGTCCGCGAGGCGGTGGCCCGCGGCGAACTCCCGGAGGGCACCGACCCCGCCCGCGCCCTCGACCTCGTCGTGGGCCCGCTCTACTGGCGCCTCGTCGTCGTCCGCACGGACCTCCCGAAGGGGTACGTGGACGAACTCACCCGCGCGGCCGTGGCCGGGCTGCGGACGCTGGCGCCCGGGGCGTGAGCCGGGCCTGACGCCGCTCGGGCCGGGCCCGGGTCAGGCGTGGGTGAGCGGCGGGACCGGGGCGGCCTCCACCGAGCGGGCCGCGCGGTCGAGCGCGCTCGCGAGCAGCGCCAGGTCCGTCGGGCCGTTGCCCAGCTCGCGGACCGGGCGACGGGCGGGCGGGTCGCCCATCCGCTCCCACTCCAGCGGGACGACGGTCGGCCGCAGCGTCGCCGTCCGGGGGATCCGGCCGGTGATGCGTCCCGCCTGGAACGGCGTCACCCGCCCGTCCGGATGCCCCAGCCGGCCCCGGCCCGGCGCCGGCACGTCGGGTCCCGGCGCGCTCGCCGGCGCGTCCAGGACCACGCGGAGCCGGGCGCCGTGCGCCAGGTCGGTGTCGACGGTCCGGTCCGGCCGCGCCGAGGTCGCGATCAGATGCACCCCGAGCCGCTCGCCGTGCCGCGCGACCGCCTCCAGGGCCCGGACGACGGACCCGGCGGCGGGCCGCCCCGGCGCGCCGAGGGCGGGGGCCACCAGGGCGTCGAAGTCGTCCACCAGCACGACGAGCCGCGGCAGCGGCACCCGCCCGGCGGCCGCCCGCGGAAGGTGGTCCTCCTCGCTCGCCGGCCGCGGCACGCGCGCGGCGCCCCGCTCGCCGTCCCCGGAGCCCGGGTACGGCGTACGCCCGCTGCCGGCGCCGTGGACATCCCCGGAACCCGGGTACGGAGTCCTGGCGCTCGGCGTCCGCGAGAGGTCGGAGCTGCCCGGGTGCGCGGTCCGGCCGCTCGCCGCGCCCTGGACGTCGCCCGCGCCGGAGGCCGTCCCCGCGCGCGGGGACGCCGTACGGGCGCTCGTGGCGCCCTGGACGTCGCCCGCGCCGGGGTACGCCGTGCGGGCGCTGGGGGTCCGGGAGAGGTCGGAAGCGCCGGGGTACGGGGTGCGGCTGCTCGATGTGCCGGTCACGTCCTCGGTGCCGGGGTAGGCCGTGCGGCCGCTCGCGGCCGCCTGGACGTCCGACGCGCGCGGATGGGCCGTGCGGTGGCTCGTGGCGCCCTGGACGTCGCCGGAGCCGGGGCGGGCCGTCCGGGCGCTCGTGGCGCCCCGCACGTCGCCCGCGCCCGGGTGGGCCGTGCGGGAGCTCGGGGTGGCCCGGAGGTCCTCGGGGGCGGGGAGGGGGTCGTCGGTGCGCAGCGTGCGCCCGCTGCGGCGGGTGGGGAGGTCCGCGGCGCCGCCGCCCAGCCGGCCGTTGAAGGTGGCCGGGAGGTCGCCCACGTGCGCGCGGCCGCCGAGGCGGTCGCTGGGGGTCGACGGCAGCTCGTTTGAGGCGCCGGCCGGGCGGGGGACCCGGCCCGACGGGCGGTCGGCGAGGTCGTCCGCGCCCTGGTACGGCGTGCGGACCCCCGGAGGGCTGTCGCCCACCGCGCCCGCGCCCGTGCGCAGGGTGCGGCCGCTCGGGCGGTCGCCCAGGTCCGACGCGTCGGGGAGCCGGAGGCCCGCGCGGACGCCCTGCGGCACCGCCTCGGCGGGGCTCGCGCCGCGCTGGCCGATCACCGCGCGCGTGCTCCGCCGGTCGGCGAAGTCCGCGTCCCCCAGCAGCTCCGCCCGGCGCTTCAGCTCCGCGCCCAGCGCCTGGGCGAACTCCCGCATCCTGACCGGGTCCGACGCCACCAGGTGCTCGGTGACGTGCGGCAGCTCCGTACAGGCCGCGAGGCCCTCGCCGCGCTCGCCGCCGGCGCCGTCCACCAGGAGCAGCCCGAGCCGGTCCGGGCGGCCGCCGGCCGCGAGGGAGGCGGCGACGGCCCGCAGCAGCTCCGTACGGCCGCTGCCCGCCGGGCCCTCGATCAGCAGGTGCGGGCCCTCCGCCGTGAGGTCCACGGAGAGCGGGCCGCAGGGACCCGCGCCGAGGACGGCCGTGCCCTCCCCGGCGGACGCCCAGCGGGCCATCAGGGACGCGGGCGTGGCCCGGGCCAGGCCCAGCTCGTCCAGGAGCCTGGCCGACGGCGGCAGCGCGGCGGCCCGCCCGGGGGCGGCCGCCGCCGAGTCCGTGCGCAGCGGGGCCAGCGCCCGCCCGAAGCGCTCCGCCCAGGCGACCGAGACCGCGTCCACGATCCCGACGGTGCCGTGGCCCGCGGCCCGGCCGCCGGACGTCCGCAGCAGCCGCAGCGCGGTGGCCACGTCCCCGCTGAGCAGGGCCGCCGCCCCGCACTCGCGGAAGGCGAGGGAGGCCGCGCAGGCCGCCTCGTAGGTGGCGGCGACCGGCGAGGCGGGGGAGGCGGAGGGCGCCTCGGCGAGGCAGATCAGATGGATGCCGGCCGCCGCGCCGGCCCCGGCGAGCCGGGCCACCGTCTCGCGCAGCGCCGCCGTGCCCGGGTCGCCGTCCACGACGACGACCGTCGCCGGGCCCGCGTACCGCGCGGCGGCCTCCGCGACCGCGGACCGGTCCGCGCTGGCCCAGCCGGGCCCGAGCGGCCCGTCGTCGAGGCGCCGGGTCAGCTCGGCCGTACGCGCCTGGGCCTGCTCGCGGTCGTACGCGAGGAGCAGCCGGCAGTCCTGGCCGTGCGCGGGCCGCACGTGCGGGAGCCAGCCGAGCCAGCCCCAGGCCCGCCGCCGCTCCTCCAGGGAACGGTTCCGGTCGGCGCTGACGAGGACGATCTCCAGGTCGGCGGGGGAGTGCAGGGCGGCCAGCTGGGCCACCACGGCCCGCGCCAGCCCGGTCAGCCGCTCCGCCGGCCCGGCCAGGCCGAGCGACCCGGCCTCGCGCAGCCCGACGGTGACGGGGACCCCGGACAGCTCCGCGCGGTCGGCGGTGCCGAGCCGCACCACCAGGGCCTCGGGATGGTCGGCGGCCCGCTCCCACAGGCGCGGGCCGGGGCCGAGCGCGGTCAGCAGGACGGCCGCCGGATCCGGCCAGGTGTCGGGCGCGGCGGCCGGGCCGGGCGCCTCGGACCGGGCCGCGTCGGGGGCGGCCGGGTCCGCCGGGGCGCCGGGCGCGGCCTCCGCCTCGCGGCCGCCCGCGAGGCGCCGCGCCCAGGCGCCGAGCCCGCGCCGACCGGTCCTGCGGGTCATCGGGTCGGCGCTCCCGGGGCTGGTACGGACGCGGCTGTGCGGTTCGCCGCCGTCACCGCCCTCGGGCTCGCGCGCCCGCGCGTGCCCGGCGTCCGGCCACGCGTCGGCCAGGGGCACGCCCTGCGCCGAGCCGTGCGTCTCGGGCCCCTGCCCGGTCCAGGAGGACGACGGGCCGGGCGTGCGGGCCGGAGCCGCGGCGTCCGCGTCCGGCCCGGGGGAGTGGCCGGGCCACGCGTCGGCGTCCGCCTCCGCGGGCGGGGCGGCCTCCGGCAGGGGCACCCGGAGGTGGCCCTCGCCGTCGGGGGCCGTGGGCAGCGTCCCGGGATCCGCCGCGGCTCCGTCGGGGACGGTGAGCCGCAGGGTGGACTCGCCGAGCCGGAGCAGCGCCCCGGGGCGCAGCCGGACCGGGCGCTCGCCGACGGGTGCGCCGTCGAGGATGGTGCCGTTGGTGGAGCCGAGGTCGGCCACGGTGACCCGGCCGTCCGCGGCGACGGTCACCGTGCAGTGCGAGCGGGAGACGTCCGGGTCGTCCAGCGGCACGTCCGCCTCCACGGACCGGCCGACGCGGATCGCCCCGCCGTGCAGCAGGTGCACCCCGCCCGCGTCCGGACCCGCGACCACGTGCAGCCGGGCGGCGGAGGAGGCGGTGGCGGCGAGATCGGCCCGGTCGTCGGGGTCGGGGGCGTTCAGCGCCAGGACCGCGCCGTCGACCAGCGGCGGCTCGCCCAGCACGCAGCGGCGGGCGTCCAGCCGCTCCGCGCCCGCGTACAGCACCGGCGTGCCGGTGCCGGTCGCGTCGGGGCCGGTGACGGCGGTGGCGAGATTCGAGGCCACGGCGGACAGCGCGGTGCCCGCGGGGGCCGTGACGAGCACGTCGCAGGCGCGGCCGGCGCCGTGGCCGGCGTGCGGCGCGAGGACGGTCAGCCGGATCTGCATCGCCGTCAGCGGTCCCTTCTGCGCGACATGCCCGGCAGGGGACCGCCCCGTGTCTCCCCCCACCCGGCACGGACGCGTCGCCCGGTACAGGTCGGCACGGCGCGGGGGCTCCCGGCCCCACCGATGCGACGTGCTGGGGGCATCCTCGCACCTGCGGCCGACAGCCCGCCGCCGGGTCGCCCCGAAGTGATCTTGAACGGTCGTCCGGAGCCGCCGGGTGTGACGCGAAAACGCCAGGTCGTTCCCGGCCTCGGGGCCGGTGCGGCAACCATCCCGGCCGGAGGAGCGTCTTCTTCCGGACAAGTTGGGACGGAATCCGGGTGGGGTTCCGGCCGTGATCACCGGCGGGGCGGACGGCCGCCCCGGACCCCGGCGGCTTCGAACGCCCCAGCGGAAATCGGCCTGTGGACGACCGGGCTGCGACCCGTTCGGCGGCACTAGAGTGGGTCGGACACCCGGACGGGTCACAACAGAGAACAAGAGGACCTCCGGGGCCCCGGCTCGGCTCGCACCGGGCGAGGACCGGCCACCCAGGACCACGATCAGCAGGGAGCGCGTGACGTGCGGCCAATCGGCAGCAAGTACCTGCTCGAGGAGCCGCTCGGCCGCGGCGCCACGGGCACCGTCTGGCGAGCCCGCCAGAGGGAGACGGCGGGCGCCGAGGCGGCCGTGCCGGGCCAGCCCGGCGAGACCGTCGCGATCAAGGTCCTCAAGGAGGAGCTGGCCAACGACGCGGACATCGTGATGCGCTTCCTGCGCGAGCGGTCCGTCCTCCTCCGGCTCACCCACCCGAACATCGTGCGCACCCGCGACCTGGTCGTCGAGGGCGACGTGCTGGCCCTGGTGATGGACCTCGTCGAGGGCCCCGACCTGCACCGCTACCTGCGGGAGAACGGCCCGCTCACCCCGGTCGCCGCCGCCCTGCTCACCGCGCAGATCGCCGACGCGCTCGCCGCCAGCCACGCCGACGGGGTCGTCCACCGCGACCTCAAGCCGGCCAACGTGCTGGTGGCCGAGCGGGACGGCGCCATGCACCCGATGCTGACCGACTTCGGCATCGCGCGCCTCGCCGACTCCCCGGGCCTCACCCGCACCCACGAGTTCGTCGGCACGCCCGCGTACGTGGCGCCGGAGTCCGCCGAGGGCCGCCCGCAGACCTCCGCCGTCGACATCTACGGCGCCGGCATCCTCCTGTACGAGCTGGTCACCGGCCGCCCGCCGTTCGCCGGCGGCACCGCCCTCGAAGTCCTCCACATGCACCTCAGCGAGGAGCCCCGGCGGCCCTCCACCGTGCCCGCGCCCCTGTGGACGGTCATCGAGCGCTGCCTCAGCAAGGACCCGGGTCGACGGCCCAGCGCCGTCAACCTGGCGCGCGGCCTGCGCACGGTCGCCGCCGGCATCGGCGTCCACTCCTCGCCCGCCCAGATCGAGGCCGCCGAGGGCGTCGGCGCCCTGCTCGCCCCGGACCCCGACCCGGCGCAGGTCCCCGGCACCCCCGGCGCCGCCGACCCCACCCAGGTGCTGCCCGCCGGCTCCGGCGCGCAGTTCGACCCGGCCGCCGCCACCAGCGTCCTGCCCACCGGCGGACCGGCCGGCTCCGCCGACCCCACCACCGTGCTGCCGGCCGGCGGCCCCGCCGGCGCGGCGGACCCGACCGCCGTCATGCCCGCCATGCCGGCGAACCCGCCGGCCGAGGACCCGCACCCCTGGCAGAGCCAGCTCGCCGCCGCCCGGGACCGCAACGAGCAGACCCAGGTGCAGTACCTGGACCCCAGCGAGGACCCGCTGCGCCGCCGCCCCGCGCGCCGCCCGCAGCAGCCGCCGCAGGCCCCGCCGTACCAGCAGGGCCCGCCGCAGCAGTACGGGCAGCAGCCCCCGCCGTACCAGCAGGGCCCGCCGCAGCAGCCGTACCAGCAGCAGCGCCCCGCGCCGCAGCAGCAGTACCGGCAGCCGCAGCCGCCCGCCCCGCAGCCGTACGCGCCCCCGCAGCCGCCGCAGCAGCAGTACGCCCCGCCGCAGCAGCCCCAGCAGCCGCAGCCGCAGCCGCCCGCCCCGCGCGAGCCGCGCCGGCGCAGCGCCAACCCGGTGCGGATCCCCGGCCTCGGTTGCCTCAAGGGCTGCCTGGTCATGATCGTCCTCTTCGTGGTGGCCGGGTGGCTGGTCTGGGAGCTCACTCCGCTCCAGGACTGGATCGCCCAGGGCAAGGGTTACTGGGAGGCCATCGGCGACGGCATCGCCACCGTCAGCGACTGGATCTCCACCATCGGGGACGCCACCGGATCCAGCGGATCGGGCGGCACCGGCCAGTAGCCGCCGCCCCTTCCCGGGAGCGGCCCACCGGGCAGTACGACCGCCGGAACGCGGTCGTACTGCCGATTTATCGACTTCCGAGGGGTGATTTCGCTCCGGAAGTGACGTCCGGCGGCCCGGGACGCGTAACTTTGACGCGAACCGCAGCCGCTGAGGGAGCAGTCTTGGCACGGAACATCGGCAGCCGCTACACCGCCCACCAGATCCTCGGGCGGGGCAGCGCCGGAACGGTGTGGCTCGGCGAGGGGCCCGAAGGCCCCGTCGCCGTCAAACTGCTGCGCGAGGACCTGGCCTCCGACCAGGAACTCGTCGGCCGCTTCGTGCAGGAGCGGACCGCCCTGCTCGGACTCGACCACCCGCGCGT
This sequence comes from Streptomyces roseofulvus, assembly GCF_039534915.1. Lineage (NCBI taxonomy): Bacteria > Bacillati > Actinomycetota > Actinomycetes > Kitasatosporales > Streptomycetaceae > Streptomyces > Streptomyces roseofulvus. The sequence goes on along the minus strand of NZ_BAAAWE010000001.1, from coordinate 3,237,913 downwards.
GGTCAAGGTCCGCGACCTCGTCGTCGACGGCAACGACCTCGCCCTCGTGATGGACCTGGTCCGCGGCACCGACCTGCGCACCCGCCTCGACCGCGAGCGCCGGCTCGCCCCCGAGGCCGCCGTCGCGATCATCCGCGACGTCGCCGAGGGCCTGGCCGCCGCCCACGCGGCCGGCGTCGTCCACCGGGACGTCAAGCCGGAGAACATCCTCCTCGACATGGAGGGCCCGCTCGGCCCCGGCGGCGCCCACCCCGCCCTCCTCACCGACTTCGGCGTCGCCAAGCTCATCGACACCCCCGGCCGCACCAAGGCCACCCGGATCATCGGCACCCCCGACTACCTCGCCCCCGAGATCGTCGAGGGCCTGCCGCCGCGCGCCGCCGTCGACATCTACGCCCTCGCGACGGTCCTGTACGAGCTGCTGGCCGGCTTCACCCCGTTCGGCGGCGGCCACCCCGGCGCGGTCCTGCGCCGGCACGTCACCGAGACCGTCGTCCCCCTCCCCGGCATCCCCGAGGAGCTGTGGCAGCTGCTCGTCCAGTGCCTCGCCAAGGCCCCCGCCTCCCGGCTGCGCGCCTCCGAGCTGGCCGCCCGCCTCGCCGACGTCCTGCCGCTGCTCAAGGGCATCCCGCCGCTGGACGTGGACGAGCCCGACGCCGAACCGGCGGCGGCCCCGGAGCCGTACGAGGACCCGGCCCACGCCACCTCCACCGGGACCGACACCGGCCGCCGCCGCGCCGCCGTCCCGCTGGTGCCCGGCGCCTCCGCCGACTCCCACCGCGACACCCACACCTCCATGCGCGTGCCCGGCCCCGAGGAGCTGTCCGGCGGCCCGCACGGCACCGCCCGCGCCCCGCGCCCGGCCGGTGCCCGCCGGCCCGGCTCGGCCCGCAACCGGGCCGGGGCCGTCCGCAAGCGCCGGATCGCCCTCGGCATCGCGGCCGCCGTGGCCGCGGGCGCGCTCGGCGTCGGCGGCTATCTGGCGCTCGCCGGGGACGACGGGACCGCGCCCCAGGACTCCCGGCCGTCCTCCCAGCCGGCGCAGCCGTAGCACCGGTTGTCCACAGGCCGGACGGCCGTAGGTTCGGCTCCGGGCCCGGAGCCGTTACGCTGGACGCGTGGCAGTCGTCGATGTATCCGAAGAGCTGAAGTCCCTCTCCTCGACCATGGGGTCGATCGAGGCCGTCCTGGACCTCGACAAGCTGAGGGCAGACATCGCCGTGCTCGAAGAGCAGGCCGCGGCCCCGTCCCTGTGGGACGACCCGGAGGCGGCGCAGAAGATCACGAGCAAGCTTTCCCACCTCCAGGCCGAGGTCCGCAAGGCCGAGGCGCTGCGCGGCCGCATCGACGACCTCGGTGTGCTCTTCGACCTCGCCGAGGAGATGGACGACGCGGACACCCGCGCCGAGGCCGAGGCCGAGCTCACCGCCGTGCGCAAGGCGCTCGACGAGATGGAGGTCCGCACCCTCCTCTCCGGCGAGTACGACGAGCGCGAGGCGCTGGTCAACATCCGCGCCGAGGCCGGCGGCGTCGACGCCTCCGACTTCGCCGAGCGGCTCCAGCGCATGTACCTGCGCTGGGCCGAGCGCCACGGCTACTCGACCGAGATCTACGAGACCTCGTACGCGGAAGAGGCCGGCATCAAGTCGACCACCTTCGTCGTCAAGGCGCCGTACGCCTACGGCACCCTCTCCGTCGAGCAGGGCACCCACCGCCTGGTGCGCATCTCGCCCTTCGACAACCAGGGCCGCCGCCAGACCTCCTTCGCGGGCGTCGAGATCCTCCCCGTCGTCGAGTCCTCGGACCACGTCGAGATCGAGGAGTCGGACCTCCGTGTCGACGTGTACCGCGCCTCCGGCCCCGGCGGCCAGGGCGTCAACACGACCGACTCGGCCGTGCGCATCACGCACATCCCGACCGGCATCGTGGTCTCCTGCCAGAACGAGCGCTCGCAGATCCAGAACAAGGCGAGCGCGATGAACGTCCTCCAGGCCAAGCTCCTGGAGCGCCAGCGCCAGGAGGAGCGCGCCAAGATGGACGCGCTCAAGGACAGCGGCAGCTCCTGGGGCAACCAGATGCGCTCCTACGTCCTCCACCCGTACCAGATGGTCAAGGACCTGCGGACGGAGTTCGAGGTCGGCAACCCGCAGTCGGTCCTGGACGGCGAGATCGACGGCTTCCTGGAGGCCGGCATCCGCTGGCGCAAGCAGCAGGAGCAGACGAAGTAACCCCCGCAGCGTTCCCGTCCGGGCCCCGCACCTCTCGGTGCGGGGCCCGGCGCGTTCACCGGACGTTCGCCGGTGCAAGCGGTTCGCGGGCGAACGGGGAGCTTTGTCGACAAGGGAACTGCCGCCGCGAACCCCGTAGTTCCGGGTTTACGTCACAGTTGCATCGTCACATGCCGTCCAACTGGTGATCTTTCGGGCATCGCACGCGCAACGGCCTTGACGCTGCATCGGAAACTCGGAAGGGTGGCTGGATGGCATGCGCATATCTGGGGCGCGTGTGAACGGGGGCAGGTCCAGTAACCATGACGCTTCCCGTGCCCGGGGCCCCTGGCGCTGCCCCATGACGAGATGAAGCTACTGGGGGTAGCAACCAGATGACCAACAAGACGCGAGTCCGCCTGGCGCGAGTCGCGGCCGGTGCCGTGATCATCGCCGGTGCGTCCCTGACCGCGGCGGGTGCCGCGCAGGCTGTCGGCGGGAACGACTCCGGGGCCACCCTGGAGGTGACCGTCGGCGCGCTCGGCGACAGCGACGGCAACACCAGCATCGGTGACATCGAGGGCGGTGACAACGGCGGCGCCTCGACCGACGGTGGCGCGTCCACGGACGGTGGCGCTTCGACCGACGGTGGCGCGTCCACGGACGGTGGCGCTTCGACCGACGGCGGTGCCTCGACCGACGGTGGCGCGTCCACCGACGGTGGCGCCAGCACGGACGGTGGCGCGTCCACCGATGGTGGCGCGTCCACGGACGGCGGCGCTTCGACCGACGGCGGCGCGTCCACGGACGGTGGCGCTTCGACCGACGGTGGCGCGTCCACGGACGGTGGCGCGTCCACCGATGGTGGTGCCTCGACCGATGGCGGCGCGTCCACGGACGGTGGCGCGTCCACCGACGGTGGCGCGTCCACCGACGGTGGCGCGTCCACCGATGGTGGTGCCTCGACCGACGGCGGCGCGTCCACCGACGGTGGTGCCTCGACCGACGGCGGCGCGTCCACCGACGGTGGCGCTTCGACCGACGGCGGCAGCTCGTCCAGCGGTTCCAGCGGCAACGGCGGCAACGGCAACGGCGGCAACGGCAACGGCGGTTCCGGCAACGGTGGCTCCTCCGCCACCGGTGGTTCCTCCACCTCGGGCGGCTCCTCCACCGACGGTGGTTCCTCCACCACCGGCGGTTCGTCGACCACCGGTGGCTCCTCCGCCGACGGCGGCGCCGGCACCTGCACCGTCGAGCTCGACGGCGTCGAGTGCGTCGCGGACGGTTCGACCGGCTCCACCGGTTCGACCGGCTCCAACAACAACACCGACACCCAGCAGGCCGGCTCGCAGCCGGTGCAGCAGGGTGAGGCCAAGGAGGAGCTCGCCGAGACCGGTGCGGCCGAGACCTCGTTCCTCATCATCGGTGCCGCCACCATGATTGCCGGTGGCATCGGCTTCCGCTTCCTCCCGCGCCTGGTCGCGGGCGGGCGCGGCGCCGCCGCCTGAGCGACGCCCTAGCGGTACGCGAAAGGGCCGGGGAGGCTGTCCTCCCCGGCCCTTTCGCCGTTCCGGCTCGTGTACGGGGTGTAGGCCCCGGGGGCCTACACCGTGCGGACGGCCGCCAGCAGGGCCAGCGTCGCCAGCAGCGCGATCACCAGCGTCAGGACCATCGCGGGGGACAGGCCCTGGGGTGCCAGGCGGTCGCGGTTGGCCCGGCAGACGGGACAGCGACCCTCGGCGACCGGGGCCGCGCAGTTGGCGCACACCAGTCGGTCGTAGGTCATACGCTCTCCTCCTCCCGCACGGGGCTCACACCAGGACAACGCCCGGCACGATCCGGACGTTCCCCCTACCACTGTGCCAGCTCCGCGAGGTTCCGGCGCGCCCCGCCCGTAAACGCCTCCGCACCGCCCCGGGCGGCCAAAAAGGATAAAGGGTGCAAGCCAGGAGCGCGACTGCGCGGGGCTTCCCGGTTCGCGTAAGGTCACGCACACCTACTCCCGGCCGACCGTGGTGCATCCGTGATCCGATTCGACAACGTCTCCAAGTCCTATCCGAAGCAGAACCGCCCCGCGCTCCGGGAAGTCTCCCTGGAGATCGAGAAGGGGGAGTTCGTCTTCCTCGTCGGTTCGTCCGGCTCCGGAAAGTCGACCTTCCTGCGGCTGATCCTGCGGGAGGAGCGCGCCAGCACCGGCCAGGTGCACGTGCTCGGCAAGGACCTCGCCCGCCTGTCCAACTGGAAGGTGCCGCACATGCGGCGCCAGCTCGGCACCGTCTTCCAGGACTTCCGCCTGCTGCCGAACAAGACGGTCGCGCAGAACGTGGCCTTCGCGCAGGAGGTCATCGGCAAGCCGCGCGGCGAGATCCGCAAGGCCGTGCCCCAGGTGCTCGACCTGGTCGGCCTGGGCGGCAAGGAGGACCGCATGCCGGGCGAGCTGTCCGGTGGTGAGCAGCAGCGCGTCGCCATCGCCCGCGCGTTCGTCAACCGCCCGATGCTGCTGATCGCCGACGAGCCGACCGGCAACCTCGACCCGCAGACCTCCGTCGGCATCATGAAGCTGCTCGACCGCATCAACAGGACAGGGACCACCGTCGTCATGGCGACCCACGACCAGAACATCGTCGACCAGATGCGCAAGCGCGTCATCGAGCTGGAGAAGGGCCGCCTCGTCCGCGACCAGGCGCGCGGCGTCTACGGCTACCAGCACTGACGGCGGGGGAACCAGAACACCATGCGCGCTCAGTTCGTGCTCTCCGAGATCGGCGTCGGTCTCCGGCGCAACCTGACGATGACCTTCGCGGTGATCGTCTCCGTGGCCCTGTCGCTGGCCCTCTTCGGCGGTGCCCTGCTCATGCGCGAGCAGGTCTCCACGATGAAGGACTACTGGTACGACAAGGTCAACGTCTCCATCTTCCTCTGCAACAAGACGGACGCCGCCTCCTCGCCCAAGTGCGCCAAGGGCGCCGTCACCAAGCAGCAGCGCGAGCAGATCACGGCCGACCTCAAGAAGATGGACATCGTGGAGAACGTCATCCACGAGACGGCCGAGGAAGCCTTCAAGCACTACAAGGAGCAGTACGGCGACACCGCCATCGCCTCCGTCATCACCCCGGACCAGATGCAGGAGTCGATCCGGGTGAAGCTGAAGGACCCGGAGAAGTACAAGGTGGTCGCGACCGCCTTCGCCGGCCGGGACGGTATCGAGTCCGTCCAGGACCAGCGGTCCATCCTGGAGACGCTGTTCAACATGATGCGCAGCGTGAACTACGCGGCCGTCGCGCTGATGCTCCTCATGCTGGTGATCGCCCTGATGCTGATCATCAACACGGTCCGCGTCTCGGCCTTCAGCCGCCGCCGCGAGACCGGCATCATGCGGCTGGTCGGCGCCTCCAGCTTCTACATCCAGATGCCGTTCATCATGGAGGCCGCGTTCTCCGGCCTGATCGGCGGCGCCTTCGCCTGTGTGCTGCTGGTCGCCGGCCGGTACTTCCTCGTCGACCACGGTCTCAACCTGGCCGAGCAGATGCCCCTGGTGAACTTCATCGGCTGGGACGTGGTCCTCGCCCAGCTGCCGCTGGTGATCGTCATCGGCCTGCTGATGCCGTCCGTGGCGGCGTTCATCGCGCTGCGCAAGTACCTGAAGGTGTGAGAAGAGACCACCGTCGGCGGTTGGCGTCCTGGGGACAAAGCTCCTGGGGCGCCATCGCCTTGTCCTAGAGTGGGCGCCATGCCGGCCGGCCCCGCGCCCCTCTGTCTCCGGCCCCGCGGTGTCGCCCGCGGGGCCGTTCTCACGCTCGTCTTCGCCGGAGTCCTCGCCACCGCCGCCGCGACCGGCGTGCTGCCGCGGGAGGACGAGGCCGCCCGCGAGCCCCGTACCGGCGCCGGGGACCGTGCCGTCTTCGACCGCGCCGCCCTCCACCGCGCGGCCGCCGAGGCCGCCGCCGACGGCAAGTCCGGCAAGCAGGCCGCGGAGGAGTTCGTCAGCCGCAGCGGCGACCGCTGGGGCGCGGTCTACGACCGGCGGGAGTACGCCGAGTTCGAGCGGTCCCTCGACGGCGCCTACACCGGCGTCGGCCTCTCCGCGACCCGTACCTCCCCGGGGGGCGGCGTCGAGGTCGCCCGGGTGCGTGAGGGCGGGCCCGCCGAGCGGGCCGGGGTGCGGCCCGGCGACCGGCTGCTCGCGGTCGGCGGGCGCGAGACCGCCGGTCTCTCCGTCTCCGAGGTCGTCTCCCTGCTGCGCGGCGACGGCGTGCCCGGCTCCACCGTGGCCCTGAGGATCCGCCGGGCCGGGATGACCTGGACCCAGACCCTGCGCCGGGAGCGGCTCTCGACCGACCCCGTCACCGTCAGCCGCCCCGACCCGCGGACCGTCGTCATCCGGGTCGCCGCCTTCAGCAAGGGCGCCGGCGACCGGGTGCGGGAGGCGGTGCGCGAGGCCCCGCCCGGCGCGGGCGTCCTCCTGGACCTGCGCGGGAACGCCGGCGGACTGGTCGACGAGGCCGCCGTCGCCGCCTCCGCCTTCCTCGACGGCGGCCTGGTCGCCACGTACGACGTCGAGGGCGAGCAGCGGTCCGTGTACGCGGAGCGGGGCGGCGACACCGGCCGGCCGCTGGTCGCGCTGGTCGACGGCGGCACCATGAGCGCGGCGGAGCTGCTCACCGGCGCGCTCCAGGACCGGGGCCGGGCGGTCACCGTCGGCTCCAAGACCTTCGGCAAGGGTTCCGTGCAGATGCCGAGCACCCTGCCCGACGGCTCGGTCGCGGAGCTCACCGTGGGCCACTACCGCACCCCCGCCGGGCACGACGTGGACGGGCGGGGCATCGCCCCCGACGTGCCGGCCCAGGACGGGGCGGAGGAGCGGGCCCGCACGGTATTGAGTGGCCTCGGAGGGGGCTCGTAGTGCGAAAATGACCGCACTATGGCTAAGGGACTCGTCAACGTGCAGGGCAAGCCTGCCAAGAAGGCCCAGGACAAGGGGCCGGAGCGCAAGCTCATCGCGCAGAACAAGAAGGCGCGCCACGACTACCTCATCCTCGACACGTACGAGGCGGGCGTGGCGCTCATGGGCACGGAGGTGAAGTCGCTCCGGATGGGGCGGGCCTCGCTGGTGGACGGCTTCGTCCAGATCGAGGGCCACGAGGCGTGGCTGTACAACATCCACGTGCCCGAGTACATGCAGGGCAGCTGGACCAACCACTCGGCGAAGCGGAAGCGGAAGCTGCTGCTGCACCGGGCGGAGATCGACAAGCTGGAGCAGAAGGCGTCGGAGACCGGTCACACGATCGTGCCCCTCGCGCTGTACTTCCTGGGCGGCCGGGTGAAGTGCGAGATCGCGCTCGCCAAGGGCAAGAAGGAGTACGACAAGCGGCAGACGCTCCGGGAGAAGCAGGACACCCGCGAGACCGCGCGGGCGATCGCGGCGGCCAAGCGGCGCCAGCGCGCACAGGAGCGTTAATCCGCTGGCAACCGTGCCCACGGTTCACGTACCATGGGCAACGCACCTCACCGAGGGTGCGCGATTTGAAAAATCAACATGGGGATGATCGGTTTCGACAGCGGATGTCGAAGCAGGGGAAGCGTGTCGAGGAAGCGGCAATGATCTCGTAAACCACGCGCCGAAACCAATAATCGCCAACACCAAGCGCGATTCCTTCGCCCTCGCTGCCTAAGTAGCGACTTGCGAAGTGTCAGCCCGGGGCTGTTCCCGACCCGGATCCTGGCATCAGCTAGGGAACTAAACCTTGATCCCGGTCACGGGGTGAAGAGGGAAATCAAACAGTGACTGAGCCCGTTCCGGACTTGTCTGGGTGATCCGGAGGGCTGAGAAACTCGTACCAGACTGCACACGGAGAAGCCCTGGTTCCGCACCGTTGGACGCGGGTTCGATTCCCGCCATCTCCACTCATCCCATGTGGGCAGAGGCCCGGTGGTCGCGCGAGCGACCACCGGGCCTCTGTCATGCCCGGGGTCCCGAGGGCTTGCCGACTTGGTCTGTACCTGCCACTCTGCCGGAGCCGCCCCCCAGGACACGGCAACCCCGGAGGTACGTATGCGTCACAGACCGCTCGCGGTCCTGCTCATGCTCCTCGCCCTCCTCGTCCCCACGACCCCGGCCCACGCGGCCGCCCCTGTCCAGGTCTACGGCGCCTGGCACTGCGGGGACGACTACTGCACCTGGTCCACCGAGCGCGACCTCGCCGAGTTCGACGCCAAGAACCACTGGCTGATCGACCGCGGCGACGGACGGCCCTCCGTCAACCTCGTCGTGCTCAGCTTCGTCGAGCCGCTGAAACTGCTCCGCCGCACCACCGACGCCGGCACCGTCGACGGCGTCCCCGCCGGCATGACCAGGGAGATCGTCCAGTACTTCACCTCCCGGGGCGTCCGCGTCATGCTCTCCATCGGCGGGATCACCTACACCGACGCATGGGACGCGGCCCTCGCCGAGAACCCCACCCAGCTGGGGCTCAACGCGGCCGCCGTCGCCGCCGACCTCGGCGTCGGCATCGAGATCGACTACGAGCAGAACACCGACCCGGACCTCGTCGGGCTCCAGTCCTTCATCGACGCCTACCGGTCCGTCCACCCCTACGACGCCACCGGCAGCCGGCCCGCCGCCCGCCTCACCATCGACACCGCCGCCGGCGACCGCTGGCTGATCGACATCAACCGCAAGGCGACCGCCGACTGGCTCCGTACCGACGCGCCCGTCCTCGACTACGCCAACGCCATGGTGACCGCCCGCCCCTCCTCGGCGAGCACCCACATCGCCCACTGGCAGGAGCACATCGACGGCAAGTCCCAGTTCGCGCCGCCGGTCCCGCCGCTCGCCCCCGCCAAGTTCACGGCGGGCCTGTACGTCGCCTACGGGCGCAGCCCGCTGCCCGAGTGCACCGACTTCGCCACCTCGCTGCAGAAGGCCACCGGCGACTGGGTGCGCAACGCGGCCCCCCACGGGGCCGGGACCACCGCCGGGCTGCTCGGCTACATGTTCTGGGCCGCCGAGAAGCCGTCCACCCGCGGCCTCGGCACCCAGGAGCCCGACGGCTGCGAGGGCGGGATCGGTGCCGGGGCCACCGCCTACGGGGTCCAGGTGCCGATGCCGCCGCTCCGGCAGAGCTGAGAGAGGTCTCTCAGCCCCGTGCGCGGCGGCCGACGCCGGTCGCCGCGCACAGGGCCAGCGCCAGCGCCGCCGCCGTCACCGGCAGGACGAAGCCGACGACGGGGTTCGGGGCGTGGTCGGCGGTCCAGCCCGCCGTGGCCGAACCGGCCGCGATGCCCCCCAGGAGCGCGGTCACGGCCAGCGTCATGCCCTCGTTCAGCTGGGAGGACGGCACGAGCCGCTGGACCAGCCCCATCCCCGTCACCATCGTCGGGGCCGTCGCCATGCCCGCCACCAGCAGACCGGCGGCCAGGGCGAGCAGGGAACCCGTCCCCGCCGCCAGCAGCGGCGCCGCCATCAGGACCGTCATCGCCGCCAGGCAGCCGCGCAGGCCCGCGCCCCGGCGGGCCCGCCCGTAGAGCAGGCCCGCCGCGCACGAACCCGCGGCCTGGAGCGCCAGGACCGGGCCGGCGAGCGGACCGTCCACGTAGGCCAGGGCGGTCACCTCCATCGCGCCGAAGACCGCCCCCGTGGCGACGAAGACCGCCAGCAGCGGCGGCATCCCCGGCACCCGCAGCGGCGAGCCCGCCGAGGAGCGCGGGGCGACCGGCGGCTCGGTCGAGCGCTGGGCCGCGAACAGCAGGACGCCGGTCAGCAGCAGGACGGCCGCCACCAGCGTGCCCGCCTCCGGGAACAGCGCCGAGCAGGCCACCGCCGCCAGCAGCGGACCCAGCATGAAACACAGCTCGTCGGCGGCCTGCTCGAACGAGTTCGCCGTGTGCAGCGCCGCCGCGTCACCGCGCAGCAGGTGCGCCCAGCGGGCCCGGGACATGCCGCCCGTGTTCGGTGCGGTCGCGGTCAGGACGACCGCGCAGAACAGCGCCCACACGGGCGCGTGCCCCCGGACGCACAGCAGCAGCGCCAGCTGCCCCAGGGCGGCCAGCAGCGCCGCCGGGACGGCGACCCGGCCCTGCCCGTGCCGGTCCACCAGCCGGGCGACCCACGGCGCCGCCACCGCGCCCGCCACCAGGCCGGTCGCGCCGACCGCGCCGGCCAGCGCGTAGGAGTCGTACGCCGCCGAGATCATGAGCACCGCGCTGATGCCGAACATCCCCGAGGGCAGCCGGGCGATCAGGTTCCCGGCGGTGAACGCGCGCGTGCCGGGCAGGGCGAAGAGCCGGAGGTACGGGTTGCGGGGGAGCGCGGCGGGGCGCTCGCGGTAGCGGGGAGCCAGGCCCGGGCCGGCGGGAGTGGGGACGAGGTGCTGCTGGGGCATGACGCAAGGCTCCGGCCGCGGGGCCCGGACCGTCCAACACCTGTACGGTCGCCATTCACGCACCTGTGTTGTTGAATGCGGCGGGTGGCCACACCGTACGACATCGAACCCCGGCTGCTCCGCGCCTTCACCGCCGTCGCCGAGGAGCTGCACTTCACCCGCGCCGCCGGCCGGCTCTTCGTCGCCCAGCAGGCGCTCAGCCGGGACATCCGGCGCCTGGAGCGCGAGGTCGGCGTCCCGCTCTTCGTACGGACCACCCGGCAGGTCGCCCTCACCCCGGACGGCGAACGGCTCCTCCCGTACGCCCGCCGGGTCCTCGACGCCCACGACGCGCTCCGCGACGCCTTCCGGGCCGAGGCCCGGCCGCTCCTCGTCGACCTCAACACGCCCGGCCTCGTCCAGGACCGGATCCTGCGCCGCGCCCGCGAACTCGCCCCCGAGCACGAGCTGATGGCCCGCTTCGAGTCCGGTCTCACCGGCGCCGCGCGCGAGATCCTGGCCGGCCGGCTCGACGCCTCCTTCGGACGGTACGGCGGCCTCCCGCCCGCCCTGCGGGCCCGGCTCGACGCGTGTTTCGTCCGGTACGAGCCGATGGCGGTGCTGCTGCCCGAGGACCACGAGCTCGCCGCCCTGCCCGAGGTGCCGCTCGCCCGGCTCGCCGGCGAACACCTCTACGCCGGCGCCGGGAACGACCGCACCCCCGAGTGGACCGACCTCGCCGCCCGGCTCTTCGCCGGCCGCGGCATCCACCTCGCGCCGCCCGCGCCGCTCGCCGTCGGCAAGGAGGAGTTCCAGCGGATCATGGCCAAGCACCGGCGCCCGGTCCTGGCCGGCACCGGCTTCCCGCCCATGCCCGGCTGCGTCCTGCGGCCCCTCGTCGACCCCGTCCCCCTCTCGCCCGTGAGCCTCGTCTGGCGCAAGGGCCTGCGCCACCCCGCCCTCGACGCCCTCCGCACCGCCGCCGCCGAACTGGGCGCCCGCGAGGGCTGGCTGGAACGTCCGCCCGGCTCCTGGCTCCCGGACGGCGAACCGGGGCTGCCGGGCGTCCCACTCACAGGGGCCGCGGGGCCCGGGTGAGAGCAAGGTTCCGCCGACGTCACCTCGCGGCACCGTCCTGAAACGCCGCCCTCCTAGCGTCGGGGTCACCAGGATCCGGGACCGGATCCGACACCGTGGAGGTGCTGAGATGGGCGGGCGCTGGATCGACGTCTGGGAGCCGGAGGACGAGACCTTCTGGCGGGAGAAGGGCGAGCGGATCGCCCGACGGAACCTCGCCTTCTCGGTCTTCTCCGAGCACATCGGCTTCTCCATCTGGAGCCTGTGGTCCGTGATGGTCCTCTTCATGGGGCCGCAGTACGGCATCGACCCCGCCGGGAAGTTCTTCCTCATCGCCACCGCGACCTTCGTCGGCGCGCTGATCCGCATCCCGTACACCTTCGCCGTCGCCCGCTTCGGCGGCCGCAACTGGACGATCTTCAGCGCCCTGCTGCTCCTGCTGCCGACCGGCTTCGCCTACGCCGTCATGGAACCCGGCACTTCCTATTCCACCTTCGTCCTGGTGGCGGCCCTCACCGGCGTCGGCGGCGGCAACTTCGCCTCCTCCATGACCAACATCAACGCCTTCTTCCCGCTCCGGAAGAAGGGCTGGGCGCTCGGTCTCAACGCCGGCGGCGGCAACATCGGCGTCCCCGTCGTCCAGCTCGTCGGCCTCCTCGTCATCGGCACCGCCGGCGCCCTGCACCCCAGGATCGTCCTCGGCGTCTACCTGCCGCTGATCATCGCCGCCGCCGTCTGCTCCGCCCTCTTCATGGACAACCTCACGCCCGTGAAGAACGACACCGGGGCCGTCCGCGAGGCCCTCGGGGCCCGCCACACCTGGATCATGGCCTTCCTCTACGTGGGGACCTTCGGCTCCTTCATCGGCTACAGCTTCGCCTTCGGCCTCGTCCTCCAGACCCAGTTCGGCCGCACCCCGCTCCAGGCCGCCTCGCTCACCTTCATCGGCCCCCTGCTCGGCTCCCTCATCCGCCCGCTCGGCGGCTCCCTCGCCGACAAGCACGGCGGCGCCCGCATCACCCTCGGCACCTTCGCCGCCATGGCCGCCGCCACCGGCGTGGTCATCTACGCCTCGCTGGCCGAGTCCCTCGCCGTCTTCCTCGTCGGCTTCATCGCCCTCTTCGTCCTCAGCGGCCTCGGCAACGGCTCCACCTACAAGATGATCCCGGCGATCTTCCTCGCCCAGGGCCACCGCAAGGGCCTGAGCGGCGACACCGCCGAGGCGTACGGGCGGCGCCTCTCCGGCGCCTCCATGGGTCTCATCGGGGCCGTCGGCGCCCTCGGCGGCCTCGGCATCAACCTCGCCTTCCGGCAGTCCTTCCAGACCGTCGGCAGCGGCACCGGCGCCTTCGTCGCCTTCCTCGCCTTCTACGCCGCCTGCATGGCCGTCACCTGGGCGGTATACCTTCGGCGCCCGCCCGTCGTGCCCGACACCGCCGAGTCCGCCGAGGAGCCGGAGAACCGGCCCGGATACGCGAAGGTGTGAGCCGGGGTGCCGGGCGCGTACCGTAACGGGCAGGAAATACGCGTGAACCCCGACCGTCACGCGTCCGCGCCACTCTCGATGCCCATGGACCAGCACGAACACGGACCCCTGGCCGGCTTCACCGTCGGCGTCACCGCGGCCCGGCGCGCGGACGAACTCATCGCCCTGCTGCGTCGGCGCGGCGCGGCCGTCGTGCACGGCCCCGCCCTGCGGATCGTGCCCCTCGCCGACGACGCCGAACTCCTCGCCGCCACCAAGGAGATCATCGGCGACACCCCGGACGTCGTCGTCGCCACCACCGCGATCGGCTTCCGCGGCTGGGTCGAGGCGGCGGAGGGCTGGGGGTACGGCTCCGAGCTCCTCGACGCGCTGCGCGGGGTCGAACTCCTCGCCCGCGGGCCCAAGGTCAAGGGCGCGGTGCGGGCCGCCGGGCTCACCGAGTCCTGGTCGCCCTCGTCCGAGTCGATGGCCGAGGTCCTCGACCGGCTCCTCGCCGAAGGCGTCGCCGGGCGTCGGATCGCCCTCCAGCTCCACGGCGAACCGCTCCCCGGCTTCGTCGAGGCGCTCACCGCCGCAGGGGCGAGCGTCCTCGGCGTCCCCGTCTACCGGTGGATGCCGCCGGAGGACCTCGGGCCGCTCGACCGGCTGATCGACACGGTCCTCGCCGGCTCCGTCGACGCGGTCGCCTTCACCAGCGCGCCCGCCGCGGCGTCGCTCTTCGCCCGGGCCGCCGAGCGGGGGATACGGGACCGGGTCGTCGAGGCGCTGCGGCACGAGGTGCTCGCGGTGTGCGTGGGGCCGGTGACGGCGCTGCCGCTGCAGGCCGAGGGCATCCCGACGCACCAGCCCGAACGCTTCCGGCTCGGGCCGCTCGTGCAGCTCCTCTGCACCGAACTGCCCGCGCGGGCGCGGGTGCTGCCCGTCGCCGGGCACCGCGTCGAGATCCGGGGCCACGCGGTGCTCGTCGACGGGGAGCTCCGGCCCGTGCCGCCGGCCGGCATGGCGCTCCTCGGCCTCCTGGCCCGCCGGCCGGGCTGGGTCGTCTCCCGGGCGGACCTGCTGCGGGCGCTGCCGGGGGCGGGGCGGGACGAGCACGCGGTGGAGACGGCGATGGCGCGGCTCCGTGCGGCGCTGGGGACCCCCAAGCTGATCCAGACGGTCGTCAAACGCGGCTACCGCCTCTCCCTGGACCCCCTGGCCGAAGACCCCACGCCCGCGTAGGCGTCCGCCCTTCCGGCTCCCGCGCCGGGCGCGGCTTCTGGGCGGCGCCCGCTGGCCGGGCCTCCGTGTGGGCAGGCGTTCCGCAAGGGGCGGAACGATTGCCCACAACGGACGGCGCGGGCGCCGCGTGCAGCCCACAACGGACGCGCAGGCGCCGGGTGTGCGGGGCCGGGTACCGTGCGGGTATGGAGAGTGTGGGGGTCAGGGAGGGGCGGGGGGCGGACGCCGCGGCGCTCGCGGACGCGCTGGCGCGGAACCGGGCGCACATGCGGGCCACCGAGCCCTACCGCGCCGAGCGGTACTACACCGCCGAGGCGCAGGCCGAGCGGCTCGCCGACGGCGGCCGGCGGTGGTTCGCCTTCGAAGGGGAGCGGATCGTCGGGGCCGCGATCCTCTCCGGGATCGTGCTGGGGCCGTTCCGCAGCGCGTCCCTGGGCTACTGGGTGGACGGCGAGCGCGTCGGCCGCGGCATCGCCTCCCTGCTCGTCGCCGAGGTGCTGCGCGCCTCGCGGGACGAGCTCGGGCTGCACCGGATCGAGGCGTCCACGCTGCTCGACAACCACGCCTCGCAGCGCGTCCTCGCCAAGGCCGGGTTCGAGCGGATCGGGACCGCGCCCCGGTACCTGCACATCGCCGGCGCGTGGCGCGACCACCACCTCTTCCAGCGGATCCTGCACGATCAGCCGCCGCCCCTCGCCTGACACGGCGGCCACCGGTGGCGTACCTTTGACGGCTGCCCAGTGCACGTCAGAAGGGGGCCTTAGTGGCCGCGCAGGAAGCCGTCGACACGGTCAGAGACCGTGAGATCGGCGTCGAGCAGGAACATCTGGACCAGGTCTACCGCCGCCTGGAGGAGAAGATCCACGAGGCGGAGTTCCTGATGAACGACGCCGCGCAGAAGGGGCACGTCGGCACGCCCGGAGCCCTCGCCGAGCGCGACGCCCAGGTCTTCCGCGCCGGGATCCACCTGAACCGGCTCAACAACGAGTTCGAGGACTTCCTGTTCGGGCGGATCGACCTGCTGGAGGGGAAGGACGGGGTCAAGGGGCCCGACGGCGCCTACACCTCCGTCGAGCCCGCCGACGACGCCATCCGGCCCGACAACACCGCCGACATCGGCGAGACCCTGCACATCGGCCGCATCGGCGTCCTGGACGCCGACTACTCCCCGCTCGTCATCGACTGGCGCGCCCCCGCCGCCGCGCCCTTCTACCGGTCCACCCCCGTCGAGCCGGGCCGGGTCGTCCGCCGCCGGGTCATCCGGTCGAAGGGCCGCCGGGTCCTCGGCGTCGAGGACGACCTCATGCGCCCGGAGCTGAAGGCCAGCCTCCGCGGCGCCGAACTGCCGGTCATCGGCGACGGCGCCCTGATGGCCGCTCTCGGCCAGGCCCGCAGCCACACCATGCGGGACATCGTCTCGTCCATCCAGGCCGAGCAGGACCTCGTCATCCGCGCCCCCGCCGCCTCCGTCACCTACGTCGAGGGCGGGCCGGGCACCGGGAAGACCGCCGTGGCGCTGCACCGGGCCGCGTACCTGCTCTACCAGGACCGCAGGCGGTACGCCGGCGGCATCCTCATCGTCTCGCCGACGCCGCTGCTCGTCTCGTACACCGAGGGCGTGCTGCCCTCCCTCGGCGAGGAGGGGCAGGTCGCCATCCGGGCGCTGGGCAACCTCGTCGACGGGGCCGAGGCCGACGCGTACGACGAGCCCGCCGTCTCGCGGGTCAAGGGCTCGTCGCGGATGCTCGCCGTGCTCCGCAAGGCCGCACGCGGCGCCCTGGAGGGCCCCGACACGCCCAAGCTGCTCCGGGTGGTCGCCTTCGGGCGCCGCCTCGAACTGGAGGAGGGCGAGCTGCGGCGGATCCGGCAGAACGTGCTCTCCGGCACCGCCCCCGTCAACCTGCTCCGCCCCCGCGCCCGCCGCCTGCTCCTCGACGCCCTCTACGCCAAGTCGGGCGCCGCCGGCCGGCACAGCGACCCCGAGCTCGCCGCCGAGCTGCGCTCCTCCTTCGACGAGGACGTCTCCACCGAGGACTCCTTCACCGGCTTCCTCGACGCCTGGTGGCCGGAGCTGGCCCCGCGCCGGGTGCTGGACGCCATGGCCGACGAGAAGCGGCTCGGCCGCTGGGCCCGCCGGGTCCTCAACCCCGGCGAGGTCCGCCGCGTCGCCCGCTCGCTGCGCCGCCCGGGCCTCTCGGTCCACGACGTCGCCCTCCTGGACGAGCTGCACACCCTGCTCGGCGCCCCCGCCCGGCCGAAGCGGAAGCGGGAGTACGACCCGCTGGACCAGCTCACCGGCCTGGAGGAGCTGATGCCGGTACGGGAGGAGACCCAGCGGGAGCGGGCCGAGCGGCTGGCCGCCGAGCGCACCGAGTACGCCCACGTGATCGTCGACGAGGCCCAGGACCTCACCCCGATGCAGTGGCGGATGGTCGGTCGCCGCGGCCGGCACGCCACCTGGACGATCGTCGGGGACCCGGCCCAGTCCTCCTGGTCGGACCCGGACGAGGCCGCCGCCGCCCGTGACGAGGCGCTCGGCTCCCGGCCGCGCCGCCGCTTCGAGCTGACCGTGAACTACCGCAACCCGGCGGAGATCGCCGAGCTGGCCGCCAAGGTCCTGGCCCTCGCCATGCCGGGCAAGGAGTCCCCGAAGGCGGTCCGCTCGACCGGCGTCGAGCCCCGGTTCGTCGCCGTCGGCGAGGGCGGTGACCTGGCCGGATCCGTGCGGTCCGAGGCGGAGCGGCTGCTCGCCGAGGTCGAGGGCACGGTCGGCGTGGTCGTCGCCATGGACCGGCGTACGGAGGCCGCCCGCTGGCTCGACGGGCTCGGCGACCGGGTGGTCGCGCTCGGCTCGCTGGAGGCGAAGGGCCTGGAGTACGACGCCACCCTCGTCGTCTCCCCGGCCGAGATCGCCGACGAGTCCCCGGCGGGCCTGCGGGTCCTCTACGTGGCCCTCACCCGGTCGACGCAGGCGCTCACCGTGCTCGCGGGCGAGCGGGACCTGCCGGACGCGGCCGGGGTCCCGGACCTCCTGCGGGACTGAGGACGGGACTGAGGACGGGACTGAGGGCGGGGCTGGGTACGGGACGCGGAACGAGGGCTCCCGAGGGTGATTTCCGGTCAACACGCGCCAGGGGAATCACCTTCGCGGAGGCTTTGTTAGCCTTGTCGTGACACCGGCTCGATCCAAGCCCCCGGGCCCAACCTTCGTCCCTCAGAGGGACCACTTGCCGCGAGGCGAGCATGGCGGGTCGGTGTCACTTAGACATACATACGAAGTTGAGGCCCCGGTCGTCTTCCGATGACCGGGGCCTCTTCTGTTGCTCCCGCATCTCTCGTATGGTGGAAACTACTTTCCGAAAACAAAATGACCGCATTACCTGCTACCGGCGGGTAGGTGCGACGATCGGAGGGCGCCGCCAGGGCAACCAGCCGGGGCGGCGTAGCAACGAAGCTAGGGAAAGCAGAGGAACCCGGCCATGGCAACGGCGCCCAGCGTCTCGTACTCGATGACGGTCCGGCTGGAGGTGCCCGCGAGCGGCACCGCGGTCTCGCAGCTCACGGCTGCGGTCGAGTCCCACGGAGGCTCCGTCACCGGCCTCGACGTCACCGCCTCGGGTCACGAGAAGCTCCGGATCGACGTCACCATCGCCGCGACCTCCACCGCGCACGCCGACGAGATCGTCGAGCGGCTGCGGGGCATCGAGGGCGTCGTCCTCGGCAAGGTCTCGGACCGCACGTTCCTGATGCACCTCGGCGGCAAGATCGAGATGGCGTCCAAGCACCCCATCCGCAACCGTGACGACCTCTCGATGATCTACACCCCGGGCGTCGCCCGCGTGTGCATGGCGATCGCCGAGAACCCCGAGGACGCCCGCCGCCTCACCATCAAGCGCAACACCGTCGCGGTCGTCACCGACGGCTCCGCCGTCCTCGGCCTCGGCAACATCGGCCCGATGGCGGCCATGCCGGTCATGGAGGGCAAGGCGGCCCTCTTCAAGCGCTTCGCCGACATCGACGCCTGGCCGATCTGCCTGGACACCCAGGACACCGACGAGATCGTGGCGATCGTCAAGGCCATCGCCCCCGGCTTCGCGGGCATCAACCTGGAGGACATCTCGGCGCCCCGCTGCTTCGAGATCGAGGCGCGGCTCCGCGAGGCCCTGGACATCCCGGTCTTTCACGACGACCAGCACGGCACCGCCATCGTCGTCCTCGCCGCCCTCACCAACGCGCTCCGCGTGGTCGGCAAGGGCATCGGGGACGTCCGGGTCGTCATGTCCGGCGCCGGCGCGGCCGGTACGGCCATCCTGAAGCTGCTGATCGCCGCGGGCGTGAAGCACGCGGTCGTCGCCGACATCCACGGCGTCGTGCACGCCGGCCGTGAGGACCTAGTGGCCGCCCCGGCCGACTCCCCGCTGCGCTGGATCGCCGACAACACCAACCCGGAGGGCGTCACCGGCACCCTCAAGGAGGCCGTCGTCGGCGCGGACGTCTTCATCGGCGTGTCGGCCCCGAACCTGCTGGACGCGGCGGACGTGGCCGCGATGGCCGAGGACTCCATCGTGTTCGCGCTCGCGAACCCCGACCCGGAGGTCGACCCCGCCGCCGCGCGGCAGACCGCCGCCGTCGTCGCCACCGGCCGCTCGGACTTCCCGAACCAGATCAACAACGTCCTGGTCTTCCCCGGCGTCTTCCGCGGTCTGCTCGACGCGCAGTCCCGCACGGTGAACACCGAGATGATGCTGGCGGCCGCCGCGGCCCTCGCGGACGTCGTCACCGAGGACGAGCTGAACCCGAACTACATCATCCCGTCGGTCTTCAACGACAAGGTCGCGGGCGCGGTCGCCGGGGCCGTCCGGACCGCCGCGAAGGCGGCGGGCGCGGGCGTCTGAGGTCACCGGGGAGCGGTACCCCGAGCGTGTCGCGATTCGCGGAGCCGTAAACCCGCCTTTAGGGTGGCTTTTCGGCTCCGCACCGTTTGCGGGGAGTCGACGCTACGTCACCACCAGGGGGCTCCGGCGCTTTCCGTGTGACCCCAGGGGGTGCCGGATTGGCGTTCCCGCCGCTGGTGGGGGCAGGATGCTCCCCCGAGGACTTCGTCCAGGGGGGAACCCCCAGGGCGCGAGGGATCCACGAGAGGCAGACCCGGTTCCGGGGACTGTCCGAGGCCCCTGGCAGCATCGGCTTCGATCTCACGCCTCACAGGCAAGAAGAACACGGGAGTAACAACATGAACCGCAGTGAGCTGGTGGCCGCGCTGGCCGACCGCGCCGAGGTGACCCGCAAGGACGCCGACGCCGTGCTGGCCGCCCTCGCCGAGACCGTCGGCGAGGTCGTCGCCAAGGGCGACGAGAAGGTCACCATCCCCGGCTTCCTGACCTTCGAGCGCACCCACCGTGCCGCTCGCACCGCTCGTAACCCGCAGACCGGCGACCCGATCAACATCCCGGCCGGCTACAGCGTGAAGGTCTCCGCGGGCTCGAAGCTCAAGGAAGCCGCCAAGGGCAAGTAAGCGGCCTGTAGGCGCACGCGAAGGGCGGCCACCCCCTCCGGGGTGGCCGCCCTTCCGTACGTCCGGGAGAAGGCCCCGCAGGGCCTTCCGCCAGGTGTCCTGCACGAGCGCGCTGCCCGGCGGCTCGACCTTCGCGCCGAGCTCGACGAGCTTCTCCAAGCTGTGCTCGCCCGGGGGACGACCCCCGGCCCCCCCGGCAGGGGGCCGGGGGGGCCGGGCCTCAGACCAGCGCGCTGCCCGGCAGCTCGACCTTGGCGCCGAGCTCGACGAGCTTCTCCATGAAGTTCTCGTAGCCGCGGTTGATCAGGTCGATGCCGTGCACCCGGCTCGTGCCCTGGGCGGCGAGGGCCGCGATCAGGTACGAGAAGCCGCCGCGCAGGTCCGGGATGACCAGGTCGGCGCCCTGGAGGCGGGTGGGGCCGCTGACGACCGCCGAGTGGAGGAAGTTCCGCTGGCCGAAGCGGCAGTCCGAGCCGCCCAGGCACTCGCGGTACAGCTGGATGTGGGCGCCCATCTGGTTCAGCGCCGAGGTGAAGCCGAGCCGGGACTCGTACACCGTCTCGTGGACGATGGAGAGGCCGGACGCCTGCGTCAGGGCGACCACCAGCGGCTGCTGCCAGTCGGTCTGGAAGCCGGGGTGGACGTCGGTCTCCAGGTGGATCGCGTTGAGCGAGCCGCCCGGGTGCCAGAAGCGGATGCCCTCGTCGTCGATCTCGAAGGCGCCGCCGACCTTCCGGTAGGTGTTGAGGAAGGTCATCATCGAGCGCTGCTGGGCGCCGCGCACGTAGATGTTGCCCTCGGTGGCGAGCGCCGCGGACGCCCAGGAGGCCGCCTCCAGGCGGTCCGGGAGGGCCCGGTGGGTGTAGCCGTCGAGCTTGTCGACACCGGTGATCCGGATGGTCCGGTCGGTGTCCATGGAGATGATCGCGCCCATCTTCTGCAGGACGCAGATCAGGTCCTCGATCTCGGGCTCCACGGCCGCGTTCGACAGCTCGGTGACGCCGTCGGCGAGGACCGCCGTGAGCAGCACCTGCTCGGTCGAGCCGACCGAGGGGTACGGGAGGCGGATCTTGCAGCCGCGAAGGCGCTGCGGGGCCTCCAGGTACTGGCCGTCGGCCCGCTTCTCGATGGTCGCGCCGAACTGGCGGAGCACGTCGAAGTGGAAGTCGATCGGCCGGCCGCCGATGTCGCAGCCGCCGAGGCCCGGGATGAAGGCGTGGCCGAGGCGGTGCAGCAGGGGGCCGCAGAAGAGGATCGGGATGCGCGACGAGCCGGCGTGGGCGTCGATGTCGGCGACGTTGGCGGACTCGACGTGGGTCGGGTCGAGCACCAGCTCGCCCGGCTCCTCGCCGGGGCGGACCGTCACTCCGTGCAGCTGCAGCAGTCCGCGCACGACGCGGACGTCACGGATGTCGGGCACGTTGCGCAGTCTGCTGGGGCCGCTGCCGAGCAGGGCGGCGACCATCGCCTTGGGCACGAGGTTCTTCGCGCCGCGAACGCGGATCTCGCCCTCCAGCGGGGTTCCGCCGTGGACAAGCAGGACATCGTCTGTGCCGGTCATGAATCTCGCGTTCCGGAGTCGTCGGTCGGGTGGCCAGAGAAAAGGGTAAGGGGCCATTGGACCCCGATCGGGCCGGTCGGGGTGCCTGTCAGATGTAATGAATTCGGCACAACACCCTCCGTTTCCGCGATCTTGCGGACTGTCACCGTCCGGTTGTCCCGCGCGGGCGGTCCGGGCCCTCCTGTCCCGCCCCTCCCGACCTGCGAGGCTCGCCTCGGCTTCCGCGGGTTTCCCGGCATTGCGCCCGAGAACCCCCGCTCGCGCCGAAGATGCGGGATCATGTGTCGCATGACCGAGGTGTCCTCGCTCACAGGACGGCTGCTCGTGGCCACCCCCGCCCTCGCGGACCCGAACTTCGACCGCGCGGTGGTGCTGCTGCTCGACCACGACGACGAGGGCTCGCTCGGCGTCGTCCTCAACCGGCCCACCCCCGTCACCGTCGGAGACGTGCTGGCCCCCTGGGCGGGTCTGGCCGGTGAGCCGGGCGTGGTCTTCCAGGGCGGCCCGGTCTCCCTCGACGCGGCCCTCGGCCTCGCCGTCATCCCCGGCGACGAGGGGCCGATCGGCTGGCGCCGGGTCTTCGGCGCGATCGGCCTGGTCGACCTGGAGACCCCGCCGGAGCTGCTCGGTCCCGCCCTCGGCGCGCTCCGCATCTTCGCCGGCTACGCAGGCTGGGGCCCCGGCCAGCTGGAGGCCGAACTGACCGAGGGCGCCTGGTACGTCGTCGAGTCCGAGCCCGGCGACGTCTCCTCGCCGACCCCGGAGACCCTCTGGCGGCAGGTCCTCCGTCGCCAGCGCGGCGACCTCGCGATGGTCGCGACCTACCCGGACGACCCTTCGCTCAACTGAGTCCCGCGGCTCCCAGTACCCTTGGGTGCCATGAGCACTCTCGAGCCCGAGCGCGGGGCAGGTACGGGAACCCTCGTCGAGCCGACGCCGCAGGTGTCCCACGGTGACGGCGACCACGAGCGCTACGCCCATTACGTCCAGAAGGACAAGATCATGGCGAGTGCCCTCGACGGCACTCCCGTCGTCGCCCTGTGCGGCAAGGTCTGGGTGCCGGGGCGCGACCCCAAGAAGTACCCGGTCTGTCCCATGTGCAAGGAGATCTACGAGTCCATGGGCTCGGGTGGCGACAAGGACAAGGACAAGGGCGGCAAGGGGAAGTAACCCCTCCGGATCCTGTCGGGGGCGGCCCCCGTCGTGCGCACCAGCGGTGCGCGCGGCGGGGGCCGTTTTCGTTCGCCCGGGCCCGCGCGGGGCTCCTCCGCGGGCGGGAAGTGGTCGAGACCTCTTGTCGTGATCGGCGGGCGCGCCTAACCTCACCGCTGTTGTTGTGCAGCACGAAACGCCCGTTGCGCATGTTGCAACGTACGCTCGGAGGGGAACCGCCATGAAGCTTCCTGCCCGGATCACCGCCCCCGTCGCCCTGCCGCTCGCCGCCCTCGTCCTCGCCGCCTGCGCGCCCCAGACCTCCGCCCCCGCCGCCGGCGGCGACGAGAAGACCGGCACCCTGCGCGTCTGGCTCTTCCAGGAGGTCGCCAACCAGCCCAAGGAGAAGGTCGTCGACGAGGCCGTCGCCGCCTTCGAGGAGAAACACCCCGGCGCCGAGGTCGAGGTCGAGTACATCCCCGTCGAGACCCGCGCCCAGCGCGTCAAGGCGGCCTTCAACGACCCGAAGTCCGCCCCCGACGTCATCGAGTACGGCAACACCGACACCGCCGGATACGTGAAGGACGGCGGACTCGCCGACCTCACCGCCGAGTTCACCGCCTGGGACCAGGCGAAGGACACCGACCCCACCGCCCGCGAGTCCGTCACCGTCGGCGGAAAGGTCTACGGCGCCCCGCTCTTCGTCGGCGTCAGGGCCCTCTACTACCGCACCGACGTCTTCCGCGACCTCGGCCTCACCGCCCCCCAGAGCCAGGACGAACTCGTCGCGACCGCGAAGAAGATACGCAAGGCCAGGCCCGAGCTGTACGGCATCGCCGTCGGCGGCGCCTACACCTACGGCGCCCTCCCCTTCGTCTGGGCCGCCGGCGGCGACCTCGCCGTCAAGGACGCCTCCGGCGCCTACAAGGCCGCCCTGAACAGCGACGCCGCCGTCCGCGGCCTCACCGCCTACACCTCGCTCCTCCGCGACGACAACTGCCCCGCCGCCACCTGCGCCCAGATGGGCGGCAACGCCACCGTCACCGCCTTCGCCGCCGGCAAGGCCGGCATGGCCATCGGCGGCGACTTCAGCCACGCCGCCGTCGAGGCCGGCCAGGTCAAGGGCAAGTACGCCGTCGTCCCGCTCCCCGGCACCACGCCCGGCTCCGTCGCCCCCGCCTTCGCCGGCGGCAACAACATCGGCGTCCTGAAGTCCACCGCCCACCGCACCCTCGCCGTCGAGCTGACGAAGACCCTCGCCGGCAAGGAGACCCAGGCCAGGCTGTTCGACGCGATGGGCTTCCTGCCCACCTTCACCGACGTCCGCACCGCCGCCGCCGCGCGCAAGCCCTTCGTGAAGCCCTTCATCGACACCCTCGCCGCCGGCACGAGGTTCGTGCCCGCCACCGCCGCCTGGGGCCGCATCGACTCCTCGCTCGTCGTCCCCACGATGCTCCAGGAGATCGCCAGCGGCCGGAAGGACGTGAAGGACGCCGCCGCCGACGCGGCGAAGAAGATGGACGCGGCCTTCGCCGAGGCGGGCTGAACCCGATGACCGCCACCGCCACCGCGCCGCCCACGCCCCCCGGCGCCGCGCGACCGCCCGCCCGCCGGCCCCGGAGCCGTACCGCGAACTCCCGCACCGGCACCTCCGCCTGGACCCCCTGGCTCTACCTGCTGCCCGCCCTCGCCGTCCTCGGCGCCCTCCTCGTCTACCCCGTCTACCAGCTCGGCCTGATCTCCTTCCTGGAGTACACCCAGGCCCAGGTCAGCGGCGGCGAACCCACCTCCTTCCGGGGCCTCGCCAACTACACGGCCCTCTTCGCCGACCCGCAGTTCCGCCAGGTCCTGCTCGCCACCGTCGTCTTCGCCGCCGCCTGCGTCGCCGGCACCCTCGCCGTCGGCTGCGCCCTCGCCGTCCTCCTCACCCGGGTACGGGCCCTGCCCCGCCTCGCCCTGATGCTGGCCGCGCTCGGCGCCTGGGCCACCCCCGCCGTCACCGGTTCCACCGTCTGGGTCTTCCTCTTCGACGCCGATTTCGGCCCCGTCAACAGACTCCTCGGCCTCGGCGACTACTCCTGGACCTACGGGCGGTACAGCGCCTTCGCGCTCGTCCTCCTCGAAGTCGTCTGGTGCTCGTTCCCCTTCGTGATGGTCACCGTCTACGCCGGGATCCGGGCCGTCCCCACCGAGGTCCTGGAGGCCGCCGCCCTCGACGGCGCCTCCCCGTGGCGGATCTGGCGCACCGTGACCGCGCCCCTGCTCCGCCCGATCCTCGCCGTCGTCACCATCCAGTCCGTCATCTGGGACTTCAAGGTCTTCACCCAGATCTACGTGATGACGAACGGCGGCGGCATCGCCGGCCAGAACCTCGTCCTCAACGTCTACGCCTACCAGCAGGCGTTCGCCTCCTCCCAGTACAGCCTGGGCGCCGCCATCGGCGTCGTCATGCTGCTGCTCCTGCTCGCGGTCACCCTGGTGTACCTGCGGCTGCTGCGCCGTCAGGGGGAGGAGCTGTGACCGCGTTCCGCATCCCCGGCGTCCGCCGCCCCGGGCGGCTGCTCGCCGAGACGGCGGCCCTGCTCACCGCCGTCGTCGTCGCCTTCCCGCTGTACTGGATGGTCCTCTCCGCCCTCAAGCCGGCCGGCGAGATCCAGTCGACCGAACCCCGGCCGTGGACGCTCTCGCCGTCCCTCGACTCCTTCCGGCGCGTCTTCGAGCAGCAGGACTTCGGCCGCTACTTCCTCAACAGCCTGCTGGTGGCGACGGCGGTCGTCCTCGCCTCCGCCGTCATCGCCTTCCTCGCGGCCACCGCCGTCACCCGCTTCCGCTTCCGGTTCCGCACCACCCTCCTGGTGATGTTCCTGGTGGCGCAGATGGTGCCGGTCGAGGCACTGACCATCCCGCTCTTCTTCCTCATGCGGGACGCCGGACTCCTCAACACCCTCGGCTCGCTCGTCCTCCCGCACCTCGCCTTCTCGCTGCCGTTCGCGATCTGGATGCTGCGCGGCTTCGTCCGGGCCGTGCCGGAGGCGCTGGAGGAGCAGGCCCGGATCGACGGGGCGAGCCACGCCCGCTTCCTGTGGACGATCCTCTTCCCGCTGGTCCTGCCCGGCCTCGTGGCCACCAGCGTCTTCTCGTTCATCTCCACCTGGAACGACTTCCTCTTCGCCAAGTCGTTCCTCATCAGCGACACCTCGCAGTCCACCCTCCCGATGGCGCTGCTGGTCTTCTTCAAGCCCGACGAGAACGACTGGGGAGGCATCATGGCCGGCTCGACCGTGATGACCCTCCCGGTGCTCGTCTTCTTCGTACTCGTACAGCGCCGTCTCGTCTCCGGACTGGGCGGGGCGGTGAAGGACTGACGTGATGACAGAGACGGATCTGATCCCGGCACCCCTGACGGCCCGCCACCCCCGGGGCAGCCGCGCGCTCGACGCCACCACCGCCCTGGACGCCGGACCCGGCACCGGGGGCACCGCCCGCTGGCTGCGCACCGTGCTCGGCGCCGCCACCGGGCTGCCCCTGCCCGACGGCACCGGACCCGGCGCGATCCGGCTCCGGATCTCCCCGGAGACCGGGAAGGAGTACGGCCCCGAGGGCTACCGGCTCTCCGTGACCGGGGACGGCGTCCTCCTCGACGGCGGCGGCCCCGCCGGGCTCTTCTGGGGCGCCCAGACCCTGCGCCAGCTCCTCGGCCCCGACGCGTACCGGCGGGCGCCGCTGCCCGGCCGGACCTGGGCGCTCCCGTACACCGAGATCGCCGACCGCCCCCGCTTCGGCTGGCGGGGCCTCCTCCTCGACGTGTCCCGGCACTTCACCGCCAAGGACGACGTGCTGCGGCTGCTCGACCTGATGGCCGCGCACAAGCTGAACGTCTTCCACTTCCACCTCACCGACGACCAGGGCTGGCGGATCGAGATCGAGCGGTACCCGCGCCTCACCGAGGTCGGCGCCTGGCGGGCCCGCTCCAAGCGCGGCCACCGCGCCTCGCCGCTGTGGGACGAGACCCCGCACGGCGGCCACTACACCCAGGACGACATCCGCGAGATCGTCGCCCACGCCGCCGCACGGCACATCACCGTCGTCCCCGAGATCGACCTCCCCGGCCACGCGCAGGCCGCCATCGCCGCGTACCCCTGGCTCGGCAACACCGACGTCGTCGACACCGCCGCCCTCACCGTCTGGGACACCTGGGGCGTCAACCCGAACGTCCTCGCCCCGACCGAGGAGGTGCTGCGCTTCTACGAGGGCGTCCTGGAGGAGGTCCTGGAGCTCTTCCCCTCGGAGTTCGTGCACATCGGCGGCGACGAGTGCCCCAAGGACCAGTGGAAGGCGTCCCCGGCCGCCCAGGCCCGGATCGCGGAACTCGGCGTCGGCGACGAGGACGGGCTCCAGTCCTGGTTCATCCGCCACTTCGACCGCTGGCTCACCGCCCGCGGCCGCCGCCTCATCGGCTGGGACGAGATCCTCGAAGGCGGCCTCGCCGAGGGCGCGGCCGTGTCGTCCTGGCGCGGGTACGGCGGCGGCATCGCCGCCGCCGAGGCCGGCCACGACGTCGTCATGTGCCCCGAACAGCACGTCTACCTCGACCACCGGCAGCACGACGGCCCCGACGAACCCGTCCCGATCGGCTTCGTGCGCACCCTGGAGGACGTCTACCGCTTCGAGCCCGTCCCGCCCGGCCTGTCCGAGGCGGCGGCCCGGCACGTCCTCGGCACCCAGGCCAACGTGTGGACCGAGGTGCTGGAGAACCGGGCCCGCGTCGACTACCAGGTCTTCCCCCGCCTCGCCGCCTTCGCCGAGGTCGCCTGGTCCGCGCTGCCCGCCCCCGACGACCGCGACACGGACGGCTTCCTGCGCCGCATGGAGACCCACTACCGGCGCCTGGACGCCCTCGGCGTCGCCTACCGGCCGCCCACCGGACCCGCCCCCTGGCAGCGCCGCCCCGGCCTCCTCGGCCGCCCGATCGACGGCCCGCCCCCGATCGTGTGAGCCACCTCGCTCCCCGGGGTCACCCGGGAGCGGCGAAACGGGAGTTACCTTCTCTGTCAGGGCGTCCCGGGGCGTCCAGGGGGCTCTCCGGACATCCCGGGCGTCCCGGGAGTCCGGGGCACCCGGGAGGGAGGGGGCTCGCGCGGCCCCTCGCTCCGGACGGCTCGGAAGATGTGCCAGAGTTGCCACGTCCGGCCTGTGAGCACGTACGGTACGCCCACACACAGGCGCGCCGTGCGCCCGCTCGCAGGCGCGGCGGCCGGGCACAGTCGGGGACGGACCGGGACAACCGGGAAGGGGCAGCGGGTTGACCACGCACGCACCACAGACGGCGCAGTCCGTGACGCTGCCCGCCTCGCTCGACGAGGCCGTGGCCGCGCTGACCGCCATGCCGGCCGCCGTGCCCGTCGCCGGCGGCACCGACCTGATGGCCGCCGTCAACCGCGGCCAGCTCCGCCCCGCCGGGCTCGTCGGCCTCAGCCGCATCAACGAGATCCGCGGCTGGCAGTACCAGGACGGCCACGCCCTCCTCGGCGCGGGCCTCACCCACGCCCGCATGGGCCGCCCCGACTTCGCCGCCCTCATCCCGGCCCTCGCCGCCGCCTCCCGCGCGGCCGGGCCGCCCCAGATCCGCAACGCCGGCACCCTCGGCGGCAACGTCGTCACCGCCGCCCCCACCGGCGACTCGCTGCCGGTCCTCGCCGCCCTGGAGGCCGACCTCGTCGTCGTCGGCCCGCTCGGCAGCCGCGAGATCCCCGTCTCGCACCTCCTCGCGGGCCGCGACCTGCTCGCCCCCGGCGAGCTCGTGGCGTTCGTCCGGGTGCCGCTGCTGCACGCCCCGCAGGTCTTCCTCAAGGCCACCGGCCGCACCGGCCCGGCCCGCGCCACCGCCTCCGTCGCCGTCGTCCTCGACCCGGCCCGGCGCGGGGTCCGCTGCGCCGTCGGCGCGGTCGCCCCGATGCCGCTGCGCCCGCTGGAGGCCGAGCGCTGGATCGCCTCCCTGGTCGACTGGGACAACGACCGGGGGCTCGCCCCGGAGGCGCTGACCGCCTTCGGCGAGTACGTGGCCGCCGCCTGTGTCCCCGATCCGCCGGACGGCGAGCAGCTGCCGCCCGCCGTACAGCACCTGCGGCGCACCGTCGCCACTCTCGCCCGCCGGGCACTGGGGAGGGCCCTGTCGTGAACACCGGCAACCACGAGCAGAACGAGACCGCGGCCCCGGCCGCGCCGGGCGGCTGGGAGCCGATCCCGCAGAGCGAGGGGTACGACGAGGGCGCGACCGCCTTCGTCCATCTGCCGCCGGAGTTCATGCTGGACGGCGTCCCCCTGGAGGCCCCCGGCCACGGCTACACGCCGCCGATGATCGTGCCGCTCCAGCCGCTCGCGCAGCCGGCCGAGGGCGTCGAGTTCTTCGCCCCGGAGCCCGGGCAGGGCTTCCCGGAGCAGGGCCCCGAGCCGCACGGGTACGGCGACGAGAGCGCGGGCGCGCCGGTGGTCCGGCCGTACGTGGAGCACGACCCGCACGCGACGGCGGAGTGGCACTTCGGCGGGACCGGGCAGTGGGAGCTGCCGGCGGACGGGCTCACCGCGTACCCGGCGGAGCCGGTGGTGCCGGAGATGCCGGTGGTTGCCGAGGCGCCGGTGGTGGCCGACGTGCCGGTGGTGCCTGCGGTGCCGGAGATGCCGGTGGTCCCGGAGATGCCGGTGGTCCCGGAGGCCGTGGAGCTGCCGTCGGACGTGCCGCCGGCCGCGCCCCTGGACGCGCCCCTGGACGTGCCGGTCGCCGGCGCGCCCGCCGAGGCGGCCCTCGACGCGTCGCCCGAGCCCGTCTCGTACGAGCAGGCCCCACCGACCCTGCCCGGCGGCGCGCCGGCGCCGTGGGCGGTGCCGGAGGCCGTGGCGGAGCCGGTGACCGAGCCCGCCGCGGAACCGGAGCCGGGGCCCGAACCCGAACCGGACCACGAGCACGCGCCGGCGGCGCGGACGGAGGCGGACGCGGCCGTCGTGGCCGCCGGGGCCGCACCGGACGCCCCGGTGCCCTCGTACACCTCCGTCGACAGCGACGAGCACCCGCACACCTCCTACGTGCTGCGGGTCAACGGCGCCGACCGGCCCGTCACCGACTCCTGGATCGGCGAGTCGCTGCTCTACGTGCTCCGCGAGCGGCTCGGTCTCGCCGGCGCCAAGGACGGCTGCTCGCAGGGCGAGTGCGGGGCGTGCAACGTCCAGGTCGACGGGCGGCTCGTGGCCTCCTGCCTGGTGCCGGCCGCGACCACCGCCGGGTGCGAGGTGCGGACCGTCGAGGGGCTCGCGGTGGACGGCGAGCCGTCCGACGTCCAGCGTGCGCTCTCGCGCTGCGGCACCGTGCAGTGCGGCTTCTGCATCCCGGGCATGTGCATGACCGTGCACGACCTGCTCGAAGGCAACCACGCCCCCACCGAGCTGGAGACCCGCCAGGCCCTCGCCGGCAACCTCTGCCGCTGCTCCGGCTACAACGGCGTGCTCCAGGCCGTGGAGGACGTCATCGCCGAGCGCGCCGCCGGCGAACACGTCACCGCGGGCGAGGACGACGCCTCGGCCCGCATCCCGCACCAGCACGACGGAGGCAGGGCGTGAGCAGCGACGCGACCACCGCCATTCCCACACTCCCCTTCGCGGAGGCCGCCGGGGCCGCGCCGGAGCCCGAGACCCCGGTCCTCGGACTCGGCGCCTCCCTCCCGCAGGCCGACGCCCGCGCCAAGGCCGAGGGCACCTTCCCGTACGCCTCCGACCTGTGGGCCGAGGGCCTGCTGTGGGCCGCCATCCTGCGCTCCCCGCACGCCCACGCCCGGATCGTCTCCGTCGACACCTCCGCCGCCGAGGCCATGCCCGGCGTACGGGCCGTGGTGACGGCCGCCGACGTGCCCGGCGCGGCCACCTACGGCCGGCGCGTCGCCGACCGGCCCGTCTTCGCCGACGGACTCGTCCGGCACCACGGCGAGGCCATCGCCGCCGTCGCCGCCGACCACCCCGACACCGCCCGGCTCGCCACCGCCGCCATCCTCGTCGAGTACGAGCTCCTGGAGCCCGTCACCGACCCGGAGAAGGCGTTCGAGGCCGAACCCCTCCACCCCGACGGCAACCTGATCCGGCACATCCCGCTGCGCTTCGGCGACCCCGAGGCCACCGGCGAGATCGTCGTCGAGGGCCTCTACCGGGTCGGCCGCCAGGACCCCGCCCCCATCGGCGCCGAGGCCGGACTGGCCGTGCCCCGCCCGGACGGCGGCGTCGAGCTGTACACCGCCTCCACCGACCCGCACACCGACCGCGACCTCGCCGCCGCCTGCTTCGGCCTCACCCCCGAGCAGGTCAAGGTCGTCGTCACCGGCGTCCCCGGCGCCACCGGCGACCGCGAGGACCCCGGCTTCCAGATCCCCCTCGGACTGCTCGCGCTGCGCACCGGCTGCCCGGTCAAGCTCACCGCCACCCGCGAGGAGTCCTTCCTCGGCCACGCCCACCGGCACCCCACCCTGCTGCGCTACCGCCACCACGCCGACGCCGAGGGCCGCCTGGTGAAGGTGGAGGCCCAGATCCTGCTGGACGCCGGCGCGTACGCCGACTCCTCGTCCGAGTCCCTCGCCGCCGCCGTCGCCTTCGCCTGCGGCCCGTACGTCGTCCCCCACGCCTTCGTCGAGGGCTGGGCGGTCCGCACCAACAACCCGCCGTCCGGACACGTCCGCGGCGAGGGCGCGATGCAGGTCTGCGCCGCGTACGAGGCCCAGATGGACAAGCTCGCCGCCCGCCTCGGCATCGACCCCGCCGAGCTGCGCATGCGGAACGTCATGTCCACCGGCGATCTGCTGCCCACCGGCCAGACCGTCACCTGCCCCGCCCCCGTCGCCGAACTCCTCGCCGCCGTGAGGGACTTCCCGCTGCCCGCCCTCCCGAAGGACACCCCCGAGGAGGACTGGCTGCTGCCCGGCGGGCCGGAGGGCGCGGGCGAACCCGGCGCCGTGCGGCGGGGCGTGGGTTACGCGCTCGGCATGGTGCACATGCTCGGCGCCGAGGGCACCGACGAGGTGTCCACCGCCACCGTCCGGGTCCTCGACGGCGTCGCCACCGTCATCTGCTCGGCGGTGGACACCGGGTCGGGCTTCACCACCCTCGCCCGCCAGATCGTCCAGGAGACCCTCGGCGTCGACGAGGTCCACGTGGCCCCCGTCGACACCGACCAGCCCCCGGCCGGCGCCGCCACCCACGGCCGGCACACCTGGGTCTCCGGCGGCGCCGTCGAGCGCGCCGCCAAGATGGTCCGCACCCAGCTCCTCCAGCCGCTGGCCCACAAGTTCGGCATGTCGACCGAGCTGCTCCAGATCAGCGACGGCAAGATCACCTCGTACGACGGGGTCCTCTCGACCACCGTCGCCGAGGAGATGCACGGCAAGGAGCTGTGGGCCACCGCCCAGTGCCGCCCGCACCCCACCGAGCCGCTGGACGAGTCCGGGCAGGGCGACGCCTTCGTCGGCCTCGCCTTCTGCGCGATCCGCGCGGTCGTCGACGTCGACATCGAACTCGGCGCCGTCCGGGTCGTGGAGATGGCCGTCGCCCAGGACGTCGGCCGCGTCCTCAACCCCGCCCAGCTCGCCACCCGCATCGAGGCCGGCGTCACCCAGGGCGTCGGCGCGGCCCTCACCGAGAACCTGCGCACCGCCCGCGGCCTGGTCCGCCACCCGGACTTCACCGGCTACGCGCTGCCGACCTCGCTGGACGCCCCGGACATCCGGATCGTGAAGCTCGTCGAGGAGCGGGACGTCGTCGCCCCCTTCGGCGCGAAGGCGGCGAGCGCCGTCCCGGTCGTCACCTCGCCCGCGGCGGTGGCGGCCGCGGTCCGCGCGGCGACCGGCCGCCCGGTCAACCGGCTGCCGATCCGGCCGCAGGCGGCGGTGGCGGCGACCCCCTAGACCGCGGGCGTCAGGCGGTGGGCATCGCCACGATCCTGCCCCTGCTGAGGAGGAAGACCCGGTTCCCGGCGGCGGCCACCGCCCACGGGCCCGGGTTCTCCCGCTCGTAGGTCCACAGGCGGTCCTTCGCGGACTTGGAGAGGGCCGAGACGCCCGCCTCCGTGTGGTTGCCCTCGACCACCCAGATCCAGTCGCCCTGCACCACCGGCGGCTGCATCGACGGATAGGGGCTGACCAGCGTGACGATCCACAGGTCGGTCCGCGTGCCGTCCTTCAGGTAGCGGTACGCCAGACCGCCGCTGGTCACGGTCAGACCGTCCGCGTCGGGCACCGGCGGCCCCCAGTCGCCGTACCCCTTCACCTCCCAGCGGCGCTCGCCGTCCGCGAGGGCGAACGCGCTGAGCACCTCCCCGCCGGCGTAGACCGTGTCGCCCTCGATCGCCGGCTGGAGGGCCTTGGACGCCTTGCCCTTCACGCTCCACGCCGTCCGCCCGTCCGCCGTGTCCAGGACGGTGAGGTCGCCGTTCGTCCCCGCCAGCACGAGCCGGCCGGGACCGGCGGCGGCGAGCGGGACGGAGGCGCCCGCCGGGTCCTCCGCCGACTCCGCCGTCCAGCGGATCCGCCGCCCCGCCGTGTCCACGGCCCGCAGCTTCCCCGCCGAGGTCAGGAAGTAGACGCCCTCGGGCGTGGCGGCCAGGAACAGCGCGGCCTCGGCGCCGTCCACCGCCCACGCCTCCTCGCCGGTGGACGCGTTCCGCACCGACAGCCGCCCCGAGGCGTCGGCGCAGGCGAACTCGTCGTCGTTCACCGCCACCTGGCCGGCCCGGGCGGAGAGCTCCCGGTGGGTCCACTTCGCCGTGCCGTCGACCACCCGCAGCGCGGTGAGACCGCCGTCCCGGGCCGCGAAGACCACCACGTCGCGCAGGACCACCGGCGTCGGCAGGGGGCCCGAGGCGGCCGCCTCCAGCGGCCCCCACAGGGGCTTCGGGCGGATGCCCGCGTTCTTCCCCTCCAGCAGCGCCGCGGCCGGGGCGTCCCCGGCCGCCGGCGGCTCCGCCCCCTTCCCGCCGAGCAGCCACCAGGCGGTCCCGCCGCCCCCGGCGAGGAGCAGCGCACCGCCCGCGCCCCAGCCGGCGAGGACGCGCCGCCGGGACGGCCCTCGCGCACCGGCACCGTCCGGACCCGGGACGACGGTGGCCGCCGTCAGCCGCCGGATCTCCGCCTCCCGCCCCTTCGCCTCCTCGTGCAGCGGCCCCCGACGCCACACCTCCCGGGCCTTCCGACCGCCGGAGCCCTGCGGGGCGAAGGCGCGGGCGATCTGCTCGGGCGTCGGCCGCAGCGCCGGGTCGTGCTGGAAGCAGGGGGCGACGAGCGGGTGCAGCGCGGGCGGCAGCCCGCCGAGGTCCGGCCGCTCGTGGACGACCGCGTACTGCACGGCGGCGACGTGCGGGCCGTCGTAGGCGCGCCGGCCGGTCGCCGCGTACACGAGCACCGCGCCCAGCGAGAACACGTCGGCGGCGCCCGTCACCCGCTGCCCGAGGACCTGCTCGGGCGCCCCGTAGCCGGGCGTGACGGGGATCTGGCCGGTGGTGGTGAGGGTGAGGCCGTGCTCGGGGCGGGCGATGCCGAAGTCGATCAGCCGGGGCCCGTCGGCGGTGAGCACGATGTTCGCCGGCTTGACGTCCCGGTGCACGAGCCCGGCCGCGTGCACGTCCCGCAGCGTCTCGCCGAGCGCCGCCGCGAGCATCCGTACCGCCTGCTCGT
The DNA here is from genome assembly GCF_039534915.1 of Streptomyces roseofulvus. NCBI lineage: Bacteria > Bacillati > Actinomycetota > Actinomycetes > Kitasatosporales > Streptomycetaceae > Streptomyces > Streptomyces roseofulvus. The sequence goes on along the minus strand of NZ_BAAAWE010000001.1, from coordinate 3,203,635 downwards.
CCAGCGGCCCGTACCGGGCGACGGCCTCTTCGAGGGTGGGCCCGGACAGGAACTCCGTGGCGATCCACGGCCGTCCGCCCTCCACCTCGGCGGCGAGGACCCGGGCCACCCCGGGACTCTCCACGGCCGCCGCGGTGTGCGCCTCGCGCACGAACCGCCGGGCGAGGTCCGGGTCGTGGGCGAGTTCGGGGCGCAGCACCTTCACGGCGGCGGGCCGCCCGTCCCGCCCCGCCGCGAGGTACACCTTGCCCATGCCGCCCTCGCCCAGCACGCCGACGAGACGGTACGGCCCGAGCCGGAGCGGGTCGCCGAAGCCGAGGGGGTTCACGGAAGGTCACGTCCTTGTCCGGGTCGTATCAGTTCAGGGGGAGGGCGATGAGGGAATCGGCACCGACGCCGAACATCCGCCGGCGCTCCGGGAGTTCGACGAAGTGGTCGGCGTCCGTCTGGTACACCCAGGAGCGGCGGCGGGTCCTCAGGTCCACCGCGGCGAGGCCGAGGCGGGTCCGGTAGAAGAGGTGCCCCGGGCCCACGGCGAGGTACTGCTCCGAGGCGTACAGCGGCGGGTTGTCCTGCGGAGCCGACTCCTGCCACAGCCGCTTCCCGGAGTCCGGCGCGAAGGCGTGCGCACCCGTCTCCGACACCGTGTACAGGGTCCCGTCGCGGAGCTCGGGGGCGGCATACGCGTCGTTCGTCCCGGCCGGGAGCCGCCATGCCTCGCTCCCGTCCGTGAGCCGGCGGGCGACGAGGTCGGGGCCACCGGAGTAGACGTGGGTGCCGTCCAGGCAGATCCGTTCGGCCGGGAGGACGACGGGCTGCCTCCAGCGGACGGCGCCGGTGCGGGCGTCCCGGACGACGAGCAGCAGCCGGCCGGTCCGCAGCGTGTCGGCGGTCCACTCGACGGCGACGAACCGGCCGTCGCGGACCGCGGCGGCGGTGACGGGCGGGGTGTCCTCCCGCGGCGGCTCGACGGGCCGGGCCCGCCACAGCTCCCGGCCCGTGCGGACGTCGACGGCGGCGATCAGGTTCTCGCCGAAGTCCGCCCGGGTGCCGGTGGCGCCCCCGACGTACATGATCCCGTCCGCCACGCACGGGAGCTGGGTCGCCGCCATGTTGGCGTTGAGGCCCCGCACCCGGGTGCCGGGCCGGCGGAGTTCGAACCGGTCCGTGTCGATCGTGTGGAAGGCGAAGTCGTGGTGGGCGTCCTCCGGCTTCCGGGGGACGGCGTACACCTCGGTCCCGTCGGTGGCGAGGGCCCGCCAGGCCGTGTCCACCGTGCAGACGCCGGCGGTCTCGCCCGAGCCGGTGTCCGTGAAGGCGACGCCGAGCCCGGCGGGGACCGCGACCCGGTCGCCGGCGACCAGCGGGAAGGCACGGTCCCTGGCGATCTTGGGGACCAGCAGGTTCGCGTTCCAGAGCGAGTCCGGCGCGTCGCCGAGCAGCGGCGCCTTCGGCAGCTGCGCGCCGGTGGACCGGTCCGTGTCGCGGGTCGCCCAGAGCACCCCGCCCGCGCCTCCCGCGGCGAGCAGGACGCCGCCGCCGAGCGCCAGGAAGCGGCGCCGGGAGGGCGAGCGGCCGGCCCCCGCGGCGGCGGGCCGGGTCTCCGCGTACGGGTCGGCCTCCGGGGCCGGCAGCCGCTCCGGCAGCGGCAGCCACACGTCCGTCGCCCGCCGGGCGATGTCGGCGAGCACGACCGGCGGCAGATGGTCGGCGAACTCCCCCTGCCCGTCGTGGAGTCGCGCGGTGAGGACGTCCGTGGTGGGGCGGGCGGCCGGGTCCTTCGCCAGACAGGCGGAGAGCAGCGGGACCAGGCCCGGCGGCAGCCCGGAGAGGTCGGGTTCGGCGTACCGGACGCGGTAGAGCAGGTCGGCGGGGGAGCCGGTGCCGAACGGGCCGTGGCCGGTGGCGGCGAAGAGCAGCACCCCGGCGAGCGCGAACACGTCGCCGGCCGGGGCGTGTTCGAGGCCGCCCGCCTGCTCCGGCGACATGTAGGCGGGCGTGCCGGCCGCCGAGCCCGCGCGGGTCAGGTGGTCGTCGCCGGCGGCCCGGGCGATGCCGAAGTCGATGATCTTCGGCCCGTACGCGGTGACCAGGACGTTCGAGGGCTTCAGGTCCCGGTGCACCACGTCCGAGGCGTGCAGCCGCCCGAGCGCCCCGGCGAGCGCCGCGCCCAGGGCCCGTACCGTCGGCTCGGGCAGCGGCCCGCCGAGCCTCACCGCCCGGTCGAGCGGCGGCCCCAGCACGTACTCGGTCGCCAGCCAGGGCGTCTCCGCCAGCGGATCGGCGTCGACGACGGCCGCGCCGTGCCGCCCGCCGATGATCCGGGCCGCGTCCGTCTCCAGCCGGAACCGCCCCCGGAACACCGGATCGGCGGCGAGCCGGGCGTGCAGCGTCTTCAGCGCGACGACCCGGCCGCCGGGGGAGCGCCCGAGGTACACCGTCCCCATGCCGCCCGAGCCGAGGCGGGCGAGGAGCCGGTACGTACCGATCGCGGCGGGATCGTCATGGGTCAGGGGCGACAGCATCGGGTTCAGGTCCGTCGGGGGTCGTGCGGGCGGGCGGGCGCGGGCGCGGTGGGGAGCGCGGCGAAGGAGCGGGCCTCGTCGCGGGCGTCCGTCTCGGTCTCCGCCGCGAGGAGTTCGGCGGACTGGCGGGCGAGCGCGGCGACGACCCGGCCGGGCAGCCAGCCGGGCGCGAGGAGGGACGCGGCGGAGTTCAGCACGGTCGCGTGCGGGGCCGGCGGCGCCAGCGCGGGCAGCAGGGCGGCGGCGGTGGGGCGGTGCGCGGGGTCGCGGGTCAGGCAGGACAGGACGGGGCCGCGCAGGGCGGGCGGGAGCTCGGCGCTCTCCGGGACGGTGTGGCCGGTGGCGGCGTACGCGAGGACGGCGCCGAGCGCGAACACGTCACCCGGCGGTCGGGGCCGGCCGCCGGTGGCCTGCTCCGGCGCCAGCGCGCCCGGGTCGAGCCCGGGAAGCCCGGCGCGCGGCACGCCGTCGGGCCCGGCGGCCCGGACGGCGCCGTGGCAGGTGAGACGGGGGCCGTCGGCGGTCAGCAGCACGGCGGCGGGGGAGATCCCGGCGTGCGTGAACCCCTGCGCGTGCGCGGCGGCCAGCCCCTCGGCGAGGGCCGCGCCGACCGCCCGTACGGTCGCCTCCGGCAGCGGCCCGCCGTGCACGGCGAGCGCCACGGGCAGCGGCAGCGCGGGCCGGAACGGCGCGGCGTACCACGCCTGCCGCTCACCGGCCCCCGACACCCGCCCGACCGGCTCGAACCAGGGCGCCGGCAGTCGCCGCGCCTCCTCGGCCTCGGCGGCGAACGCGCGCGGATCGCCGCCGGGCGGCGCCACGCTCAGCAGCACGGTCTCCCCGTCGCCGCCGCGCGCGACGAACCGGCGGCAGGGGAGGGCGGGGGAGCCGGGCGGGTCGAGCCGCGTGATCAGCCGGTACGGACCGATGCGCCCCGACGCCCCGGAACCGGGAGCCCCGTGCGCGCGCGCCGTCTCCACCTGTGCGTCCCCCCGCCGTCGTCATCGCCTCTCGGTGGCGAGCCTACCGAGGGCGCGCGGCGGCGAGACCGTCAGTCCGCCGCGATCTCCGTCCGCGAGGTCAGCTGCGAGGCGACGACCATCGCGGTACGGGTGAGGAGCGCGGCGAGCAGGATCGTCCCCCACCCCTCGACGTGCATCGCCGAGATCTTCGGCGCCAGCCAGGACAGCAACCACCAGATCAGCGCGTCCTGAAGAAACCCCAGCCCCCCGAACACGAGGAGCATCCGCACCGGCACCCGCCCCGAGGGCCCGATGAACACGAGCTGGGTGAGCACCACGATCACCATCGTCGCGATCATCACGGAGAGCAGGACGTCGACCGTCTCCGCCCCCATCGTGACCCCGGGAAGCAGCCCCCCGGCCAGCCCGACACCCACGAGGATGCCCACCCTGCGTCTGACTCGATCATCCATGCGGCGGACTGTGACACACGGGCGCCGGGCCTGTGAAGATCACGGCCCCCCGGTCCGCGGCCGACGAGGGCCCGTGACGACGGTGCCCGCCTCGTAGGGGTGTGAGGGATGTGCGCGCGGCCGAGGCCCGCACCCGTCCGGACGGGTGCGGGCCTCGGCCTGTGGAGACCGTGGTCGGATTCGAACCGACGTCACTCGCTTTGCAGACGAGCCCCTGAACCACTCGGGCACACGGTCGTGTCGGTGTGGCGACAACGACGACGTTAGGGGGCGTGGGGGAGGGGCTCAAGGGAGATCGGGGCCGTGCCACGGGACTGCAACACCGCTGCCACACGCCGTTCATGGAAGGGCGGGCGGACCTGATGGATTCGGTGCTGTGAGGGGTGGCTGGATAGCGGGAGTAAACGTTCAAGCGGGGGTCGGGGAAGCGCTGTTGGGGTGCGGTGCCCCGACTTTCCGCGCCCGGCTGGAATTCGACGCGTACGTCTGTGCAGTGCCGTGTGCGTGCGTAAACTCCGGGGCCTCAGTGGCGGACGGGGGAGCGACGTGTCGTTCGAGGACGAGTGGGCCGCGGCGAAGGGCGGCGCGATGCGGCTCAACCGAGCGCCGGCCGACCCGGGGCGCTGGAGTCCCGGCGTCGACCTGTCCGTGAAGCAGGACCACCTCGGCGCGATCGGCCACGCCGCGTACGAGCTGCACGGCCGGCTGGCGAAGGACGGCAACCACGCGCGGACGGACGGCAACGAGGCGGCGATCGCGCTGTCCGGCCACGGGTTCCGCACGGGAGCGGCGCTGCAGACGGTCCAGGAGACCTGGGGCTTCCAGCTGCGGACCCTGCTGCACGCGGTCGCGCACATCTCCAACCACCTCGACTACAGCGTGGCCTCGCACGCGAAGGACGACGTCGAGGTCGGCACGTCCCTGTCCGTGTCCAAGATCAGCGAGTACTTCAAGTAGGGGGGAGCGACCGTGCTGACCTTCGACGGTGTCTACCGGGCGCCGCTCGCCCGGATGAAGGACGCGGCGGACCGCTGGTCCGAGATGAAGCGCAAGCTGGACGAGCTCGCCGAGGACGCCCGCCGGACGATGGTCGACCAGACCAGGGCGGAGGACTGGCGCGGTCTGAACGCCGAGGTGACGAAGCCGTTCATCGACAAGACCGCCAAGGAGTTCGCGGACGCGGCGAAGGCGGCGGACGGCATCCACAGGGTCCTGGAGGACGGGTACCAGACCTTCAAGAAGGCCAAGGACGAGCTGACGAGGCTCGTCGAGACCGACGCGCCGGGCCAGGGGCTCCTGGTGCGGACCGACGGCACCGTCGTGGCCCGCGAGCCGGTCGGGGAGGACGTCGCCGCCCGCCGTGACCCGGACTTCGCTCTCGTCTACCGCAAGGAACAGGCCCAGATCAAGGCGTTGAAGGCGCGCATCGACGCGGTCCTCGAACGCTGCGACGACGCGGACGTGGCCTGCGCCAACGCCCTGCGTGCCGACATCACCGGCGACACGCACCAGTTCAGCGCCCCGAAGTACGCGAGCCTCGACGCCGAGGAGGTCGACCGGGCGGTCGGGCTGGCCGAGAAGGGCCGGAAGCTCACGCACGCGGAGCTGGAACAGCTCAACGAGCTGCTGGCCGACAACCGGAAGGTGGGGTGGTTCTCCCGCACCTTCTACGACCGGCTCGGCGGCGAGGGTGCGCTGCGGTTCTTCGGCGAGCTCGCCGCCGACACGGGCGGGCAGGGCTCGGAGGAGCGTGACAAGGAGCGCCTGGCGGACGTCCAGGCCCTCCAGAAGAACCTGGGCCTCAACCTCGCGAACGCCACGCGCGGCGACGAGGGCTGGGCGAAGGAGTGGTCCGCGGAGATGCGGCGGCTCGGCACGGAGCGGGTCCCGCTCCCGTCGCGCCCCGACGGCACGGGCCCGTACGGCTACCAGCTGCTCGGCGGCCTGCTGCGGTACGGCGACTACCACCCGAAGTTCCTCGTCCCCGTCGCGGAACACGTCACCCAGCTCCACGCCAGGGAACCGGACCTCTTCCGTCCCGACCGCATGATGACGGGCCCCGGCGCCCAGGGCACGTACAACCCCTCGGGGACGAACGGCTACGGCTTCGACCCGGTGATCCCGGTGCTGGAGGCGCTGGGGCACAGCCCGGAGGCGGCGAAGGAGTTCTTCTCGGCCAAGCCGACGTCGTACGAGCGGGACGGGAGCGTGGGCGGGACGCTGGACCTGGGGACGGACAAGGACGGCAACGCCGTCGACACGTACCTCGACTTCTTCGCCAACGAGAAGTACGCGTCCTTCTCGGACCACGCCATCGGGGACGACCCCTCGAAGGCCAAGGACTACATGCCGGACGCGCTGGGACACGCGCTGGAGGCGGCGACGCTCGGGCACGCCTGGGACGATCCGCACCCTGCGCTGAACAGGGACGCGACCACGGCCCAGGTCATGAAGGATGTCGTGGAGAAGTACGGTGATGACGCCGAGTTGGTCAAGAAGCATCATTCCGCTCTGGCCGACAGCCTGGGCAACATGGGTGCCGGGTACATCGATGATCTGAGTTGGGCCATGAGCGACAACTACCCGGACTCTCTTTATGCGCCTGACGTCGAGGGCAAGTCGCTGAAGGACGCCGCTGACATCAGTGAGTGCCACCCGGAGTTCGGCAGGCAGGCCGCCGTCAAGTTTCTGAGTGTCCTGGGTCAGCATCCGGACGCCTTCGCGTCGATGTCCACTGCGGATCGCCTCTATACGGCGAGCATGCTGGAGGCACAGGTCGGTTCCGAGGGTCAGATCGACAAGGGGCACGCCCGCGAGGCCGTACGCATGGGGGCCACGGTTCAGGCAGTGCTGGACGAGGCGTGCGCGGCGCAGATCAAGGCCGAGGGCGAGAAGGTCCAGGAGGACTTCGAGAAGGCGCAGGAAGAACGCGGCGCGTGGGTGCAGTTCGGGGCGACCGCCGCCGTTGCGGCGGGCGTCGCCTTCCTGCCGGCCACCGCCGCTGCCGCAGGCGCGGCCGCGATCCTCGTCCCCCTCGCGGTCGACACAGGCGCCGGAGCCATGGAGACGCTGGCCGGAGTGGTGGTCGGAGACTGGTCCGAGAAGGCCGTCGAGGAACACAAGAAGGCCACGGAAGACAAGGCCGACGAGGCCAGCGGCGCCATCTTCGTGGAGGGGCGGCACAGCGCGGAGTCCCCTATGAAGCACTTCATCGACCTGCACAGGGATCACATCGACAGTAATTTCATGGAGGACCTCGTCGGAGCCGTGACCGGCGGATATGAGACGGGCTCTTCGTACACCGAGGACTTCGGCAACGGACCGGAGACGGGGTGAGAACATGAGACCGTCGTCGGTTGGCATGCGGAGGGCACTCAAGGGCGTCGTCTCCGGCATGGCCGTGTGTCTTCTGGCCACCGCGTGTGGCGGGGGCGAGGAACCGGAACCGGAGCGCGTCAGGGCCGAGCAGCAATGTGATGACACGCTGTCGCCGGAGGCGGCGCGTGCTCTGGAGACGGTACTGAAGACGAAACGCTTCGACCAGGCTCCCCGGGGCGGTGTGGAGCGGACAGCGAATGACCTGGTCAGTGACCACGAAGCGGCCAAGGGGCTGACGCTGCACCGGCCCATGTGCCGTGCCGGCTCATCCACCGAAACGGACAGGGTGGACATCCGGTTCGGCCTCTACGTGGACGACGAGCTCTTCGGAGACGTCCATCCCCGAGGACTCCACCCTTACGACATGGGAGTGGAAGCGCAGTCCGGGCCGAGCAAGGCGTACCTCTTCGTCAGGTGCGTCAGCCCCCGGCTCGAAGGCTCCGGCAAGCGTCCCGCCCGCATCCGCGGAACGCTCGGCCACAACCGCTCCAAACTCCCCGACACCGCCCCCATCCGCGAAGCCCACCTCACCATCCTCCACTCCGCCACCCTCGCCGTCGTCCGCGAGCTCGGCTGTGAGAACGACGCCGGGCTGACCGAGAAGCCCGTTCTCAGGCCGCTGCCCGAGTAGGGCGGGCGTAGGTCCAAAGGGGGAACGCCGCATCCGTCCCGCGACAGGGGTCATCCCATGAGATGACCCTTACCCTGGGCCCATGAGCGCCCTCGAACCCCGTGAGACCGAGACCCCTGCCGGCCCGCCCGTCCCCGTGGCACCCCGGGGTTCCGTCCTGGACTCCGGTCATCGCGCGCTCAGTGTCGGCATCGTCTCCGTCGTTCTGCTGATCGCCTTCGAGGCGACGGCGGTCGGTACCGCCATGCCGGTCGCCGCGCGGGAGCTGGACGGCATATCGGTGTACGCGTTCGCGTTCTCCGCGTACTTCACGACCAGCCTCTTCGGCATGGTCGTCGCCGGGCAGTGGTCGGACCGGAACGGGCCGCTGCTGCCCGTGACGGCCGGGATGAGCGCGTTCGCGGCGGGGCTGCTGCTGTCGGGGACGGCCGGCGCGATGGGGGTGTTCGTCCTCGGGCGGGCGGTGCAGGGGCTCGGCGGCGGGCTGGTGATCGTCGCGTTGTACGTCGTCGTCAGCCGGGCGTACGAGGAGCACCTGCGGCCCGCGATCATGGCGGCCTTCGCCGCGAGCTGGGTGGTGCCGTCCGTGGTCGGGCCGCTCGCCGCCGGGACGATCACCGAGCACCTGGGGTGGCGGTGGGTCTTCGTCGGGATCCCCGCGCTGGTCGCGCTGCCGCTCGCCCTCGCGCTGCCGGCGATCCGGCGGACCGCCTCCGGGCCCGCCGATCCGTCGGCGCCGGTCGCGCCCTGGGACCGGCGGCGGATCCTGCTGGCGCTCGCGATCTCGGCGGGCGCGGGGCTCCTCCAGTACGCGGGGCAGGAGCTGCGCTGGCTGTCGCTGCTGCCCGCCGCCGTGGGCGCGGCGCTGCTCGTGCCGGCCGTGCGGGGGCTGCTGCCGCGCGGCACCGTGCGGGCGGCGCGCGGACTGCCGTCCGTGGTGCTGCTGCGCGGGGTGGCGGCCGGGTCGTTCATCGCGGCCGAGTCGTTCGTGCCGCTGATGCTGGTCACGCAGCGCGGGCTCAGCCCCACGCTCGCCGGGCTCTCGCTGGCGGTCGGCGGTCTGACCTGGGCGCTCGGCTCGTGGATCCAGTCGCGGCCGTGGACGGAGCCGTACCGGGAGCGGCTGGTCGTGCTCGGGATGCTGCTCGTGGCGGCCGCGATCGCCGCCGCGCCCGGCGTGCTGCTGCCGGGCGTGCCGGTGTGGGTGGTCGCCGTCGCCTGGGCCTTCGGCTGTCTCGGCATGGGCGTGGTGATCGCCTCGACGAGCGTGCTGCTGCTGAAGCTGTCGCCGCCGGAGGAGGCCGGCGCGAACTCGGCCGCGCTGCAGATCTCCGACGGGCTGTCGAACGTGCTGCTGCTCGCCGCCGGCGGCGCGGCGTTCGCGGCGCTCGGCGGCGGGGCGGTCGGGCACGCGGTCGGCGCCGCCGCGTCCGAGGCGTCCCACCCCGGCGCCTTCGCCGTGGTCTTCCTGCCGATGGCGGGGGTCGCGGCGGTGGGGGCGTGGGTGGCGACGCGGCTGCGGGGCGGGGCGGAAGGCCGATGACCCGAGTGGTACCACTCTGGCCCCAGCCGGTGGTACCGTTCTGGTATGGCCATGAACCTGCGTCTCCGTGACGACCAGACCGAAGCCCTCAAGCTCCGTGCCGAGCAGGAGGGCACCAGCATGCACGCCATACTCCTCCAGGCGGTCGACGACTACCTGGCACGTACCGCCCAGCAGGCGATCGTGCGGAAGACGGCCATGGAGCAGGCCGCCAAGTGGCACGAGCTGATGGAGCGCCTCAAGTGACGTGTGTCTACCTCAGTGCCGAGGATGTCCTGGTCATCGCCGGATACGCGGTCGATGACCAGGACATCGTCGTTCGGGACGCGGGGCTGCTCGAATCGGCCGTCCACCGGCCGTCGGCCGCCATGTTCGGCCAGGAGGCGTACCCGGGCCTCCTCGACAAGGCGGCGGCCCTCCTGCAGTCCCTCGTGATCAACCACCCGTTCTTCGACGGCAACAAGCGGACCGCCTGGCTGTCCTGCGTGACGTTCCTGGCGATGAACGGCATCCAGCTGCGGCCGGACATCGACGCGGCGGAACGACTCGTCATCGAGGTGGCCACGGGCCGCACCGACGAGGTGAAGACGATCGCCCAGGAGCTGCGCGCGCTGCTCGACCCGGAGGTCTGAGAACGGCCCCGTCCCGCCGCGCCCGGGCCGGCCCGCGGATGTGAGACTCGCCGCACGGCCCGAGGTCAGAGCGCCGGCCGCCCCGTGTTCGATCGAGGTTCCGGCCGCCCCGCCGGTAAGGTGGCCCGGTTGTCATATCTGGACGTCGTCTGGACGAGCGTCGAACCGTAAAGCGTCGAACCGTAACCGGAGATCGTGACTACCACCGCCACCTCCTCTCATCACCTCTCTCCCGCCTTCCCCGGCCGGGCTCCCTGGGGCACCGCCAACAAGCTGCGAGCCTGGCAGCAGGGCGCGATGGAGAAGTACATCCAGGAACAGCCGCGTGACTTCCTCGCCGTCGCCACCCCCGGCGCCGGCAAGACCACCTTCGCCCTGACCCTCGCGTCCTGGCTGCTGCACCACCACGTCGTGCAGCAGATCACGGTCGTCGCCCCCACCGAGCACCTGAAGAAGCAGTGGGCGGCCGCCGCCGCGCGGATAGGGATCAAGCTGGACCCGGAGTACAGCGCCGGGCCGCTCAGCAAGGAGTACGACGGCGTCGCCCTCACCTACGCCGGTGTCGGCGTGCGGCCCATGCTCCACCGCAACCGCTGCGAGCAGCGCAAGACCCTCGTGATCCTCGACGAGATCCACCACGCCGGTGACTCGAAGTCGTGGGGCGAGGCGTGCCTGGAGGCGTTCGACCCGGCCACCCGCCGGCTCGCCCTCACCGGCACCCCGTTCCGCTCCGACACCAACCCGATCCCCTTCGTGACGTACGAGGAGGGGAACGACGGCATCCGCCGCTCCTCCGCCGACTACACCTACGGCTACGGGAACGCGCTCGGCGACGGCGTCGTCCGGCCGGTCATCTTCCTCTCCTACAGCGGCAACATGCGCTGGCGCACCAAGGCCGGCGACGAGATCGCCGCCCGGCTCGGCGAGCCGATGACCAAGGACGCGGTGTCGCAGGCGTGGCGCACCGCGCTCGACCCGCGCGGCGAGTGGATGCCGAACGTGCTCCGCGCCGCCGACCAGCGCCTCACCGAGGTGCGGAAGTCCATCCCGGACGCGGGCGGCCTGGTGATCGCCTCCGACCAGGAATCGGCCCGCGCCTACGCCAAGCTGATCCGCGAGATCACCGGCACCAAGGCGACCCTGGTCCTCTCCGACGAGGCCGCCGCCTCGGACCGCATCGACGAGTTCAGCGAGTCCACCGACCGCTGGATGGTCGCCGTCCGCATGGTGTCCGAGGGCGTCGACGTGCCCCGCCTCGCCGTCGGCGTGTACGCCACCACCATCTCCACCCCGCTGTTCTTCGCGCAGGCCGTCGGCCGCTTCGTACGATCCCGCAGGCGCGGCGAGACCGCGTCCGTGTTCCTTCCCACCATCCCCAGCCTCCTCGGCTTCGCCACCGAGATGGAGGTCGAGCGCGACCACGTGCTCGACAAGCCGAAGAAGGAGGGCGAGGAGGACCCGTACGCCGAGTCCGAGAAGGAGCTCGCGGAGGCCGAGAAGCAGCAGGACGAGGACACCGGCGAGCAGGACATGCTGCCCTTCGAGGCGCTGGAGTCCGACGCCGTCTTCGACCGCGTCCTCTACAACGCCGCCGAGTTCGGCATGCAGGCCCACCCCGGCAGCGAGGAGGAGCAGGACTACCTCGGCATCCCCGGCCTCCTCGAACCCGACCAGGTGCAGCTCCTCCTCCAGAAGCGGCAGGCCCGGCAGATCGCGCACAGCCGCAAGCGCCCCGACAGCGAGGCGGACCTCCTGGAGCTTCCGGCCGAGCGGCGCCCCGTCGTTTCCCACAAGGAACTCCTCGAGCTGCGGAAACAGCTCAACACCATGGTCGGCGCCTACGTCCACCAGAGCGGCAAGCCGCACGGCGTGATCCACACCGAGCTGCGCCGGGTCTGCGGCGGCCCGCCGAGCGCCGAGGCCACCGCCGGGCAGATCCGCGAGCGGATCAAGAAGGTGCAGGAGTGGGCCACCCGGATGCGGTGAGCCCCCGGGGGAAGACAGGGGAGAGGCCCGTACGACGGCGGTCGTACGGGCCTCTCCGCCGTTCCGTGCGAAGCGGTACGGCACCGGGGCCGGCCCCCACGGACGGCCACCCGGCACCCTCCACGCTACGGGCACGACATAGCCGCATCTGTCAGCCAAAGTCCCGAGGAGGGCCGACGAAAGTCCTGAACCGTCCGCATCCGGTCGCCCGCGCCCGGATTCTGGACGAGGTCTTCCGCTGAGCGGAGCGGGTCGCTACTGTCCCGGCACAAAGCAACCGCCCCGTGGCAGCGCCGCCGCGGAGCGCAGCCGGTGTACCCCTTCCTGCCGGCGGCCTCTGACGTGCGTCGCCGACGGGACCGGCGCCGCGAACCCCGTGGGAGCCGCCGCCACTCACTTTCCGAAGGAGAGGGCGTCGTGACCGCGGAGACCTCCCAGACGCTCGACAGAGGGCTCAGAGTCCTCAAGCTGCTCGCCGACACCGACCACGGCCTGACCGTCACCGAGTTGTCCAACAAACTCGGCGTCAACCGGACCGTGGTCTACCGTCTGCTCGCCACCCTGGAACAGCACGCCCTCGTCCGCCGCGACCTCGGCGGCCGGGCCCGCGTCGGCCTCGGCGTGCTGCGCCTCGGCCGCCAGGTCCACCCGCTGGTGCGGGAGGCGGCCCTGCCCGCGCTGCGCTCGCTCGCCGAGGACATCGGCGCGACCGCGCACCTGACGCTCGTCGACGGGGCGGAGGCGCTCGCCGTCGCCGTCGTCGAGCCCACCTGGACCGACTACCACGTGGCCTACCGGGCCGGCTTCCGGCACCCGCTGGACCGGGGCGCGGCCGGGCGGGCGATCCTCGCCGCCCGCCAGGGCACCCTGATCGACCCCGGCTTCACCCTCACCCACGGCGAGCTGGAGGCCGGGGCGAGCGGGGCGGCGGCCCCGCTGGTCGGCGTGACCGGCATAGAGGGCAGCGTCGGTGTGGTCATGCTGGCGGACGCCGTGCCGGAGCGCGTCGGCCCCCGTGTCGTGGACGCCGCCCGCGAGGTCGCCGACGCCCTGCGGTAGCCGCCCCGCGCGCACCGGGTCCACCACGGCGGCCGCGGCTCAGCGGAGCAGCAGCTCCGCCGTCGCCGTGCGGCTGTGGTGGACCGACCGGCCCGTGCGGGCCGTGGCCAGCAGACCCGCCGCGCGCAGGGCCGCGGTGTGGGCCGAGACCGTGGCCGCCGACACCCCCAGCGCCCTGGCCAGCTCGGTCGTCGTCCGCGGCGCGGGCAGGGCGCGCAGCAGCGCGGCCCTCGTCGGGCCCAGGACGCCCGCCAGCGGCTCCTCGGGCCCGCCGGCGTCCTCTTCCGGTACGGGCGGCAGCCCCGGCCCCGCCGGGTACGCGACGACCACCGGCCGCCCCGGCCGGTCCTGCACCAGCGGCCCGCCCCGCCAGTGGAAGGTCGGCGCCAGCACCAGCCCCCGGCCCCCGAGGCGCACCTCCCGCACCGCGGCCCCGGCTCCGGCCGGCCACGTCCACACCCCGCCCTCGAAGACCGAACCCGGCGCCAGGGCCGCCAGCGCCGCGCCCAGCCCGCCCTCCGCCAGCGCCACCGCGTGCCGGGCGAACTCCGCCCGGTGCAGGTCCTGCACCCGCCCCCACACCGGCGCCAGGACCGCCCCGTACGCCGCCCGCTGTGCGGCGGCGAGCGTCCGCCAGCCCTCCGCCTCGCCCGCGTGCAGCGCCCTGATCCACGCCGGAGCCGGGCCGCGCCCCGCGTACACCCGCGCCAGCTCGGACCGTACGAGCTCCGGCGCCGCCGCCCTGATCTCCGCGAAGCCCTCCTCCCGGCTCCCGCCCCGCACGTCCAGGAAGACCGGGGCCGAGCCGCCCGGCACCAGATCGGCCAGCGGCGCCGCGGCCGCCGGCAGGGCCCGCGCGACCCTGGACCGCCACCTGCCGAAGAGCAGCCCCTCGTGCGGGGCGCCGAGCATCAGCAGCGCCGCGTGCAGCTCCGGCACCGGTGACGGGCGCGGCGCACACCGCACCCGGGCCAGGTCCTCCACCGTGAAACGCACCCGCAGCACGTCCCCACCCTCTCCGTCGACCCTCCCGCGCCCCGGGGCGAGCCTTCAGGGCACGGCCGAAAGGCTCGGCCCGGCGCGGGCCCGGGCTCCAGGATGCCGGTCATGAAGCCCCTCTCCCGCCGCACCCTCGCCAAGGCCGCGCTGCTCGGCGGCGCCTCCGCCGCCCACGCCGGCCCCGCCGCCCACGCCGCCGCCCCGTTCGTCCCGGTGCTGCCCGCGCCCACCGGCCCGCACCCCGTCGGCGTCGTCCGGCACGCCTTCACCGACCGGGGCCGCACCGACCCGTGGGACCCCGCCCGCGGCGCCCGGCAGGTCGTCGTCAGCGCCGTCTACCCGGCCCGGACCGTCGCCGGACTCCCGCGCGCCCCGCAGCTCACCGCCGCCGAGGCGGCCGCCTTCGGCCTGATCGCGCCCCTGGTCCGGGGGCTGCCGGCGGCCGGGGTCGACTGGGCCGGGACGCTGACCCACGCGCACGCCGGGGCCCCGCCGCTGCCGGGGCGCAGGCCCGTCGTGCTGTACACGCCCGGCGGCGGCGACGCCCGCACCCTCGGCAGCGGCCTCGCCGAGGAGCTGGCCGGCCACGGCGCGGTCGTCGTCCTCGTCGACCATCCCGGCGAGGCGACCCAGGTGGAGCTGCCCGACGGGACGGTCCGGGAGACCGTCCTGTTCGGGCCGCCGGACCCGGCGACCTTCCGCACCATGGTCGACACCCGCGTCGCCGACCTCCGGCTCGTCCTCGACCGGCTCGGTGAACTGCCGCTCGGTACCGTGCCCGACCCGCGCCGCACCGGGATCTACGGGCACTCCGCGGGCGGCACCGCCGCCGCGCTGCTCGCCGCCCGCGACCCGAGGATCCGGGCCGTCGCCGACCTGGAGGGCTATCTCGACCTGGAGCCCTGGCCGGGCCACCGGCCGCTGCTCCTGATGGACACCGAGGGCTTCGAGGGCGCCGAGCGGATCGCCCGCTCCTGGGCGGGCCTGCGGGCCCGGCGCCGCACCCTGCGCGCCGCGAACCACTGGGTCTTCACCGACCACGCGGCCGTCGTCCCCCAGGTGCACGCCGCCGGGCTCGTCACGGACGCGGTACGGGACGGGCTCGTCGGCCCGGGCGACGCGGCGGCGGCCTTCGCGACCGTCCGGCGGGAGCTGCGCGCCTTCTTCGGCGGGACCCTGGGCCGCACCGGCCGCTGACCCGTGCGGGGCCCCGGCGTCGCACCGGTCGCTGACCCGGCCCGTATCCGGGGCCCAGTAGATTGGACGCGTGCTCTCGCGTCTCTCCCGTATGCCCCGGTCCCGTGTGCTCGCCGCGTGCGCCGTGCCCGTCGTGGCGCTGGTCGCCGTGGCCGGGCTCGCGCCGCTGCCGTTCGCCATCGCCCAGCCCGGGACCACCGCCGACGTCCTGGGCAAGGACAAGGGCCGGGAGGTCATCACGATCACCGGCGCCCCGGTCCGCCCCACCACCGGCGAGCTGCGGATGACGACCATCCTCGCCACCGGCCCCGGCACCGACGTGGACCTCGCCGACGTCGCCGACGCCTGGTTCCGCACGGACCGGGCGGTGCTGCCGCACGACTCCGTGTACCCGCCGGGGAAGTCCGACGCCGAGATCGAGCGGCGGAACCTCGGGCAGATGAAGGAGTCCCAGGACGCGGCCGCCGTCGCCGCCCTGAACTACCTGAAGCTGGACCCGGCGAAGGTGAAGGTCGAGCTGCACCTCGCCGACGTCGGCGGACCCAGCGCCGGCCTGCTCTTCGCCCTCGGGGTCGTCGACAAGCTCGACGGCGACGGCGACGGCGGCGACCTCACCGGCGGGAAGACCGTCGCCGGCACGGGCACGATCGCGCCGGACGGGAAGGTCGGCGCGGTCGGCGGCGTCTCCCTCAAGACCCAGGCCGCCGCCCGCGACGGCGCCACCGTCTTCCTCGTGCCGAAGGACGAGTGCTCGGACGCGGAGGCCGAACTCCCGGACGGGATGCGGCTCGTGCCCGTCGCGTCCCTCAGCGACGCGATCGGGGCGCTTCGGGCGCTGGAGCAGGGTCAGGAGTCGAAGGTTCCGAGCTGCTGAGGGAGACCTTCTCGATGCCGCGCCAGGCGGGGAAGACCGCCGGCGCGAGCGTCACCAGCAGATAGAGCCCGGCGGTGCCGAGCAGCGTCGCCGTCAGGCCCGCCCGCTCCACCACCAGACCCGTCACCAGACCGCCCAGCGGGGTCGCCATCAGCACCCCCGCGGTGCTGGCACCGGCCACCCGGCTGCGCAGTTCCTCCGGCACCCGCTCGTACATCACGGTCGCGAGGATCGGGTTGAGCACCCCGGCCCCGAGCCCGCCCGCCACCGCCGTCACCAGCAGCGGCGCCACCGACGAGGTCGCCGCCGCCACCAGGTACATCGGGGCGCCCGCGAGGACGAAGCCCGCCGTGAGGACCGCCCGGCGCGGGTAGCGGTGGCCCACGGCCCCGTAGAGCAGCGCCGCGGCCAGCGCGGACCCCGCGAAGACGGCGACCACCGCACCCTGGGCGGCCGGGCCGCCCAGGTGCTCCTTCGCGTGCAGCGGCAGCAGCACCGAACTCCAGCTCAGGGCGAGCCCGTTGGTGACCATCACCAGCAGCATGACGCCGAGCATCAGCCGGTCGCCGAAGAGGTACGCGTACCCCTCCCGCAGGTCGGCGCGGTAGCGCGCGGCGGAGAGCGGCGGCCCGTCGCGGCGCGGGGCGGCGGCGGCGACCCGGCGCAGCCCGACGGCGGTGAGCACGGCGGAGGTGCCGAACGTGACCGCGTCCAGCAGCAGCACGGTGTCGGCGCCGACCACCGCGACCAGGACGCCCCCGAGCGCGGCGCCGCCCATCCTGGCCCCGCGGTTGACCGCGTCGAACAGGCTGGTGGCCCGGGCCAGCGGCGTCCCGGCGCGCGCCGCGAGGTCCGGCACCATGACGTACCGGGCGGTCTCGCCGGGGGCGTGGAACAGACCGCTGACGCCCATCAGCACGCACAGCAGCCCGTACGAGAGCAGCCCGGCGTGGTGCAGCAGCGGGATCGCGGCGAGGGCCGCCCCGCAGACCACGTCGGACGTGATCCCGACCCGGCGGCGCCCGATCCGGTCGACGACCGGCCCGCCCGCGATCGCCGAGAGCACGACCGGCAGCGCGGCACAGAAGGCGACGAAGCCGGCCTTCCCGGGGCTGCCGGTGGTCTCCAGGGCGAACCAGGGGACGCCGATGAGGGTGAGGGCGTTGCCGGCGATGGAGACGGCGTTGGCGGTCAGGACGGCGAACAGGGGCTTCTTGTCGAGCGGTTCGGTGGGCTCGGGCGCGTTCTTCACTTGTGGTCCCCCGGGGTGGGCGGGTGGGTGCGGCGGTGGTGGGCGGTGGCGCTGAGTTTCAGCCCCGCCGGCGTCTGAGGCGCGGGGTCCGGGGCGGAGCCCCGGTTACGGGAAGGGGCGGGATGGGGGAGGAGCCCCGCGCAGCGGCCCCCCCGTCACGCGTCACGCCCCCGTCACCCCTCCCGCTGCGGAAACGCGTGCAGGTGGAGCCGTACCCGCGCCGCGTCCGCCGCGTCCGCCTCCGGGTGGTCCCGGTACTCGTCGATCAGCGCGTGCAGCCGTTCGCCGAGGTCGCGCGCGACCGCCGGCGGCAGCCGCAGGGTGAAGTCGCTCATGTCGGAGGCGCCGGCCCAGACGGGGTCCCAGTCGTGGCGGGTGGCGATCCAGGTCGACAGCTCCTGGGTGTGGTGGGCGGCGACCTCGTGCAGGAGGAGGTCGGCGGCGCCCCGCACCGCCGGGTCGGTGTCGTGGTGCAGGGACTCGTCCCAGCTGATGCCCCGCTGGACGGCCCGCCACCACCGCTCCCGCCCCTTCCCGAGGCTCGGGTCGTCCTCGACGAAGCCGTGGGCGGCGAGCTGGCGGAGGTGGTAGCTGGTGGCGCCGCTGGACTCGCCGAGGCGTCCGGCGAGCCCGGAGGCGGTGGCGGGGCCGTCGTGGCGGAGGGAGCGGAGGAGCTGGATGCGGAGCGGGTGGGCGAGGCCGCGCAGGGACCGCGGGTCGAGCACGCGGGTGTCCTGCGGCCAGGGCGCCCGCCGGGGCTGAGGCTGCTCGTTCGGCATGGGTCGAGCGTAGGCATGCAAAGAACCCGTTGCAAGGGGTTCTTTGCAACGGGTTCTTCGGAACTACTCGGGCCTACTCCGGCGGCTCCCCGCCCGCCGCCTGCTCGACCAGCGGGATGATCCGCAGCGGCACCGCGTTCTCCATCACGATCGCCGTCGACGCCCGCACGATCCCCTCGAAGGCCACCACCTTGTCGATCACCCGCTGGAGGTCCGCGTTCGACCGGGCCACCAGCCGGCACAGCATGTCCCCGTGCCCGGTCGTCGTGTGCAGCTCCAGCACCTCGGGGACGGTGGCCAGGTGCTCCCGTACGTCCGCGCCCTGGCCCTGCTTGATCTCCAGCGTCGCGAAGGCCGTCACCGGATACCCCAGCGCCGCCGGGTCCACCTGCGGTCCGAAGCCGCGGATCACCCCGCTCGCCTGGAGCCGGTCCAGCCGCGCCTGGACGGTGCCGCGGGCCACCCCGAGCCGCCGCGAGGCCTCCAGGACGCCGATCCTCGGCTCCCTCGCCAGGAGCACGATCAGCCGCCCGTCCAAATGATCGATCGCCACAGCGCCCTCCGAATGGTCACGATGTACAAGTCGCCCGCCGATACTCGCTGGTCGCTGTACAGATTGACCACCCCTGCAGCGAACTATTGCGCACCTTGCGAGGCGGCGGGACCCTCCTTCCATGACTGAGACCCTTGACCACACCCCTTCCACCGCGCGTGAGGCCGACCCCTTCCCGGTGAAGGGCATGGACGCGGTCGTCTTCGCCGTCGGCAACGCCAAGCAGGCCGCGCACTACTACTCCACGGCCTTCGGCATGAAGCTGGTCGCCTACTCCGGACCGGAGAACGGCAGCCGCGAGACCGCCAGTTACGTCCTCACCAACGGCTCCGCCCGTTTCGTGTTCACCTCCGTCATCAAGGCGACCAGCGACTGGGGCCGTTTCCTCGACGAGCACGTCGCCGAGCACGGCGACGGCGTGATCGACCTGGCGATCGAGGTCCCCGACGCCCGCGCCGCGTACGCCCACGCCGTCGGGCAGGGCGCGACCGGCCTGGTGGAGCCGTACGAGCTGAAGGACGAGCACGGCACCGTCGTCCTCGCCGCCATCGCCACCTACGGCAAGACCCGCCACACCCTCGTCGAGCGCTCCGGCTACGACGGCCCGTACCTCCCCGGCTACGTCGCCGCCGCCCCGATCGTCGAGCCCCCGGCCAAGCGCACCTTCCAGGCCATCGACCACTGCGTCGGCAACGTCGAGCTCGGCAAGATGAACGAGTGGGTGACGTTCTACAACGACGTCATGGGCTTCACCAACATGAAGGAGTTCGTCGGCGACGACATCGCCACCGAGTACTCCGCCCTCATGTCGAAGGTCGTCGCGGACGGCACCAAGAAGGTGAAGTTCCCGATCAACGAGCCGGCGATCGCGAAGAAGAAGTCGCAGATCGACGAGTACCTGGAGTTCTACAACGGCCCGGGCGTCCAGCACATCGCCCTCGCCACCAACGACATCGTCGCCACCGTGCGCGCGATGCGCGCCGCCGGCGTCCAGTTCCTGTCCGTCCCGGACACGTACTACGACACCCTCGGCGAGTGGGTCGGCGACACCCGCGTGCCGATCGACGAGCTGCGCGAGCTGAAGATCCTCGCCGACCGCGACGAGGACGGCTACCTGCTCCAGATCTTCACCAAGCCGGTCCAGGACCGCCCGACCGTCTTCTTCGAGATGATCGAGCGCCACGGCTCCATGGGCTTCGGCAAGGGCAACTTCAAGGCCCTCTTCGAGGCCATCGAGCGCGAGCAGGAGAAGCGCGGCAACCTGTAGGGCCGGCGCGCGCGTCCGGGGCGGGGTCACGGGGCCCGCTCCGGACGCACCGTCACCCCTACGCCGCCTCCGCCTCCGTCGCCGCTCCCGGCTTCGGCGCCCCGTCCTTCCGCGCGCCCTTCGGCGCCCCGCCCTCGGGCAGCGCGTCCTTCGGCACCGCGGCCGGGTCCGGCTCGCCCAGCCCGGCCAGCGCCGCCTCGGCCCGGGGCGCGTGCAGCGGCGAGAACGACGGGTGGATCCGCAGCGCCTCCTCCAGGTGCCGCCGCGCCGGTCCCGTCCTCCCCAGCGCCCGCTCGATCTCGCCCAGGTGGTAGGTGTACGCGGCGCTGCGCAGCCCCTCGTCGGTGGCCCGCCGCGCGTACGGCAGCGCCTCCTCCGGCTCGCCCGCCCGGTACAGCGCCCAGCCCAGCGCGTCCGCCACCGCCACCGACCGGTGGCCCTTCGCCCACGCGGCCCGCAGCCGGACCACCGCCGCCCCCGGATCGCCGTGGTCCGCGTCAAGCAGCCCGAGCACCACCTCGGTCGACGGGGAGGCCCACCTCCCCTCCCGCAGCCGCCCGTACGCCGCCCGCGCGTCCCCGTCCAGGCCCAGTGCCTCCGCCAGCTCCCCGGACTCCAGGACGTACTCCGGCAGCGGCTGCCGGGCCAGCGCCGCCCGCCAGTCCCGCTGCGCCTCCTCGGTCCGCCCCAGGGCCGCCAGCGCCCGCGCCCGGCCCGCCAGCGCCGGACCGTGGTCCCTCACGAACCGCAGCGCCGTCCCGTACCGCTCCAGCGCCTCCGCCGGCTCGCCCCGCTCCCACGCGAACTGCCCGAGCCGGCTGTGCGCCGCCGCCCGCTCCGCGTCCGTCGCCGCCAGCGCCGCCGCGTCCAGGGCGGTGGCGTCGGCGTCCTCCCGCCACCCCCGGTCCCGGTAGACCTGCGCCGCCCGGCCCCGCACCACCGGCCCGCCGTACAGCTTCTCCAGGCTCTCCATCGCCTTCCGGGCCGCCGGGTAGTCCCCGAGCCCGTTGTACGCGTCGATGAGCAGCGGATACGTGTTCCACCGCCGCGGGGCCGCCGCGCGGACCCGCTCGCCCCACTCCTTCGCGCCCTTCCAGTCGCCCCGCGCCCCCGCGAGGACCCCGAGGCCGAGTTGCGCGTCCACGTTCCCCCGGGCGGCGGGGAGCGCGGCGAGCGACCGGTCCAGGGCCCGCTCGGCCCGCGGCAGATCCCGGGCGTCCCCGAGCCGGGTGCCCCGCTCCGTGTAGGCCGCGGCGAGCACCGCCCACGCGGCCGCGTCGTCCGGGTGCTCCGCCAGCCACCTCTCCCGGTCGCCGATCAGCGCCACCAGGTCCGGCAGGGCCGCCGGCGCGCCCGCGTGCGCCGCGGTCGCCGCACGCTCCGCGGGGCCCGGCGGCCGCGGCGGGGCGTCCCGGTCCAGGAACTCCGGCAGGTACAGCAGCGCCGTCGCCGCGAGCACCGCCGCCGCCCCGGAGGCCAGCACCACCCGCGACACGTTCTGGCTCTTCATCGCGCACATGCGCCTCACTGTGCGCCCGGCCGCGCTCGTACGAAGAGCACACCGACCGCCCGCCCCGGCGGGTTCACACCGATGGCCGTCGGTGCCAGGCTGGGGGCATGGACGATCTTCAGACGCTCCTCGCGGACCTCCGCGCCGGGCTCCCCGCCGACGCCGTCCTCACCGACCCCGACGTCACCGCCTCCTACGCCCACGACATGGCGAGCTTCTGCGCGGCCGGCACCCCCGCGGCCGTCGTGCTCCCGCGCACCGTCGAACAGGTCCAGCACGTGATGCGGACCGCGACCGCCCACCGCGTCCCGGTCGTGCCGCAGGGCGCCCGCACCGGACTCTCCGGGGGCGCCAACGCCTCCGAGGGCTGCGTCGTGCTCTCCCTCGTCAAGATGGACCGGATCCTGGAGATCGACCCGGTCGACCGGGTCGCCGTCGTCGAACCCGGCGTGATCAACGCCGTCCTGTCCCGCGCCGTCAACGAACACGGCCTGTACTACCCGCCGGACCCCTCCAGCTGGGAGTCCTGCACCATCGGCGGCAACATCGGCACCGCCTCCGGCGGCCTGTGCTGCGTCAAGTACGGCGTCACCGCCGAGTACGTCCTCGGCCTCGACGTCGTCCTCGCCGACGGCCGTCTCCTCACGACCGGCCGGCGCACCGCGAAGGGCGTCGCCGGATACGACCTCACCCGCCTCTTCGTCGGCTCCGAGGGCAGCCTCGGCATCGTCGTGAAGGCCGTTCTCGCCCTCCGCCCGCAGCCGCCCGCCCAGCTCGTCCTCGCCGCCGAGTTCCCGTCCACCGACGCCGCCTGCGCCGCCGTCTGCGCGATCATGGAGCGCGGCCACACGCCGTCGCTCCTCGAACTGATGGACCGCACCACCGTGCAGGCGGTCAACCGGACGGCGCGGATGGGCCTCCCCGAGACCACCGAGGCGCTCCTCCTCTGCGCCTTCGACACCCCCGACCCGGCCGCCGACCTCGCCGCCGTCGGCGCGCTGTGCACCGCCGCCGGCGCCACCGAGGTCGTCCCCGCCACCGACGCCGCCGAGTCCGAACTCCTCCTGCAGGCCCGCCGGCTCTCCCTCCCGGCCCTGGAGACCCTCAAGCCCGCCACGATGATCGACGACGTCTGCGTGCCCCGCACCCGGCTCGCCGAGATGCTCGCCGGCACCACCGCCATCGCCGAGAAGTACGCCCTCACCATCGGCGTCTGCGTCCACGCGGGCGACGGCAACACCCACCCCGTCGTCTGCTTCGACCACACCGACGAGGACGAGTCCCGGCGCGCCCGCGAGTCCTTCGACGCGATCATGGCGCTCGGCCTCTCCCTCGGCGGCACCATCACCGGCGAACACGGCGTCGGCGTCCTCAAGAAGGAGTGGCTGGCCCGCGAGCTCGGCCCGGTCGGCGTCGAACTCCAGCGGGAGATCAAGCGCGTCTTCGACCCGCTCGGGCTGCTCAACCCCGGAAAGCTCTTCTGAGCCCGTCCGTACGGACACGGGGTCGGGCTCACAGCTCGCCGTCCTGCGACTCGTCCGACGGCCACGGGTCGCGCAGCCACAGGTCGTCGCCGACCACGGTGGTCGCGAGCAGCTCCGCCAGCCCGTCGTCGATGCCCAGCCGCTCCGACTCGGTGCCCGGCGGGACCGCGCGCAGGGTCCGCTCCAGCCAGGCGGACACCTGCGCCGACGGGGCCTCCAGGAGCGCGTCGCCGTCGGGGGAGGAGAGGGCCATCAGGATGACGCTGCGGCCGTCGACCTTGGTCGGCCAGATCCGCACGTCCCCGTGACCGCAGGCCCGGAAGACGCCCTCGACCAGCAGCTCCCGGGCGAAGGTCCAGTTCACCGGGTGCTCCGAGCCGATGTGGAAGGTCATGTGCACCGCGTACGGGTCGTCGCTGCGGTACGCCAGCCGGGCCGGCACCGGGACCGAGCGCTCGGGGGACAGCACCAGCTTCAGCTCCAGCTCGCGCTCGACGGTGGTGTGCTCGGTGTTCCGCATGACTGAATGCCTCTCGCGTAGGGGCCCCGGACGGGCCTTCACCTGGAGAGAGCGCGGCGGACGCGGTTCATTACGCGACTTCGGGGAAGTTTTTTCGGGAAGTTTTTTCCGGCCGCCCCCACCCCCGGCCCCGGGCCCGAACCTCACGGGGAGTGAGTGATTCCGTCCTCCTTCGCGTGAAGGCGGGCTTTCTCGCGGGCTCTTTCCTCCCTGGCGGAGGTTCTTCGTTACTGTGCCTCCTTAGTGTGGTGACGGAACGTTGTGACTGAACGGAGTCGGGGCAGTGGCTACTCCTCCCGGAGGCGGCGGCGAGGTACCGCAGGCGGGGTACTACCCGGACCCGTCGATCCCCGGATACATCCGGTACTGGAACGGCGGCTCCTGGGTGCCGGGCACGAGCCGGCCCGCCCCCAAGGACGGCGAGGCCGCACCGGTCCCGCCCGCCTCGGCCATGCCGGCCGGGCCGATCCTCGCCCCGAGCCCCGCACCGGCCCCGGTGCCGGCCCCCGCTCCCGAACCCGCGCCGGCCGCCGCCCCCGCGCCGGCCCCCGTCGAGGAGACCGGGCCCGTCTTCCTCGACGAGGAACCCCCCGCCAGGGAACCGGCCACCGCCTGGCGCGCCGACGCCGCCCGGCAGTCCGGCCACGCGGACGCCCAGGACCGGCCGGCCGCCTGGAGCGCGCCCCGGCCCGCCGCGCCCGCGCCCGCCCCCGAGCCGTCGCCCGCGCCCGCCGTGCCCGACCCGAGGTCCCCGGTCGAGTGGCCGGCCGCCCCCGCGCAGGCCGAGGCGCCCGCGCCGGCCGCCGACCCCCGGCTCGCGAGCGCTCCCGCCCGCCTCGGCGGCATGCCGGTCACCCCGGCCCCCGCCGCGACCCCGAGCCCGGCCCCGGCCCCGGCTCCGGCGCCCGCCCAGGAGGCCCCCGCCCCGGCGCCCGCGCCCGTACAGCCCCGGCCTCAGCCGCCGGCCCACCCGCAGCCCCAGGCCCAGCCGCAGCCGTCGGCCCACCCGCACCCCCAGCCCCAGCCCCACGTCCAGCAGGCTGCGGCTCCGGCCCCCGCGCCCGCTCCGGCTCCCGCGCCCGCTCCGGCTCCCGCCGCGCCCTCCTGGGCCCAGCCGCAGCCGCCCGCCCCCTCCGCGCCGCAGGCGCAGCAGCCGGTCGTGCCGTGGAAGCCGCCGGTCGAGGACCCCTTCCTCAAGGCCGCGCGCGAGCAGTCGTCCGCGCCGCCGGCCGGGCTCGGCCGCCGGCTCCTCGCCCGGGTGCTCGACACCCTCCTCCTCGGCGCGATGGCCGCCGGCGCCGGCTACCCCTTCGTCACCGCCGCCCTCGACCACATCCAGGAGAAGATCGAGGCCGCCAAGCGGTCCGGCGTCACCGTCCAGGTGTGGCTCGTCGACGGCACGACCTCGGTCCAGTTCGGCATCGCGCTCGGCCTGATGCTCGTCCTCGGCCTGCTCTACGAGGCGCTGCCCACCGCCAAGTGGGGCCGCACGCTCGGCAAGAAGCTGTGCGGGATCCAGGTCCGGGACATCGAGGCGCACGAGCCGCCGACCTTCGGCCGGGCGCTGCGCCGCTGGTTCCTGTACACCTTCCTCGGGGTGCTGGTGATCGGCGTGCTCAACGTGGTCTGGTGCGTCTTCGACCGCCCGTGGCGGCAGTGCTGGCACGACAAGGCGGCCGGCACCTTCGTCGCCCGGGCCTGAGCCCGCCGACCCGCCGGGGGAGCCGGTCCCCCGAACGGGGGCCCAGCCGTTGCGGGCCCCCGGCGGCCGGGATGCGATGCCCCCATGAGCACCGACCAGCCGCCGCCCGGCCCGCCCCCCGACGACGACCCGTTCGCCAAGCGGCCGCCGGAGCCGCCCCAGGGCCCGCCGCCGGGGCCCCCGCCGCCCGGCAGCCCGTACGACAACCCGTATCCGCCCCCGCCCCCGTACGGCGGTTACGGCGGCGGTTACGGCGGCAGCGACCCGCTCTCCGGGATGCCGCCGCTCGCCGAGACCGGGCGCCGGGTCCTCGCCCGGCTCATCGACTGGGTGATCATCGCGGTGCCGCTGGCCATCATCGGCATCCCGTTCGACATCTACGACCGGGCGACGGTCGACGGCGACGACTTCCAGGCCACCTGGACCGGCGGCGGCCAACTGGTCTTCCAGCTGCTCACGATCGTCGCCTACGTCACGTACGACACCGTGCTCACGGCACAGCGCGGACAGACCGTCGGCAAGCGGCTGATGAAGCTGCGCGTCGCCATGCTCAACGACGGCTCCACGCCCCCGATGAGCCAGTCGCTGCTGCGCGCGATCGTGCTCTGGCTGCCGGCGCTGATCTGCTGCGCCTGCCTGTGGCCGCTGCTCATCCTGATCCTGATCATGGTCGACAAGCCCTACAAGCAGGGCCTGCACGACAAGGCGGCGAAGACGGTGGTCGTCACCGTGCCCCAGTAGTTCACGGCCGGCACCGCCGGCGGCACGGACGGAGTCTCACGGACCGGTCCGGGTATCGGCTCCCGCGCCCACCTGCGCGGCCGGTACCCGGACCGCGTCGTTCCCGGTCCTGGCGCCGGTCTCGGCGGGGGTCTTGACGGGGCGCGTCCCCGCGGGCATCGTCACCGCCACGAGGACGCCGAGGAGCAGGCCGGCGAGGCAGGCCACGGCGATGCCGAGGGGTGCGGTGGCGCCGGTCAGGAGCAGGAGCGCGGCGGTCGCGAGGACGACGACGGCCGAACCGTAGGCGTACTGCGCTGCGTTCGGTCGCTGCATGACGGATACCGCCCCTCCGGACTCGCTGTCGACTCTACGACGCTCGATGCCCGGGCGGAACGGCGGGTAAGCGTGACCTGACCCACGGTGCCGGAGCACGGGGGGCGCACGGGTGGCACGGGGTGGGCACGGGGCGGTCCCGAACGGCCTCGCGCACGCGAACTTCCCCGGGTCGTAACCGGCTTGACCGTCCGCATATCGGATGTCGACACCCGCATAGTGCACTTGGTGTGTGCAAGTCAAGATCTGTCTTTTCTCGTCTCTCTCCGGTCGAATGTCGTCACTTGTGACGCGCGCCCTGTCGGACGGGACACCCCACCTCCTGGTCCCGAGGCGTGGGCGCCGGGGAGGAACGACACCAAGTGACCAACAGACGACGGGCCATGCGGGCGTCCGCGGTCGTCGTGGCGCTCGCGGCCACCGCCGCCACCGCCTCGACCTTCAGCACCGCCTGGGCGAACGAGGACGGCAGGATCTCGGCGGCGGACGTCCGCCACGACCCGGCTCCGGGCAACGACGCCGAGAAGACCACGGTCGACCACGACCTCGAAGGCCCCTTCAGCGAGCAGCAGGCGCAGCAGCGCAAGGCCGCCCTGGAGCAGGTCCTCAAGGGCGAGGCCAAGGTCGAGCGCCGCGGGGGCTCGCAGGTCGTGAAGCTCGACGCGAAGAAGTACGTCGAGCTCGGCCGCGAGAAGACCGACAAGATCTTCACCATCCTCGTCGAGTTCGGCGACCAGGTGGACACCACCACCCTCGTCGACCGCAAGGACGACGACACGACCGAGCTGAAGCCGAAGTACGGCGGCACGCCCGGCCCGCTGCACAACCAGATAGCCGAGCCGGACCGGGCGAAGGACAACTCCACCGCCTGGCAGCCCGACTACGACCAGAAGCACTTCCAGGACCTGTACTTCGGCTCCGGCAAGGACCCGAAGACGGGCCAGCAGAAGCACTCGCTGAAGACCTACTACGAGCGCACCTCGTCCGGCCGCTACTCGGTCGACGGCGCGGTCTCCGACTGGGTCAAGGTGCCGTACAACGAGGCCCGTTACGGCTCCAACTACTGCGGCGAGAAGAACTGCGCCAACGTCTGGGACACCGTCCGCGACGGCGTCAACGCCTGGGTCGCCGACCAGAAGGCCCAGGGCAAGACCGACGCGGAGATCAAGGCCGCCCTGGCCTCCTACGACCAGTGGGACCGCTACGACTTCGACGCCGACGGCAACTTCAACGAGGCCGACGGCTATATCGACCACTTCCAGATCGTCCACGCGGGCGAGGACGAGTCCGCGGGCGGCGGCGTCCAGGGCACCGACGCCCTGTGGGCCCACCGCTGGTACGCCTACGGCACCAGCGCGGGCAAGACCGGTCCGGCGAACAACAAGGCCGGCGGCACCCCGATCGGCGACACCGGCATCTGGGTCGGCGACTACACGATGCAGCCGGAGAACGGCGGCCTCGGCGTCTTCGCCCACGAGTACGGCCACGACCTCGGCCTGCCGGACCTGTACGACACCGCGGGCGGCGAGAACTCGACCGGCTACTGGTCGCTGATGTCCTCCGGCTCCTGGCTGGGCCTGGGCAAGGACTCCATCGGCGACATGCCCGGCGACATGAACGCCTGGGACAAGCTCCAGCTCGGCTGGCTCAACTACACCAAGGTGAGCGACGAGCTGCGCGCCTCCAAGACCACCCACAAGCTGGGTGTGGCGGAGTACAACACCAAGAACCCGCAGGCGCTCGTCGTCGAGCTGCCGAAGAAGGCCGTCACCACCGAGATCGTCGCCCCCGCGGAGGGCGCGGCGCAGTGGTGGAGCGACATGGGTGACGACCTCAAGAACACCCTCACCCGCTCCGTCGACCTGACGGGCAAGTCTGCCGCCTCCCTGGAACTCCAGGGCTGGTACGACATCGAGGCCGAGTACGACTACCTCTACACCGAGGTGTCGACGGACGGCGGCGCCAACTGGACCGCCGTGGACGGCACCGCCGACGGCGTGGCCCTCCCGCGCGACGCGGCCGGCTCCCCGGCGCTGACCGACGTCTCGGGCGCCCACAAGAAGCTCGTCTACGACCTCTCGGCGTACGCGGGCAAGAAGTTCGACCTCCGCTTCCGCTACCAGACGGACGGCGGCGCGGGCGGCAAGGGCTTCACCGCCGACGCCATCACGCTGACCGCCGACGGCGCCACCGTCTTCGCGGACGGCGCGGAGAACGGTGACAACGGCTGGACGCCGAAGGGCTTCTCGCGGGTCGGCAAGGGCTTCACCAACGAGTACGAGCAGTACTACATCGCCGAGAACCGCCAGTACGTCTCGTACGACGCCACCCTCAAGGTCGGCCCGTACAACTTCGGCTTCACCGGCGACAAGGCGAGCTGGGTCGAGCACTACCCGTACCAGAACGGGCTGCTCATCTGGAAGTGGGACCTGTCCCAGAAGGACAACAACACCTCCCAGCACCCGGGCCAGGGTCTGATCCTCCCGATCGACGCCCACCCGACCCCGCTGAAGTGGAACGACGGCACGCTGATGCGCAACCGCGTCCAGGCGTACGACTCCCCCTTCGGAACGTACCGGACGGACGCTTTCCAGCTGCACCTCAAGGACGTCCCGACCTGGATCGGCTCGCAGCCGGGCAACCGGGTCTTCGACGACCGCAAGGGCACGTACTGGTTCCAGGAGACCGCGCGCGCCGGCGTGAAGGTCACTGACACCAACACCAAGATCGAGGTCGTCAAGGAGCCGAAGAACGGCCAGACGATCACGGTCCGCGTGGGTCCGTCGACCAAGTAGTCGGTAAACCCGCAGGTCACAGCATGATCGGCCGTCGCCCTCTAGCGGGCGGCGGCCGATCGTGTTTAGGTGCGTCTGACCGCGTTCTTATTGACAGCCGACTCACGGGGGAGTGGTTCCGCATGCCCGGTGGAGGGTTCTGCAAGATGCCGGGAGGCAGTGTGGTGGTCGCGATAGGGCTGCCCAGCCCGGCCGGGGACGGCGCGACCGTACGCTTCCTCGTCCACGCCGCCAACCGCGCCAGGGCCCTGACCAGGCTCCGAAACCTGGGCCTGCGGTCGGTTTACCTGCGGGGGAACGCCGAGCCGCCCACGCCGGACGAGATCACGGCGGTGCTGCACCACCCGGACGGGCTGCTGTGGAGATCCACGCCGGGCGCCGCCCAGGAGCTGTGGCACCCGGCCCGCACCCTGCCGAGGGCCCCGGCGGCCTGACCGCCGCTACGCGACGACCGGCACGCCGGTGAGCTCGACGCCGGCCTCGCGGAGCTCCGCGAGGGCCCGGGCGGTGGTCTCGCGGGCCACCCCGGCCGTGAGGTCGAGCAGGACGTGGACGCGGAAGCCCTCGCGGGCCGCGTCCAGGGCGGTCGCCCGGACGCAGTGGTCGGTGGCGATGCCGACCACGTCGACCTCGGTCACGTCCCGGGCGCGCAGCCACTGCGCCAGCGTCTCCCCGTTCTCGTCGTGTCCCTCGAAGCCGCTGTACGCGGCGGCGTAGGCGCCCTTGTCGAAGACGGCCTGCACGGCGCCGCCGGCGACGGCGGGGGCGAAGTTCGGGTGGAAGCCGACGCCCTCGGTGCCGGCCACGCAGTGCACCGGCCAGGAGTCGACGTAGTCCGGCGCCTGGCCGGCCGGGGCGAAGTGCGCGCCCGGGTCGATGTGGTGGTCGCGGGTGGCGACGACGTGCCGGTACGCGGTGCCGGCCGCCTCCCCGATGAGTTCGGTGATGGCGGCGGCGACGTCCGCACCACCCGTCACGGCGAGGCTGCCGCCCTCGCAGAAGTCGTTCTGTACGTCCACGACGATCAGTGCGCGGTGCATGGCGGGTCCTCGGGTGGTCGGAAGGGGTGGGCCCGAGCCTAGAGACTCCGCCTCCGCTTCGGGAGGGGGAGTCACCGGGCTCTGGACGTATCTCTAGATGTACTCCGTCGGCAGCACCGGCTCGCCGCGGGAGAGCTGGATGGCCGACATCGGCAGCCCGGCGCGGGCCGCGATGTGGCGGGTGCGGGCCGCCTCCAGCGGCTCCCGGGCCACCACCTCGCCGCCCTTGACCAGCTCGACCAGGAGCTGGTCCGCGGCGAGCGCGTCCGGGACCGGGCCGGTGCCGACGACCTCGGCCGCCGCGACCCCGTCGGCGTCCTTGCGGCGCGCGGCCCACTTGCGGCCGCCGACCGACGCCTTGCCGCCCAGCGACTTCTTGGCGACCGGGACCAGGGGGGCCTTCGGGTCGGCCGAGGCGGCCCGGGCGACCAGCTTGTAGACCATCGAGCAGGTGGGGTGGCCGCTGCCGGTGACGAGCTGGGTGCCCACGCCGTACGCGTCGACCGGCGCGGCGGCCAGCGAGGCGATGGCGTACTCGTCGAGGTCGGAGGTGACCACGATCTTGGTGTCGCGGGCGCCGAGCTCGTCCAGCTGGGCCCGGACCCGGTGGGCGACGAGCAGCAGGTCGCCGGAGTCGATGCGGACGGCGCCGAGCTCGGGCCCGGCGATCTCGACGGCGGCACGGACCGCCTCGGCGACGTCGTAGGTGTCGACGAGCAGGGTGGTGCCCCGGCCGAGGCTGTCGACCTGGGCCCGGAAGGCGTCCCGCTCGCTGTCGTGCAGCAGGGTGAAGGCGTGCGCCGAGGTGCCGACGGTCGGGATGTTGTAGCGGAAGCCGGCGGCGAGGTCCGAGGTGGCCTCGAAGCCGCCGACGTACGCGGCCCGGGAGGCGGCGACGGCGGCCAGCTCGTGGGTGCGGCGGGCGCCCATCTCGATCAGCCGGCGCCCGCCCGCCGCCGCCGACATGCGGGAGGCGGCCGCGGCGATGGCCGAGTCGTGGTTGAGGATCGAGAGGATCACCGTCTCCAGGAGCACGCACTCGGCGAAGGAGCCCTCGACGCGCAGCACGGGGGAGCCGGGGAAGTACACCTCGCCCTCGGGGTAGCCCCAGATGTCGCCGGAGAAGCGGTAGCCCGCCAGCCACTCCAGGGTCGGCTCGTCGACGATCGCCCGCTCCCGCAGGAAGCCCAGGACGGCCGGGTCGAAGCGGAAGTTCTCGACGGCGTCCAGGACCCGGCCGACGCCGGCGAGGACGCCGTACCGCCGCCCCTCGGGCAGCCGCCGGGTGAAGACTTCGAAGACGGAGCGCCGGTCGGCGGTGCCGGCCCTGAGGGCCGCCTGGAGCATGGTCAGCTCGTACTGGTCG
Source organism: Streptomyces roseofulvus (assembly GCF_039534915.1). Taxonomy (NCBI): domain Bacteria; kingdom Bacillati; phylum Actinomycetota; class Actinomycetes; order Kitasatosporales; family Streptomycetaceae; genus Streptomyces; species Streptomyces roseofulvus. The sequence goes on along the minus strand of NZ_BAAAWE010000001.1, from coordinate 3,172,052 downwards.
GTGAAGAGCGCGGTCGACGGCACGTCCACCGGGAGCCCAAGGTCCGCAGCGTTCATGCCGATGATGCTACCGCAGTATTCGTCAGTCTGACGAATACTGCGGTCGGTGTCGTCGGGAGGGGCGGCCCGTTTGTGCGACCGGGGGTCCCGGGTGGCAGCATGGGGTAAGTGAGCATCGCGCCTATCGAGATCGAACGGACCGAGCCGGCCGAGGAGGTCTCCGCGGTCGTCGAGCCCGACGTCCCCTGGGTCACCCTCGTGCACAACGACCCGGTGAACCTGATGAGCTATGTCACCTACGTCTTCCAGACGTACTTCGGCTACTCCAAGGACAAGGCGCACAAGCTGATGCTCGACGTGCACAACAAGGGCCGCGCGGTGGTCTCCAGCGGCACCCGCGAGGAGATGGAACGGGACGTGCAGGCGATGCACGGCTACGGACTGTGGGCCACGCTCTCCCAGGACCGCGGCTGATGGCCGGCCACTTCGAGGCCGTCCCGGGCGGCGGAGCGGCCGTCGCCCTCGACGAGGTCGAGGTCTCCATCCTGCGCTCGCTGGCCGTCCAGCTCCTCGAACTGGTCGGGCCCGGCGACGAGCCCGACGCGGACGCCGACCCGCTCGCCGCCCTCTTCGCCGAGGGCCCCAGCGAGCCGCCGTCCGACCCCGCCCTGCGCCGCCTCTTCCCCGACGCGTACGCGGACGACAGCGAGGAGCTGCGGGCCGCCGCGGCCGACTTCCGCCGCTTCACCGAGAACGACCTGCGCGCCCGCAAGCGCGAGGACGCCCTCGCGGTGGTGCGCGCCCTGGACGGTCTGACCAGCGAGGGCCCGGAGGAGTCCGCGGTCCTCAAGCTGACCCCGGACGAGTCCCGGTCCTGGCTCGGCACCCTCAACGACCTGCGGCTGACCATCGCCACCCGGCTCGACATCACCGAGGACGAGGAGAGCGAGCGGCTCTACCGGCTGCCGGACAGCGATCCGCGCAAGCCGATGGTGATGGCGTACCTCTGGCTCGGCGCTCTTCAGGAGTCACTGGTCGAGACGCTCATGTCCTGACCGACTCCGGGGGCGGGGCGTTCGCTCAGCGGACGCTCAAATCCGGATAACGAACTTGTTATCAGCGCGAGCACCTCGCCCTCTTGTGTCCGTTATATCCCGCCGTTTTCGTGGCGTGCGCCACACGCATCTCCGTCGATCACCCCCCACGCCGTGATAAATCTTCACGACCACTCGGGGACGCCACCCCTGTTCCCGAGGGCGCTTGAGCCGGCTGACCGCCGGTGGCACTCCATCCACATCCGGGGGGGATCAGGACCTGATCCGCAGCAGACACCGTCGCGCGGATCAGCATGGAGAAAGGCGCACCACCATGACCTCAGTGCGGGTCGACAAGCAGCACGACGGCAATGAGGCCGCGGACTCCGCCTCCGGCGAGGGTTACCACCGGGCACTCGGCGCCCGCCAGATCCAGATGATCGCGATCGGCGGCGCCATCGGCACGGGCCTCTTCCTCGGAGCGGGCAAGGGCATCTCCAAGGCGGGCCCCAGCCTGATCCTCGCGTACGCCCTCGCGGGCCTCGTCATCTTCTTCATCATGCGGGCGCTCGGCGAGCTCCTCATGTACCGCCCCGTCTCCGGCTCCTTCTCGGAGTACGCGCGGGAGTTCATCGGCCCCTTCGCGGGCTTCGTCACCGGCTGGACGTACTGGCTCTTCTGGGTCGTCACCGGCATCACCGAAGTCACCGCCGCGGCCACCTACATGACGTACTGGTGGGACATCCCGCAGTGGCTCTCGGCCCTGGTCTTCACCGTGATCCTCTACGGCGCCAACCTGATCTCCGTGAAGCTCTTCGGCGAGCTGGAGTTCTGGTTCTCCATGGTCAAGGTCACCGCCATCGTCGGCATGATCCTGATCTGCGCCGGCATCCTCACGATCGGCTTCTCCGACGCCGGTGACACCGCCTCGCTCACCCACCTGTGGGACCTCGGCGGCTTCTTCGCGGGCGAGAACGGCATCGGCTCCACCCTCATGACCCTCCAGATGGTCATGTTCGCCTTCCTCGCGGTCGAGCTGGTCGGCGTCACCGCCGGCGAGTCGAAGGACCCGGAGACCGTCCTGCCCAAGGCCATCAACACCGTGCCGTGGCGCATCGCGGTCTTCTACGTCGGCGCGCTCATCATGATCCTGTCGGTCGTCCCGTGGACCGAGTTCCAGCCGGGCGTCTCGCCGTTCGTCGCCGCCTTCGAGAAGATGGGCCTCGGCGTCGGCGCCGCGATCGTGAACTTCGTCGTCCTGACCGCCGCCCTCTCCTCCTGCAACTCGGGCATGTACTCGACCGGCCGCATGCTGCGCGACCTCGCGCTCAACGGCCAGGGCCCGAAGCTCTTCACGAAGCTGACGAAGAGCGGCACCCCGCTGATCGGCACCACCTTCTCCGCCGCGCTCATGATGGTCGGCGTGTGGATCAACTACCAGTGGCCCGGCGAGGCGTTCAACTACGTCGTCTCCTTCGCCACCATCTCCGGCATGTGGGCCTGGATCATGATCCTGGTCTGCCAGATCCGCTACCGCCTCAAGGCCGACCGCGGCGAACTGCCCCAGTCCTCCTTCAAGGCTCCCGGCGGCATCTGGGCCAGTGTCTTCGCCCTCGCCTTCATCGGCCTGGTCGTGGTGACCATGGGCATGGACGCGGGCAACCGGGTCGCCCTCTACGGCGCACCGGTCTGGGGCCTGCTCCTCGCCGTCGCGTATCTGGTGCTCAAGGCCCGCAACCCCGAGGGCGCCGCCTTCGCCAAGCGCTCCTGACCTGCACCGTCTCGGCATCCGGGCCGCTCCGTACCATTCCTCGGTACGGAGCGGCCCGTCTGCTTATCCTGTCGTCATGCTGACCATCACCCGGGCCCTGTACGACCGGATCGTGGAACACGCCCGCGCGGACCACCCCGACGAGGCATGCGGCGTCGTCGCGGGACCCGTCGGTTCGGGCCGCCCCGAGCGGTTCATCCCGATGCTCAACGCCGCCCGCTCGCCCACCTTCTACGAGTTCGACTCCGCCGACCTCCTCAAGCTCTACCGCGAGATGGACGACCGGGACGAGGAGCCCGTGATCATCTACCACTCGCACACGGCCACCGAGGCGTACCCGTCCCGCACCGACATCACCTACGCCAACGAGCCCGGCGCCCACTACGTCCTGGTCTCCACGGCCGACACCGACGCCGCCGGACCCTTCCAGTTCCGCTCGTACACGATCGTCGACGGGGTCGTGGAGGAGGAGGACGTCAAGGTCGTGGAGGAGTACGTCTAGGGAGCGGGCCGGGGCGTGCGCGGGGGCCGTCCGGCAGGTGGGCGGAAATCATCCAGTATCTGAGATCACACTCCGGATCCCGGTACGGGAATCGATACGATGACCGCATGGTTTCCCACGACGTGAGCGAAGAGACTCCGGGCACTGTGCTGCTCGTGGCACGCCTGCACGTCGACCTCTGCCGCCTCGCCAGCGCGATCTGTTCATCCCGCGCCGCGCTCTGAGCGCCGGCCGAGCGCACGTACGTACGACCCCCCTCCGCGCGGGGCCCCCGCAGCACGCCCACCACGTCACTTCCGACAGGAGTCCACGCCATGGCCATCGAGGTCCGCATCCCGACCATCCTCCGCACCTACACCGACGGCGAGAAGGCCGTCGAGGGCAGCGGCGCGACCCTCGCCGAGCTCTTCGCCGACCTGGAGACCCGCCACAACGGGATCGAGGCCCGCATCGTGGACGGCGGCAAGCTCCGCCGCTTCGTCAACGTCTACCTGAACGACGAGGACGTCCGCTTCCTCGACGGCATCGACACCAAGCTGACCGACGGCGACAGCGTCACGATCCTGCCGGCCGTCGCCGGCGGCATGGTCTGATCCCATGCGTTACGACTCCCCGCTGGCGGCGGTCGGCAACACGCCGCTCGTCCGCCTCCCCCGGCTCTCGCCCTCGGACGACGTCCGCATCTGGGCGAAGCTGGAGGACCGCAACCCGACCGGCTCCATCAAGGACCGCCCCGCGCTCCACATGATCGAGCAGGCGGAGAAGGACGGCCGCCTCACCCCCGGCTGCACCATCCTGGAGCCGACCAGCGGCAACACCGGCATCTCGCTGGCCATGGCCGCCCGGCTCAAGGGCTACCGCATCGTCTGCGTCATGCCCGAGAACACCAGCGAGGAGCGCCGGCAGCTGCTCGCCATGTGGGGCGCGGAGATCATCTCGTCCCCCGCGGCGGGCGGCTCCAACACGGCGGTACGCGTCGCCAAGGAGCTCGCCGCCGAGAACCCGACCTGGGTGATGCTCTACCAGTACGGCAACCCGCACAACGCGGGCGCCCACTACGCCACCACCGGCCCGGAGATCCTCGCGGACCTCCCGTCCATCACCCACTTCGTCGCCGGCCTCGGCACGACGGGAACCCTGATGGGCGTCGGCCGCTACCTCCGGGAGCACAAGCCCGACGTCAAGATCGTCGCCGCCGAACCGCGCTACGACGACCTCGTCTACGGGCTCCGCAACCTCGACGAGGGCTTCGTCCCCGAGCTGTACGACGCCTCCGTCCTCACCACCCGCTTCTCCGTCGGCTCCGCCGACGCCGTCACCCGCACCCGCGAACTCCTCCAGCAGGAGGGCATCTTCGCGGGCGTCTCCACCGGCGCGGCCCTCCACGCCGCGATCGGCGTCGGCAAGAAGGCCCTCAAGGCCGGCGAGACCGCCGACATCGCCTTCGTCGTCGCCGACGGCGGCTGGAAGTACCTGTCGACGGGCCTCTACACGGCTGCGACGACCGAGGAAGCGATCGAAACGGTCCAGGGCCAGCTCTGGGCCTAGGTCGTTTCTTTCGGATCAGGCCGGATCAGGGAGCGGCGTCTGGTGCGTGCGCTCGCAAGGCGGAGGAGGGAGTCGACGCGGAGCGTCGGCGACCGACGACAACGCGGCGAGCGTGCGTGCCAGGCGTCGCGAGCCCGGCATGATCCGGAAGAGACGACCTAGCCCGCACCCGAAGCGGCCCCGCACCACGGCGAGCGTGCGTGCCAGGCGTCGCGGGCCCGGCATGATCCGAAAGAGACTGCCTAGCGCGCGAGATGGCGGACCTGGTCCCACACGACCGGGTCCGCCTCCCCGACCCTCCGCCGGAACTCCCCGACCGGCACGTCCCGCAGCTCGTCCGTCTCCAGGAAGCTCGGCCGTCCCCGCGCGTCCCCCACCGCCCCCGGCGGCAGCGCGATCACCCCGGGCCGCTCGTCGTGGTACTTGCTCGTGATCTTCGCGACCAGCGCGACGCCCCCGCGCACCGACAGCACCAGACACGGCCGGTCCTTCGCCCGCCCGTCTCCCACCACCGCCCTACCCGACGCGCTGCGCGCGGCCCCCTTCGACGGCGGCCCGTCCTCGAAGGGCACCTCGGCCCACCAGATCTCCCGCGCCCGCGGCTCCCGCGCCCCCGGCCTCCGTACCGGAGGCCGCGCCGGCGGCCGGGTCCGCCCCGACGGCCGGGTCCGCGCCGGCGGCCGGGTCCGGCTCCCCGCGACGGCCACCACCAGCGCGATCACCACGACCGCGACCAGCGCGGGCCACCACGACGTGTCCATACCCCATGACGTTACCGGCGCCCGGCTCACCGCGCCGCCGCGCCCCGCCGTCCATCCGAACCGGTGACAGAGCCCGTGAGTTCGCCCACAACGGGCCGCCACGAAGGAGCGACCGGCCCCCGAGCGCCTTACGCTCGTCTGACCGCACGGCCTCCCCCTCCCCTTTGCGTGCCTGACCGCACCCGTCCACGGAGGTTCACGCTCCTATGAAGCTCACCGTCGTCGGCTGCTCCGGGTCGTTCCCGTCCGCGGAATCGGCCTGTTCGAGCTACCTCGTCGAGGCCGACGGCTTCCGGCTGCTCCTCGACATGGGCAACGGCGCCCTCGGCGAGCTGCAGCGCCACATCGGCCTGTACGACCTGGACGCGATCTTCCTCAGCCATCTGCACGCGGACCACTGCATCGACATGTGCGGCTACTTCGTCGCCCGGTACTACCGGCACGAGGGCGGCCGCTGCGACGCGATCCCGGTGTACGCCCCCGAGGGCGCCGAGCAGCGGCTCACCACGGCGTACGCGGACACCCCGTCGCCGTCCTCGATGAGCGAGGTCTTCGACTTCCGGACGCTGGGGTCGGGCACCTTCGACCTGGGCCCGTTCACGATCCGTACCGAGAAGGTGTGCCACCCGGTGGAGGCGTACGGCATCCGGATCGAGCACGGCGGCCGGTCCCTCGCGTACTCCGGCGACACCGGCGTCTGCGACGCCCTGCACCGGCTCGCCGACGGGGTGGACCTCTTCCTCTGCGAGGCGTCCTTCACCCACGGCAAGGAGGACATCCCGGAGCTTCACCTCAACGGCCGCGAGGCCGGCGCGCAGGCGGCCCGAGCCGAGGTGGGCCGGCTCGTCCTCACCCACATCCCGCCGTGGACGGACGGCGAGCGCAACCTCGCGGACGCGCGCGCGGTGTACGAGGGCCCGGCGGAGCTGGCGAAGGCGGGCGCGGTCTACGAGGTGTGAGAGCCCACGGCAAGGGCCCCGGAACTGACGGTTCCGGGGCCCTTGCGCGTCCTGCGGGGCGAGGCTCACGCCTTGGTGAGGTCCTCGACCTCCTCCTCGGGCTCGCGGCCCGGGGTGGGGAGGTTGAACTTGGTGATCGCGAAGCGGAAGAGCACGTAGTAGATCGCCGCGAAGACGAGACCGATCGGGATGATCAGCCACGGCTTGGTCGCGAGGTTCCAGTTCAGCAGGTAGTCGATGCCGCCGGCGGAGAAGGTGAAGCCCGCGTGGACACCGAACGCCCAGGTGACGGCCATCGAGACGGCGGTCAGGACCGCGTGGATCGCGTAGAGGACCGGCGCGATGAACATGAAGGTGAACTCGATCGGCTCGGTGATACCGGTGACGAAGGAGGTCAGCGCGAGCGAGAGCATCATGCCGAGGACGGCCTTGCGGCGCTCCGGGCGGGCGGCGTGCGCGATGGCGAGCGCGGCGGCCGGGAGACCGAACATCATGATCGGGAAGAAGCCCGACATGAAGATTCCGGCGCTCGGGTCACCGGCGAAGAAGCGGTTGAGGTCACCGTGGACGACCTCGCCGGCGGCGTTGGTGAAGTCACCGATCTGGAACCAGGAGACGGTGTTCACGAACTGGTGCATGCCGACCGGGATCAGCGCGCGGTTGATGAGACCGAAGAGACCGGCGCCACCGGCGCCGAGACCGGTCATCCACTCGCCGAAGTTGGAGATGCCCTCGCCGATCGGCTCCCAGACCAGGCCGAAGACGACGCCGACGGCGGTGCCGACGAAGGCCATGATGATCGGGACGAGACGGCGGCCGTTGAAGAAGCCCAGCCAGTCGACCAGCTTGGTGCGGTGGAACTTCTGCCACAGCACGGCGGCGAGCAGACCCATCAGGATGCCGCCGAGGACGCCGGGGTTGTTGTACGTCGCGGCGACGTCGACACCCTTGTTGGCGGTCGTGTTGACCACGGCCTCGGTGACCGGGAAGGCCTTCAGCACGTTGCTGTAGACCAGGAAGCCGACCAGGGCGGCCAGCGCGGTGGAGCCGTCGGCCTTCTTGGCGAAGCCGATGGCGACGCCGATGCAGAAGAGCAGGGGCAGGTTGTCGAAGACCGCGCCGCCGGCGGTGGCGAAGACCGAGGCGACCTTGTCCCAGCCGAGCCCGTCCTTACCGAAGACGTCGGGCTGGCCGAGACGGAGCAGAATACCCGCGGCCGGCAGCACGGCGATCGGCAGCTGCAGGCTGCGACCGACCTTCTGCAGGCCCTGGAACAGGCCGGATCCGCGCTTCTTCGCGGGAGCGGCGGCCTGGGCGGTGGCCGTACTCATCAACTTCCTCCAGTAGGCAAGGCGCCGCCAGAGGACAGTGAAAAGGGGGTGACGGCGGCGTCTCGGGAACGCGGTGGTCTGGACCGCGTGGTCTACACCAATGAGTGGTGTAGACCAGTTGTAGCACGTGAGACTTAGATAAGGAACCTGCGAATTTTTTGCGCGGCGGCATAGTGATGAAGGCGTGACAAAAGGCCCCCGGACCAGGAGGTCCAGGGGCCTTCGGCGGGCCTCGCGGCGGGGGCGAAAGCCCCGGAGCGGACGGGCCCGTCAGGTGATCACGGCGCTACGCCACGTCGCCGGACCGCCTCACTTGACGTTCTCGCGCTCCATCTCGTCGCCCACCTCGTCCGGCTCGCGTCCCGGGGTCTGCAGGTTGAACCGGGTGATCGCGAACCGGAAGATCACGTAGTACACGACGGCGAAGGCCAGGCCGATCGGGATGATCAGCCACGGCTTCGTCGCCAGGTTCCAGTTGATGACGTAGTCGATCAGGCCGGCCGAGAAGCTGAAGCCGTCCTTCACCCCGAACGCCCACGTCACCGCCATCGACACACCCGTCAGCACCGCGTGGATCGCGAACAGCACCGGCGCGATGAAGAGGAACGAGTACTCCAGCGGCTCCGTGATGCCCGTGACGAACGAGGTCAGCGCCACCGAGAGCATCAGACCGCCGACCTCCTTGCGGCGGTGCGGCTTCGCGCTGTGCGTGATCGCGAGCGCCGCCGCCGGCAGCGCGAACATCATGATCGGGAAGAAGCCCGTCAGGAACTGGCCGGCGTTCGGGTCGCCCGCCAGGAACATGGGGATGTCGCCGTGGACCACCGTGCCGTCCGGCTTCTCGTACGTGCCGAACTGGAACCAGATCGGCACGTTCAGGAACTGGTGCAGGCCGATCACCAGCAGCGCCCGGTTCGCCACGCCGAAGATGCCCGAACCCCAGGCGCCGAGCCCGACCAGCCAGTCGCTGAAGTTCTCCAGGGCGTCACCGATCGGCGGCCAGATCCACAGGCAGAGCGCGGCGAACAGGATCCCCACGAACGTCATGATGATCGGCACCAGACGGCGGCCGTTGAAGAAGCCCAGCCAGTCCACCAGCTTCGTCCGGTGGTACCGCTGCCACAGGTACGCGGTCAGCAGACCCATCACGATGCCGCCGAAGACCCCCGGATTCTGGTACGTGTGCGCGGCGAAGGCGTCGTCGAGCGCCAGGCAGCCGCCCCCGACGTCCTTCGAGCCCTCCGGGCAGTCCTTCGGGAACTGGCGCAGCACCGTGTAGTAGACGAGGAAGCCGACCACCGCGGCGAGCGCGGTCGAACCGTCCGCCTTCTTCGCCATGCCGATCGCGACGCCGATGCAGAACAGCAGCGGCAGACCGAGGTTGCCGTCCAGCAGCGCCCCGCCCGCGCCGGCCATCACCTTGGCGACGTTGTCCCAGCCGAGGCCCTCGGCCCCGAAGACGTCCGGCTGGCCGAGCCGGTTGATGATGCCCGCGGCGGGAAGCACGGCGATCGGCAGCTGCAGGCTGCGGCCCATCTTCTGCAGCCCCTGGAAGAAGCCTCCCCAGGAGACCTTCCTCGATCCGGCTGCTGTGCTGTCCGTACTCATCGGCGACCTCCCTGTCCCGGAACACCCCGGGGCCGCGGCTCGTTGCACACTGGTGTAGACCACTTGCGGTAGGCTCCGGGAGCCCGCTGAGGACAGGCCGCCGGTGATCGTCATCATTCGGCAGAACGGCGGCACTCGCTCGCGAAGTTGGGCCAACCGTGGGTTACCGTGACATCGCGGACCGTCGGTGCGCCGAGATTCGCGTGTCCCGCGAACGGAACGGACAGGGAGAAACACATGGCCAGCAAGGCTGAGAAGATCGTCGCCGGGCTCGGCGGCATCGACAACATCGAAGAGGTCGAGGGCTGCATCACCCGCCTGCGCACCGAGGTCGCCGACGCCAGCCTCGTCGACGACGCCGCGCTCAAGGCCGCCGGCGCCCACGGCGTCGTGAAGATGGGCACCGCCATCCAGGTCGTCATCGGCACCGACGCGGACCCGATCGCCGCCGAGATCGAAGACATGATGTGAGCAGCTGACACCCGGCTGACGAGGGCCCGTTCCGGCAGGGGGACGGGCCCTCGTGCGTACCCGGGAACGGGCACCCGTACGCAGGCGGGAACGGGCCCCCGTACGGACCGGGGCCTCGCCCGGAAAAGGCTAGGCTCGTCCCATGTCTCGCATCGACGGCCGTACCCCCGAACAGCTCCGCCCCGTCACCATCGAACGCGGCTGGAGCAAGCACGCCGAGGGCTCCGTCCTCATCTCCTTCGGCGACACCAAGGTCTTCTGCACCGCCTCCGTCACCGAGGGCGTCCCCCGCTGGCGCAAGGGCAGCGGCGAGGGCTGGGTCACCGGCGAGTACTCCATGCTCCCCCGCTCCACCAACACCCGCGGCGACCGCGAGTCCGTCCGCGGCAAGATCGGCGGCCGCACCCACGAGATCTCCCGCCTCATCGGCCGCTCGCTCCGCGCCGTCATCGACTACAAGGCCCTCGGCGAGAACACCATCGTCCTCGACTGCGACGTCCTCCAGGCCGACGGCGGCACCCGCACCGCCGCCATCACCGGCGCGTACGTCGCCCTCGCCGACGCCGTCGCCTGGGCCCAGGCCAAGAAGCTCGTCAAGGCCGGCCGCAGGCCGCTCACCGGCACCGTCTCCGCCGTCTCCGTCGGCATCGTCGGCGGCGTTCCCCTCCTCGACCTCTGCTACGAGGAGGACGTCCGCGCCGACACCGACATGAACGTCGTCTGCACCGGCGACGGCCGCTTCGTCGAGGTCCAGGGCACCGCCGAGGCCGAGCCCTTCGACCGCGCCGAACTCAACGCCCTCCTCGACCTGGCCGCCGCCGGCTGCGCCGACCTGGCCGACCTCCAGCGCAAGGCCCTCGACGCCACCCTCTGAGCGCTTCCCCTAGGGGAAACCCCTGAGCAACTGCCCCTCCGACGGGTGCGTCCTTTACGGCGAGGGGCGCGCGGCCGTACCGTGCGCCCCGTCGAATGTACGCAGCCAGGGGAGGACCCGAACAGTGAAGCGCCGCCGCACCATGACCACGCTCGCCGTCGCGACGGCGGCCGTGGTCACGACCATGCTGACGGGCTGCGGAGCCCTCGACAAGGCGATGGACTGCGTCAAGACCGCCGACGCGATCGCCACCTCGGTCGGCAAGCTCCAGGACGCCGTCTCCAACGCCTCCAACGACGTCACGCAGATCGAGGAGTCCCTGAACTCCATCTCCACGGAGCTCGGCAACCTCAAGAACAGCACCGACAACGCCGACCTCTCGAAGGCCGTCGACGACCTCACCAAGGGCGTCGAGTCGGTCCGCGACGCGGTGAAGAACGGCGACGCCACGCCGGACATCACGCCGATCACCTCCGCCGCCACCGAGCTGGGCAAGGTCTGCACGCCGGGATAATCGGGGGCATGACCCGACAGCGCCTGATCCTCGCCACCCGCAACGCGGGCAAGATCACCGAACTCCACGCGATCCTCGCCGACGCGGGCCTCGACCTCGACCTCGTCGGCGCGGACGCCTACCCGGAGATCCCCGACGTCAAGGAGACCGGCGTCACCTTCGCCGAGAACGCCCTGCTCAAGGCCCACGCCCTGGCCCAGGCGACGGGCCTGCCGGCGGTGGCCGACGACTCCGGTCTCTGCGTCGACGTCCTGGGCGGCGCCCCCGGCATCTTCTCCGCCCGCTGGGCCGGCGCCCACGGTGACGACAAGGCCAACCTGAACCTGCTGCTGGCCCAGCTGTCGGACATCGCCGACCCCCACCGCGGCGCCCACTTCGCCTGCGCCGCGGCCCTGGCCCTCCCCGACGGCACCGAGCGCGTGGTCGAGGGCCGCATGGAGGGCACGCTCCGCCACACCCCGGTCGGCACCAACGGCTTCGGCTACGACCCGATCCTCCAGCCGGAGGGCCACGACGTGACGTGCGCGGAACTGACCCCCTCGGAGAAGAACGCGATCAGCCACCGAGGCAAGGCCTTCCGGGCGCTGGTACCGGTGGTGCGGGAGCTGCTGGGCTGAGAGCAAAGGGAACGGCTCAGTGCATGGACCGCACTGAGCCGTTCGTGTCGTACGCCCGGTCGGATTCGAACCGACATACGCGACCACCTAAAGATCGCCGCTCACCAGGTGGCGTACGGGCGCGTGCACGTTGCCCTACTTTACCCGCCGTCCGCCTCGGCACCAGGTGTCAGTGACCGTATGGCAGTTGGGGCACAGCAAGCGCAGGTTCTCGCGCCGGTCGTCGCTCCAGTCCCCGTTGACGTGATCGATCTCCAGGGTGATCGCTTCCCCGAGCCATACGGGCCCGATACCGCATTCCGCGCACTCCTCGTGCACGCCCACCTCGTGGAGTGCCCTCCGGAGCAGATGGGTTCTGGTTCTCCGTTTGCCGTCGTGCCGGACGAGGATCTCTGGCGCCGGCTTTGTCCGCCCGGACCTGCCGCGTTGGTGTGCCTGCCCCAGGAAGTGAGTCGTGGCCAGACCGTCCTCCGCTGTCCATCGTCGGAACAGCTCACGCATCTGCCCGCTGTCCGTCCTGCCCAGGAGGCGCAGGGCGCCGGAGACGGAGGTCGATCTGTCGACTGCGTGCCGCAGGTCCTCGGCGGTCGGGCGTGGTGGCTGCTTGCCGCGCCGGCGGTGCGGGAAGTGCGAGATGTCGATGCCGTAGTGGGCGAAGCGCTTCAGGAGGTAGCGGCGCAGCTTGTCGTACGGCTGCACTCCGAAGAAGTCCATGACCTCCGCGATGTCCGCGCACTGCGATGCCGCCTCGGCCAGCCGTTCACGGGTGTACCGGACAGCCTCCCTCATCGGAGGCGTCCTTTCCCGCGCCCCCGGTAGTTGTCCGTCGCCGAGTGGCAGTTCGGGCAGAGGAACCGCAGGTTCTGGATGCGGTTGTCGCGCCAGTCGCCGTCGATGTGGTCGATCTCCAGTCGGAGCGGGCGGCCGCGCCAGACGCCTTCGTTGCCGCACCGCGCGCACTGCTTCCGTACGCCTGCCTCCGTCATCGCCCAGGCGAGGCGGTCGCTCGGGACGCGGCGGGCTTGCGGACCGGTCTGCCGCACGAGGAAAGCCTCGGGCGTCCGTGGGCGCCAGGGCTGGCCCCGCCGGGACGGCGCACGGAAGTGCGCGGTGTCGATCCCGTACGCCTTGATGCGGCGACTGATGTGCGTGTGCTGACCGCCCACCACCTCCACCCCGAGGCGCCGCAGCACCTCGCACATGTTCGTGGACGCCGCCACCGCCTCCGCCAGCACCTCCCGCGTCCACCGCACCCCCTCCCGTTCGAAGTGCGAGGTGTCGACACCGAGCTTCTTCATCCGGTCGCGGATGTAGCGCCGCGATCCACTCCTCGGGTCCACCCCCAACCGCTCCAGCGCCTCCGTCAGCGTCCGCGACGCTCGTGCCGCCGCTTCCAGCCGGTCCTTCGTGTACGGACTCGTCCCCATCGGAACGGACCCCCTCCCCAGTACGGATCTCGCACGGACTAACGAGTCGAATATCGGACGGTTACGCCGATCGCGTGCGGAACGCGGACGGGCCCGCGCCCTCGGGGTGAGGGTGCGGGCCCGTCGGGGGCCGGAAGGGTCAGATGCCCAGGTCGCGGATGATCTTGGCCACGTGGCCGGTGGCCTTGACGTTGTAGAAGGCGTGCTCCACCTTGCCGTCCTCGTCGACCACGACCGTCGAGCGGATGACGCCGGTCACGACCTTGCCGTAGAGCTTCTTCTCGCCGAAGGCACCGTACGCCTCCAGGACCTCCTTGGAGGGGTCGCCGACCAGGGTGACCTTCAGGTTCTCCTTCTCGCGGAACTTCGCGAGCTTCTCCGGCTTGTCGGGGGAGACGCCGATCACGTCGTAGCCCGCCGCGGCCAGCACGTCGAGGTTGTCGGTGAAGTCGCACGCCTGCTTGGTGCAGCCGGGGGTGAGGGCGGCCGGGTAGAAGTAGACGATGACCTTGCGGCCCTTGTGGTCCGCGAGGGAGACCTCGTTGCCGTCCGCGTCGGGCAGGGTGAAGGCGGGGGCGGTGTCGCCCGGCTGCAGTCGCTCGCTCATGGCTCGCTCTCCTCGGGATGTGCGCGTACGCCATGAGCCTAATGGGGGTCGGGGACAGCCTCCCGGCGGCGGAACTGACAGACTGTCCATCAACGACCGATTACGACTACGGAGGCAGCGCGGTGCCGGACGCCAGGACCCCTGCGCAGATCGAGGCGGACATCGTCCGCCGGCGCGACCAGCTCGCCGTCACGCTCGACGAGATCGGGATTCGGATGCACCCGAAGACGATCATCGGAGACGCCAAGGCCAGGGTCGCCTCGACCGTCGACGAGACGGCCGGACGGGCGTTCGTCGCCGTGAACCGCGTCGTCTCGGACGTGAAGGCACGTTTCACCCATGAGGACGGCGCCCCGCGCCTGGAGCGCGTGGTCCCGGCGGCCCTGGTGGCCGTCGCGGTCGTCGGGCTGCTGTTGTCCTCCTCCCGGCGGCACAAGGGCTGAGCGCGGCCGGTAGGTTCGTCACCGTGAGCGAGAACACCCACGACAAGCTGCCCATCCGGATGCTGCACGACCGGGTCCTGGTCCGCACCGACTCCCCCGAGGGGGAGCGGCGCTCAGGGGGCGGGATCCTGATCCCGGCGACCGCCGCGGTCGGCCGGCGCCTGGCCTGGGCCGAGGTGGTCGCGGTCGGGCAGAACGTCCGGACCGTCGAGATCGGCGACCGGGTGCTGTACGACCCGGAGGACCGCGCCGAGGTGGAGGTGCGGGGCGTCGCCTACGTACTGATGCGGGAGCGGGATCTGCACGCGGTGGCGGCGGACCGGTTCCAGAGCTCGGACTCGACGGGGCTGTACCTGTAGGACGTGTGGGCCGAAGGCCCTGGTGACCGGTGTCACCAGGGCCTTCGGCCGTTCCTTGCTAGGCTGGAGACATCCCGACGAGACGCGCCGTACCGGGTCACGCGCAAAGACGACGCACTCCTGTTGTTCCGTCTCGCGGAGGTGTCGTCGTCATGGCCTGGGTTCTTCTGATCGTCGCGGGTCTGCTCGAAGTCGGCTGGTCGATCGGGATGAAGTACACCGAGGGCTTCACCCGCCTTTGGCCCAGCGTCTTCACCGCTGCCGGGATCGTCGCCTCGATGGTGCTGCTGTCGCAGGCCGCCAAGACCCTCCCCATCGGTACCGCCTACGGCGTCTGGGTCGGCATCGGCGCGGCCGGCGCGGCGGTGCTCGGCATGGTGGTGCTCGGCGAGCCGGCGACCGCCGCCCGGATCTTCTTCGTCGTGCTGCTGCTGGTCGCCGTGGTGGGCCTGAAGGCGACCTCCGGTCACTAGCGGCCCCGTCCCGGCGACCAGCGGGCCTGGCCCCGCGACCAGCGGCCCCGTCCCGGCGACCAGCCGGCCTGGCCCGGCCCTAGCGGGCCGGTCTGCGGGTCTTCGCCGGTCCCGGGCCCGCCTCGCCCGTCCCGTCCCAGCCCTCGTCCTCCTCCCCCTCGGGGCCGTCCGGGACGGGCGGCACCTCGGGGAGTTCCGCGCCCGGCATCAGGCGCAGGTCGAAGTCGCGTACGGGGGTGTCCGCGAGGGCCTCGCGGGTGAAGCGGGCCCAGATCTCGGCCGGGGGGCCGCCGCCGTTGACGCGCGGGAGGCCGAGGGCGCCGTAGAGCGGTTCGTGGGCGCCGGTCTCCGGGTCCTGGCCCATCAAGGCGACGACGGTGGCGAGTTCGGGGGTGTAGCCGGCGAACCAGGCCGCCTTGTCGTCCTCCGCCGTGCCGGTCTTGCCGGCCGCCGGGCGTCCGGCGTCGAGCGCGGCCGTGCCCGTACCGGACTCGACGACGCTGCGGAGCACGGCGGTGGTGGTGTCGGCGGCCTCCCGGCCGACGGCCTGCCGGGGTTCGGCGGAGGGCAGCGGCAGCGGGTCGCCGTCGCGGCTGACGGCGGCGACGAGGGTGTGGTCGCCGCGCCGGCCGTGCGCGGCGAGCGTGGCGTACGCCTGGGCCATGTCGAGGACGCTGGCGGTGGCCGGGCCGAGGGCGATGGAGGGGGAGGCGGTGAGGTCGGGGGTGGTGGCCGGCAGGCCGAGGGCGACGGCGGTGCGGCGGACGCGGGCGGGGCCGACGTCGACGGCCATCTGGGCGTAGACGGCGTTCACGGAGAGGTCGGTGGCGGTGCCGACGGGGATCTCGCCGTAGCTCTCGCCGTCCTCGTTGGCGGGGTCGTAGGGGGCGCCGGGCCAGCCCTCGACGGGGCGGCGGTCGGTGCCGTCGTACAGCGTGTACGGGGTGATCGGTTCGCCGTACTGGGTCCGCGCGCCGCTCTGCACGGCGGCGGTGAGGACGAAGGGCTTGAAGGTGGAGCCGACCTGGTAGTCGCGGCGGGTGGCGTTGTTGACGTACTGCTCGGTGTAGTCGACGCCGCCGTAGAGGGCGACGACGCGGCCGGTGGCCGGTTCGACGGCGGCCGCGCCGGCGCGGACGTACCGGTCGGTGGGGTGGGCGGCCGGGTCGAGGCGGTGGGTGACGCGGTCCTCGACGGCGCGGACGAGGGCGGCCTGCCGGGCGGGGTCGATGGTGGTGACGATCCGGAAGCCGCCGCCGGCGAGGGTCTTCTCGTCGACGATCCCGCGGCCGGTGAGGTACTCCTCGACGGCCTGGACCAGGTAGCCGCGCTGGCCGGAGAGGCCGGTGGCGGGGCGGGCGGTCTGCGGGTCGGGGAAGCGGAGGGCGGCGCGTTCGCCGGGGGTGAGCCAGCCCTCGCCGACCATGCCGTCGAGGACGTACCCCCAACGGGCGAGGACGGCGGGGCGGTTCTCGGGGTGGGTGGTGACGTCGTAGGCGCTGGGGGCCTTGAGGAGGGCGGCGAGGTAGGCGCCCTCGGCGGGGCCGAGGCGTTCGACGTCCTTGCCGTAGTAGGCGTGGGCGGCGGCCTGGACGCCGTAGGCGTTGCGGCCGAAGTAGCTGGTGTTGAGGTAGCCCTGGAGGATCTCGTCCTTGGTCTTCTCGCGCTCCAGTTTGATCGCGATGAAGAACTCCTTGGCCTTGCGGGTGAGGGTCTGCTCCTGGCCCAGGTAGTAGTTCTTCACGTACTGCTGCGTGATGGTGGAGCCGGACTGGCGGCCCTTGCCGTTGAGGGTGTTCCAGGCGGCGCGGACCATGGCCTTGGGGTCGACGGCGCGCGAGGTGTGGAAGTCGCGGTCCTCGGCGGCGAGGACGGCCTGCCGGACGCTGAGCGGGATCCGGTCGAGGCGGACGTTCTCGCGGTTGACCTCGCCGTCGCGGGCGAGGACGGTGCCGTCGCGGTACAGGTAGAGGTTGGACTGGGCGACGGCGGCGGCGTTGGCGGCGGGGATGTCCACGAGCAGATAGCCGGCCACGAAGGCGCCGCCGAGGAGCAGCGCGCCGAGCAGGGTCAGCCAGGCGGCGGCCCGCAGCAGACGGCGCGGCAGGGAGGCCCGGGGCCGGGCGGCGGCGCGGGGTGCGGCGAGGGTGGGGTCCCTCGGTTCCCAGCCCGGATCCGCGCCGCCCGGGTCGGGGGGTGGCGGGGCCGGGGAGGAGGAGCGCAAGGAAGGGGACATGGCATCACATAGTGCACACAAAGCGGTCGAAACGCCCGAAGGTGACGGGTGAGCGGCGGGAGATCCGTCGGGAAAACCGCTCGCGGTGGTGTGTCCGGGGCCACTAGGGTCGTGCGCTTCCCGCTCTCCGGCATGCCCCCGCGTTCGGGGCATGCCCTCTTCCGCATGCCCCGCGTCCGGGGCGTGCCCTCATCCGCATGCCCCGCGTCCGGGGCATGCCCGCCTTCGCATGCCCGCCTTCCGGGCGTGCCCTCCTTGCCGCATGCCCAGCCTTCGGGGCATGCCCCTTCCCCCCCCCTGCCCTCCGACCCCTGAAGGGATGCTCCATGCTGCGGCTGTACGCGACCGTGGCCGCGGGCGGCTTCCGGCGGCACGCCACCTACCGGGTGGCCACGCTGGCGGGCCTGTTCACCAACACGGTCTTCGGTTTCGTCTTCTCGTACACCTACATCGCGCTGTGGGCCGAACGCCCCCAGCTCGGCGGCTACTCCATGTCCGACGCCCTCGCCTACGTCTGGATCGGCCAGGCCCTCATCACCGTCTGCGGCCTCATGGGCGGCGGCTTCGAGGACGAGCTCATCGAGCGGATCAGGACCGGCGACATCGCCGTCGACCTCTACCGCCCCGCCGACCTCCAGAGCTGGTGGTGCGCGGCGAACGCCGGCCGCTCCGCCTACCAGCTGCTCGGCCGCGGCGCCGTCCCGCTGCTGATCGGCGCGGCCGCCTTCGGGTTCACTCTTCCGGACGGTCTTTCCGGCTGGGCCGCGTTCCTGCTCGCGGTGGCCCTCGGCTCGTTCGTCTCCTTCGCCCTCTGGTACCTGGTCGCGATGAGCGCGTTCTGGCTCCTCGACGGCCAGGGCGTGGTCCAGGTCGCCTGGCTGAGCGGCCTGTTCTTCTCCGGGATGCTGCTCCCGCTGACCGTCTTCCCCGGCGCGCTCGGCGAGATCGCCCGGGCGCTGCCCTGGGCGGCCCTGCTCCAGGTCCCGGCGGACGTCTACCTCGGCCGGTACGGGGACGGCCGGGGGCTCCTGCGCGCGTACGGCTTCCAGCTCGGCTGGCTCGCGCTGCTGCTCGCGGCGGGCCGCGCGGCCCAGGCGGCGGCGACCCGGAAGGTGGTGGTGCAGGGTGGCTGAGCAGCTCCTGAGCGAGGGCGCGACGACCGGGCGGCTCCGTACCGGGGACCCGTACCGCTCCGGCCCGGGCGACGCCCTGCGCACGTACCGGATGGTCGCCGCCATGTGGATCCGCTCCACGATGGCGTACCGGACCTCCTTCGCCCTGACCCTGGCCACCTCCTTCTGCGTCACCTTCTTCGACTTCGTCGTCATCCTGCTGATGTTCGGCCAGGTCCAGGGGCTCGGCGGCTTCTCCTTCGCCGAGGTCGCCTTCCTGTACGGCACCACCGGCACCGCCTTCGGGATCGCGGATCTCACGTTGGGCTCGCTCCAGCGGATGGGGCGGCGGATCCGGGACGGCTCGCTCGACGTGTTCCTGCTGCGGCCGGCCCCGCTGCTCGCGCAGGTCGCGGCGGACAAGTTCGCGCTGCGCCGGCTCGGCCGGGTGCTCCAGGGGCTCATGGTGCTGGTGTGGAGCCTGGTGCTGCTGCGCGACGAAGTGGCCTGGACCTGGGGGAAGGCCCTGATGGTGCCCGGGATGGTGGCATGCGGCGCGGTGATCTTCATGGCGGTGATGGTGCTGGGCGCGTCGGCGCTCTTCTGGCTCCAGGACGCCGCCGAGGTCACCAACTCCTTCACGTACGGGGGGAACACGCTGCTCCAGTACCCGCCGACGGTCTTCGCGCAGGACCTGGTGAAGGGCGTGGTGTACGTCGTCCCGCTCGCCTTCGTGAACTGGCTCCCCGCCCTGTACGTGCTCGGCCGCCCCGCCCCGGCCGGGGTGCCGTCCTGGGCTGCCTTCGCCGCCCCGCTCGTCGCGCTGGTCTGCTGCGGGCTCGCGGGCCTGGCGTGGCGGGCGGGCGTCCGTTCCTACCGATCGACAGGAAGCTGAGAGCACACGTGTCCCTCGAAACGTCACCCGAAACGCCCCGCGAGACGCCCGGCGACACGCCCCTCCGGACGCCCCGCGACACCCCCGGCGACACGCCCCTCCGGACGCCCCGCGACACCCCCGGCGACACGCCCCGCGAGACGCCCCGCGACACCCCCGGCGACACGCCCCTCCGGACGCCCCGCGACACGCCGCTCATCGAACTGGACGGCCTGGAGAAGACCTTCACCGTCCGCCGCAGGTCAGGCGTCCTCCGCCGGGAGAAGCGGGAGGTGCGGGCCGTCGACGGCATCTCGTTCACCGTGGACCGGGGGGAGATGGTCGGCTACATCGGCCCGAACGGCGCCGGGAAGTCCACCACCATCAAGATGCTCACCGGCATCCTCACCCCCAGCGGCGGCCGCCTCCGCGTCGCCGGCATCGACCCCGCGCGCGAGCGCACCCGCCTCGCCCGCCGCATCGGCGTGGTCTTCGGGCAGCGCACGACCCTCTGGTGGGACCTGCCGCTGCGGGACTCGTACCGGCTGACCCACCGCATGTACCGGATCCCCGACGACCGCTACCGGGAGAACCTCGCCCGCTGCGTCGACCTCCTCGACCTCGGCGACCTCCTCGACGTCCCCGTACGCCAGCTCTCCCTCGGCCAGCGGATGCGCGGCGACATCGCCGCCGCCCTCCTCCACGACCCGGAGGTGCTGTACCTGGACGAGCCGACCATCGGCCTCGACGTCGTCTCGAAGTCCCGGGTCCGCGCCTTCCTCCGCGAGCTGAACGCGGAGCGCGGCACCACCGTCCTCCTCACCACCCACGACCTCACCGACATCGAACAGCTCTGCTCCCGGGTTATGGTCATCGACCACGGGCGGTTGATGTACGACGGCGACCTCGCCGGCCTGCACGAGACCGGCGACGGCGAGCGGATGCTCGTGGTCGACCTGGCGCGGGAACTCCCGCCGATCGAGAACGTCCCCGGCGCCCGCTTCGTACGGGCCGACGGGCCGCGCCAGTACCTCGCCTTCCCGGCGTCCGCGTCGGCCGCCCCGCTGGTGGCCGCGGTGGCGGAGGCGTACCCGCTGGTGGACCTCTCGGTGCGGGAACCGGACATCGAGTCCGTGATCGCGAAGATGTACGGGGGAACTCGTGAGGGCCGCCGGGAGTCCCTGAAGTAGGCCCCTGAGGCAAGCGGGCAGGGAGGTCGGGCTGGCATGGTGAGTTTCTCGTACACGGCTGCGGACGAGGAGAAGAGCAGAGGCGTCCGCAGGATGAAGGCCCTGGCCACGGGCCTGCTGGCGCTGGTCGCGGTGGTGTACGCCCTCGCGACCTGGGCCGAGAACAGCGGCGCGGGCGACTGGGCCGGATACGTGGCGGCGGCGGCCGAGGCCGGCATGGTCGGCGCGCTCGCGGACTGGTTCGCGGTGACGGCCCTCTTCCGGCACCCGCTCGGCCTCCCCATCCCGCACACCGCGATCATCCCGACCAAGAAGGACCAGCTGGGCGCCTCGCTCGGTTCCTTCGTCGGCGAGAACTTCCTCTCCGCCGACGTCGTCCGCGGCCGGCTGCGCGCCCTCGGCGTGGCCCGGCGCCTGGGCGGCTGGCTGGCCGAACCGGCGCACGCCGACCGGGTCACGTCGGAGGCCGCCACGGCCCTGCGGGGCGCGCTGACGGTCCTGCGCGACGCCGACGTGCAGGCGGTCGTCGGCGAGGCGATCACCCGCCGCGCCGACCAGGCAGAGGTCGCGCCCGGCCTCGGCAAGACCCTGGACCGCATGGTCACGGACGGCGCCCACCACCGGGCGGTCGACCTCGTGTGTGCCCGCGCCCACGACTGGCTCGTCACCCACGGCGACTCGGTGATGGACGCGGTCCAGGGCGGCGCCCCCGGCTGGACCCCCCGCTTCGTGGACCGCAAGGTCGGCGAGCGGGTCTACAAGGAGCTGCTCCGCTTCGTGACGGAGATGCGCGACATGCCGGCGCACCCGGCGCGCGGCGCCATCGACCGCTTCCTCACGGACTACGCGGCGGACCTCCAGTCCGACGCGGAGACCCGCGCCCGCGTCGAACGCCTCAAGTCCGACCTGCTGGCCCGCCCCGAGATCCAGGACATCATCGCCTCGGCCTGGGCCTCCGTCCGCGCCCTCATCCTGGCCGCCGCCGAGGACGACCGCAGCCAGCTCCGGCTCCGCGCCCGCGCCTCCCTGATCTCCCTGGGCAAGCGCCTGGCCTCCGACCCGCACCTCCAGCAGAAGGTCGACGGCTGGCTCGAATCCGCCGCCACCCACCTGGTCACCACCTACCGCCCCGAGATCACCTCCCTGATCACGGACACGGTGGCCGGCTGGGACGCCGCCCAGACCTCGAAGAAGATCGAGGCCAACATCGGCCGCGACCTCCAGTTCATCCGCATCAACGGCACGGTGGTGGGCGCCCTGGCCGGCCTGGCGATCCACACGATCAGCCACGCCGCGGGCGCCTGACTCAGCCCCGCCGGCGAGTGGCGGCCCAGGACACGGCGGCCATCCCCCCGGCCACGGAGAACACCGAGGGCCAGGCCCCCACCTTCTTGGCCAACGGATGCGACCCGGCGAACGCCGCCACATAAGCGGCGGACAACCCCACGGCCGCCCCCCGCCCCCCGACCCGCTGCCACTCCCGAGCCGCCACCACCCCGGCCGCCCCGAGCACCACCCCACCGAGCGGCCGCTTCCCGGTCCACCGGGCGACGGCATAGCCCCCTACGAGCCCGGCGGCGGCGACGGCGGGGGAGAGGGTACGGGGGCTGGGCATGGCGGGTCCCTTCGGGAGCAGAGCAGCTACGGAGCGAGCCTACGAGCACGCAGCGGCGCGCGGTCAGAGAGTCCCGACACCGCGGGCTCCTACCGGCCACACGTCGACGGCGATCTTGGCGAGGTCCGCCTGGCGTTCCTCAATGCCACGTGCGCGCCAGCTCTCATTCTCGAAGTCCCAAAGACGTTCGATTCCGGTCTCTTGCGTGATGAGGAGGGACGAGGAGCTGTAGGCATGGATTTTCTCGGGGTACGCCTTGTTGGACGCAACGCGGTTCTTTCGTCCGTGCAACAGGGTTTGGTTGCCCAGTCGATTGATCCACGCGGAGTGCTCATCGAGACGCAGGCCGGGTTCTGGCGCCTGCGGGTAGATGTGCTCGACGTGCACGGCTGTTGCGCCGGCCACAACCACGTCATCGACGTCCGCGTTCCGCCTCAGGTGCTGCTCGATGACGGTAAGCAGGTAGCGAGCCTGCGAACTCCGCGGGATGGGCGCCTGGGCGAAGTCGGACTGGAACGTTGCGTCATCAGGGGTCCAGTGGGTGATCTGCTCGAAGGCCGCCTCGGTGGTGAGACCGGAGCTGACCTGCTTCGCCAGGTCAAACAGCTTCTCTTCCAGCAGGGTCGACTCACGCCGTCCCACAACCGTCCAGCGGACGTAGTAGCTGATGAGCGCTTGCACCACCTTGACCATCTCGCTGTAGGGAACCTTCTCCGAGATGGCAAGAAGCAGGGGGTAGGCGGCGTCGGCGCTGAGGGCTCTCACCTCGTCCAGCAGACTGTCGAGCGATTCGACGCCCGTGCTGGATGCGATGAGCTCGATGTAGCGGACCGAGGCGTTTTGGAGCTCTGCGGCGAAGGTGCGCACCTCGTATCGAGGAGTCACCGCCTCGAAGCGGTGGGTGAGTTCCTTTCGGATGGTCGTGTACAGGCTATGCGAGCGCACATCACCGTGTCGGGCCACCCAGAAGTGGCGCAAGAATTTCTCTATGTCCTCACGCCGCTCGAAACCGTCGAGAAGAGACCGCCAAGCGTTATTGACTCGCTCCTTCTCGTCGTCGTTTCGGCTTTTTTCCATGAGGAAGTTACGGACGAGATCGACAGTCGAGAGGTCTTTTCCGCGGGAGTTGATAGTCTCAAAGACTTCGTTGGCGTCGTTGGACGTGGGCGTCTGGACTTCGACGAACACCAAACCCTTGACAAGGCAATCGGAGAGTTCGTCCAGCCAATCCAGGCGATCTTCTTCGGAGTAGATGGGTTCCAAAGCGCTGGCGATGTGATTCTTGAACGATGTATAGGAGTCTTGGATGAGCTTGTGTGAAGGTCGAGAGGGCTGCTCCGTCACGGCTACCCTGCCTGTGGCCTCATTCCAGCTCTGGACGTAGTCCTTAAAGAAATCACGATCAAATAGGGACAGCGTTATAAAGTATTGAGGGTGTGAGTGGCGCCCATCCCGGCGTGCGATGTAGTCGCGCTGGATGTTGTTTGCCATGACTCGGGCCTCGGTGGAGGCCATGGCGCCGAGAGTGTCTCTGATCGCTGCGATCAGGATGGTTGAGGTGGTGAGGCGCTGCTGGCCGTCAAGAAGAGACCGAGTGGTGATCTTGTCGTCAGTGATGGTGACAATGGGGCCGATGAAGTATTCAGAGGAGGCTTGGCTGCCTGTCCGCCGCGCTCGCATGAACTTTTGGATATCGGCCCAGTATGTATCCACCTCGCGCTTTCCCCAAGCGTATTGACGCTGACTGTCGTCCGGGACCACCGCCGGCGGGTTGTTGGCTCCGATGAGCTGGCCGAGTGTCTGGCGGGCGGCGTTCTTGATGATGGCCATGCTGTTCCTCCCCGAGTCTTACCGAGAGGCTATCTCGTGAGGCGGTGCCGGCATTGCGAGTGGCGCAAACTACGTCAAGAGGTGTGCCTTTTGTGATGAATTGTTCCTGAGGTGACGTGTGTGAGGGAGAGTGGTCCGCCCTGCCGTGGAGCGTCTGATAGCTTCGTTTCTTCCTGGTGTCCAAGCTGTGAGGTGGGGGATGGAGATTCGGATTCCCGGCACGAGTGCCCATGGATTGCACGACATTCTTGTGCAGGTGTGGCAGTCGGGGGCGCAGAACTTTCGGAGTGGGTGGGCCAAGGCCCTCGGTGTGGAGTGGGGCTCATCTGAATTCGCGCGTCGCCATGCTGAGGTCGCCGGCCTCCTCGCGGAGACCATCCAGCAACTACACGCACTGCCCGAGGCCCAGCAGGATCGGTACTCTCGCTACTTTCCGCAGTGGTGGACGGCTGTCGTTCAACCCGATCTGAGCTGGGCAGATGCGGGCCGTCCGGCCCGCGTATTGGTGACGCAGGAGACTCTTGATCACCTGGCGTCCGCCGCCGACCTGCTGCAGAGCGTGTTGGGAGGCACGCGTTCCGCTCCCGTCGGGTCCAACCTGGATGGCCTCAAAGAGAGTTGTGCCTCATGGTTGGACCTTCTCGCGCAGACTCCCGATGAGGAGCTTGCACCCATCGTGCGGGAAGAGATCGCGGCGCAGATCAGGCACCTCCTGTGGCTGATCGACAATGCCGAGCTCTTCGGCACTGCTCGAATCTCTCGCGAGGCAACATCTGTCATCGGCTCGATCGCGCAGGCGTCCACAGGGCTCACCGGCCAGGATCTGCAGACCGGCGGGAGGTGGCGGCGCGGATTTGTGGCGTTCGTCGCGGCGTCGGCCTTGCTTGCCACGGGCGCGACGCAGCTGCAGACGGCGATTGAGGCAGGTTCTGGTGTCGTCAAGGAGATCAGCCAGGTCGTCGAGAGTGTGACGCAGTAGCAGACTTATAGGTCGATGGGCTGTCAGCCAGTGGCGATCGTCGAGTAGGTCCACACGTCGGCGGGGAGCACATGCTGCAGTTTCCACGTGATCCCCATCGGCTTGCTGCCCTTGTGTGAAACGTACTCGGCCGGGCCTAGGAGCATCCATGGCTGGGGGCCGCCGATGTCAGTCTTCTTGTAGCGCCGGACGAAGAGGAGGACGTGGGAGCCATCTGCCTGGTGGTTCTGGTAGCGGCGACCTGTTGCTGAGCTGTCTGCGGTCCGGTTCTGGGACTCCCAGTGGAACAGGTGCTCACTCAGGGCGTAGTCGTGGTAGCGCGTTTGCGGGGAAAAGTCCTTCTCGTCCTTCTCCAGGGTGATGAACAAGGCATCCGCCTTGATGGAGTCGCACCACTTCACCCCCTCGCGGAAGTGCCCGGGGACATCGCGGTCTACTGAGGACTGTCCCAGGGCGGGCAGGATTTCCTCGCGGCTGTAGGAGGCATGGATGGTCAGCGGGAGGCCGGCGA
Organism: Streptomyces roseofulvus; assembly: GCF_039534915.1. Lineage (NCBI taxonomy): Bacteria > Bacillati > Actinomycetota > Actinomycetes > Kitasatosporales > Streptomycetaceae > Streptomyces > Streptomyces roseofulvus. Next base: position 3,146,407 of record NZ_BAAAWE010000001.1, on the reverse strand, counting down.
GCGAGCCCTCCAAACGGATCGGGACGTGGTCGAGACGCTCCAAGGTGTAGGCCAGCACCTGTCGGAGTTCACTGCGGAAGTAACGCTGTGGACGGAGCGACTCCAGGCCCTCCTCGTAACTGCGGAAACCACTGAGCGGCCAGAGTGAGAAGTAGAGCATGCGGGCGAACGCTTGGTCGCGGTCGCTCAGGTCGCCGTAGCGGGGGGCATCGTCCTGAAGAATCGCGGAGTACGCCGCGATCCGCTCGGGGTCGTCCGCATGGTGGAACGCTGACACACGCTTCAGGAGTGTCTCTTCACCTTCGGGCGCTGCCTTCGGGAGCAACGCGGCGCGACGGAGGAGGCCGGTCCACGAGTTGCCGTTACCTCGGTAGATCTCCTTGAGCTCTCGACCGCTCTCGTGTAGGTACGCCGAGAGTTGCGGTACGCCATACCGCCTGACCTCCTGCGCAAGCTGTGTGACGTTGACGCCGATCTGGCTGCGAATATTGTCGATGATCAGTTCCTTGGCCTTCGACTCAAGGATGATCTGACAGCCCGACGGGAGCTGTGGGAAGTCGCGCTCGATGTTGGCCAGGAGGCGGTTGCGGGTCAGGTTCGTGAGGGCTCGGAACTGCTCCTCGAAGCGGAACTCCTTGCGGTGCTGTCCGATGAAGTCCAGCACGGTGAGGACGGCCTTGTTCTGCGTGCGACGCAGGCCGCGGCCCAGTTGTTGGAGGAAGACCGTGGCGCTTGAGGTCGGGCGCAGCAAGAGGAGCGTGTCAACGTCAGGGATGTCCAGCCCTTCGTTGAAGAGGTCAACCGAGAAGATCACTTGGACTTCGCCGGCGCGCAAGGCTGCCAGCGCGTTCCTGCGTTCCTCTTGAGGTGTCTCGCCCGACAGCGCAACGGCCCTGAGGCCAGCACGTCGGAAGAACTCGGCCATGAAGTCGGCGTGAGCGACGGAGACGCAGAAGCCGAGCGCGCGCATGGCTCCTGGGTTTGCCACCTTGTCCCGGACGGCCTGGACGACAAGCCGTGCCCTGGCGTCATTGCCGGTGAACACCCCGCTGAGGGCCGACGAATCGTAGGCACCGCGCTTCCACTCGATGGCACTGAGGTCGGTGTTATCGGTGATTCCGAAGTAGTGGAACGGGCTCAGGAGATCGTTCTCCAGCGCTTCCCACAGGCGCATCTCCGCTGCGATGCGGCCGTCGAAGAACTCGTCTTGGACGTTCCGGCCGTCCATGCGCTCCGGGGTCGCAGTGAGCCCAAGGAACTCCAGAGGGCGGAAGTGCTGGATGATCTTCTGGTAGGTCGACGAGACTCCGTGATGGAACTCGTCGATCACGATGACGTCGAAGTGGTCGGGAGCCAGTTGCTCCAGCCTCTGCGCCTTCAGGGACTGCACGCTGGCAAAGACGTGCTTCCACCCCTCAGGTACGAGCCCACTGTGCAGCTCCTCCCCGAAGTTGGCGTCGACGAGAACGTCCTGATATGTACGCAGCGACTGGCGCAGGATTTCCTGGCGATGGGCGACGAACAGCAACCGGAGGTCGCGGCCGTGCTGCTGTCGGAGGTGCTTGTAGTCCAACGCGGCCATGACGGTCTTCCCGGTACCCGTGGCCGCGACGAGGAGATTGCGGTGCCGGTCGTGGACCTCTCGCTCCACCTGGAGACGTTCCAGCATGTCTCGCTGGTGCGGGTACGGCCGTACTTCCAACCCGGACAGGGTGATGCCCTGAGTCGTTCCCGTCCCTGCTCCCTTGCCGGGCCCCGCGGCTACATGGAGCGCTTCACTGAGGCGTCCGGCGTCACGGTCGGGGTCGTACGTTTCGAAGGCCGGATCGCTCCAGTAGGAGTCGAAGGTGGCCTCGAACTTGCGGATGGCGTCCGGAGTCGCGACGGACGAGAGGCGTACATTCCACTCCAGCCCGTCCAACAGGGCGGCCTTGGACAGGTTGGAGCTCCCGACATACGCGGTGTCGTATCCGCTGTCTCGGCGGAAGAGCCATGCCTTGGCGTGCAGACGGGTCGAGCGGAGTTCGTAGTTGACCTTGACCTCTGCGTCGAACTGCCGGACGAGACGATCGAGCGCCTGACGCTCGGTGGCTCCGATATAGGTCGTCGTGATCACCCGTATGGGGACGCCTCGGGCATGCGCTGCTTCGAGCGACTGCTCAATCACGCGTAGGCCATGCCACTTCACGAAGGCGCAGAGGAGATCCACTCGATCGGCCGTCGCGAGCTCTGCTCGCAGCTCGAAACCCAGGCTGGGGTCCTCTGGGGCGTTCGTGAGGAGTGCGGCTTCGGCCAGCGGGGTTGCAGGGCGGATCCGGTAGGCGCCTTCGGCTTCTTGCTTCGAGACGGCAAGGAGCTGACGTGGACCGTCGGCGACGAGTTCGATCCACTCGCGAGCACCTTCGATGGTGTTCATCGATTCGAGGACGTGATTGGCCACGTGCACGTGATCCGACGGGGGCAGTCCCTCCAGAACGCGACGCACCGTGTCGGCTACATGCTTTGCGAGGACGCGGGGTGAGGAGTGGGGGCCGACGGTGTCGTCGATGGCATGCCAGCCCTGCTCTGCAAGGTTCTTGAGTTGGGCTTCGAGCCGCAGGGTCATCAACTGCTCATAAAGCCCCGACACCGGCCCACTGGGGCTCGACAGCTCACTCATTGCTTCCCCTCCCTGGTCAACCTGCCCCATTGGTATCAGGTGCCAGGGACTGCCTCGGCGAGACGCAGTCCCAGTGGACTGATCACTCGGCCCCGTGGCACTCCCCGTACGTCCGCTCCGAGCCGCACCAGCATGGGGCCGTGGTCAGTGGGGGCCAGGGGATGGCTCGGGCTCGGGCGGCGAGGGTGGTGGTGTATTGGGGGAGGAGGTCGGCGTTGGCGGGGGAGGAGGTCTCCGAGGCGGCGAAGGCTTCGTAGGAGGGGACCGTGGCGCGGACGATGCCGAGGTTGGGGGTGCCGGCCGCGGCGAGTTCTCGGAGGGAGGCTTCGATGTCCGTCAGGTGGGCCCGGTAGGTGGGGTACTCCGTCTCCAGTTCCGGGTACGACGCGAGGAGTTCCGTCAGTTCGGCTTCCGGCCAGTGGAGGACCGCCACCGGGAAGGGGCGGGAGAGGGCCGTGCGGTAGGTGCCGAGTTCGGCGCGGAGGCGGGTGATCTCGGCCTGGAGTTCGGCCGGGTCGTCGGAGCCCAGGGACCAGAGGCGTTTCGGGTCGTGGAGTTCGTCCAGGGGGATCGGGCCGGGGTGCAGGCGGTCCGCCCGGGTGTCCCAGGTGTCGTGGTCGCGGGCCAGCATGCGGCGGACTCGGTGGCGGGTGGTGAGGAGGGAGATCGTGGGGTGGGGGAGTTCCGGAGTGTCCGTCGCGAGGAGCGTCGCCGCCTCCGTGAGGGTCGCCTCCGCCTCCTCCAGTTCGTCGTGGGCCTCCAGGGTCTCCGCGACGATCTCCCACGGGGGCGCCTCCGACGGGCGGGCGCGGCGTACGCCGTCGATGATGGCCCTCGCCTCGGCCTCGTGCCCGTACTCCCACAGGTTCGCCGCCTTCAACGCGCGGATCAGGTGCGGGGCGGCCGGGTCGCCGGACAGCAGGTCGTCGTAGAGGGCCGTCGCGCCCGGGCGGTCGTCCGCGAGTTCCAGGTGGGCCGCGGCCTGGAGCAGCAGGGGCTCCCGGTCGCCGGGGTACTGCGCGGCGGTGCGCAGCAGACGGTCGGCTTCGGCGGTGTGGGCTGCAGGCGTGTCGGAGCGCATGCCCTTCACCGTACTGCTGTACGGCCCTGGAGAGTTGGCGCCGCAGCGCTTATCGTGCCGGGCGTGCGGGGCAGGGGGCGGGAGAGGGTGCCGGTCGTCGTCCAGGCGCGCTCGGGGCGCCATGGGCTCGCCCGCGTGCTCTGGATCGCCGCCGAGGCCGTCGTCACCTGCGGTGTTCTCATCCTGTTGCTCGTCGTCCACCAGCTGTGGTGGACCAACCAGCAGGCCCGCGCGGAGGCCGGGGAGCAGGTGGCCCGGCTGGAGCGGGAGTGGGACATCTCTCCTCCCGTCGTCGAGTCGTCGGCCTCCCCGTCCACGGCCGCCTCGGCTTCGCCTTCCGCCGTGCCTTCCGTTTCCGCCTCAGCCTCCGCCTCCGCTTCGGCCGCGCCTTCCCGGGCGTCCGCCCCGTCCGTCTCCCCGCCGCCCTCCGGCGCGGCCTTCGCCGTGCTCCGCATCCCCCGGATCGGGCTGACCGTGCCCGTCGCCCAGGGGATCTCCAAGAGCAAGGTGCTCGACAAGGGGTACGTCGGCCACTACCCCGGCACCGCCGCGCCCGGCCGGCCCGGGAACGTCGCGCTCGCCGGGCACCGGAACACGCACGGCGAGCCGTTCCGGTACGTCAACCGGCTGCGGAAGGGCGACGAGATCGTGCTGCGGACGCGGGAGGGGACGTACACCTACCGCGTCGACCAGATCCTGCCGGTCACCTCGCCGCGCGACACCGGCGTCATCCAGCCGGTGCCCCGGTCGATCGTCAAGCCCTCGTACGGCTACTCCCGGGCCGGTTCGTACCTCACGCTCACCACCTGCACGCCCGAGTTCACCTCCCGCTACCGGCTCATCGTCTGGGCGACCCTGCGACGGTGAGCGCCGCGCCCGCCAGGGCGAGGGCCGCGGCGGCCGTCACGGCCGCGTCCGGGCCCGCCGCCGAGAGGGCGAGCATCAGGGCCACGCCCGCCGCCGAACCGAGGTACCGGGCCGTGTTGTTCGCGCCCGAGCCCATCGCCGCCCGCTCGGGCGGGACCGAGTCGACCGCGAGGCGGGGGAGCGCGGCGTTCAGCAGGCCGCTGCCCGCGCCCGCCACCACCAGGCCGGCGATCAGGCGCGGCCAGGGAAGGTCGGGGGAGTCGAGGGCGCCGAGGAGGGCGAGGGTGCCGGCCGCCGACAGGACGAAGCCGAGGGCGAGTTGGTACGGGGCCGAGATCCGGCCCGCGAGCCTGCGGGCCTGCAGCGCGACCACGAACGACGTGCCCGACCAGAGGAGGAAGAGCCAGGCCGTCGCCAGCGGCGCCATCCCCGCGCCGCGCTGGAGCAGCACCGAGACCACGCTGAACAGGCCGATCACCGCCAGTCCGGTGAAGAGCGCCCCCAGCGCCGCGACCCGGAAGTCCGGCCTCCGCAGCAGCCCCAGGTCGATCATCGGCTGCGCCGCGCGGCGCTCCACCAGCAGGAACAGGGCGGTGAGCGCCACCGCCGCCAGCAGGAGCGCGCCGATCACCGGGCGCAGCCAGCCGTCCCGGCCCAGCGTCAGGGCCGTCAGCAGTGCCGCCATCGCGAGGGCGAGCGTCGTCGCGCCCGCGAGGTCGGGGCGGCTGCCGGCGCCCGGAGCCGAGGGGGTACGGGATCCCTCCGGGCGGGAGGGCGTAGCGGCGCCCGCCGGGCCGGAGGGCGTACCGGCTCCCGCCGGACCGGGCCTGTCGGCGGGCGTACCCGCTCCGGCCGGGCCGGCGAGCGTGCGGGCTCCCGCCGCCGCCGTCAGGACGGTCGCCGCGCCCAGTGCCGCGTACGCCAGGCGCCAGTCCAGCAGGCTGAGCGCGCCCGTCACGAGCGGGCCCAGGGCGATCCCGCCGCTCACCGACGCGCCCCAGATGCCGGTGGCCCGGATCCGGTCGCGGCCCGACGGGTACGCGTCGGCGAGCAGGCCCAGGCTGCCCGCGAGGACGGCGGCGCTGGCCGCGCCCTGGGCGATCCGGGCCGCGGTGAAGAGCGCCGTCGAGCCGGTGAAGGCGCCGAGCGCGGTCGTGACGCCGAGGGCGAGCGTGCCGAGCAGGAAGACCCGGCGCCGGCCGTGCGCGTCGGCCAGCGTACCCGCCACCAGGAGCAGCGCGGCGAGGCCCAGCGGGGTGCCGTTGAGCAGCCACGCCTGCGCCGAGGACGGCGTCCCGAACGCCTCCGCCGTCGCCGGGAGGGTCAGCATCGGCGCCGTGTAGTTCATGAGCGCGAGGGCGGTGGCGATGCCGGTGACGGCGAGGGTGGCGGGGCCGGGGGAGCGGGCGGGGGCGGTGGCGCGTGGGGGAGCGGAGCGGGCTGTTCGCACGGGGGGCCTCCACCCGGGAGAGAGGGGGAACGAGTGGGTTCGGTGATTGAACCCTCGGGATCCGCACCCTACCCTCCTCGGTTCGTTGAATGAACCCCCTTCGGTACGCTGGTGGCATGGCCCTCGGCAAGGACTACGCCCAGCAGCAGTGCTCGATCGCCCGCGCCCTGGAGGTCGTCGGCGAGCGCTGGACCCTCCTCGTGGTGCGCGACGCCTTCTACGGCGTCCGCCGCTACAGCGACTTCCTCGCCCACCTCGGCGCCCCCCGCGCCGTCCTCGCCGGCCGCCTCCAGGCCCTCGTCGACGCCGGTGTCCTGGACCGCCGCCGCTACCAGGACTCGCCGCCCCGCGACGAGTACGTCCTCACCGACCGCGGCCTCGCCCTCTGGCCCGTCCTGTGGGCCCTCGGCGCCTGGGGGAGGGCCGAGATCCCCGGCACCCTCCCCATGCGGCGCTTCCACCACGCCGTCTGCGGCACCGAGCTGGACCCGCGCGCCGCGTGCCCGGCCTGCCGCGTGCCCGTCGCCCCCGCCGACATCGAGATGCGGCCCGGCGACGGGCTCGACCCCGACCCCGCCGACCCCGTCGCCCGGGCGCTGCTCGCGCCGCGCCGACTGCTCACGCCGCTGGAACCGACGGCTGCGTGAGGGGATCCGGCGGTTCTCCGCGACGACGCCGGGAACTCTCTCGTACGGCCGTTCGTCCTACCCGACGGACAGCGAAGAGCGGGGAACGGGGGGCGTGATGAGCGGGAGTCTGGTCCTGCGGCGAGTCGCGCCCCTCGTTCTCCTCCCGGTCCTCCTCGTGATCGCCTTCGCGGGGCTCGTCCTCGCCGACGGCTCCGGTTCGGGCTCCGTCTCCGCGACCGTCGTCGCCGCCGTCTCCGCCGCCTCCGCCGTCGTCTGCGGCCTGATCGGCGTCCGTACGGCTCCGGCCGCGCCGTCCGCGCTCATACGCACCGCGCTGCGCGACCGGGCCCGGCGTACGGCCTTCCTCCCGCAGCGCGACCCCGACGCCGCCGGCCGCCGCCGGCCCCGGGCACCCGGACGTCCCCTCCCGACGGCCGCGTAGGGTCCTCACCGCACGCGTAAGCACTGCACGCGCACCGCCACACGCGGAAGCACCGCACGCGCAGCGCCACACGCGCAAGCACCACACGCCAAGCACCGCGCACGCGAGAGCACCCCCTCGCGCGGTCCGTCATGCCGTGACCCACCGTCCCCGGCACGACGAACCCCGGAGGGTTCCCTTGTCCGTCTTCCCGTCCCCCGTCCTCGACGCCTTCTCCGACCTCGTCGGGCGCCTCGCCGCGCTCCTCCAGCCCGCCTTCGGCGGCGCCTCGACCGCCGCCGCCGTCATCCTCCTCACCGCCCTCGTCCGGCTCGCCGTCCATCCCCTCTCCCGCGCCTCGGTCCGGGGCCAGCAGGCCCGGGTCCGGCTCGCGCCCCGGGTCGCCGCGCTGCGCGAGAAGCACAGGAACCGTCCGGAGCGGCTCCAGCGGGCGATCCTGGAGCTGCACGCCGAGGAGAAGGTCTCGCCGTTCGCCGGGATCCTGCCGAGCCTGCTCCAGGTGCCCGCCTTCCTCCTCCTGTACTCCCTCTTCTCCTCCGGCGACCGGATGGCCGGGCACGGCCTGCTGGCCGCGCCGCTGGACGCGCGGTGGGCCGACGCCCTCGACGACGGCGGGCCCTTCGGGCCGGCCGGGCTGGTCTACCTCGCGCTCTTCGCGGTGACCCTCGGCGTCGCCGCGTACCAGTACCTGCGCACCCGCCGGGAGATGGCGGCGGCGCCCGGCGGGAGCGCCCCCGCGGCCCTGGGGCGGGTGCTGCCGCTGCTCTCCTTCGGGGCGGTCGTCACCGCCGCCGTCGTCCCGCTGGCGGTCGCGCTCTACCTCGTCACCAGCACCACCTGGTCCGCCGTCGAGCGGGCGCTGCTCATGCGGCGGCCGCCGGCGCCCGGCGTCGCTACCCGTGCGTAAGGGTCCGCAGGCTGAACGGGGTCTTGCGGGCTGAACGGGAGTCTTGGAGGATCGGACGATCCTCCGATGGCCGCACTCCATCGGCCGGGGCACCGAAGGGCCTCCCCCGGGCCCACCTCGACCACAGGGAGAAGACCATGAAGCTGCTGCGAGTCGGCCCGCCGGGCGCCGAGCGCCCCGCCCTCCTCGACGGGGACGGGACCCTCCGTGACCTGTCCTCCTTCACCGACGACGTCGACGGACGGCTGCTCTCGGACACCGCCACCCTCGACCGGATCCGGGCCGCCGCCGAGGCCGGGGTGCTGCCCGCGTACGGCGGCTCCGGCGACCCCACCGGGCTGCGGGTCGGCCCGCCGGTCGGCCGGATCGGCAAGGTCGTGTGCATCGGGCTGAACTACCACGGTCACGCCGCCGAGACCGGCCAGGCCACCCCGGCCGAGCCGGTCGTCTTCCTCAAGGCCGCCGACACCGTCGTCGGCCCGGACGACACCGTGCTCGTGCCGCGCGGCTCGGTGAAGACGGACTGGGAGGTCGAGCTGGCGATCGTCATCGGCCGGACCGCCCGCTACCTGGAGACCGACGAGGAGGCCCTGGCGCACGTCGCCGGGTACGCGCTCGCGCACGACGTCTCCGAGCGCGAGTTCCAGATCGAGCGCGGCGGCACCTGGGACAAGGGCAAGAACTGCGAGACCTTCAACCCGCTCGGGCCCTGGCTCGTCACCGCCGACGAGGTGCCCGACCCGCAGGACCTCACCCTGCGCCTGTGGGTGAACGGCGAGCTGAAGCAGGAGGGGCACACCTCGGACCAGATCTTCCCGGTCGCCGAGGTCGTCCGGTACGTCAGCCGCTTCATGACCCTCTACCCGGGCGACGTCATCAACACCGGCACGCCCGCCGGCGTCGCCATGGGGCAGCCCGACCCCAAGCCGTACCTCCGCCCCGGTGACGTCGTCGAGCTGGAGATCGAGGGTCTGGGCCGCCAGCGCCAGGAACTGAAGAGCGCCTGACCCGTCCGGCTCCCGGGCCCTGTCCAGCGCCTGACAGGCCCCGCGCCTCGCCCGGCGCCTGACCCGTCCGGCCCCGGACCCGGTCCAGAGTCCGGACCCCGTCCAGAGTCCCGGACCCGTCCGAAAGAGCGGCATCCCGCGTGGGGTGCCGCTCTTTTCGTACCCTTTTATGCATATTGCGGCACATGGAACCTGTGAAGACCGCACGCGTCCCCCGCCGCAGAGCCCGCCTCGTCCTCTCCGCCGCGACGGCCGTCGTCGCCGCCGGCGCCCTCGTCGGCGGCCTGGCCGCCACCGGCGCCGCCGACCCGCTGCCCGGCGGGCTCGGCCCCTGCAAGCCGGGCACGTGCCCGCCCACGTACCCCGACATCAACAACGGCGGCGTGCAGTGGCGCGACAACGGCGTCAACGTCTTCGTCGGCGGCGACTTCCTGGTCCGCGAGGCCGCCGCCGAGGCCGAGGGCAAGGTCGTCGTCCTCGGCGGCTTCGACCAGGCCAAGCGCGCCGGCGTCTCGGCGGTCTACAACGTCGGCGTCGCCGGCGTCGGCTCGCGCGTCGTCCCCGACAACGGCACCGCCTTCCTCAGCGTCGGCAAGAACATCACCGTCGCCGCCGGGCAGCGCCTCCTCACCGAGGAGGGCTCCGTCACCGGGAAGACGGTGTACGCGGGCAACGTGACCGGCACCGTGATCCCGGCGCCCGTCAAGGACGCCGCCGCCGTCGCCCCGTACACCGCCCTGCGCGGCGAACTCACCGCCGCCAGCCAGTGCTACGCGTACGTGAAGGGCGCCTCCCGCACCCCCACCGGCACGGCCGTCAACAACGGCTCCGAGACCCTCTTCACCGGCGACGGCACCTCCGCGCTCCAGGTCTTCACCGTCGACTTCGACCTGGAGTCGGCGAGCGGCGGGCAGCAGGGCATCCGCTTCGAGAACATCCCCGCGAACGCGACCGTCCTCGTCAACGTCCTCGGGGACGACCGGACCATCGACTCCTACATCGGCGGCCTGCCGGGGCTCCGGGACCGGCTGCTGTGGAACTTCCCCGACGCGACCCGGGTCACGTTCGAGGGGACCGCGCAGTTCGCGGGCAGCGTGCTGATCGGCAACCAGGCCAGCACCGCGACCATCACCATGCCGGGCATGAACGGACGGTTCTTCACCACCGGCGACCTGACCCACGCGTCCGAGCCGGGCGGGGGCGGCGGCCAGGAGATCCACAACTACCCGTTCGACGGCGACCTGCCGTCCTGCGACGAGGACACCCCGACCCCGACCCCGACGGAGCCGACCCCGACGCCCACCGAGCCGACCCCGACCCCGACGGAGCCGACCCCGACCCCGACCGACCCCACGCCGACCCCCACCGAGCCGACCCCCACCGAGCCCACGCCGACCGAGCCGACCCCCACCGAGCCGACCCCGACCCCCACCGAGCCCACCCCCAGCCCGACGGAATCCACTGACGGCGGACTCACCACCGGTGGCGACTCGGGTGGCGACTCGGGCGGTGACTCGGGCGGTGATTCCGGCGGTGACACGGGTGGCTCCGACAGCGGCGGTGGCTCCGACGGCGGTTCCGACGGCGGTTACGGCTCCGACGGCGGCTACGGCGACGACAGCGGCGGGACCGGCGGCCACCACGGCGGCGGCCCGGGCGGTGGCGGGGAACTCCCCGAGACCGGCGCCGGCACCGGGAAGGCCGTCATGGGCGTGACGGCCGCCGGCCTCGCCCTCGGCGGCGGCGTGCTCGTCGCCGTCAGCCGCCGGCGCCGTCGGGCGCGGGGCGCAGCCTGACCGTGACGCCCTCGCGGGCCGACCGCCGTGCCGCCTCCAGGACGTCCAGGGCGGCGGCGGCCTCGTGCGCGGTCACCGGGTTCGGGCCGGTGCCGCGCACGGCGGCAGCGACGGCCGCGTAGTACGCCGGGTAGTCCCCGGGCACCGACTCGACGGGCGTCCCGCCGCCGGTCAGCGGGGACTCCCCGGAGCCGAGCCGGCCCCACAGGGCCTCGGGCTCCACGCCCCAGGCCGTGCCGGGGCCGGGCCGCAGCCCCTCGCGGAGCGCCGCCTCCTGCGGGTCGAGCCCGTACGTCACGAAGCCGGCGCGCTGCCCGAGCACCCGGAAGCGGGGGCCGAGCTGGGCGGCGGTGGCGCTCACGTACAGGTGGGAGCGGACGCCGTTCGCGTGGGTGATCGCCACGAAGGTGTCGTCGTCGGCCTCCGCGCCCGGCCGGCGCACGTCCGACTCGGCGTAGACGGAGACGGCGGGGCCGAAGAGGACCAGGGCCTGGTCGACGACGTGGCTGCCGAGGTCGTACAGGAGCCCGCCGATCTCCTCCGGGGCGCCGGACTCGCGCCAGCCGCCCTTCAGGCGCGGCCGCCACCGCTCGAAGCGGGACTCGAAGCGCTGGACCTCGCCCAGCTCGCCCTCGTCGAGGAGGCGGCGGAGGGTGAGGAAGTCGCTGTCCCAGCGCCGGTTCTGGAAGACGGACAGCAGCAGCCCGCGCTCCTCGGCCAGCTCCGCGAGACCGCGCGCCTCGGCGGCGGTCGGCGCGAGCGGCTTGTCGACGACGACCGGCAGCCCCGCCCTCAGCGCGGCCTCGGCGATCGGGACGTGGGTCTTGTTGGGGGAGGCGACCACGACCAGGTCGAGTTCCGGACCCCCGTCGGCCCAGAGGTCCTCCGGCCGGGCGAGCACCTGGACGCCGGGGTGGGCGGCCCGCGCCTCGGCGGCGCGCTCCGGGTTTCCGGTGGTGACGGCGGTGAGCGTCAGGTCGGGGGAGGCGGCGATCAGCGGGGCGTGGAAGACGGAGCCCGCGAGCCCGTAGCCGACGAGACCGACGCGGAGGGGGAGGGGGGTCGTGAGGGGGGTCATGCACAGCACTTAAGCAACGCTGTTGCCAAAGTGCAAGCAGGGGGCAGAATGGCCCGGTGACGGTGATGACGAGAGACCCCGGCGGCGGAGCCAACCTGTCGGCGCTGCGCGGCCACAACGCGGCGCTCGTGCTCGACCTGCTGCGCACGGCGGGGGAGGAGGGCATCAGCCGCCTCGAACTGGCCGCCCGCACCGGTCTCACCCCGCAGGCCGTCAGCAAGATCACCGCCCGGCTGCGCGCCGAGGGGCTGGCGGCGGAGGCCGGCCGCCGCGCCTCCACCGGCGGCAAGCCCCGGACCGTCCTGCGCCTCGTGCCCACCGCCGCGTACGCCGTCGGCGCCCACCTCGACCGCGACGGCCTGACCCTGGCCCTCACCGACCTCACCGGCACCCCCGTCGCCGTCCGCCACCTCCCCCTGACCCTCGCCGCCGGCCCCGACCCGGTCCTCGCGACCGTGACGGAGGAGGTACGAGCGCTGCTGACGGCGGCCACGGCCGCGACCACGGAGACGGTGCCGGGTGCGGGTGCGGGTGCGGGTGCGGGTGCGGAGGCGGAGGCGGACGGCGCGGGTACGGCGGCGGGCCCCGAGCCGGCGGCCGCCGTGCCCGTCCTCGGGGTCGGGCTCGCCATGCCCGGGCCGCTGGACCACCGGCGGGGGGTGCCGGGGCGGGTGACGGGGGCGCCGGTGTGGGACGGCTTCCCGGTACGGGAGGAGCTGGCGGCGCGCCTCGGGCTGCCCGTCACGCTCGACAAGGACACCAACGCCGCCGCCCTCGGCCTCGCCGTCCGCCCGGGCGCGCCCCGCTCCTTCGCCTACGTCCACCTCGGTACGGGGCTGGGCGCGGGCCTCGTCGTCGGCGGCGCCCCGCTGCGGGGCGAGCGGACGGGCGCCGGCGAGCTCGGCCACCAGACGGTCCAGCTCGACGGGCCGGTGTGCGACTGCGGCGCGCGCGGCTGCCTGGAGGTGCTGTGCCTCGCGGCGGTGGCCGGGGGAGAGCTGCCCGAGGCCGCGCGGATCCTCGGCACCGGCGCGGCGAACCTGGTCCGGCTCCTCGACATCGACCGGGTCCTGCTCGGCGGCCGGGTGGTCCTCGCGGCGCCCGGGGTCTTCGCGGAGGGGGTGGCCGCCGTGCTGGCCGGCCTCCGCCTCCCGACCCCGGTCGAGGTGACGACCGCCCCGCACGCCGTGGCGCGGGGCGCGGCCCAGCTCGTCCTGGCCCCGGTCTTCGGCCTGGCGCCGACGGCGGAGCCGCGCTCCCCGGTCCCGCGGTCCCCGGTCCCGCGGTCCCCGGTCCCGCGTTCATCGGACAGTCCGACCATAGGCTGATCGGGCGGATTCGGCGGTCCGGCCGGGGCACCCGGGAGTGTCGCCGCCCGCCGCGGGCCGGACGGCGTGGCAGCGTCGCGGGCGATCCGTACGTCCGCGAGCACGAAGGCACCCGCACATGGCACCCGACCCCCGGCCCCTGCGCAGCGCCCCCGCCCTCGCGGCCGTGGCCGTCACCCTGACGCTGACCCTCCCACCCGCCTCCGCCGCTGCCGCCCCCGCGCCCGCCCCGGCGTGCGGCGACGCCGCCGACGCCGGGTTCCCGCTCGACACGCGGATCCACGGCGGGCCCGCCGACTATCCCGCCGGAGGATCCTTCCGGGCCTGGGAGCTGGAGGTGCGGAACACCACCGGCAGCCCCTGCACCGGGGTGCATCCGGTGCTCGTCCTGGCCGACGAGGAGCGCGTGCTGAAGCCCGAGCAGATCCGCCTGGAGTTCTACGACGCGGCGGCCGAGCGGTGGCGGGCGGTCGCCTTCGAGGCGACCGAGGAGGCCGAGAGCGTCGGCGCGTTCACCGGCTTCGGCGGCTTCGCCGTGCCCGCCCGACGGGCCGTCACCGTGCCGGTCCGGATGGCCTTCCGGGCGGACGCCGTACCCGAGGAGGTCGTCGTCAACGCCGCGCTCGTCCAGCGCCGGGGCGCCGACGGCGACTGGGTCGGCCGCTCCGACGACTACCGCCTGACGATCGGCCCGCCCGACCCGGCGGACCCCCCGGCCCCCACCGCCACGCCCCCGCCCACCCCGGCCCCCACGGCCGCCCCCACCCCCTCGCCCGACGGGACCGCGCCGCCCCGCACCGGCACCACCGCCCCCCGCCCCCGCCCCGAACTCGCCCACACGGGGCCGGAGGACGCCGCCGCCGCCCTCGCCCCCTGGGCGGCGGCCCTCGCCCTCGCCGGCGCCCTCCTCACCCGCGCCGCCCGCCGCCTCGGCGTCCGCCCCCGCCGCTGACCGGCGCGGCACTCGCCGTACCCCCGTCCGCCGCCCCGACGAGCCGTCCGCCCCGACGGGCCGTCCCCCCCGACGAGCCGTCCGTCCCCCGGCGAGCCGTCCGCCCCGACACGTCGTCCGCGCCGCCGAACCGGCGGGACACCCGCCGTACACCCTCCCGTTCACCCCCGTCTGCGACGATCCCCGGATGAACCAGCACCACGCCCCGAGCACCCCGAGCGCCCCCGGCGCCCCCGTCCGTTCCGGCGTCCCGGAGCACGGCCGGGTGCCCAAGTACTACGCCGTGAAGGCGCGACTCGCCGTCCTCGTCGACGAGTTGGGGGAGGGGGGCGCGCTGCCCACCGAGCGCGACCTCGCCGTCCGCTACGAGGTGTCCCGGGAGACCGTCCGGCAGGCCCTGCGCGAACTCCTCCTGGAGGGGAGGCTGCGCCGGCAGGGGCGGGGCACGGTCGTCGCCGGCCCCAAGCTCGAACAGCCGCTCTCCCTCGCCAGCTACACCGAGGGCGTCCGCCGCCAGGGCCGCCGCCCCGGCCGCAGCATCGTCTCCCTCGACCGCTTCCCCTGCCCCGACGCCCTCGCCCCCGAGGTCGGCGTCGCGCCCGGCGCGCCCGTCTGGCACATGGAGCGGGTGCTGCTCGCCGACGACGAGCGGGTCGGCCTGGAGAGCACGTACGTCTCCGAGGCCCGGGTGCCGCGCCTCGACAGCGACTTCGACCCCGACTCCTCCTTCTACGGCTACCTCCGCGACCGGCTCGGCATCACCTTCGGTGACGCCGACGAGCGGATCGAGACCGTCCTCGCCACCCCCCGCGAGGCGCTGCTCATCGGCACCCCGCCGGCCCTGCCGATGCTGCTCCTGCACCGCGTCTCCCGCGACGAGCAGGGGCGGCCCCTGGAACGGGTCCGCACCCTCTACCGCGGCGACCGGTTCTCCTTCACCGCCCACCTCGGCCGCCAGGACGCCTGACCGGACCCCGACCGGGCCAGGCCCGTACATCACGAGAAGGTAACGGGTCTAGTCCAAGCTTGTCGGGCCGTTCACCGTCCCGTCGTCCGCGCGACCGGCCCGGGTCACCCACCGCCCCGAGCGTGGACGGCATGAAGGTGATCGTCGTAGGAGCCGGCGTGGTGGGCACCATGCACGCCTGGCAGGCAGTGGAACGCGGCCACGAGGTCGTACACATCGAGCGCGAGGCCGAGGCGCGCGGAGCCTCCCTGAGGAACTTCGGCCAGATCTGGGTCAGCGGCCGCGCGGGCGGCGAGGAGCTCGACACCGCCCTGCGCGCCCGCGAGCTGTGGGAGGGCGTCGGCGCCCGCGTCCCGGGCCTCGGCTTCCGGGCGAACGGTTCCCTCACCCCCGTCCGGGGCGCGCTGGAACTGGCCGTCGCCGAGGCGGCCGTCGCCCGCGCGGACGCCGCCGCGCGCGGCTACAAGCTGCTCACCCCCGACGAGGCCCGGGCGGTCAACCCGGCCCTGCGCGGCGCCTTCGACGCCGCCCTCTGGTGCGAGCGGGACGCCGCCGTCGAGCCGCGCACCGCGCAGCTCGCCCTCCGCGCCGCGCTCCTCGCCACCGGCCGCTACACCTTCCTCCCGGACCGCGAGGTCCGCGAGGTCGTCGGCGAGCACGCCGTCCGCGACGACCACGGCGAGCTGCACAGCGGCGACGCCGTCGTCCTGTGCACCGGCGCCTGGCTCTCCGGCCTGGTCCGCGAGGTCGCCGGACCGGTCCCGGTCCGCCGCGTCCGCCTCCAGATGATGCAGACCGCCCCCCTCGGCGAGCCCCTGACGACCTCCGTCGCCGACGCCGACTCCTTCCGCTACTACCCGGCCTACGCGTCGGGCGCCCTGGACGCGCTCAACGCCGGCCAGGCGCAGGACCCCACCGCCGCCGCCCACAGGATGCAGCTGCTCATGGTGCAGCGCCTCGACGGCGGACTGACCATCGGCGACACCCACGAGTACGAGCACCCCTTCGCCTTCGACACCGTCGAGGACCCCTACGAGCACCTGGTCCGCGTCGTCGAGTCGCTGCTCGGCCGCCCGCTGCCGCCGATCCGCCGCCGCTGGGCCGGCGTGTACGCGCAGTGCGTGGACACCACCCGGGTCGTCCACCGGCAGCGGGTACGGGACGGGGTCTGGCTCGTCACCGGACCCGGCGGCCGCGGCATGACCTGCTCGCCCGCCATCGCCGAGACGACCGCGAACGAACTGGGCTGGTGAAGCGTCAGATGACAGACATGAACCTGATCGTCCTCGACATGGCCGGCACCACCGTCGCCGACGACGGCCTCGTCGAACGGGCCTTCACGGCCGCCGCCGAACGCCTCGGCGAGGACCCGGCCACGATGATCGACCACGTCCGCGCCACCATGGGCGAGTCCAAGATCTCCGTCTTCCGCCACCTCCTCGGCGGCGACGAGACCCGCGCCCGGCAGGCCAACCTCGCCTTCGAGGAGGCGTACGGAGCCCTGGTCGCCGAGGGCCTGATCGCCCCCGTCCCCGGCGCCGCCGCGGCGATCGCCGAGCTGAGGGGCCAGGGCCGTACCGTCGTCCTCACCACCGGCTTCGCCCGCGCCACCCAGGACGCCATCCTCGACGCGCTCGGCTGGCGGGACCTCGCCGACCTCACGCTCTGCCCGGCGGACGCCGGCGGCCGGGGCCGGCCGTACCCGGACATGGTCCTCACCGCGTTCCTCCGCACCGGCGCCGCCGCCGACGTACGGCAGACGGTGGTCGCGGGCGACACGTCGTACGACATGCTCAGCGGCGTCCGGGCCGGCGCCGGGATCGTCGCCGGCGTCCTCACCGGCGCCCACGACAAGGCCGCGCTCACCGCGCACGGCGCCACCCACGTCCTCGGCTCCGTCACCGGACTCCCGGCTCTCATACGGGAGTACGAGTCGTGAGCAGCGGCATCCGCTTCGACGGCGTCTCCGTCGCCTACGGGGACACCACCGTCCTCGACGGGCTCACCCTCACCGTCGAACCCGGCGAGGTGATGGCCCTCCTCGGGCCCTCCGGCTCCGGCAAGACCACCGCCCTGCGCACCGTCGCCGGCTTCGTCCGGCCCTCCGCCGGCCGGGTGTGGATCGGCGACCGGGACGTCACCGACCTCCCGCCGTACCGGCGGGGCATCGGCATGGTCGTCCAGCAGTACGCGCTCTTCCCGCACCTGCGCGTGGACGAGAACGTGGCCTTCGGGCTGAAGGCGCGCAAGCACCCCAGGGCCGAGATCCCCGCGCGGGTCGCCGAGGCCCTGGAGATGACCGGGATGGGCGCCTACGCCCGGCGCCACCCCCGCGAACTCTCCGGCGGTCAGCAGCAGCGCGTCGCCATCGCCCGCGCCCTCGCCATCCGCCCCGACGTCCTCCTCCTCGACGAACCGCTCTCCGCGCTCGACGCCCAGCTCCGCTCCGGCATGCTCGGCGAGCTGGCCCGGCTCCACCGCGAACTCCCCGACGTCTCCGTCCTGTACGTCACCCACGACCAGGTCGAGGCGCTCACCCTGGCCGACCGGATCGCCGTCATGGACCAGGCCCGGCTCCAGGACTGCGGCACCCCGCAGGAGCTGTACCGGCGGCCCCGCACCGCCTTCACGGCCTCCTTCGTCGGCAACGCCAACCTGCTGCCGGTCCGGGTCGGCGCCGACGGCGTCGACTTCGCCGGCACCGCGCTGAAGGTCCCGGCCGGCGACGCGGCCCCCGGCGCCGCCGCCACCCTCTGCGTCCGCCCGCACCTCATCGGCCTCGGCGACGGACCCAACGCCCTGCGCGGCCGGATCGCCGAGGTCCAGTGGCGGGGCGCCACCCACAGGCTCTACGTGGACGTCGGCGGGCACCGCGTGAAGGCGGACGTGCGGGAGCTGCGGGACACACCGCCGCTGGGCCAGGAGATCACGCTGCACTTCGCGCCCGAGGACGCGGTGCTGCTGGCGGCGGGGGTGACCGATGGCTAGCGCCCGGGCCACCGCGCCGCCCGCCGCCGCGCCGCCGGTCGTCACGCCGCCGGTCGTCACGCCGGTCCGCCCGGCCCGGAGCCGTACCGTCCCCGCCTGGCTCTGGGCGCTGCCGCCCGTCGCCGTCCTCGGGCTCGTCTTCCTCTACCCGCTCGGTCTCGTCGTCCAGGAGTCGCTGGCACCCGGCGCGTACGCCGAGGTGTTCTCCTCGGCGTCCTTCCGGGACGCCCTGGTCACCACCGTGTGGCTCGCGGCCGGCGCCACCGTCGGCTGTCTCGTCCTCGGCTTCGTCCTCGCGCTGATCGTCGCCTTCGTGCCGTTCCCCGGGGCGAAGGCGGTCTCCCGGTTCATCGACGTCTTCCTCTCCTTCCCCTCCTTCCTCATCACCCTCGCCCTGCTCTTCGTGTACGGCACGGTCGGCATGGCCAACGGGCTGTGGACCGGCGTCACCGGCGCCGCCGACGGCCCCTTCCACTTCCTGACGACTCCCTGGGGCGTGCTCCTCGCCGAGATCACGTACTTCACGCCCTTCGTGATGCGGCCGCTGCTCGCCGCCTTCTCCCAGCTGGACACCGCGCAGCTGGAGGTGGCGTCCTCGCTCGGCGCCCGGCCCGCGAGGATCGTGCGGCGGGTGATCCTCCCCGAGGCGCTGCCCGCCCTCGCGGCCGGCGGCAGCCTGGTCCTCGTCATGTGCCTCAACGAGTTCGGGATCGTCCTCTTCACCGGCGCCAAGGGCGTCACCACGCTCCCGATGCTCGTCTACTCCAAGGCCATCCTCGAATCCGACTACGCCGCCGCCTGCGTCGTCGCCGTCGTCAACGTCGCGCTCTCCGTGGGCCTCTACGCCGTCTACCGGGTGGTGAGCAAGCGTGCTGGTGCATAGCCGTACCGGACGGTGGGCGTCCTGGATCGTCTTCGCGGTCCTCTTCGTGCCGCTCTTCGCCGTCCCCCTCCTCGTCATCGTCGCCGCCTCCTTCTCCACCCACTGGTCCGGCGCCCTCCCCTCCGGGCCGACCACCGAGCACTACACGGCGGCCGTCCGCGGCGAGTCCCTCCAGGCCCTGACGACCAGCCTCGTCACCGCCGCCGCCGCGAGCCTCCTCGCGCTCACCCTCGGCACCTGGGCCGCGCTCGCGGCCGCCGCCCTGCGCGGCAGGGGCCGCCGGGCGCTCGACGCCCTCTTCGTGCTGCCGCTCGCCGTGCCGTCGGTGGTCGTCGGCCTCGCCGTCCTGGTGGCCTTCTCCCGGCCGCCGCTGCTCCTCAACGGCACCCGCTGGATCGTGATCCTCGCCCACACGGTGCTGGTCACGGCCTTCGCCCACCAGTCGGTCTCGGCGGCGATCCGCCGCCTCGACCCGATGTACGAGCAGGCGGCGGCCGGACTCGGCGCCCGCCCCTCGTACGTCCTGTTCCGGGTCAGGCTGCCGCTGCTGCTGCCCTCGCTGAGCGCCGCCGCCGGGCTCTGCTTCGCCCTGTCCATGGGGGAGCTGAGCGCCACGATGATGCTCTACCCGCCGGACTGGACGCCGCTGCCGGTGCTGGTCTTCACCGCCACCGACCGCGGCTCCCTCTTCACCGGATCGGCGCTGGCCGTCGTCCTCATGGCCACGACCCTGCTGGTCCTGCTCGCCGTCTCCCGCATCCGTACCAAAGCCTCGTACCGATAGCCCTCACGCCAGGAGAAGAACGACGTCATGCTGACGTACGCCAAGCCGGTCGCCGCCGTCACCGGTGCCCTCGCCCTCGCCGCCTCCCTCACCGCCTGCGGAGGCTCCTCCGCCGCCTCCGACGAGAAGGTCGTCACCGTCTACAGCGCCGACGGCCTCAAGGGCGAGAAGGGCGACGGCTGGTACGACAAGGTCTTCGCCGACTTCGAGAAGGAGACCGGCATCACGGTGAAGTACGTGGAGGGCGGCTCGGGGGAGATGGTCCAGCGGGCCCTCCGCGAGAAGTCGAACACGCAGGCCGACGTGATCGTCACCCTCCCGCCCTTCATCCAGCAGGCCGGCTCCAAGGGCCTCCTGCAGAAGTACACCCCGAAGGGCGCCGACCAGGTCGACGGCGCCGACAAGGCCGCCGACGGCTCCTGGACCTCCGTCGTCAACAACTACTTCGGCTTCATCCACAACAAGAAGGAGCTGCCGCAGGCGCCCGGCACCTGGGAGGCCCTGCTCGACAAGAAGTTCGAGAACAGGCTGCAGTACTCCACGCCCGGCGTCGCCGGCGACGGCACCGCCGTCCTCATCAAGGCCATGCACGACTTCGGCGGCCAGGCGCCCGCCATGGAGTACCTGAAGAAGCTCCAGGCCAACAACGTCGGCCCGTCCTCCTCCACCTCCAAGCTCGCCCCCAAGGTCGACAAGGGCGAACTCCTCGTCGCCAACGGCGACGTGCAGATGAACTTCGCCCAGGCCAAGTCCATGCCGAACCTCGCCCTCTGGTTCCCGGCCAAGGAGGGCGGCAAGCCCACCACCTTCGCCCTGCCCTACGCGGCCGGCCTGGTCGACAAGGCCCCGCACACCGAGAACGGGAAGAAGCTGCTCGACTTCCTGCTGAGCGAGGGCGCCCAGCGCGAGGTCAGCGCCGTCGGCGGCGGCTTCCCGGCCCGCAAGGACATCAAGACCACCGACGCCAACGCCATCGAGCTGGCGAAGCTCATCGAGGGCGTCGAGATCTTCGAGCCGGACTGGGCCGACATCGACAAGAACCTGTCCGCCTACGTCGACGCGTGGAAGTCCGCGACCGGCAGCTGAGAGTTCACCGCACGTCCCCTCGACCCCCGCCGCAGATAGCGGAAAGATAACGGGTACGGACCAACGCCCCCGAGGAATCGGGGGCGTTGGTGTGCGTCCGTCCCCTTCTCCCCTTCCCCGGAGGACTCCGACATGCCGCTCCCCGGCATCTCCCGCCGCACCGTGCTCGCCGCGACCGCCGCCGGCACCGCCCTCGCCGCCGGCGGACTCGCGACCGCCCCCGCCGCCCACGCCGCCGCGCCGACGCTCCCGAACGGCACCAGCCTCGACAAGGTCCTCGTCGTCGGCATGGACGGCCTGCGGTACGACCGGATCGACGCCGCCCAGGCCCCCACCCTCAAGTCCCTGATGGCGAACGGCACCTACGGCCGCTCCCTGCTCTACGCCAACCCGATGGCCGCCACCTCCTCGGGCCCCGGCTGGTCGACGATCTCCACCGGCGTGTGGCCCGACAAGCACGGCGTCAGGGACAACACCTTCACCGGCAAGAACTACGCCAAGTACCCCGGCTTCCTGGCCCGTCTGCACCAGGTCCGCCCCGAGCTGTCGCTCTTCGCCGCCGTCGACTGGCCCGAACTCGACACCCACGGCACCGTCACCCCCGGCGCCGACGCCAAGCTCGTCTACGACAACGACTACGTGGTCAACGACAAGCTGATCACCGACATCACCGAGGACGTCCTGCGCCACCAGAACCCGGACGTCCTCTTCGTCTACTTCGGCGAGACCGACGAGATCGGCCACAACCACGGCGCCGCCAGCCAGAAGTACCTGGACGCCATCGACGTCCAGGACGGCTACCTCGGCCGGCTCCTCGCCGCGATCCGGGCCCGTCCCGCGTACGCCTCCGAGCGGTGGACCGTCCTCGTCACCACCGACCACGGCCACACCGACGCCGGCGGCCACGGCGGCTCCGCCATCGAGGAGCGCCGCACCTTCGTCCTCGCGCAGGGACCCGGCATCGCCGCCGGAGCCCGCCCCATCGACACCCGGCTCGTCGACGTCGCCGCGACCGTCTTCCGCCAGCTCGGCATCGCCCCCGACCCGTCCTGGGGCCTCGACGGCAAGCCGATCCAGGAGCGCTCCACCGACCCCTTCGACTCGCTGTACGGCTCGCTGGGCGGCCGGGTCGACGAGACCGGCATCCCCGCCGGCGTCCTGGGCTTCACCCACACCCCGCCCAGCGGCTGGTCCGTCGTCAACAACGCCATGGGCACCGGCGGCACGACCGAGTGGCGCGGCTGGTCCTTCGCCACCGACGAGTTCTGGTCCCGCACCCAGCGCGACCAGTCCCGCGAGCTCAACGTCCGCGCCCGCGGCGTCTTCGCCGTCGCCGACTCCGACGAGTGGGCGGACAAGAGCTTCTCCGGCGCGTACGACACCACCCTGGTCACCCCGGCGTACGCGGTCGGCGGCGCCGCCCGCGTCACCCTCGGCTTCACCACCTTCTACCGCCAGGAGGGCGCCCAGACCGCCCAGGTCCTCGCCTCCTTCAACGGCGGCACCCCGACCGTCGTCAAGAGCTACACCTCCGACGTGGTCTCCCAGCCCCAGTCGCTCACCGTCGCGGTCCCCGCCGGCGCGTCGAACGTCAGCTTCCGCTTCCGCTACACCGGTGCCAACAACTGGTACTGGACGATCGACGGGGTCACGGTGACGACTTCCTGACCTAGGCTGGGGGCGTCGCCACAGCGCTGTCGCGTCGCCCCCAGCACACCGCACGTCCCACGTCCGTACGGCAGGAGTCCCGCACCCATGGCAGAGCGCAAGCCGATCGAATCCTGGCTCACCGACATGGACGGCGTCCTCATCCACGAGGGCGTCCCGATCCCCGGCGCCGACGCGTTCATCAGGAAGCTGCGGGAGACCGGCAAGCCGTTCCTGGTGCTCACCAACAACTCGATCTACACCGCCCGCGACCTGCACGCCCGCCTCCTCCGCATGGGCCTCGACGTCCCCGTCGAGAACATCTGGACCTCGGCGCTCGCGACCGCCAAGTTCCTCGACGACCAGCGCCCCGGCGGCACCGCGTACGTCATCGGCGAGGCCGGCCTCACCACCGCCCTCCACGACATCGGCTACGTCCTCACCGACCACGACCCCGACTACGTCGTCCTCGGCGAGACCCGCACCTACTCCTTCGAGGCCATGACGAAGGCGGTCCGCCTCATCAACAACGGCGCCCGCTTCATCTGCACCAACCCGGACGAGACCGGCCCGTCCCTGGAGGGCCCGCTCCCCGCCACCGGCTCCGTCGCCGCCCTCATCACCAAGGCCACCGGCAAGGAGCCGTACTTCGCCGGCAAGCCCAACCCGCTGATGATGCGCACCGGCCTCAACGCGATCGGCGCCCACTCCGAGTCCAGCGCGATGATCGGCGACCGGATGGACACCGACATCCTGGCCGGACTGGAGGCGGGCATGCAGACCTTCCTCGTCCTCACCGGCCTCACCACGCAGGCGGAGATCGACCGCTTCCCGTTCCGCCCCTCGAAGATCGTGAAGTCGATCGCGGACCTCGTCGACCGCGTGTAGCGCTCACGGAGCGTCGCCCCTGCGGATGCGCGAACGCCCGAACCGGGTGACCCTGCCAGTACCAGGAGGTCACCATGCGTTCAGGTCCCATCGCTCTCCGTGCCGCGGGGGCGGCGCTGGCTCTGGTGCTCGCCCCCGCGGGCGGCACCGCCGTCGCCCACGACGGCGTCCAGGCCGGCGTCACCCCGGCCGCCGCGGCCCCCGGCGCCGACGTCGACGTCCGCGTCCAGGGCTGCAAGGGCACCACCGGCGCCGCCAAGTCCCCGGCGTTCGTCGCCGACGCCGAGCTCACCGGCCGCGACGGCGGCACGCACGCCCTGTTCGGCGGCGCCACCGTCCGCACCGGGCTCCAGGAGGGCACGTACCAGGTCTCCGTCACCTGCGACGGCCACGACCACCCCGACGTCGGCACCCTCACCGTCCGGCACCACCAGGAGCCCACCCACCGCCCGGCCCCGGTCGCCCCGGTCCGCGCCGGCGGCGGCGGCACCGCCGCGTTCGCCGCCCCCGCCGCGCCCGGCGTGGCCCAGACGGCGAGCGGAGACGGCCTCGGCACCCCGTACACCCTGCTCGGCCTCGGCATGGCCGGCGTCGCCGCCGTCGCGGTCGCCTTCCGGAGCTCCCGCCGCCGGCGTACGGAATAGGCGTGGCCGCGTCGAGCCGCCCGGTCACCGGTGTGGCCTGGGCGGTCCTGCTCCTCGGGCTCTGGCTGTGGGGCCAGGACACCGTCCACGGCCCCGGCGGCAGCTCGGCCCCGACGCACGGCGACATCGCGGCGGTCGGCCGCCCGCTGGGCGTGGACCTGCCGCCCTCCCGGGCGCCGCTATCCGGTGCGGCGGAACCCCGCCGCCTCCAGATACCGGCCCTCGGCATCGACGCCCCCGTCGTCCCCCGGGGCCTCGACGCCACCGGGGCGGTCGACCCGCCGCCGTACGAGCTGCCGCACACCGTCGGCTGGTACGGCCCCGGCACCACGACGCCCGGCGCGGCGGGCCCGGCCCTCCTCGTCGGCCACGTCGACACCGAGACGCGCCCCGCCGTCTTCTACGGCCTCAGCGCCGCCCGGCCCGGCGAGACCGTCCGCGTCACCCGGACGGACGGATCCGTCGCGGTCTTCACGGTCGACGACGTCCGCGTCGTCCCGCGCGACGCCTTCGACCCCCGGGCCGTCTACGGGCCCCGCGACCCGGGCCGCGCCGAACTCCGCCTCATCACCTGCGGCGGCACCTTCGACCGCACCACCGCCACCTACACCGCCAACGTGGTCGTCTCGGCCTACCTGACCGCAGCGGAGTAACCCCGCCGCCTGCGCCGCGCCGCCGGTCCGTTGTGGGCAATCGTTCCGCTGGGGCGATGGGGGTCCCCCCTGCTCGAGCGAAGCCGAGAGCTTGGGGGAGGGTGGGCACAACGGAACGGCGCCTTCAGCGGTGCCTCCGCGCCCCGAGCCTGGACCCGCACCCGTACGGAGCCGTACAGGGGGTGCGGGTTCAGGCGCGGAAGCCTGGGCGCGGCAAGGGGCGCCGTCCCTGTGCCCACCCGTCCCGCCCTGCGGGACGCCTGCCCACAGGGACGTGGGACGGCAGGTCGCGCCTCGCACCGCCCAGGGGGGCGCCGTGTCACGATGGGCGCGACTCCGCCACCCCCGCCGCGCCCCAGGGGCCCGTATGCCCGCACGCCCACCCGCGCCCCTCACCGCGCTCCTCGCACTCCTCGCCGCCACCGCCACCGCCACCGCCTGCGCCGCCCCCGCCCCGGAACCCGGCGCGCCCGGCCCGTCGGCGACCGCCGCGGGCGAGGCGCCGTACTGGGTGAACCCGGACAGCGGGGCCGCCCGCGCCGCCGCCGCGCACCGCGCCGCCGGGCGGACCGCCGAGGCCGCGCTGCTGGACCGGATCGCGAGTCGGCCGGTCGCGGAGTGGATCGGCCCCGACCGTCCCGAGGCGGAGGCGCGGGCGCTCACGGAGGCGGCGACGAAGGCCGGCCGGGCCGCGCTGCTCGTCCTCTACGCCATCCCGCACCGCGACTGCGGGCAGCACTCGGCCGGCGGCGCGCGGGACGGGACGGCGTACAGAGCCTGGGTGGACGCCGTCGCCCGGGGGATCGGCGGGCGGCGGGCGACGGTGATCCTGGAACCGGACGCCGTCATGCACGTGGTCGTCGGCTGCACCGCCGCGCAGCACCGCGCCGAGCGGTACGCCCTGCTCAAGGCCGCGGTCGACCGGCTGAAGCGGCAGCCCCAGGTCACCGTCCACCTGGACGCGGGCAACGCCGGCTGGGCCGCCCCGGAGCGCCTCGCCGCACCGCTGCGCCAGGCCGGCATCGCGGCCGCCGACGGCTTCGCGGTGAACGTCTCGAACTTCCGCACGACCCGGGAGAGCGTGGCGTACGGCCGCCGGCTCTCCGCCCTCGTCGGCGACAAGCCCTTCGTCGTCGACACCAGCCGCAACGGCAACGGCCCCCACCTGGCGGGCGACCCCGCGGAGAGCTGGTGCAACCCTCCGGGCCGGGCGCTCGGTACGCCGCCGACCCTGCGCACCGGCGATCCGCTGGTCCGCGCCCATCTGTGGATCAAGCGGCCCGGCGAGTCGGACGGGGAGTGCGGGGGCGGACCGAAGGCGGGCGAGTGGTTCGACGCGTACGCACTGGAACTGGCCCGCAACGCACGGTAGTTGAGTTGCGGCAACGAGAAGGCCCCTCGCTCTCGCGAGGGGCCTTCTCCGTCGGTGCGCCGCCAGGGACTCGAACCCCGGACCCGCTGATTAAGAGTCAGCTGCTCTAACCAACTGAGCTAGCGGCGCCTGCTGACAGAGATAACTCTACCCGACCTCCAGGGGTGCTCCTGACCAACGACGGCCGTCTCCGGCCTGTCGGATGGTCGTATCAGGCCGTTGATCCGTCAAAATGCGATTTGTCCAGACAGTTGAGAAACTGGCGCCCGAAACAGAGGCCCAAAAGATCTTGACGAGTGTGGAGGGGATCGCATGAGCGTGCCGGTCTTCGAGGAATTCGAACCCGCGCCCGACTGTGGCTGCCCGGGCTGCGCCCGGCACCGCCGTGACCTCGCGCTGGGCCTGCCGGTCCGCGCGGGCGGACACCCGGCGGCGCACGGCGCCCGCCGGGCCCTGGTCCTGGTGACGGCGGCGGGCGCCGTCCTGGGCGGCGGCGGGGCGAGCGGCATCGCCGCGGCCGTCGCCCCCGCCGTCCCGGTCACCCCGGCGGACGCCGCCGGCGCGGCGGAGGCCGCCCAGGGCTCCGACACCCCGCAGGGCGGCCGCGCCCCGCTGCACGGCCCGCCGGCCGCGCAGGGCGACGGCGGGCCCACCCCCGGCGCCGTCCCGACGACCAGTCAGATCTCGACGGAGACGCTGCGCAGGACGACCCGTACGGAGATCATCAACCGGGCCAAGCTGTGGGTGGCGGCCCAGGTGCCGTACTCGATGGAGAAGTACTGGTCGGACGGGTACCGCCAGGACTGCTCGGGCTACATCTCGATGGCCTGGAACCTGCGCAGCAACGAGTGGACCGGCAGTCTCGACCGCTTCGCCGTCCGCATCGACCGCACCGAGCTCCAGCCCGGCGACATCCTGCTCTTTCACAACCCGGCCAACCCGACCCGCGGCTCGCACGTGACGATCTTCGGCGGCTGGACGGACTACACCCACACGTCCTACGTCGCCTACGAGCAGACCAAGCCGCGCACGCGGAAGCAGGCCACGCCCATGGCCTACTGGGAGAACTCGAACCGGTACGTGGCCTACCGCTACAAGGGCCTCGTCAGCGCCGGCACCGGCGCCGGCGGCGGACCGACGGCGCCCGGCGCGGCCGCGTACCCGGGCGGGTCGAAGTTCGGCCCCGGCGCGAACAACGCGTACGTGACGCGGCTCGGGCAGATGCTGATCGCGCGCGGCGGGAAGCAGTTCTACGCCCAGGGGCCCGGCCCCCGGTGGGGCGAGGCCGACCGCCGGGCGACCCAGGCGTTCCAGCGCGCGCAGGGCTGGAAGGGCAGGGAGGCGGACGGTCTGCCGGGCCCGCACACCTGGCGGCTCCTCGTCGCGGGGGAGGGCCGGAACATCGGCGGTTCGAGTGGTTCGAGCGGTCCGAGCACAGATGCGAAGGGGTTCCCCGGGCGTGGCTCCTTCCGTCCGGGCCAATCCAACGCATATGTGGAGAAGCTGGGCAAACAACTGGTGAAGCGGGGCTTCGGCAAGCACTACCTGTCGGGACCCGGTCCGCGCTGGACGGAGGCGGACCGCCGCAACGTCGAGGCGTTCCAGCGGGCACAGGGCTGGCGCGGCGCGGCGGCCGACGGCTACCCGGGCCCGGAGACCTGGCGGCGATTGTTCCGATGACCCCGAGACAAGAGGTGGACCCCGAATGACGGCAGCGAACCCGAACGACTCCGGCGCGGCGGCCTCGCGCGACGCGGCGAGAACGGCCCGCCGCCTCACCGACGGCACCCTCCCCCGTCGCCCCGCCCCACCCCGGGCGACCCCGCCACCCCTCACGGTGCCCCCCGGCACCCGCGCCGTCCCGACGGCCGCGGCCCCGTCCCCGGCGGGGGAGCCGGGTACGGGCCCGGCGCCCGCCGTCCTCCCTGCGGGGGGCGCCGGTACGGCCCCGGCGCCGGCGCCGCCCGGCGAGGCGGGCACCGTCGGCCCGGCGCCGGCCGCCACGGCGGGCGGGAGAGGCGCGGCCGCCCCGACGACCGAGGCCCGCCCAGCCCCGGCACCCGCCGCTTCCCCGGCGCCCGCTGCTTCCCCGGCGCCCGCCGCTTCCCCGGCACCCGCCGCTTCCCCGGCGGCCGGCGCGGGCACGGCTCCGGCGCCCGCGTCCGCCGCGCCGCCGACCGCCCCGCGGCCGGGCGAGGCGCGCACGGCCCCGGCCCCGGCGGTCGCGTCGCCCTCGGCCCCCGCACCTGGGTCGGCCGCGACGGCGGCACGCGCCGCCGGTCCGGGGCCCGTCGGGCAGGGTGCCGCCCCCGACACGCCGTGGACCGCCCCGAGCGCGGGGCATGAGGCGCGCCCCGCGCCTGCCGCCGCCTCCGCCGCCACGCCGGGCGCGCAGCCCCCGGCCTCCCTCGGCCAGGGCTCCGCGCCCGCCGCCACGGCGGCTCCGGCGGCGGAGCAGACGCCCGTCAGGCCGAGCACCCCGCTCGGTGCGGCGCGTACGGCTCCTGCCCCGGTGGGCGCCGACCCGTCGGCCGCCGCCCGCCCGGAGCCCGCGACCGCCGCGCCCGCGCCGACGCCGGTCGGCTCCGCCTCGGCCGCCCGCCCGGCCGGCACGCTCCGCCCGGCGCGTACCACCGGCACCGGCACCGGCACCGCCCACGCCTCCCCCTCCCGCCCCGAGTCCAGTGACGCCCCCGTCCCCGGCAGCTCCGACCTGCCGGGGACCGTTTCGGTCGCGGTGTTCAAGGAGGAGCGGGACGTGCTCGACTTCGGGCGGATCACGGGCGGGAAGGTGGCGTCCATCGCCGTGCCGGTCGCCGCCGTGGGGCGGCTGCCGCGCCGGAAGAACGTCATCGGGGCGGAGACCACCGGGTCGATCCCCGTTCACCTGCTCTTCCGCGACGGCGGCGACACGCCCGGGACCGCCGCCGAGGACGACGGCGGCCCCGACACCGTCGCGATGGCGCCGCCCGCCGGCCGGGCCGCGCACCACGCGAAGACCGCGACGGCCTCGAAGGCCGCGATCCCGAGGCCGGCCCAGCCCGCGCGCACGGCGTCCGCGCGGCCCGCGCCGACGGCCGACCCGGCGCTCGTGGAGCGCGCGGCGGCCGTGCTGCCGGGCTGGGTCGGCGTGGCCGGCGGGCTGCTCGCGCTCGCGGGGTGCGCGGCGGTCCTGTGGTGGGCGGGCGTGGTGCCCACCGAGCTCGCGCGGATGCTGCGGCTGCCGTCGCGTCCGTACCACGGGATCCACCTCGCCCAGTGGGCGCTGCTCGCGCTCGGCGTGCTGCTGCTGCTCTTCTCGGTGGGCGGGCTCGGCCGCGGCCGGGTCGGGTACGCCTGGGTGCTGACCCTGTTCGGCGAGTACCGCGGCACGGTCCGGCGTACCGGCCTGGTCTGGGCGAGTCCGCTGCTGCTGCGCCGCCGGGTGGACGTCCGGCTGCGGCACTGGCGCAGCGAGCCGCTGCCGGCGGTGGACGCGAAGGGGACGGCCCTGGACGTGACCGTCCTCGTCGTGTGGCGGGTCCGGGACACCGTGCGCGCCGCGCTCGGGGTCGACGGCCACGAGGACTACCTGCGCGAGCAGGTGGAGGCGGCGATGGCCCGGGTGCTGTCGCAGCTGCCGGCGGACGCGTTCCACGAGGACGCGCCGACGCTGCGGGACGCGGAGGCGGTCGGCGAGGCGCTGACGCGGATGCTGTCGGCGGAGTGCGCCCCGGTCGGCCTGGACGTGTTCTCGGCGCAGCCGACGCGGATCGAGTACGCCCCCGAGGTGGCGGAGGCGATGCGCCGCCGCCGGATCGCGGCGATCGACGCGAAGCACCGGGACAGCGTGCTGACGTCGGTGGTGGACGCGGTGGACGACGTGGTCCACCGGCTGACCAGCCGTGGTCTGGTCGAGCTGGACGACTACGACCGGAAGGCCCTGGTGAAGGACCTGACGGTGGCGTTCTACACGGGCCGTGGGGGCCCGGGCGAGGGCGCCTGAGGCAGGGAGGGCCTCCGGCTCCTTCCGGTGCGGCGAGGGCGGTCGGGGTCTCCCCGGCCGCCCTCGCCGTTGGTATGGACATGTTCAACTCCGGTCCCTACCGTGGTACTTGGTCTAGACCTAGAGCGGTTCCCGCCGCACGCGCGCAGCACGACCCATGGGCCCCACGGAACTCCCCCACGTTCTCCCTGGAGCGAACAGCATGCGCAAAAAGACAGGGCTGGCCGCCGTGGCGCTCGGCGTCACGGCCGCCTCCCTCTTCGCCACCAGCACCGCGAACAGCCACGGCTACACCGACTCGCCCATCAGCCGACAGAAGCTCTGCGCCAACGGCACGGTGACCAACTGCGGCGACATCCAGTGGGAGCCGCAGTCGGTCGAGGGGCCCAAGGGCTTCCCGGCCGGCGGCCCCGCCGACGGCACCCTCTGCGCCGGCGGGAACTCCCGCTTCGCGCAGCTGGACGACCCGCGCGGCGGCACCTGGCCGACGACGAGGGTCACGGCCGGTCAGAGCTACACCTTCCGCTGGCAGTTCACGGCCCGCCACCGCACCACGGACTTCCGGTACTACATCACCCGGAACGGCTGGAACCCGGCCGCCAAGCTCACCCGGGCCCAGCTCGACCCGCAGCCGTTCCTCACCGTCCCGTACAACAGCCAGCAGCCGCCGTCGACGCTCTCGCACTCCGGGACCCTCCCGGCGGGCAAGACGGGCCGTCATCTGATCCTGGCGGTGTGGACGATCGCGGACACCGCGAACGCCTTCTACGCCTGCTCGGACGTTCAGTTCTGACGCACCGTCAGTTACAGTCCGGGCCATGACGGCCACAGCCACACCACGGGCAGGCGCGGACACCTTCGCGGAGCTGATACGGCGCCGCTGGGG
This sequence comes from Streptomyces roseofulvus, assembly GCF_039534915.1. Taxonomy (NCBI): domain Bacteria; kingdom Bacillati; phylum Actinomycetota; class Actinomycetes; order Kitasatosporales; family Streptomycetaceae; genus Streptomyces; species Streptomyces roseofulvus. The sequence goes on along the minus strand of NZ_BAAAWE010000001.1, from coordinate 3,115,428 downwards.
CGACCACCGGACGGGGCTGAGGGACGAGCACCACACCCTCAGCCACCACCGGGCCGCCGCGGGCGCCGCCGCCCGGGCCGCCCTGCTCGTGGACCTGATGCCACCCCGGCCGGGGGGCGAGCCGCACCTCGGCCTGCTGCTCGACAACACGCCGGAGTACCCGCTCTGGCTCGGCGCGGCGGCCCTCGCGGGGGCCGCCGTCGCCGGGATCAACCCCACCCGGCGCGGCGCCGAACTCGCCCGCGACATCACCCACACCGCCTGCCGGGTCCTCGTCACCCAGCGCGCCCACCTGCCGCTCCTCGACGGCCTGCCGCTGCCCGGGGTCCGGCTCCTGGTCACCGACACCGAGGCGTACGAGGACCTCCTCGCGCCCTACGCGGACGCCCGCCCCGGCGACGCCGCCCTCGGCCCGGTGACCCCCGCCACCCGCTACCTCCTCACCTTCACCTCCGGCTCCACCGGCGCGCCCAAGGCCGCGCTGCGCAGCCAGGGCGCGGTCGCGTCGGCGGGTGCCGCACTGGCCCGCGCGTTCTCCGTCGGCCCCGACGACACCCACTACATCTGTATGCCGATGTTCCACGGCAACGCGGTCATCGCCGACTGGGCCCCGGCCCTCGCCGCGGGCGCCGGGATCGCCCTCCGCGCCCGCTTCTCCGCCTCCCGCTTCCTGCCGGACGTACGCCGCTTCGACGCCACCTACTTCACCTACGTCGGCCGGGCCGTCCAGTACCTCCTCGCCACCCCGCCCGGCCCCCACGACCGCGACCACCGGCTCCGCCTCGGCTTCGGCACCGAGGCGGGCGCCGTCGACGCGGCCCGCTTCCGCGAACGCTTCGGCGTGCCGCTCGTCGAGGGGTACGGCTCCTCCGAGGGCGGCGCGTCGGTCCAGCGCACGGCCGACACGCCGCCGGGCGCGATCGGGCGCGCGGCGCCCGGCGACGACCTCGCCGTCGTCGACCCCGAGACCCTCCGTGAGTGCCCGCCGTCCCGCTTCTCGCCCAGCGGCCTCCTCCTCAACGCCGACGAGGCCATCGGCGAACTCGTCAACCGCGGCGGCACCGGCACCTTCGAGGGCTACTGGCGCAACCCGGACGCCGAGGCGGCCCGCCGCCGGGGCGGCTGGTACTGGACCGGCGACCTCTTCCACCGCGACGAGGCCGGCTTCCTCTACTTCGCCGGCCGCACCGACGACCGGCTGCGGGTCGACAGCGAGAACCTGGCCGCCGCCGTGATCGAGGCGATCCTGTCCCGCTGGGACCGGGCGGCGGGCGTCGCCGTCTACGCGGTCCCCGACCCGGTGGCGGGCGACCAGGTCATGGCCGCGCTCGCCCTGCGGCCCGGCGCGACCTTCGACCCGGAGGCCTTCGCGGCCTTCCTGGCGGCCCAGCCCGACCTCGGCACGAAGATGCCGCCGCGCTTCGTCCGCGTCACCCCCGCCCTCCCCCTGACCGCCACCAACAAGATCCACCGCGTGGCCCTCCGCCGAGCCTCCTTCCTCTGCGACGACCCCGTCTGGTGGCGCCCCACCCCCACCTCCCCCTACGAACCCCTCACCACCGCCGCGCTCACCGCCCTCCAGGCCCAGTACGCCCGCCACGGCCGCACCCCGCGGTAGCCCGCCGTGGTAGGCCCAGCCCCACCCCCGGCACACCCACCCGCCCCCTCGTCGCGCCTCGGCGCCGCCGCCTACGGTGGGCGGTCATGGAAGCCCGTGACGTCCGGCAGGCGCTCGTCCGCCGCCCCCGGCAGTACCCGTTCGGCGCGTGGCCGTGGCGGTCGGCCGCGTATCTGGTGAGCGGGGTCCTCGGCGGCGCCCTCGCCTGCGTGGTCCTGCTCGTTTTGCTGCTCGCCTCGCTGCTCCTCGTCGGGATCCCGCTGCTGCTGTCCGGCGGGGTCGCGCTCGGCGGGGCCGAGCGGCTGCGGCTGCGGCTCGTGGACCGGACGCCGGCCGCCGACCCGCACCGGCTGCCCGCCGCGCCGGGCCTCGGCGCCTGGGTGCGGACGCGGGCGGGGGAGCGGGCGACCTGGCGGGAGCTCGGGTACGCGCTGCTCTTCGCCACCGTCCTCTGGCTCCTCGACGCCCTCGTGCTCGCCGTCACCGTCGCCGCGCCCGGCGCCCTGCTCGCCGCGCCGCTGCTGCTCGCCGCCGACGGGCAGGAGACCAAGCTCCTGAAGAGCGTGCTCGTCACCTCGTACCCCGGGGCCTTCGCCGGCGCCGCCGTCGGCGCGCTCGCCCTCGTCGCCCTCTGCTACCCCCTCGGCCTGTACGCGGCCGGGCGCGGCGCGCTCGCCCGGGCGCTGCTCACGCCGGGGGAGCGGGACGGGCTCGGCGAGGTCATCGCCTCCCGGGCCCGGCTGGTCGACGCCTTCGAGGCGGAGCGCCGCCGCATCGAGCGGGACCTCCACGACGGCGCCCAGCACCGGCTGGTCGCGCTGACCATGACCCTGGGCCTGGCCCGGCTCGACGCCCCGCCGGCCGGCCCGCTGGCCGCGCGGCTGGCGCAGGCACAGGAGGAGGCCGGGCAGGTCCTCGCCGAGCTGCGGGAGCTGATCCACGGCATCCATCCGCAGGTCCTCGCCGACTACGGCCTCGGTCCGGCCCTCGCCGACGCCGCCGACCGCACCGCCGTCCCCGTCGACGCCGACCTCGACGGGCTGCCCCGGCTGCCGGCCGCCGTGGAGAGCGCCGCGTACTTCACCGGCCGCGAGGCGCTCGCCAACGTCGACCGGCACAGCGGCGCCACCCGCGCCCGCCTCACCGGCCGGCACGACGGCCGGGTCCTCGTCCTCACCGTGGAGGACGACGGGCGCGGCGGCGCCGACCCGGCCGGGGGCTCGGGGCTCACCGGACTCGCCGACCGGCTCGCCGTCCTCGATGGCACACTGACGATCACCAGCCCGCCGGGCGGTCCGACGGTCCTACGAGTGGAGATCCCGTGCCGCGTTCGCTCCGAGTCGTCCTCGCCGAGGACGGCGTCCTCCTCCGGGAGGGACTGATCGGGCTGCTGTCCCGTTTCGGCCACGAGGTGGTGGCCGCGGTCGGCGACGCGGAGGCGCTGCGCGCGGCGGTCGCCGCCCACGACCCGGACGTGGTCCTCACCGACGTGCGGATGCCGCCGGGCTTCCGGGACGAGGGGCTGCGGGCCGCGGTCGCCCTGCGCGCGGAGCGCCCCGGGCTGCCGGTCCTCGTCCTCAGCCAGTACGTGCAGCGGGACTACGCCTCCGACCTGCTCGACTCGGGCGACGGCAGCGGCGTCGGCTATCTGCTGAAGGACCGGGTGGGGCAGGTGGAGGAGTTCGTGGACGCCCTGGACCGGGTCGCCGCCGGCGGCACGGTCGTCGACCCGGAGGTCGTACGGCAGCTGCTGCGCCGCCGCCGGGACCCGCTGGCCGCGCTGACCCCGCGCGAGCGGGAGGTCCTGGCGCTGGTCGCGGAGGGGCACTCGAACGGGGAGGTGGCCCGGCGGCTCGTCGTCACGGAGGCCGCCGTCGGCAAGCACATCGGCAACATCCTGGCCAAGCTCGACCTGCCGCCGGCCGAGGACACCCACCGCCGGGTCCTCGCTGTCCTCGCCTATCTCCAGGCATGACGGAGACCACCCGGGCACGCAGAAGAGGCCCCTCGCTTTCGCGAGGAGCCTCTTCCTGTCGGTGCGCCGCCAGGGACTCGAACCCCGGACCCGCTGATTAAGAGTCAGCTGCTCTAACCAACTGAGCTAGCGGCGCCTGCTGACAGAGAAAATACTACCTGGTCCCGGGGGGTGCTCGTGACCACCCCGCCGGGACGTCTCTTCCCGTCGCTCAGATCGCCAGCGACAGCACCACCGGGGCCGCCCGCCGGTTCAGCGTGTCGGCGGCCGAGCGCAGCCGGTGCGCGTGCTCGATCGGGAGGGAGAGCGCCAGGCAGCCCACGGCGGAGCCGGCCGTGAGCGGGACCGCGGCGCAGACCGTGCCGACCGCGTACTCCTGGAGGTCGAGGACCGGGACGGTGGGCGGCTGGCTGTCCAGCTTGGAGAAGAGCACCTTCTCGTTGGTGATCGTCCGGGAGGTGAGCCGGGCGATCTTGTGCCGGGAGAGGTGGTCGCGCCGTCCGTTGAGGTCGAGCTGGGTGAGCAGGCACTTGCCGACGGCGCTGGCGTGCGCCGCGGAGCGGAAGTCGACCCACTCGTGCACCTTGGGCGTGCGCGGGCCGTCGGCGAACTGGGTGATCCGTACCTCGCCGTCGATGTACCGGCTGATGTAGACGGCGGCGCCGACGGAGTCGCGCAGCTCGGTGAGGGTCTCCTGGAGCTTGGCCTCCAGGGCTTCCCGGCGGGTCGAGCCGGAGCCCAGGAGGACGAGCGAGTCGCCGATGACGTACGCGCCGTCGGAGACCTGTTCGACGTACCCCTCGCGGCGGAGCATCAGGAGCAGCGACGACAGATGGGCGACGGGCAGTCCGGCCTCCCGTGCGATCTGCGCGTCCGACACCCCGCCGCCGTGGCGCGACACCGTCTCGAGGACGCGCAGGGCGTACTGCACCGAGTGGAACGGCGCGGTGGGCTCGGGCTTCAGCGCCACGGTTTCCCCCTACCAGGTTGTGACCGCAAGCTTCCGTACCACGATAGCCGCCAAGGGCCCTTTGCGGGGCGGCTGTTGGCGAGATTCATGCGGAGGATCCCCGCCCTGTACTGCGGCGCTCCACCCTGGCATATGACAGGGGCATGGCTGGCCGTAAGAGTCTGAGGTCAGAAGGGTGCGGGGTCGTGTTCGCGCGGGTGTTCGGCCCGTCCGGAAGCGAGGATTTTCTGCGGAGAACCGGGCCCGGAACCCGCCGCTCCGCGTGGCCGGAATGTGACCCCGGTCACCCGGATCGCCCCGAACGCCCCGGAATAAGGCGCCGCGCACCCCTGTTGGCGATCCGATGGACGTACCCGCGCGGAGGAAGGACCGGACGGTGAGCGAGACCGGCACCCAGGAAGAAGCGGCCACGGCGGACGACGCCATACGCGGAGAGGCCCTGGGCAGCGCCCCCGTACCGCTCTCCGTGCTCGACCTGGTGACGGTCGGCAGCGGCTCCACCGCGAGCCGGTCGCTCGCCACCAGCGTCGAGCTGAGCCGGCTCGCCGAGCGGCGCGGCTACCACCGGCACTGGGTGGCCGAGCACCACTCGATGCCCGGGGTCGCGTCCTCCTCCCCGGCCGTGATCCTCGCCCACCTCGCCGCACACACCCGCCGCATCCGGCTCGGCTCCGGCGGCGTGATGCTCCCCAACCACGCCCCGCTGGTGATCGCCGAGCAGTTCGGCACCCTGGAGGCGCTCGCCCCGGGCCGGATCGACCTCGGCCTCGGCCGCGCCCCCGGCACCGACGGCGCCACCGCCGCCGCCCTGCGCCGCACCGACACGCTGAACGAGGGCGCCGACGATTTCCCGGAGCAGCTCTCGGAGCTGACCCGGTTCCTGGACGACGACTTCCCGGACGCGCACCCTTACTCCCGGATCCACGCCGTGCCCGGACCGGTGCAGGGCCCGAAGGGTCGGCCGCCGGTCTGGCTGCTCGGCTCCTCCGGCTTCAGCGCCCGGCTCGCCGGACTCCTCGGCCTGCCCTTCGCCTTCGCCCACCACTTCTCGGCCCGCAACACCCTCCCCGCGCTCGACCTCTACCGGGAGTCCTTCCGCCCCTCCGAGGTGCTGGACGAGCCCTACGCCCTCATCGGCGTCGCCGCCCTCGCCGCCGACGACGAGCGGGAGGCGCGCCGCCAGGTCCTCACCGGCGCGCTGTCGATGCTGCGGCTGCGCACCGGCCGCCCGGGGCTCATCCCGACGCCGGAGGAGGCGGAGGCGTACGGTTTCGCCCCGGCGGAGCGGGAGTTCGTCGACGGCTGGCTGGCGAACGTCGTGTACGGCACCCCGGACGCGGTCCGGACGGGCCTGGACGAGCTGCGGAAGCGGACCGGCGCGGACGAGCTGATGCTGACGGCCAACGTGCACGGCGGGGCGGCGCGCCTGCGGAGCTACGAACTGATCGCGGACGCCTACGGGTTGCCCGAGCGGGACTGAATCCCGGATTCCGGTGGGGGAGTGGTTCGTTCCCGGACCACCCCGCCGGCTTCCCTAAGTGAACCTTAAACCGCTCGTCACCGATGGTGGCGGGCGGTTCTCTTTTGTGCTGCACGTCCCTGACAAGGGCTTTCGTCGCCGAATTGGTCTAGTCCTCAATCTGGTTCAGACCATTGACGCGCCGTTCACGCGGGGGCTATCACTGCTCCAACTCCTGTACGGCACCACCAGTACCCCCCATCGGAGGACGCTCGTGCACCCCCGTAAGTCCTTGACCGCCGCGCTGCTCAGCTCGGCCCTCGCCGCCGGCGCCCTCGCCGCGACCGCGGGCCTCGGCTCCGCGCAGGCCGCCGACGCCTCGACCACCGCCTCCGCCGGCGGCGTGCGCATCGCGTACTACGACCAGTGGAGCGTGTACGGCAACGCGTTCTACCCCAAGCACCTCGACACGCGGGGCATCGCGAGCCAGCTCGACGTCATCAACTACTCGTTCGGCAACATCCACCCGACGAACCTCACGTGTTTCATGGCCAACAAGGCCGCGGGTGACGACAACAACCCGAACGCGGGCGACGGCGCGGGCGACTCCTACGCCGACTACCAGAAGTCCTTCTCCGCGGCCGACTCCGTCGACGGCGTCGCCGACAAGTGGGACCAGCCGATCGTGGGCGTCTTCAACCAGTTCAAGGAGCTGAAGGCGAAGTACCCCCACCTGAAGATCAACATCTCGCTCGGCGGCTGGACCTACTCCAAGTACTTCCACGACGCGGCGAAGACCGACGAGAGCCGCAAGAAGCTCGTCTCCTCCTGCATCGACCAGTACCTCAAGGGCAACCTCCCGGTCGAGGGCGGCTTCGGCGGCCCCGGCACGGCGGCCGGCATCTTCGACGGCATCGACATCGACTGGGAGTACCCGGGCTCCTCCGGCGGCCACCTGGGCAACCACTACGGCCCCGAGGACAAGCAGAACTTCACCCTGCTCCTCGCCGAGTTCCGCAAGCAGCTCGACGCGTACGGCGCGGCCAACGGCGGCAAGAAGTACCTGCTGACGGCGGCCCTCCCGGCCGGCCAGGACAAGATCAAGTACATCGAGACGGACAAGATCGGCGCGTACCTCGACTACGCGAACATCATGACGTACGACATGCACGGCGCCTGGGACGGCGACGGGCCGACGTACCACCAGTCCCCGCTGTACTCCGGCTCGAACGACCCGACCGACGTCATCGCGCCGGGCCAGGAGAAGTACTCGATCGACGCCGCCATCGACTCCTGGATCGACGGCAACCCGACCTACGGCATCACCGGCGGCTTCCCGGCGAACAAGCTGACGCTGGGCTACGAGTTCTACTACCGCGGCTGGAAGGGCGTGCCCGCCGGCACCACCAACGGCCTCGCGCAGACCGCCACCGGCGGCTCCAACGCCCGCCCGCTCTCCCAGCAGGCCGGCATCGCGCACTACAAGGAGCTCGGCGGCGTCGTCGACAACGCCTCGACCACCTTCTGGGACGACCAGGCCAAGTCCTCGTACTTCTACAAGGACGGCGAGTTCTTCACCGGTCTCAACCAGCGCTCCATCCAGGAGCGGGTGAACTACGGCAAGCAGCGCGGCCTGGCCGGCGCGATGATGTACTCGCTCCTCGGCCTGGACGAGAACGCCACCCTGCTGAAGCAGATCAACACCGCGCTCGGCGGCACCACCGTCCCGCCGACCACGCCGCCCACCACCACGCCGCCGACCACCCCGCCCACGACCCCGCCGACCACGCCGCCGACCACGCAGCCCCCGGCCGGCTGCGGCTCGGTCCCGGCCTACGTCGCCGGTCAGGTCTACACCGCGGGCAACGAGGTCTCCCACAACGGCCGCAAGTGGAAGGCCAAGTGGTGGACCCAGAACGAGGCCCCCGGCACCACCGGCGAGTGGGGCGTCTGGCAGGACCTCGGCGCCTGCTGAGGCCCTGACCGCCCCGCACCGCCCCGCATGAACCGCTGCCCCCGCCCGGAATGTCCCTCCGGCCGGGGGCAGTCCCATGCCCGGCGACCGCCCGGGATCAGACCCGCAGCGGGGTCGTGCCCTCCAGCATCGCGGCGATCCGGTCCGGGCTCACCGCCCGCGAGTACAGCCAGCCCTGGCCGGTGTCGCAGCCGATCCGGCGCAGCCGCGCCGCCTGCCCGGCCGTCTCCACGCACTCGGCGGTGACGGTGAGCCCCAGCCGGTGGGCGAGCTGCACCAGGGCCTCCACGATCAGCTCGTCCGCCGGGTTGGCGTGCTCCTCGTCCTGGAAGCCGCGCACGAAGGAGCCGTCCAGCTTGAGGACGGAGACCGGCAGCCGGCTCAGATAGGCCAGGTTCGAGTAGCCGGTGCCGAAGTCGTCGATGGCGATCCGCACCCCCATGTCGCTGAGCGCCTGGAGGGCCTGGAGCGGCCGGCCGGCCGAGCCCATCACCGCCGACTCGGTCAGCTCCAGCTGGAGCAGGTGCGGGGCGAGCCCCGTCTCGGCGAGGATCCCCGCCACGTCGGCCACCAGGTCGGAGTCCCACACCTGACGGACCGCCACGTTCACGCTCACGAAGAGCGGCCGCTCGCGCGGATGGTCCTTCTGCCACTGCCGGGCCTGCTCGCAGGCGGTCCGCAGCACCCACCGACCCAGCTCGACGATCGAGCCGTCCTCCTCGGCGATCCCGACGAACCGATTCGGCGGCAGCACCCCGAACTGCGGGTGGTTCCAGCGCACCAGCGCCTCCACCCCGCGCACCGCGCCGCCCGCCAGATCGACCAGCGGCTGGTACTCCAGGGCGAACTCCCCGCGCTCCACGGCCGGCCGCAGCGTCGAGGAGAGCGCCTGCCGCGTCATCCGGTGGGCGTTGCGCTCCGGGTCGAAGAGCGTCCAGCGGGCCTTGCCGTCGGCCTTCGCCCAGTACAGCGTGGTGTCGGCGGCCTGCATCAGACAGGTGGCGGTGGCGCCGGCGGCGGCGCGCTCGACGACGCCGATCGACGCCGAGACGGAGAGCCGCTGCCCGCCGAGGTCGAAGGGCCGCTCCAGCGCGCGCAGCACCGAGCGGGCCAGGTCGGCCAGTTGTTCCGTACCGGTGGAGTCCTCGACGAGGAGGGCGAACTCGTCGCCGCCGAGCCGGGCCACGAGGTGGCCGCCGCTGCGGGTGTAGCCGGCGCTGTCCGCGCACTCGGTGAGCCGCCCGGCGACGGCGGCGAGCAGCCGGTCGCCGATCCGGTGCCCGAGCGTGTCGTTGACCGCCTTGAAGCCGTCGAGGTCCAGGTAGCAGAGGCCGATCCGCCCTGTTCTGCCATACCCGTGCGACGCGTACGACCGCGGGGAGCGGTGGGCCCGGTACGGTTCCGGCGCGCCGGCCGGCCCGAGCGGTCCGCCCGCGCCGGAGGCCGCCTCGGCGCTCTCCGCCGCGGCCGTCTCCAGGGCGGCCGAGAGGCGCTCGAAGAAGAGCGCCCGGTTGGGCAGCCGGGTCACCGGATCGTGCATCTGGAGGTGGCGCAGCCGGGCCTGGAGCTCGCGCCGGTCGCTGATGTCCGCGACGGAGAGCAGCACCCGGCCGCTGTCGGGGACCGGGGCGACGGTGACCTCGGCCCACAGCCTGCGCCCGTCCGGGTGCTTGAGCCGGCGGGTGCAGCGGAAGCGGGAGCGGCGGCCGCGCAGCACCTCGCGGTAGGCGTGCCAGGTGCGTCCGTCGGAGGCGAGGTCCACGAGGTCGGCGGCGGCCTGCTCGTGCAGGGCGGCGCTGTCGGTGCCGAGGAGGGTGCCGAGCGAGTCGTTGGCGGCGATCACCAGGCCGTCCCGGTCGACCAGGGCCATGGCGAGCCGGGAGACGCGGAAGGCGGCCCGGTAGTCGCGGAGTTCACGCTCCGTGAGTGCCGGACGGGCCGGCGGGATGCCGGGCGGTTCTGGGTGTACCGGTCCTTCGGGGGTTCCGCTCACCGCTCGCTCCCGTGGTGCAGGGGGGCCGTTCACATGTGGTCGGGATGGTCGGCCTGGGACAAGTGTGCCGATCATAGAGCCAGCCCGGGTGGCCGTTCCAGCTACGGAGCGGGCTGCCGGGGCCCCGGACGGTGTGAGGCTGACCACCGGACGCCGCCCCTTCGACCGCTTCCGCACGAGTCTGACGTGCGACGGCGCCGGGATGACCGAAGGTGACTGTCCGTGAGCTGGAATCCGATCGTCTCGCGTCCACCCCGCGCCGCGCCCTCACCCGACCGGGGCAGCGGAAACATGCGAAACACCGCGAACCATCACAAGGTGGTGGAGGTGTCCCGCACTCGCGAACCGGAGGTCCACGTGGAGGGTCAGCAGCCACCCGGGGGAGTGGAGCGCTCCCGGCTGCGCGCCGGAGCCGCCTCGTTCACCGCGCTCGTCGCGCTCGCGGCCACCGGCCTGGTCGCCGGGCCGGCCGTGGCCGCGTCCTCGGCCGGCCCCTGCGCCCTGCCCCGTACCGCCGCGCACCACTCGCTCGGCCTCTCCAGCTGGAACGGCTCCTATCCGCGCCCCGAGCGGACGCTCGACGCGGTGATGATCTTCCTCTCGTTCCCGGACGCGGCCCCGCTGACCACCCCGGAGGAGCTGACCGCCGACCACTTCCCGGCCACCACCGAGTTCTTCCGGCGGGCCTCCTACGGACGGTTCACCCTGCGCCCGCACCCGCGCGCCGCCTGGACCGAGATGCCCCGCCCCTCCACGGCCTACGACATACGGCGTGACTGGGACGCCGGAAAGCGGGCCGCCTACCTGCGGGACGCCATCGCCGCCGTCGACGACTCCGTCGACTTCTCCCGGTACGACATCGTCTACCTGGTCGCCGACCCGGACGCGCCCGGCGTGGACTCGGACGCCACCAAGGTCGTCAACCTGGAGCGGCCGCTGGAGGCCGACGGCACGCCGATCCGCCGGGTCGTCACGGTCTTCGAGCGGCATCCGCCGGACCGGAACGTCCTCGCCCACGAGACCGGTCACGTCTTCGACCTGCCCGACCTGTACCGCCGGCCCGCCGACGGCAAGGGCGACTGGGACACCCATGTGGGGGACTGGGACGTCATGGGCAGCCAGTTCGGGCTCGCCCCCGACCCCTTCGGCTGGCACAAGTGGAAGCTGGGCTGGCTCGACCGCTCCCAGGTGACCTGCGTCCAGGGCGGCGAGCCGCGGGTGGTCGGCCTGGAGCCCGTCTCCGCCGCCCCGGCGACCCCCACCACGCGCTCCACCCGGCTCGCGGTCGTCCGCACCGGCCGGGACACCGTCCTCGCGATCGAGGCCCGCGCCGCCACCGGGAACGACGCCGACACCTGCACGGAGGGCGTCCTCGTCTACCGGGTGCGGGCCGGCGCCCCCTCCGGTGACGGCCCGGTCGAGGTCGTCGACGCCCACCCGGCCACGGAGGCGTGCTGGGAGCGCTCGGTCTACCCGCCGCTCGCCGACGCGCCCATGGAGGTGGGGGAGACGCTCACCGTGCCCGGCACCGGCGTCCGCGTCGAGGTCGCCGACCGCAGCGAGGCCGGCGTCTGGACGGTGAAGATCACCCCGCCGATCACGGAGTGAACCGAACCCGTCCCCGCATGCGAAAAGGCCCCTCACTCGCGTGAGGGGCCTTTTCCGTCGGTGCGCCGCCAGGGACTCGAACCCCGGACCCGCTGATTAAGAGTCAGCTGCTCTAACCAACTGAGCTAGCGGCGCCTGCTGACGTCGTAGACATTAGCATCCTGAGCGGCGGGAGCAAAAATCGATACCCGCACGTCGGCGGCGGAAACCATCCGCGCCGCCCGCACACAGGCCCACAGCATCACCTCGGGTCCCGGCAGCCACGGGCTCCGGGTGTCCGGGGCGACCAGCCAGCGCGGCCCGGACCCGCTCCCGCCAGGCACCAGCGGCGGCACGGTCACCGCGTCGCCGGTGCCGTGGCAGAGCGGTCGCGGCACGGCGTCGCCCCACTCCTCCCAGTCGAGCAGCGCGGGCAGCCGCTGGGACGTGCCGGGCGCGGCGAAGAGCAGCATCCGGCCCCGGTGCGCGGCCACCGGGCCGGAGCCCGGGCCCTCCTCCCACAGCCGGTCCAGCATCCGGCGGCCGAAGACCGGGTCCACGCTGACGACGTCGAAGACGGTCCCGCACGGCAGCACCGCCGGCGACTCCGGGCGCGTCTCCCAGCGCGCGAGCGCCGCCCCGAGGTCCCCGCTCGCCGCCGACGCCAGCCACGCGGCGCCGTCCGCCGTCACCCGGGCGGTCTGGTGCCGGTCCTCGTCCCCCGTCCGCAGGAAGCGGAAGACGTCGTGGGTGTACGGGGTCTCGTCGCGCAGCCAGGTCGTCGTCGTCATGCGACAGGTCTACCGCCGGTGACGAAGGGAAAGCCGAGAGTTGCGGAAAACACCGGGAAACGCGGGGAAACACGGACAGGCGCCAGGCGGGAGGAGTATCGTGCGCCCCGCATATGCCGAACGCCTGTTCCGGCCCGGCCCGCCGCCCCGCTCCCGTGAGCGCTCTCAGTCCTCGGCCGGCCGCCCGTTCGTACGGATCAGGTCCCGCCCGAACTCGATCATCTTGCGCGCGTAGTCCTCGGTCCAGGCCGCCCGCTCGGCCACGTCCGCCGCCGTCAGCCGGTCGAACCGCTTCGGATCGGCGAGCTGTGCCGCCGCGACGGCCTGGAACTCGATCGCCCGGTCCGTCGCCGCCCGGAACGCCAGCGTCAGCTCGGTCGCCCGGGACAGCAGCTCCTTCGGGTCCTCGATCGACTCCAGATCGAAGAAATGCTCCGGATCGGCGGTCGCCTCGGCAGGCTCGAAGATCAGGGGCGCCGGTCGCAGCCGCCGCTGTCCGCTCCGCTCCGCGGGTTCCGCCATCGTTCCGCTCCTCCTCGCCCACACGCGTGATCCGGACACCCGGACCACCCCCCATTGTCCCGTGCCCCGCAAGACCGCCCCGCCGTCGCCCCGGACGGCCGCATCGCCGCCGCGAAGTACGGCGAGCACATCGACGACCAGTGGTCGGTCGACGAACTCCTCGCCCACGCGGCGGCCACCGCCTGACCGGCGGGTCAGGGCGTCCAGGCCACCCGGTGTTCGGCGAGGTGCGACAGCACGGCGTGGTTCGCCTCCCAGCCGTCGGGGAACTTCACGGTGACGCCGAGCTGGACCGGTTCCGTGGAGGGGTGTTCGTCGAGGAGGTCCGTGACGCCGGCGCGGCAGACGACGACGCAGGCGTGGCGGTGGCGGGAGGCGAGGACGCAGAGGCGGCCGGTCTCCAGGTGGAAGGCGGTGGCGTCGGGGCGGCCCGACAGGGGGTGGAGGACGACCGTGACGTCGTACTCGCGGCCCTGGAGCCGGTTGGCCGTGTCGACCGTCACCCCCGACACGCCGAGGTCCGCCAGGGCCGTGCGGACGGCCGCCGCCTGGTCCCGGTGGGCGGTGCCCACCGCGATCCGGTCCGCGGTCAGCGGCACCGGCGTGTCGGAACGCTCGCTGACCGCCGCGCCGCCCCGGTCCAGGAGGCGGCGGACCACCAGGGCGACCGCGTGGACGGCCTCCGGGTCGGTGCGCGGGGTGTGCCGGGCGGGCAGTTCGAGCAGGCCCCAGCCGGACTCGGCCGCCTCGTCCAGGACCCGGTCCGGGGCGGAGCCGTCCGAGGCCACGCCGAAGGAGAGCCGGCGGTCCCCGGGCCCGGTGCCGGCGCGGAACGGTGTGTACGGGTAGAAGGCGTCCGACACCAGCGGCGCCGCCGACGCCGGCAGCCGCCAGGAGACCGGCAGCCGGTGCTGCGGCAGCTCCGGGTTGTGCGCGAGCAGCGTGGAGACCGCCGAGGCCGAGGGGTCGTAAGAGAGCCCCGCCCACTGGTCGGCGCCGACCACCGAGAACGGGTCCAGCTGCCCAGGGTCGCCCACGAACAGGGCCCGCTCGAAGAGCCCCGCCACGGCGAGCAGCGCGTCCGACCGCATCTGGTACGCCTCGTCGACGATCGCGTGCGCCCACGGCTCCACGTTCTTCACGTGCGCCCACTTGGCGGCCGTCGAGATCACCACCGGCAGCCCGGCCAGATCGCCCGCCTTCGCCGACTTCCGTACCTGCTCCAGCGCGTCGAGCGCCCGGTCGTACGGATCGCTGTCGCTGGAGTGCAGCCGGCCCACCTCCAGGTCCGGCTCCTTCTCGGCGAGCCGCAGCACCAGGTCGTCGACCTGCGCGTTGGTCTGCGCGACCACCATCAGGGGGCGCCCGGCGGCGGCCAGTTCGAGCGCGGCGCGCACCACCAGCGTCGACTTGCCGGCGCCGGGCGGGGAGTCGACGACGACGCCCCGGGCGGTGCCGTGCAGGGTGCTCTCCAGGATCGCGGCGGTCGCCTGCGCGGCGGCCGCGCCGGGGTCGAGCACGGCGGGGTCGTACAGGGTCACAGCAGGTCCTCGGGGGTCACGGCGTCGGGAAGCTCGGCGTCGGCGGAGCGCGGCGGGCCGCCGTGGGTCCACGGCGTCTCCTCCGGGTCGGGCAGCTTCGGCCCCACCCGCTGGTCGTGCTCGAAGAGCGTCCAGGCGATCCGCTCGCCCTTCTCCGGCACCGTGCCCTCCGCAGGCTCCTTCGACCGGCCCATCTTGTCCAGCAGCCGCAGCACCAGCGAGCCGTCCTCCTCGCGGCGGACGAACTCCGCCGACTGCGGCTTGCCGCCCAGCGAGCGGTACACCTTCACGCCCTCGTCCAGGTGCGGCCGGTCCTCCGTGCGGACCGTCAGCAGCGGGCGCGGCGCGGGCCGCTTCGACTCCGTCCACGCCATGGTCACCTCGGTGACCTCCCCGGTGAACGCCTCCCCGGACAGCCGCCGTCCGGCCAGCACCAGCGGGTCGTCCAGCGCCTCCTGCGCGTCCAGCTGCCCCTGCGCCTGCTCGCGCGCGGCGAGCTTCGCGGCGGCGGTCACGGCGTCGTCGCGGCGCGGCTGCGGCGGCTCCCCGGCGGTGATCCGGTCCCGGTGCGCGGTGAAGGACCAGCGGTCCCGGGTCCACCGGTCGGCGACCCGGGCCCCCTCGGGAAGCTCCCGCAGCAGGCCGAGCGCCCGCCAGGTCGCGTCCCAGGTCGGCTTCAGCCGGGAGACGACGAGCCGCCGGACCTCCCGCTCGGCCCGGTGCAGCCCGGCGAGGGCCGCGTCGGCGGCCTCGCCGTCCTCGGCGGCGCCGACGGCCTGCCGGGCCCGGTCGTACGCCTCGATCGCGGGCGCGAGGAGCCGGTTGTCGAAGGCCGGGTCGGTCGCGGGCCCGGCCGGCGGGCACAGCAACTGCCCGTCCGCGTCCCGCCCCAGCTCTGCCCGGTACGCCGCGCGGGCGCCGGACTCGCCCTCCGGCGGGTCGATCCAGGCGAGCAGCGCCCCCAGGTGCTGGTCCTCCAGGGAGGACTGCCCGGTCGCCCAGTGCCGGTTGAGCAGGTCGGTCGCCGCCAGCAGCAGCGAGGAGCCCGGCACCCGGGCCCGCTCGCCGTAGTGGGTCAGCCACCGTCCGAGCAGCGGCACGCGCGGCGGCGCCGGGTACGGCGTGTCCGGGTCCTGCTCGGCGGTGCGCCGGAACCGCGTCGACCGCCCCAGGAGCCGTACGTACTCGATCCCGGCCCGGCTGGGCACGATCAGCTGCGGCGCGTCCAGGCACAGCTCGACCTGGACCTTCTCACCGGTGGCGGAGTCCTTCCGCTCCACCGGCTCGACGGCGTCGGCGAACCCGTCGACGTACGGCAGCACCTCCTCGGCCAGCTCGGCGAGGAACGCGAACCGCAGCTCCCGGTCGCGCGGCTGGGGGACCACGAGGAGCCGCGGCTCCTCCGGGTCGGTGCCGACCAGCGCGCCCAGCGGGGCACCCGCCTCGCCGGCGGTGGTCAGCGGCACGAGGACGAGCGGCCGCTCGCCGAGGTGCCGGTGCCGGACGGTCGCCAGGGGCTGCGCCCGGCCCGCCTCCACGGCCTCCATCCGGGCCAGATGCGCGATCAGCGACATGCCGCGGCCTCCCCCAGCGCTTCCTGCCGCAGCGCCCGCGCCCGGCGCAGCGCCGCCACCGCCGGGTCCTCCGGGTCGCCCTCCTCCCCGCGCGCGGCGGCGAGCACCGCGCCGACCGTGGTCAGCCCGCCCAGCTCCGCCCGCACCGAGCGGCCCAGGGTCTGCACCGCGTCCGCCTCCCGGGCCCGCGACCGGCAGTGGAAGCCCAGCTCGCAGGCGGCCAGGCACTCCGGCGCGTACGCGTGCGGGACCGCCTCCACGGCGGCCGCCAGCTCCTCCGCCGAGCAGCCCTTCACGTCGAAGCTCAGCCCCTCGGGCAGCGCGTCGGCGATCTCCTCGATCCGGGTCAGCCGCTCCAGCTGGCGCCGGGTCACCGCCCGCTGCCTGCGGACGTCCACCACGGAGGCCGTCGGCAGGTTCGAGAAGTCCTTCGGGCAGACCAGCAGCACCGACTGCCCGACCTCGGCGCCCTCGGTGAGCGCCGCGACCCGCTCCAGCGCCAGCACGTACACGGCGGCCTGCCGGGCCGCCGCTCCCACCTTCGCCGCGTCCGCGGCCCCGTCCACCATCGGGAACGACTTGATCTCCACGACCGTCCACCGCCCGGCCGGGTCCACCACCACCGCGTCCGGCTCCAGGTGCACGGGCGAGCCCGCCACCTCCAGCGTCAGCAGCGGATGGTCGAGCAGCGTCCAGCCCCCGGCCGCGGTCGCCTCGCGCAGCGCCAGCGCCGTCCGCGCGGTCCGGCCCTCGGGCCCGGACGCCGACAGGTCCGGTACGGAGACGGCCCCGGGGTCCTCGACGCCGAGGAGCCGCAGCAGCTCCCGCCCGCCGTCCGCCTTGACCTTCGCCTCGAAGCTGTTGCCGCGCACGATCGCGAACTGCGACTGGCCGAACGGCGCCGGCGAGCCGAGCCGCGACGCGAGCGCCCCCTTGTCCACCCCGGCGCCGTCGAGCAGCGCCCGGCGCCTGCACCCCGGATTGGCGGCCAGCGCGGCCAGCGCCCGCGCGTCCAGCGGGCGCGGCGGAACCGCCGGCCCGCGCAGCTCGGCGAGTCTCTCCCGCGTCCTGCGCCGGCTCGCCGGGGTCGGCACGGGGTCCGTCGTGTGCGGCGGCCGTGACCCGCCGTCGTCCAGGGATGCGCTCACCCGCGGAAGTGTCGCATCCGGCACCGACAACGCGGGTGCGTTCCGGCCCGGGGACACCGGGAGTTCGCGCCCGGGCCGCCTGCGCGATGATGAGGAGACCCGCCCCATCCGCGTCACACCTTCTGGAGAGCCCCGCCCATGGCACCGCGCATCCTGCTCGCCCGTCACGGCCAGACCGAGTGGTCGCTCCTCGGCCGCCACACGGGCAGGACCGACATCCCGCTGCTCGACGAGGGCCGGCGCGGCGCCAAGCTGCTCGGCGAGCGGCTGCACCGGGGCCCCTGGCAGGGGCTGCCCGGCGTGGAGGTGCGCACCAGCCCGCTCGTCCGCGCGCGCGAGACCTGCGACCTGGCCGGATTCGGCGACCGCGCGGAGCCCTGGGACGCCCTGATGGAGTGGGACTACGGCGCCTACGAGGGCCTGACCCCCGCCCAGATCCAGGAGCTGCGCCCGGGGTGGCTGATCTGGCGCGACGGCGTCCCGGACGGCGAGTCGATGGCCGAGCTGTCCGCCCGCGCCGACGAGGTCGTCGCGTGGGCCCGCTCGGCCGACCGGGACGTGCTGGTCTTCGCCCACGGTCACATCCTCCGTTCCATCGGTGCCCGCTGGCTCGGCGAGGACGTCTCCCACGCCGCCCGCATCCGTCTGGACCCGACGAGCCTCTCGGTCCTCGGCTGGGCGTACGGCGCGCCGGCGATCGAGCGCTGGAACGACACGGGGCACCTGGAGGGCTGACCCCGGGCGCTTCACCCACCCGTCAGGATGAGTCGGGTCTCGGCCAGCAGTCCCCGGACCCGCGCCGACGCGATCCCGTCCATCGAGTCCGCCACCCGCCGCGCCTCCGCCTCCGCCTCGTCGCGGCGCCCGGCGCGGGCGAGGTGGCCGGCGAGCTGGGCGCGGTAGAGGGCGAGGTTGCGGGCGAAGCGCGGGTGCTGGAGGACGGTGGCCCGGTACGAGTGGCGGGCGGCGCGGCTCCAGTCGCCGAGGGCGGCCCAGCAGTGCGACTCCAGGGCCTCCAGTTCGGGTTCGCCGAAGAAGGACATCCACTCGGGGTCCTGTTCGGCGTGGCCACGGCCGAAGTGGTCGTGGGCGCGGCCGAGGCACTCCTCCGCGGAGGACCTGTCGCCGAGCCCGGCCCAGGCGGCGGCCTCGCGCAGCGAGAGCAGGGCGAGCAGCCGGGGGGAGGCGAGCGGCGCGGCGGCCCGCAGTCCGGCCTGGGCGGCGCGGACGGCCTCGCGGTAGCGGCCGGTGTCGCGGGCGAGGAAGGAGGTGTTGCAGAAGGCGTGCGCCTCCAGGGCCGCGTTCCCGGAGACCCGGGCGGTGGCGAGGGCCTCGGCGTAGTGGGAGCGGGCGTCCTCGTGGCGGCCCGAGTCGTGGGCGAGCCAGCCGACGGAGAGCGACAGCTCGCCGGCGCCGGCGAGCAGCCGGTCCTCGGTGGAGCGGCGGGCCGCGGTGCCCCCGTCGAGCAGCGCGTAGGCGGTGCGGAGGGGCTGGGCGGCGACCTTGTAGAGCCCGTCGGCGCCGTGCCGGTCGTCGAGCAGGCGGATGCGCCGTACGGCGTCCTCGACGGCGAGGACCTCGGCCTCGCCGATGCGGTGGGTGCCGCGGGGGCTGGGGATCGCGGCGGCGGTCGGGCCGAGTCCCCAGGAGGCGGCCGCCAGGGTGGCGGTGCCGCTCGTCATGAATGCGCGACGCAGCACGTCGCTCTCCTCATCGTTCCGGGTCGGGAGGGCGGGGGGCCCCGAGGCCCCGGCCGGGGCGGCCTGCCGTCGGCCGCGTACCGCCTCCCGTGCGGAGAAACCCAGGTCGGCAAGGGTCAGCCCGGGGAACATGTGCAGGAAGACCCGCTCGTACGCGTAGTTCGGGCAGCGGATCTCGCCCGCCTCCACGCGCCCGATGTAGCGGGCGTCGCACGCGACCTGTTCGCCGATCTCCCGCGCCGCCCGGCGGACCGAGGCGGCGAACTCCGCCGGGGAGTGCTGCCCGCGGAGCCGTCGGAAGGCGAGATTGGGAACTGCCCGTGACATGGCCATGGCCGAGCCCTCTCCTGGTGCTGCCGGGTGTTCCGGCGGCATGAACGTACCTGCTGTGACCGGATGCGTACGCTGAGTTTGGCTACAAATCGGATATCTCGCCTGCGATCTGCCATGAACTGCCATCCTTTGCGGCGGCGTGCCGCCGTAGCCGTTGACGCGCACGGGCGTTGAACCGTATGGGAGAGACGGAACGTGTCTCCTTCCGGGAAGCGAGGAGGGGTCCATGTCCGAGAACGCCGCGCCTTTCGAGACGACCGTGACGACCGCGACGCCCACGGCGACCGTGCCGGCCACGCCCGCCGCCGGCCCCGAGGAGCCCTGCGACCTGGTGACCGTGCCCGCGCGGCAGGGCCTGGAGGCCGTCGACATCCTCCGCCGCCGCGGCGCCCCCGCCGTCGGGCCCGTGCTGCACGACGGCGCCTGCGACACCCTCGGCTTCCTCGTCCCGCCCGGCACCGCCGCCGCCTGGGACCTCCCCGGCAGCGCCTGCACCCGCACCTCCGGCCGCGGCCTGCGCCTCCCCGAACTCCCCGAACTCCCCGAGCTCCCCGAGCCCGCCGGCGACGCCCCCCGCCCGGCCGGCTGGCTGCTGCCGCCCGGCGACACCGGACCGGTCACCGACCCCGCCGTCCTGCGCCGCGCCCTCGGCGAGGCCGCCCGCCTCATCGAGGCGGCCGACGGCTGTCACTGAACCACCCGCCCGGATCCGTCCGATAATGGGCGGATGGCCAGGAACAAGCAGCGCGAGCGGGCGGCGGCCGACGCCGTCTCCGAGACCGTCGACGGCGGGCTCGCCGAACTCATACCCGACCGCGACCGCCCCCGCGCCTGGACGCTGCTCCTCGACGGCGCCCCCCAGTCCCACGTGGACCTCGACGACCCCGCCGCGCTCACCTTCGAGTACCAGCGCCGGCTCGGCCACGTCGCCGACCTCGCCGCCCCGCCCGGCCGCCCCCTCCAGGCCGTGCACCTCGGCGGCGGCGCCCTCACCCTCGCCCGGTACGTCGCCGCGACCCGTCCCCGCTCCACCCAGCAGGTCGTCGAGATCGACGAACCCCTCGTCCGCCTGGTCCGCCGCGCGCTGCCGCTCGACCCAGGCGCCCGCATCCGGGTCCGCGCGACCGACGCCCGCGCCGGGCTCGCCAAGGTCCCGGACGGCTGGGCCGACCTGATCATCGCGGACGTCTTCCGCGGCGCCCGCACCCCCGCCCACCTCACCAGCACCGAGTTCCTGGACGAGGTGCGGCGCGCGCTGCGGCCCGGAGGCACGTACGCCGCCAACCTCGCCGACGGCCCGCCGCTCGCCCACCTCCGCGGCCAGATCGCCACCGCCGCCGCCGTCTTCCCCGAACTGGCCCTGATCGCCGACCCGACCGTGCTCCGCGGCCGCCGCTTCGGGAACGCGGTCCTCGTCGCCTCCGACCGCGAGCTGCCCGTCGCCGACCTGACCCGCCGGGTCGCCACCGACCCGCACCCCGGCCGCGTCGAACACGGCCGTCCGCTGGCCGACTTCACCGGCGGCGCGGCCCCGGTCACCGACGCCACCGCCAAGGCGTCCCCCGCCCCGCCGCCGTCCGTCTTCCGCTAGGCCGTCTCTTCCGGATCATGCCGGGCTCGCGGCGTCTGGCACGCACGCTCGCGGCGTTGTCGTCGGTCGCCGACTCCCCCAGCTACCGCTGGGAGGTGCCCCCACCGCGTCGGCTCCCTCCTCCGCCTTGCGAGCGCACGCACCAGACGCCGCTCCCTGATCCGGCCTGATCCGAAAGAAACGACCTAGGCCTGGTTCACGCGGTCGTCGATCTCCACCCGCGGGGCCGAGTCGTGCCAGAGGCAGAAGACCGAGATCTCGCGGTCGCCCTGGGTGAAGGTCACCCGGATCCACGACGGCTGCTTCCACACCTGCATCCGCCAGCCCGCGGCCGGGACCGCCGAGACCAGTTCGGCGGACGTCCCGCCGAGGTCGAACGTCACCCTGCCGCCGTCGGACGGATAGCTCTTCACCTGCGAGGACGACCCCGAGGGGACGGGCGGAGCCGAGGTCGCCGCCGGGGTGGTCCGGGGCGGGCCGGCCGGCCGGGTGGACGTCGGGGCCGTCGGCGCGGGCGCGGACGGCGGGGGAGCGGTCGCCCGGGGCGTGGCCGCCGGGCGGCTGGTCGAGGCCGTCACCGGCTCGCCGATGGCGGTCTCCACGGGCACGGGACCGTCCGGGGTGCCGACCGGCAGCGGCAGGGCGCGCGGCGGGTCGTAGACCGTGCCGGACAGCACCGTGTGCACTCCCCACCAGGAGAGCGTGACCGCCGCGCCGGTGGCGAGCGACCAGGCCAGGGCGTGAACGAGTCCTCTTCGCATCCGGGCCATAGTGCACCACGCCCGGCGGGCGCGGACCGGAAGGCGGGGAGTGACCGAGGCGTCCCCCGAATGGCGTACGGTGCCGCCCATGGCAAGTGTGCTCGTGGTCGAGGACGACCAGTTCGTGCGCTCCGCCCTCATCCGGCAGCTGACGGAAGCCTCCTACACGGTACGGAGCGTCGGCACCGCCCTGGAGGCGCTGCGCGAGGTCGCCCATTTCCGCTTCGACGTGGTCGTGCTGGACCTCGGACTGCCCGACCTGGACGGGTCCGAGGCGCTGAAGATGCTGCGCGGCCTCACCGACGTACCGGTGATCATCGCCACCGCCCGGGACGACGAGGCGGAGATCGTCCGGCTGCTGCACGCCGGCGCCGACGACTACCTCGTCAAGCCGTTCTCCGTCGAGCACCTCACCGCCCGGATGGCCGCCGTGCTCCGCCGCGCCCGGGCCGTCTCCGGGGAGCCCGCGCCGCCGACGGAGCTGCGCGTCGGCGGACTCGCGATCGACCCGCTGCGCCGCCAGGCCGAACTCGACGGCGTCCCCCTCGACCTGACCCGCCGCGAGTTCGACCTGCTCGCCTTCCTCGCCGGCCGGCCCGGCGTCGTCGTCCCGCGCAGGGAACTGCTCGCCGAGGTGTGGCAGCAGGCGTACGGGGACGACCAGACCATCGACGTCCACCTGTCCTGGCTGCGGCGGAAGCTGGGCGAGACGGCCGCCCGGCCCCGCTACCTCCACACCCTGCGCGGCGTCGGCGTGAAGCTGGAACCGCCCCGGGAGCAGCAGCCGTGAGACGGGAGCGGCAGCCGTGAGATGGGCGCTCGTGAAGGTGTCGCTGGCCGTCACCGCCATGGTCGTCATCGCCTTCGCCGTCCCCCTCGGCCTCGTCGTCAAGGAGATGGCCCGCGACCGGGCCTTCTCCAACGCCGAGCGGCGGTCGTCCGGGCTCGCCCCGGTCCTCGCGATCACCACCGACCGGGTGGAGCTGGAGAAGGCGATCGCCTCCACCGAGGACGGCGCCGCCGGCCGGCTCGCCGTGCACCTCCCGCCCGACGGCCCCGACGGTGAGGCCCTGGAGATCGGCACCCGCCGGGCCGACCCCGGCGAGCTGACCGCCACCCGCACCCTCGGCCGCGCCTCCATCGCCGAGGTGCCCGGCGGCTACGCCCTGCTCCAGCCCACCGCGCTCAGCTCCGGCCAGGTCGCCGTCGTCGAACTCTTCGTCCCCGAGGCCGAGGTCACCAACGGCGTCGCCACCGCCTGGCTCGTCCTCGCCGGCGTCGGCGTCGCCCTGATCGTCGGCTCCCTCGCCGTCGCCGACCGGCTCGGCGTCCGCATGGTCCGCCCCGCCCAGCGCCTCGCCCGCGCGGCCCACGAGCTCGGCGAGGGCCGGCTCGGCGTCCGGGTCGCCGAGGAGGGCCCGCCCGAACTCAAGTCGGCGGCCGTCGCCTTCAACTCCATGGCCGACCAGGTCGTCCAGCTCCTCGCCAACGAGCGCGAGCTCGCCGCCGACCTCTCCCACCGGCTCCGCACCCCGCTCACCGTGCTCCGCCTCAACGCCGCCTCGCTCGGCTCAGGGCCCGCCGCCGACCAGACCCGGGCCGCCGTCGAGCAGCTGGAACGCGAGGTGGACACCATCATCCGCACCGCCCGCGAGGCGAAGCCCCAGACCACCGCGCCGACCGGACCCGGCGCCGGCTGCGACGCGGCCGAAGTGGTCCGCGAGCGCATGGAGTTCTGGTCCGCGCTCGCCGAGGACGAGGGGCGGCTCGTCCGCCTCGCCGGGGTGGAGCGTCCGGTACGCATCCCGGTGGCGCGCCCCGAACTCGTCGCCGCCCTCGACGCCCTGCTCGGCAACGTCTTCCGGCACACCCCGGAGGGCACCGCCTTCTCCGTCGACGTCCACAACGGCGAGGACGCGGTCATCGTCCTCGTCTCGGACGCGGGGCCCGGCATCGCCGACCCGGACGCGGCGCTCGCCCGCGGCAACAGCGGCACCCGCGCCGGCTCCACCGGCCTCGGCCTCGACATCGCGCGCCGCATGGCCGAGGCCACCGGCGGCGACGTCCGGATCGGCCGCTCGGTCCTCGGCGGCACCGAGGTGCGCATCTGGATCGGGCTCGGCGGACACGGCCCCGGCGGCGCCGAGGGCCGCCGTTCGCACCGCCCGGCCCGCCGCCGCAAGGCCCCGCGGCGCTGAACCTTTGCCCGTGGTGATGGCTCCCTTAAGCGGAGCCTAAGAATCCCAACCCGGGTCCGTCATAAGGCAATTGTCCGTTCTCCCGGCGCTAGCGTGCTGCCCGCACCCCCACCGCACCCCGCATCCCCCCGCACCACGGAGGCAGCACCCATGGGCAGCAACGCGCACCGGCGCAGGACCAGCGGCCGTACGAAGGCCGTCGGGGCGGTCGTCGCGGCCGCGATCACCGGGGGCACGGTCTTCGCCCTCACCGGCACCGCCCAGGCCGCCGCCGTCGGCGCCGCCTACACCCGGACCTCCTCCTGGACCGGCGGCTACACCGGCCAGTACGTGATCACCAACGAGACCTCCGCCGCCCAGACCGACTGGACGCTGGAGTTCGACCTGCCCGCCGGGACCACCATCGGCTCCCTGTGGAACGGCGACCACACCGTCTCCGGCCGGCACGTCACCGTGAAGCCCGCGAGCTGGAACCGGCAGCTCGCCCCCGGCCAGTCCGTCACCGTCGGCTTCGTGACCTCGGCGGCCGGACAGGCCGGGGACCCCTCCGGCTGCCTCATCAACGAGGTCGCCTGCTCGGCCGGCGGACCCGCCCCCACCCCCAGCGGCCGCCCCACCGACCAGCCCACCGCGACCGCGAGCCCCCGGCCCACCGCGACCGCCACCACGAGTCCCCGGCCGACCCCCACGGCCACGGCGACCGCGACGGCCACCACACCCCCCGCCCCCACCCCGACCCCGACCACGGCGCCGCCCACCGCGCCGCCCACCACCGCACCCCCGACCACCCCGCCGACCGCCGCCGCCAAGTACGCCCCGTACGTCGACACCTCGCTCTACCCCGCGTACGACCTGCTCGCCACCGCCGACGCCACCGGGGTGAAGGAGTTCAACCTCGCCTTCATCACCTCCGGCGGCTCCTGCGCCCCGCTGTGGGGCGGCGTCACCGACCTCGGATCCGACAAGGTGGCCGCCCAGATCGGCGCCCTGCGCGCCAAGGGCGGCGACGTGCGGGTCTCCTTCGGCGGCGCCGCCGGCCACGAGCTGGCGCTGAACTGCGCGACCGCCGCCGACCTGGCGAAGGCGTACGGCAAGGTCGTCGACCAGTACCGGCTCACCAAGGTCGACTTCGACGTGGAGGGCGCCGCCCTCCCCGACACCGCCGCCAACACCCGCCGCGCCCAGGCCATCGCCCAGCTGCAGAAGAGCCACCCCGGCCTGAACGTCTCCTTCACCCTGCCGGTGATGCCCGAGGGCCTGACCCAGCCCGGGGTGAGCCTGCTCGCCGACGCGAAGAAGAACGGCGTCCGGATCGACGCGGTCAACATCATGGCGATGGACTACGGCCCCGCCTACAGCGGCGACATGGGCACCTACGCGATCCAGGCCGCGACGGCGACCCAGGCCCAGCTCAAGGGCGTCCTCGGGCTCTCCGACGCGGCCGCCTGGAAGACCGTCGCGATCACCCCCATGATCGGCGTGAACGACGTGGTCAGCGAGGTCTTCAGGGTCGACGACGCCACCCAGCTGGTCGACTTCGCCCGCTCCAAGGGGATCGGCTGGCTGTCGATGTGGTCCTCGACCCGCGACAAGCAGTGCGCGGCCGGCGCCGTGAACCACGCCGACGCCACCTGCTCCTCGATCCTCCAGCAGCCGCTCGCCTTCACGAAGGCGTTCGCCGCCTACCGATAGGCCGCCCCGTCCCCCCACACCGCGTGCCCCGGCCGGAGACACCCCACCCCCGGCCGGGGCACGCTCCCCTCTTCCCGGGGCGCGCTACGCGTTCTTCCACTCCTCGGAGTAGTCGTCGAAGATCGCCCGCAGATGGTGACCGATCTTCAGGTAGTCGAGGTCGTCCAGGTTGGCGAGGGAGACCCGGACCGACCATTCGGGGCCGTCGAAGCCGCCGCCGTTGAGGAGGACGACGCCGGTCTGCTCGGCGAGCCGGAACAGCGGGTCGACGGGCTCGTAGTTCTTCTCCAGGAAGTCGGCGAAGTCCTTCCCGTGGACCCGCTCGGCCTCGGCGAGGAGGTCCAGCTCGATGTAGTAGCCGGCCCGCTGGTCGTCCTCGGCGATCTTCATCTGGGCGCCTTCGAGCAGCAGGTCGAGGCGCTGCTTCACGATGGCCCGCAGCCGCTCCTTGTACTCCTGGCCCTCCGGCAGCATGTCGAAGAGGGAGAAGAGGGTCATCATGACCTGCTGCGGCAGCGACAGGCCGGCGGTGTGGTTGAGGGCCACCTGCCGGGAGTCCGCGACCAGCCGGTCGATGAACCGGATCTTCTCCGGCTCCAGGCTCAGGCTCCCGTACCGCTTGCGCAGCCGCTCCCGCTCGGCCGCCGGGAGTTCGGCGATCATCCGGTCGATGACGTTGTCGTCGTGGAGGCCGATGACGCCGAGCCGCCAGCCGGTGGCGCCGTAGTGCTTCGAGTACGAGTAGACGAGCAGGGTGTTGTGCGGCAGGTCGGCGGCGATGGAGCGGAAGCCGGGGACGAAGGTGCCGTAGACGTCGTCGGTGACGACGACCAGGTTCGGGTTCTTCTCGGCCACGATCCGCCGGAGCTGGTCCGCCACCCGCCGGCTCAGCGCCAGGGAGGGCGGGTTGGACGGGTTGACCAGGCAGACCAGCTTGACCGAGGGGTCCTCCAGCTTGGCGAC
The DNA here is from genome assembly GCF_039534915.1 of Streptomyces roseofulvus. Taxonomy (NCBI): domain Bacteria; kingdom Bacillati; phylum Actinomycetota; class Actinomycetes; order Kitasatosporales; family Streptomycetaceae; genus Streptomyces; species Streptomyces roseofulvus. The sequence continues at coordinate 3,089,037 of NZ_BAAAWE010000001.1, read as the reverse complement.
CTCCTCCGTCGGGTAGCGCCACTCGCGGACGCCGGTCTCGGCGAAGAGCGAGGCGTTGACGTGCACGACGTCGAACTCGTACGTGTCCAGCTCGGGGATCTCGATGTACGGGGTGAAAACCGGAACCATCAGGGCGATCCGGTCCCCCTTCTTCAGGATCCCGTTCTTCATCAGCGAGTCGAAGACGTAGCACATGGCGGCGGTGCCGCCCTCGGTGGCGAAGTAGGAGACGTTCCCGGCGGGCGGGCGGCGGTCGAACAGCTCGTCGTCGACGTAGCCGCGGACGATCTGCTCGGTGTGGACGAGGATCCGGTCCGGCACCGGGTAGTTGTCGCCGATCGAGCTGTCGGTGAGCTCGTGGACGAAGGCGTCCTTGTCGAAGCCGAAGCGCTCGACGGCGTACTCGACCGACTTGCGCAGCATCTCGATGCCGGGCAGGTCCGGGTGCTGCCGCACGAAGGCGTCGAAGCGGGCGCCGGAGCCCTTGAGTTCGGGCATGCCGCCGAGGTCGTCGGCGGTCCACACCCGGCGGGACTCGGAGAGCGCGAAGTAGCCGAGGGCGTGGAACGCCTCGCGGGGGCCGGTGGCGGTCCAGTTCGGGTTGCCGCGGCCCGCGTTGAGCATCTGGACCGAGGACTTGTCCTTCTGGCCCGGCTGGTCGGCCTGGGCGGTCCTGGCCAGGGTGATGAACTTGTCCTTCAGCTCGAACGGCGAGAGCTGCGCGAAGGACTTGATCTCCTCGCGGGTGAACGTGGTCCTGGGCATGGCGCGTCCTTACGTACGGTGGTCAGTGGTTGAGGATGACGATCACGGCGCCCCAGATGGTCAGCAGCACGTTGCCCACCGCGTAGGGGATCGTGTAGCCGAGCGTGGGGATCTGGGACCGGGACTGTTCGTTGATGGCGCCGATCGCCGCGGTCGTGGTCTGGCCGCCGGCCAGCACGCCCATCAGGATCGGGAAGCGGATCTTCTGGACGTAGTGGCCGACGAGGAAGCCGACGACCAGCGGGACGAGGGTGGCGACCGCGCCCCACAGGAGCAGCCCCCAGCCGGCCGTGGAGAGGCCGCTGGTGAAGCTCGGACCGGCGTTGATGCCGACGACGGCGACGAAGGCGCACAGCCCGAAGGTGTCCATGAACCACTGGGCGCCCGGCGGCACGTTCCCGTACGTCGGGTACTTGCCGCGGATCCAGCCGAAGACCAGGCCCATGATCAGCGCGCCGCCGGAGGTCGACAGCGAGATCGGCACGCCGGAGACGGTGAGCGCCGGGATGCCGAGGCAGCCGCCGAGGAAGACGCCGAGGCCGACCCAGAGCATGTCGGTGGCGAAGGAGGTCGGCACCGGCTTGCCGATCGCCTTCCCCGCCGGGTCCACGAGCCGCTTCGGGCCGGTCAGGATCACGGTGTCGCCGCGCTCCAGCCGGGTCGAGAGCCGGTAGGGGAACTCGGCGCCGGAGCGGTAGATCCGGTCGATGTAGACGCCGACCATGAAGGGCTCGCGGCGCAGCTCGGCGACGGTCCTGCCGAGCTGTTCCTTGTTCGAGGCGACCACGTGCAGCGACTCGGTCTCGTAGCCGAGCAGTTCGACGTCGTCGGTCTCGGCGCCGATGTGGGTGCGGGCGTCGAAGTCGACGAGGGAGCCGCGCAGCGCGGAGACGGCGACGGTGTCGCCGGCCCGGAGCACGGTCGCCTGGTCGTGGGGGAGGACCGTGCCGTCGCGCCGCACCCGGGTGATGTAGATGCGGTGGCCGAGCTCCTTCTGCTGGTTCTCGAAGTCGTCGATGGTGCGGCCGACCAGGTCGGGGCGCTGGATCGTGTACGCGCGGAGCACGACCTCGTAGTAGCCCTCGGCGAGGTCGGGGTCGTCGCCGGGGGCGTCCAGCTCCTTGGCGAGCGCGGCGGACTCGGCGGCCAGGTCCCGCCGGTAGAGGCGGGGGAGGACGTTGGCGAGGAGGATGGCGCAGAGGATGGTGCCGAGCGGATAGGTCACCGCGTAGCCGATGGCGACCAGGTTCTCCTCCGTCTTCGCCTGGTCGGCGGAGAGGCCGGGGAGGTTGCCGATGGCGTCCTGGGCGACGCCGATGACGGCGGACTGGGTGAGCGCGCCGCCGAGCAGGCCGGCCGAGAGGCCGGGGCCGTACCCGAGCATCACGGCGAAGCCCCAGGAGACCAGCAGGCCGGTGACGCAGACGATGAGCGCGTTGACGACCTGCGGCAGCCCGTCCTTCTTCAGGCCGCGGAAGAACTGGGGGCCGACCTTGTAGCCGAGGGCGAAGAGGAAGAGGGTGAAGAAGAGGTTCTTCACCGTGGCGTCGATGGTGATCTTGAACTGGGCGCCGAGCAGCAGGCCCGCGACCAGACAGCCGGTGACGGCGCCGAGCGCGATCGCCCGGTAGCGCAGCTTCCCGAAGAGGAAGCCGAGGGCGACGGTGAGGAAGACCAGCAGTTCGGGGTGGGGCTGGAAGATGTTCCGGTTCAGGAAGTCGATCATGGAGGGGGTGGCCGCCTCTCAGGCTCCGAGGATGCCGACCAGCAGGGGGCCGGTCAGGGGGAGCAGGAAGTTGGAGAGGGTGTACGTGATCGTGTAGCCGAGCATCGGGACCGAGCTCTGCGCGACCTGGGTGATCGAGGTGATCGCCGGCGTCGAGCACTGCTGGCCCGCGATGGCGCCGATCAGCAGCGGTTTCTCGATCTTCAGCAGCTTGCGGCCGACGATCAGCGAGATCGTCGCCGGGACCAGGACCATGGCGATGCCCGCGAACGGCAGCAGCGCCCCGTACTCCTTGAGCAGCGGTCCCGCCTGCGGGCCCGAGACGAGGCCGGTGCAGGCGATGAAGATGGCCAGGCCCATGTCCTTCAGGGTGGTGGCGGCCTGCGGGGGGAAGGCGCCGAAGGTCTGGGTGCGGGAGCGGAACCAGCCGAAGAGCAGGCCGGAGATCAGGCAGCCGCCGCCGGTGCCCAGCGACATCGGCACGTCGCCGAACGTCACCACGACCTGTCCGAGGAGTGAGCCGGCGGAGATGCCGAGGCCGAGGTAGATGAAGTCGGTGGCGTCGTTCCTGACGATCGAGCCGACCTTGGAGGCGAGCCGGCCGAGCGAGGCGCGGGCGCCCACCAGGGTGAGCACGTCACCGCGGTGGACGACGGTCTCCGGGGTGGCGGGCAGATGCGCCTCGTTGCGCAGCACGTCCGTGACGTAGACGCCGCCGGAGGCGATCTCCGGGTGCTCGGTGGTCAGCTGGTCGAGGGACTTGCCGTCCGCCGTCCGGTCGGTGAGCGAGACCTGGGTGGTGGCGAGCGGGGTGTCGAGGCCCGGGACCGCCGGGGTCTCGGGGCCGATCAGCCGGCCCGCCTCGATGATGTTGGCCCGCCGGCCGACCGCGAGGACGAGGTCGGAGAGGGTCAGCTCGAAGCCGGGCGGCGGAGGGGTGAGGATTTCGCTGCCCCGCTTCACCGCCTCGACGGTGACCCGGTTGCCGAACTGCCGCTCCAGGTCGGACACCTTGGCGCCGTCGGCGAGGGTGACGAGGAAGGTGCGGCCGACCATGCCGGGCAGCGCCACCCGCTCGTCGTCCTCCAGGCTGCCGCCGGAGCCCCGCATCCGCTCCCACAGCGCGCGGGAGGCGTCGCGGAGGTTGATCCGCAGCAGCATCGGCATGATCTGGCTGGTGTAGATCACGATGGTGACGAGGCCGAAGAGGTAGCAGACCGTGTACGCGGTGGCCACATGGCCCTGGTACTGGGTGATCTGCTCCTGGGTCAGGTCGGACAGCTGGCCGATGGCCTCGGTGGCGGTGCCGACGACCGCGGACTCGGTGGCGGCGCCGGCCAGGATGCCGGCGGCGGTGCCGACGTCCAGGTCGAACGCCTCGGCGAGGCCGAGGGCGATGCCGACGACGCAGACGACCTCGATCAGGCAGAGGGTGAAGAAGCGCAGGCTCTTGCGGTTGAGGTTGGCGAAGAACTGGGGTCCGGCCAGATAGCCGAGCGAGAAGATGAAGAGCGCGAAGAAGATCGTCTTGACGTCGTCGGAGACGGTGACCTTCGCCCAGGCGCCCATGAGCAGCGAGACGATCAGCGTCCCGCAGATGCCGCCGAGCGTGATCGGTCCCACCCGGAGCTTGCCGAGCAGATAGCCGGCGGCGAGGCAGAGGAAGAGGGCGAGTTCGGGATGGTCGCGCAGGACTCCCATCCGGCCTCACCCCACCCACATGGTGCAATAACCATTCAAGTCGGACATAAAGGGACGCTAGCAGTGGCGGAACCGCAAAGGATCACCGCCACGCCCGTCCGGGTGAACACCCCCCGGCCGCCCGGCTCACCCCTTCACGGCGCCCCGCATCACCCCGCCCACGATCTGCCGCCCGAACAGCGCCAGCACCACCAGCAGCGGCAGCGTCCCCAGCAGCGCCCCCGCCATCACCACCGACGTGTCCGGCACATAGCCCCGCCCCAGCCCGGTCAGCGCCACCTGCACCGTCGGGCTGCCCGTCTGGGTGAGCGCCAGCACCGGCCAGAAGAAGTCGTTCCAGGCCGCCACGAACGACAGCATCCCCAGCACCGCCATCGCCGGCCGCGCCGCGGGCAGCACCAGGTGCCACACCACCCGCAGCGTCCCCGCCCCGTCCATCCGCGCCGCCTCCAGAAGCTCCGGCGGCAGCGCCCGCAGCAGGTGCTGGCGCATGTAGAAGACCCCGAAGGCGGAGACCAGCGAGGGCAGCACCACCGCCTGGAGCCGGTCCGTCCACCCCAGCCGGGCGATCAGCAGATAGAGCGGGACGACCCCGAGCTGCGGCGGGATCAGCATCGTCGCCCCCACCAGGAGCAGCAGCGGCCCCCGGAAGCGGAACCGCAGCCGGGCGAAGGCGAACCCGGCCAGCGTCGAGAAGAGCACCGTCCCGGCCGCCACCGACCCCGCCACCACGGCGGTGTTGGCCAGCGCCTCGCCCATCGCGCCCTCGTCCCAGGCCACCGACAGGTTCCGCGCCAGGTTCCGCCCGAACCAGAACGGCGGCGGGCTCTCCGCGAGCCGCCCGCTCGTCCGCGAGGCCGCGACCGCCGTCCACAGCAGCGGGAAGACGGACACCATCGTGAACAGGGCGAGGAGCAGATACGTCCCCCACCCCGCCCGCTCGTACGACTCCGAGCCCGCCCGTCCCGTCACCGCCGCACGCCCTTCCCGCGGACGAGCCGCACCACCCCGAACAGCACCACCAGGAGCAGCAGCATCGCCCAGGCGATCGCCGCCGCCCGCCCCAGGTGGAGGTTCACCCAGCCCTGCTCGTACAGATAGAGACCCAGCGTCTGGTACTGGTGGTCGGCGCCGCCCGAGGCGCCCGCCCCGCTGCTGAAGAGCAGCGGCTCGCCGAAGAGCTGCACCGCGCCGATCACCGACACCAGCCCCGTGAACGCCAGCGCCGGCCGCAGCCCCGGCAGCGTCACGTGCCAGAACCGCCGCCACCGCGAGGCCCCGTCCAGCGCCGCCGCCTCGTACAGCTCGGGCGGGATCGTCTGCATCGCCGCCAGGTAGATCAGCGCGTTGTAGCCGGTCCAGCGCCAGATCACGATCGACGCCACCGCGCACTTCGAGGCCCACGGCCCGTTCTGCCAGTCCACCGGATCCAGCCCGACCAGCCCGACCGCCCAGTTCACCATCCCCTGGTCGCGCCCGTAGAACAGGGCGAAGACCAGCGTCGCCGCCGCCACCGAGGTCGCGTACGGGGCGAGCGCCGCCACCCGGAAGAAGAGCCGCCCGCGCAGCCGGGCGTCGAGCAGATGGGCCGCGCCGAGCGCGAGCAGCAGCTGCGGGACGGTCGCGAGCACCCCGATCAGCACCGTGTTCGCCAGCGCGTTCCAGAAGAACTCGTCGGTGAGCAGCCGGGCGTAGTTGTGCGCGCCCACCCACTCCCGCGCCTCCGGCGCCGTCAGCTCCACCCGGAACAGCGAGGTCCACGCCGTCGCCGCCAGCGGGAACAGCCCGAAGGCCCCGAACAGCAGGAAGAAGGGGGCGATCAGCACGTACGGCGCCGCGCGCGACCGCAGCCGGCCGAGCCGCTCCCGCCGCGCGGCCCCCGGCCGCCCCGGGGCGCCCGGCCCGGTCAGCGGCAGGGCCCGCGCCACGAGCTCCGCCGTGCCGCTGCTCACGGTCCTCCGCCCCTCCGGCCCACTGCCCCGGCTCCCCACCCCGGCCCCGGCCACCCCGCCGGCCCCGGCCGTCACGTCCTCCGCCATCCCGTCCACCTCACCGGTCCAGCGCGTTGTCGATGGCCTTCATCGCCGCCCGCCAGGCGGACTCCGGCGAGCGGCCGGTCTGGTCGACCTGGAGCATCCCGGTGTCGGACAGGATCTGGTTCACCAGGCCGTCCTTCGGCCCGACCGGCGCGACCGGCACCCCCATGGCCGCCGCCGAGTAGATCCGGCCCACCGGCGCGTCGCCGAAGTACGGATGCCGTGCCTCCCGCACCTGCGGCAGGCCGAAGGCGGCCTCGGCGCTGGGGAAGCTGCCGCGCCGCTCGAAGAGCACCGCCTGCTGCTCCGGCGCGGTCAGCCAGGCCGCCAGCGCGGCCGCCTCCTCGACGTGCCGCCCGGCCGCCGGGACGACCAGGAAGGAGCCGCCCCAGTTCCCCGGCCGGGGCGCCTCGGCGATCTCCCACTTCCCCTGGCCGGCCGGGCCGCCCTTGTCCTGGATGTAGCCGAGCATCCAGGCGGGGCAGGCGATCGAGGCGAACCGCCCGTGCGCGAAGCCCTGGTCCCAGTCGGGGGTGAACTGCTGGAGGCGGGCGGTGAGTCCGTGCTCGGCGAACTCCGCGCCGAGGTCCCAGGCGGCCCGTACGGCGGGGTTGTCGGCCACCACGAGCCGTCCCTCGGCGTCGTAGTAGCGCGGATTCGCGCCGGAGATCACGGCGGCCATCACGCCGGACGCGGAGTCGGTGAACGCCACCCCCTCGGGTGCCCGTGCGGCGAACCGCCGCCCGGTCTCCAGGTACGCGCGCCAGTCGCCGGCCCACAGCCGGCCGACCTCCTCCCGGTCGGTGGGCAGTCCGGCGGCGGCGAAGTGGTCCTTGCGGTAGCAGACGGCCAGCGGCCCGATGTCGGTGCCGAGTCCGAGCACCCGCCCGTCCGCGGTCCGCGCCTGGGCCCACTTCCAGGGCAGGAAGTCGTCCTCGCGCACGCCGGGCGCGTGCGCCAGGTCGGCCAGCCGGTCCGCCTGGGTGTCGACGACCTCGGCGATGTTGCCGACCTCGACGGCCTGGATGTCGGCGAGCCCGGCGCCGGCCGTGAGGTGGGTGAGCAGCTGCGGGTAGTAGACGTCGGCGCGGGCGAGCGAGGTCTGCCGGATCGCGACGTCCGGGTGGAGCCGCATGTACGTGTCGTAGAGCCCGGCCTCCTTGAGCCCGAAGGTCCCGTAGACGCCGACGGTGAGCGTCACCGGGCGTCCCGAGCCGTCCACGGCCTCGCCGGAGCCGGCGGCCGGCGGCACGGGCGGGTCGGTGGCGCACCCGCCGAGCAGGGCGGCGGCGAGCAGCAGGGCGAGGGCCCGCCGACGCCGGCCCCGTGGTCGTGTCGCGGTCCTCCACCCCATGGACCCCGACCGTAGGCGTCGGGGGCGGGGCGGCCGGCGGGGCGGCGCCGGGGGCCGGGTCCGGCTCACCCGATCGGCCGATCGGCGGCGGCTTCGTCCCGGCCCGGTCTTCGACCGGAGCGAGAAGAACGTGCTCCTGGGGGAACGCGGAAACGACCGAGGCCCCGGTTCTTCCGAACCGGGGCCTCGGCCATCAGGGTGAGTAACGGGACTCGAACCCGCGACATCCTGGACCACAACCAGGTGCTCTACCAGCTGAGCTATACCCACCACGACCGGCGGTTTTCCCGAAGGTTTCCCCGACCGGCCGAGAAGAAGTCTACAGGGTTCCGAGGGGTGCTCGCGCACACGTTTTCCCCGGGTGCGCGAGCGAGCCCTCCCGGGGCCTTACTCCGCGGGGACGACGTGCCGGGCGGCGATCGCCTTGGCGGTCTCCGAGTCCGGACCGGGCTGCGGCACGAAGACGGCCTCCCGGTAGTAGCGCAGCTCGGCGATGGACTCCCGGATGTCGGCGAGCGCCCGGTGGTTGCCGTTCTTCTCCGGACTGTTGAAGTACGCCCTCGGGTACCAGCGGCGCGCCAGCTCCTTGACCGAGGACACATCGACGATCCGGTAGTGCAGGTGACTCTCCAGGGCGGGCATGTCCCGGGCGAGGAAGCCGCGGTCGGTGGAGACCGAGTTCCCGCACAGCGGGGCCTTGCCGGGCTCCTTCACGTGCTCGCGGATGTACGCGAGGACCTGGGCCTCCGCGTCGGCCAGCGTGGTGCCGCCGGGCAGCGCGTCGAGCAGACCGGAGGCCGTGTGCATCTGGCGCACGATCTCCGGCATGGTCTCCAGGGCGCGGTCCGGAGGGCGGATCACGATGTCCACGCCTTCGCCGAGCACGTTCAGTTCCGAGTCGGTGACCAGCGCGGCCACCTCGATGAGTGCGTCGTCCGTCAGCGAGAGCCCGGTCATCTCGCAGTCGATCCACACCATGCGATCGTTCATGCGTCCTACCTTAGGCGGCGATCCCGGGGGAGAGCCGCCCCCGTGCACCCCGGGGAAGCCCGGCGGAGGTCCCCGACCGGCCCCGGGACGCCCCGGGGAAGGTCCGGGTACGGCGACGGGCGCCCGGGGGTGGTGTCCCCGGGCGCCCGTCGGTACCGCGGTGCGCCGCTTGTGGCGGCGGTCCTTCGGCGCCGGTGGCGCGGGCGGCCTCCGTCAGGTCGGCGCCCCCGCCGGGCCGGCGCCGGCGGCTACGGAGCGCTGCGCTGACCCGGCAGCGCGGCCCGGCCCGGCGAGTACGCGTCGCCCTGCGGCTTGCCCGGCTCCAGCGGCGCCCCGGGGCGACGGATTCCCGCCCCCACCTGCGCGGGCACCACCGGCTCCAGGACCGCCGTCGCCGTCTCGCTCTGCGGCCGCCGGGCCCGGTACGCCGCCCGGTAGGCCGCCGGCGAGGAGCCGAGCTGCCGCCGGAAGTGGCCGCGCAGCGCCACCGGCGAGCGGAAGCCGCAGCGCCCCGCGACCTCGTCCACCGAGTAGTCCGAGGTCTCCAGGAGCCGCTGCGCCTGGAGCACCCGCTGGGTGATCAGCCACTGGAGCGGCGCGGAGCCGGTCAGCGAGCGGAAGCGGCGGTCGAAGGTCCGCCGCGACATGTACGCACGGGCCGCCAGGGTCTCCACGTCGAACTGCTCGTGGAGGTGCTCCAACGCCCAGGCCACGACCTCGGCGAGCGGGTCGGAGCCGATCTCCTCGGGTAAAGACCTGTCGAGGTAGCGCTCCTGACCGCCGCTGCGCCGCGGCGGGACGACCAGCCGGCGCGCCAGCGCGCCCGCGGCCTCGGTGCCGTGGTCGGTCCGCACGATGTGCAGACACAGATCGATTCCGGCCGCGGTGCCGGCGGAGGTCAGCACGTCCCCGTCGTCGACGAAGAGCTCCCGCGGGTCCACGTGGACCGACGGATAGCGCTTGGCGAGCGTCGGCGCGTACATCCAGTGCGTGGTCGCCGGGCGGCCGTCGAGCAGGCCGGCCGCGGCGAGGACGAACGCCCCGGTGCACAGGCCGACGATCCTGGCCCCCTCCTCGTGCGCCCGGCGGAGCGCTTCGAGCGCCTCCGGCGGCGGCGGCGAGGTGATCGAACGCCAGGCGGGGACGACGACCGTCCCGGCCCGTCCGATCGCCTCCAGGCCGTACGGCGCGGTGAGTTCGAGCCCGCCCGTGGTCCGCAGGGGGCCGTCCTCACCGGCGCAGACGAGCAGCCGGTAGCGCGGCACGCCGGCGTCCTGCCGGTCGATGCCGAACACGGAGAGCGGGATGGAGCTCTCGAAGATGGGGCCGCCGCTGAACAGCAGCACCGCGACGACTTCGCGACGGCGGCGCCCGGACAGCTTCCGTGCGACCTCCGGTGCGGCGGAGTCCTGGCTCATGGCGCTAAGCCCCCCTCGGTGTTCGCGTCTCCCTGGTCGTGTCGCTGTGCCACGTTTCCCCTCGGTTTTGCACGAGACCCCAGTCTTCGGTACCCATGATCGAATCTACTGTGTCCTGTGGCGCCGGCGTGACAACTTCTCCATCCGGCACATTGTCGACAAGGCCACTTGGCGTGAAGCGATCGATCCTCGGGTGATCGGCCGGAGGGACCCCCGAAGGGGCTCCGGGGTGACGAAGTGGCCGTACGCGACGGGTGCGGCCCTGTGGTGCAGGGCTTTTCCGGGGGAGCGGGCAGAGGCTGGCGTACCGTTTCGGCAAGGACGCGCCGAGAACTTCAAGTTGGCTGAAAACATATGGGATCGGCTGTGCGAACCTGTCAACTCGACGGGGGTCGCGGGCGTCCCGCTCAGCCCCGGCGGCGCCCTCCGGCGCGCGTGCCGGCCGACGCGCCCTCGGCGCGCAGCCCCCGTTCCGCCCGGCGCAGCAGCAGCCGGCACGCGGCCGTCACCGCCGCGAGCCCGAGCGCGGCTCCGCCGGCCCCGCCCAGCGAGGTGCCGAAGGCGACGAGCACCAGCGGGACGAGGGCGCAGCAGAAGACGGCCCACCGGACCACGTCGTCGGCCGGGCCCCCGCCGGCCGCCGCCCGTTCCCTCCCCGCGTCCCCCCGCGCATCCGCCCACGGCCCGGCCGGTCCGCCCCTCTCCGGGGCGGCGGGGGCCGCCGGGCCCGGCACCCGGGCGCGGTGGCGGGAGCGGGCGGAGGGGGTGGGGGCGGGGGTGGACGGTACGGGCACGGGCGGTCTCCCTGCGGCGGTGATCCGGACCTGAGGGGAACGAGGAACGGAACGCTCCGGTCACTCTGAGCGACGCCCGTTCGGCCCTGGAGGCGGCGGCGCAGGGACGCCTGTAGGGCACATCCGGCATTGCCAGATGGTGAACCCTTCGTGCATCCTCCGGAGGACACCGCGCGCGCCGAGCCGCGCACGGGCGGTCAGCACGCCGGGTGCGGCACGGCGGGCCCTGGGCAGGAGAGGAGTGTCGCCGTACCCTTGGGGGTATGGGGTTGGGAAGATGATTCCCGGACACAGCTCCGCCGCCACCCGTTGTTCCGCTCCCCTCCACCGTCCCTTCCCACGAGGACTTCCCTAGCCGAGACACCGATGGCCGGTCACGAATTCCCCGAACCCGCGGACCGCAAGCGCGTCGCCGACTCCACGGTCGACCCCCTCGCGGTGGAACAGCCACGCCACGCCTGCGACCCGGCCTTCCGGCACGGGGTGGTCGTCGGCTTCGACGGCTCCACGTCCAGCGAGCGCGCCCTCGCGTACGCCATCGGCATGGCCCGGCGCTCCGGCTCCGGCCTGATCATCGTGCACGTCGCCAACCGGCTCCCCACCACCGTGTGGGCCGGCTGCGAGCCGCCCGTCTTCGTCGACGTCCCGGACCACCGCACCGAGGTGCTCGGTCTGGAGCTGGCCTGCGCCGACCACCTCTCCGAGGTGCCGTGGATCCTGGTGGAGCGCGGCGGGGACATCTGCCACGAGCTGGAGGAGGTCGGCCGCGAGTACTCGGCCGACGCGATCGTGGTCGGCTCGACGCACGGCATCGTCGGGCGGATCTTCGGCTCGGTGGCCGGCCGGCTCGCGCGGCGCGCGCAGCGGCCCGTGATCGTCATCCCCTGACGCCGCCCCGGCCCCGTCCGTCCCACCCGCCTTTCCCCGACTCTCCCTCAACTCCCTTGCGGCGGCGATAATTTCTGCCCGCCTCAGGTGATTTGTGCGCTTGTGAAGGGTAGCTAAAGAGCACCGGAACACAGCAGCTCACGCGGCATCACCGCTCGTTCGAAGGGAGCCCCACGTGAACAAGGACGTCGCGTCGGGGAACGGCACCTCCACGCTCGGAAACCTCGCACTCGGACTGACCCTCCTGGCCTTCGGCCTGGGCGGCACCGGTGTGATCGACAACGTCGCGGCAGCCGATGCCGCGGGCCTCGCCACCTGGGTCGGCGGCGTGGCGCTCTTCCTGGTCGGCCTGCTCGCCCTGCGTGCGGGCAGCACCGGCGACGGCACGGCCTTCACGGCGCTCGGCGCCTTCTGGTTCACCTGGGGGACCGGAGTCGGCGGCGGGGCCTCGGCGGACGCGGTCGGACTCTTCCTGCTCCTGTGGGCGCTGCTGGCGCTCACGCTGACGCTGGCCGCCTCCGGCGGCGGGCTCTTCGGGCAGGGCGTCTACGGCCTGCTGTTCCTCGCCCTGCTGCTCTCGGGCATCGCCGCGCTGGCGGGCAACGAGGGCCTGGGCAAGGCGGGCGGCTGGGTGGCCGCGCTGGCGGGCCTCGCGGCCTGGTACGGCGCCACGGCGGCCGTCGCCGGCTGGCCGGCCCTGGGCCGCGCGAACAGCGGCAGCACGGCGGCGGCGGCGTAACCCTGCGGGGTCCGTACCCCCCACGTAGGACCGGCGAACCGGGCCCCGGAAAAGCAGAACGGCCCCTCCACGCTCCTGGGAAGCGTGGAGGGGCCGTTCTTCGTGTCCGGTCGGTTCGCCGGGGGACAGGCCCGGCGTACGGCTCCGGGGGACAGGCCCGGGGCCGCGGCGTGCTCGGCGGGTGACAGGTCCCGCCGGGCGACTACTCGACCGTGACGGACTTGGCCAGGTTGCGCGGCTTGTCGATGTCGCGGCCCATGGCGAGGGCGGTGTGGTACGCGAAGAGCTGGAGCGGGATGCCCATGAGGATCGGGTCGAGCTCGTCCTCGTTCTTCGGGACCACGATGGTGTGGTCGGCCTTCTCCTGCGGCTGGTGCGCGACCGCGAGGATGCGGCCGGAGCGGGCCTTGATCTCCTCCAGCGCGGCGCGGTTCTTCTCCAGCAGGTCGTCGTCGGGGACGATCGCGACCGTCGGCAGCGCCGGCTCGATGAGCGCGAGCGGGCCGTGCTTCAGCTCGGAGGCCGGGTACGCCTCGGCGTGGATGTAGGAGATCTCCTTCAGCTTGAGGGAGGCCTCCAGGGCGACGGGGTAGCCCCGGACGCGGCCGATGAACATCATCGACTGGGCGCCGGCGTACTCGGTGGCGAGGCGCTTGATCTCGTCCTCGTCCTTGAGGATCTCCTCGATCTGCGCGGGCAGCTTGCGCAGGCCCTCGATGATCCGCTTGCCGTCGGTGACGGACAGGTCGCGGATGCGGCCGAGGTGGAGGGCGAGCAGCGCGAAGGCGACCACCGTGTTGGTGAAGCACTTGGTGGAGACGACGCAGACCTCGGGGCCGGCGTGGACGTAGACGCCGCCGTCGGCCTCGCGGGCGATGGCGGAGCCGACCACGTTGACCACGCCGAGGACGCGGGCGCCCTTGCGCTTGAGCTCCTGGACGGCGGCGAGCACGTCGTAGGTCTCACCGGACTGGGAGACGGCGATGTACAGCGTGTCGGGGTCCACGACCGGGTTGCGGTAGCGGAACTCGGAGGCCGGCTCGGCGTCGGCCGGGATGCGGGCCATGCCCTCGATGAGGGAGGCGCCGATCAGACCGGCGTGGTACGAGGTGCCGCAGCCGAGGATCTTGATGCGGCGGATGGTGCGGGCCTCGCGCGGGTCGAGGTTGAGGCCGCCGAGGTGCACGGTGGAGAAGCGGTCGTCGATCCGGCCGCGCAGCACGCGGTCGACCGCGTCGGGCTGCTCGGAGATCTCCTTGTGCATGTACGTGTCGTGGCCGCCCATGTCGTAGGAGGCGGCCTCCCACTCGACGGTCTCGGGCGTCGCGGTGGTGGACGCGCCGGCGACCGTGTAGGTGCGGAAGTCGTCGGCCTTGAGGGTGGCCATCTCGCCGTCGTCGAGGGTGACGACCTGGCGGGTGTGGGCGATGAGCGCGGCCACGTCGGAGGCGACCAGCATCTCCTTCTCGCCGATGCCGAGGATGACCGGGGAGCCGTTGCGGGCGACGACGATGCGGTCGTTGAAGTCGGCGTGCATCACGGCGATGCCGTAGGTGCCCTCGATGACCTTGAGCGCGTCGCGGACCTTGTCTTCCAGGGTCTCGGCCTGGGAGCGGGCGACGAGGTGGGTGATGACCTCGGTGTCGGTCTCGGAGGCGAAGACGACGCCGTCGGCCTCCAGCTTGGCGCGGAGCTCCTGGGCGTTGTCGACGATGCCGTTGTGGACGACCGCGACCTTGTTCTCGGGGTCCAGGTGGGGGTGCGAGTTGTGGTCGCTGGGCGCGCCGTGGGTGGCCCAGCGGGTGTGCGCGATGCCGGTGGTGCCGGAGAAGCGCTTGGGGACGCGGGCTTCCAGGTCACGGACCCGGCCCTTGGCCTTGACCATCTTCAGCGCCGCGCTCTTCGGGCTGTTGATGACCATGCCGGCGGAGTCGTAACCGCGGTACTCCAGGCGGGCCAGGCCCTCAAGGAGCAGCGGCGCCACGTCGCGCTTACCGATGTAACCGACAATTCCGCACATAAAGGAAACCCCTCCGGTTGGTGATGGTGGTGCTGCTCGGGCCTGGACGGGACCGGGCTAGCCGTAGACGATCCGGCGCAGCTGCCGGAGCGAGAGCTCCGGCGGTGCGACGGCCCGGTGCGGCAGCTCGCCCGCGATCCGTTCGAAGATCTCCGCGTTCACGGCACCGCCGGACTGCAGTTCGCGGTGGCGGCGGCGGACGAACTCCTCGGTCGTCTCGTCGAAGTACGCCAGCACGTCGAGCACCACCCGGGCGGCCTCACCACGCTGGAGCGCGGTGCTGCGCATCAGATGGTCGATGAGGTCGTCATGGGACGGGCGGCGTTCGAGCACCCATGAATACTGAGGGGTACCCCCCGGTTCTCGCAAGAATCCTGCCCGAAATCGGGCAGAGACCGCATGATCATCGGCCCGGATGTGCCTATTGGTCCAGACCTTGACTCTGGGTAGGGGGATGTCACGCAGAGCGACCGGCCCGTGCGCCCGACGCATGCGCGCCGCGATCCACCCCCGCCCGCCGGTCTCGCGAACCCGGCCGGCCTGCGGGCGGTGGCCACGGCGGGGACGCGTGGCGGCTCCGCCTCGGCGGGTGGGCCCGCCGCTTCGACCTGGCGGTGCCTCAAGTGGCCCGGCGTGGAAGTGGACGGGGGCGTGGAGGGGCGGCGGGGTGGCGGCTCGTGCCTGCCGGTGCCGCCGCGACCGCGGGGCGTCCCCGGTGTGTGATCCAGACCTCGCGGGCCCGGCTCTGTCGGTCGGTGTGAGGTTAGGCTAACCTACCCTCGACTTGCCCAGGCCGACCCCGGCACGTATCGAAAGCGATCCCGCCATGCCCAGCAACGCCCGAGCCACCTCCCTCACCCGCCGCGGCATCCTCGCCGCGGGCGGCGCCCTCGGGCTCGGCGCCGTGCTCGCCGCCTGCGGTGACGACAAGAAGAGCACCGGCTCCTCGGCGTCCGCCTCCGCCAAGTCCGGCTCCTGGGAGTTCAAGGACGACCGCGGCCAGACCGTGAAGACCAAGTCGACGCCGAAGAACATCGTCGCCTTCACCGGCACGGCCGCCGCCCTCAAGGACTTCGGCGTCGAGGTCACCGGCGTCTTCGGCCCGACCTACGTCGAGGACCCGAAGACCAAGGCGAAGAAGGCCGACGTCCAGGCCGGCGACCTCGACATCACCAAGGTGAAGGTCATCGGCAACGTCTGGGGCGAGTTCAACATCGAGGAGTACCTCAAGCTCCAGCCCGAGGTCCTCATCACGGACATGTGGGAGAAGGACGCCCTCTGGTACGTGCCGGAGGAGCAGAAGGCCAAGATCCTGAAGATCGCGCCCAGCGTCGCCCTGTGGGCCGCCGGCAAGTCGATGCCGTCCGTCCTCCAGCGCCACGCCGACCTGGCCGCCTCGCTCGGCGCCGACGTGCAGAGCGAGCAGGTCAAGAAGGACAAGGCCCGCTTCGAGGCCGCCGCCGAGCGCCTGCGCAAGGTCGCCCAGGGCAAGAAGGACATCAAGGTTCTCATCGGCTCCGGCGCCCCGGACACCTTCTACGTCTCCACCCCGGTCCGCCCGACCGACACGCTCTTCTTCCAGGAGCTCGGCATCAACCTCGTCGTCCCGACGAAGCTGGACCCGTCCGGCTGGTTCGAGCTCCTCAGCTGGGAGAACGTCGACAAGTACAAGGCCGACGTCATCCTCCTCGACAACCGCACCGGCACCCTCCAGCCGGAGCAGCTGAAGGCCAAGCCCACCTGGGCCGCGCTGCCCGCCGTCAAGGCCGGCCAGGTCTTCCCGCGCGTGACCGAGCCGGTCTACTCCTACGCCAAGTGCGCCCCGCTCCTGGAGGACCTGGCCACCGCCCTGGAGAACGCGAAGAAGGTGTCCTGACCCGATGACGAACGCCGAGACCGCCCCGTTCCAGTTCTTCTCCCTCCAGGTCGACCGGACACGGCGGCTCGGCCCGTCACTGGTCCGCGTCACCTTCACCGGAGCGACCGGCGGGGAGCTGAAGGGCTTCGCCGCCGGCGGGCGCGACCAGTCGCTCTCGCTCTTCCTGCCCCACCCCGGCCAGGAGGCCCCGGTCCTGCCGCCGCTGGACGACCCCGACATGTACGGGATCCTCGGCGCCTGGCGGGCCATGCCCGACGACGTCCGGGCCGTGATGCGCTCGTACACCGTCCGTGCCCAGCGCACGGAGCCGGTGGACGAGATCGACATCGACTTCGCCGTCCACGAGGACGGCGGCCCGGCCTGCCGCTGGGCGCAGCACGCGAAGCGCGGTGACCGGGTGGTCGTGCTCGGCCCGGCGGTCGCCGACAACACCGGTGTCCGCTTCCGGCTGCCGGAGGGCGCCGACTCGGTGCTGATCTGGGCGGACGAGACGGCGCTGCCCGCCGCCTCCGCGATCCTGGAGTGGCTGCCGGCCGAGACCCGTGCCCAGGTCTTCCTCGAAGTGCCGTACTCCGGCGACCGGATGGAGCTCGCCACGGAGGCCGACGCCACGGTCACCTGGCTGGTCCGGGAGGAGGGCGCGCCCTCCGGCCTGGAGGCGATCGCGGGCGCGGAGCTGCCCGGGGAGTCGCCGTACGTGTGGATCGCGGGCGAGTCCGGAGCGGTCAAGGCGCTGCGGCGGCACTTCGTGCGCGAGCGCGGGCTCGACCGGCGCCGGGTGACGTTCGTCGGCTACTGGCGCAAGGGGCTGTCGGAGGACGCCCTGCGCGAGGTGCCGGACGAGACGACACAGGACGCGGAGCGGGACGAGACCGCCTAGGCTCGGGCGCAGCGCTCCCGCTCGTCATCTCACGGCCCCTCAACCTTCATCGGTTGGGGGGCCGTTGTCGTACTAAATTAGGTTAGGCTAACCTTACTTCGACATCACCGGTTGTAGACCGCGTCCCTCATCCCGGAAGGGCCCCCACATGCGTTCGCACCTGCTCAACGACACGACGGCGGAGAGCTACCGACGCTCCGTCACCGAAGGGGTCGAGCGGGTGGCGAGGAAACTCGCCACGACGAGCGGCCCGTTCACCGGCGTCACCCCCGCCGAACTGGCGCCCGTGATCGACGCCGTGGACCTCGACCGTCCCCTCGGTGACGCCTCCGCCGCCCTCGACGAGCTGGAGGACGTCTACCTCCGCGACGCGGTCTACTTCCACCACCCCCGCTACCTCGGCCACCTCAACTGCCCGGTGGTCATCCCCGCCGTCCTCGGCGAGGCCGTCCTCTCGGCGGTCAACTCCTCCCTCGACACCTGGGACCAGTCCGCCGGGGGCACCCTCATCGAGCGCAAGCTCATCGACTGGACCGCCGCCCGCATCGGCCTCGGCCCGCTCGCCGACGGCGTCTTCACCAGCGGCGGCACCCAGTCCAACCTCCAGGCGCTGCTGCTCGCCCGCCAGGAGGCCGGCACCACCGACCTGTCGAAGCTCCGCATCTTCTCCTCCGAGTGCAGCCACTTCTCCGTCCAGAAGTCGGCCACCCTCCTCGGCCTCGGCCCCGACGCCGTCGTCTCGGTCCCGGTCGACAGGAACAAGCGGATGCAGTCCGTCGTCCTCGCCGCCGAACTGGAGACCTGCCGCGCCGAGGGCCTCGTCCCGATGGCGATCGTCGCCACCGCCGGCACCACCGACTTCGGCTCCATCGACCCGCTGCCCGAGATCGCCGCCCTCGCCGAGGAGTACGGCGCCTGGATGCACGTCGACGCCGCCTACGGCTGCGGACTGCTCGCCTCGCTCAAGCGCCGCCACCTCCTCGACGGCATCGAGCGCGCCGACTCGGTCACCGTCGACTACCACAAGTCCTTCTTCCAGCCGGTGAGTTCCTCCGCCGTCCTGGTCCGCGACGGCGCGACCCTGCGCCACGCCACCTACCACGCGGACTACCTCAACCCGCGGCGGACCCTCGCCGAGCAGATCCCCAACCAGGTCGACAAGTCGCTCCAGACCACCCGCCGCTTCGACGCCCTCAAGCTCTGGATGACCCTGCGCGTCATGGGCGCCGACGGCGTCGGCGAACTCTTCGACGAGGTCTGCGACCTGGCCGCCGCCGGCCACGACCTGATCGCCGCCGACCCCCGCTACGACGTGGTCGTGGAGCCGCAGCTGTCCACCCTCGTCTACCGCTACGTCCCCGAGGCCGTCACCTCGCCCGCCGAGATCGACCGGGCCAACCTCTACGCCCGCAAGGCGCTCTTCGCCTCCGGCGAGGCCGTCGTCGCCGGCACCAAGGTCGACGGCCGCCAGTACCTCAAGTTCACCTTGCTCAACCCCGAGACCACGGTGTCCGACATCGCCGCCGTCCTCGATCTGATCGCCGGCCACGCCGAGCAGTACCTGGGAGAGAACCTTGTCCACGCCTGAGATCGCTGAGATCCACGACTTCATCGGGATCGGGCTCGGTCCGTTCAACCTCGGACTCGCCTGCCTGACCGAACCCATCGAGGAGCTGAACGGCCTCTTCCTGGAGTCCAAGCCGGACTTCGAGTGGCACTCCGGGATGTTCCTCGACGGCGCCCACCTCCAGACGCCGTTCATGTCGGACCTGGTGACCCTCGCCGACCCGACCTCGCCGTACTCCTTCCTCAACTACCTGAAGGAGAAGGGCCGGCTGTACTCGTTCTACATCCGCGAGAACTTCTACCCGCTGCGCGCCGAGTACAACGACTACTGCCGCTGGGCCGCCGGCCGGGTCAGCTCGATCCGCTTCTCCACCACCGTCTCCTCCGTCGCCTACGACGAGGCCGGCGAGGTGTACGTCGTCACCACCGAGGCCGGGGAGACCTACCGGGCCCGCCGGATCGTCCTCGGCACCGGCACCCCGCCCCACGTCCCCGACTCCTGCCGCGAGCTGGGCGGCGACCTCATCCACAACTCGCGCTACATGCAGAACAAGGAAGCCCTCCAGCGCAAGAAGTCGATCACGATCGTCGGCAGCGGCCAGTCCGCCGCCGAGATCTACCACGACCTCCTGTCCGAGATCGACGTCCACGGCTACAAGCTCAACTGGGTGACCCGCTCCCCGCGCTTCTTCCCGCTGGAGTACACCAAGCTGACCCTGGAGATGACCTCCCCCGAGTACGTGGACTACTTCCACGGCCTCCCCGAGGAGACCCGCTACCGCCTGGAGTCCCAGCAGAAGGGCCTCTTCAAGGGCATCAACGGCGACCTCATCGACGCCATCTTCGACCTGCTCTACCAGAAGAACTTCGCCGGCCCCGTCCCCACCCGGCTGCTCACCAACTCCGCGCTGCACACGGCCTCGTACGACGAGGCCGACGGCACGTACACCCTCGGCTTCCGCCAGGAGGAGCAGGAGAAGGACTACGAGATCGAGACCGAGGGCCTGATCCTCGCGACCGGCTACAAGTACGCCGTCCCCGCCTTCCTGGAGCCGCTGCGGGACCGGCTGCGCTTCGACGGCCAGGGCCGCTTCGACGTGGCCCGCAACTACGCGGTCGACACCACGGGCCGCCAGGTCTTCCTCCAGAACGCCGGTGTCCACACCCACTCGATCACCTCGCCCGACCTGGGCATGGGGGCGTATCGCAACGCCTACATCATCGGCGAGATGCTGGGGTCCGAGTACTACCCCGTAGAGAAGACCATCGCGTTCCAGGAGTTCGCCGTATGACCGTCCAGATCCGACCCCTCGACCCGCTGCAGGACGCGGAGCTGATCCACCCCTGGGTCACCGACCCCAAAGCCGCGTTCTGGATGATGCAGGACGCCGAGCTCCAGGACGTCGAGCGCGCCTACATGGAGATCGCCGCCCACCCGCACCACGACGCCTTCATCGGCCTCGTCGACGGGGAGCCCGCCTTCCTCATGGAGCGGTACGACCCCGCCCAGGTGGAGCTGGTCGGCCTGTACGAGGCGCAGCCCGGCGACGTCGGCATGCACTTCCTCGTGGCGCCCACCGACACCCCCGTGCACGGCTTCACCCGCAAGGTCATCACGGCCGTGATGACCGAGCTGTTCGCCGACCCGGCGACCGCCCGCGTGGTCGTCGAGCCCGACGTCCGCAACAAGGCCGTCCACGCGCTCAACGAGGCCGTCGGCTTCGTGCCCGAGCGCGAGATCCAGAAGCCGGAGAAGACGGCCCTGCTGAGCTTCTGCACCCGCGCCCAGTTCGAGACCGCCGTCGGAGCCCTCATATGAACCCCGTCGCGCACCTCACCCCCGAGCGCTGGGCCGACGCCAACCGCGCGCTGATCCGCAAGGGCCTCGCCGAGTTCGCCCACGAGCGGCTGCTGAACCCGCAGGAGCTGGGCGACTCCCGCTACCGGGTGCTCAGCGACGACGGCGCCACCGAGTACCGCTTCACGGCGGACCGCTTCGCCCTCGACCACTGGCAGGTCTACCCCGAGTCGATCAGCCGCCACCGCGGCGACGAGCAGCTGCCCCTGGACGCCCTCCAGTTCGTCACCGAGCTGCGCGGCGCGCTGGGCCTGAGCGACGAGATCCTGCCGGTCTACCTGGAGGAGATCTCCTCCACCCTGGCCGGCACCGCCTACAAGGCGACCAAGCCGCGGATCACCGCCGCCGAACTGGCCCGCGCCGACTTCCAGGCCATCGAGACGGGGATGACCGAGGGCCACCCCTGCTTCGTCGCCAACAACGGCCGCCTCGGCTTCGGCGTCGACGAGTACCGCGCCTACGCCCCCGAGGCCGCGAGCCCCATCCACCTGGTGTGGCTGGCCGCCCGCCGCGACCGGGCCGCCTTCACCGCCGGCGCCGGCATCGAGTACGAGACCTTCATCCGCGCGGAACTGGGCGACGCGGCCGTGGACCGGTACGCCGGCATCCTCGCCGAGCGCGGCCTGGACCTCGCCGACTACCTCCTCATGCCGGTCCACCCCTGGCAGTGGTGGAACAAGCTGTCGGTGACCTTCGCCGCCGAGGTGGCGCAGCAGCGCCTGGTGTACCTGGGCGAGGGCGACGACGCCTATCTCGCGCAGCAGTCCATCCGTACCTTCTTCAACACCGCCGACCCGGCCAAGCACTACGTGAAGACCGCGCTGTCGGTCCTCAACATGGGCTTCATGCGGGGCCTCTCGGCCGCGTACATGGAGGCCACGCCGGCCATCAACGACTGGCTGGCGCAGCTCATCGAGTCGGACTCCGTCCTGCGGGCGGCCCGGTTCTCGATCATCCGCGAGCGGGCGGCGGCCGGCTACCGGCACCTGGAGTACGAGGCCGCGACGGACCGCTACTCGCCCTACCGCAAGATGCTGGCGGCGCTCTGGCGCGAGTCCCCGGTGGAGCGGCTCGCCGAGGGCGAGCGGCTGGCGACCATGGCCTCGCTGCTGCACGTCGACCACGCGGGCGCGTCCTTCGCGGGCGCCCTGATCAAGGACTCGGGCCTGGCGCCCGAGGAGTGGCTGCGGAAGTACCTCGACGCCTACCTGCTGCCGATCCTGCACTGCTTCTACGCCTACGACCTGGTCTACATGCCGCACGGCGAGAACGTGATCCTGGTCCTGGACGAGCGCGGCGCGGTCGACCGGGCCATCTTCAAGGACATCGCCGAGGAGATCTGCGTGATGGACCCGCAGGCGGTCCTCCCGCCGGCGGTGGAGCGGATCCGCGCCGACGTCCCGGAGTCCATGAAGCTGCTGTCCGTCTTCACGGACGTCTTCGACTGCTTCTTCCGCTTCCTGGGCGCGACCCTGGCGGCGGAGGGCACGGTCGACGAGGACGTCTTCTGGCGGACGGTCGCGGAGTCCGTGAAGGCCTACCAGGACTCCAGGCCGGAGCTGGCCGACCGCTTCGCGCAGTACGACATGTTCGCGGAGACCTTCGCCCTCTCCGCCCTCAACCGCCTCCAGCTGCGCAACAACAAGCAGATGGTGGACCTGGCGGACCCGTCGGCGGCCCTCCAGCTCGTCGGCGACCTGGTGAACCCGATCGCGCGGTTCGCCTGACGGTCACGGCCCCGAGACCGGCGCGGGCCCTGGCGGAGTACGGTCCTCCGCCAGGGCCCGCGTTGTCGTCCCGTGCCGTCGCCCGCGCCCGCGGCGGGCGCGGGCGACGGGCGTGGGGGAGCGGGGCTCAGCCGGCGAAGCCCAGTTCGCGGGCGATCAGCATGCGCTGGACCTCGCTGGTGCCCTCGCCGATCTCCAGGATCTTGGAGTCGCGCCACATGCGGGCCACCGGGTACTCGTTCATGAAGCCGTAGCCGCCGTGGATCTGGGTGGCCTCGCGGGCGTTGTCGACCGCGACCGTGGAGGAGTACAGCTTCGCGATGGCCGCCTCCTTCTTGAAGGGCTCGCCCATGACCAGGCGGGAGGCGGCGTCACGCCAGCCGATGCGGGCCATGTGGGCGCGCGTCTCCATGTCGGCGATCTTGAACTGGATGGCCTGGTTGTCGCCGATCGGGCGGCCGAAGGCGTGACGTTCCCTCGCGTACTTCACCGACTCGTCGACGCAGCCCTGGGCGAGGCCCGTGGCGAGGGCGGCGATGGCGACGCGGCCCTCGTCGAGGATGCGCAGGAACTGGGCGTAGCCACGGCCCTCCTCGCCGAGGAGGTTCTCCACCGGGACGCGGACGTCGTCGAAGGAGAGCTCGCGGGTGTCCGAGGCGTTCCAGCCGACCTTCGAGTACGGGGCGGCGACGGTGAAGCCGGGCGTGCCGGACGGGACGATGATCGAGGAGATCAGCGGCCGGCCGTCGGGCTTGCGGCCGGTGACCGCGGTGACCGTCACCAGCCCCGTGATGTCGGTGCCGGAATTGGTGATGAAGCACTTCGAGCCGTTGATGACCCAGTGGTCGCCGTCCCGCACGGCGGTGGTGCGGGTGCCGCCCGCGTCCGAGCCCGCGCCCGGCTCGGTGAGGCCGAAGGCGCCCAGCATCTCGCCGGCGCAGAGCTTCGGCAGCCACTGCCGCTTCTGCTCCTCGGTGCCGAAGAGGTGCAGCGGCATGGCGCCGAGGGAGACGCCCGCCTCCAGGGTGATGGCCACCGAGGAGTCGACCCGGGCCAGCTCCTCCAGGGCGATGCCGAGGGCGAGGTAGTCGCCGCCCATGCCGCCGTACTCCTCCGGGAACGGCAGCCCGAAGAGGCCCATGCGGCCCATCTCGGCGACGATCTCGTACGGGAACTCGTGCCGCTCGTAGTAGTCGCCGATCTTCGGCGCCACCACGTCGTGGGCGAACTGCTCGACGGTGCGGCGCAGTTCCTCGTGCTCTGCGGAGAGCCGGTGGTCGAGGGACATGGTGTTCGTCACTCCTTGTGGGAGAGGGCTCGGACGGTACGGGACGGGCTCGGCCGGCCCAGTTGTTCGGCCATCCACACGCTCGTGGCGGTGAGGGCGGCCAGGTCGACCCCGGTCTCGATGCCGAGGCCGTCGAGCATCCACACCAGGTCCTCGGTGGCGAGGTTGCCCGTGGCGGACTTGGCGTAGGGGCAGCCGCCGAGGCCGCCCGCGGAGGCGTCCACGGTGGTCACGCCGTGCCGCAGCGCGGCCAGCGTGTTGGCGAGCGCCTGCCCGTAGGTGTCGTGGAAGTGCACGGCGAGCCGGGAGGTGGGCACCCCGGCCTCGTCCAGCTCCCGCAGGAGCCGCCCCACGTGCCCGGGGGTGGCGACGCCGATGGTGTCGCCGAGGCTGAGCTCGTCGCACCCCATGTCGGCGAGCGCCCTGGTGACGCGGACGACCTGCTCGACGGGGACGGCGCCCTCCCAGGGGTCGCCGAAGCACATCGACAGATAGCCGCGGACCTTCAGGCCCGCCTCCACGGCCCGGACGACGACCGGCTCGAACATGGCGAGCGCCTCGTCGACCGTCCGGTTGAGGTTGGCCTTGGCGAAGGACTCGGTGGCGGAGGCGAAGACGGCGATCTCACGGGCGCCGAGCGAGAGCGCCCGGTCGAGGCCGCGCTCGTTCGGCACGAGCACCGGCAGGCGTGCGGGGAGACCGTTCACGAGGGGGAACAGCTTCTCCGCGTCGGCCAGTTGGGGCACCCAGTGGGGGTGCACGAAACTGGTCGTCTCGACGGTGGACAGCCCGGCGTCGACGAGCCGGCGGATGAACTCCGCCTTCACCTCGGTCGGGACGGCCGTCTTCTCGTTCTGCAGCCCGTCGCGGGGACCCACCTCGTGGATCCGGACCCGGGCGGGCAGCGACGGGTCGGGGACGGTCATGGGCAGGGTCATGCCGCGGCCTCCTCGCGGGGCGTCACCACGGCCAGGATCTGGTCCATGGCGACGGTCGAGCCGGGCGTGACGTCCAGCTCGGTGACGGTGCCGGCGTGCGGGGCGGAGATGACGTGCTCCATCTTCATCGCCTCCACCACCAGCAGGCTCTGTCCCGCCTCCACCTCGTCCCCGACCGCCACCTTCACGACGGTGACGGTCCCGGGCATCGGCGCGGCGAGCGTGTCCGCCCCGCCGTGCCGGGCCCCGGAGAGCGCGGCGGCCACGGGGTCGTGGTCCATGACGTGCCAGGAGTCGCCGTCCCGGCCGAGCCAGGCGCCGGCCCGGCGGAACGTGTGGGTCAGCCCGTCGACGGTGACCGTGACGCCGGTGGCGGTGACGCGCGCGTCCGCCGGGGCCTCCACCGTGACGGGTTCGAGCCCCGCCGCCCGCAGCGGGAACGCGAGCGGCTTCGGCACGCCGCCGAGGCGCCAGCCGTCCGGCACGTCGAACGGGTCCGTCCAGCCGCCGCGCCGCCGCGGCGTCAGCTCCGCCCGGCGCACGGCCGCGGCCGCCGCGTACACCTCGTCCGGCACGCCCTCCGGGACCAGCGACTCCGCGTCCCGCTCCACCAGGCCCGTGTCCATCGCGCCCGACACCACGTCCGGGTGGGCCAGGAGACGCCGCAGGAAGCCCGCGTTGGTGGGGACGCCCAGGGTGGTGAGGTCCGCCAGGGCCGCGCGGAGCTTGCGGAGGGCCGTGGGGCGGTCCTTCGCGTGGACGATGACCTTCGACAGCATCGGGTCGTAGAGGGACGAGACCTCCGAGCCCTCCAGGAGACCGGAGTCGGTCCGCACCCCGTCGCCCGACGGCTCGCTCAGGGACAGGACCGTGCCGCCCGACGGGAGGAAACCGCGCGACGGGTCCTCCGCGCAGATCCGGGCCTCGACCGCCCAGCCGTCCAGGCGGACGTCGTCCTGGGCGAAGTCCAGCGGCTCGCCGGAGGCCACCCGCAGCTGCCACTCCACCAGGTCCAGACCCGTGATCAGCTCCGTGACCGGGTGCTCGACCTGGAGGCGGGTGTTCATCTCCATGAAGTAGTACTGGGACGGGTCGCCGCCCGGCACGATGAACTCGACCGTGCCCGCGCCCACATAGCCGCAGGACCGGGCCGCCTCCACCGCCGCCGCGCCCATCGCCGCCCGGGTCGCCTCGTCGAGGAGGACGCTCGGCGCCTCCTCGATGATCTTCTGGTGGCGGCGCTGGAGCGAGCACTCGCGCTCGCCCAGGTGCACCACGTTCCCGTGCGCGTCCGCCAGGACCTGGATCTCGATGTGCCGGGGACGGTCGATCCACCGCTCCACGAGGAGCGTGTCGTCGCCGAAGGAGGCCCGGGCCTCCCGGCGGGCCGCCGCGATCTCCTCGTCCAGGACCGCCAGGTCCCGCACCAGGCGCATGCCCTTGCCGCCGCCGCCCGCGCTGGGCTTCAGCAGGACCGGCGCGCCCATCTCCCGCGCGGCCTCGGCCACCCGGGGGTCGGCGTCGCCCGGGACGACGGGCACGCCCGCCGCCTTCACGGTCTCCTTCGCCCGGATCTTGTCGCCCATCAGGGCGATCGCCTCGGCGGACGGCCCGATGAAGACGAGCCCGGCGTCGGCGCAGGCGCGGGCGAAGGCCGCGTTCTCCGCGAGGAAGCCGTAGCCGGGGTGGACGGCCTGCGCGCCGGTGCGGCGGGCCGCGTCGAGCAGGGCCGGGACGGAGAGGTACGACTCCGAGGCCGCCGCGGGCCCGATCCGTACCGCCGTGTCCGCCTCCCGCACGTGCCGGGCGTCGGCGTCCGCGTCGCTGTAGACCGCCACCGAGCGCACGCCGAGGGCGCGCAGGGTGCGGATGACGCGGACCGCGATCTCGCCCCGGTTGGCGACGAGGACGGTGTCGAACATCTGCTGCATCGTCAGGGTCCTCACATCCGGAAGACGCCGAACTGGGGTTCACCCAGGGGCGCGTTGGCACAGGCGGTCAGCGCGAGACCCAGCACCTGGCGGGTCTCCAGCGGGTCGATCACGCCGTCGTCCCAGAGCCGGGCGGTCGCGTAGTAGGCGCTGCCCTGCGTCTCGTACTGCTCGCGGATCGGCGCCTTGAAGGACTCCTCCTCCTCGGCGCTCCAGTCGTCGCCGAGCTGGTCGCGCTTGACCGTGGCGAGGACCGAGGCGGCCTGCTCGCCGCCCATGACGGAGATCTTGGCGTTCGGCCACATCCACAGGAAGCGGGGGGAGTAGGCCCGGCCGCACATCGAGTAGTTGCCCGCGCCGAAGGAGCCGCCGACGACGACCGTCAGCTTCGGCACGCGCGTGGTGGCGACAGCGGTGACCATCTTGGCGCCGTGCTTGGCGATGCCGCCGTGCTCGTACGCCTTGCCGACCATGAAGCCGGTGATGTTCTGGAGGAAGACCAGCGGGATGCCGCGCTGGTCGCACAGCTCGATGAAGTGCGCGCCCTTCTGGGCGGACTCGGCGAACAGGATGCCGTTGTTGGCGACGATCCCGACCGGGTGGCCGTGGATCCGGGCGAAGCCGGTGACCAGCGTCTGCCCGTACTCGGACTTGAACTCCTGGAAGCGGGAGCCGTCCACCACGCGGGCGATGACCTCGCGCACGTCGTACGGGGTGCGGGAGTCGACCGGGACGGCGCCGTACAGCCCGTACGGGTCGACCTTCGGCTCCTCGGCGGGCTCGACCTTCCACGGCAGCGGGCCCCGCTCGGGCAGGGTCGCCACGATGTTCCGCACGATCCGCAGGGCGTGCGCGTCGTCCTCCGCGAGGTGGTCGGTGACGCCGGAGATGCGGGAGTGGACCTCGCCGCCGCCCAGCTCCTCCGCCGTGACGACCTCGCCGGTCGCCGCCTTCACCAGCGGCGGCCCGCCGAGGAAGATCGTCCCCTGGTTGCGGACGATCACGGCCTCGTCGCTCATCGCCGGGACGTACGCGCCGCCGGCCGTGCAGGAGCCCATGACCGCCGCGATCTGCGGGATGCCGGCGCCGGACATCCGGGCCTGGTTGTAGAAGATCCGCCCGAAGTGCTCGCGGTCCGGGAAGACCTCGTCCTGCATCGGCAGGAACGCGCCGCCGGAGTCGACCAGGTAGAGACAGGGGAGACGATTCTCCAGCGCCACCTCCTGGGCCCGGAGGTGCTTCTTCACCGTCATCGGGTAGTAGGTGCCGCCCTTGACCGTCGCGTCGTTGGCGACGATCACGCACTCGCGGCCGCTGACCCGCCCGACGCCCGCGATCACCCCGGCCGCCGGGGCCTGGTCGCCGTACATGCCGTTCGCCGCCAGCGGCGCCAGCTCCAGGAACGGCGAGCCCGGGTCGAGGAGGGTGTCCACCCGGTCGCGCGGCAGCAGCTTCCCGCGCGCGGTGTGCCGGGCCCGGGACTTCTCACCGCCCCCGAGGGCGGCCTGGGCGAGCTTGGCGCGCAGGGTCGCGGCCAGCTCGTGGTGCGCCGCCTCGTTGGCCCGCCAGGCCGGCGAGGCGGGATCCGCCGCACTCGACAGCACAGGTGCCTGCTGCATCGACCGATCTCCCTTGTTCGGTTAATGAGCGTTAACGTACGGGTTCAGGTTAACGACCGCTAACCGGGTTGTCTAGAATCGAATCCATGACCACGAGCCCGACCCGGATGGACGCGTCGACGCGCCGCGAGCAGATCCTCAAGGAGGCCGCGCGCCTCTTCGCCGAGCGCGGGTTCCACGGCGTGGGCGTCGACGAGATAGGGGCAGCCGTCGGCATCAGCGGCCCCGGTCTCTACCGGCACTTCCCCGGCAAGGACGCGATGCTCGCCGAGCTCCTCGTCGGCATCAGCGAGCGGCTGCTCGACGGGGGCCGGCTGCGGGCCGCCGCCTCGGACGGAGACCCGGCGGCGCTGCTCGCCTCCCTCATCGACGGGCACATCGACTTCGCCCTCGACGACCGGCCGCTCATCACCCTCCACGACCGCGAGCTCGACCGCCTCAAGGAGGAGGACCGCAAGCGGGTCCGGCAGCTCCAGCGGCAGTACGTCGAGCTGTGGGTGGACGTCGTCCGCGCCCTCCACCCGGAGGCGGGCGAGCCGGAGGTCCGCGCCGCCGTCCACGCCGTCTTCGGCCTCCTCAACTCCACCCCCCACCTCGGCACCCCCCTCGCCCGCGCCGACCTGGAACGCCTGCTGCGCAACCTGGCCCACGGCGCCCTCGACGCCCTGACGGTCTGACGGCCGGGACGGTCGGCGGGTCGGGGCGGCCGCCGTCGGACGCCGCCGGGGCCCCGGCCGGCCGGAGTGTGGGCGTCCGGCACGGTGGGGGCTCCGGCCCGGCAGAATGAGGCCCATGCCGATACTCAGCCGTGACGCCCTCGTCGAGCACCTCCTCCGCAGCCGGATCGCGGGGGACGTGGCCACGCCCCGTGAGAACAACCTGGACCACTACCGGAAGCTCGCCAACGGCGACCGGCACTACTGGCTCGGTCTGGAGCTCGGCGACCGGTGGACGGACGAGCAGGACGTGCTCGCCGTGATGGCGGAGCGCTGCGGCGTCGTCGACGACCCCGCCCACCGCGTCGGCCAGGACACCATCGACCCCGAGCTGACCGTGGACGCCCTGGACCGGATGGCGGCCCGGCTGAAGCAGGCCGCCGCCGGGCAGGAGCGGGTGCTGTTCGCGACCGGCCACCCCGGCGCGCTGATCGACGCGCACAGCCGGGTCGCCGCCGCGCTCCGGGCGCAGGGCTGCGACATCGTGCGGATCCCGGGCGGGCTCGTCGCCGACGAGGGGTACGTCGTGCAGTTCGCGGACGTCGCCGTCTTCGAGCGCGGCGCCAGCCTCTGGCACACCCACTCGCCCGAGCCGATGAATGCGATCCTCGACGGCCTCGCCCTGCTCGGCGAGGCCGCGCCGGACCTGGTCGTCGCCGACCACGGCTGGGCCGGCCGCGCAGCCCAGCGCGGCATCGACTCCGTCGGCTACGCGGACTGCAACGACCCGGCGCTCTTCCTGGCCGAGGCCGAGGGGACGATGAAGGTGACCGTGCCGCTCGACGACCACGTCGTCGACCCGCGCTTCTACGAGCCCATGACGGCCTATCTGCTGAACGCCGCCGGGCTGCTCGGCTAGGACGACGACCCCGGCGTCGGGTCCAGGTACACCCGGCGCACCGACGGCAGGCGGGCCCGCAGGCGCGTCTCGGCCTGTTCGCAGGCCCGCTCGACCTCGGCCGCCGTCACCACGTCCCGGAAGTCGACCTTCGCGGCGATCATGACCTCGCCGGGGCCCTGGATCAGGGTGATCAGGTCCAGGACGTCCACCACGTGCGGGACGCCCAGCAGTTCCTCCCGCACCTGTGCCCGCAGGGCGGGCGGCAGCGGGCGGCCGATGAGCAGCTGGGCGTTGGCGTGGCCCAGCGTCCAGGCCACGTACACCAGCAGACAGCCGATCATGATCGAGGCGACGCCGTCCCAGACGCCGGAGCCGGTGAGCTGGCCGCCGAGCAGGCCGCCCGCGGCGAGCATCAGGCCGGCGAGGGCGGCCGAGTCCTCCAGGACGACCGCCTTCACGGTGGTGTCGGGGGTGAGCCGCAGGTACCGGGCGAAGGGGGCCCGCATCCGTTCCGCCTCCGCCTTGACCTGCCGGACGCCGGTCCGCAGGGAGAAGCCCTCCAGGACGAAGGAGACGGCGAGGACGAGGTAGGAGACGAGCGGGTCGCCCGGCTCCTCCCCGTGGGTGAGGGTGTGGACGCCGTCGTAGACCGAGAAGACGGCGCCGCCGACGAAGGTGGCGACGGCGGCGAGCATCGCCCACACGTACCGCTCGCCGGCGTGGCCGACCGGATGGTCCTCGTCGGCGGGCTTCTCGCTCCGCTTGAGCGCGGTGAGCAGCATGACCTCGGTGACCGTGTCGGCGACCGAGTGGGCCGCCTCCGACAGCATCGCGCTGGACCCGCTGATGACGCCGGCGACGGCCTTGGCGGCGGCGATCCCGAGGTTCGCGACCGCCGCCACGATCACCGTGAGGGTGCTTTCGCCGTTGTCGGCCCTGACGTCCGTCATGACATCGGACGGTATGTCCGGTCAGCGGCGCGGGACGCGAACGACACCCTCCTGGATGACGGAGATCGCGAGTCGCCCGTCCCGGGTCCAGATCCGGGCCTGGCCGAGGCCGCGCCCGCCGGAGGAGGACGGCGACTCCTGGTCGTAGAGGAGCCATTCGTCGGCCCGGAAGGGCCGGTGGAACCACATGGCGTGGTCGAGCGAGGCGCCGACCACGTCGCCGACGGCCCAGCCGCCCCGCCCGTGGGCGAGGAGCACCGAGTCGAGCAGCGTCATGTCGGAGACGTAGGTGGCGAGCACGACGTGCAGCAGGGGGTCGTCGGAGAGCTTGCCGTTGGTGCGGAACCACACCTGCGAGCGCGGTTCGCGCGGCTCCCCGACGGTGCCCCACGGCGGGGTCTCGGCGTACCGCAGGTCGACGGCCGCGCGGGCCTCGACCAGCCGCCGGGCGACGTGCTCGGGCAGGTGCCGGGGGAGCATCTCCTCGGCGGTCGGCAGCGACTCCGGGTCGGGCGCGGCCGGCATCTCCGCCTGGTGGTCGAGCCCCTCCTCGTCCGCCTGGAAGGACGCGGAGAGGTGGAAGATCGGCTGCCCGTGCTGGATGGCCACCACCCGGCGGGTGGTGAAGGAGCGGCCGTCGCGGATCCGGTCGACCTCGTAGACGATCGGCGCCCCGGGGTCGCCCGGTACGAGGAAGTACGCGTGGAGCGAGTGGGCGAGCCGGTCCGCGGGGACGGTCCGGCCCGCGGCCACCAGCGCCTGGGCGGCCACCTGGCCGCCGAAGACGCGAGGGACGATCGCGGACCGGGATTGTCCCCGGAAGATGTCCTGCTCGATCCGCTCCAGGTCGAGCAGAGCGAGCAGGTCATCCAGTGCGGAAGGTGCTTCGGGCACTTACAGGCCCATGCTCTTGGCGATGATCGACTTCATGATCTCGCTGGTGCCGCCGTAGATGCGGTTGACGCGGTTGTCGGCGTACAGGCGGGCGATCGGGTACTCGTTCATGTAGCCGTAGCCGCCGTGCAGCTGGAGGCAGCGGTCGATGACGCGGTGCGCGACCTCGGTGCAGAAGAGCTTGGCGGAGGCGGCCTCGGCCGGGGTCAGCTCGCCCGCGTCCAGGGCCTCCAGGGCGCGGTCGGCCACGGCCTGGGCGGCGTCGACCTCGGCCTGGCAGGCGGCCAGCTCGAACTTGGTGTTCTGGAAGGACGCGACCGGCTTGCCGAAGACGGTGCGCTCCTGCACGTACTGCTGGGCGAAGCGGATCGCGGCCGCGGCCTGCGCGTAGGCGCCGAAGGCGATGCCCCAGCGCTCGGAGGCGAGGTTGTGGCCGAGGTAGGAGAAGCCCTTGCCCTCCTCGCCGAGCAGGTCCTCGACGGGGACCTTGACGTCGACGAAGGCGAGCTCGGCGGTGTCGGAGGTCTTCAGGCCGAGCTTGTCGAGCTTGCGGCCGATCGAGTAGCCCTCGGACTTGGTGTCGACGGCGAAGAGGGAGATGCCGAAGCGGCGGTCCTCGGCCGACGGGGCGGAGGTGCGGGCGCAGACGATCACGCGGTCGGCGTGGACGCCGCCGGTGATGAAGGTCTTGGCGCCGTTGAGGACGTAGTGGGTGCCGTCCTCGGAGAGCTTGGCGGTGGTCTTCATGCCCGCGACGTCGGAGCCGGTGCCCGGCTCGGTCATCGCGAGGGCCCACATCTCCTCGCCGGTGACGAACTTCGGCAGGTAGCGCTTCTTCTGGTCCCCGGTGGCGAGCATCTTGATGTACGGGAGGGCGAGCAGCACGTGCACGCCGGAGCCGCCGAAGGAGACGCCCGCGCGGGAGGTCTCCTCGTAGAGGACGGCCTCGAACTTGTGGGTGTCGAGGCCGGCGCCGCCGAACTCCTCGGGCACGTTGATGCCGAAGATGCCCAGCTCACCGAGCTTGTAGTAGAAGTCGCGCGGCGCCTGGCCGGCCGCGAACCACTCGTCGTAGACGGGGACGACCTCGGCCTCGATGAAGGCCCGGACGGTCTCCCGGAACGCCTCGTGGTCCTCGTTGAATACGGTACGGCGCACGGTGCGACTCCTCCGGGTGTGCGGTCTGGTTGTCTAAGCGCTTGCTCAGTATGTCTTCTCCGAAGTTACCCAGCGGTCACCCGTGCTGTCCAGACTCCTCGCCTGTGATCCAGGCCCGCCCCACGGAGTCGTACCCGTACAGGGGCCTCCCCTTCGCCCCGCTGGTCCGAAAGGGTGCCCCGTCCTCGTCGCCGATCCGGACCGTGCCCCGGCGCCCCTCCGCGCTCCACTCCAGCTCCAGGTACCAGCGGCAGTCGCACCCGGCGGTCCGCGCCGAGACCAGCAGCTCCTCCGGATCGGCGGCGGTGACCGCGTACGGGAAGGAGACCGCGGGCAGCGTCCGGCCCTCCTGGCCGGAGGCGTCGTAGCCGTCCAGCGCCCGCGCCACCGGCCGCGGCCGGTCCAGGTCCACCTCGAAGCGGCGCGGCGTCACGGCCCCGCCGCACCCGTCGTCCATCCGGTATCCCGCCCACGGCAGCGGCGCCTCGCGCCCCACCACGCGCACGTGCAGCGCCTGGAGCACGACGGCCGCGGCGCCCTTCCCCTGCACCGACACCCGCACCAGCGTCTCCCCGCCGTGCACGGCCCCCTGCGCCGCCGCCCAGCTCCGCGCGTCGGCCGCCTCCGGCGGGGGAGGGGGCGTCCGCTCCACGAGGTAGGTGTGTCCGCACCCGTAGTTCCAGAGGTGCGAGGAGACGGTCCACGTCAGCGGCGCGGGCGCCGGTGCCGGCGCTTCCCGGGGCAGGAGTACGGCTCCGAGCGTCACCGCCGCCACGACCGCGAGCGCCCCGCCGACCAGGCCCGCCCACCCCCACCGCCGGCGCCGCCGCTCGGACGGGAGGCCCGGCACGCGCGCGTGCACGGGCTCCAGCTCGTGCTCGGGTGCGGAACCGGGCCTGAGCTCGGGGGCCGGCACCGGGGCGGGCTCGGGCTCCGCGCCCGGTGCCGACTGGGATCCCGGCGCGGGCGCGGGCGCGGGCGAGGGCGAAGGCGAGGGCACGGGCGGGCGGCGGGCGGCGGAGGCGCGGGTCCACGCCGCCTCCAGGGCACGCCGTTCCTCCTCGTCCGCCCCGCACAGCAGGGCGAGGCGGTCGAGCACGCCGAACTCCTCCGGGACGGTCGCGCCGGAGCAGTAGCGGTGGAGCGTGGACGCGCTGACGCTCAGGCGCCGGCCCAGCGCCTCGTAACTCCTCCCGTCCCGCGCCTTCAGCGCGCGCACGAGCCGCGCGAACTCCTCGACGGCGGCGTCCTTCGGCATTCCATCCCCCTGGCTCTGCGTTCCACCCCTTCACATCCCTGCACGTCAGCAGGGG
Source organism: Streptomyces roseofulvus (assembly GCF_039534915.1). NCBI lineage: Bacteria > Bacillati > Actinomycetota > Actinomycetes > Kitasatosporales > Streptomycetaceae > Streptomyces > Streptomyces roseofulvus. The sequence continues at coordinate 3,055,048 of NZ_BAAAWE010000001.1, read as the reverse complement.
TGAAACGGTTCCGGGACGGAAGGCGGGCGCGTCACCGTTGCGGGCGGCCGGGCGCCGGCCCGACGCTGGTCGAGCACTGACCGAAAGACCGACGGGGGATCCCTGACCATGAACACGCTCCGCACCGCACTCGCCACCGCCGCCGCGGCCGCCCTGGGCCTCGGCGCGCTCGCCGCCGCCCCGGCGCAGGCCGCCGCCCAGCCGGCCTTCCTCTCCGCCTCCCAGATGCCGCCGTCCTCGACGCCGTGGACCGCCACCCCGATCTTCACCGGCGTCCCGGAGAACGGCGGCGCCCTCTGCGCCCCGTACAAGATCCCGGCGCAGAACACCCGCTACCGCGAGTTCAGCACCGAGCTCGACACCAACGGCGTCCAGATCACCACCGTCGCCCGCACCGAGGCCGACGCGGTGAAGCTGGTCGACACCCTCCGCAAGGCCCTCGCCGGCTGCGGCCCCCTCCTGGAGCGGCAGAACCCGGGCCTGGACGCCGTCAGCGCCTACCACGGCAAGCTCGCCGTGGAGGAGGGCGCCTGGGTCTACAGCCTCGACACCGCCGACCGGCAGATCGGCAACACCGACATCCACCTCTTCTCCGTCGGCCGCGACGGCCGCACCGTCACCTTCGTCCGCTGGGGCCAGATGGGCGACTTCAAGGACGCCCCGCTGAGCGCCTTCCGCACCACCACGAAGACGGCCGTCAACAAGCTGTACTGACCCGCTCCTCACCGGAGCGCGAACCACAGCTCCATCCGCACGTCCGCGTCGTCCAGATCGCGGTCGAGGAGGACCGCGCAGCGCGCGATCCGCTGGCGGACCGTGTTGCGGTGGACGCCCAGCGCGGCGGCCGTGCGGTCCCAGCTGCCGTGCAGGGACAGCCACGTGCGGAGCGTCTCCGCCTGCACCTCGCCGAGGGGAGCGAGGAGCACGCGGGCGTGGGCGGCGGCCTCCGCCGGGTCGACGAGCCCGGCGAGGCCGCTCGCGCGGTGCCGCACCAGCGCCTCCCGGGACGCCTCCGCCCGCCGCAGCGCCCGCGCGGCCTGCGCGTCCGCCGCCGCCAGCTCCGCGGCGGCGGACGGGGCGCTCACGCCGAGCGTCCACCCCGGCTGGGCCGTCACGGGCGCGCCCGGCGGCAGCAGGAGCCGTACGGGAGGGCCCGCGTCCACCAGCGCCGTGCCCAGCGCCGCCGCCAGGGCGGCCGCCGCGAACGGGGTGCCGTCGCCGCCCCGCGCGTGCACCACCGTCCACGGGCCGGCCGACAGGGACGCCGCCGCCTCCCCGGGCGGGGCGCCCAGCAGCACCCTCGTCAGGGCCCCGTCCCGCACCGACGCGTCGGTGGCGCCGTGCGGGGCCGTCAGCAGCGACAGCAGCACCACCGCCACCCCCGCCACCGTGTGGTCGCCGGGCTCGCGCCGCTCCGTCGCCACCCCCAGGGCCAGCCCGTCGCCGCCGCCCAGCGCGTACGCCGCCAGCTTCAGACCGCCGCCCTCGCCGCTCGCCGACGCCGGACCGCCGGGCCGGGGACCGACCACCCCCGCCAGCTCCGCCAGCGCCCGCGCCGCCTCCGCCGGCAGCTCGCGGCCGGCCGCCGCCGACTCCGAGCCGTCCGCGCCGAACAGCACCGCCCGGCCGCCCAGCCGGGACGCCAGCGCCCCCAGCACCGCCGGAACCGGTGCCGGACGCGCGGCCGCCGTCGCCAGCGACTGCTGGGCCTCCGTCACCCGGCGCAGCTCCCGCAGCCGGGCCTCCGCCATCAGCCGCCACAGCGCCCGCGCCACCGCCGTGAACGGCGTCCGCGGCGGCACCTCCACCAGCGGCAGCCCGTGCCGCGCGCAGGCGTCCACCAGCTCCGCCGGCACCGTGTCGTACACCGGCGTCACCCCGAAGCCCAGCGCCGCCGCGCCCGCCTCCACCACCCGCGCCACGAACCGCCCCGGATCCGCCAGCTGTACGCCCGCCGTCATCAGCAGCTCGCCGCCGAGCAGATACGGATACGGGTCGGCCATCTCCGTGGTGTGCACCCAGTGCAGCGCCACCTCGTCCGAGCCGGCGAGCAGCCGCAGGCCCAGCTCCCGGCGGGCCAGCAGCGCGGCGAGCGGCACCGGCGGCGCCGGGGGAGTGGCACTCGGCTCCGAGACGGTCACGGGCATGGTCCCTTCGTACATCTCCGGCCTCCGCGGTGGAGGAAACGTACACTTCAATGTGGCTTTCGGGCGACTTACCGTCGAGCCGGACCCCGACGACAGCCAGGAGGCACCCCCCATGAGCAGCAGCGACCAGAACACCCCGCGCGGCCCGATCGACTCCTCCCGCGTCCCGCGGTACGCCGGTCCCGCGACGTTCGCCCGGCTGCCGCGGCTCGACGAGGTCGGCACCGCCGACATCGCCGTGGTCGGCGTCCCCTTCGACTCCGGCGTCTCCTACCGTCCCGGCGCCCGCTTCGGCGGCAACGCGATCCGCGAGGCGTCCCGCCTGCTGCGCCCGTACAACCCGGCGCAGGACGCCTCCCCGTTCGCCCTCGCCCAGGTCGCCGACGGCGGCGACATCGCCGTCAACCCGTTCAACATCAACGAGGCCGTCGAGACCATCGAGGCCGCCGCCGACGAGCTCCTCGGCACCGGCGCCCGCATGATGACCCTCGGCGGCGACCACACCATCGCCCTCCCGCTGCTCCGCTCGGTCGCCAAGAAGCACGGCCCGGTCGCCCTGCTCCACTTCGACGCCCACCTGGACACCTGGGACACCTACTTCGGCGCCGAGTACACCCACGGCACGCCGTTCCGCCGCGCCGTCGAGGAGGGCATCCTCGACACCGAGGCGCTCTCGCACGTCGGCACCCGCGGCCCGCTGTACGGCAAGCAGGACCTGACCGACGACGAGAAGATGGGCTTCGGCATCGTCACGTCGGCGGACATCTACCGCCGCGGCGCCGACGAGGTCGCCGACCAGCTCCGCCAGCGCATCGGCGACCGCCCGCTGTACATCTCCATCGACATCGACTGCCTCGACCCGGCCCACGCCCCCGGCACCGGCACCCCCGAGGCGGGCGGCATGACCTCCCGCGAGCTCCTGGAGATCCTCCGCGGCCTCTCCTCCTGCAACCTGGTCTCGGCGGACGTGGTGGAGGTCGCCCCGGCGTACGACCACGCCGAGATCACCGCGGTCGCCGCCTCGCACACGGCGTACGAACTGACCACGATCATGAGCCGCCAGATCGCGGCGAGCCGATAATGCCCGGGGGTGCCCGGCCCCGCGGGGCCGGGCACCCCTCGCGTACGAGCCCGACCACGCCCGGGAGGAACCGGCCCCATGACCCACGACCACGACCTGGTCCTGCGCCCCACGCCCGCGCAGACGGAGGCCGCCCTCAACCCGCCCCCCGGCCGCACCGGCGGCGACCTCGTCATCGAGACCCTCACCGGCCTCGGCGCGAGCACCGTCTTCGGTCTCCCCGGCCAGCACGCCCTCGGCATGTTCGACGCCCTGCGCCGCTCGTCGCTCCGCTACGTCGGCCTCCGCGTCGAGAACAACGCGGGCTTCGCCGCCGACGCGTACGGCCGGATCACCGGCGAGGCCGCCCCGCTGCTGCTCTCCACCGGCCCCGGCGCGCTCATGTCGCTGGCCGCGCTCCAGGAGGCCGCCGCGGCCTCCGCGCCGGTCCTCGCCATCGGCAGCCAGATCCCCGTCGCCGGGCTCGGCGGCGGCCGGCACGGCTACCTGCACGAGCTGCGCGACCAGCGGGCCAGCTTCCGGGACGTCGTGAAGTCCGTCCACACGGTCCGTACGCACTCCCAGATCCCGTCCGCGATCGCGGCGGCCTGGGAGTCGGCGCTCACCGTCCCGCACGGCCCCGTCTGGGTCGAGATCCCGCAGGACGTGCTCACCGCGGAGACGACGCTGCCCGTCGTCACGGCGATGGACGCGACGCCCGAGGACGTCGTCCCGCGCCCCGAGCTGACGGCGGTCGCCGCCCACCTCCTGTCGACCGCCGCACGCCCGGCGATCATCGCCGGCGGCGGGGTCGTCCGCTCGGACGCCGCGGGCAAGCTCCGGGCGCTCGCGGAGCGGCTGGACGCGCCGGTGGCGACCACCTTCGGCGGCAAGGGCGCCTTCCCGTGGACGCACCCGCTCTCGCTCCAGTCGTGGCTGGAGGACCGGCACACCACCGACTTCCTGGAGGACGCCGACGTCCTCCTCGTCGTCGGCTCCGGACTCGGCGAGCTGTCCTCGAACTACCACACCTTCGCCCCGCGCGGCCGGGTGATCCAGATCGAGGCGGACGCGGGCAAGCTGGAGTCCAACCACCCGGCGCTCGGCGTCCACGCCGACGCGCGGCTCGCGCTCCAGGCGCTCCTGGAGACGACGGAGCCCCGCACGGACCCGACGGCCCCGGCCCGGGTCGCCGAGGTCCTGTCGAGGATCCGCACCCGCCTGGCGGCCCAGGACCTGGACCTGGAGCACCGGCTGGTGGCGGCGGTCCGCGAGGCGCTGCCGTCCCGGGCGCCCAGCTTCTGGGACATGACGATCCTGTCCTACTGGGCCTGGTCGGCCTTCGACGCCCGGCACCCCAACACCATGCACTCCGCGCAGGGCGCCGGCGGCCTCGGCTACGCCTACCCGGCCGCCCTGGGCGCGGCGGCCGCGGACCCGACGACGCCGGTCCTCGCGGTCTCCGGCGACGGCGGCGCGATGTACTCGATCGCGGAGCTGGCGACGGCGCGGCAGTACGACTTCGACGTCACCTGGCTGATCGTCGACGACGGCGGCTACGGCATCCTGCGCGAGTACATGACGGACGCGTACGGCGCGACCACCGGCACGGACCTCGCCCGCCCCGACTTCGTCGCCCTGGCGGAGTCCTTCGGCGTCCCGGCCGTCCGCACCACCCCCGACACCCTCGCCGCCGACCTGTCGAAGTCCCTCGCCACCCCCGGCCCCTCGGTGGTCGTCCTCCCGGCCCTCCTGAAGATGTTCGAACCGACCCACCTCTGACCGACGGCGGGCGGAGGTCAGTCGACGACGTCCTCCCACTCCTTGCGGTAGGCGGCGGTCCGTTCCGCGTACCCCAGCCGGAACGCCGCCGCCTCCGGGGGCTTCAGCCCGCCCCGTGACATGTGCTCCGGCGGTATCAGCCGCCCGATGTCGGCGACGGCCGTCTCGGTCGCCTCGGCGACCTTCCCGCCCTTCTGCCGGGCGGTGAGGACCTGTATCCCGAGGTGCGGCAGCATGGCCTCGAACGTGCCCCGGGGTGCCCCGGTCGCGTCCTTCGTCTCCCGCTCCGTGGCGGGCACGACCCGCCCGCCCTTCGCCAGCCCCCTGACGGCGACCAGCGCCGCGTAGAGCTGTCCCCAGCGGTACGGCGTTCCGTCCTCGACCCGTCCCATGGGACGTCCCCTTCCCGTCGTGCGGTCGTGTGCACGGTTCCTACCCCGGGGCCGGAGGTCCTAGGACTTCCGGCCGGGATTTGTTGCGGCGGGATGAAATCGCACGTGGGGCACGTTGTCGCCTTCCGGTAGACCAGGACGGACGGGAGGCGCCACGTGGTGGTGGAGCGGGAGCAGGGGTGGGCGCGGCGGCTGTGGTCGTACGCCTGGCGGTACAAGGCGGACGTGGTGCTCGCGCTCGGCTCGTCGCTGGCCGGCATGGCGCTGCTCGCGCTCGTGCCGCTCATCACCAAGGTGATCATCGACGACGTGATCGGGGCGGGGACGCGGTCCCTCGCCGTGTGGACGGGGCTGCTGCTCGGCGCCGCCGTGCTCGTCTACGTCCTGACGTACATCCGGCGCTACTACGGCGGGCGGCTCGCGCTCGACGTGCAGCGGGACCTCCGTGACGACATGTACGGGACGATCCTGCGGCTCGACGGGCGGCGGCAGGACGAGCTGTCCACCGGGCAGGTCGTCGGGCGGGCCACCAGCGACCTCCAGCTGATCCAGGGCCTGCTCTTCATGCTCCCGATGACCATCGGGAACGTCCTGCTGTTCCTCATCTCGCTGGCCGTGATGGCCTGGCTGTCGATCCCGCTGACCCTCGTCGCCCTCGCCGTCGCCCCCGCCCTCTGGTGGATCGCCAAGCGCAGCCGCACCCGGCTCCACCCGGCGACCTGGGCCGCCCAGCAGGAGGCCGCCGGGGTCGCCGGCGTCGTCGACGGGGCCGTCACGGGCGTCCGGGTCGTGAAGGGCTTCGGGCAGGAGGAGCAGGAGACCGGGAAGATCCGGGAGGCGGGGCGGAAGCTGTTCGCCGCGCGGCTGCGGACCATCCGGCTGAACTCGCTCTACACCCCCGCCCTGCAGGCCGTCCCCGCCCTCGGCCAGGTCGCCGTCCTCGCGCTCGGCGGCTGGCTCGCGTACAAGGGCCAGATCACCCTCGGCACCTTCGTCGCCTTCTCCTCCTACCTGGCCTCCCTGGTCGGCCCGGTCCGGATGCTCGCCATGGTCCTCACCGTCGGCCAGCAGGCACGCGCGGGCGTGGAGCGGGTCGTCGAGCTGATCGACACCGAGCCGGCCATCCAGGACGGCACGAAGGAGCTGCCGGCCGACGCCCCCGCCACCGTCGAGTTCGACGGGGTCACCTTCGGCTACGGCGACGGGGACGGCGCCGGCAAGCCCGTCCTCGACGGGTTCTCGCTGGAGCTGCGGGCGGGCGAGACCGTCGCCCTCGTCGGCTCCTCCGGCTCCGGCAAGTCGACCGTCTCCCTCCTCCTGCCCCGCTTCTACGACGTCGACCGCGGCGCCGTCCTCGTCGGCGGCCACGACGTGCGCGAGCTGACCCTGGAGTCGCTGCGGGCCGCGATCGGCCTCGTCCCCGAGGACTCCTTCCTCTTCTCCGACACCGTCCGCGCCAACATCGCGTACGGCGTCCCCGACGCCACCGACGAGCAGGTCGAGGCCGCCGCCCGGGCCGCCCGCGCGGACCGCTTCATCGCCGAGCTGCCGGACGGCTACGCCACCAAGGTCGGCGAGCACGGCCTCACCCTCTCCGGCGGCCAGCGCCAGCGCATCGCGCTCGCCCGCGCGATCCTCACCGACCCCCGCCTGCTCGTCCTCGACGACGCCACCTCCGCCGTCGACGCCAAGGTGGAGCACGAGATCCACGAGGCGCTGAAGGCCGTCATGGCGGGCCGGACGACCCTCCTCATCGCCCACCGCCGCTCCACCCTCGGCCTCGCCGACCGGATCGCCGTCCTCGACGGCGGCCGGCTCGCCGACCTCGGTACCCACGAGGAGCTGGAGGAGCGCTCCGCGCTCTACCGCCGGCTCCTCACCGACCCCGACGAGCTGGGCGGCGTCTCGCCCGGGCACACCCCGGCGACCGGGACGGACACCGCGGAGGACGACGGCCTGCGGGCCGAGCTGGACGCCGAGTTCGACGCCGAGCGCGGCATCACCCCCACCCTGTGGGTGCGGGACGAGACGCCCGACCGGGACGCCCAGGCGGCCGGCGCCACCCCCGAGCTGCTCGCCGCCGTCGCCGCGCTGCCGCCGGCCGCGGACACCCCGGACGTCGACGAGGCCCGGGCCGTCCAGCCGGAGGCGAGCTACGGGCTCCGCCGGCTGCTGCGCGGCTTCGGCGCGCCGCTCCTCATCAGCCTCGGCCTGGTCGCCCTCGACGCGGGCGCGGGCCTGCTCCTGCCGGTGCTGATCCGGCACGGCATCGACGAGGGCGTGAACCGGCTGGCGATCGGCGCCGTCTGGGCCGCCTCCGCGCTCGCGCTGGTCACCGTCCTCGTCCAGTGGGTCGCGCAGACCGCCGAGACCCGGATGACCGGCCGCACCGGCGAGCGGGTGCTGTACGCGCTCCGCCTGAAGATCTTCGCCCAGCTCCAGCGGCTCGGCCTGGACTACTACGAGCGCGAGCTCACCGGCCGGATCATGACCCGGATGACGACGGACGTCGACGCCATGTCGACCTTCCTCCAGACGGGCCTGGTCACCGCCTTCGTCTCGGTCGTCACCTTCTTCGGGATCATGGCGGCGCTGCTCGTCCTCGACCTCCAGCTGGCCCTGGTCGTCTTCGTGACCCTGCCGGTCCTCGCCGTCGCCACGTACTACTTCCGCCGCTCCAGCGTGAAGGCGTACGAGCTGGCCCGGGAGCGGATCAGCGTCGTCAACGCCGACCTCCAGGAGTCCGTCGCCGGCCTGCGGATCGTGCAGGCGTTCGGCCGGGAGCGGGCGGGCGCCGCCCGGTTCGCCGAGCGCGGCGACGCCTACCGGGACGCGCGCGTGCGCGGCCAGTGGCTGATCTCGGTCTACTTCCCGTTCGTCACCCTGCTGTCCTCGGCCGCCGCCGCGGCCGTCATGATCGTCGGCGCGAACCGGATCGAGGCGGGCACCCTCACCACCGGCGCCCTCGTCGCCTACCTCCTCTACATCGACCTCTTCTTCGCCCCCGTCCAGCAGCTCTCCCAGGTCTTCGACGGCTACCAGCAGGCCGCCGTCTCCCTCGGGCGGATGCAGGAGCTGCTCCAGGAGCCGACGTCGACGGCCGCCGCGGCGGAGCCCCGCGAGGTGCTGTCGCTGCGCGGCGAGATCGCCTTCGAGGACGTCTCCTTCGCGTACGGCACCGAGGAGGCCGCCCTCAGCGGGATCGACCTGCGGATCCCCGCCGGGCAGACGGTCGCCTTCGTCGGCGAGACCGGCGCCGGCAAGTCCACCCTGGTCAAGCTGGTCGCCCGGTTCTACGACCCGACGTCCGGCCGGGTCACCGCGGACGGCACCGACCTGCGGGACCTCGACCTGACCTCGTACCGGCACCGGCTCGGCGTCGTCCCCCAGGAGGCGTACCTCTTCGCCGGCACCGTCCGCGACGCCATCGCCTACGGGCGGCCCGGCGCCACCGACGCCGAGGTGGAGGCGGCGGCCCGCGCGGCCGGCGCCCACGACATGATCGCCACCCTGGACGGCGGCTACCTCCACGAGGTCGCCGAACGCGGCCGGAACCTGTCGGCGGGCCAGCGGCAGCTGATCGCCCTGGCCCGGGCCGAGCTGGTGAACCCGGACGTCCTCCTCCTCGACGAGGCCACCGCCGCCCTGGACCTGGCCACCGAGGCGCAGGTGAACGCCGCCACCGAGCGGCTCGCCGGCCGCCGCACGACGCTGATCGTCGCCCACCGCCTCACCACGGCGGCCCGCGCGGACCGGGTGGTCGTCATGGACCACGGCCGCGTCGCCGAGGACGGCAGCCACGACGAGCTCCTCGCCCGGGACGGCCGCTACGCCGCCCTCTGGCGCACCTTCATCGGCGAGGCCGACCCGGAGGCGGAGCCCGAGGAGGCACCGGCCGCGATCTGAGTACGGGGGCTCATGACAGGGCCGGGCGGCGCGGGTTGGATCGGGTGTCATGAACGACACCGGCGGCCCGAACGCCCCCGCCCCGGCCCCCGCGCCCGACGCCCCTTCCCCCGCGCCCGACGCCCCTTCCCCCGCGCCCGTCCCGGCGCCCGCCCGGATCCCCTATCTGGAAGCCCGGGTGCTGCGCCGCGCCGCGCTCTGGGCCGGGCTGCTGTTCCTGCCGGCCACGCTGCTCGGCGTCGTGCTCGCCCTCTCCTCCGAGGCGGGCACGGCGTGCGTGATGCGCGGGACCTGCCGGCAGATCCCCGGCTGGCTGTACGCGACCACCCTGGCCGTCGCGGGCGGCGCCTGGCTGCGGGCGCTCACCGTCCCGGACGGCGCCCCGCCCACCCGGGGCCGCTGGGCCGCCCTGTGGACGCTGATCGGCGCGGAGGTGATCTTCCTGTGCCTGGTCATGGGCTACTTCCTGCCGTGACCGGGACCGCCGGGGGCAACCGTACGGACGTCCCGGACGTCGTAAGCCTGTACGGAAGAACGGGCGACGGGGGAGGAGCGGGCATGTCCGCAGGCACAGGGGAGCGACGACGCGGGACGCACGCCCCGGCGGCCGCCCGCAGAACCCTCGCGTACGGCCTCGTCCTCGCCCTCGCGGTCGGGCTGCTGACCCTGGTCGGGCCCGGCACCGGCACCGCCGACGCGATCTCCGTCTGCCAGGGGCGGCCGACCCGGACCGTCTCCTTCGCCACCGGCGAGCTGCGCCTCTACCGGACCCGTCACTACGCCTGCGCCCTCGTCCTCGCCAAACGGCCCGGCGCGCCCCGGCCGATGAAGGTCACCCTCCAGCCGCGCGGCGGCCGGGCCGCCGTGGTGAGCGGACGCTGGGGCCGGCAGGCCGGTCCGGTGACCGTGCACGCGCTGAACCGCTGCGTCCGCGCCTCCGCGACCGTCTCCGGCCGCTCCACCGCCACCGGCTGGATCCTGTGCTGAACCACAGGTAAGACCCAACCGGGTCTGGCGGCCCGGACGTTCACCCCGCTAGGTTCACGGCACCGTTGTGAATCATGGGAGGGTGCATGCGTAAGTCGCTGAGACTGATGCTGTCGCTTTCGGTGCTCATAGGCACCGTGGGCTCCACCGGCGTGGCCACCGCCACCGCCGCGGACACGGAGTCCGCCGGCATCGTCGCGGACGCGCAGAGCCAGGACATCAAGGACCGCCTGCTGGCGATCCCCGGGATGAGCCTGATCGAGGAGAAGCCGTACGCCGGCTACCGCTACTTCGTCCTGAACTTCGAGCAGCCGGTCGACCACAAGCGCCCCTGGGCAGGAACGTTCCAGCAGCGGATCTCGGTCCTCCACAAGGGCACCGACCGCCCCACCGTCTTCCGCACCAGCGGCTACGGCCTGAGCACCACCCCGAGCCGGTCCGAACCGACCCGGATCATCGACGGCAACCAGGTCTCCATGGAGTACCGCTTCTTCACGCCGTCCCGCCCGGCCCCCGCCGACTGGTCCAAGCTCGACATCTGGCAGGCCGCCAGCGACCAGCACCGCATCTTCACCGCCCTGAAGAAGGTCTACGGCGAGAACTGGCTCTCCACCGGCGGCTCCAAGGGCGGCATGACCGCCACCTACTATGAGCGCTTCTACCCGCGCGACATGGACGGCGTCGTCGCCTACGTGGCCCCCAACGACGTGGTGAACAAGGAGGACTCGGCCTACGACCGGTTCTTCGCGAACGTCGGCACGAAGGAGTGCCGCGACCGCCTGAACTCCATGCAGCGCGAGGCCCTGCTGCGCCGCGCCCCGCTCCAGGAGAAGTTCAAGGCGTGGGCCGAGACCGAGGGCGCCACCTTCAACACGGTCGGCTCGCTCGACAAGGCGTGGGAGGCGACCGTCCTCGACTTCGTCTGGGGCTTCTGGCAGTACTACGGCGAGGACGTCTGCGACACGATCCCGGACGCGAAGACCGCGAGCGACGACACCGTCTACGAGACGATCGACGCGTACGCCGGCTGGTCCGCCTACTCCGACCAGGGCCTGGAGTACTACACCCCGTACTACTACCAGGCGGCCACCGAACTCGGCTCGCCCACCATCAGGCAGCCGCACCTCGACGGCCTGAACCGCTACGGCTACCAGCCGGCCTCGAACTTCGTGCCCCGCGAGATCCCGATGAAGTTCAAGCCGTGGGTCATGCGGGACGTCGACGACTGGGTCCGCAAGAACGCGAACCGGATGCTCTTCGTCTACGGCGAGAACGACCCGTGGGGCGCCGAGCCGTTCCGCGTCGACAAGGGCGCCCGCGACAGCTACGTCTACTACGCGCCCGGCGGCAACCACGGCGCCAACGTCGCCGGACTCGTCGACGCCGAGCGGGAGAAGGCCACCGCCCGCATCCTGGCCTGGGCCGGGGTCGACGCCCCCGCCGTCGCGGCGGCCCAGCCGCTGGCCGGCTTCGACGCCCGCCTCGACCGGCCCGTCGACGAGGACGTGACCAGGGAGCACGGCCTGCGGCCGTAGCCGTCCGGAGGGTGCGGCCCCGCGAGGAGCCGCACCCTCCCCGTCAGGCGTACGAGAGTCCGAACCCGACCGGGTAGAGCGTCACCGCCGGGTCCTCGGCGCTCCGCACCGGCACCGGCAGCCGCCCGCGCGGCTTCGCCCGCCCGGCCAGCACCCGTACGGCGGCCCGCAGTTCGACGTCGGTCCACGCGTAGGCGGCGAGCGTGGCCCGCTGCCCGGAGGTCCGGGCGACGTCGTACGGGTTGCGGATCGCGACCGTGACCACCGGCACCCCGGTCGCCACGAGCCGCGCCACCAGCGTCCGCTGCGGGCTGGTCGCGGACAGGTTGTACGTGCCCACCACGATCACGTCCTGGCCGGCCGCGGCCGCCACCGCCTCCTCGATCCGCGCCGCCGTCGGGGTGATCCCGGTGGACAGGACGGTCGGGGTGAAGCCCAGCTCGCGCAGGGCCCCGCCGAGGGTGGTGGTCGGCGGGCCCGTCGTCCCGGACGGGGAGGCCGGGTCGGCGCCGACGACCAGGACCTTCCCGTGCGAGGCCGGGGAGAGCGGCAGGAAACCGTCCTCGTTGACGAGCAGGGTGGTGGTCCGCTCGGCGATCCGGTCGGCCTCGGCGAGGTGCCGGGCGGTGCCGACGGTCGCGTCCACGTCCGCCCGGGTCGTGTACGGGTCGGCGAAGAGCCCCCGCCGGGCCTTCAGCCGCAGGATCCGCAGAACCGATTCCTCGATCCGCTGCTCCGTCAGCTCCCCGTCCCGGACGGCCTTCAGGACCGCGTTCCAGGCCACGTCCAGCTTCGGCGGGTTGAGCAGCTGGTCCACGCCCGCCTTGAGCGCGAGCACCGGCACCCGGTCGTCGCCGTACTTGGTGCGCACGCCCTGCATGTCGAGCGCGTCGGTCACCACCACCCCGTCGTAGCCCAGCTGTTCGCGCAGGACGCCGGTGAGGATGGGGTACGAGAGCGTCGCCGGGTCCTCGGACGGGTCGAGCGCCGGGACGACGAGGTGCGCGGTCATGATCGCGTCGATGCCGGCGGCGATCGCGGCCCGGAACGGCGGGGCGTCCAGCTCGGCCCACTGCGCGCGGGTGTGGGTGATGACCGGCAGGCCGTAGTGGCTGTCGACGGCGGTGTCCCCGTGGCCGGGGAAGTGCTTGGCGGTGGCCGCGACGCCGGCGCCCTGGTAGCCGCGGATCTGCGCGGCGACGAGACCGGAGACCGCGCCGGGGTCGGAGCCGAGGGAGCGGACGCCGATGACGGGGTTGGCCGGGTTGACGTTGACGTCGGCGACCGGCGCGTAGTTCTGCCGGATGCCCAGCGCGGCCAGCTCGGCGCCGGCGATCCGGGCCGCCTTGCGGGTGTCCGCCGGGGAGCCGCCCGCGCCCAGCGCCATCGCCCCCGGCAGGAGGGTGGCGGGTTCGCCGACCCGGCAGACGATGCCGTGCTCCTGGTCGGTGGAGATCAGCACGGGGACGGGGGTGCCCGCGGCGAGTGCGGCGGCCTGGATGCCGTTGGACAGCTCGGCGATCTGGTGCGGGTCGCGGGTGTTGTGGGCCCAGGCGAAGTAGATGATCCCGCCGAGGTGGTAGCGCGCGAGGAGCTCGGCGGCGGTGCGGACGCCGAGCTCCCGGAGGTTGGCGTCGACGTCGGCCTGGTCGGGGGCGGTGGCCGAATGGCCGTACACCCGGCTGACGAAGAGCTGGCCGACCTTCTCCTCCAGCGACATCCGTCCGACGATCCGGCGCAGCCGCTCCTCGGTCCTGGCGTCGGTGGCGCGGGCGGCGGGGGCGACGGCCCCGGTGACGGCCGCGGCGGCGGCGGCCGCGGTGACGGCGAGCAGGGAGCGGCGGGTGGGAACCAGAGGAGTGCGGCGGGTGGGGGTGGGGGTGGGGGTGGGGCGAGCGGGGGCGGGGTGGGGCACTGGTGCTCCTTCCGGCCGTGCGGGGGTGAGAGCAGTGGTGAAGGAAACTGCCAAGGTGCACGGATAGCCTGAAAGTAACTGCCAGGTCAAGGATTCCCGCACGAATCGCCGAGGCGGCCGGTGCGTGAGCTCAGGCCGCCGACGCGATCGACGGCCACCGCTCCTGGAGCGTACGGACCGTCTCCACGATCGCCGGACGGCGCGCCGCACCCGTCCGCCACAGCGCGTGCAGCCGGCGCGTCGGTGCCGGGTCGAGCCGCAGCGGCGCCACCTCGGGCGGCAGCCCGCCGCGCCCCAGGCGGGGCACGAGCGCGATGCCGAGACCGGCCGCGACCAGCGCCACCTGGGTGTGGTTCTCCTCCGCCTGATGCACGATCAGCGGCTCGGCCCCGGACGCCCGCAGCGTGCGCGTCAGCCAGTCGTGGCAGACCGTCCCCGGCGGCTGCGAGATCCACCGCTCGTCCGCCAGCTCCTCCCGCCGCACCGACCGCCGGGCCGCCAGCGGATGGTCCCGGTGGACCAGGACGTCGCAGCCGTCGTCGCCGATGACCGCCTGCTCGACGCCGGGCGGCGCCGGCAGCGGGGCGATGTCCCAGTCGTGGGCGACGGCCAGGTCGAGCACCCCGCGCGCCACCAGGTCCACCGACAGGTGCGGGTCGACCTCCGTCAGCCGGGCGTCCAGACCGGGGTGGCGCACGGCCAGGTCCGCGAGCACCCGGGGCATCAGACCGCGCGCGGCGCTCGGGAAGCAGCCGATCGAGAGCCGCCCGGCGGGCAGCCCCCGCCGCTCTTCGAGCCGTACCTCCGCCTCCTCCACGATCGCCAGCAACCGGCGTGCCGTGGCGGCGAGTTGATGGGCCTCGTCGGTGAGGCGGACGCCCCGCCCGCTCCGTTCGAGCAGGGTCGTACGGGTCTCCCGCTCCAGCTTCGCGATCTGCTGGGAGACCGCCGACGGGGTGTAGCCGAGCGCGGTCGCGGCGGCGCCCACGCTGCCGTGGACGGAGACCGCGTGCAGGGCGCGCAGACGTCCGAGATCGAGCACGGGAACCTCCGGCGGGCGCTCTGGATTCAGTATCGCTTCATCCAACCATGAAGAGACCTGTGCTGGTGCTACACGGTCGACGGCGGTCATGCTCGCTTCCATGCGCCCCGCACACATCGCCCTCGCCGCGCTCGTCGCCGCGGTCTGGGGGGTCAACTTCGTCGTCATCGAGATCGGCCTCGACCACTTCCCGCCGCTGCTCTTCTCCGCCCTCCGCTTCCTCGCCGCCGCCCTCCCCGCGGTCTTCCTCGTCGGCCGCCCCAAGGTCGCCTGGAAGTGGATCGTCGCCGTCGGACTCGCCCTGGGCGTCGCCAAGTTCGGCCTCCTCTTCACCGGCATGGACCTCGGGGCCCCCGCCGGTCTCTCCTCCCTCGTCCTCCAGGTGCAGGCCGTCTTCACCGCCCTGTTCGCCTTCGCCGCCCTCGGCGAACGCCCCGCCCGGCGCGCCCTCCTCGGCATGGCCGTCGCGCTCGCGGGCATCGGGGTCGCCGCCGTCGACGAGGGCACCTCCGGGCCGGTCACCGGCTTCGTCCTGGTCATCGTGGCCGCGGCCTGCTGGGGCGTCTCCAACGTCCTCACCCGCAAGGCCGCCCCGCCCGACCCGCTCAACTGGATGGTCTGGGTCAGCACCGTGCCCGTCCTCCCGCTGCTCGCCTTCTCCCTCCTCCTGGAGGGACCCGAGCGGGACCTGGCCGCGCTCCGCGCCCTCGACTGGACCGGCGCCGGCGTCATCCTCTACGTCGCCTGGGTCACCACCGTCTTCGGCTTCGGCGCCTGGGGCTGGCTGCTCCGCCGTCACCCCGCCTCCTCCGTGGCCCCCTTCTCCCTCCTCGTCCCCGTCTTCGGCATGTCCTCCGCCGCGCTCTTCCTCGGCGAGTCGGTGAGCCCGCTGCGCTGGGTCGCGGCGACGCTCCTCGTCGGCGGCGTGGCCCTGACGTCGCTGTCCCCGAGGCGTACGCCCTCCGGCACGGCGGAGCCCGTACCCGGCGCGGTGGCAGCTTCGGGCGCGGCGGAGGCCGTACCGGCTGCGGCCGCCCCCGTGCCGGGCGCGGCGGACGCCCGGCATGAGGACGCCTGCCCGGCCCCCTCCGGGGGACAGGCCGAGCCCGCCGCCGCGGCACCGGCGCCCGGGAGAGCCCTTCCGTGACGGCACCGGCCCGGGGCGGGCGAGCGGGGCGGGCGCCCTCGCGTACTGACTCCCGGAGGAAAGCCGGCCGGTACTGCCCTGGAGGAAGCCGGCCGGTACTGCCCCCCGGAGGAAAGCCGGCCGGGCGGACGAACGGATGATCTAGGGTGCGGGGATGGACCTCGTACCCGTCGACCGCTCCCCGTCCGCCCCCGGCACCGTCCTGATCAGCGGCATCCCGGGCAGCGGCAAGTCCACCGTCGCGGCGGCGCTGGCCGCCCGCTTCGCGATGTCCGCGCACATCGAGGTCGACGAGCTCCAGAACCTGATCGTGCGGGGCTGCCACTGGCCCACCCCGGACGGCGACCCCGAGGCCGACCGGCAGATCTTCCTGCGGGCCCGCAACGCCTCCCTGCTCGCCGGCAGCTTCGTCACGGCCGGTTTCCTGCCGGTCGTCGACGACGTCGTCGTCCGCCGCTCCCACCTGGGCTTCTACCGCGACCGGATGACGGCGGGCCCGCTGCACGTGGTCTTCCTCGCCCCCGGCCCCGACAAGGCGTGGGAACGCAACAACGCCCGCCACAAGCGCCTCACCACCAACTGGGCCTTCCTGGACGAGGCCATGCGCGAGGAACTCTCCGGCGAGGGCGTCTGGATCGACAACGCCGACCAGACGGTGGACGAGACCGTCGACGCGGTCCTCGCCGCCACCGGCCTGACGGCCCACGCGGTCCCGAAGACCGCCGCGTAGCTCACCCCTCCGCGGGCGGGAACCCTTCCGTCCTCACGACGATCTCGCGCCCTTCGAGGGGCAGGACCAGGTCCTCACCGAAGGGGATCTTCTCCTGCTCGGTGTAGGTGCCGGTACGCGTCGGGTTGCTGTGCACGGTGCAGGCGTTCTCGGACGGGTCGATGATCACGTAGAGCGGGATCGCGCACTCGGCGTACATCCGCAGCTTCTTCTCGAAGTCGTTGTCCCGGGTGCTGAGCGAGATGATCTCCAGCACGGCCTCCAGGCTGTGCCACTCGAAGCGACCGCGCTTGTTGCGCTCGGAACCGGGGGCGACGATGGCCAGGTCGGGGGCGTAACCCCACAGGCCGGACGGGAAGTCGATCATGACGTCCGACAGGACCTCGCCCTGTCCGGCCAGCTGCTTCTTGATCTGAGGCGCGGCCTCGATCAGGACATCCGACCGGCTCTCGCCCTGCGGCGTCATGATGATCTTTCCCTCGGTGATCTCCACGCGGTAGCCGTTGGGCAAGTTGGCGCCGTCCAGGACGTCCCAGGCGCTGGACGTGTCCCTCAGTACGGCCGTCACGAGATCCTCCGTGTGTCGTCGCTCACAACGATAGCGGGGCCTACCCCCGCGGCGCCCCCGTCGAGTCCCGCACCACCAGCTCGCCCGGGACCGTCTCCGTGCCGTCGGCGGGGGCGTCCTCGGTGCCCATCGCCAGCCGCCCGGCGCGGACGCCGGAGTCGTGGAGCGGGAGGCGGACGGTGGTCAGGGCGGGGACCGCGTCGACCGAGAACGGCAGGTCGTCGAAGCCGGCCACCGAGACGTCGCCGGGGATCGACAGGCCCCGCTCCCGCAGCGCCGCGCAGACGCCCAGGGCCACCGTGTCGTTGGCCGCGACGATCGCCGTGAGCTCCGGGTCGCGGTCGAGGAGTTCCGCGACGGCCGCGTGGCCGGAGGCGCGGTCGTACGGGCCGTGGACGGTCGGCCCCTCGGCGACGCCCGCCGCCGCGAGGGCCTCCCGGTGGCCCTCCAGGCGGTGCCGGGTGGTGGTGCGGTCGGCGGGGCCCGCGACGTAACCGATCCGCGTGTGGCCGAGGCCGAGCAGGTGCTCGGTGAGGCGGCGCCCGCCGGTGCGGTTGTCGAAGACCAGCGCGGCGGTGTGCGCGTCCCCCGGCACCGGCGGCCGGCCGCACAGCACGACCCGCGTCCCCGCCTCGGCCATCCGCGACAGCTTGGCCGCCGTCGCGGCCAGGTGCTCCGGGTCCTCCAGCGAGCCGCCCATGAGGATCACGGCGGCGGCGCGCTGCCGCTGCAGCAGGGTGAGGTAGGTGAGCTCGCGCTCGGGGGAGCCGCCGGTGTTGCAGACGACGGCCAGCTTCTCGCCGCCCGCGCGGCCCGACGCGCCCTCGCCGATGGCGCTCTGCGCCGCGCTCGCCATGATCCCGAAGAAGGGGTCGGCGATGTCGTTGACCAGCACCCCGACCAGGTCGGAGGTGGCGGCGGCGAGCGAGCTGGCCGGCCCGTTCAGGACGTAGTCCAGCTCCTCGACGGCCTTCAGGACCCGCTCGCGCGTCGACGCGGCCACCGGGTAGTTGCCGTTCAGGACCCGGGAGACGGTCGCGGGGGAGACCCGGGCGCGGGCGGCCACGTCCGACAGGGTGACGGTCATCGCGTGCGTACCTCCGACATCGCGTGCACAGCTCCGAGGCCGTAGGCGCTGGGGCCTTGTCCGGCGTGATGTCGGCAGGCTAGCGTCATCTGCGGCAGAAAGCGCTTTCTATCGTCGCGCCGAAAGCGCTTTCTGCCCGCATGGCGCTTTCCGTCGTGCTTCCACGCGGTGATCGAGGGCGCAGCCCCGCCGGAGAGAGGAACCTTCCATGACACGCAGGACCGTCCGCATCGCCATGAACGGCGTCACCGGACGCATGGGCTACCGCCAGCACCTGGTCCGCTCGATCCTCGCCCTCCGCGAGCAGGGCGGCCTCGACCTCGGCGACGGGCGGGTCCTGTGGCCCGAGCCCGTCCTCGTCGGCCGCCGCGAGCACGCCCTGCGCGCCCTCGCCGAGCGGCACGGCCTCACCGAGTGGTCCACCGACCTCGACGCCGTCCTCGCCGACGACTCCGTCGACGTCTACTTCGACGCCCAGGTCACCTCGGCCCGCGTCGACGCCCTCACCAAGGCGATCGCCGCCGGCAAGCACGTCTACACCGAGAAGCCCACCGCCGCCGACTTCGCCGGCGCCCTCGACCTCGCCCGGCTCGCCCGGGCGAAGGGCATCAAGCACGGCGTCGTCCAGGACAAGCTCTTCCTCCCCGGCCTGCTCAAGCTCAAGCGGCTCGTCGACGGCGGCTTCTTCGGCGAGATCCTGTCCGTCCGCGGCGAGTTCGGCTACTGGGTCTTCGAGGGCGACTGGCAGGAGGCCCAGCGCCCCAGCTGGAACTACCGCTCCGAGGACGGCGGCGGCATCGTCGTCGACATGTTCCCGCACTGGGAGTACGTGCTCCACGAGCTCTTCGGCCGGGTCACCTCCGTCTCCGCCGAGATCGCCACCCACGTGCCGCGCCGCTGGGACGAGCAGGGCAAGCCGTACGAGGCGACCGCCGACGACGCCGCCTACGGCACCTTCCACCTGGAGGGCGGCGCCATCGCCCAGATCAACTCCTCCTGGGCCGTCCGCGTCCACCGCGACGAACTCGTCGAGTTCCAGGTCGACGGCACCGAGGGCTCGGCCGTCGCCGGCCTGCGCACCTGCCGCGTCCAGCACCGCGGGCTGACCCCCAAGCCGGTCTGGAACCCCGACATCCCCGCCGCCCACTCCTTCCGCGAGCAGTGGCAGGAGGTCCCCGACAACGCCGACTTCGACAACGGCTTCAAGGCCCAGTGGGAGCTCTTCCTCCGGCACGTCGTCCTCGACGAGCCGTACCACTGGGACCTGCTCGCCGGCGCCCGCGGCGTCCAGCTCGCCGAACTCGGCCTGAGGTCCGCCGCCGAGGGCCGCCGCCTCGACGTCCCCGAGGTGACCCTGTGACCCTCCACCTCCCGCTCCCCGGCGGCGGCACGCGCGCGTACGAGCCCCGCACCGAACCGCTCGCGCCCTCCGCGACCGGCCCGCTCACCTCCCGTACGGTCTTCTCCGCCGCGCACGTCGTCGCCGACCCGTACGCCGACACCACCCCCGACGGCCCCGCGGCCGTCGACTGGGAGGCCACCCTCGCCTTCCGCCGCCACCTCTGGTCCCACGGCCTCGGCGTCGCGGAGGCCATGGACACCGCCCAGCGCGGCATGGGCCTCGACTGGGCGGGCGCCGCCGAACTCATCCGCCGCAGCGCCGCCGAGGCCAAGGCCGAGGGCGGCCGGATCGCCTGCGGCGTCGGCACCGACCAGCTCACAGGTCCGGCCACCCTGCCCGAGATCCGGGCCGCGTACGAGGAGCAGCTCGCCGTCGTGGAGGAGTCCGGCGCCCAGGCCGTCCTGATGGCCTCCCGCGCCCTCGCCGCCGCGGCGACCGGCCCCGAGGACTACCTCGACCTCTACGGCCACCTGCTGCGCCAGGCCGCCGAACCCGTCGTCCTCCACTGGCTCGGCCCGATGTTCGACCCGGCCCTGGAGGGGTACTGGGGCTCCGCCGACCTCGACGCGGCCACCGAGACCTTCCTGGAGGTCATCGCCGCCCACCCCGACAAGCTCGACGGCGTCAAGATCTCCCTCCTCGACGCCGGCCGCGAGGTCGACCTGCGCCGCCGTCTCCCCGAGGGCGTCCGCTGCTACACCGGCGACGACTTCCACTACCCCGAGCTGATCGCCGGCGACGATCAGGGCTTCAGCCACGCCCTGCTCGGCATCTTCGACCCCCTCGGCCCGCTGGCGGCAGAGGCCGTCCGGGTCCTCGACACCGGCGACACGGCGGGCTTCCGCGCGCTCCTCGACCCGACCGTCGCGCTCTCCCGGCACCTCTTCGAGCCGCCGACCCGCTACTACAAGACGGGCGTGGTCCTGCTCGCCTGGCTCGCCGGCCACCAGGACCACTTCACCATGGTCGGCGGCCTGCACTCGGCCCGCTCCCTGCCGCACCTGGCCCGCGCCTACCGACTCGCCGACGGCCTCGGCCTGTTCCCGGACCCGGCCCGAGCGGAGTCCCGGATGCGCGCCCTCCTCACCGTCCACGGAGTGCCCCAGTGAACCTCGACCGCTTCAGCATCAACCAGATGACGGTGAAACAGCTCCCGCTGCCCGAACTGATCGCGGAGTGCGTCCGTC
Source organism: Streptomyces roseofulvus (assembly GCF_039534915.1). Taxonomy (NCBI): domain Bacteria; kingdom Bacillati; phylum Actinomycetota; class Actinomycetes; order Kitasatosporales; family Streptomycetaceae; genus Streptomyces; species Streptomyces roseofulvus. Next base: position 3,034,161 of record NZ_BAAAWE010000001.1, on the reverse strand, counting down.
TCGGCGTCCCCGGGATCGGCCTGTGGCGCGACCCGGTGAAGGAGTACGGCGTCGACGAGACCGCGGCCCTGGTCCAGGAGGCGGGCCTGAAGGTCACCACCCTCTGCCGCGGCGGCTTCTTCACCGCCGACGGCTGGGAGGCCGACAACCGGGCGGCGATCGACGAGGCGGCGGCGCTCGGCACCGACACCCTCGTCCTGGTCTCCGGCGGCCTGCCCGCCGGCAGCCGCGACCTGCCTGGCGCACGCGCGCGCATAGCCGACGCCGTCGGCGCGCTCGCCCCCTATGCGGGCGAGCGGGGGGTGCGGCTCGCGATCGAACCCCTCCACCCGATGTACGCCTCCGACCGCTGCGCGATCTCCACCCTGGACCAGGCCCTGGACATCGCGGAGCGCCACCCGGCCGAGCAGGTGGGCGTCACCGTCGACACCTACCACCTGTGGTGGGACGAGAAGGCGCCGGCGGCGGTGGAGCGCGCCGCCGCCGGCGGCCGCGTCCACTCCTTCCAGCTCGCCGACTGGACGACCCCCCTCCCGGAGGGCGTCCTCGACGGCCGGGGCCAGCTCGGCACGGGCTCCATCGACCTCACGTGGTGGGCGGCCCTCCTCGAACGGGTCGGCTACACGGGCCCGGTGGAGGTCGAACTCTTCAACGACGGCCTCTGGGCGAGGGACGGCGTCGAGGTCCTGGAGGAGACCCTGGAGGCGTTCCTGAAGGTCTGACCCCGTCCCGTGCGAGCCGGGCCCCCGCGTGCGCGGCGGGGCCCTCCGGGCCCGGCCCCGTGTGCGGCGGGGCCGGGCTACTTCTTCCCGCCGCCCAGGAGGTCGCCGAGGCCGCCGCCCTTCTTCGCGGCGGCGCGCCTGGTGAGGACCGCCAGGACCACCGGGACCAGGAGGTCGACCGCGCGGTTCACGGTGGCCGGGGGGAGGCCGGTGCGCCTGGCGACGGCGGAGGCGGCGGGCTTCGCCAGCCTGCCGAGGACGCCCGCCAGCAGGCCGCCGGCCGCGAGGCCGCCGAAGGCGGCGACGCCCTGGAGGGGCGGTGCGGCCGAGGCGGCCTCGTCGACGGCCGCCTTCACGTCGGCGGCGCTGCCCGGCTCGGCCGCGGCCTGCCGCAGATTGCCGGAGAGTTCCGCCACCGAGCCGTCCACCAGGGCCCGGGCGCCGGCCGTGTCGGTGCCGGCGAGGGCGGCGATCTCCGCCAGACGGTCCTCGCCGAGCTCGGCCAGGACCTCGTCCCGGAAGGAGTCACTGCGTTCGCTCATGTCCGGAACGCTACGGTTCCTCCCCGGGGTCGGCACCCCGGGGCGGGAGTTGTCCACAGCCCCGCCCCCGTTGTCGGCGGCCTTCGCTACGGTCGGTCCATGTCCAACGAGGGGTCCGACGAGGGCCGGCCGCACCGCCCCACCGTGGTCGAGGGCGTGCTGGAGAGGATCACGTACGCCAACGAGGAGAGCGGCTACACGGTCGCCCGGGTCGACACCGGCCGCGGCGCCGGGGACCTGCTCACCGTCGTCGGCGCGCTGCTCGGCGCCCAGCCGGGGGAGTCGCTGCGGATGGAGGGGCGCTGGGGGTCGCACCCGCAGTACGGCCGGCAGTTCCAGGTGGACAACTACACGACCGTGCTGCCCGCCACCATCCAGGGCATCCGCCGCTATCTCGGCTCCGGCCTCGTCAAGGGCATCGGACCCGTCTTCGCCGACCGCATCACCACCCACTTCGGCCTAGACACCCTCGACATCCTGGAGGAGGCCCCGGGACGGCTGATCGAGGTCCCCGGCCTCGGCCCGAAGCGGACGAGGAACATCACTGCCGCCTGGGAGGAGCAGAAGGCGATCAAGGAGGTGATGGTCTTCCTCCAGACCGTCGGCGTGTCCACCTCCATCGCCGTCCGCATCTACAAGCAGTACGGCGACGACTCGATCACCGTCGTGCGCGAGCGGCCCTACCGGCTGGCCGCCGACGTCTGGGGCATCGGCTTCCTCACCGCCGACCGGATCGCCCGGTCCGTCGGCATCCCGCACGACAGCCCGGAGCGGGTGAAGGCCGGGCTCCAGTACGCCCTGTCCCAGTCCGCCGACCAGGGGCACTGCTTCCTGCCCGAGGAGCGGCTGATCGCCGACGCGGTGAAGCTGCTCCAGGTGGACACCGGGCTCGTCATCGAGTGCCTCGCCGAGCTGGCCGGGGATCCCGAGGGGGTCGTCCGGGAGGCGGTCCCCGGCCCGGAGGGCGAGCCGGTCACGGCCGTCTACCTGATCCCCTTCCACCGGGCCGAGCTCTCCCTCGCCGGGCAGCTGCGGCGCCTGCTGCGCGCCCCGGAGGACCGGATGCCCGCCTTCCGGGACGTCGCCTGGGAGAAGGCGCTGGCGTGGCTCGCGGCCCGGACCGGGGCCACGCTGGCGCCCGAGCAGGAGCAGGCCGTCCGGCTGGCCCTGACGGAGAAGGTCGCGGTCCTCACCGGCGGCCCCGGCTGCGGCAAGTCCTTCACGGTCCGGTCCGTCGTGGAGCTGGCCCGGGCCAAGAAGGCCAAGGTGGTCCTCGCGGCGCCGACCGGCCGCGCGGCCAAGCGGCTCGCCGAGCTGACCGGCGCCGAGGCGTCCACCGTCCACCGACTCCTTGAGCTGAAGCCGGGCGGGGACGCGGCGTACGACCGGGACCGGCCGCTCGACGCGGACCTCGTCGTGGTCGACGAGGCGTCGATGCTCGACCTGCTGCTGGCGAACAAGCTGGTCAAGGCGGTCGCGCCGGGCGCCCATCTGCTGCTGGTGGGGGACGTGGACCAGCTGCCCTCGGTCGGCGCCGGGGAGGTCCTGGGGGATCTGCTCGCCCCCGGCAGCCCCGTTCCGGCCGTGCGGCTGACCCGGATCTTCCGCCAGGCCCAGCAGTCCGGCGTGGTCACCAACGCCCACCGGATCAACGGGGGCCTGCCGCCCACCACCACGGGCCTGCCGGACTTCTTCCTCTTCGCGGAGGAGGAGACGGAGGACGCGGCCCGGGTCGCCGTCGAGGTCGCCGCCCGGCGCATCCCGGCCAGATTCGGCCTCGACCCGCGCCGGGACGTGCAGGTCCTGGCCCCCATGCACCGGGGTCCGGCCGGCGCGGGCGCGCTGAACGGGCTGCTCCAGCAGGCGATCACCCCGGCCCGCCCGGACCTCCCGGAGAAGCGGTTCGGCGGCCGGGTGTTCCGGGTGGGGGACAAGGTCACCCAGATCAGGAACAACTACGAGAAGGGGGCGAACGGGGTCTTCAACGGTACGGTCGGAGTGGTGACGGCCCTGGACCCCGTGGAGCAGCGCCTGACGGTCCGGACGGACGAGGACGAGGAGGTGCCGTACGGCTTCGACGAACTGGACGAGCTCTCCCACGCGTACGCGGTCACCATCCACCGTTCGCAGGGCAGTGAGTATCCGGCGGTGGTGATCCCGGTCACCATGAGTGCGTGGATGATGCTCCAGCGGAACCTGCTCTACACGGCCGTGACCCGGGCCCGGAAGCTCGTCGTCCTGGTCGGTTCGCGCCGTGCGATCGCCCAGGCGGTCCGTACCGTCTCGGCCGGTCGGCGCTTTACCGCACTGGCCCACCGGCTCACAGGGGCCGCCCCCGTGTGAAAGATCACGGAGGACTACCGGAACCGGGGCGAAGGGGGCAGGATAAGCAGGTTGGCGGCACTGAGTGCCGCCGATTGGCCCAATGGCGACCCCGAGTGCACTCTCCTGAGCCAAGTGGGGGATGGTAGAGACAGTCAGGGCACCTCGAAGAAGAGGCACTACGTCGGTGAGGGATGACGTGAGCGACAACTCTGTAGTACTGCGGTACGCGGACGGTGAATACACCTACCCGGTGGTCGAGAGCACCGTCGGCGACAAGGGCTTCGACATCGGGAAGCTGCGAGCCCAGACCGGTCTGGTCACCCTGGACAGCGGATACGGCAACACCGCCGCCTATAAATCCGCGATCACCTACCTCGATGGTGAGCAGGGCATCCTGCGGTACCGCGGTTACCCCATCGAGCAGCTGGCCGAGCAGTCCACCTTCCTGGAGGTGGCGTACCTGCTGATCAACGGCGAGCTGCCGAAGGCGGACGAGCTCGCCGTCTTCCAGAACGAGATCACCCAGCACACGCTGGTCCACGAGGACGTCAAGAACTTCTTCCGCGGCTTCCCGCGGGACGCCCACCCGATGGCGATGCTGTCCTCGGTGGTCTCCGCGCTGTCCACCTTCTACCAGGACAGCCACAACCCCTTCGACGAGACGCAGCGCCACCTCTCGACGATCCGGCTGCTCGCGAAGCTGCCGACGATCGCGGCGTACGCGTACAAGAAGTCGATCGGCCACCCGTTCGTCTACCCGCGGAACGACCTCGGCTACGTCGAGAACTTCCTGCGCATGACGTTCTCGGTCCCGGCCCAGGAGTACGAGCTCGACCCGGTCGTCGTCTCGGCGCTGGACAAGCTCCTCATCCTGCACGCGGACCACGAGCAGAACTGTTCGACGTCCACCGTGCGTCTGGTCGGCTCCTCGCAGGCGAACATGTTCGCCTCGATCTCGGCCGGCATCTCCGCGCTGTGGGGCCCCCTGCACGGCGGCGCCAACCAGTCGGTCCTGGAGATGCTGGAGGGCATCCAGGCCAACGGCGGCGATGTCGACTCCTTCATCCGCAAGGTGAAGAACAAGGAGGACGGCGTCCGCCTGATGGGCTTCGGCCACCGGGTGTACAAGTCCTTCGACCCGCGCGCCAAGATCATCAAGGCGGCGGCGCACGACGTCCTCTCGGCCCTCGGCAAGTCCGACGAGCTGCTGGACATCGCGCTCAAGCTGGAGGAGCACGCGCTCTCCGACGACTACTTCGTCTCGCGCAACCTCTACCCGAACGTGGACTTCTACACGGGCCTCATCTACCGCGCGATGGGCTTCCCGACCGAGATGTTCACCGTGCTCTTCGCGCTCGGCCGCCTCCCCGGCTGGATCGCCCAGTGGCACGAGATGATCAAGGAGCCCGGCTCCCGCATCGGCCGCCCGCGCCAGATCTACACCGGCGAGGTCCTCCGCGACTTCGTCCCGGTCGACGAGCGCTGAGCCGACCCCGCACAGGTCGACTGAGGCGTACACACGGGGTCCCCCGGCGAAAGCCGGGGGACCCCGTCACCGTCATGAGGCGCCCCGGAGGCGAGCCGAGCCTCCCGAGAAAGCAGAAGCGCCCCGCTCTCCGATCCCCCCACGGGTCGGCGAGCGGGGCGCTTCCCATATCCCCGGTGCGGATTCCCCCCACGGGATCCGGGCCGGGCGTCCGGTGCGCGGTCTGCCGGGGTACGTACGGGAGGGCCGCTCAAGCTCCCCGCTGCACGTGCCCCGGCCGCGCTTGCCTGTCGGGACGTCCCCCAAGACCTCCCGGCGAACGTCCCCCAAGACGTTCTGGCATCGCCCACTTAGACTCGCGAACAGCCCAGATGGTTACCCCCCAATATCTGTGATCTAGGTCTCTTTGTGAAGGACTTGTGCGTCACGTGTAGGTGAAATCAACGGAACCGCCGCAGACGCAGGCTGTTCGTCACGACGAACACGGACGAGAAGGCCATGGTCAGACCGGCGATCATCGGGTTGAGCAGGCCGGCCGCGGCGAGCGGCAGCGCGGCCACGTTGTAGCCGAAGGCCCACGCCAGGTTGCCCTTGATCGTCGCCAGGGTGCGGCGGGCGAGCCGGATCGCGTCGGCGGCCACCCGCAGGTCGCCCCGGACGAGGGTGAGGTCGCTCGCCTCGATGGCCGCGTCCGTCCCGGTGCCCATGGCGAGCCCCAGGTCGGCGGTGGCGAGCGCGGCGGCGTCGTTGACGCCGTCGCCGACCATGGCGACGGTACGGCCTTCGGCCTGGAGCCGCCGGACCACGGCGGCCTTCTCCTCGGGCAGCACCTCGGCGATCACCTCGTCGATGCCGACCTCGGCCGCCACGGTCTCGGCGACGGCCCGGTGGTCGCCGGTGAGGAGCACCGGCCGCAGCCCGAGGGCGCGGAGCCGGGCGACGGCCTCGGTGCTGGTGTCCTTGACGGCGTCGGCGACGGTGAGGGAGCCGCGCAGGACGCCGTCCCAGGCGACCAGCACGGCCCCGGCCCCGACGCCGTCCGGCACCGGCACCTCCTCGGCGGCGAGCAGCGCGGCCCGTCCGGCGAGGACGAGCCGGCCGTCGACGGAGCCGCGGACGCCGAGCCCGGGGACGTTCTCGAAGGCCTTGGGGGCGGGCAGCTCGCCGACGGCGATTCCGAGCCGTTCGGCGGCGCCGGTGGCGACGGCGCGGGCGACGGGGTGCTCGGAGGAGTGCTCCAGGGCGCCGGCGAGCCGCAGCAGCTCGGTCTCGTCGGTGGAGCCGTACGGGTGGACGCCGGTGAGGGTCATCCGGCCGGTGGTGACGGTGCCGGTCTTGTCGAGGACGACGGTGTCGACGCGACGGGTGGACTCCAGGACCTCGGGGCCCTTGATGAGGATGCCGAGCTGGGCGCCGCGGCCGGTGCCGACGAGCAGCGCGGTGGGGGTGGCGAGGCCGAGGGCGCAGGGGCAGGCGATGATCAGGACGGCGACGGCGGCGGTGAACGCGGCGGTCGCGCCGGCGCCGGAGCCGAGCCAGAAGCCGAGGGTGGCGAGCGCGATCAGCAGGACGACGGGCACGAAGACGGCGGAGACCCGGTCGGCGAGCCGCTGGACCGCGGCCTTGCCGCTCTGCGCCTCCTCGACGAGCTTCGCCATCCGGGCCAGCCGGGTGTCGGCGCCGACCCGGGTGGCCCGCACGACGAGCCGGCCGGAGACGTTGACGCAGCCGCCGCTGACCGGGTCCCCGGCGGTGACGTCGACGGGCAGCGACTCGCCGGTGAGGAGGGAGGCGTCGACGGCGGAGGCGCCCTCGGCGACGGTGCCGTCGGTGGCGATCCTCTCGCCGGGGCGCACGACGAAGAGCTCGCCGGTACGGAGCGCGGCGACCGGCACCCGTACCTCGCCCCCGTCCCGGAGGACGGCGACGTCCTTGGCGCCGAGTTCCATCAGGGCGCGCAGCGCGGCGCCGGCCTTCCGTTTGGCGCGGGCCTCCAGGTAGCGGCCGAGGAGGATGAAGACGGTGACGCCGGCGGCGACCTCCAGATAGATCGTGGAGGAGGCGTCGGTGCGGTCGACGGTGAGGTCGAAGCCGTGCCGCATCCCGGGCATGCCGGCGTCGCCGAGGAAGAGCGCCCACAGGGACCAGCCGTAGGCGGCGAGGGTGCCGACCGAGACGAGGGTGTCCATGGTGGCGGCGCCGTGCCGGAGGTTGGTCCAGGCGGCCCGGTGGAAGGGGAGGCCGCCCCAGACGACGACGGGGGAGGCGAGGGTGAGGGAGAGCCACTGCCAGTTGTCGAACTGGAGGGCGGGGACCATGGCGAGCAGGACGACGGGGGCGGCGAGGACGGCGGAGACGACCAGCCGACGGCGCAGCGCGTCGAGCTCGGGGTCGGCGTCCGGTCCGGCGGGGGCCTCGGGCTCCGGCGGGGCCGGTTCCTCGGCGGTGTAGCCGGTCTTCACCACGGTGGCGATGAGCGCGTCGACGCCCACCTCGGGGGCGTGCTCGACGTGCGCCTTCTCGGTGGCGTAGTTGACGGTCGCGGTGACGCCGTCCATCCGGTTGAGCTTCTTCTCGATGCGGGCCGCGCAGGAGGCGCAGGTCATTCCGCCGATGGTCAGCTCGGTGACGGTGGTGCTGGGCATGTGCGGTTCCAAAGGGGAGCAGGGCCGTACCGTAACGGTACGACCCTGCCCGGGCGGTGCGCGGCCGGTGGTCAGACCAGCTCGTAGCCGGCCTCGTCGACGGCGGCGGCGACGGCCTCGCGGTCGAGGGGGGCGCTGGAGACCACGGTGACCTCGCCGGTCTTGGCGACGGCGGTGACGGAGGAGACGCCGGGGATCGCGGAGATCTCGCCGGAGACGGCGCCCTCGCAGTGGCCGCAGGTCATGCCCTTGACCTGGTAGACGGTGGTGAGTTCGGTCTGCGTCTCGGCGGCCATGGTGGTCTCCTCATTCGGTTCGGAGTCGTACAGCTCGATGCTATACCCCTAGGGGGTATAAATTCCAGTGCGGTCGGGCTCGCGTCGCGCGAGCGATCTCAGCCACGCCAGTCCCACCAGCGTCACCAGCACCAGACCGCCCACCGAGAAGAGGGTGAAGAGGTGCTCCTGCTCGGAGGTGGGCCGCGGGATGTAGCCCTGGGCGAAGAGGGAGCGGTCCAGGTCCGTGGTGGTCAGCCGGAGGACGAGCCAGAGCGCGATCCCGTGCATCGAGTCCCAGAGCGCGTGCAGCACCGCCACCCCGAGGTAGGCGCCGACGATCGGGCCGGCGAGGCGGAAGCGGCCGTCGGGGCGGCGGTAGGAGAAGAGCACCGCGCCCGCGACGGCCGTCCACAGGCCGTGCCCGAAGGGGGCCAGGAGGCCGCGGAGGATCTCCGTCTCCAGGAGGGAGCGCAGGTCGATGCCGTCCAGGGTGACCGCGGCGTTGAAGGCGTATCCCGCGCTCTCGAAGGCGGCGAAGCCGAAGCCCACCGTCCCGCCGAGCACCAGGCCGGCGCGCCGGCCGCGCAGGTACGGGCGGTGCCGGACGACGAACATCAGGGCGGCGAGCTTCACCGCCTCCTCGATCAGCCCCACCCCGAGGAACATCCACAGGGACGGGTGGAGCAGGTAGTACTCCATGACCGAGGCGCCGAGGACGCCCAGGATGCCGCCGGTGACGAAGCAGCCGAGGATCACCGGCAGCCCGAGGTCGCGGCCGTGCCGCTCGTACGCCCACAGCACGAAGACGCCCGGGACCAGGAAGCTGCCCAGGAGGATCAGGGTGGGCAGCAGGGTGGTGTTGGCGGTGGCGTACGTGACCACCGCGGTCAGCGCCCACAGGGCCAGACCGCCCCACAGGCACCGCTTCCACAGCCCGGGGCGAGGGCCGGCGGACTCCGGGGGAGCCGGGGGTGGCGGGGGAGGGGTCTGGGGGGTGGACCGGTACTCGTACATCAGCGGGCCTCCAAGTCCCTCCGCCGACCGGGCGTCTGACCGGAGCTTATGGTAGATACCCGATATGTCGCATTCGGGGATCACGCTCGTCCTGATCATGACGGTCGCCGTCCTGGCGCCCCTGCTGGCGTACTGGGTGGGGCGCCGGGTCCCCGTCCCGCTCGCCGTCTTCGAGATCCTTCTCGGCATCGTCATCGGCCCCGACGTCCTCGACTGGGCGCACTCGGACGAGCTGATCGACGGCCTCTCCGAGCTCGGCCTCACCATGCTGATCTTCCTCGCGGGGTACGAGATCGAGTTCGGCAAGGTCCGCGGCGACACCCTCAGGCGCTCGGTGTGGGCGTGGCTGGCCGCGCTCGCCCTCGGACTCACCGCCGGCGTCCTGATCGGCGGCGGCTACTCCACCGGGGTCTTCATCGGCGTCGCCCTCACCAGCACCGCCCTCGGCACCGTCCTGCCCGTGCTGCGGGACTCCGGCGGGCTGCGCGGCCGCTTCGGCACGGTCGTCATGGCCTTCGGCGCGGTCGGCGAGTTCGGGCCGATCATCGCCATGGCGCTGCTGCTCAGCGGGCGGACCGCCGCCGAGTCCACGGTGCTGCTCGCGGTCTTCGCCGCGCTCACCGCGGCCGCCCTCTACTGGGCGATGCGGCCCCGCCCGCCGTGGTTCGCCACCGTCATCGCCAGGACCCTGCACACCAGCGGCCAGTTCGCGGTCCGCTTCGTCTTCCTGCTGCTCGCCCTGATGCTCGGGGCCTCGACGGCGCTCGGCCTGGACGTGCTGCTCGGCGCCTTCGCCGCCGGGCTCATCACCCGGCTGGTGCTCACCGGGGCGGCTCCGGAGGCGGGGCCGGAGATCCTGGAGAAGGTCGAGGGGGTCGGCTTCGGCTTCCTGGTGCCGGTCTTCTTCGTCGTCACCGGCCTGGAGTTCGACCTGGACTCGCTGCTCTCCGGCGGCCGCGCGCTGCTGCTCCTGCCGGTCTTCCTGCTGCTCTTCCTGGTGGTGCGGGGCGGCCCGATGTGGTTCCTCGCCCCGCGCGACCTCGACCGGACGGACCGCGGCGCACTGGTGCTGTACGGCTCCACCGCGCTGCCGCTCGTCGTCGCCATCACCACCATCGGCCTGGACGACAAGGCCCTGTCGGCGGGCGAGGCGGCGGCGCTCGTCGGCGCCGGGATGGTCTCGGTCCTGGTCCTCCCGCTGCTCGCGATGCGGCTGCGGGCGGGCCGGGACCAGGCGCCGGCGGAGGCGGTCAGCGGGTCGGAGTCGTGGTGACCGCCGCGCCGGCCGGTGCCTCGCCGACGATGGGCGCGAGGTAGCGGAACATCACCTTCTTCAGCTCGGCCACGGCCGCGTCCCGCACCGGGCCCTCGGGGGCGGCGACGATCAGCACGAGTCCGCCCTTGAAGACGGCGAAGGCCATGTCGGCGACCCGGTCCAGCTCGTCGGCGGCGAGCGGCGGGACGGCCCGCGCGCCGATCGTCTCGCGGACCTGGGAGAGCAGCGAGGCGTGCAGCTCGTCGTGCTCCTCGGCGATCCGGCCGGGCACCTCGGAGCCGTGCATCAGGGCGAGGAAGGCCGGGTTGAGGCAGTTGAACTCGATCATCGGGTCGAGCACCGCGTCGATCAGCTCCCGCAGTGGCAGCGCCAGGTTGGCCGGGGTGAAGACCTGGCCGTGGGCCTCGCGCATCTGCTGGATGAGCCGGCCGCCGAGCTCGACGGCGATCGCCTCCTTGTTCGGGAAGTACTGGTAGAGCGTGCCCGGCGAGACCTTGGCCTCGCGGGCGATCGCGTTGGTGCTGCTGGCCGTGTAGCCGTTGGCGCAGAAGACGTCGGCGGCGGCCTGGAGCAGCTGGGCGATGCGGCGCTCGCCGCGGGCCTGTCGGCGGCGCGGCTTCGGGTCCTCGGGCATGGCTGTCCCCAGTCCTCCTCGATACGCGTTGACAAATGCGAGAGGGCGCTCGCATTCTTGGATAACGCGAGCGATCACTCGTGTTTGCCAGTCTATGGCAATGGGCGGCCCCCGCGACCTGCCGGGAAGCGAGAGCGGGGGCCACGGTGAAGGGGACACCGCGTGATGTCCGAAGTCAAGAAAACCGCCTCCGCACAGGGCGCGGGACCGGGCGGAAGCCCTGGTGAGCGCCGGGAGCCCGGCGGGGGATGGACGCGGTTCGTGACCGCGCGGCCCCGCCTCACCCTGCTCGTCGCCCTCGTCCTCACCGCCCTCGCGGTCCTCGCCGGCGGCGGCGTCGCCGACCGGATGGGCAGCGGCGGCTGGGAGGACCCGGCCGCCGAGTCCAGCTACGCCACCGCGGCCCTGGAGCGCGAGTTCCCCGGCTCCCAGCCGAACCTGCTGCTCCTCGTCGACGCCGGGAAGGCCGGGGTCGACGACCCCGCCGTGGCCGCCGAGGCCCGCCGGCTGACCGAACGGCTCGCCGCCGAGCCCGGCGTCGAGGGCGTCGGCTCCTACTGGGCCGGCGGCTCGCCCGCCCTCCGCTCCGAGGACGGCACCAAGGCCGTCGTCGCCGCCCGGATCGCCGGCGAGGAGAAGGAGGCCGGCGCACTCCTCGACCGCATCGCCCCGGCGTACCGGGGCACCCACGGACCCGTCGAGGTCACCCTCGGCGGCGGCCTCGCCGTCCGCCACGAGATGCAGACGATCATCCAGGAGGACCTGCTGCGGGCCGAGCTGATCGCCCTGCCCGTCACCCTGGTGCTGCTCGTCATGGTCTTCGGCAGCGCCGTCGCCGCCCTGCTGCCGCTCGGCGTCGGCATCGTCGCCATCCTCGGCACCAACGCGGTGCTGCGCGGGATCACCGAGTTCACCGACGTCTCCGTCTTCGCGCAGAACCTCACCACCGCGCTCGGCCTCGGCCTCGCCATCGACTACGCGCTCTTCGTCGTCCGCCGCTACCGCGAGGAACTGGCCGCCGGCGCCGACCCGTCCGCCGCCGTCCGCACCACCCTGCGCACCGCCGGGCGGACCGTGCTCTTCTCCGCGCTCACCGTCGCCGTCTCGCTCGCCGCCATGCTCGTCTTCCCGCAGTACTTCCTGCGCTCCTTCGCCTACGCGGGCATCGCCGTCGTCCTGCTCGCCGCGGCCGCCGCCCTCACCCTGCTGCCGGCCGCCCTCGTGCTCCTCGGCCACCGGGTCGACGCCCTCGACCTGCGCCGGCTCCTCCGCCGCCGCCGCGCCCCCGGGCCGGACGACACCGGGGCGGCCGCCGGCTGGACCCGGGCGGCCGGCCTGGTCATGCGCCGGGCCCCCGTCTTCGCCGTCCTCACCACCGCCGGCCTCGTCCTGCTCGGACTGCCCTTCCTCGGCGTGAAGTTCGGCACCGCCGACGACCGCCAGCTACCCGCCACGGCCACCTCCCGGATCGTCCAGGAGGAGCTCCGCGCCGGCTTCCCCGGCGACCCCGGCGGCACCCTCACCGTCCTCGCCGAGGGCGCCGCCACCCCCGCCGACTACGGCGCCTACCGCGAGCGGATCGCCGCCCTCGACGGCATCGTGCGGGTCGACGGCCCCGTGGTCTCCGGCACCGGGGCGGACGCCCACGCCTACTACAGCGTCGTCCCCGACGGACCGGCCACCGGCGAAGGAGCGCAGCACGCGGTCGGCGAACTGCGCTCCGCCGACGCCCCCTTCACCACCTCCGTCACCGGCCAGGCCGCCGTCCTCGTCGACTCCAAGGACGCCATCGGCGAGCGGCTGCCCTGGGCCGCCGGCATCGTCGTCCTCGTCACCCTGCTGCTCGTCTTCCTGCTCACCGGCAGCGTCCTCATCCCCGTCCAGGCCGTCGTCCTCAACGCCCTCAGCCTCACCGCCATGTTCGGCGCCGTCGTCTGGGTCTTCCAGGACGGGCACCTCTCCGGACTCCTCGGCTTCACCGCCACCGGCGACATCGAGACGACCCTGCCCGTCCTCATGTTCTGCGTCGCCTTCGGCCTCTCCATGGACTACGGCGTCTTCCTGCTCTCCCGCATCAAGGAGGAGTACGACTCCACCGGCGACCACGAGGGCGCCGTCCGCTTCGGCCTGGCCCGCACCGGCGGACTCATCACCGCCGCCGCCGTCATCCTCGCCGTCGTCATGGTCGCCATCGGCACCTCCCGGGTCACCAACACCAAGATGCTCGGCCTCGGCGTCGCCCTCGCCGTCCTCATGGACGCCATGGTGGTCCGCAGCCTCCTCGTCCCCGCGGTCATGAAGCTCACCGGCCGGCTCACCTGGTGGGCCCCCGGACCGCTGCGCCGCTTCCACGACCGCTTCGGCATCAGCGAGTCCGAGCAGCCGCCCGCCGCCGCGGCCGGCACCCCCGAGGAGCGACGCGAGCCCGTCGGCGCCCGCGGCTGACCCGTCCCCGCACGCGGCGCGGCGCCGCCCCCCCGGACTCCACCGGAGGACGGCGCCGCGCACGGGACGGACGGAGCGGGTCAGTCGCGGCGGGCCCGATTGCCGGGACGGCTCGCGACCCAGGCCCGGACGGTGTCCGCGTACCAGAAGGGCTTGCCCGACTCGACGCGGTCGGGCGGCGGCAGCAGCCCGTGTTTCCGGTAGGACCGCACCGTGTCCGGCTGCACCCGGATGTGCGCGGCGATGTCCTTGTACGACCAGAGGCTTCTGTCCGTCATGCCTGTACCTCCCTCACGCCCCGTGCCACGCAGCGGTGGCGGGGGTGCCGTTCGGGGGCGCTGCGGGCGGTGGCGTCGGTGACCACTGAGCCTGTGCCCCGAGAACGACCCGCTCGGACGGCCGGGGAGCGGCTGTCGAACGCCTGTGACGTGAAGCCCGCGTAACCGCGACATGCGTGACGGGGGCGCGACCCCCGTGACAGAAGTGACGAACGGTCACAACGGCGCGCCCGCGTGCGCCGGAGCGCTCCAGGGGTCCGCGGCGGACCGTCCGCCTACAGGCCGCAGGACCGGAGGTAGTCGCGGGTGCGCAGCGCGATCGGGTAGGGCGCGTCCGGCTCGCACGGGTACATGTCCTGCTCCACGATCGCGAAGAGCTCCACGTCCAGCGCCGCCGCGGCCGCGAGCACCGGCTCCAGGGCCGGCACGCCCGCCGGCGGCTCGCACATCACCCCGCGCGCCACCGCGGGGCCGAACGGCAGGCCCTCGTCCCGCACCGCCGCCAGCACCGCCGGATCCACCTGCTTCAGATGCAGGTAGCCGACGCGCTCCCCGTAGGTCTCGATCAGCTTGACGCTGTCCCCGCCCGCGTACGCGTAGTGCCCGGTGTCCAGGCAGAGCGCCACCGCCTCCGGATCGGTCGCGTCCAGGAAACGGGTCACGCTCTCCTCGTCGTCGAGATGCGTGTCGGCGTGCGGATGGACCACGATCCGCAGCCCGTACCGCTCCCGCACCTCCCGGCCCAGGCGCTCCGTCAGCGCGGTGAGATCCCGCCACTGCTCCGCCGTCAGCACCCGGTCCTCCAGGACCTCGCCGGTCCTGTCGTCCCGCCAGAAGGACGGGATCACCACCAGGTGCCCGGCGCCCATGGCCTGCGCCAGGGCCGCGTTCTCCGCGACGTGCGCCCACGTCCGCTCCCACACGGCCGGACCGTGGTGCAGCCCGGTGAAGACCGTGCCGGCCGACACCCGCAGCCCGCGCCGCGAGGTCTCCTCGGCCAGCAGCGCCGGATCGGTCGGCAGATAGCCGTACGGACCCAGCTCGATCCACTCGTATCCGGCCCCCGCCACCTCGTCCAGGAACCGCTGCCACGGCACCTGCCGGGGATCGTCGGGGAACCACACCCCCCAGGAGTCCGGGGCGGAACCGATCCGGATGCGGCCGGGCGACGGCGGTGACGGCTTCGTCATGCCAGCCACCTTGACCGCGCCCCGGAGCAGCGTCAAGACACCCGCCGGACCCGCGGGGCATCCGTCCGAATGTCCGGACATATCGTTGACACGCCTCCCGGCGGAGGGCTAGACCTGGGAAAGGACGCCGGAGTCGAGAGGTGGCACGGGTGGAGTCGGAGCCGTACGACCTGATCACCATGGGGCGGCTCGGCGTCGACCTCTACCCCCTCCAGAGCGGCGTCGGACTCGACCGGGTCGAGACCTTCCGGCGCTTCCTCGGCGGCTCCCCGGCCAACGTGGCCGTCGCCGCCGCCCGCCTCGGCCGCCGCACCGCCCTGATCAGCCGCACCGGCGCCGACCCCTTCGGCGGCTTCCTCCGGCGCGAGCTCAAGGAGTTCGGCGTGGACGGCCGCTGGGTCACCGAGGTCCCCGGCCTCGCCACCCCCGTCACCTTCTGCGCCCTCTTCCCGCCCGACGACTTCCCCCTCACCTTCTACCGCCGCCCCAAGGCCCCCGACCTGGAGATCCACCCGCACGAGCTGGACCTCGACGCGATCCGCGCCGCCCGCGTCCTGTGGACCACAGGCACCGGACTCAGCGAGGAACCCAGCCGCGCCGCCACCCTCACCGCCCTGCGGGCCCGCGCCCGCCGCGCCCCCACCGTCCTCGACCTCGACTGGCGGCCCGCCTTCTGGCCCGATCCGGCCACCGCCCGCCCCCACTACGCCGAGGCCCTGCGGCACGCCACCGTCGCCGTCGGCAACGCCGAGGAGTGCGAGGTCGCCACCGGCGAACGCGACCCGGAGGCCGCCGCCCGCGCCCTGCTCCGCCTGCTCGCCCCCGGCACCCCCGGCGACCCCGCCGGCGTCCCGCTCGCCGTCGTCAAACGCGGCCCCGAGGGCGTCCTCGCGCTCGCCGCCGACGGGCGCCGCGCCGTCGTCCCGCCGCTGCCGGTCGACGTCGTCAACGGCCTCGGCGCCGGGGACGCCTTCGGCGGCGCCCTCGTCCACGGCCTCCTCGCCGGCCTCCCCCTGGAGGACGTCCTGCGCCGTGCCGGCGCCGCCGGCTCGATCGTCGCCGGCCGGCTGGCCTGCTCCTCCGCCATGCCCGACGCCGCCGAGATCGACCGCGCCCTCGCCGCCGGCTCGGGCACCCTCCCGGGGCGGCCGGAGGACGACCCCCGGTGACCACCGGCCGGCGCCGCCGGCCCCCGCCCCTCCCGTCCCTTCCGCCCCCCACCACCAAGGACCGCAGCCGGTGACCAGCCGCCGCCTCCACCTCCCCGCCGGGACCGCCGCGCGGGGGCCGTACGCCCTGGACATCGACCCCGGGAGGGCCGGGTGGAGCCGTTCCGCCCTCCGCGTCCTCGACCTGCCACCCGGCGCGAGCCACGTCTTCGACAGCGCGGATGCCGAATGGGTGGTGCTTCCCCTCGCCGGGAGCGGTACCGTGCGCGTCGACGGGGAGCTCTTCGAACTCGGGGGCCGCACCGACGTGTTCGCCTCCGTGACCGACTTCGTCTACGTACCGCGCGACGCCCACGCCCAGATCGCCTCCGGCGCGGGAGGCCGCTTCGCTTTGGCAGGAGCGAACTGCGAGCGACGACTCCCCGCCCGCTACGGCCCCGCGCCGGAGGTTCCCGTGGAGGACCGCGGGAGCGGTGACCGCGCCCGCCGGGTACGGAACTTCGCCTCCGCCGACGCCTTCCCCTGCGACCGGCTGATCGCCGTCGAGGTGATCACCCCCGGTGGGCACTGGTCCTCGTACCCGCCGCACAAGCACGACGAGCACCGCCCCGGGACCGAGTCCGTCCTGGAGGAGATCTACTACTACGAGATCGCGGACCCGCGCGGCTACGCCTACCAGCGGATCTCGCCCTCGCGGGCCGGCGGTGCCGACCTCCTCGCCGAGGTCCGGCACGGCGACGCCGTCCTGGTCCCCGACGGCTGGCACGGCCCCTCGATCGCCCAGCCGGGCCACGACCTCTACTACCTCAACGTCATGGCGGGCCCCGGCCCCGAACGGGCATGGAAGATCAGCTTCCACCCGGACCACACGGAGGGATACGCATGAGGCTCACCGTGGCCCAGGCGCTCGTCCGCTTCCTCGCCGCCCAGTACACCGAGCGCGACGGCGAACGGCACCGGCTGATCGCCGCCACCTGGGGCATCTTCGGCCACGGCAACGTCGCCGGGATCGGCCAGGCGCTGATCGAGGAAGACGGCATGCCCTTCCACCAGGGCCGCAACGAACAGGCCATGGTGCACGCCGCCGTCGGCTACGCCCGCCAGTCGAACCGGCTCTCCGCGCACGCCGTCACCACCTCCATCGGCCCCGGCGCCACCAACCTCGTCACCGGCGCCGCCCTCGCCACCATCAACCACCTGCCGGTCCTGCTCCTGCCCGGCGACACCTTCGCCGGCCGCCCCGCCGACCCCGTCCTCCAGCAGCTGCAGGTGCCGTACGCCGGCGACGTCTCCGTCAACGACTGCCTGCGGCCCGTCTCCCGCTACTTCGACCGGATCGTCCGCCCCGAGGCCCTGATCCCGGCCGCCCTGGAGGCCATGCGGGTCCTCGCCGACCCGGCCGCCACCGGCGCCGTCACCCTCGCCCTCCCGCAGGACGTGCAGGCCGAGGCGTACGACTGGCCCGAGCGGTTCTTCGCCGAGCGGACCTGGCGGATCCGCCGGACCTCGCCCGACGAGGCCGAACTCGACGCGGCCGCCGCCGCGATCGCCGGAGCCGCCCGCCCGCTGATCGTCGCCGGCGGCGGCGTCCGGCACAGCGGCGCCGAGGACGCCCTCGCCGAGCTCGCCTCGCTCACCGGCATCCCCGTCGCCGCCACCCAGGCCGGCAAGGGCGCCCTGCCCCACGGCCATCCCCAGGACGTCGGGGCCGTCGGCCACACCGGCACCGCCGTCGCCGACCACCTGGCCCGCACCGCCGACGTCGTCCTCGGCGTCGGCACCCGCTGGACCGACTTCACCACCGCCTCCGGGACCCTCTTCGGCCACCCCTCCGCCCGCTTCGTCAACCTCAACACCGCCGCCTTCGACGCGCACAAACAGAACGCCCTGCCGCTCGTCGCGGACGCCCGCGAGGGGCTCGAACAGCTCCACGCGCTCCTCGACCCGCACCACGTGCCCGCCCCCTACGTCCACGAGTACGCCGAGGAGAAGCTGCGCTGGGAGGCCCGCGTCACCGCCGCCTACGCCGCCCCCGACGAGGACGCCCTCCCCACCCAGACCCAGGTCCTCGGCGTGCTCGACACCCTGGTCGACGCCACCGACATCCTGATCAACGCCGCCGGTTCGCTCCCCGGCGACCTCCACAAGCTCTGGCGGACCCGTTCCCGCGACCAGTACCACGTCGAGTACGGCTACTCCTGCATGGGCTACGAGATCCCCGCCGCCATCGGCGTCCTCCTCGCCGCCCCCGGCCGGCCCGTCTGGGCACTCGTCGGCGACGGCACGTACCTGATGAATCCCACCGAGATCGTCACCGCCGTACAGGAACGCCTCCCGCTGAAGCTGGTGATCCTCCAGAACCACGGCTACGCCTCCATCGGCGGCCTCTCCGAGGCCGTCGGCGCCGAGCGGTACGGCACCGACTACCGGCGGCGGGCCGCCGACGGAGGCTTCACCGGCCCCCCGCTCCCCGTCGACCTCGGGGCCAACGCGGCCTCCCTCGGGATGCGCGTGCTGCGCCCCCGCACCATCCGTGACCTGCGGGAAGCCCTCGCCGATGCCCGGGCCGCCACGGATCCCACATGTGTCTACGTCGAGACCGAAACGGCAGACAGTGTGTCGGGCCCGCCCCCGGCCCAGGCGTGGTGGGATGTGCCCGTGGCCGAGATCTCGACCCGCCCGTCGGCGGTCAAGGCCCGCGAGGAGTACGACCGGCACGTCACCGCCCGACGCCGCCATCTCTGAAGGCCCCGAAGGAGTAACACGTCATGACGAAGAGCGTCCACCACTGGATCGGTGGCAAGACCGTCGAGGGCACGTCGGGCAACTGGGGCCCGGTCACCGACCCGGCCACCGGTGCCGTCACCACCCAGGTCGCCCTCGCCTCGGTGGAGGAGGTCGACGCGGCCGTCGCCGCCGCGAAGGACGCCTTCGCCACCTGGGGCACCTCCTCGCTGGCCCAGCGCACCACCGTCCTCTTCGCGTTCCGCGCGCTGCTCGACGCCAACCGCGACGCGATCGCCGAGCTGATCGTCGCCGAGCACGGCAAGGTCCACTCCGACGCCCTCGGCGAGGTCGCCCGCGGCCTGGAGATCGTCGACCTGGCCTGCGGCATCACCACCCAGCTCAAGGGCGAGCTGTCCACCCAGGTCTCCAACCGGGTCGACGTCGCCTCGATCCGCCAGCCCGTCGGCGTCGTCGCCGGCATCACGCCCTTCAACTTCCCGGCCATGGTGCCGATGTGGATGTTCCCGATCGCCATCGCGACCGGCAACACCTTCGTCCTCAAGCCGAGCGAGAAGGACCCCTCGCCGTCCCTGAAGATCGCCGAGCTGCTCGCCGAGGCCGGCCTGCCGGACGGCGTCTTCAACGTCCTGCACGGTGACAAGGTCGCCGTCGACCGCCTCCTGGAGCACCCGGACGTCGCCGCGATCTCCTTCGTCGGCTCGACCCCGATCGCCCGGCACATCCACACCACCGCCTCCGCGAACGGCAAGCGCGTCCAGGCGCTCGGCGGCGCCAAGAACCACATGCTGGTCCTCCCGGACGCCGACCTCGACGCCGCCGCCGACGCCGCCGTCTCCGCCGCCTACGGCTCCGCCGGCGAGCGCTGCATGGCCATCTCCGCCGTCGTCGCCGTCGGCGCCATCGGCGACGAGCTGGTCGAGAAGATCCGCGAGCGCGCCGAGAAGATCAAGATCGGCCCCGGCACCGACCCGACCTCCGAGATGGGCCCGCTCATCACGGCCGCCCACCGCGACAAGGTCGCCTCCTACGTCACCGGCGCCGAGGCCGAGGGCTGCACGGTCGTCCTCGACGGCACCGGGTACACCGTCGAGGGCCACGAGAACGGCCACTGGATCGGCCTCTCCCTCCTCGACCACGTGCCCACCACCGCCAAGGCCTACCAGGACGAGATCTTCGGCCCGGTCCTCTGCGTGCTGCGCGCCGAGACGTACGAGGAGGGCCTCGCCCTCATCAATGCCTCGAAGTTCGGCAACGGCACCGCGATCTTCACCCGCGACGGCGGCGCCGCCCGCCGCTTCCAGCTGGAGGTCGAGGCCGGCATGGTCGGCGTCAACGTGCCGATCCCGGTGCCGGTGGGCTACCACTCCTTCGGCGGCTGGAAGGACTCGCTCTTCGGGGACCACCACATCTACGGCAACGACGGCGTGCACTTCTACACCCGCGGCAAGGTCGTCACCACCCGCTGGCCCGACCCGGCCGACGCCCCCGCCGGCGTGGACCTGGGCTTCCCCCGCAACCACTGACCCCTCACAGGTCGTACGACGGCCCCCGGTGCGCACTCCGCACCGGGGGCCGTCGAACGTGCCGGGATCAGCCCACGTGCCAGCAGGTGGCCTCGAAGTCCGACACGTGGACACTGCCCGCCGAGGCTTCGACCGCGCTGAACCAGCAGCCGTCCACGTCACCGGCGTGCGCGGCGGCGGGGGAGGCGGCGATGAAGCCGACCGCGAGCAGACCGGCCAGAGCGATCGAGATGCGCCGAAGCATGTTCTCTCCTTCGAGTGGGGGTTGACTCGCCACGACTCTTCGGCACCTTCCGGCCCGCCGCACGCCGGGAGGCGCGATCGAGTGGAGCCGTTCGGCCGTCCCGGGCGTACCGCGACCGCTGTACGCGGACCGTACGGCGTACGACTCCAGGAGGCCGCCCGTGCACAGGCGGCCCGCCTAGGCTCGGGGGTATGCGACTCCGACTTCCCCGGTGGGCCGCGGTGACCGCCGTCCTCACCGTCCTCGCGGGCGCCGGCACCTGGACCGCCGTCGCCCTGGACGAACCACCGCCCGTGCAGCGCGAGGACCGGGCCCTCGATCTCGACGGGGTGCGGATCGACACCTCGTACTTCACCGGCGCCGGCACCGGCCGCCGCCCCGCCGTGCTGCTCGCCCACGGCTTCGGCGGCTCCAAGGACGACGTCCGCCCGCAGGCCGAACGGCTCGCCCGCGACGGCTACGCGGTCCTCACCTGGTCCGCCCGCGGCTTCGGCGCCTCCGGCGGGAAGATCGGCCTCAACGACCCCGAGCACGAGGTCCGGGACGTCCGGAAGCTCGTCGACTGGCTCGCCGCCCGCCCCGAGGTCCTCCTCGACAAGCCCGGCGACCCGCGCGTCGGCGTCTCCGGCGCCTCCTACGGCGGTGCCGTCTCCCTCCTCGCGGCCGGCCACGACCCCCGCGTCGACGCGATCGCCCCCGAGATCACCTACTGGAACCTGGCCGACGCCCTCTTCCCCCAGGGCGTCTACAAGAAGCTGTGGTCCGGGATCCTCTTCTCGATGGGCACCGGCCCCGGGAGCGACGCCTGCGGCCGCTTCGCCCCCGAGATCTGCGCCCTGAGGGAGCGCGTCGCCGTCTCCGGCCGGCCGGACGCCGCCGCCCGCGCCCTCCTGGAGGCCCGCAGCCCCTCCGCCGTCGGCGACCGCATCAAGGTCCCCACCCTCATCGTCCAGGGCCAGACCGACTCCCTCTTCACCCTCGACCAGTCCGACGCCATGGCCCGCGCCGTCGCCGCCAACGGCGCCCCCGTCGCCGTCGACTGGGCCGCGGGCGGCCACGACGGCGGCGACCGCGAGACCGGCCGGGTCGAGGACCGCGTCGGCGCCTGGTTCGACCGCTGGCTGAAGCGGGACGCCTCCGTCGACACCGGCCCCGCCTTCCGGGTCAGCCGCACCGGCGGCGTCGACTCCACCGACGGCCGCGCCACCCTCCGCGCCGCCACCGCCGACCGCTACCCGGGCCTGACCGCCGGCACCCGCGCACTCACCCTGGCCGGACCGCCGCAGCGCTTCACCAACCCGGCCGGCGCGGCCCCGCCCGCCGTCTCCGCCGTCCCCGGCCTCGGCGGCGGCCTCTCCGGCCTCTCCTCCTCCCTCGGCGTCGGCATCGCCCTCGACTTCCCCGGCCAGCACGCCCGCTTCGACGCGGCCCCGCAGACCGAGCCGCTCCGCGTCACCGGCACCCCGACCGTCCGCGTCAAGGTCACCTCCACGGCCGCCGACGGCTCCGCCGTCCTCTTCGCCAAGGTGTACGACGTCGGGCCCGACGGACGTCAGCAGGTGCTGCCCGCGCAGCTCGTCGCCCCGGTCCGGGTCGAGGACGCCGCCCAGGGCCGGCCGGTCACCCTCACCCTGCCCGCGATCGACCACGAGGTGGAGGCCGGCCACCGGCTGCGCCTGGTCGTCTCGGCCACCGACCTCGGCTACGCCTCCCCGGTCACCACCGCCGGCTACACCGTCGCCGTCGAGGGCCCCCTCACGGTGCCCACCGCCCCCGCCGTCACCACCCAGGCCGCCGCCCTGCCGTGGTGGGTGTGGGGCCTGCCGCTCGCCGGCCTCGCCGTCGCCGCGGCGCTCCTGCTGACCGCCCGCCGCCGCACGGCGACCCCGGCCCCGGACCCGGCACTGGCCTCCGTGCCCCTCCAGATCACCGGCCTGTCGAAGAAGTACAAGGGCGGCGAGCGGTACTCGGTCCGCGAACTCTCCTTCCGGGTCGAACAGGGCCAGGTCCTCGGCCTCCTCGGCCCCAACGGGGCGGGGAAGACCACCACCCTGCGCATGCTGATGGGCCTGATCACCCCCGACGAGGGCGAGATCCGCGTCTTCGGCCAGGCGATCCGCCCCGGCGCCCCGGTCCTCTCCCGGGTCGGCTCCTTCGTCGAGGGCGCCGGCTTCCTGCCGCACCTCACCGGCCGGGAGAACCTGGAGCTGTACTGGAAGGCCACCGGCCGCCCCGCCGAGGACGCCCACCTGGACGAGGCCCTGCGCATCGCCAACCTCGGCGGCGCCCTCGAACGGGCCGTCCGCACCTACTCGCAGGGCATGCGGCAGCGCCTCGCCATCGCCCAGGCCATGCTCGGCCTGCCCGACCTCCTCATCCTCGACGAGCCCACCAACGGCCTCGACCCGCCGCAGATCCGCGAGATGCGGGAGGTGATGATCCGGTACGCCGCCGGCGGCCGTACCGTCATCGTCTCCAGCCACCTCCTCGCGGAGGTCGAGCAGTCCTGCACCCACCTGGTCGTCATGGACCGCGGACAGCTCGTCCAGGCCGGCCCGGTCGCCGAGATCACCGGCGCCGGCGACTCCCTCCTCGTCTCCCTGGGCGCCCCCGTCCCCGACGCGCTCGTCGAGAAGATCGCCGCCCTGCCCGGCGTCGGCTCGGCGGTCCGCGCCGACGACGGCCTCCTGGTCCGCCTCGACGCCCCCGACGGCGCCGCCGCCGACACGACCGCGCTGATCGGCGAACTCGTCCGGCTGGACGTCCCGCTGACCGGCGTCGGCCCGCACCGCCGCCTGGAGGACGCGTTCCTCACCCTGATCGGAGGTTCCGCATGACCGCGACGGCCACCGGCCCCGGCCCCGGCCCCGAGGCCCTCGCCCCCGGCTACCGGCCCGGGCGCACCCTGCCGCTGCGGGTCGAGGCGCTGCGCCAGTGGAAGCGCCGCCGCACCCTGGTGATGGCCGGGGTGATCGCCGCCCTGCCCTTCGTCCTGATCGTCGCCTTCGCCATCGGCGGCCCCGACGCCGACGACCGCGGCGGCCGGATCACCCTGATCGACACGGCGACCGCCTCGGGCGCCAACTTCGCGGCGACCTGCCTCTTCGTCTCGGCCGGTTTCCTCCTCGTCATCCCCGTGGCGCTCTTCTGCGGCGACACCGTCGCCTCCGAGGCCGGCTGGTCCTCGCTCCGCTATCTGCTGGCCGCTCCCGTGCCGCGCTCCCGGCTGCTCGCCGCCAAGCTGACGGTCGCGCTCGGCTACAGCACCGCGGCGCTCTTCCTCCTCCCGCTGCTGGCCCTCGCCGTCGGGACGGTCGCCTACGGCTGGGGCCCGCTCCAGCTGCCCACCGGCGGCTCGCTCCCGGCGGGGGATTCCGTCGTCCGGCTGCTCATCGCCACCTCCTTCGTCCTGGTCTCCCAACTGGTCACCGCGGGGCTTGCCTTCTGGCTCTCGACCCGCACCGACGCCCCGCTCGGCGCGGTCGGCGGTGCCGTCGGCCTGACCATCGTCGGCAACGTCCTGGACGCGATCACGGCACTGGGCGACTGGCGCGACTTCCTGCCCGCGCACTGGCAGTTCGCCTGGATCGACGCCCTCCAGCCCCGGCTGGAGTGGGGCGGGATGGCGCAGGGCGCGGCGATCTCCGTCACCTACGCCCTGGTCCTCTTCGCGCTCGCCTTCCGCGGCTTCGCCCGCAAGGACATCGTGTCCTGAGACCGGACCCGGCCGGTGGTCTCACAACCACCCCCTCCGAGCCGCTTCCGCGCCCGCGCGGAAGCGGCTCGTCGTCCCCAGGGCCGCCATCAGCTCGCCCACCCGCCGGCTGTACGTCCGCGCCGACATGCCGAGCCGGGCCGCGGCCGTCTCGTCCGTCAGCCCCGAGAGGAGCGCCTCCAGGACCGGCCGCAGTTGTTCCGGCGGCCCGCCCGAAGGCCGCGGCGGCGGGATGTGGCTCAGCTCCTCGGCCACCGTCCAGCAGGCCTGATGGGCCCGCACCAGGGCCTGCACCACCACCGGGTCCCGGATCAGCAGCAGCCCGTTGTAGAGCAGCTCGAGGTCGAGCGGGACCGCCGCGACCGTCCGGTCCACCACGATCAGCTTGAACGGGATGGCGTCGGCGAACCGCGCCCGCCCCGGTATCCACGGCCCGTCCCCCAGCCGGGGCAGCGCGTGCCGCGGCACGATCCGCCGCACCTCCCCGGCCCGCTCCGCCGCCGCGCGCATGCACGCTCCCGCCAGCTCCAGGAACGGCTCGGGGATCGCACGGTCCGCCGAGGCCACCGGATCGTCGAAGGTCAGCAGCTCGTGCCGGGTCGAGGCGGCCAGCCCGGCGAGCGCCGCGCTGATCCGCCGCGCTCCCCGGACCGGGCGCCCCGCGGGCCGCTGTCCCTCGGTCGCGGCCCGGTTCATCGCCGAACGGGCGAGCACCACGGAGCCCGCGCTCTCTGCCACCGCTGACCACCCCCGCCCGATCGATGTCCACTCCATGTACGCATGCGACTCCGCACGGTGACAAGCCCTGTGGACAAACCTGGCGTCTCCATGCCATCACCCCCCGATCCGGCTCACTCTTCGCTCCCGGCCCGTCGCCCATCCCTTCCCGATCCGCCGGTCGTTGCCACATCGAGATCCATCCGCAACCCCTTCGCGGGGTCCGCGCGCGCCCCCCGTTCGTCACAGTCGCAGGAGCCGGGCGCGGCTCCCGCCGCTCCCGGCGGGTTTCCGTGCCCGGCGCAAGGTCCTCACCGAAACGGGGAGTTGTCCATGAACCGTGCTCACAGGAGAACCGGCGTCCTCGCCGCGGCGCTCGCCGCCGGGCTGCTCCTCGGCGGCTGCGCCGGCGCAGGCGGGGCGGACGAGGCGAGCGGCGACCACCGGAAGGCCGCCCCCGACGGCGGCCGCACCGCCGCGCCCGCCCCCTCGGCCGCCGCCCCCTCCGCCCCCTCCGAGGGGAGCGCCACCGACCGGCCCGAGGGCGAGCAGCGGGCGCCCGGCGCCGCCCCCGACTACCTCTCCACCTTCGCCCTGGACGTCGACACCGCCTCGTACGGCTACGCCCGCCGCATGCTCGCCGACGGCCGGCTGCCCGACCCGTCCACGGTGCGGCCCGAGGAGTTCGTCAACAGCTTCCGCCCCGACTACCCGCGCCCGGCCGACGACGGCTTCAGCGTGACCGTCGACGGCGCCGCCACCGGCGCCGAGGGCTGGTCGCT
Source organism: Streptomyces roseofulvus (assembly GCF_039534915.1). Taxonomy (NCBI): domain Bacteria; kingdom Bacillati; phylum Actinomycetota; class Actinomycetes; order Kitasatosporales; family Streptomycetaceae; genus Streptomyces; species Streptomyces roseofulvus. Next base: position 3,008,428 of record NZ_BAAAWE010000001.1, on the reverse strand, counting down.
GGTCCGGGTCGGCCTCGCCACCCGGGCCGCGGACCGCGCCGGCGAACGCCCGCCCGCCGCCCTCACCTTCGTCGTCGACGTCTCCGGCTCGATGGGCGAGCCGGGCCGCCTCGACCTCGTCCAGCACTCCCTGCGGCTCGCCGCCGACGAGCTCCGCGACGACGACTCGGTCGCCGTGGTCGCCTTCAGCCACGAGGCCGAGACCGTGCTGCCGATGACCCGGCTCGGCGAGGGCCGCGAGCGCGTCCGCGAGGCCGTCGACTCCCTCGCCGTCCGGTCCTCCACCAACCTGGAGGCGGGCCTGCGCACCGGCTACGACGTGGCCGCCGAGGGCCGCCGCGAGGGCGCCACCAACCGGGTCGTGCTGCTCTCCGACGCCCTCGCCAACTCCGGCGAGACGTCCGCCGACGCTCTCCTCGCCCGCATCGACGAGCAGCGCAGGGAGCACGGCATCACCCTCTTCGGGGTGGGTGTCGGCAGCGACTACGGCGACGCGCTGATGGAACGGCTCGCCGACGAGGGCGACGGCCAGACCGCGTACGTCTCCACCCAGGAGCAGGCCCGGAAGGTCTTCGTCGACCAGCTCCCCGCCCAGGTCGAACTGCGCGCCCGGGACGCCAAGGCGCAGGTCGCCTTCGACCGGGCGACCGTGGAGCGGTTCCGGCTGATCGGCTACGAGAACCGCGAGGTCGCCGACGAGGACTTCCGGAACGACCGGACCGACGGCGGCGAGGTCGGCGCCGGGCACACCGTCACCGCCCTGTACGTGGTGAAGACCCGGCCCGGCGCGAGCGGCCGGATCGCCACCGCCACCGTCCGCTGGCTCGACCCCGACTCCCGCTCCCCGCAGGAGCGTTCGGGCATCGTCGAGGCCACCGCGCTCCGTGCCGGGCTCTGGGACTCCGGTCACGACAGCCTGCAGCTCTCCGCGATCTCGGCCTACTTCGCCGAGCAGCTGCGCGGCGGCTCGCTGCCCGGCGCCCCGCTTCTCGGCGAACTGGCCGCGCACGCGGACGCCATCCGGGGCCGGTCGGGCTCGGCGGTGGTGGGAGAGCTGGCCGAAGCGGTCCGGCAGGCCGACCGGCTGATCGGTGAACGTCCGGCACAGAAAGGGGAGTTCAAGTCCTCCGACCCGTACGCCTGAGCCCGCGGGCGGCCCGTGCGCGCACGGGCGCGGGCCGCCACCTGGGGAACGGGCGGCTCCGCCGGAGGGGCGGCATCATGAGCGCATGGCCACCCTGCTGCTCGCCCTCGCCGTCGGAAGCACCGGCCTCTACGCCGGGTTCTTCCTCATCTTCCTGACCGGGATCATGCCCGCCCTGGGCCGCCTCACGGACGCCGCGTTCGTCACCGCGATGCGCCGGGTGAACGAGGCGGTGCCCAGGGCGGTCTTCCTCACCGTCTTCGCCGGGGTCGCGGCGCTGCCCCTCGCCGCCTATCTCGTGCCGGCCGACGACCGGACCGGTGCGCAGCGCTGGCTGGTGCTCGCCGGCTTCGTCTGCGCGGTCCTCAACCACCTGGTCACCGTCGTCGGCAACGTCCCCCTCAACAACGCGCTCGCCGCCGCCGAGGGGCCCGACGAGGACCCGTCCGCGTCCCGCGCCGCCTTCGAACTGCGCTGGAACGCCTACCACCGGATCCGCACGGCGCTGATCGTCGTGGCCTTCGGCCTGCTCACCGCCGCCGCCGTCGGCTGACCCCGGTGCGTACCGGCCCGGCAGGGGGAAACCGACTGCCGGGTCCGCTTGCCCTCCAGGTTGGCGCGATCTCGTCGAAGATCGCCTTCCACGCATCCACAGGGACCCTTCAAAACCAAACTACCGAGTCCGAAAGCTGCCTTTGCCGTACATCTACTTTCAGCCCCTGGCGCGAACCCGGCGTCCTTATATCCCGGCAAAGGGGGTGAATCACCCCGATTTCAGGGACCCGGATTCCGTACCTTCCGGTTTCTTATTGACATGACCCGGGGGGTCTTTTTTTAATCAACCCGAGGATCCGCGTGCGCAGACACCGAGGGGGCAAAGTGGACGTCCACATCCTGGGGGGACTGTCGGTCCGTGAGGGCGGAATGTCGATCACCCCGACCGCCGCCGCGCCGCGCCAGGTGCTCGCCCTGCTCACCGCCTTCGCCGGGCAGGTCGTCCCCGTCACGGTCCTCACCGAGGAGCTCTGGCCGTCCGGAGCCCCGCGCGGCGCGCGTACCGAACTCGCCACCCACATAGCCGAGCTGCGCGCGCTCATCGCCCGCGCGCTGCACGCGTCCGAGGGCGGCGACGCGCCGGCCGGCTGGACCGAGGAGCGCACCGCCGACGCGGTCCTGGTCTCGCTCCCCGGCGGCTACCGCCTCGACACCGGCGTCGGCGCCCACGACATCGGGCAGTTCGAGCGCGCGGCGGGCGCCGGCTACCGCGCCATGGACGCCGGGGACCTGGCCCGCGCCTCGATGCGGCTCGGCGAGGCCCTCTCCCTCTGGCGCGGCGACCCCTACGCGGGCGTGGCCGCGGGCCCCTGCCTCCGCCGCGAGATCGAACGGCTGGAGACGGCCCGCCTCAGCGTCCTCGACCAGTGGGTCGAGGCCCAGCTCGGCCTCGGCCGGCACGAGGAGATCCTCTCCGAACTCCCCGGACTCGCCGCCCGCTACGCCACCAACGAACCGCTCCAGGCCCACCTCATGGTCGCCCTGCTCCGCTGCGGCCGCCACGAGGAGGCCCTCGCCGTCTACGAGCGGCTGCGCTCGGTCCTCCACCGGGAGACCGGCATGGAGCCCTCCGCGCGGCTCCGCCGCCTCCAGCACTCGGTCCTCGCCGTCCGCCACACGCGCGTGGGCGCCGGCGGCCCGACCCCCCGCACCGAGGTCCCCGCCGCCGCCTTCGGCCCCGCGTACGCGACCACCGCCGCCGTGGCCGCCGCGCCCGTGACCACCGTCACGGCCGCCGCGCGCGGCGAGGGAACGCCGCCGGTCATCTGGTACGGCCCCGCCGTCCCGCGCGTCCCCGGTCAGCCCCAGGGCGGCCGCGCCGACACCGCCCTCAAGGGCGTGGCGGTGGCCGTCTGACGGCGCGTCGCCTCCGTCCTCGGAGGGAATCGGGACCGCGGGGAACGAAGTGCCGCACGTCACCGTTGACCCACTTCCGGGACCGAATTAGTTTCGGCCGCCAGGACGGGTTTCCTCCGAGGTGCCCGATTTAAGCTTGACGACGGGGGTGGGGGCCATGGACACGTACGGCGTGGACGGGGGCGCGGGCGCCGACGCGCTGCTCGCCGTCCTGGAGCTGCTCGCCGGAGAGGGCCTGCCCGGCCAGTTCGAGGCGCTCCTCGACGAGGCCCGCATCGCCGGGCTCGACGGGGCCGGCCTCGCCCGGCTGGAGCGGGCCGTCACCCTCGCCCGCACCCTCCACACCGAGCGCGCCGTCGGCCGCGCCCGCGCCGACCAGCGGGGCGCCTCCCTCGCCGCGCTCACCGACACCGCGCGCGACCTGACGCTCAGCTACGACCTCGACGGCCTCCTCCGGATCGTCACCCGCCGCGCCCGCCGCCTGCTCGGCCTCGACATGGCGTACGTGACCCTGCGCGGCCCCCAGGGCGCCTGCTACATCCGCGTCACCGAGGGCTCCCGCACCGGCGGCGACACCGGCGAGGCCAACGGGCCCGGACTCAGCGTCGGCCTGCGGATCGGCACCGGCAACTGCCTCGGCGGCGTCGTCCAGCGCTCCGGCGAACCCGTCTGGACCCCCGACTACCCGGCCGACGAGCGGTTCACCAGCGGCCAGGCACCCGACCCGGCCGCCGCCCTCGACGACGCCGAGGTCGTCGACCCCGGCGACGAGGCCGTCCGCGCCGAAGGGCTGCGCGCCATCGTCGCCGTCCCGCTCCGCAGCGGCGACTCCGTCATCGGCGCCCTCTTCGGCGCCGACCGCCGGGTCCGCGAGCACACCCCGCAGGAGATCGCGCTGCTCGGCGCCCTCGCCGACCTGGCCGCCCTCGCCGTGGAGAAGGCCGGACTCCTCGACCGCACCCGCGCCGAACTCACCGAACTGGAACGGGACAGCGCCCGCGTGCGCACCAGCCTCACCCGGATGCGGCACGTCAGCGAGGCCCACGGCCGGATCATGAACCTGGTCCTCGCCGGCGGCGACCTCCCGCACGTCGCCAAGGCCGCGGGCGACGCGCTCGACGCCACCGTGATGGTCTGCGACCCCGGCGGCCGCCGGCTCGCCGCCAGCGGCGACTTCCCCGGCCTCGACGAGGACGCCGTCGCCAAGGCGTCCCTCGACGCCCACGCGCTGCGCCGGCCGGTCCTCGCCGCCGACTCCGTCTGGGTCGCCCCCGTCATCGCCGGCTCCGAGGACCTCGGCGGCCTGGTGGTCCGTGCCGAGGGCGGCCTCACCGAGGAGGACGAACGGCTCCTCGAACTCGTCGCCCAGTCCGTCGCCCTGCTCCTCCTCATGCAGCGCTCCAGCGCCGTCGCCGAGGGCCCCGTCCGCGACGAACTCCTCGACGACCTCATCGCCGACCCGCCGCACGCCCCGCAGCAGAGCGCCCGGCGCGCCCGCCGCCTCGGCGTGGACCTGCGCAGACCGCACGTCCTCGTGGTCGCCCGGCCGGAGGGCGGCGAACAGGGCCGGGCGGTCGTCTGGGCGTCCTCGTACGCGTACCGGCTCGCCGGCCTCAAGACCGTGCAGGGCGGCTGCATCGTGCTGCTGCTCCCCGGCGTGGACGCCTCCGCCGCCGCGGCGGCCGTCTCCGAGGAGCTCACCCCGCTCCTCGGCCACCCCGTCTCGGTCGCCGCCGCGGGACCCGGCGGCAGCCCCGACGCCGTCGGACCGCTGTACGCGGAGGCGCTGCGCTGCCTGGACGCGATGAGCGCCCTCGGCGGTACGGGCTCCGCCGCGGCCGTCACCGACCTCGGCTTCCTCGGCATGCTGCTCTCCGACGACCACGACGTGGACGGCTTCGTGGAGAACGCGATCGGGCCCGTCCTCGACTACGACGCCGAGCGGCTCACCGACCTCACCCGCACCCTGGAGGCGTACTTCGCCTCCGGCTCCAGCCCCACCAACGCGGCCGAGGCGCTGCACGTCCACCCCAACACGGTCTCCCGGCGGCTGGAGCGGATCGGTGAACTCCTCGGCCCCGGCTGGCAGAAGCCCGGCCAGGTTCTGGAGGTCCAGCTCGCCCTGCGGCTCCAGCGCACCCGCGAGGTGCTGGCCCGCCGCAGGGCCGCCACGGCCCCGGCCCGCCCGGCCGACTGACCCGCGCCCGACGGGGCGTCAGCCGGCCGCGCGGCGGGTGACGTAGCCCGAGCCGTACCCCCCCGCCTCCCACGCCGACCCGAGCACCGTCGCCGTGTGCGCGGCCGAGGCCAGCGTGATGTGCCGGTGCCAGCCCCGGTACGAGCGGCCCACGAAGTCCCGCAGCCCCGCCTCCTCGCCGACCGCGGCGAAGTCCCGGTCCACCCGCTGCGTCAGCTTCGTCAGCCGCAGCAGCGAACCGACCGTCGCCTGCGTGAGGTCGCTGATCCACACCCGGGCCGGACCCCGGCGCGGGTCGTCCCACTCGCCGAGCAGCATCAGCGGCCGCATCCGCTCCCCGCCGGGGGACGGCAGCGCGACCCGGACGGCGGTGGCCAGCGAGGTGCGCGAGGTCCGCGCGCCGCCGACCGTGTCCACCCAGCTCACCGGCCTGCGCAGCCCCTTCAGGGACTCCAGTATCTGGGCCGCCGGGAGCGGGCCCGCGCCGAAACCGGGCAGCGAGCGGTCCGCGATCGCCAGCCGCGAACCGGCCCCGATCCGCGCCACCACCGGCACCCCGGCGGCCGCCAGCCGGGTCAGCGCCGACCGGCCCGCGCCGCCCCGGATGTCGAGCAGCACCGGCTTGCGGGTGATGTCGGTCCAGCGGGCGGTGTCGAGGGCGGCGGCGACCGCGCACTCCTCCAGCGTCTCCTCGCCCGCCTCGTCCGGCACCTCCGCGCGGTCACGGCGCGTCCGGTCCTTCACCCACGGGTCCGGCAGGAACAGCCGCCAGTTGACCGGCGCGCTCAGCTCCTCGCCGGCGAACCACACGCCGAACGCCTGCTGGCCCTGGAAGACCTGGCCGCGCTCCGGGTCGAAGCGCCGGTCCACGCCCACCGAGTGCTCGCCGGCCTTCGGGATCGGCATCGGCCGCACCACCCACGCCTGCGGGTGCGCGGCACGCTCCAGGAACCGCCCGAGGGAGGCGCGCATCGGCTGCCAGTCCCAGGTGGAGCTGGAGATGAAGTGGTGCAGGCTCTGCTCGGCGGCCGGGCCGCCGATCTGCGCGGCGATGTTCCGGATCGACTTCCGGCCCTGCGCGGTGAGCAGGCCGTGCAGGTACTGCTCCGCCTTCAGCCGCTGGTCGCGGCGGGCGAAGCCGGAGAAGAGCGCGGTGGACAGCTCGGTGAAGACGTCCTCGCCGGGACGGGGGGCGACGGCCCGGGGGACGGCGCGGACCCGGGGCCGCGGCACGGTCAGCGGCGCGGCCGCGGCGGCGGTCCCGTACTTGATGGCGACGGATGTACTCACGACACTCCTGCCCGTCCTGTCCGAAGGGTGCGCAGCTGCCTCCCGCTGCTCCACCACCGTCGCCCGGGCTCCCCCTCCCCGACGAGGTGGACCCGGCACCCGATTCGGCCGCCGGATGGTGGCCGGACCACCGTCCCGCCCCTGACCTGCGGTTCCACCCCCTCCGGCGGGGCCGTCAAGGACGTGTGAACGGCCCCCGGAGGGGCCCGTTCACCTCTCCGCCACCCGGCGACGGTGGTCCGGCCACCACACCCCTGACAGCGCCCCGGATGGCCGGTACCCACCCCCCGGCGACGGGTTCCGGACAGCTCCCGGGCGCGCCGCCGGGTGAGCTGACAGACTCGACGGACCGGCTTTGACCGGTCGCTCTCCGTCGCCGGACCATCGCAGAGCGAGGCGACACGGGCCCCCGGTTAATGCCCCAGGCCGGCACCGCCCGTGGCGCCTCGCCCCACACCGCGTCCGCGCCCGTACCGCCCTCTAACCTGGGGGTATGGGAACGCGTGGGCAGGCACCGGTCGTCGCCGTGGTCGCGGCCGGCGGGGTGCTCGGCGCGACCGCCCGCTACGCGGCCGGCCTCCTCTGGCCCACCGCACCCGGCGCCTTCCCCTGGACGGTCCTCCTGGTGAACGCGCTCGGCTGCGCCGCGATCGGCCTGCTGACGGTCTTCGCCACGGAGGCGCCCACGGCACCGCACCCGCTGCTGAGGCCCTTCCTCGGCACCGGCTTCTGCGGTGGCTTCACCACCTTCTCGACCTACGCCCTCGACACCCGGCGGCTCCTCGGCGCGGACCACACCGCCGCCGGCGTCCTCTACCTGGGCGGGACGCTGGTCGCCGCGCTCGCCGCCGTCGTGGCGGGCGTCGCCGCCGGCCGGGCCCTGTGGGTGAGGAAGGAGACGGCATGACACCGCCGCACACCGGTCCGGCGCTCCGGCTCACCGTCGTCGTCGGCGAGAACGACACCTGGCACCACCGCCCGCTCTCCACCGAGATCGTGCACCGCGCCCACGCCGCCGGGCTCGCCGGCGCCTCCGTCTTCCGGGGCGTCGAGGGCTTCGGTCGGTCGTCCCGCATCCACACCGCGCGGCTCCTCTCGCTCAGCGAGGACCTGCCGGTGGCGGTCCTGATCGTGGACGAGGAGGAGCGGATCCGCGCCTTCCTGCCGGAGCTGGACGAGCTGGTGACGGACGGTCTGGTGGTCCTCGACGCCTGCGAGGTGGTGCGCCGGCCGGGCTCCGCCGGCCCCCCGGAAGGGGCACCGGCGGAGTGAACTGGCTGTTCGTGGCGCTCGGCGCCGCCGTGGGCGCACCCCTGCGCTACCTCACCGACCGGGCCGTGCAGGCCCGCCACGACTCGGTCTTCCCCTGGGGGACCCTCGCCGTCAACGTGGTGGGCTCGTTCGTGCTCGGGCTGCTCACCGGCGTCACCTCGGCGCAGGCGCAGCTGCTGCTCGGCACCGGCCTGTGCGGCGCCCTCACCACGTACTCGACCTTCTCGTACGAGACGCTGAAGCTGTACGAGGGCGGGGCGAAGGGGTACGCGGTGCTGAACGTGGCGGGCAGCCTGACCGCCGGGCTCGGAGCCGTATGGCTCGGAACCGAGGCGGCCGGGCTGCTCTAGGCCGTCTCTTCCGGATCATGCCGGGCTCGCGACGCCTGGCACGCACCCTCGCCGCGTTGTCGTCAGTCAGCAACGCTCCGCGTCGACTCCCTCCTCCGCCTTGCGAGCGCACGCACCAGACGCCGCTCCCTGATCCGGCCTGATCCGAAAGAAACGACCTAGTGATCTGAGTCAGAGATTCGTCGGCAGTAGGCGGCGACCTTGTCGAGAATCTCGTCGGCGGTTTTCGTCCAGACGAAGGGCCTGGGGTGCTCGTTCCAGTCGGCGAGCCAGGCCCGGATGTCGCGTTCGAGGGCCTGGACGGAGCGGTGGACGCCGCGCTTGAGCTTCTTCTGCGTGAGTTCGGCGAACCACCGCTCGACCAGGTTCAGCCAGGACGCGCTGGTCGGCGTGAAATGCAGGTGGAACCGCGGATGGGCCAGCAGCCACTTCTTGATGTCGGGTGTCTTGTGCGTCGCGTAGTTGTCCAGGATCAGGTGAACCTGCAGATCAGCCGGGACTTCCTTGTCCAGCTTGGTCAGGAACTTCTTGAACTCCGCTGCCCGGTGGCGCCGGTGGAGGGAGCCGATGACCTTGCCGGTGGCTACTTCGAGCGCGGCGAACAGGGTCGTGGTGCCGGCCCGGACATAGTCGTGGCTGCGGCGTTCAGGAACACCAGGCACCATCGGCAGCACCGGCTGGGACCGGTCCAGGGCCTGGATCTGCGACTTCTCGTCCACGCAGAGCACCAGAGCCTTCTCCGGCGGATCGAGATACAGACCGACGACGTCGCGGACCTTGTCGATGAACAACGGATCGGTCGACAGCTTGAACGTCTGCGACCGGTGCGGCGCCAGCGCGAACGCCCGCCAGATCCGCGAGACCGTCGACTGGGACATGCCTGTCGCCGCGGCCATCGACCTCGTCGACCAGTGGGTCGCGTTCTTCGGGGTCTCCTCGAGCGTCTTGACGATCACCCGCTCGACGTCGGCATCGGTGATCTTCCTCGGGACGCCGGGCCTCGGGTCGTCGCACAAACCGTCCAAGCCGCGTTCGATGAACCGGCGCCGCCAGGTGCGGACCGTGTCCGGAGTGACCCGCAGCCGGCGGGACACCTCCATGATCGAGTGGCCTTCGGCGCACTCCAGCACGATCCGCGACCTCTGGGCCAGAGCCTGGGCCGTCGTCCGGCGACGCAACCAGCCTTCCAGCACCGCCCGCTGGGCGTCAGTGACCGACAACGGCGGAATCTTCGGACCAGGACGACTCATGCCCAACCAACGACGAATCTCCGACTCAGGTCACTAGGCCGGGCCGCCCGTGGCCGGTACGTCAGGCGGTGATCCAGTCGGAGGTGGCGATCACCGGCTGGACGCCGTCGCGGTGGACGGTGCCCTCGATGAGGCCGTACATGCGGTCCGCCGCGAAGTACACCTCGTTCTCGTTCTTCAGGCCGAACGGCTCCAGGTCCACCAGGAAGTGGTGCTTGTTCGGCAGGTTCAGCCGCACCTCGTTGACCGTCGGCACGTGGTCGAGGACCCGGCAGGCCATCGCGTGCAGGGTCTGCTGGAGCGAGTAGCTGTACGTCTCCGCGAACGCCTCCAGCATGTGCCGGCGGGCCTTCCGGTAGGAGCGGTCCCAGTCGTGCTCCGGGTCCGCCGCGGCCGTGGCCGAGTGCGCCCAGCGGGCGGTGACCTTGGTGGCCAGGATCCGGTCGTACGCCTCCTGGAGCGTGGTGTACTCGTCCTTGATGAAGCCGTGGAACTCGGAGTCGGTCGAGTTCATCACGGTGAGGTCCTTCAGCCCGGACAGCACCTGGAGACCGGTCGACTCGCTGTACGTGACCTGCGCGGTGCGGACCTCCTGGCCCTTGCGGACGAAGGAGTGCTGCTCCTTGCGGGTCGGCACCGGGATCCGCTCCCAGGCGAACTCCTCGACGCGGATCTGCGCCTCGCGGATCACCTCCTGGGAGGTCACGAAGTGCCGGGCGAGCAGGATCGCGAACGCCTCGGGGGAGTCGACGCCGTGCTCCTTGGCGAAGGCGTAGACGGTGTTCTTGGTGGTGTCGGTCGGCAGGCAGTTGGCGTTGTCACCGGTCAGGTGGACGTCGCGGTACTCGCCGCGCAGCGCCACCGACACGTTCAGGTCGCGGATCTCGTGCCAGGCGCCGTCCTCGCCGCCACGGCGGGCGATGCGGACGATGCGGTTCTCGGCCTTGCCGTACTGGTTCTGGGCCAGAACGTGCTTGCTCATGCAGCTCAGCTCCTGCGGGTACGCGGATACGGATATCCCGTACGCCCGGCGTCCAGCGCGCCCGCGTCCCGCGGTGGTGCGCTCCCCGCCGTCCGGCCCGTGAACGGCGGACCGCCCCGGGACTGACGAGCATCCCGGTCCGTAGGTGTGGCTCGAAGATAAGGGCCTTCCCGGGGGCTGGCAATGGGGGTCCGCGCCCGGTCAGTACGGCAGCACCCGCGTCTCCACCGCCGGCAGGCCCTTCGCCCACCAGTGGTCGTACCGCCCGTAGACCCGCGGATCGCGGTCGGCGAGCAGCCGCCCCAGGGACGCCGCCTCGGCCGCGAGGCCGTCCCAGTCGGCGGGCGTCAGCGGGTGGAAGGCGGCCGCCTCGATCCCGCCGTCGACCGGCCGCCAGGCCCCGGCCACGTACCCGTCGACCAGCAGGGTGGGCAGCACGTCGCCGTTGATCCGTATGACGTGCCCGCGGTACGCGGCCGGGACGATCCGGCCGCGGTCCGCGTACGCCAGCAGCGTGCTGTCCCACATCGCCATCAGGCGTGGCGGGGCCGGCGCGTCCCCGTCCGGGCGGACCGCGCCCGGCAGGTCGTAGAGCACCGCCCCGGCCGGCCCCTCCAGGAGCTCGGCCGCGCCCTCCCGGACCAGCGCGTCGAGCGCCGCCCGGGCCCGGCCGCGCTGCACCAGGCCGAACTGGGCCAGGTCCGCCGCCGACGCGGGCCCGAAGCCCGCCAGATAGCGGCGGGCCAGCGTCTCCAGGCCCGCGGCCGCTGCCTCCGGGCCGGTCCGCACCGGTTCGGGTCGCGCCGCGACGAAACCGGGCGAGACGGGGTACTGCCACGGCGGGCCGCTCGGCACGTGCCACAGCGGCGCGTACTGCCGCAGCAGCCGTCCGGCCGTCGGGGTGAGGCTCCCGCCGCCCCACGACTCCTCGGCCCGCGCCCGCAGTTCGTCGCCGGTGCGCGGCCGGTCCGCGTAGGCGAGGAGCTCCGGCAGCAGGGCGTCCGCGTCCTCCGGGGTGATCCCGGTCTCCGTGAACCGGCGGTCGCGCAGCCGGCTGCCGCGCAGCGTCGGCTCCACCGCCTCCCGGAAGGGCCGGTAGTCGTCGGCGTGGACGAGGTGCAGGGTGATCCGCATCAGGGTCGAGCGGACCAGCCGGAACCCCTCGACGGCGGCGTCGAGTCCGGCCGGGTCGAAGTCCGCCACCCGGTTCCACAGCGCCACGTACGGCGAGCCGGGCTGCTGTGCCTGGAGCGCCACCGCCCGCCGCACCGCCTCCTCGACGCCGACCGGCTCCCGGGCCAGCAGCGACTGGCGGGCGAGCGTGGCCCGGTTGAGGGCGCGGGCGGTGAGGGCGGGCGGCGCGGTCGCGGTCATGGCTCCGATTGTGACGGGCGGCACCGACAGTCCCGGTGCCTCACTGCTCGCGCAGCCCCCAGGGGGACCCGTACTCCGTGAGGAGGTCCAGGAAGGGACGCGGGTCGAGGGCCTCGGGGCCGAGCACGCCCGAGCCGGACCAGACGCCGGTGGCGAGGAGTTCGAGGGCGACGACCGGGTTGACGGCGGTCTGCCAGACGACGGCCTGGGAGCCGTACTCGCGCATCGACCACTCGTTGTCGACGACGTGGTACAGGTACACCTCGCGCGGCGCCCCGTCCTTCAGGCCCTTCACCCAGGTGCCGGCGCAGGTCTTGCCGCGCATCCGGTCGCCGAGCGTGGCCGGGTCGGGCAGACAGGCCGCGACGACGTCGCGCGGGGAGACCCGGGTGCCGTCCGGCAGGGTCACCGGCTCCGTGCGGTCGAGCCCCACCCGGTGCAGCTCCTTCAGCGTCCGGATGAACTCCTCGCCGAGGCCGTACTTGAAGGTGACCCGGCGGGCGTCCACCCAGCGGGGGATCAGCAGCACCTCCTCGTGCTCCACGTTCACGCACTCCACCGGGCCGATGCCCTCGGGGAAGTCGAAGACCTCCGGCTCGCTGAACGGCGGCGTGGTGAACCAGCCGCGGTCCGCCTCCCACACCACCGGCGGGTTCAGGCACTCCTCGATGGTGGTCCAGATGGAGAACGACGGCGCGAAGTCGTAGCCGTCGACGGTGAGGTTCGCGCCGTCGCGGACCCCGATCTCCTCGATGGAGTCGAAGAGTTCCTCGGCGGCGTAGCGGGCGAAGACGTCCGAGAGGCCCGGCTCCACGCCGAGGCCGACGAGCGCCAGCCGGCCCGCCTTCTCCCACTCCGCCGCCCGCACGAACTGGGCGTCGCCGAGCTTCACCCCGCACTCCTCGTACGGGCGCTCGGGGTGCGGCCGGGACAGCGACATCGCCATGTCCAGGTAGTGCGCCCCGGCCGCCAGCGCGGCCTCGAAGAGCGGCGGCACGAACCGCGGGTCGGTCGCGTTCAGCAGGACGTCGCAGCGCTCGCGCTCCAGGAGGGCGGTGACCGCGGCCCGGTCGGAGGCGTCGATCCGGGCGGCGCTGAACCGTCCGCCGGACCCGCCGAGCGCGGCGACGGCCGCCTCGGCGCGGGACAGGTCGTAGTCGGCCACCACCATGTGGCCGAGGAAGGAGCGGCGGGCGGCGATGCGGGTGACGGCGGTTCCCACACCACCGGCACCGACGAGCAGGACGCGCATATCGACAAACCACCTCTCATCGTGAGGAAGAAGACAGGTCCCGGGAGTGCGCCCATGAAAGCCGTCCGCCCGGAGACCGGTCAACGGCGTTGGCATAACCTGGGAAGAAGAGGAGAGGAGCGTTCTCATGCCTAAGAAAGTGGTGCCGGAGGGGGAGCGACGCCGTCGAAAGCCCGTCAAGGCGGGAGGCGTCGTGCTCTCCGAGCGGCTCTACATCGAGACCGCCCTGCGCATGCTCCAGGAGCACGGCAGGGACGGGCTGACCGTGCGCCGCCTCGGCGCGGCCCTCGGTGCCGACCCCAGCAGCCTCTACCGCTACTTCCGCGGCACCGACGACCTCCTGCTCGCCGTCGGCGACGAACTCGCCGGCCGCGCCCTGCGCGGCTGGGCGCCCACCGGGGACTGGCGGGCCGATCTGCGCGAGCTCGGCCTGCGCGTCCACTCCGCGTATCTCGCCCACCCGCAGGCGGCGATCCTCACCGCCAGCCGGGTCAGCGGCCGGTCGCACGAGATCGCCGCCGACGAGGCCGTCCTCGGCGTGCTGCGCACGGCCGGCCTGCCCGACGCCGAAGCGGCACGCGTCTACCACGCCTTCATCGACCAGGCCCTCGCCTTCGCCGCCCTCGACGCTGCGGCCCTCGCCCTCCCGCACACCGCCCGCGCCGCCGACGAGGCCGTCTGGCAGGCCACGTACGCGCGCCTCCCGGCCACCACCCACCCGCACATCGCCGCCACCGCACCCCGTCTGGTCGCCCGCATGAACACCAGCGCCTACCCGACGGCCCTGGAGATGCTGCTGGACAGCGCGGCGGCGACCCTGGCGCGGACGGCCGGACCCGCGGAGTGACGGACCGTGGCCGAGCCCACGAGAACACGTCTTGTCGATGCACGGGTCTTCCCACTAACGTCGTTGACGTGTTATCAGACGCGCATGACCCCGGGCCGCGGCCGGACCGAACGCCGAGTGGACTCGGCGAGCGGCTCCACCGCTTCTCGCCCGTGCGCTCGCTCGACTTCGGCGAGCACCGTCTGACCTATCTCGCCGACGGCTTCGTCCAGCTCGCGCCCCGTGCCTGGTTCCCCGGCACCACCGGGGAGACCTGGGAGCGGTACGCCGCCCATCTCGACGGCGACGGGCATCTCATGGCGTCCGTGGGCGGCCTCCTGGTGGAGCACCGCGGCCGGGCCCTGCTCATCGACACCGGGTACGGGCGGCGCCGGACCGAGTCCGCCGACAGCTATCCGTTCCTCGGCGTCGAGGAGGGCGGGCGGCTGCCCGCGAGCCTGGCGGCGTGCGGGGTGGACGTCGACGCGATCGACACGGTCGCCTTCACCCACCTCCACGAGGACCACGTCGGCTGGGCCTTCAGCCCGGCCGCCGACGGCCCCGGACTCCACTTCCGCCGGGCGCGGTACGTCACCTCCCGGTACGAGTGGGCGCACTGGAGCGGCACCTTCCCGGACTTCCTCGCCCGCGAGCTGCGGGGCAAGGCCGTCGGGGTCCTGGACGGCGAGGAGGTCTTCCCCGGCGTGACGGCCTGGGCGACCCCCGGTCACACGGACGGGCACACCTCGTACGTGATCACCTCGGGCGACCGCCGGATGCTGGTGCTCGGCGACGCGCTGCACAGCGCCGTGCAGATCGAGCGCCCCGAGTGGCGGGTGCTCGTCGACGCGGGCCGGGACATCGCGGTGGACACCCGGCTGCGGATCCTGAAGGAACTGACCCGGCCCGACACGGTGGGATTCGCCGGGCACTTCGCCGACGTCGTCTTCGGACGGGTCGTCACCGACGGCGGCCGGCACCGCTGGGAGCCGCTGGCGACCACCGCCGGCGGGGACTGTTGCTGACGCACACGTCACTCTGAGCGCATCGACGCCTCCCGTCACGGGCGAGCGGGGCCGCCGGAGCCCTCCGGTGTCCCTTCTCACGTCCCCGGCGGTGAACCGGGAGGCCCTCGGTGACGTCTCTCCGCGCGGTGGGGCAAGGGGGCCCGGACCGCTTCGGGAGGAGTCCCGTCCGGCCCGGCCGGACGGGCTGTCGTCGTACCCGCAGTACGCCCTTGACCTGCGAACTAACGGGGTTGTCCGGGGGGATCGGCGCATGTAACCGTAGGGCTATGCATTCGTGGAGTGACTGACACACATCTATATGATGATCAGTCGACCAACCATGCGTTCGGAGGGCCGCACAGCCTCCGGTGACCATGGCCGGTCGCGGATAGCGCTGAGGGGGAAGCTGTCATGACCGCTACGAGATGTGGCGTCTGCTCGCCAGACGTCACGAACGCAATCATCGCCGAATACGCCGACCGCCTCCGGGCCGTCGGCAGCGTCCTCGCCTCGGACGAGAACGTCTGGGCGGAGTGCGCCCAGCAGGCCCGCCACATCGTGGCGGAGTGCCAGCGCACCCTCCACGACGACTGCGAGGAACTGCCCGCCGGACAGCTCGACGCCGAGTTCGCCTCGCTGGAACTCGGCGCCCGGCGCGCCGTCCAGCACATCCCCGCCCGGGAGTCGCTCCGGGCCGCCCGCATCCTGCGGGACGTCGTCCTCGACGCCCTGCCCGGCATGCTCGCCGGGCTGGGCCCCGACGAGGCACTGCCCCGCGGCCTCGCCGCCGTCCGGGCCCTCACCCGCGCCATCGACGCCCGGGTGACCGCGGCCGAGATCGGCTACGACGCCTTCCTCATGCGCGGCGCCGACCTGCCCTCCGTCGACCGCGGAAGCCGGCTGGCCCGCGAGGTCCACGACCGGATCGGCAGCAACCTCGGCCTCGCCCTGAGGTATCTGGAGCTCCACGAGCTGGAACAGGACCGCCCGGACGACGCCCAGGACCGGATCGACTCCGCCAAGGCCGCCCTCCTGGACACCTTCGGCTTCGTCCGCGAACTCGTCAGCGGCCTCCGGGTGCCGCAGCAGGGCGGGACCGGACTGCGCAGCCACCTGATGAACTACGCGGCCGTCACCCGGCCGGCCGGCACCGAGGTCGACATCCAGGTGAGCGGCCCCGTCGACCGGCTGCCCCCGCTCCACCAGGACGAGGTCTTCCTCGTCCTGCGGGAGTGCCTGCGCAACAGCTTCGCCCACTCCGGCGCCGCCGAGGTGCGCGTCCGGGTCGCCGTCGACCGCCACGGCCTGGAGGGCCGGGTCACCGACGACGGCAAGGGGATCGGCGCCCCTGCGGCGGCCCTGCTCCGGGGCAACGGCCTGGCGTCCATGCGGGAGCGGATCGCCGCGCTCGGCGGCACCCTGAGCCTCAGCGGCCCGCCCGGCCGGGGCACCAGCGTCGTCTTCCGCGTCCCGCTGCGCAGTACCGAGGGCGCGCTGGGGATCAGCGCATGAGCGAGGACGCCCCCGAGGTGGTGCGGATCCTCGCCGCCGACGACCACACCCTGCTGCGCGGCGCGCTCTGCACCATGCTGGCCAAGGAACCGGACATCGAGGTGGTCGGCGAGGCCGTGGACGGTCCGACGACGGTCCGGCTCGCCACCCGGCTGCAGCCCGATGTCGTCCTGCTCGACCTGGAGATGCCGGGGCCCGGACCGCAGGCCACCCTGCGGCAGCTCCGGGCCGTCGCCCCCGGCGCCCGCGTCGTCGTGCTCACCATGCACGACGACGGGGACCTGGTGCAGACCCTGCTCGCCGACGGCGCCTCCGGCTACCTCCACAAGTCGGCCAGCCGCGACATGCTGCTCTCGGCCATCCACAGCACGGTGGCCGGCGGCACCACCGTCTTCACACCCCGTCGGCCCGCCGCCCCGCGCCGGGCGGCGGACACCCCGGAGGCGCCCGTCCTCACCTCGCGCGAGCGCGAGGTGCTCCAGTGCGTGGCCCAGGCCATGAGCAACCGTCAGATCGGGCGCCGGCTCGGCATCACCGAGGGGACGGTCAAGCGGCACCTGCGGAACATCTTCGCCAAGCTGGAGGCCACCACCCGGCTCGACGCGGTCAACCGGGCGCTCGCCGCCCGTCTCATCGGCTGGTGAGACGGGCGGGTCCGTCCGTCAGGATCACCCCAGGGCCAGCAGGCCCGCGGCGAGCCCGGCGTTGGCCGCGTACTGCGTGACCATGAACGCCCGGTACGGGGCCCGGGCCCGGTCCGGCCGGGGGCGCAGGCAGCGCCACGCGACCCAGCCGGAGCCCGCCGCCAGCGGCACCGCGCCCGCGAACACCACCGGGTCGCTCAGGGCGGCAACGGCGAGGCCGGCCGCCCCGAGGACGGGCGCGGCGACCGCCACCAGGCGGCGCGCCGCCCGCTCGCCGCGCACCACGGCGAAGGTGACCCGGCCGGCCAGCGCGTCGCCGCGCACGTCGCTCAGGTCCTTGGAGACGGCGCCGACCGCGCCCATCCACAGGGCGAGCACCCCGCACAGGGCGAGCGGCCCGCCGGCGAGCGACCCGTGGACGGCGACGGCGCCGGCCAGATAGGCGGCGAGGCCCGCCACCGTCACCACCACCGCGCCGGCCCAGGTCCGGCGCTTCGCGGTGAACGGGGGCATCGAGTAGGCCCAGCCGAGCAGCAGCAGGACGGCGACCGGCGCGGCGAGGCCGGGGACCGAGGCCGCGAGCAGCAGCGAGACCACCGCGCTGCCGGCCGCGACCTTGGCGCCGGTGCGGGCCGGCAGGTCACCGCGCGCGATGGGCCGCCGCGATCCGTTGCCCCGGTCCTCGGCGATGTCCATCACGCCGTTGAGCAGGTACGTGGCCAGCACGGCGAGGGACAGGGACGCGGCGCCGGCCAGGACGTCCTGCGGCGCCGGGCGGGCTCCGCCGGCGATCGCGGCGCAGAGCGCGCCGAGCAGGAAACGGGTGAGGAAGACGAGCTGGACGACGGGCCGGGCCTCCGCGACGCAGTGACGGGCCACGGTGAACAGGCGTCCGGGCAGGGGGGCGGCCGGCAGGGCCGCGGCGGAAGGACCGGGGTGGGGGGTGACGGTCACGGGTCTGCTCCAAGGGACGGGGGCATTCGCCGAGAGGCGCCTCTGCCGTACAGAGGCGCCTCGGGGGGCGCGGGTCGCGCCGGGGCGGGGGACCGGGGGTGCGGTCAGCCCGCCGAGGGGGCCGCGGACTTGCCGCCCCGCAGCAGGAGGGCGATGACCGCGAGCAGCACCAGGCAGGTCGCGGCGAGCACCCAGAGGACGGTGTGGAAGGAGCCGTCGTACGCCTTGACCAGGAAGTCGACGAAGCCGTCGCGCTGGGAGGCGGCGACCGCCTCGGCCGGGCCGCTGATGTTGCCGCCGGCCGCGGTGCCGGCCACCGTCGCGGCGTCGCCGGCGCCCGGGAAGGCGGCGATGCCGTCGTTGGTGCGGCCGGTCAGGAGGGTGGCGAGCAGCGAGCCGTAGACGGCGACCGCGATGGCCTCGCTGCCGAGGCGCAGGGTGTTGAGGAAGCCCGCCGCCATGCCGGCCCGCTCCGGGGCGATCAGGCTGAGGGCCTCGCCGTCGACGAGGCCGGCGGCCAGTGCGTACCCGGCGCCGGTGATGAGCATCGGCAGGGCGACCAGCGCGATGTTCACGTCCGGGGAGAAGAGGGAGAGGCCGGCGACGCCGACGACCAGGCAGACCAGGCTGACGAAGATGATGGTCATCGCGGAGATGCCCTTGGCCACCAGCTTGGCGGCGATCAGCGGGAAGACCAGCATCGGGAAGGTGAGCAGCACCATGATCAGGCCGGCCGAGCCGCTGGAGTAGCCGCCCGCCGCGGTGAGGTAGCTGGGCAGGTACGTCAGCATGGTGACGAAGGCGAAGGAGCCGGCCACCGGCACCAGGCACAGGGCGAGGAAGCGGCGGTTGGCGACGGCGCCCAGGTCGAGCATGGGGTGCGGGTGGCGCTTCTCCACGGCGGCGAAGGCGACCAGCGCCACGACCGTGCCGGCGAAGAGGCCGAGCACGCCGGGGCTGGCCCAGCCCCACTGGGAGCCCTGGGCGATGCCGGTGGTGAGCAGCAGCATCGCGACGACGAAGAGGGCGGTGCCGGGGACGTCGACGCGGGCGTCCGGGTTGCGGGTCTCGGTGACGCCCTTGCTCATCGCGGGGATGGCGAGCAGCACCAGGCCGAGGACGACGGCGTGCAGGGCGAAGACCCAGCGCCAGCCGGCGGTCTCGATGAGCAGGCCGGAGAGGGAGGGGCCGAAGGAGACGCCGAGTCCGGCGACGGTGCCGAAGAGGGCGAACGCCCGGCCGCGGGCGGGGCCTTCGAAGACGGTGGAGAGCAGGGCCGCGCCGCAGGCGAAGATGGCCGCGCCGCCGATGCCGGCGAGGGCGCGGGCCGCGTCCAGGACGTAGACGTCGGCGGCGAAGACGCTGATGAGCGAGGCGGCCGCGTAGACGGCGGCGCCGATGGTGAAGGCGCGGACGCGGCCGATGATGTCGGCGATCGAGCCCCAGGCGAGGGTGAGGCAGGCGAAGGCCACGTTGAAGGCGTTGACCACCCACTGCAGCGGCACGAGGCTCGCGTCGGTGTCGGCGCCGATGTAGGGCAGGGCCACGCCGGTGCCGGAGATCGAGGTGGGGACGACGAAGATCGCCAGCAGCACCGCGGTGAGGATCAGCGTCTGCCGCTGGGGGGCGGCCTGACCCTGCGCCGGCGAGGCGGTCTCGCCCCCGGCGGGGACGGACTCGGTCTGTGTCATGGGAGGAAACTCCTGTAGTTCCAGCGGCGTTGGGGGAGGTTCGGAATTTTTCGAACCTAGGTTGGCAGAGGCGGAGGTACGATGCAAGTGAAACCTGACAACGGCGGCGGCCTCCGGACGAGGCGCTTCCGCCGACCGATGGCGGACCCGAGTGAAGGAGCCGAAGCGATGCCCGACGAGGAAGGTCATCCGACCCGGAGCGAGATGGACCTGCTGACGGTCCTGAACGCGCTCTCCGACCCCCTCCGGTACGAGGTGATCCAGACCTTCCTGACGCTCCCGGAGGGAACCGAGCGGACCTGCCTGTCCTTCGGCTTCCCGGTGTCCAAGTCGACGCTCAGCCACCACTTCCGGATCCTGCGCGAGTCCGGCCTGGTGCAGCAGGTCAACCGGGGCAACAGCCGCAAGGCGCACCTGCGCAGGGAGGACCTGGAGGCCCGCTTCCCGGGCCTGCTGGAGCTGCTCGCGGACAATCCGCCGGCCCCTCCGGCCGGGTCGGATCCCGAGCAGGACGCCACAGCACCAGCGCGGTC
Organism: Streptomyces roseofulvus; assembly: GCF_039534915.1. Classification (NCBI taxonomy): domain Bacteria; kingdom Bacillati; phylum Actinomycetota; class Actinomycetes; order Kitasatosporales; family Streptomycetaceae; genus Streptomyces; species Streptomyces roseofulvus. Next base: position 2,988,239 of record NZ_BAAAWE010000001.1, on the reverse strand, counting down.
ACGAGCAGCCCGTCCCGGGCGAGCCACCGGCCGCTGACCACCCGGCACCGGCCGCCCCGCCCCGGCGCGGCGACCCGGGCCCGGAAGACGCCGGCCACCGGATCCACCGTGATCAGCGCGTCCGCGAAGCCCAGCTCGCCGAGGACCGGCGCGCACGCCTTGTAGACGCACTCCTTGGCGCTGAACAGCAGCCGGTCCCAGCTCACCCCGGGCCGCTCGGCGGACAGCCGCGCCACCCAGGCCCGTTCGGCCGCCAGCGAGACCCGGGGCAGCATCCCCGGGTGCCGCAGCGGCTCGTCCGGTTCGGCGTCCACCCCGAGCGACAGCACCGCGCCGGAGCGGGCGACCGCGGCAGCGTGGTAGCCCCGCGTGTGGGTCATGCTGCCGGTCAGACCGGCGGGCCACACCGGCGCGCCGCGCGGTCCGCGCGGGACGGCCGCGGGTGGCTCCCCGAGCCGGCGCATGCCCCGCCGGGCACAGTCGCGGACCGCGGCGAACCGGGCCCGGCGCACCGCCGACATTCCGGCCGCGGCGGCCTCCTCCCCGGGGAGGAGCCGGATCTCGTCGGGCAGCCGGACGCCGTCGAAGGCCGCCACCGGCGCCGGGAACAGGGCCTGGATCACGGCCGCGCCGGACTTCCCGGCGCCGGCTCCGCGCCGCTGAGCAGCCGGTCCCGCAGCAGCAGGACCTCCTGGGAGGGCTCCATGCCGAGCTCCCGGCGCAGCAGGACGCGCAGTTCCTCGTACGCGGCGAGCGCCTCGGCCCGCCGGCCCGATCCGTGCAGCGCGCTGATCAGCCGCGCGTGCCGCCACTCGTCGAACGGGTGGCGCGCGACCAGCGCCCGCAGTTCGTCCACGATCTCCCGGTGCCGGCCGCGCCGCAGGTCCGCCTCCAGACGGGCCTCCAGCGCCTGTTCCCGCAGCGCCGTCAGACCGGCGGCGAGCGGCTCCAGGACCGGACCCGGCGGTACGTCGGAGAGCACCGGCCCGCGCCACAGCGCGAGGGCGCCGCGTAACGCGCGGGCCGCCTCCTCCACCCGCCCCTCGGCGAGCAGCCGGGCGCCGCGCTGATGCGCCGCCCGGAAGAGCCCGGCGTCCACACCGCCCGCCGGGGCCTCCAGGAGATAGCCGTGCGGACGGCCGGCCAGCCGGGGCCGCAGCGCCTCCTCGACCGGCAGCGAGGCGAACCACTTCCGCAGGTGGTACACGTGCGTCCGGGCCGTCATGACCGCGCTGCCCGGCGGGTCGCCCGCCCACAGCTCGGCGACGAGGTCGTCGAGGCTCACCAGCTCGTCCGCCCGGACGGCGAGGAGCGCGAACACCTTCCGCAGCTTCGGCCCGCGGAGCGTGAACTCCCGGTCGCCGGCGGACAGGCGCAGGGCGCCGAGGACGCCGAACCGTATCGCTCCGGTCCCGTTCTCCGTCATGCCCCGTGCCCCCGCATCCGCTCCGCGCCCGCTCCGAAGCCCTTCCGGAGGCGCCTTCCGACGCTAACGAGCCCGTCGGCGCGAACTCCATGCCTCTACCGCCCAGGACACATCGGGAGTACGTCCAAAGGAACATGCCGGGCGGTGCCCCGGCCCGGCCGGGGCACCGCCCGAGGAAGCGCGCGCTGCTACCAGCGCACCGGCAGCGAGACGGGCCGGCGCAGCAGCGCCCCCTCGTCCCACGGCAGCGCGGCCGGGTCGGCGTCCAGGGCCAGCCCCGGGAACTCGCGGACCAGCCGGGTCAGGATCGCGCCGATCTCCAGCCGGGCCAGGGCGGCGCCCAGGCAGTGGTGCATGCCGTAGCCGAACTGGAGGTGCCGCTTGCCCGTGCGGTCCGGGTCGATGACCAGCGGACGCTCGTACACCGACGGGTCCCGGTTGGCGGCGAACGCGTCCGCGTAGACGACGTCACCCGGCAGGATCGTTCCCTCGCTGGTGACCACCTCGCGGTGCGCGACCCGCGGGAAGGTCGACATGGTGCCCAGCGGGACCAGCCGGATGATCTCCTCGACCAGCTGCGGCACCACGTCCGGGTCCGCCACCGCCCGCTGCCACAGCGAGGGCGCGCTCAGCAGCACCAGGGCCGCCTTCGAGAGCACCGACAGCACGTTCTGGTCGATCGCCACCAGCGCGGCGAAGACCAGCCCGACCAGCTCCTTGTCCTCCAGCGGGGGTTCCGTCTCGTCCCGGGTGGCGAGGAACCGCTCGATGAGCCCGCCGGGCACCACCGGCCGCTTCCCGGTCACCAGGTCGGTGACGTAGCCGTACGAGGTGAAGAACTCCTCCATCAGGCCCGGGACGTCGTCGTGCAGGGCCTTCTGGATGGTGGGGGAGTGCGGGCGGAAGTACGCCACGTCCTCCTCCGGGATGCCGAGGAAGCGGCAGGTCACCTCGATCGGGATCGGGTCGAGCACCGCCGTGTACAGGTCGGGGCGCTCCTGGGCCCGCAGGTCGGCGAAGCGCCGGGTGACGAGCTCGTCGAGGAACGGGGCCAGCCGGGCGACCGCGTTGGCGCTGTAGTCCGCCGTCACGAACCGCCGCATCCGCGAGTGGTCCGGTCCGTCCAGGTTGATCAGCATCTCGGGCGGCAGCGTCGTCGGGAAGAACGTCGGCCCGCCCTCGACGTTGGTCTCGGCGCGGCCGAAGGTCGAGTCGGTCAGCACCTTGTGCACGTCGGCGTACCGGGTCAGGTGCACCACGTGGTGCCCGCTCGGCAGCTTCACCTGCGGCAGGCCGCCGGCCGAGCGCTCCGCGACCGGGACGTACGGCGGCAGGGGGTCGAGGTGGGGGACGTCGGCGACGGTCACGCCGTCCTCGCGCTCCTCCACCGCTTCCAGCGAGGTGGTCATGTCAGGCTCCTTCGGCCGTCCGGGCGGATGGGGTCACAGCAGGCCGGACAGGCCGGCCAGGCCCGTCACGGACCGCAGGTCGGCCAGCGTCTGCTCGTCGTCGCGGAACAGCACCGTCTGCCAGCCCTGGGCGCGGGCCGCGACCAGGTTCTCCTCGACGTCGTCGATCAGGAGGCAGTCGGCCGGGGCGACGCCGGCCGCCTTCGCGGCGATCTCGAAGATCTCCGCGTCGGGCTTGCGGCAGCCGACGTCCGAGGAGTCGATGAGGACGTCGACCTCGCCGACCGGGGCGATGATCGCCTTCCAGTACGGGCCCCACTCGACGACGTTGTTGGAGAGGACGCCGGTGCGGAATCCGTTCTCCTGGAGGTGGAGGTAGGCGCGGACCATCACCGGGTTGGCCACCACGCCGTCGAACCACTGCTCGCCGAAGGTCCGCAGCCGGGCCCGGGAGAGGTCGATGCCCGGGTTCTGGGCGGCCAGCACCCGGGCCAGCCGGGTGCCCCACTCGGGCTCGGTGAGCGCGCCGATCTCGACGGGCGCCATGGTGGGCATGGACAGTTCGTCGGCGACCCCCTTGATGGCGGCCTTGAGCTGGGAGGGGGTGATGCCGGTCTTGACCTCGTACGCCTCGTAGATGCGCTCCAGGGGCGGCGACAGGACGCCGCCGAAGTCGAACCAGATCATGGAGGGCTGAGCCATGGGAGTGCCTTTCAGGGGGAGGGAGTTCTCGGCGGGCGGGAGCGGTGGCGCGGCGGCCGGGTGCGGTCAGGCGAGGGTGAGCGAGACGGACGCGACGGTCTGGCCGTCCTGCTCCGCCCGCATCAGCCAGGCGCCGGCGCCGGGTTCCGGGTCGGCCGCGGCCGACAGCCGTACGGGCCGGTCCAGTTCGGCGAACCGGTCGAAGGAGCCGTCCAGGCGCACCACCCGCGCCGGACCGGCGGCGCCGCCCGCGAGGAGCAGTCCGCACTGCCGGGCCGCCTCGCTGAACACCATCGCCGGGACGTGGTCGTAGGGGTGGTCGTACATGCTGCGGTTGCGGAAGCTGCGGGGGCTGAGCGCGGCCGTCACGACCCCGTCCGCGCTCCGTACGTCGTCGAGGACGGCGTTCACCGGGTCCAGCCGGCCCACCGCGGCGGGCGCGACCGGCTCGCCGGCCGGCTCGGCGGGCAGCCCGAACGCGGTGGGCACCTCCCCGCCCCGCTGCATGTACCGCAGGTCGTGGTACTGGTCCGTCGGCGTGGACCGGACGTCCATGGTGAGCCGGCCCAGCGGCCGGCCGTCGAGCGCCAGGTCCATCGCGAACTCCAGCCGCCGCAGCCGTCCGCCGCGCTCGTGCCGGCCGGTGACGTCGCCGGCGATGGCCAGCTCGCCCGGCCGGGTGCCGCAGGCCAGCGCCTCCGGGTCGGTGATCTCCAGGGACCACGCCGTCACCATGAAGGTCGTCGCGGCCGGGACGCCCTGGTGGAGATGGGCGGCGCAGGTCACGGACTGCCGGCACGCCTCCAGCACGAGGAGCACGTCATGGTGCTCGCCGCGCCCCACGTGGTCCCGGAAGTAGGCGTGCGACAGCGGGAGTTGGGCCGCGGCCTCGAAGCGCCGCCCGTCCAGGGCGCGCGAACCGGTCAGGAAGACCTCGGACAGCGACCAGCGGTGGACCAGGCCGCGTGGCACGGTCTGCTCGTAGCTGAGCGCGGGCCGCTCCTCGGCCTCCGCGGCCTCCCCGCCCTGCGGGGTGAGGAGGGAGCTGCTCTTCACGTCGGAATCTCCAGTCGTTTCGGTGCGAGGGGCGGACAGGGAAGGGAGGGCGGACGGGTGAGGGGCGGGCGGACGGGTGAGGGGCGGGCGGACGCGCCTGACGGCGGGTCAGGCCCGCGCCGGCCGGGTGACGACGGCCGCGCCGACCGAGCCGTCCTGGCCGACGGCGGTCAGCACGGCGGCCCGCTCGTCGCCCGCGCCGGCCTGCCAGCGGGCCAGCACGGTCGCCAGCCGCAGCGCGCCGGACGCCGCGTGCGTCTCGCCGAGCGCACCGTCGACCCGCACCGCGCGGGAGTCCGGAAGCGGCCCGAACACCGCTCGCAGCGACCGGAGTTCGACGGCCGCCCAGCCGCGCCGGGCGCCCGCGCCGGGGACCACGAGCGGCTGCTCGCCGACGGTGACGCCGCTGCGCAGCAGCGCCGTACGGACGCACTCCGCGAGCCGCGCCGCCACCCCGAGCGGCCCCTCGGCCACGGGATCGGCGTAACCGGTCTCGCAGGCGAGCAGCCGCCCGAGCGGCTCCCCGTCCCCGGCGGACCGGTCCGCGCCGCCGGCCGTCCCGGCCCGCAGGACGAGGACCGCGCAGCCCTCGCCGAGCGCGGCCCCGGACCGGAGCGCGCCCGCGCGGTGCCAGGCCCAGGCTCCCGCGGCGGACGCCTCCTCGACGCCGCCCACGAGCAGCCGGTCGGCGTGCCCGTTGACGAGGGCGTTCCGCGCGTACCGGAGGGCGTGCAGGGAGGCCAGCGCACCGCCGGACACCGTCGCGTTCAGCCCGGTGAGACCCAGCCGGATCGCGGTCCGGCCGGCCGCCGAGTTCATCAGCGTGCCCGGGAACGCCGACGGGTTGACCAGGTACGGCCGCTCCCGCGTGAACGTGTCGCGGAAGAAGTCCGCCTGCGCGGCGGTGCTGCCGACGTCGGTGCCGAGCACGATGCCGGTCCGCTCCCCGGCGCCGCCGGGGGCGCCCGTGGCGGCGGCCAGGCAGGCGGCCATCGCCAGCCGGTCGGTGCGGGACAGCCCCCGCAGCCCCTTCCGGCCGAGGACCGCCTCCGCGTCGAAGCCGGTGACGCCGCGGACCGGCAGCGGCGGCCAGGAGCCGTCCGCCTCCGCCGTCGCCCCGGCGGTCGCCCCGGCGGTCGCGCCGGCGGTCGCGCCGCCCGGGAGGTCGGCGAGGGCGGCGAGACCCGGGCCCGCCGCGCTGAACACGCCGGCGCCGACGATGTCGAGAGGCACCACCCCGGGGAGCGGTCCCGCACCGGCGCCCGCGTGCGTCGACGGTTCCGTGACTGCGAGGGTGGTCATGTCCCGGCCTTCCCGAAGAGCACGACGGCGTTGTTGCCGCCGAAGGCGAATCCGTGGTTCTGCACGATCCGGGGGCTCGCGGCCCGGCCGACGCCGGGCACCACGTCCACCGCCCCGAGCTCCGGGTCGACCGTCCGCAGCGTCGCGGTCGGCGGCAGGAACCCGTCGTGCAGCGCCGCGCAGGACACCAGGGCCCCGAAGGCGGCGGCCGCGCCCATGGTGTGTCCGAGCATGGACTTGACGGAGGAGATCGGCGGCAGGTCGTCGCCGAACACCTCCCGTACGGCGGTGACCTCGGTGATGTCGTTGGCCCGGGTCCCCGTGCCGTGGGCGCAGATGTAGTCCACGTCGGCCGGCGTGATCCCGGCCCGCTCGTGCGCGGCGCGCACACAGGCGGCGATCGTGCCGGCGTACGGATTGGTCATGTGCCGGGCGTCGCAGGTCATGCCGTGGCCCAGGACCTCGGCGTAGATCCGGGCGCCGCGGGCGACCGCCGCGTCGAGCGGTTCGAGGACCAGCGCGGCGCCGCCCTCGGCCGTGACGATCCCGTCGCGGTGCTCGTCGAAGGGGCGGGGCACGTCCTCGGCGAGGGCGCCGAGGGCGTGGAAGCCGGCGTGGGTGGCGCGGTTGGAGGCGTCGGCGCCGCCGCAGACGGCCAGGTCGGCCTCGCCGGAGCCGATCAGGTCGTAGGCGTAGCCGACGGCGTAGTTGCCGGCCGCGCACGCGGTGCCGAAGGTCAGGGCCTCGCCGGTGAGCCCCAGTTCGGCCGCGGCCGCCCCGGCGATGTTCCCCGGCGCGGTGCGGCCCGGGAGGGCGGGGTCCACGGAGCCGGGCCCCCGGTCGACCGACTGGGCGACGACCCGCTCGACCTCCTGGGACTCGCCGTTGGTCGTACCGAAGACGCTGACGCCCCGGTGCCCGGCCAGGCTCTCCTCGCCCAGGCCGGCGTCCGCCACGGCGAACCGGGCGGCGACGGCGGCGAACTGCCCGCTGCGGCCCCAGCGTTCGGGGGTGGTGCGCCGCAGATGGGCCCCGGGCCGGAAGCCCCGGACCTCGCCGGCCAGGGTGTGCTCGAAGCCCGTCACGTCGAACTGCTCGGCGGGCCCGATGCCGTGCCGCCCGTACCGGACGGCGTCGACCAGCTCCCGGGCGCCGAGCCCGAGGCTGCTCACGGCGCCGAGACCGGTGACGACGACCCGGCGGGAGGAGCGGGACGCGGTGGGCTGACTAGGCACCCACGACCCCCGCGGCGTAGTGCTTGCCCACGAGCTCGTACGCCTCCGGCAGGGTGTCCAGCTCGGCGAGCTCGTCCTTCGGGATCTTGACGTGCAGGTCGCGCTCGAAGCGGGAGATGATCTCGATCACCAGCAGCGAGTCGGCGTCGAAGTCGTTCACGAAGCTGCTGTCCTCGGTGAGTTCGGAGGCGTCCACCTCCAGCACCTCGGCGACGATCTCGCGGATGCCCGCCCGGACGTCCTCGGGAAGCTGAGTGCCGGCCATGTCTTTTCCCCTTCGCACTGGTCGCCGCGGCCGGTCGCTCCCCCGCGGGGATTCCCGGCACCACCGGAATTCCGGCGACCCCGGAATTCCGGGGTCCGGCGCTTCGGCTTTCTTCTGCCGTTCGGAATGAAAGTCGCCGCCCACCCCCTCGGGCAAGGTTTCGATAGTGGTAGCAGGCCGTGTCTCGAAGGAGGTACGCACCCCTCCCCACCAGCGCGGACGGCGTTCCGAGAGGGGAATTTCCGAGCAACTTCCACGGCGCTTCTATATCGGCCCGGCATACTCCTCCAGCGAATCCCTCAGGAAAGGCGGAGCGGAGATGGAGCTGGCGGAACCGGTCGGTATTTCGGCCGCGGCGCTGTGGCTTCCGCGCGGACGGGACCGGGTCGAGGACGCGGTCGCGGAGGGCCGGCTGACCCGGCGCCACGCCGAGGACCTCGGCCACACGGCCGTCCCCGCGGCCCTCGACGAGTCGGCCCCCGACATGGCCGTCTCCGCCGCGTCCGACGTCCTGGACGCGGCCGGGATCGAGCCCAAGGAACTCGACCTGACGTTCCACGCGAGCATGTACTACCAGGGCCACGACCTGTGGTCGCCCGCCCACTACGTCGCCCACCGCATCGGCGCCGAACGCGCGCTGCCGATCGGCATCCAGCAGGTGTGCAACGGCGGCAGCAGCGCCGTCCAGCTCGCCTCGGCCTATCTCACCGCCGCCCGCACCACGGGCTCGCCGCGGTCCCGCCGCGCCCTCGTCACCACCGCCGACCGCTTCGTCGCCCCCGGCTTCGACCGCTGGGCCAGCGACTACGGCGTGGCGTACGGGGACGGCGGCACGGCCCTCGTGCTCACCGCGCCCGCCGCCGACGAGGACCCGCTGCTGCTCCTCTCGGTGGCCAGCACCGCCGCACCCGAACTGGAGGAGATGCACCGCGGCGCCGACCCCTTCGCCCCCGTCCCGCGCGGCGTCCGCGACCGCGTCGACATGCGCGTCACCAAGCGCGCGTACCTGCGGGAACACGGCAACGAGGGCTTCGTCGCCGCCAATCTGCGCGGCATCCGCACGGTCGTCGGCGAAGCCCTCGTCGACGCCGGGATGCACCCGTACGACCTGCGGCTGCGCTACGCGGTCCTGCCCCGCTTCGGCCGCAGGACCCTGCGCGACTCCTGGCGGGCCGTGCTCGCCGAGCACACCTCCGCCGAACCGCTGGAGTACGGGCTGGCCACCGGCCACCTCGGCGCGGGCGACGCCGTCGCCGGCATCGCCGACCTGATGCGCGAGCGGGCGCTCGCCCCGGGGGAGGCGGCGCTGGTGTTCAGCGCGGGCGCCGGCTTCACCTGGTCCTGCCTGGTCGTCCAGGCGCCGGACCGCTGACCCGCCCCTCCCTCCCTCGCTCTCTCCCTTCGCACGTACCAGGAAAGGACGGCCGGACAGCCGTGTCACGATCAGTGTTCATCACCGGAGCCAACCGGGGCATCGGACTCGCGGTGGCCCGCATGATGGCCGCGGACGGCGACCGGGTGGCCGTCGGCCACCGCGGCGGCGATGTCCCCGAGGGCCTCCTCGGGGTGCGCTGCGAGGTCACCGACCAGAGCTCCGTCGACGAGGCGTTCGAAACGGTCGCCCGCGAACAGGGCCCCGTCGAGGTGCTCGTCGCCAACGCCGGCATCACCCGTGACACGCTGCTGCTGCGCATGGGCGACGACACCTTCGACGAGGTGCTCGACACCAATCTGCGGGGCGTGTTCCGTACGGTGCGGGCGGCGGCCTCGGTGATGCTGGCCGAGCGGCGCGGCCGGATCGTGCTCCTCTCCTCCGCGCTCGGCTTCCTCGGCTCGCCCGGCCAGACCAACTACGCGGCCACCAAGACCGCCCTGCTCGGCTTCGCCCGCTCGCTGGCCTGGGAACTCGGCCCCCGGGGCATCACGGTCAACCTGGTGGCGCCCGGCATCATCGAGACGGACATGACGAAGGACCTCAGCGACCGGCGCATGCGGGACACCATGCGGATGACCCCGGTCGGCCGCCCCGGCACCGACCGCGAGGTCGCCGCCGCCGTCCGCTTCCTCGCCTCCGAGGACGCCGGCTACATCACCGGGGCGGTGCTCCCGGTGGGCGGCGGCATCGGCATGGGCATCTGACCCGTCGCCGTACCCCTGGCGTGTAGCGCTGCCGCGCCGGGGGGTCCGTACCCCTCGACTCCCGGTCCGGGCGGCCGTACCGGGGCCGGCGTCCGCCGTCCCCCGGGTCGGTGCCCAGCCGTGCCCGCCCGGACCGGGCGCATTCCGTCAGCGCGCCGCGGGGCGCGGCCAGGCCGCCGTCCGCAGGAGGCGGAGGCCGTTGAGGCCGACGAGGACCGTGGAGCCCTCGTGCCCGGCGACGCCGAGCGGCAGCGGGAGCGTGCCGATCAGGTCCCACGCGACCAGCACCGCGATGAAGGCGCCCGCGATCACCAGGTTCTGGACGACCAGCCGGTGCGCGGTGCGGGAGAGCGCGACGACCGCGGGGACGGCGGCCAGTTCGTCGCGGACGACCACCGCGTCGGCCGTCTCCAGGGCGAGGTCGGAACCGGCCCGGCCCATCGCGACCCCGCAGTGCGCGGCGGCCAGCGCCGGCGCGTCGTTGACGCCGTCGCCGACCACCAGCACCCGGCGCCCCTCCGCCTCCCAGGCGCGGACGGCCGCCACCTTCTCCTCGGGCAGCAGCCCGGCGCGTACGTCGGTGATGCCGACCCGCTCGGCCACCTGCCGCGCGGCCCGTTCGTTGTCGCCGGTCAGCAGGACCGGGGCGCGGCCGGTCAGCCGGGTGAGGGCGGCGACGGTCGCGGCGGCGTCGGGGCGGAGCCGGTCGGCGACGCCGAGGACGCCCACCGGCTCCCCGTCGCGCAGCACCGCCACCGCCGTCTTCCCCGCCTCCTCCAACTCCCGCACCACGCGCGCGTGTTCGTCGCCGGAGGCGTCGGGGTCGTCGGCGAGCAGCCGGGCGGGGGACCCGATCTCGATCCGCCGGCCCTCGACGGTGGCGGTGACGCCCCGCCCGGGGGCGGCGGTGAAGCCCTCCGCGGCGGCCAGGACGAGACCGCGCTCCCGGGCCGCGCCGACGACGGCCCGGGCCAGCGGATGCTCGCTCTCGTGCTCGGCCGCGGCGGCGAGCCGGAGCAGGGCGTCGGCGTCCAGGCCGCCGCCGGGCACCGGGCGTACGTCGGTGAGGCGCGGGGTGCCCTCGGTGAGGGTGCCGGTCTTGTCGAGGGCCACGGCGTCGACCTGCCCGAGGCGCTCCATGACGACGGCGGACTTGGCGAGGACGCCGTGCCGGCCGGCGTTGGCGATGGCGGAGAGCAGCGGCGGCATGGTGGAGAGCACCACGGCGCACGGCGAGGCGACGATCATGAAGGTCATCGCCCGGAGCAGCGCGGAGGTCAGGTCGTCGCCGAAGGCGAGGGGGACGCCGAAGACGGCGAGGGTCGCGAGGACCATCGACACCGAGTACCGCTGCTCGACCTTCTCGATGAACAGCTGCGTGGGTGCCTTGGTCCGGGACGCCTCCTCGACCATGCGCACGATCCGGGCGATGACCGAGTCCGAGGGGTCGCGCCCGACCCGTACGCGCAGGGCGCCGGTGCCGTTGACGGTCCCGGCGAACACCTCGTCGCCCGTCTCCTTGACCACCGGCAGCGGTTCGCCGGTGATCGTGGCCTGGTCGACCTCGCTCGCCCCGCCGACGACCCGCCCGTCGGCGCCGATCCGCTCCCCGGGCCGGACGAGGACGGTGTCGCCGACCGCGAGCACCTCCGCGTCCACCATCTCCTCGGAGCCGTCGGGCAGCAGTCGGGTGGCGGTGGCGGGCGCGAGGTCGAGCAGTCCGCGCACCGAGTCCTCGGTCCGGGCGGTCGCGACCGCCTCCAGGGCGCCGGAGGTGGCGAAGATGACGATGAGCAGGGCGCCGTCGAGGACCTGGCCGATCGCGGCGGCGCCGAGCGCGGCGACGACCATCAGCAGGTCCACGTCGAGGGTCCGCTCGCGGAGCGCCTTCAGCCCCTCCCAGCCGGGCTCCCACCCGCCGGTGGCGTAGGCGGCGGCGAAGAGCGTGCCCCACAGCCAGGCGGGGCCGTCCGCCAGGTACGGGACGAGGGCGAGCAGGAAGAGGGCGAGCGAGGCCAGCGCCCAGCGCACCTCGGGGAGTGCGAGGGCGCGGGTCCGGGTGCGGGAGGGCGGCGCGGCGGCGGGGGGAGCGGGCTCCCGGGGGTGGGCGTCCCGTTCGTGCCGGTCGCGACGCCGGTCGCGCTGGTCCAGGGAAGAAGGCATGGCGGAGCGACCCTTCGCGGGCAGGGGCATCGACCCCCTCACCATACCGGAACACCTGAACACCTATTCATGTGTCATCCGTATGATGGGCGCATGGGCCACGGAATCGACACCGCCACCGGCGCGACCCCCCGCGAACGGCTGGACGCCGTCGGCACCGCCGACGTCGCCGCCACCCTCCAGGCCCTCGCCACCCCCTCCCGCCTGTACATCCTCGCCAGGCTCCAGGAAGGCCCCTGCTCGGTGGGCGACCTCGCCGAGGCCGTCGGCATGGAACCCTCCGCCTGCTCCCACCAGTTGCGCCTGCTGCGCAACCTCGGACTGGTCACCGGCGAGCGTCACGGCCGCTCGATCGTCTACGCCCTGTACGACAACCACGTCGCCGAACTCCTCGACCAGGCGCTCTACCACGTGGAGCACCTGCGCCTCGGCGTCCGCGACACCACCGCGGAGCCGTCGGCCACCTGACCGGCGCCACCTGACCGGCGCCATCCGGCCGCCGCCTGGCCGGCGCCGCCGCTCGGGCCGTTGTGCTCGGGCCGTCGTGCCCGGGACGCGCCGCGCTCGGGCCCCGGCGCGTCGGACCGGGCCGGGCGCCCCCTCCCGTACGAAGAATGGGGTGGAACCGTACGAACCACCCGCGGGAGACGCCCGTCCATGAGCACCACGCCCCCACCCCCCGTCCGGATCGGCGCCCTCGCCCCGCTCACCCGCCCCGGCTGGACCGAGGCCGGCCGCCATCTGCTCGCCGGCCTCGAACTGGCCGCCGGGGAGGCCAACGCCGGCGGCGGGATCGACGGCCGGCCGCTGGAACTCGTGGTCCGGGACACCGCCGCCGACCCGCACCGGGCCGAGGCGGCCGTGGACGACCTGGCCGGGCTCGGCGTGGCCGCCCTGGCCGGCGAGTACCACAGCGTCGCCGCCCGCGCGGCGGCCGCCCGGGCCGACGCCCTCGGCCTGCCCTTCCTCTGCTCCTCCGCGGTCCTCGACGCCCTCACCGAACGGCCGACGGACCGGGTCGCGCGGCTGGCCCCGGCGCAGTCCCACGGCTGGCGCGTCTACGCCGACTTCCTCCTCGCCGCGGGCCACGGCCGCGTCGCGGTCGCCGCCGAACCGAGCGTCTACTGGGCGGCCGGCACCCGCATCCTCCGCGACCGACTGGCCCCCCGGGGCGGCACCGTCACCGAACTCGACGCGCGCGCCCTGCCCCCCGCGGCGCTGTGCGACGCGCTGGCCGCCGGAGGCGAGACGGCCCTCCTGCTCCTGACCGGCTTCCCGGACCCGGCCGTCCCGATCGTCAGGGCGGTCCGCCGGGACCCCCGCCTGGCCGACGTCCTCGTCGGCGCGCCCGCCGGCCAGCCGGAGTTCCCCGCCTGGGAGTCCCTCCTCGGCGAGGACGGCGCCGCGATCCCGTTCCTCCGCTACCTCCCCGTCCACCCCACCCCGCTGGGCGCGCGCGTGGAGTCCGCCCTCCGCGCCCGCCTCGGCGCCACCCCCTCCTTCGTGGCGTTCGAGGGGTACGACACGATCACCGTCCTCACCGAGACCCTCCGCGCCCACGGCACCGACCACGCGGCCATCGCCGGCTCCTGGCCCCGGGTGACGGTGGAGGGCACCCGGGGCGCCATCCGCTTCACCCGGCCCACCGACACGCCCGTCCAGCAGTGGGCCTGGCCCCCCGTCCAGGTGACCGACCGCGACCCGGCCGCCCCCGCCCGCTTCCGCACCCTCCACACGGCACCCCCGGAACACCCCGGACGGTGAGGGCGGCACCGCCCCGCCCGCGCCCGGGCCGAGGGGCAGTTCCCGGGCGACTGCCCCTCGCGCCCCCTGCCCGTCACTAGCTTCTCCTCCGGAGCGAGACACGCTCCAGAACAGGGAGACGGAACGAGAATGAAGCGATCCTCAGTACGTCTGGCTCTCGCCTTCACCGCGGCGCTCGGCCTGGCGGGCCTCGGCGGCGCGGGCACGGCGGCGGCCGACACGGCGTCGACCGACACGGTGACCGTCACGACCCAGTACTTCACCGGCTTCGGCACCGGCTCGACCGCCTGGGCGGCCGAGTCCTCCGCCTCCAACGACGCCTACGCGAAGGCCTCGTTCGCAGGCTACCCCCGCTACACGTGCTACCCGTCCGGCATCCCGTACACGCGGCAGATCAGCCCGTACATGTACTGGTCGGACGCCACGGTCCGCTGCACGAAGTGACCCCGGGGCCCCGCCCCCGACCCGTCAGGGGCGGGGCCGCCGCGCCGCCTGCGTGCCCATGATGGCGGATCAGCTGCCGGCTTCCCCCGGCTGCACCAGGGCCGTCTCGTAGGCGAGGACGACCGCCTGGGCACGGTCGCGCAGGGAGAGCTTGGCGAAGATCCGGGCCACGTGGGTCTTCACGGTGGCCTCGCTCAGCGTCAGTTCCCGCGCCAGCTCGGCGTTCGAGAGACCACGGCCCATCAGGGTGAGCACCTCCAGCTCGCGCGGGGTCAACGGGGTCAGGTCGCGGTGCACGGCGGGGCGAGCCGGGACGGACCGGCCGCCGGCGCCCGCCGGGGGAAGGCCGTCACCCGAGGCGAAGCGCTCGACCAGCCGCCGGGTGATCGACGGGGCGAGCAGCGCGTCGCCGGTGTCCACCAGGCGTACCGCCGCGGCCAGGTGGGCGGCCGTGACGTCCTTGAGCAGGAAGCCGCCGGCGCCCGCGGCCCTTCGTCGACTTCTACCGCGGGGACCGGCTCGACTCGGCCGAACCGCTCGTCCAGGGCCGCCGGCCGACCCGGCCGCGGCCGCCGGAAGCCGTCAGCGGTGTACCCCAGCGGCCGCACCGGGTATGACGAGCAGCTTGCCGGTGGTACGCCGAGCCTCCAGATCGCTGTGGGCCCGGGCCGCCTCGGACAAGGCGTAGCGGCCCGTCACGGTGACCTCGAGCGCCTTGGAGCGCACCCACTCGAACACGTCGGCGGCCCGTCGGAGCAGTTCGGACCGATCGGCGACGAAGTCCCCGAGGCTGGGCCGGATCAGGGTCAGCGAACCGCCGTGGGCGAGCCGGATCGGATCGAACGGCGGCACGGCACCGCTCGCCGCGCCGAAGAGCACGAGATGGCCGCGGGGTCGCAGGCTGGCGAGGCTCGCGTCGAAGGTGTGCGCGCCGACGCCGTCGAAGACGACCGGCAGTCCCTGACCGCCGTTGAGCCGCCTCACCTCGGCTGCGAGATCGTCGACCGCGGAGGAGAGGATCACCTCGGCGGCCCCGGCACGCTTCGCCAGCTCGGCCTTCGCCGTGGTCGACGTCGTGCCGATCACCCTGCCGCCGAGATGGGTGATGAGCTGGGTCAGCAGCAGCCCCATGCCGCCGGCGGCCGCGTGGACGAGCACCGTGTCGCCCGCCTGGACCGGGTAGGCGTCCTTGACGAGATAGTGCGCGGTCATGCCCTGGAGGAGCACGGCGGCGGCTGTCTCGAAGTCGATGTCGTCGGGCAGCGGCACCAGCCGGGAGGAGTCCACGACGGCCCGCTCGGCATAGGTGCCGGGAATCTCCACCCACCCGACCCGGTCCCCGACCGCCACGTCGACGACGCCGGGTCCGACCTCGACGACCGTGCCGGCGCCCTCAGACCCCGGAGTGAAGGGCAGCGGGACGCTGTACCGGCCCTCGCGGTGGTAGACGTCGAGGAAGTTGACCCCGGACGCGGCGACCTCCACGACCGCCTCGCCCGGCCCCGGCCGCGGCTGGTCCACCTCGGCCTCCAGCAGCACCTCGGGACCGCCCACTTCGTACACCTGTATCGCTCGCATGATCCCCACCAACCCCGTGGACGAAGCTCCGATTCCCGCCGCCCCCGCCGCGCCCTCACACCCCGAACAGGACCGTCAGCACGCCCCCTCCGGGCCGTCCGCCCCGGAGGAGCGCGGACTTCCCGAAAACGTCCGGAGTCTTCGGGGTCGCGGTCGAGTTCGTCGGGGACGAGCGAGGACAGGGCGGCCATGAGGGCGGTATCGCCGACGCGTACGCGACCGGTTTCGTCGTAGAGGGACACGTCGAGCCCGAGAGGGCCGACGATGCAGCGCGTCGTCGGAGTGGGCGGAGATGTCCGAGGGCCGGGTCAGGTCCTGGAGCACTTCCTCGGTCGGCTTCAGCAGCTCTCCTTCACGGTGTGCGACGGCGGTTCACCATCGGCCTGACCGTACGGAGCGGCACGGCGGCGCACACGAGTGCGCAGGGGTGCGTGACCTGGACCGCAGCTCGCCCGATCGGCAGGACGGTGCCAGAGGTGGTTCATGCCAGGGGCGGCGGGTTCCGCCCGGGCACGGGGGTGACGAGACTCGACGGTGACCGCAGTGTGCGCCGGCATGGGCGGCGTACGCGTCCCATCGAAAGAGAGCGCACGTGTCCCCAACACCACGGGCCAAGCTGCTCAGTCGGGCGATCCTCGCGGGGACGTCCGTCTACCTCGCCGGCCAGGTGGTGCACACGGTCCTCAACACCAACCGGTGGCCGTTCTGCACCTTCAACATGTTCGCGTACCACAAGCGGGACCAGGCGCTGCAGATGCGCGTCCGGCTCGTCACGGACGACGGAGGGACCGTCGGGCCCACCGATCCGTGGTCGCTGCTGCCGCTGGAGTTCTTCCGGGTGGTGTCCGTCCTCGAGCGCGTCTTCCACGCCCAGGACGACGTCGAGGTCCGGGACCGGTTCTGCCGGCAGGCGCTGGAGCGGCTGAACCGGCGCGGGTGGCGGGCCTGGGACGAGGTGAAGGCGTCGTTCTCGGCAGGGCCGGGCCGGCGGTTCGTCGCGATGGAGCTGTACTTCGTCGAGGTCGACTTCCGGACCTGCTCGCCCGGCGACCGGACGTCGGTCACGTCGGCCGAACTCGTCCACCGGTACGACCCCGAGGGGGCCGTGGCCGACCAGCCGGAGGCGCAGTTGTGGAGCTTCGTCGAGCCGTTCGCAGAGGAGACCGAGAAGGAGGAGGCGGGGCATGCTGCCTGAGAACACCGGGGCGCGTCAGCGCCTCGCCCTGGCCCGGCTCACCACGGGCCTGGCGATCCTGAACACGCTCTGGCACCTGCCGCCCGGCGACGCCCTCGTCGACGAGTGGAGCCGGAAGGAGGACGGGGAGGGCCCGGGCTCCGGGCGGCTGAGTGCCGAGCAGTACGAGGCCCTGCGGCGGCTGGCGTTCGTGTCGACGGCCGCCTGGACGCTGGGTGCCGAGAGCAAGGCCCTGAAGTTCGCGGCCAACGCCTCCTTCGCCGCCGTACAGCGGCACGTGGCGCAGTTCGACGAGAGGGCGTGGAACTACAACTCCAATCTGAACGTCTACCTGCTCCTGCTCTCCCTGACCGACTCGCGCGGCAGTCTCGCCGAAGCCGCCGGGGACGGGACGGAGGACGACACACCGTCGTCCGAGGTGGCCACCGCCGTGCTGCTCGCGATGCGGCTCTACTACGGCTGCCTCTACTTCCAGTCCGGACTCTCCAAGGTGCTGTTGAGCGGGCCCGCATGGGCCGACGGCCGTACTCTGCGCGGGAGCTGGGCCGAACTGGGCAACCGGGCCGGCAAGTGGCTCAGTCGTCGCCCGATGACGGTGGCGGCGGCCGCCAGTGCCGCCACTCTCGCCTTCGAACTCCTCTTCCCGGCCGCGCAGATCGCCCTGCGGAAACGTCCCCGTGCGGTGGGGCTGTCCTCCCTGGCCTTCCACGCGTCCATCAAGGCGACGATGGGCATCTCCTTCTGGCACCACGCCGTCCACGCCCTGCCGCTGTTCGTCCTCGACCCCGGCGCCGAGCGGCACACGGCACGCCTCCTCCGAGCCTTCCGGAAGCGCTGAACAGAGCTCCGCACGCTTCCTCCGCCGGCCCCCCGAGCCTCTCGCTCGGGGGGCTTTCGCGTTCCCCGGACTTCTTTTCCGGTGATTTCCCCTTTCTCCTCTCGGCAGCTTCCTGCCGCGTGCAATTGATGCCACTCGGAAGGGCTTCCGAGGGCCCTTGGAGCAGGACATCATTAACTCGTCGCCAACAAACGGAGGCGGCACCGGGAGTGAATCCCGGGACATCTCGAAAAAACTCAGGAGCAATCATGCTGAAGATCATCAAGGTCGTCACCGCCAAGGCCGTCTCCGGTCGCGCCTTCAACTAGCAGTTGTCGCCTCGCGGGCCGGGAGTGACCCCGGCTCCCGGCCCGCGGCAGCGGCTTCCCTCAGCTTCCCTCCCAGATCCAGAGTTCGTCCGGAGGCGGAACGGTCCATGGTGCATACGGAAAAGAAGAGCGCGGAACCGTCCGATGTGAAGTCCATCTGGCGTGACTCGAGATTCCGCCGCCATTTCGCCGGAATGTGGGTCAACGCCTTCGGTAACGGCGTCTTCAACATCGTCCTTCCTCTCCTCGTCTTCGACCGGACGCATTCCTTCGCCGCCATGGGCGGCGTGGCCCTCGCCACGCAGTTGCCCAAGGCGTTTCCGGGGCCTCTGGTCGGCGTGCTCGCCGACCGCCGTTCTCCCCGCGCGATGATGCTGTGGGCCTATCTCCTCCAGGCCGGCCTCGTCCTGACGATCCCGCTCGCCGCCGGAGCGTCCGTCGCCTCCGTGTGGCTGATCGGCCTCATCGCGTACGCGATGAACACCGTCGACCTGTTCGCCCGCACGGCCACCTTCGTCACCGTCCCCCGCGTGTACGGAGACCGCCGCAGCAAGGTGAACGCGGCCTTCGCCAGCGCCTGGACGTCCGCCTCGGTCCTCGGCCCCGCGGCCGGCGGCTTCCTGCTGCAGGTCACCTCCGCCGACGTGCTGATGCTGCTCGACAGCCTCACCTTCCTGGCCATCGCCGGCGTCGTCCTCACCATCGGCGCCCCGACCACACCGGGGAACACCTCCACCGCGCCCCTGCGCAAGAGCCTCCTCGACGGCCTCACCTGGTTCCGCCGGGCCGAGGGCGCCGGACGGTTCATGAGCTCGATCGCCGCCGTGGCGGTCGTGTACGCGCCCCTCGGCACCCTGGCCGTCTTCGCCGTACGGGACGTGTACGGCGACGGGCCCACCGAGGCGGGCATCGTGACGAGCGCCGCAGGCGCCGGCCTCTTCCTCGGCACCCTGATCTGCCAGCGCCTCGCCGACCGGCCCAAGGAACCCGTGATGCGCCGGGCCGCCCTCTGGATGGCCGTCGGCTCCGCGCTCTTCGCCATCCCCTCCTGGCTCGGCGCCGCCGCGGCGATGCTCGTCGTGAACCTCTGCGGCATGGTCTACGCGGTCTCCCGCTCCAACCTCATCCAGGAGCGCGTCCCCACGGAGCACCTGGGGCAGACGATGACCGCCGTGCAGTCCCTGGAGTCCGCCGTCCAGCCGGTGTCCGTCGCCGTGGTGAGCGCCGTGCTCGCCCTCGCCGGACCGCCCGGAGCGGCCGTCTTCCTGACCGTCTTCTCGGTCGCCGCGGCCCTGCTCGTCCTCGGCGGCGGCCGGCTGCTGTCCCCCCGTACCGAGACCACCGCCTCGCCCCTCTCGCACACCCTGAACGCGACCGCCTCCGTGGCGGCCCACGGAGGAACCCGATGACATCGCTCAATCTGCGGCAGGGACTGTCCGTCCTGCAGCCGGGCAAGGACCTCATGATCGGCCTCATGCCGCCCGCGGCCCTGGCCATCGAGAACGCCCCCGACTACCTGCGGCACGTCCTGTCCGCCTTCTCCCGGCCCGTCCCGGAGGAGCAGGCGCTCGCCACCGTCACCGCCCACTCCGACCTGAACGACGAGGAGGCCGGGCAGCTGCTCCACGAGCTCCGCTGCGCCGGCGTCCTCACCTCGCACTGGGTCGACCGCGAGGAGCGCTACAGCCGCCACCGCCTCTACTTCGGCGTCGCGGGCTTCGAGGGCGACCCGATGGCGGTCATCCGGAACAGCACCGTGGGTCTCATCGGCACGGGCGGCATCGGCAGCAACGTGGCGATGATGCTGGCCGCGGCGGGCGTCGGCCGACTGGTCGTCGCCGACGCGGACGTCGTGGAGACCACGAACCTCACCCGCCAGTTCCTGTACACCGAGGGCGACGTCGGCACCCCGAAGGTCGAGGCCCTGGCCCGCCGGGTCGCCGAGCGCAACACCGAGGTGCGCGTCGACGTGGTCAACGACGTCTTCGACGGCCCCGACTTCGCCGTCCGGCACTTCGCCGACTGCGACCTCGTCATCCTCTCCGCCGACACCCCGCAGGACGTCCACCGCTGGCTGAACGAGGCGTCGGTGCGGACCGGCGTCCCGTACACCTGCGCCGGCTACCTGGACACCATGGGCATCGTCGGCCCCCTGGTCGTGCCCGGCCGGACGGCCTGCCTGGAGTGCCACTTCGCCGACACCGGCCTGGCCTCGTACAACGACGGAGACCTGGAGAACACCGACTTCACCGACTACAACCGGTCCTACCAGGCACCGAGTTACGGCCCCCTCAACGCCATGGTCTCCGCCGCCGCGGTCAACGACACGCTGCGCTTCCTGCTCGGCCTGCCGGCCAAGTCCCTGGGATCCAAACTGCTCATCGACTCCCTGGAGTACGGCGTCCAGACGGAGGAGTACGAGAGGAACGAAGCCTGCGGCTCCTGCGGTTCGGGTGTGCGCGAGGAGGCCCTGAGCGGCGTGGCCTAGAGCTGCCGCGCGCGGGGCGAACGGTCGCCGGGGCGGACGGGGGAGACCCCGTCCGCCCCCGGCTTCCTGGCATTGCACCGCCGCTCACCGACCGCCGACCGGATCAGTCACGCAAGGGGAGCACCATCTCCAGCTCCCGCTGGCTCTCGTCCAGGGGGTACGGCTCCTCGTGACCCGTCGCGACGAGGCCACTGCGCCGGTAGAAACCGATCGCGCGGCGGTTTTCCTCATGGACCAGGAGGACGAGGCGCTCGGCGGCCGTCTCCTCGCGCGCCCAGCGCACGATCTCGTCCAGCATGAGCGCCGCCGCCCCACCGGCCGGGCCCCGGTGGTCCGGGTGCAGCCAGACGCCCACGAGCTTGGCCGTGTCCGGCGCGGGCAGGAAGCCGTTCATCACCCCGACCCACGAGCCCTCGGGACCGACGGCAGCGATGCCGATGTTGCCGGGGCCCTCCGCGCGCTTCGTTCGGAACTGCCACTCGGAGTCCGGGTGGCCGAGCGCGTCGTCGATGGTCTCGAGGTAGGCGAGCGGGGTGTCCCGGATCATCGCCAGACGTATCGCCCGGTACGCCGGCCAGTCCTCCGCTCGCACGCGGTGCAGGGTGTAGTCCATGGCGGGCGATCCTCGCAGGCGTCGCAGCTCTGGCCAAGCTCTCCGATATCGAATATCGTCGATGATCGATGAAAAGCACCGGATCGATCACCGACGAGCAGGCCCACACGTACGCCACTTGGTTCCGCGCGCTCGCGGACCCCACCCGCGTACGACTCCTGCACCTGCTTGCCGGGGCGGGCAGGCCGATGACCGTGGGCGAGCTGGTGGCCCAGGTGGAGGTCGGCCAGTCGACCGTCTCCCACCATCTGAAGATCCTGGCCGAGGTCCGCTTCGTCCTGCCCGAGAAGCAGGGCACCTCGACCCTGTACGCCGTGAACCGCACCTGCCTGTCGGTGTTCCCGCGCGCGGTCCGGTCGATCATGGGAGAAGAGACGCCCGATGGCTGCTGAGTTCGTCGTGACCCCGATGACGGCCGACCACGCAGAGCAGGTCCTCGCCATCTATCAGGCCGGAATCGAGGAGGGCGACGCGACCTTCGAGACCACGGTTCCGACATGGGACGCCTTCGACGCGTCCAGGCTGCCCGAGCACCGATGCGTCGCCCTCGGCGAGGCCGGCCGCGTGCTCGGCTGGATCGCCGCCTCCGCCGTCTCGGATCGGTGCGTCTACGCGGGGGTGGTCGAGCATTCGGTGTACGTCCACCCCGAGGCCCGCGGGCGCGGCGTCGCCGGCGGGCTCCTGCGGGCGCTGATCGCCTCCACCGAGGCCGCCGGGATCTGGACGATCCAGTCCGGGATCTTCCCGGAGAACACGGCGAGCCTCGCTTTGCACAAGCGCGTGGGCTTCCGCGTGATCGGCAGGCGCGAGCGCGTCGGACGCCATCACGGCCGGTGGCGGGACACGGTGCTGCTGGAGCGCCGCAGCCAGGTCGTCGGCTAGCGCAGGAGGTCGGCGATCGCGCGGGCCGCGTCGCGGGCCGGGCGGCCGACGCCGATGAGGGTGGCGGAGGCGGGGCCGGTCCAGTCGCCGTAGCCGAGGAGGTGGAGGCGGGGTTCGGCGAGGGCCTGGGTGCCGGCCGTGGGGATGTGGCCTCGGGGGCCGCGCAGGCCGAGCGGCGCGAGGTGCGCGAGGGCGGGGCGGAAGCCCGTGCACCAGATCACCGCGTCGGCGTCCGTCCTCGTGCCGTCGGGCCACTCCACGCCGGTGTCGTCGAGGCGGGTGAACATCGGCTGGGCCTTGAGGAGGCCGGCGTCGCGGGCGGCGCGCACGGGCGGGACGGCGACGATGTCTCCGAGGGAGGCGACGCCGCCGGTGTCGGTGCGGCCTTCGTCGAGGGCCTTGCGGCGGGCGGTGGCGTGGTCGAAGAGGGCACGGCCGTCGATGTCGTCGGCGAGGTAGCGGGGTTCGCGCAGGGTGACCCAGGTCAGGTCGGAGTCGTACGCGAGGTCGGCGGCGATCTGGGCGCCGGAGTTCCCTCCGCCGACCACGATGACCTTCTGGCCGGTGAAGTCCGACGCGCGGCGGTATTCCACGGTGTGGAGCTGGGTGCCCTGGAACTCCGTACGTCCGGGGACGGCCGGGATGAAGGGGCGGGACCAGGTGCCGGTGGCGCTGATGACCGCGCGGGTCCGATACGTACCGGAGTCGGTCTCGACGCGGAGGAGTTCGCCGTCGCGGTGGACGCCGGTCACGCGTACGGGGCGGTGGACGGGGAGGTCGTACCGCTGCTCGTAGTCGGTGAGGTACGCGACGACGTGGGCGGCGTCCGGGTACGTCTCGCCCGGCTGCGGGGGCATGAGCCGGCCGGGGAGGGAGGAGTACGCGGCGGGGGAGAAGAGGTGCAGGGAGTCCCAGGTGTGCTGCCAGGCGCCACCCGGGGTGGTCCCGGCGTCCAGGACGACGAAGTCCAGGCCCGCGCGGCGCAGGTGGTAGCCGGCGGCGAGGCCGGCCTGGCCTCCGCCGATGACGACGACGTCCACGGCCTGGTGCTGGGTCATGCCCGGATTCCCTCCTGGACGGAGGTGCCCCGCCCGCGCGTCGGCGGAGCGGGGCACCTCGGTGGTGATGGCGGCTGTGCCTACCGCTGGGCGGGGGCGAACTTCTTGCGCCAGGCCAGTGAGACGTAGACCAGTGCGACGAGGACGGGGACCTCGATGAGCGGGCCGACGACGCCGGAGAGGGCCTGGCCGGAGGTGACGCCGAAGGTGGCGATGGCGACGGCGATGGCGAGCTCGAAGTTGTTGCCCGCGGCCGTGAAGGCGAGGGTGGCGGTGCGGTCGTAGTTCAGGCCGATGGCCTTGCCGAGCGCGAAGGTGCCGAACCACATGATCGCGAAGTAGACGAGGAGGGGGAGGGCGATGCGGGCGACGTCGAGCGGCTGCGAGGTGATCGTCTTTCCTTGGAGAGCGAAGAGGATGACGATCGTGAAGAGCAGGCCGTAGAGGGCCCACGGGCCGATTTTCGGGAGGAAGTTCCGCTCGTACGACTCCCGGCCCATCTTCTTCTCCCCGATGCGGCGGGTCAGGAAGCCGGCCAGCAGCGGGATTCCGAGGAAGATGACCACATTGAGCGCGATCTTCCCCATCGAGATGTCGAGGGTCTCGCCCTCTCCGAGACCGAGCCAGCCCGGCAGGATATCGAGGTAGAACCAGCCCAGCAGGCCGAAGGCGATCACCTGGAAGACCGAGTTCAGGGCGACCAGGACGGCGGCGGCCTCACGGTCTCCGCACGCGAGGTCGTTCCAGATGATGACCATGGCGATGCAGCGCGCCAGGCCGACGATGATCAGGCCGGTGCGGTACTCGGGCAGGTCCGGCAGGAAGATCCAGGCCAGCGCGAACATGACCGCCGGGCCCAGGACCCAGTTGATGACCAGCGACGACACCATGAGCCTCTTGTCGCCGGTGACCGCGTCGAGCTTGTCGTAGCGGACCTTCGCGAGGACCGGGTACATCATGATCAGCAGCCCGACGGCGATCGGCAGCGAGATCCCGCCGATCTCGACCTTCGCGAGAGCGTCGTCCATGCCGGGGATCAGCCGCCCCAGACCGAGGCCGAGGCCCATGGCGAGGAGGATCCAGACGGCGAGGAAGCGGTCGAGCGTCGACAGCTTCGCGACGACCGAGGAGTCCTCGGCGGCGGTCGCGGGGGCGGCGGGGGTCACGGGCAGGACCTCTTGGAGTCGGCGTGGGCGCGGGCGGTGGCGGCGAGGCCGGCGAACTGGCCGGCGAGCTGCTCGATGACGTCGGGCCGCAGCCGGTAGTACGTGAACCGGCCGCACGGCTCCGTCTCCACCACGCCCGCCTCCCGCAGCACCTTGAGGTGGTTCGAGAGGTTGGTCTGTCTGGCTCCGGTCTCCTCGACCAGGTGCGTGGTGCACAGGGTCTCGCGGGCGAGCAGGGTCACGATCTGGAGCCGCAGCGGGTCGGCGAGGACCTTCAACAGCTCAGTGTCGACTGACGTCAGCATGGACTGATACTGTCACATCAGTGAAGGGTGATGCCAGTCCAGGTTGATGCCCGTCTGTCACGAAGGAAGAACCGATGTCCGAGTCCCCGCTCGCGTCCGTGCTGTTCGTCTGCGTCCACAACGCGGGCCGGTCCCAGATGGCCGCCGGATTCCTCCGGCACCTCGCGGGCGACCGTGTCGAGGTCCGGTCCGCCGGCTCCCTCCCGGGCGACCAGGTCAACCCGGCCGCGGTGGCCGCCATGGCCGAGCTCGGCATCGACATCTCCGACCAGAAGCCGAAGGTCCTCACCGTCGAGGCCGCGCAGGCGTCGGACTACATCATCACCATGGGCTGCGGCGACGCCTGCCCGTACTTCCCCGGCAAGACCTACCTCGACTGGGTCCTGGAGGACCCGGCCGGCCAGGGGGTCGAAGCCGTCCGGCCCATCCGCGACGAGATCAAGACGCTCATCGAGGGCCTCATCGCCGAGATCGACTCCAAGAACGCCGAGAAGCAGGAGAACTGACCTCACCATGACGACGACCACCACGACCGGCGCCGAGAACGACGTCCGCGAGGTCATCATCATCGGCTCCGGCCCCGCCGGGTACACCGCCGCGCTCTACACCGCCCGTGCCCAGCTGAAGCCGCTCCTCTTCGGCAGCTCCGTCTTCGTCGGCGGCTCCCTCACCACGACCACCGAGGTCGAGAACTTCCCCGGCTTCCCCACCGGCATCGACGGCCCCGACCTCATGGACAACATGCGGGCCCAGGCCGAGCGGTTCGGCGCCGAGATGATCGACGACGACATCGTCGCCGTGGACCTCGCCGGCGACATCAAGCTCCTCACCGACTCCGCCGGCACCGTCCACCGCGCCAAGGCCGTGATCATCGCCACCGGCTCCGGCTACCGGAAGCTCGGCCTGCCCAAGGAGGACGAGCTGTCCGGGCGGGGCGTGTCCTGGTGCGCCACCTGCGACGGCTTCTTCTTCCGTGACCGCGACATCGTCGTGGTCGGCGGCGGCGACACCGCCATGGAGGAGGCCACCTTCCTCACCCGCTTCGCCCGCTCGGTCACCGTCGTCCACCGCCGCTCGACCCTGCGCGCGTCCAAGACCATGCAGAACCGCGCCTTCGCCGACGACAAGATCTCCTTCGCCTTCGACAGCGAGGTCGCCGAGATCAAGGAGACGGACGGCATGCTGTCCGGCGTCGTCCTGCGCGACGTCCTCACGGGCGGGACCCGGGAGCTGGACGCGACCGGCCTGTTCATCGCCATCGGCCACGACCCGCGCACCGAGCTCTTCGCCGACCAGCTCGAACTCGACGACGAGGGCTACCTGAAGACGCGCTCCCCGTCGACCCGTACGAGCCTGCCGGGCGTCTTCGGCGCCGGTGACGTCGTCGACCACATCTACCGCCAGGCGATCACCGCCGCGGGTTCCGGCTGCGCCGCCGCCCTCGACGCGGAGCGGTACCTCGCGGCCCTCCGGGACGCCGAGCCTGCCGCCGGCACCGCGCTCGTCGACGTGGTCTGAAAGGGCGCCGGGCCCGTTCCGTCGTGCTTGCCTCACGACGGAACGGGCCCGGTTCATGCTTTTCGGCAGGTCAGGAGAGCAGAGCCGCCGACTGCGGCAGTTCCAGCCGGACGGTGCGGTCGCAGAGCCGTTCCACCTGGCCGGGGTCGTGCGACACCAGCAGGACCGTGCGGTTCCCGCGCAGCGCCGCCACCGACTCCTCGACGGTGTCGCGGCTGCGTTCGTCCAGGGCGCTGGTCGGCTCGTCCAGCAGGAGCGCCGCCGGCTCCAGGGCGAGGGCCCGGGCCAGGCACAGGCGCTGGCGCTGGCCGTTGGAGAGGGACTGGGCAGGGGTGTCGAGCCGGTCGCGGACCTCGTTCCACAGGCCCGACTCCCGCAGCGCCTTCTCCATCCGGTCCCGCATCTCCGTCCGGGAGGCGCGGACCAGGTGACGCAGGCCGAACAGGGCGTTGTCCATGATGCTTCCGCCGAACACCACCGGCGTCTGCGGCACCAGGACGACCGTGCTCCGCAGGTCCGCGTCGCCCTTGCCGTACCGGACCGGCTCGCCCAGCACCCGCACCTCGCCCTCCCGCCGCAGGCCGTGCGGCAGCAGATCGACCAAGGCGCGCAGCACCGTCGACTTGCCGGCGCCGGACGGGCCGCACAGGCCGGTCGTGGAGCCGGCGGGCAGCTCGAAGTCGACCGGACCGACCAGGGTCTTCTTCCCGTCCAGAACCCGCAGGTCGCGGACGGCGATCACGTTTCGCGGGCCGGCGTTCCCCGTCGTCACGTTGTCCAACGTCGTGCTCCTTCGAATCGGTTGCGCAGGAAGACGGCCAGGCTGAGCAGTCCGGCGGTGATCAGCACCAGGACGAGGGCGCTGCCCCACGCCTGGGCG
This sequence comes from Streptomyces roseofulvus, assembly GCF_039534915.1. NCBI lineage: Bacteria > Bacillati > Actinomycetota > Actinomycetes > Kitasatosporales > Streptomycetaceae > Streptomyces > Streptomyces roseofulvus. The sequence continues at coordinate 2,961,505 of NZ_BAAAWE010000001.1, read as the reverse complement.
ATCGCCTCGGGGGCGCCGGAGTCCTGCGACAGGGTGAAGATGTGCGTGGGCAGGGCCTGCACCGGGGCGTTGACGATGCCGGTCGGGAGGGCGGGGGCTCCGAAGAACACGGTGGCCGTGAAGATCAGGGGAGCCGTCTCGCCCGCCGCGCGGGCCAGTCCGAGCAGCAGTCCCGTGAGCGTGGCCGGCCAGGTGTAGGGGATGACCACGGAGCGGATGTACTGCGCCCGGGTCAGGCCCAGCGCGAGGGCGCTCTCGGTGAGTTCGCCCGGCATGCCGCGGACGCGGCCGGCTGTGGTGAGGGCGACGACCGGCACCACGACGGGCACCAGGACGACGGCGCCGGCCAGCCAGGAACGACCCCAGCCCATGGTCGTGCACAGCAGCACGTAACCCGCCAGACCGAGCAGGATGGTGGGCGTCCCGCCGACCGCCACGGTCAGCGTCTCCAGGATCCGGGAGGTCTTCGCGGAGGCACGGGTCCCGATCACGATGCCCGCTCCGTAGCCGAGCGGAAGCGCGATCAGCGCGGTGGTCGCGAGGAGCAGGAGCGTGCCGACGATCTGGTCGCGGATGCCCCCGTCGGAGGCGCCGGCCGACGGGGTGAACCAGAAGGCCGGATTGAGCGCCGTTCCGCCGCGGGCCAGCAGGATGCCGACCATGCCGAGCAGGAGGGCGGTCGGCAGCAGCAGGGCGCCGTAGCGCACGGCCGTGGTCAGCCGGTCCTTGGGGCCGCGCATCCACGCGGAGGTCCGTCGTACGCGCGGTCCGCGCCGGACCTGGGCCGAGGCGCCGCGGGTGCCCCAGACGGTGGCCGCGGCGACGAGGGCCAGCAGGATCATGCCGAGGCCGCACAGGGCGGCGAAGTAGGGGCCGGAGGTTCCGGCGAGCATCGGCTCGGGGCCGGCCAGCTTGGTGGTGAGGGTCTGGCCGGGGCGGACGAGCGAGGAGAAGAAGTCGCCGAACGACTCCGGGAGCCGGCCGTCGGCACGGCCGATGACCATGAAGACCGCGATGGCCTCGCCGAGCGCCCGGGCCAGGCCGAGCAGGACGCCGGCGCGCATGCCCGAGCGGGCCTGGGGCAGGACGGCGGAGCGGACGACCTCCCGGCGGGTGAGGCCGAGGGAGTACGCGGCCTCCCGGTAGCGGCCGGGTACGGCTGCCAGGGCGTCCACGCTCACCGCCACGATCGTCGGCGTGATCATCACGGCGAGGACGATTCCGGCGGCGAGGATGCTGTCGCCGCCCGGCACGTCGCCGAGGCCGGCGACGAACGGCCGGATCACCATGATGCCGATGAGGCCGTAGACGATGGAGGGGACGGCCGCGAGGAGTTCGATGCTCAGGCGCAGCGGCTTGGCGAGGCGGGGCGGCAGGTACTCGGAGAGGGCGATGGCCGCCGCCCAGCCGACGGGGACGGCGAGGACCAGGGCGAGGACGCAGACCACCGCCGATCCGTAGATCATGGCCAGGCCGCCGAAGGCGAGGTTCCCCGGGCTCCAGACGGAGTCGGTGAGGAGGGCTCCCCAGTCGACCGTGCCGCTCGCGATGCCGTCGGCCAGGTAGCCGAGCAGGACCACGAGGGCGAGGACGACGGACAGGACGCCGCTGTAGGCCCAGCCCCAGACCCATCTGGCCCGGCCGGGGCGGCCGCCCTCCTCGGGCGGCCGCGTCGCGGTGGTTCCGGGCGCCTTGGCGGGGCGCTCCAGAGTGAGGCTCATCGGTCAGAGCCCCATCTGCTCGCGGGTCAGGTAGCCGTGCTTCGGCAGCAGCTTCTGGCCCTCGGCGGAGAGGATGTAGTCGATGTACTGCTTGGCGTGGCCCTTGGGCTGACCGTTGGTGATCATGAACAGCGGGCGGGTCATCGGGTACTTGCCGGACGCCACGTTCTCCAGGGTCGGGGCGACACCGTCCAGGGGTACGGCGACCAGGTCGGGGTGGCCGTCGATGAAGCCGGTCGACAGCGGGGCGATGGAACCGCGGGTGGACTTCAGCTTGTTGCGGGTCTCCGTGTTGCCGCCGACGACGGCGTAGTTCGCGGACTGCGGCGGGGCCGGCGGCTCGCCCTTGCCGTAGACGAACTTGTCGAGGACCTCGCGGGTGCCGCGGCCGGGCTCCTTGTCGTAGACGAAGACCTGGAGGTCGGGGCCGCCGACCTCCTTCCAGTTGGTGATCTTGCCTTCGAAGAGGCCCTTCACCTGCGCCTTGGAGAGGCTCTTCACCCCGCCGTCGGCGACCTCCTTGGTGATGATGACGCCGACGGCGTCCGCGCCGATCTGTGTGGTGACGAAGTCGGCGTTCGGGTACGCCTTGTGGTCCTTGTCGGAGAGCGGCTTGGAGCTGAGGGCGATCTCGATCTGGCCGGTGCCGAGCTGGGAGATGCCGCCGGCGGAGCCGCCCTGGGTGGCGACGGTGATGTTCAGGCCCTTGGCCTTGAGCGCCTCGGCGGCGTCGGAGGCGACCGGGGCGACCGTGGTGGAACCGCTGGCCTGCAGGGCCCCGGTGTCGGCCTTCGCGGCACCGGCGCAGCCGGTGAGGACGGCGGCGAGCACGAGGCCGGCGGAGGCGGCGGCTCCCTGTCGCATCCGGCGCGAGGAGAACGTCGCGTTGCTTCGAAGTGCGGTGGAGGTGACAGACATGGCGGTGCCTTTGCGGTGGTGGGAAAGGGGAGAAGGGGGGACGTGCGGGAGCTGCTCGGACGTCTGCTGAATGTCAGGCGAACAGTGGGTGAACTCGCTCGATGTGACTCAGACGGTCGGCGCGGCGGACATAGGGTGATCGTCATGCCAGCAGAACAAGCGACCGACCATCGCTCGGGGTTGCTGCCCTTCGTCGACGAGGATCCGACCTGCGGGCCGCCCCTCGACGTGGAACCGCTGCCCAGGGAACGGGCGGAGGCGTTGGCCCGGAACGTGAAGGGCATCGCCGATCCGACCAGGCTGCAGATCCTCAGCGTGCTGCTGGCCGCCCCGGAGGGCGAGGCGTGCGTGTGCGACATGACGCCGCTGCTGGACCTCGCCCAGCCGACCGTCAGCTACCACATGAAGATCCTCGTGGACGCCGGCCTCGTGAGCCGCAGGAAGCGCGGCACGTGGGCCTGGTACGCGATCCGGCCCGAGCACCGCGCCGTGCTCGACGCGCTGATCTGGGGCGAGGGCGAGGGCGAGGGCTCGGCGGAGGCGTGAGCATCCCCGGCCGGGCGTACCGCCTCAGACGGCGACGGCCGCCCGGGCGCTCACCTCGGCCGTGAAGGCCGTGATCAGCCGGTGGATCCGGCCCGGCCCCGAGACCAGCTCGGGCTGGAACAGAGTGCCGATGAAGAACGGGTGGCCCGGCACCTCGGCGGCCCGCGGGGCGCCTTCCTCGTCCCAGCCGCTGAACAGCACGCCCGCGCCGGTGAGGAGTTCGACGAACTCCGCGTTCAGCCCGTACTTGCAGTGGTACGTCTCCGTCGAGCGCTCGGCGCCGTCGTAGACCGCGGAGAGCCGGCTGCCGGCGGTCAGCAGCAGGGGCGCCTGCTCGCCGGCGAGGCAGCAGGTGAGCGGCACGATCAGCGGGGTGGCCGCCTCGGGGTCGTACTGGACGTCGTCGGCGTCGGTGAGACCGGCGACGCTGCGGGCGTACTCGATCAGCGCGTGCTGGAAGCCGCCGCAGGTGCCCAGGTACGGGATGCCGTTCTCGCGGGCGTGCCGGACGGCGGCGAGGACGCCGTCCTTGTTCTCGTACGGGGAGCCGGGCACGACCCACAGGCCGTCGAAGCCGTCGAACGACTCCGGGCCGGTGATCGTGTCGGTGGGCACCCACACGGTGTCCACCTCCAACTCGGCGCGGAAGCCGTCGAGGCGGGCGTGGGCGGGGGACTTGCCGTGGTCCCCGATCAGCGCCACGCGCGGGCGCGGTCCGGTGACGGTGGTCATGAGGCGTGCTCCTGGTCGGTGTCGAGGGCGCGCCCGAGGCGGACGAACCCGTGGGGGGCGAGGCGGGCGACGAGCAGGCCGTCGCGCTCGGCGGTGGTGGACGCGCCGCCGAGGAACAGCAGCGGTCCGTCGCCGGGCGGCAGCAGCGGCTCGGGCAGCAGCTCCTGCGCCTCGGAGGTGAGGTTGGTGACGGTCAGCACGTGGGCGGAGCCGTCGGCGCTGGCGCGGACCTCGGCGGCCAACGCGGGGCCGGCGTCCGGCTCGTGGCGGACGGCGCCGTCGGCGTAGGCGCCGGCGAAGCGGGTGCCGCCCGGGGTGATGGTCTGGGCGAGCGGGGGCGCGAGGGTCACAGCAGGCTCCTTCCGGTCATGGCGGGACCGCTCGGACGGCCGAGCAGGGCGAGCACGGTGGGCGCGATGTCGGCGAGGCTGCCGCCGTCACGGAGGGCGTCGGGCAGGAGCTGCCCGGGAGCCGGGACGACGACCGCGGGAACCGGGTTGGTGGTGTGCCCGCCGTACGGGAGCGGGGCGCCGTCCGGGCCGGGCTTGGACATCCGCTCGGCGTTCCCGTGGTCGCCGACCAGCACCACCCAGCGTCCGGTGGCCGCGGCGGCGGTCAGGATCCGTTCGACCTGGCCGTCGGTGTACTCGGCGGCCTTCACGGTGGCGTCGTGGTCGCCGGTGTGGCCGACGACGTCGATGTTGGCGAGGTTGGCCGCCACGAGGGCGACGTCGGTCCGGCCCGCGGCCTCGATGACCGCGTCGGCGACCCGGTCGAGGTTCATCTCGGGCCGGGCGGTGTACTCGGGTGCCTCGTCCGAGGTGATCCGGACGTGCTCCTCGACCTCCCGGCGCCGCTCGTCGCGCCCGTTCAGGTAGTACGTGACGTGCTCGAACTTCTCCTGTTCCGCGACCCGTACGGAGCGCAGGCCGTGCGCCTCCAGCTGGTCCGCGAGGCCGCCGGAGGCGTCGGCGCGGCCGACCAGGGCGGGGATGTCCGCCTCGGTGTCGTACTGGGTGAGGGAGAGGATCCGTACGTCGCTCTCGGCCAGGTGCTTCACCAGGTCGTTGGCGAGCTGCTGGATGCGGTCGCTGCGGAAGTTGGCGAACAGGATCGCGTCCCCGTCCCGCACGGTCGCCAGCGGTTCGCCGGCGGCGTCGGTGAGGACGGTCGGGTTGATCCACACGTCGCCGTCGCCGGCGCCCGCCAGGATCTGGCCGTGGTCGCGGGCCAGGGCTCCGCGTCCGTCGGCGACCGCCTGGGTGACCTTGGCGGTCAGCTCCAGGTCACCGCTCTTGTCGAGGGCGTAACCACGGCCGGAGACCGTGGCCAGGCGGCCGACGCCGGTCGTCGCGAAGAACTCCTCGACCCGGCCGAGGTAGTGGCCGGCCGTGCGGTCGGCGACGTCCCGGCCGTCGGTGATCGCGTGTACCCAGACCCGCTCGACGCCGCGGGCGGCGGCGATCGAGAGCAGCTCGTGCAGGTGGTCGACGTGGGCGTGGATCTGCCCGTCGGAGGCCAGCCCGACCAGGTGCAGGGCGCCGCCGCCGGCCGCGAGCGCGTCCAGCGCCTCGGTCAGACGCGGGTTGTCGCGCAGACCGCCGGAGTCGATCTGCCGCTGGACGAGCACGCTGTCGTAGTCCAGCGGCCGTCCGGCGCCGATGACCATGTGGCCGATCTCGGAGTTGCCGACCGTGCCGGGCAGCAGGCCGACGTGCTCGCCGGACGCCTCCACGAGGGTGGCGGGATACTTGGCCCGGATGCCGTCCAGGACGGGGGTGTCCGCGACGGCGAGGGCGTTGCCGGGGCCTGGCTCGGCGTGGCCCCAGCCGTCGAGGACGAGCAGGATGCCGGGACGGGTGTCCGTGGTCTCGGTCATCGCAGGGTGTCCAGGGTCTGCCAGAAGGCGGGGAAGGACTTGGCGACGCAGCCGGGGTCCTTGATGACGACGCCGGGGGTGCGCAGGCCCATGATCGCGAAGGTCATGGCGATGCGGTGGTCGTCGTAGGTGTCGATGACCGCGCCGTGCGAGGGGCCGCCGTGGACGGTCATGGCGTCGTCGTACTCGTCGACCTTGACGCCCATCTTGCGCAGCTCGGTGGTGACGGCCGCGATGCGGTCGCACTCCTTCACCCGCAGGCTGGCGATGTTGGTGATGTGGGTCGGGCCCTCGGCGAAGGCGGCGACGGCGGCGAGCGAGGGGACGACGTCGGGCATGGCGTCCATGTCGACCTCGATGCCCCGCAGCTGTCCGCCCTTGACGGTGACCGAGTTCTCGGTGACCTCGGTGTGGGCGCCCATCCGGCCGAGGACCTCGACCAGGCCGACGTCGCCCTGGTGGGAGGTGGAGCCGATGCCGGGGATGGTGACCCGGCCGCCGAGGATCGCGGCGGCGGCGATGAAGTACGACAGGCCCGACGCGTCCGGCTCGACGATCGCGTGGCCGCCCTTGAAGGACTGGCCGGCGGGCACCTTGAACCAGCGGTAGCCGTCGCGCTCGACGGTGATGCCGTGCTCGGCGAGGGTGGCGAGGGTCATCTCGACGTACGGCTTGGAGACCAGTTCGTCGACGATCTCGATCTCGGTGTCCTGCTGCGCGAGCACGGAGCTGATGAGGAGCGAGGAGGTGTACTGGCTGGAGACGGCGCCGGAGATCTTCGTCTTCCCGCCGACGAAGTTGCCGCCGGTGACACGGATCGGCGGAGAGCCGTTGCCGCGCACCGCGATCGCCTCGACGCCGAGACCGGGCAGGGCGGCGAGCAGGTCGCCGAAGGGGCGCTCCTGCATCCGGGCGTTGCCGGTGATGGTGGTGGTGCCCTCGGCGAGGCCGGCCATGGAGATGAGGAAGCGCAGCGGGGTGCCGGCGCCGCCGACGAAGATCTCCTCCTGCGGGGCCGTCATCGGCTTGCCCGTGGGGGTGAAGGAGATGCGCGCGGCCTCGTGGTCGATCTCGGCGCTGACGTGCCCGAACGACTCGACGGCCTTGGTGAAGAAGACGGTGTCGTCGGAGATGAGCGCACCGTCGATCACGCCCTCCTTGCCGGACAGGGCGGCGACGGCGATCTGCCGGTTGGTGTAGCTCTTCGAGCCGAGCACCTTCACGTCGTGGTCGATGGCGGCCAGCGGCTCGACGGTGAGCTCTTCGGCCTTGAGACGGGGGTCGTTGATGCCGCTCATGGGTGGTACTCCTCGCAGGGGTGTGTGATCTGGGTCACGCGGGAAGGGGGCCCGGGCCGGGGAGGGCGTCGGGGAGTCGGGGGGTGGCAGTGATCCGCCAATGGGCGAGAGAAGGGCTGGAATTCAGCGCGCGCACGCAGATTTCCCACGCGGCGGAAATCGCCTCGGCGGGGTTGCGCGTCCGGTGGAAGAAGGTCAGCTCGATTCGACCCGGAACGGAACTGGCGTGGACATGCTCAAGGTCGTCCTCGGTCATCGCGGACGCCCAGACGATGTCCGTCACCGTCGCCGCCTCCAGGTCCCGGTGGGTGGCGGCGTCGGTGGCGACGAGGGTGGCGGTGGCCATGAGCATGGGGCCTCCCGGTCGGGCGGCGAGCCCAGGTACGGACCACACGTGCTGGTCGGCCACGGCGGGGGCGACCTCGCCGTACAGGTGGGCGTGGCGGCACTTCGGGCCGCAGCCGTGCCCGCCGGCGGGCGAGAAGCCCAGGGCGACGGCGGCGGCCCTGTTGGCCAGGCGCAGCAGACTCCGCGCAGCGGACATGGCTGTCCTCCGTGTGTGGTGGATGGAATGCCCCGCGAAAAGGGGCGTGAGGTGAGGTGCGGAATCCGTCGTGCCGGCCTGCCGAACCTTTGTGACCACCAGTCTGCTGAGGTGCCGGCGGCGGCGGAAGGGATATCCGCTGGCATGAACCGCGCCCGGCAAGGACCTGCCTGTGAGGGGTAATTCAGGCCGCCGGGGGCGAGCGCGGAAGGCGCGGCCGGGCCTGATCGCAGTGCGAACACGTCTTGTCTGCGGGCGTCCTGAGCTGCAAAGATCGGCGCTCGCCAATGGACTGATGAGGATGTCTCGCATGATGAGACGTGGACCGGGGGGTCGCTGTGCTGGCGAGTTTGGGACTGGATGCGGACGCCGAGACGGTCTACCGCCTGATGCTCACGCACCAGGACTGGGGCGTCGAAGAGCTCGCCGCCCATCTGGCCCGTCCTGAGTCGGACGTTCGCGAGGCCCTGGACCGGCTCGCCGAGCTCAACCTCCTGCGCCGCTCGCTCCAGGCTCCCGGCGGCGTGCGCCCCGTCAGCCCCAACCTGGGCTTCCAGCTCCTGCTTCAGCGGCAGCAGGCAGAACTCCTCGCACAGCAGCAGCAGTTCGCGGAGTCGCAGGCGGCCATCAGCACGCTGCTCGCCGAATACGCCGAGCTGCGCACCGGTGAGCGACACGGCGTGGAGTACCTCCAGGGAATCGACGCCATCCAGGCCCGGCTCGAGGAACTGGCCCACCGCAGCACCACCGAGTGCCTGTCCTTCATGCCCGGCGGTGCCCAGTCCGCGGCCAGCCTGGAGGCGAGCCGGCCCCTCGACGAGCAGCTGATGCGGCGCGGCGTGCGCGTCCTGACCGCCTACCTCGACAGCGTCCGCAACGACACCCCCACCGTCGAGTACGCGCACTGGCTGCACGACAACGGTGGCGAGGTGCGTACCGTCCCGGCCCTTCCGCTGCGGATGGTGCTCTTCGACCGCGAGGTCGCCCTGCTCCCCGTCGATCCGGACAACACCAAGAAGGGCGCCGTCCAGCTGACCGGCCCTGGTGTCATGACCGCTCTGGTCGCCCTGTTCGAGCAGGTCTGGGAGCGCGCGGCTCCCCTCGGCAGCGTGCGCGACCGGGACGAGGCCGGCCTGACCGCGCAGGAGCGCGAACTCCTGCGCCAGCTGACGCAGGGGGCCACCGACGAGATCGCCGCGAAGAAGCTCGGCATCGGTCTGCGCACGGAGCGCCGGATCATGTCCGAGCTGATGGCGCGGCTGGGCGCCCGCAGCCGCTTCGAGGCCGGGGTCCTCGCGGCCAAGGCGGGCTGGACGGACTGACGGATCCGCCGCCGGCCGTTTCCCGCCGGGAAACACGGACTGGTCCGGTGCGCGAGGCACCGGACCGGTTCTATGGAGTTGCGGTGAGGAGAGGACCGATTCCGCGGGTCAGCCGCAGCAGCCGCCCTCGGGCTGGAGAGGCTTGATCGGCTCGTAGGCGGTGCTGCCGAGCAGCTTCGCCTTCAGACGACCGATCGCCGTCGTCGGCGCAGCTTCCCCGGCCGCACCGAGCGTCTCGCGGCGGGCCTGGCCGTAGGCGGCGTGCAGCTCGGCGACCTTCGGCCGGAGCGTGGAGTCGGCGACCAGGACGACCGAGCGGATCTGCCCCGGACGGAAGCCGCGCAGCCGCTTGGCCTCGTCCGCGCCCGGGCCCGCCTCGATCGCGGTGATGCCCTCGGCGAAGGCGTCGCGCAGCGGACGGTCGAGCGCGATCTCGAAGTAGACGCCGCTGCGCTCGCCCAGCGCCTCGTAGTCGAAGCCGGCCCACTTCACGAACAGCCGCTTGCCCCGCCGGACCATCACCGAGGCCGCGACCACGGCGTCGTCCTTGTGGACCAGGTACGCGCGGATGTCGGCGCCGCCCTCGACGAGCGCGGTCAGCAGGGCGCCGATGTGCGCCTCGTCCTCGCCACCCTCGTACTTCTGGCGGTTCTGCGTGACGAGCTCGGTGATCCGGCCGATCAGCGGGCGCAGCTCCTCGCGGTCCTTGCGCTCGATGCGGGTGCCGGAGTCGTCCGCGCGCTCGCGGTCCTCCTTCACGCGGCGGCGCTTACGGGAGGGGAGCGAGGCGAGGTAGGCGTCGTAACTGTCGTGCTGGAGGTCGAGCAGGTTGTTCTCGCCGTGGAAGGCGATGTCGCCGCCGTACGCCTGGAGCGCCAGGGCGAGGACGTCGCTGTACGCGCTGTCGTGCAGCCACGGGGCGGTGATCGAGCGGATGCCGGCCTCCATGGCGGCCGGGACGACGCGGTCGACCAGGTCGGCGACGAGCAGCGGGTCCTCGACGGACGCGGTCGCCTCGGAGCGGTAGCCGAGCGGCGAGCCGAGCAGCAGCGAGGGGAAGAACGCGTCGGTGCCCAGGGCCTCGACGGCGTCGGTGGCGGACTCGCAGCAGGAGGTGGTGGCCGAGCAGCAGGCCGAGGTGCCGTCCTTCGGCTGCCAGCCCAGCAGCGTACGGGGGTCGGCGTCCACGATCGGGTCGACGTCGAAGACGTACCCCGGGAGGAAGGCGATGTCGCCCTCGCCGCGGTCGGCGACGGTGTGCCACGCCTTGGCGCCCTGCAGGCTCGCCTCGGTCGCCCGCAGCCAGTCCACCTGTGCGTACGGGGTGGGGTCGGTGGCCTGCGGGACGCCGCCGCCGAGCGCCGCGATCGCGTCGTCCAGGGAGAGGCCGGTGCGCACCTCGGCGGGTTCGGCCCGCTCCTCCTGCGGACCGCAGCATCCGGACGCGGCGGGCTCGGGCTCGGCGGCCGGGGCGTCACAGCATCCGGACGCCTCGACGGGCTCGGGCTTCTCGGTGCCGCAGCAGGAGGACGCCTCCTCTTCGGCGGCCTTCCCGGCCGGCTCGGGGATCGAGCAGCAGCCGGAGGAAGGGGTCTCGACGACCGGGAGGGCCGGTGCCGGCTCCTCGGCGGTGGTGCTGCAGCAGGTGGTGCTCATGGGGGTGCTCTCCTCGTGGGGTCAGCGGTGCGCGGGGGATACGGGGTGGGGTGCCCGGCGGGAAGGACGAGGGGCGTGGGTCAGTCCCAGCCGGCGCCGTCGGTGGAGGGGTCGGTCGGGGCCACGTCCCAGCCGGCGCCGTCGGAGCCGTCGTTCGTCGTGGTGGGGGCCACGTCCCAGCCGGCGCCGTCGGAGCCGTCGTTCGTCGTGGTGGGGGCCACGTCCCAGCCGGCGCCGTCGGAGCCGTCGTTCGTCGTGGTGGGCGCCACGTCCCAGCCCGCGCCGTCGATGGAGGAGGCGAGGACGACGGTCGGGGCCACGTCCCAGCCCGCGCCGTCCGTGGAGTCGGTGGGCGCGGTGGGGGCCGTGTCCCAGCCCGCTCCGGCGAGGGCGGGGACGGCGCCGGCGCCCAGGGTCGAGGTGGCACCCAGTCCGATCACGGCGACGAGTGCGGCGGTGGCGAGACGCATCGAGGTACGCGAAACAGACATGGCTCTCCCCTGGCGATGACGGTGGCTTTTTTGTCGGCCGGCGGCCTCGGTGGCCGTTCCCGGTGTCCCGGGGGCTTGTCGCCCTTCCGGTGTTCATGAGTCTGTCCGAGCTCACCCAGGGTGTGGAAGGGATCACCGGTGGCAGGAAACGCGTCCGGCACCCACCTGCCTGGAGATGCCGAAGGGCCGGTTCGCCCGCGCATGGCGCGCGCATGAACCGGCCCTCGGGGAAGGGGTGTTGCCGAGGCCGCTCAGCCTGCGGCGAGCAGCTGGGGTGAGGGGTCCAGTGCCTGGCAGAGCACGCTCATGCTCTCCGGGGCGATCCGGTAGTAGGTCTGGCGCCCGCGCTTCTCGCGCTCCAGGAACCCGGCCTCGTACAGCACCCGCAGGTGGTGCGTGACGGTCGGCTGGGTGAGGCCGAGGGGCTCGGTGAGGTCGCAGGTGCACGCCTCGCCGCTCGGCTGGGTGCGGATCAGGCCGAGCAGGCGCAGGCGGGTGGCGTCGGCGACCACCTTCAGGGCGGTCGCGAGATCGTCGGCGGCCTCGGGCGTGAGCGGGCCGGCGAGCACGGGGGAGCAGCACAGCTCCGAGATCGACGTGGGCATACCGGACTCAACGATGGCCGTCTATGAATTGTTCCCGAGATGCATTGACAGTCATCTATGGGTTCCGGCAGAGTCTGACCCATCGACAGCCGTCTATGAATTGCTGGAGCCCCCCGTGATCGACACCGTCCTCGACGTTCTGTGGCGCACCGCCCAGGATGTCGGCCACTCCCTCTCCGCCAACTGGCCGTTCCTGCTGATCAGTGTGGTCCTGGCCTCGGCCATCCCCGTCTACGTCGGAGCGGACCGCCTGTCGGCGTGGATGCGGCGCAAGACCGCGGTCGCGGTGCTCGGTGCGATCGTCCTGGCGACCCTCACCCCCTTCTGCTCCTGCGGCACGACCGCGGTGGTGCTCGGGGCGCTCGCCTCCAGCGTGCCGTGGGCCCCGGTGGTCACCTTCATGGTGGCCTCGCCGCTGACCAGCCCCGAGGAGTACGTGCTGTCCACCGGGCTCTTCGGCTTCGACTTCGCCACCACCTTCTTCGTGGCCGCGATGGTCCTCGGCGTCTTCGCCGGTGTCGTCACCTGGCTGATCGAGAAGACCGGCTGGCTGGAGGGCCAGGCGCGTCTCACCGCCAACCAGGCGGAGGAGAAGGCGTCCGAGAGCTGCTGCAGTGGCGAGGAGGACCCCGAGGGCTCCGGAGGTGGCGTCTCGGCCGGTGGTGGTGTCCCCGCCGGTGGCGGCGGTCTGGCCCGTACGGCCCTGCTCACCCGCCCGGTCGTCACGAAGCCCGCCCCCGCCCCCGCCCCGGCCGGCGTCGTGGAGCGCCTGAAGCTGAAGGAGTTCGGAGAGGAGCTGAAGGTCAACGTCAAGCGCCTCGCCCTCTACTTCCTGGGCTTCGCCACCCTCGGCTTCCTGCTCATCAACTCGATCCCCACGCACTACCTCACCGGGTTCCTCGGCGACGGCAACATCTTCGCGGTCCCGGTCGCCGCCCTCATCGGCATCCCGGTCTACCTGAACTCCGACGGCTCGCTCCCGCTCGTCGCCACCCTGATGCAGGGCGGCATGGGCCCGGGCCCGGCGCTCGCCTTCCTCATGACCGGCGCGGGCACCAGCATCGGCGCCATCAGCGGCATGCTCCTCATCGCCCGCTGGCGCGTCGTCGCCCTGGTCGTGGGCATCCTCTTCACCGGTGCGATCGTCCTCGGCTACACGGCCCCCATCTGGCTCTGACCCTCGCGTGCCGTCACTCGGCGGCACCGTGGACACCACCAGCACATGCAAGACGGCAACGGCCCGCCCCCCAGGCTCGGGGGCGGGCCGCAGCCGTTCTTTCGCGTCCTCAGCAGCGCGAAGGCGTACGGGCTGTGCTCCGCATGCCCGCCAGTGGGCCCATCAGGTGCTCGATCCGCTCCGGGCGGACGAAGTAGTAGACCTCGTTCGCGCGCCGTTCCGAGGCGAGGATGCCGGCCTCGCGCAGCTTGCGGAGGTGGTGGCTGATGGTCGGTCCGGTCAGCTCGAACTCGGCGGCGATCTCGCCCACGCACACCTCGCCCGCCGGGCAACAGGCCACGATGCTGGCGATCCGCAGGCGCACCGGATCCGCCAGTGCCTTGAACATGACCGACAGCTCCTCCGCCTGATCCGGTGTCATGGGGGCGGAGCAGCACGATCCGGACGGCGTCTCGGTGGTCAAGGGCTCGATCATGCGGCCCAATGTGGCCGATGGCGACGGGTCGCGTCCAGAGTCGACCGCTTCCCGGACCGGCACGGTCGATCCATTGACTCTCATCTATGGATCGCGTCATACTCATCCCATAGATAACCGTCTATGAATCGAGGTCGCGTCATGTCGTCTCTTCTCGCCTCCCTCCGCCGGCTGAGCGCCGCCCGCCGCCCCTCGCGCCCGGCCGACGTGCGGTTCTGCGACGGCTGCGTGGAGGTCGTCGACCGGGGCGCCCGGGCGGCGGCCCTCCGGCGTGGCCACGAGGCCACGCTCACCCACCTCGCCGTCCGCCTCTGACCCGTAGGGAACCCCAGTGAACCCGCTCCGTCCCTCCGCGCGCGCCGCCGCCGTCCCGCCCTCGGCCACCGCCGCGCTCGATGCCCACGCCAAGGCGCTCGTCGCCGCGGGTGCCGACGTCATCAACCTGACCAGCGGCGAACCGGCGTTCCCGACCGTCGAACCCGCCGCGCGCGCGGCGGAGCAGGCCATCGCCGAGGACTTCACCCGCTACACCCCGGCGGCGGGAGTCCCCGAACTCCGCGCGGCGATCGCCGCCCACCTCAACCGCCACGGCACGGCGTACGAGGCGTCCCGGGTCGTCGTGACGGCCGGCGCCAAGCAGGCCCTCCACCACGCCTTCACCGCCCTGCTCGACCCGGGCGACGAGGTGCTCGTCCCGGCCCCGTACTGGGTCAGCTACCCCCACCTCATCGCCCTGGCCGGCGGAACCCTGATCCCCGTCCGGCCCGCCCCCGGCGCCGGCCTGAAGGTCACGCCCGAACAGGTGCGGGAGGCGATCACCGACCGCACGCGGGTCCTGCTCCTCAACAGCCCCGCCAACCCCTCCGGCGTCGTCTACAGCCGCTACGAACTGGCCGCCCTGGCCGAAGTGGCCGTGGAGCACGACCTCGTCATCGTCAGCGACGAGATCTGCGAGCACTGGGTCTTCGGCGACGCCCGCTTCGCCTCCGTGGCGGCGCTGGGCGCCGAGATCGCCGCCCGCACCGTCACCGTCGGCGGCGTCTCCAAGACCTTCGCCATGACCGGCTGGCGCATCGGCTGGCTCGCCGCCTCGGCCGAACTGGCCTCCACCGTCACGGCCCTGCAGAGCCACACCGCCTCGGCCCCGTCCTCCATCGCCCAGCGGGCGGCCCTCGGCGCGCTGACGGCCGACCTCGGCGCCGAACTGGAGCGCCGCCGCTCCGCGCTCGACGCCCGCCGCCTCGCGACCGTCAAGGCGATCGGCGACGTCCCCGGCCTGCGGGTCGACGGCGACCCCGAGGGCGCCTTCTTCCTCCTCGCCGACGTCACCGGCCTGTACGGGAAGGCATGCGCCGGCCGTACCGTCACCTCGGCCGCCGACTTCGCCGCACTCCTCTTGGCCGAGGCTCAGGTGGCGGTCGTCCCCGGCGCCGACTTCGCGGCTCCGGACCACGTCCGCATCTCGTACACGGTGCCGCCCGAGCAACTCGACGAGGCGCTCGGACGTCTGGCGGGGTTCGTGGGCGCGCTGTCCTGAGACAGGAGCTCTCGCCGCGACTCCCTGGGGGCGTCGACCGTGACGGTCGGCGCCCTCGGACGCACCGGCCGCCGATGCCGCCTCCCGGAAGCGACCGCTCTGCCACCTCTGCGTCCCGTCGAAGAGCGACATCGGCTCGCTGAGCTGCTTCTCGGTGCTGACGCCGGCGGTTCAGAAAGGTGCTGTTCTCCGACACGGAACAGGGGGACGCCAGGCGGGAAGGACCCGATCCACGATCTGCTCGACCACCTGCGCGCTCGCGATGATCTCGTCGCCGGAGCCGCGGGTCTCCAGGGGGAAGCCGATCACGTCGGGGACGGACGGCGAGTGCGTCGTCGTCGGCGTCGGACACCTGGCGATCTCGGATCGCGCCCCGACGACATCGTCGGCCATGCCGCCCTCATGCGACGGGCCGCTGACAGAAGGGGCGGGCTTCGCTCACGCCTCGGCCGCGGTCGGGCTCAACAACTGCCCCATCGCCGCCAGAACCCCCGGCTCCACCCGGTAGTACACCCAGGTCCCGCGCCGCTCGGAGGTGAGCAGGCCGGCCTCCTTCAGCTTCTTCAGGTGGTGGGAGACCGTGGGCTGGGAGACGCCGACGTCGGAGATGTCGCACACGCACGCCTCGCCGCCCTCGTGCGAGGCCACCGCAGAGAACAGACGCAGCCGTACGGGGTCGCCGAGCGCCTTGAACATGAGGGCGGTCCGCTCGGCCTCCTCGGCCGTCAGAGGTCGCTCGGTGAGCGGCGGGCAGCACGGTTCGACGGTGGGCTCAAGCAGCGGCAACACCTTCACGTTCGGCATACGTCTATGTTGACATACGTCGAAGCAAAGGTCGCGGGGTCGGGAAGGGCGCAGCTCGCGCGCCGGACGGACGGCGGCACGCCGGGCGTCGCGGCCGACTCCACGGGGAGACGCGGACGACAGGCCGCGCTGCCACGCGTCGACGTGACGACGGGTCCGTCGACGCGGGTGAACAAGGGGCGCCGGTCCGGCCGGCCGGCGGCGGGGGCTGCGCGGTAGCGGCCGCCGTCGACGACCGCCACCGTCGCCGGATGCCGTGGGTAGCGCCGAGCGGCGCCGTGTCCAAGCCGGTGGCCGCGAGCCGGAAGGGCAGGTCCCCTCCGAGCGGCCGCTGCGGGAACCAGCGCACCGGAGCCCGGCTCGCCTGGCCTACCCGCGCCACCTCCGCGAGCTCGACCGCCACCCGTACCGCCGATTTCTCCGCGCCCACCACCACGACGCGCTGCCCCGCGAACGGGGCCGGGGCGCGGTGCTCCGAGACGTGCAGCGCCGCGCCGGTGAAGGTGTCGAGCCCGGGCGGCGCGGGCCGCTTCGGGCGGCCGAAGCCGCCGGTGGCGGCGACCACCGCGCCGGCGCCCGGTGTCCGTCCGCTGTCGAGGTCGAGCGCGGACCCCTCCCCGGCCGGGCGGACCGCGGTGACGCGGTGACCGGTGCGGAGGTCGGCGCCCGGGCGCTCGGCGTAGCGCGTCAGGTAGGCCACTCCTTCGTCCCGGGGCGGGTAGCGGTCCGGGTCGCCTCGTCGCCTCCGAAGGGCGACCCCGGAAGCGAGCTGCACCGGGCGGGCGAGAACGGGGTGAGACCGCCCGGCTCCGATGACGGCGACGTCGACGTGCTCCATGAGCACACCCAATTTGATGTATGTCTATGTTGACGCCCATCGATATCCGATGCATCCTGAGGGCGCAAGAGATCGACGGACGTCGAAACACAAGGGGACTCGTCATGAACGCCACCGCCACCGAGCATCTGCCCGTCGTGGTCATCGGGGCCGGCCCCGTGGGCCTGGCCGCCGCCGCCCACCTCGTCGACCGCGGCCTGGAACCCCTGGTCCTGGAGGCCGGCGCGCGGGCGGGCGCGGCGGTGCGCGAGTGGGCGCACGTCCGGCTCTTCTCGCCCTGGAGCGAGGTCACCGACCCGGCGGCGGAGAAGCTGCTGGCCCCCACCGGCTGGGTGAAGCCGGACCAGGCCGCGTATCCCACCGGCGGCGACTGGGCCGACCGCTACCTCCAGCCGCTCGCCGACGTCCTCGGCGACCGCGTCCGCACCGGCGCCCGCGTCACCGGCGTCTCCCGCGCAGGCCGGGACCGGATCGTCGACGCCGACCGCGACGCCCAGCCGTTCGCCGTCCACGTCACGTACGCCGACGGGCGCGAGGAGCGGATCACCGCCCGCGCCGTCCTCGACGCCTCCGGCACCTGGACCCTCCCCAGCCCCGCCGGCGCCGACGGCCTCCCGGCCCTCGGCGAACGCGCCGCCGCCGACCGCATCTCGTACCGCGTGCCCGACCTCGCCGACCCCGCCGTCCGCACCCGGTACGTGGGCAGGCGCACCGCCGTCATCGGCTCCGGCGCCTCCGCCTTCACCGCACTCGCCTCCCTCGCCGCACTCGCCCGCGACGAGGAGGACGGGACGAAGGCGCTCTGGATCCTCCGCCGCGGTCTGTCCGGCGCCACCTTCGGCGGCGGCAGCGCCGACCAGCTCCCCGCCCGCGGCGCCCTCGGCCTCGCCGCCAAGGCCGCCGTGGACGAGGGCCACGCCGACGCCGTCACCGGCTTCCGCACGCAGGCGATCGAGCGCGACGGCGACGGACGTCTCGTCCTCGTGGCGGAGGACGGCCGCCGCCTCGACCCCGTCGACGAGGTCGTCGTCCTCACCGGCCTCCGCCCCGACCTGTCCTTCCTCGACGAACTCCGCCTCGGCCTCGACGACCGCCTCCAGGCCCCCACCGCCCTCGCCCCGCTCATCGACCCCAACCAGCACTCCTGCGGCACCGTCTACCCCCACGGCCACCGCGAACTCGCCCACCCCGAACAGGGCGTGTACCTCGTCGGCATGAAGTCCTACGGCCGCGCCCCGACCTTCCTCGCCCTCACCGGCTACGAGCAGGTCCGCTCCGTCGCCGCCGCCCTCGCCGGCGACCACGACTCCGCCGACCGCGTCGAACTCACCCTCCCCGAGACCGGCGTCTGCGGCGGCTCCGGCCTCTACGACACCCCCGCCCCCCAGTCCGACGCCGCCGCCGGCTGCTGCGCCCCGCCGCCGGCGCCGCACCTCGTACAGCTCGGCGGCCCCGCCGCTCTCCCCCTCGCCACCGAGCAGCCCGCGGGGGGATGCTGCGGCTCGTGACCAGCCTCGACACCCCGCCGCACGGGGCCGCGACCGACTCGAAGGAGCGGTCGCGGCCGCGCGCCGTCCTGCCCGCGCTCTGCCTCACGCAGATCACCGGCTGGGGCATCGTCTACTACGCCTTCCCGGTCCTGAACCCGCAGATCACCGCCGCCACCCGCTGGTCCGCGGCGACGACCATGGCCGCGTTCTCACTCGCCCTCGTCGTCTCCGGCGTCGCGGGCATCGGCGTCGGCCGGGTCATCGACCGGCACGGCCCCCGCACGATCATGACGGCGGGATCGGCGACCGGCGTGCTGGGCTTGGTCGTCATCGCCCTCGCCCCGAACCCGGCGGTGTTCTTCGCCGGCTGGATCCTGGCCGGACTCTCCATGTCCGCCACCTTCTACCAGCCCGCCTTCGCGGCCCTCACCCGCTGGTGGGCCCCCGACCACGTCCGCGCGCTCGTCATCGTCACGCTCGCGGGTGGCCTCGCCTCCACCGTCTTCGCCCCGCTCGCGGCCGTTCTCGCGGATCACCTGACCTGGCGGTCCACCTACCTCGTCCTCGCCGCGATCCTGGCGGTCGTCACGATTCCCGCCCACGCCCTCGCCCTGCGCGCGCCGTGGCCGGCGGCCACGCCCGCGCCGGAGACGGTCACCGCCACGCCCCGGGCGATCATCCGCAGCCGTCCGTTCCTCCTCCTCGGACTCGCCCTCACCCTGTCGGCGTTCGCGATGTACGCCGTCGTCGTGACCCTCGTCCCCCTCCTCGTGGAACGCGGCTACACCACGGCCCAGGCCGCCTGGGTCCTCGGCCTCGGCGGCGCCGGCCAGACCCTGGGCCGCACCCTCTACGCCCCGTTGGCCCGCCGCGCCGGCGCCACCACCCGCACGGCCACCCTCATCGCCCTCGGCAGCCTGACCACCGCGGCCCTCGCCCTCACCCCGGGCCCGTACGGACTCCTGGTCGCCCTCTCCGTCGCCGCCGGCATGGTCCGGGGCAACCTCACCCTCCTCCAGGCCACCGCCGTCACCGACCGCTGGGGCACCCGCCACTACGGTCGCCTCTCCGGCCTCCTCGGCGCCCCCGCGATGACCGCCTCCGCCCTGGCCCCCTTCGCGGCGGCCGTCCTCGCACCCTCCCTCGGCGGCCACCCCGCGTTGTTCCTCACCCTGGCCGCCATGGCCGGTGCTGCCGCCGTCATCGCCACCGGCGCGTCGGTCCGGAGGGACGAGCCGTCGACCGCCGTTCAGGGACTGCCACTTCATAAGGAGGCGCGGACAGACCGCGGCCTCCGCACAAGCGATCGTCCGTCGGCAGAAGACCAACCCTGACCAGCAAAAAGGACCCTCCCGAAGGAGGGTCCCTGTCTTGCGCCCCCGGCAGGACTCGAACCTGCGGCCAAGTGCTTAGAAGGCACCTGCTCTATCCGCTGAGCTACGGGGGCCGGTGGTGGCCTCGGGCCTGGTGGCCCTGGTGGGTGGGGTGGGGCTGCCGGGACAAGGATAGGGGTCCTGGCGGCTCGGGCCCGGTGCTTCACCTGCGTGGCACGATGTGGAGGTTCGGTGAAGCGAACCGATAATCGCAGGCAGGTGCGATTCGCGCAGCGCTTTTCACGCCGCTCGGGGCGGGTGTTGTGCACTCGTTATGCCCGGGCTTCCGGCCGGCCTCCCCTTCTTCGGCGCGCAGGGCCGCCATACGCTTCAAAAACGCTCATAAATTGGGCATTCTTCGCATGTGGTGACCTTGGACGAACGGCCTCAGCTGATCGACGCACTCTCGGCCCTGCGCGACCGAGTCGCGGCCGTGCGTCTTCCCCTCCCGCTTCCGGACGTGCCGCGCGCCCGGCAGACCCGGGCCGAGCTGCTCGCGCAGCTCGACGACTACCTGGTGCCCCGGCTGAAGGACCCGGACGCGCCGCTGCTCGCCGTCGTCGGAGGATCGACCGGGGCCGGGAAGTCCACGCTCGTGAACTCGCTCGTCGGGCGCCGGGTCAGCGAGGCCGGGGTGCTGCGGCCGACCACCCGGACGCCGGTGCTCGTCTGCCACCCCGAGGACCAGCACTGGTTCGCCGGACTGCGGGTGCTGCCCCAGCTCACCCGGGTCTGGCTGCCGCAGGCCGACGAGGAGCACCCCGCGGAGCCGGGCGACGCCGAGGACAACGCGCTGCGCGTCGAGACCGCGGCCACCCTGCCGCGCGGGCTGGCCCTCCTCGACGCCCCCGACATCGACTCCCTCGTCGTCGAGAACCGGCTGCTCGCCGCCGAGTTGATCTGCGCCGCCGACATCTGGGTGATGGTCACCACCGCGTCCCGGTACGCCGACGCCGTGCCCTGGCACCTGCTCCGTACCGCCAAGGAGTACGACGCCACCCTCGTCACCGTCCTCGACCGGGTGCCCCACCAGGTGATCGGCGAGGTCTCCCGGCAGTTCGAGGCGCTGCTCGACAAGGCGGGGCTCGGCGACGTGCCGCGGTTCACCATCCCCGAGCTGCCCGAGTCGACCGGCGGCGGCAGCGGGCTGCTGCCGGAGAGCGCCGTCGCCGCGCTGCGGGGGTGGCTCGCGCACCGGGCCGAGGACCCCGCCGCGCGCCAGCAGGCCGTCTCCCGTACCGCCTCCGGGGTGATCGACTCCCTCGACACCCGGCTCCCCGAGCTCGCCGGCGCCGTCGCCGCGCAGTACGCCGCCGCCGTACGCCTCGGCGGCGCCGTCGAGGCCGCCTACGGCCGGCAGGCGGCGCGGGTGCGGAAGGAGCTCGGGAAGGGGGCCGTGCTCGCCGGGGACGCCCGGGCCCGCTGGCGCGCCTATCCGCGCGACAGCACCGCCGACGAACTCCTCGACGCCCTCACCGAGTCGCTCGCCGCCCTCCTCCACTGCGCCGTCTCCGCCGCCGAGGAGGCGATCCGGGACGTCCACCGCCGCGAGCCCGCCGCCGCCGCCCTCCGGGCCGTCACCGACGGAGACCGGGAGGTCGCCGAGCGGATCGGCCTGGAGGTGCGCCGCTGGCGGCGGGTCCTGGAGGAGCTGGCCGAGGACGAGGTGCGGTCCGTGGAGAAGCCCGCCGGACGCGGGGCCGCCCGCGTCGCCGTGCCCGACGCCGAGACCGTCGCCGCCCTGCTCGCCGCCTCCCTCCTCGGCGGCCGGCGCGCCCGCCCGGCCGGCGAGCGGCTCGCCGAACTCCTCGGCGCCCAGGCCGCCCTGCGCCTGCGCGACAAGGGCGGCGACCTGGTCCTCACCCACGTCGACCGCGTCCTGCACGCCGAGCGCGACCGCCGCCTGGCACCCCTCGACGCCCTCGACGTCACCCCCGAGCCGCAGGCGGAGCTGATCGCCGCGCTCTCCGTACTGCAGAAGGAGAAGTGACGTGGCCGAGAAGCCGGTCAGGACGGAGAAGAAGCAGGAGAAGGAGAAGGGGAAGGACGGGGAACGGCGGTGGGACGACGGGCTGATCGCCCGGCGGGCCGCCGAGCGGGCCGCCCCCGAGGAGCCGCCCGCCGAAGGGACCGGCGCCGGGGAGGGGTCCGAGGACGCCGGGGGCTTCGGCGGGACCTACGGCGGCGGGCTGCGGACCCGGCTCGACGCCCTCCACGAGCTCGTCGGACTCTCCCGCACCCGGGTCGAGACCGACGCCCTCGCCGAGGCCGGCCGGGTGCTCGACGAGGCCGCCGCCCGGCAGCGGCTCTCCTCACGGCACACCGTCGTCGCCCTCGCCGGCGCCACCGGCAGCGGCAAGTCCACCCTCTTCAACGCGCTCGCCGGCGTCGCCGTCTCCGAGACCGGGCTGCGCCGGCCGACCACCTCCGCGCCGCTCGCCCTCACCTGGTCGGAGGGGGCAGCGGGGCTCCTCGACCGGCTCGGGGTGCCCGGGCGGCTGCGGCGGCGGCCCCTCGCGGGCGGCGCCGCCGACGCCGACCTCGCGCCGCTCGTCCTCATCGACCTGCCCGACCACGACTCGGCCCTCACCGCCCACCGCGACCAGGTGGACCGGGCGCTCGGCCTGGTCGACGCGGTGATCTGGGTGGTCGATCCGGAGAAGTACGCCGACGCCGCCCTCCACGAGCGGTACCTGCGGCCGCTCGCCGGGCACGCCGAGGTGACCTTCGTGGTGCTCAACCAGGTGGACCGGCTCGGCGCCGAGGCCACCGAGCTCGTCCTCGACGATCTGCGCCGGCTCCTCGACGAGGACGGCATGGCCCTCGGCGAGCACGGCGAGCCCGGCGCCACCGTGCTGCCCGTCTCCGCCCTCACCGGCGAGGGCGTACCCGAACTGCGCGAACTCCTCGCCCGGTTCGTCCAGGAACGCACCGCGCCCGAGCGCCGCATCGCCGCCGACATCGACGCCGCCGCGGCCAGGCTGCGGCCCTCGTACGTCGCCGACGGGCGGTCGGGTCTGGGGGAGCGGAGCCGCGAGGAGTTCGCGGGCCGGCTCGCCGTCGCGGTCGGCGCCCAGGCGGCCGGCGAGGCCGCCGAGCGGGTCTGGCGGCGGGGCGCGATCCGCGCCTGCGGCTCGCCCTGGCTGCGGCTGCACCGCTGGTACGAGCGGAAGCGCTGGCACGGCTCCACCGATCCGCGGCTCGCGGTGCCCGCCGAGGACGAGCTGACCGCCCGGCAGCGCGTCGAGCAGGCGGTGCGGATCGTGGCCGACGAGGCGTCCCGGGGGCTGCCCGCGCCCTGGGCCCTGGCCGTGCGGGAGGCGGCGACGCGCGGCGCGGAGGGGCTGCCCGAGGCGCTGGACGAGCTGACGGTCACCCTCGGCGACCCGGCCGCCCGGCCGCCGCGCCCCGCCTGGTGGCCGGCCGCGGTCCTCGTCCAGGCCCTGATGACGCTCCTCCAGCTCTTCGGCGCGCTCTGGCTGGTCGGCCAGATCGTGGGCGTGGTGGAGCCGGGGCTGCTGCCCCCGGTCCTGATCATGCTGGGCGGGATCGTCGGTGGTCCGCTGGTCGAATGGGCCTGCGAGAGCGCCGTGAAGGGACCGGCGCGGCGGTACGGGCAGGAGGCCGAACGCAAGCTGGCGGAAGCGGCGGCCGCCTGTGGCCGGGCCCGCGTCCTCGACCCCGTCTCGGCCGAGCTGCTGCGGTACCGGGAGGTGCGCGAGCAGTACGCGAGGGTGGCCGGGCCCCGGCCCTCGCCGCGGATCGTCGGCGCGGGCGGCCGCGGAACCGGACCCCGGCTGGGCGCCACCCGGGCCGGCGCGCGGCTCCGGTAGGGCCCCGGCTCCGGCAGGCCCGCCGGCCCGTCGGCCGGTGACTCCCACCGGGGCCGTCAAGCCCCCGCAGGAGTGTCCGAGTTGTCCACAGCCCGTCGGTCGTCCACAGACGCCGGCGGGCTTTCCGCGTGGTCGCCAGCATGGTGGCAGCAGGATGCGACCGGGAGGGGCTCGGAGATGAACGACACGACGGTGACGCTGGTGGGGAACGTGGCGACGGCGGTGGAGTACCGGGACACGGTGGCGGGCTCGGTGGCCCGCTTCCGGTTCGCGGTGACGGCCCGGAGGTGGGACCGCGAGCGGGCGGCCTGGACCGACGGCGCCACCAGCTTCTACACGGTCTCGGCCTGGCGCGCGCTCGGGGCCAACCTGGCCGCCTCGGTCTCGGTGGGCGAACCGCTGGTGGTGCACGGCCGGCTGAAGGTCCGTGAGGACGAGCGGGACGGACAGCGCAAGACCTTCGTCGACATCGACGCCGTCGCCGTCGGCCACGACCTGACCCGGGGCACCTCGGCCTTCCGGCGGACCGTGCGGACCGAACCGGGGTCCGGGGCGCAGGCTCCTCCGGGCGTCGGCGAGGGCGACTTGACGGATCGTGAGGCGCCGCCGGGACTCGTTCCGGCCGACGGAAAAGACCCCTGGACGGCCGCCACGCACCGGTTGGTAACCGCCCCCTGACCTTGTGTCGTGGGGATTTGTCGACCAACTCGCCAGCGATATAACGATTCCGAGACGGAATGGTTATCTCGTCGTATGACCGGGGACCGGGGTCTTCCGCCTCCCTAGGATTCCGAATACTCATGAGGCACGTGAGCCCATCGAGTCAGTGAGTGCGCTGGCGAGCGCTCCCCCCACGCGAATCGACCACGTTCGCGGAGCCGCTCGCCCGGAGGGGAAATCCATGTTTTCAGTTCGTCGGCCTGGCGCCGCACGCCTCGCCGCAGCGACGCTGGTCGCCGGTCTCGTCGCGTCCGCCTCGATAGCCACCGCCGGTACGGCCTTCGCCGACGGGGGTGCCACGGCGAAGCTCGGCGGTCTGACCGACGAGGTCGGCAAGATCAGGATCACCGAGAAGGACGGCGACGAGTTCACCGAGACCGGTGGCCTCTTCACGATGCAGGTCGAGGGTGGCGGAAACCTCTTCACCTACTGCATCGACCTCTACACCCTCGCGAAGACCGAGTACGACTACAAGGAAGTCGGCTGGGACGAGTCCTCGCTCCACAACAACCCGGACGCCGGCAAGATCCTCTGGATCCTGACCCACGGCTACCCGGAGCAGAAGCTCGAGGACCTGAACGCGAAGATCGGCGCCACGCTCACCAAGGGTGACGCCGCCGCCGGTACGCAGGCCGCGATCTGGACCCTCTCCGACGGCGTCAAGGCGACCCCGCTCGACGAGGACGCCAAGAAGCTGACCGAGTACCTCCTGAAGGAGGCGGTCCAGCTCGACGAGCCGACCGCGTCCCTCTCCCTGGCGCCCGCCTCGGTGAACGGCAAGCCCGGTGAGAAGCTCGGCCCGATCACCGTCACCAGCAACAAGAAGGAGGGCACCTCGGTCGCCCTCAGCCCGGGCGCCCCCGAGGGCGTCAAGGTCGTGGACGAGGCCGGCAAGCCGGTCACCACCGCCGGCGACGGCAGCAAGCTCTTCTTCGACGTCCCCGCCGGCACCGCCGACGGCGCCGCCGAGCTGACCGCCTCCCTCACCACCGAGGTCCCCCTGGGCCGCGCCTTCGTCTCCATCGACGGCCCGTCCCAGACCCTGATCCTGGCCGGCTCCAGCGCCTCCACCGTCACCGCCAAGGCCGGTGCGACCTGGGCGAAGACCGGTCCCGTCCCGGCCGTCACGGTCGCCAAGGACTGCGCCGAGGGCGGCCTGGAGATCGTCGCCTCCAACAGCGGCGACGAGCCCTGGACCTTCGACCTGAAGGGCACCTCGTACACGGTCGGCGCGGGCGAGACCAAGACGATCGCCCTCCCGATCGGCGAGGACGAGGCGTACAACTTCACCATCACCGGCCCGAACGGCTTCTCGGAGACCTTCGAGGGCGTCCTCGACTGCAAGACCGCCCCGAGCCCGGAGCCGTCCACCGGCACCCCGTCGGAGACCCCCTCCGGCACCCCGTCGGCCGGCACCCCGTCCGAGACCCCCTCGGCGAGCCCGTCCACCCCGGCGCCCAGCACCACCACGGACGCCTCCACCGGCACCACCGGCACGACCGGCACCACCGGCGGTGACCTGGCCGAGACCGGCAGCTCCAACGCCACCCCGATGATCGCCGGCATCGCCGTCGCGCTCGTCCTGGTCGGCGGCGGCGCGGTGTTCTTCCTCCGCAAGAAGAAGGCCGCCGGTCAGTAAGCAGGTGAAAGCGTGACGTCACGGGGTGCTCCCACCCCGTGACGGACGGCCCCGGACGCGACCCGCGTCCGGGGCCGTCGCGCTTCCCCGGGCCCGAAGAGCGCCGCCGGGGACTACTGGTTTCCGCCTGAGGGCGGTGGTGCGGCAAGATGGGTGTATCTGCCCACTCACTCCTTGCCGGACGGTTTCCTTTGGCTGAGTACATCTACACGATGCGCAAGACGCGCAAGGCGCACGGCGACAAGGTCATCCTCGATGACGTGACGCTGAGCTTCCTGCCCGGTGCGAAGATCGGTGTGGTCGGCCCGAACGGTGCCGGTAAGTCCACCGTTCTGAAGATCATGGCCGGTCTGGAGCAGCCGTCCAACGGCGACGCCTTCCTGACCCCCGGCTACTCGGTCGGCATCCTCATGCAGGAGCCGAAGCTCGACGAGTCCAAGACCGTCCTCCAGAACGTCGAGGACGGCGTCGCGGAGATCAAGGGCAAGCTCGACCGGTTCAACGCCATCGCCGAGGAGATGGCCACGAACTACACGGACGCGCTCATGGAGGAGATGGGCAAGCTCCAGGAGGACCTGGACCACGCCGAGGCGTGGGACCTGGACGCCCAGCTGGAGCAGGCCATGGACGCCCTGGGCTGCCCGCCCGGCGACTGGCCGGTCAACAACCTCTCCGGTGGCGAGAAGCGCCGCGTGGCGCTCTGCAAGCTCCTCCTGGAGGCCCCCGACCTGCTGCTCCTCGACGAGCCCACCAACCACCTCGACGCCGAGTCGGTGAACTGGCTGGAGCAGCACCTCGCCAAGTACAAGGGCACCGTCGTGGCCATCACCCACGACCGGTACTTCCTCGACAACGTGGCCGAGTGGATCCTGGAGCTCGACCGCGGCCGCGCCCACCCGTACGAGGGCAACTACTCGACCTACCTCCAGAAGAAGGCCGAGCGCCTCAAGGTCGAGGGTAAGAAGGACGAGAAGCGCGCCAAGCGCCTCAAGGAAGAGCTCGAGTGGGTGCGGTCCAACGCCAAGGGGCGTCAGGCCAAGTCCAAGGCGCGTCTCGCCCGCTACGAGGAGATGGCGGCCGAGGCCGAGAAGATGCGGAAGCTGGACTTCGAGGAGATCCAGATCCCGCCGGGCCCGCGCCTGGGCTCCGTCGTCGTCGAGGTCAACAACCTCTCGAAGGCGTTCGGCGAGAAGGTCCTCATCGACGACCTCTCCTTCACCCTGCCCCGCAACGGCATCGTCGGCATCATCGGCCCGAACGGCGCCGGCAAGACCACGCTGTTCAAGATGATCCAGGGCCTGGAGAAGCCGGACTCCGGCGACATCAAGATCGGCGAGACGGTCAAGATCTCCTACGTCGACCAGGGCCGCGCCAACATCGACCCGAAGAAGACCCTCTGGGCCGTCGTCTCGGACGAGCTGGACTACATCAACGTCGGCCAGGTCGAGATGCCGTCCCGCGCCTACGTCTCCGCGTTCGGCTTCAAGGGCCCGGACCAGCAGAAGCCGGCCGGCGTGCTCTCCGGCGGTGAGCGCAACCGCCTCAACCTGGCGCTCACCCTCAAGCAGGGCGGCAACCTGCTGCTCCTCGACGAGCCCACCAACGACCTCGACGTCGAGACCCTCTCCTCGCTGGAGAACGCGCTCCTCGACTTCCCCGGCTGCGCCGTGGTCGTCTCCCACGACCGCTGGTTCCTCGACCGAGTGGCCACGCACATCCTGGCGTACGAGGGCGACTCCAAGTGGTTCTGGTTCGAGGGCAACTTCGAGTCGTACGAGAAGAACAAGGTCGAGCGGCTCGGCCCGGACGCCACCCGTCCGCACCGCGCCACCCACAAGAAGCTCACCCGGGGCTGAGGTCGTCGTGGCGAGGCACATCTACAGCTGTCCCCTCCGCTGGTCGGACATGGACGCCTTCGGGCACGTCAACAACGTGGTCTTCCTCCGCTACCTGGAGGAGGCCCGGATCGACTTCATGTTCCGGCTGGCGCCCGGGGACGGCAGCCCGTCGTTCTCCGGCGGCTCCGTGGTGGCCCGCCACGAGATCGACTACCTGCGCCCGCTGGTCCACCGGCACGAGCCGGTGACCATCGAGTCGTGGGTCACGAAGATCGGCGCGGCCTCGCTGACGATCGCGTACGAGATCAAGGACCCGGACGTGACCTACGTCCGGGCGTCCACGGTCGTCGTGCCGTTCGACCTGGAGGCGCAGCGCCCGCGCCGGATCTCCGAGGAGGAGCGCAGCTTCCTCCAGGAGTACGTCGACGACGGGATGACGTCCCGCGCATGATGGTGCTCGCCCCGCTGCACTTCGCCGACCCCAGGGAGGCGGCGGCCCTCGCCGCCTTCCTGACCCGGCTCGTGCACTACGACCGCGCCGCCGCCGTCCGCCTCCAGGCCGGGGGCGGCGCGCTCGCCGTGTTCGGACGCCCGCCGTCCTTCGAGGTGCTCGCGATCCGCACCGCCCGGCTGGTGGACGCCGTCGACCTCGACATCACCGTCTCCGCCGGGGAACTCCTCGACGGCATCGAGGAGACGGCCGGCAAGGCCGTCGTCCCCGCCGCCGTCACCGGCCCGCCGTGGGCCGGCGTCCTCCCGCCGCGGACCGGCTGGCGGCCCGTCGAGGGCCTGCCCGCCGCCGCCGAACTGCGCGGGGCGGTCGCCGCGGCCGTCGCCGAGTTCCGCCGCCGCGACGAGGAACTGCCCGAGGAGCGGCGCACCCGCGCCGAGCGCGACCGCATCGGCCGCGCGATCTGGTCCCGCACCCTCGGCGCCACCGGCCTGCCGCTGCGGGCCGTGCACGCCGCCCAGTCGCTGGGCTTCCTGCCCCCGCAGGACCTGCCGGTCGCCCTGATGGCCGCCGGACCCTGGCTGCGGCTGCGCACCCCGTACGGCTCCGTCGCCCTGCGCACGGCCCCCGCCGCGCTCACGGTCACCCCGGCCGGCCAGGGCTAGGCCGGCCTCCGCCCCGGCTTCCTCAGCCCTCCGCGTCGTCCGGCCACACCCCGATGTGGTCCTGCTCCAGCTCCAGCGCCACCCGGTGCTCCATGTTCAGCGCCTTGGTGTAGTCCGCCGGCAGCTGGAGCCGGCCCGCGCGGTCGAGCATCGCGTACTCCCGCGCCACCAGCGACTCCCGGCCCGCCTCGTCGACCTCGGTGCGGCGCAGCACCTCGGAGGACGTCCGGCCGTCGCGGATCGCGACCGTGCGGCGCACCTCGGTGGCGACGGCCTGGTCGTGGGTGACGATGACGATCGTCGTGCCCAGCTCCTCGTTGGCCCGGCGGAAGGAGGCGAAGACCTGCTCACCGGTGGCCGAGTCCAGCTCGCCGGTCGGCTCGTCGGCGAGGAGGACCTTCGGGTCGTTGGCGAGGGCGACGGCGATCGCGACCCGCTGCTGCTGGCCGCCGGAGAGCTGGTGCGGCCGCCGGTCCCGGCAGTGGGCGATGTCCATCATCGTGAGCAGTTCCTCGGCCCGCTCGGCCCGCTTCTTCCTGCTGCCGGCCAACTGCATGGGCAGCGCCACGTTCTGGGCCGCCGTCAGGTAGGGCAGGAGGTTGCGGGCGGTCTGCTGCCAGACGAAGCCGACCACCTCGCGCCGGTAGCGCAGCCGGTCCTTGCCGGTCATCGCGAGCAGGTCGCAGCCGCCGACCCGGGCCGCGCCGGCGGTCGGCACGTCCAGGCCGGCCAGGATGTTCATCAGGGTCGACTTGCCCGAGCCGGAGGCCCCGACCAGGGCCATCAACTCGCCCTGCTTGACCAGCAGGTCGAGGCCCTGGAGCGCCTGCACCTCCACCCCGTCGGTGGTGAAGATCCGCACCAGGCGGTCGCAGGCGATCAGCGCGTCGTGGCCGTACGAGGGCCGGTCGCGGTGCGCGTTCGCCCGCCGCTCCAGCTCCTCCAGCGTCGCGTTCGCGGTCGTCGTCATCGTGCGTCTCCTGCCCTGAGTTCCTTCACCGAGCTCTTCCGCCCCGTCCACCACGCCTGGACGCCCGCCGCCGCCCCCGTCAGGAGGATCACGGCCAGCGCCGGCACCACCAGCGACCACGGGTCGGCCCGCAGCGCGACGCCACCGGGCCCCACGCCGTCCGCCGCCGTCGCCAGCGCCAGCCGGTGCAGGTCGACGCCGGGCGCGAGCAGCGGCACCGTCGCCCAGCCGGCGAGCGCCCCGCCGAGCGCGGCGAAGACGGCCGGCGGCAGCGCCTCCAGACCGAGCAGCCGGCGCCCCTGCCGCCGGGTCAGGCCCATCGTCCGCAGCCGGGCGAGGAGCGTGGCCCGCTCGGGCCCGCTCCGCGTCAGCGACAGCAGCACGGCGACCACCGCGTAGCCGGCGCCCGCCCCGATCGCCGCCGTGTAGAGCCCCTCGGCGCCGGACTGGAGCGGCGAGTCCACGTAGGAGCCGCGCGCCTCGGAGCTGAGCGTCACCTGGAAGTCCGGGGACTTCGAGGCGACGGCCGCACGCAACGCGGCGCCGTCGACGTCACCGCCGACCAGCACGGTGGTCAGCCGCAGGTTGGTGATGTCGGCGGCGTTGACCACGAGGAAGTCCTCGCCGCGGACGGCCGGGGTGGAGTCCCGTACCGCGACGACCTTCACCCGGAAGGCGCCGGCCGCGGCGTTCAGCCGCTGCGGCTGGTCGCCGAGCCGGGCGGCGACCTCGGGGGAGGCGAGTGCCGGCAGCACCCGCTCGGTGTCGCCGACGGCCTCCCGGCCGCCCTTCCCGGTCGAGGCGAGCAGCTCCGCGGGGAAGGCTCCGTTCCCGGTCCGCCGCGCGAGCCGCGCGTATGCGGCGGGGTCGACGGCGATGAGCGGGGCGCTCATCGGCCGGTCGGTGGAGACCGGGGACGGCAGCGACAGCCCGTACTCGATCTGTACGGGCTGCGCCTCGCGGACGCCCTTCGCGGAGCGCACCGCCTCGGTGAGCCCGGCCGGCAGCGGGATGCCCTCGGTGCGGCCCTCGATCCGGGCGTCGGAGCCGGTGGCGAGCAGCGCGGCCCGGTCGCGGGCGTCGGCGACCCCGGCGAGGACGGAGCCGCCGAAGGCGGCCGTGGTCAGCGCGAGGACGAGGGCGAGCAGCGGCAGCACCCCGGTCGCCGAGGAGCGGGCGGCGCGGGCGATGGCCAGCGGTCCGACGACGCCGCGCATCCGGCGGGCCGGGCGGGCCAGCCAGCGCAGCGGCAGCGGCTGGATCCGTACCAGGAGGAGGGCGGCGATCACGCCGATGAACACCGGGGCGGCGCTGACCAGGTGGTCGCCGGCGTCGTCGGTGCCGCGCAGCCGCAGCGAGCCGATCGCGCCCGCCGCGAGGACCAGCAGGGTCAGTTCGGCGACGGTGCGGCGCCGGGACGGCTTGGCGTCCACCAGGTCCTCGCGTGCGCCGTGCAGCCGGGGCGCCCGGTGCCGCAGCACGGCCCGGACGGGCAGCACCAGGGCGGCGATCAGGGCCACCAGGACGGCGCCGAGGACCGAGGGGAGGAGCGGCGCGGAGCCGGTGAGGGACGGGGCGCCGGGGGTGTCGGGGCCGCGCACCAGGGCCACCGCCGCCGCCAGGCCGAGCGCGGCCGCCGGGACGGCGACGGCGGTGGTCTCGCCGAACAGCCGGAGGCCGATGCCGGGCAGGGAGGCGCCGCGGGCGCGGAGCAGGGTGAGTTCGCCGTCCCGGCGGCTGAGGAAGAGACCGCCGGTCATGGCGACGACGACGGCCGCGACGGCGCCGATGCCGAAGACGGCGACGGCGACGACGGGGGAGATGGCGGCCTTGGTCGCCGCGTAGGCCGCCATGATCTCGTCGAGGCCGGTGCTGAGCAGGCCGGTGTCGCCGGTGATCTCGCGGATCTTCGCCGAGGCGGGGCCGGTGCGGGCGGAGTCGACGGCGGCGGCGAGCGGTTCGGCGTCCCGCGCGGTGAGGTGGTCCGCGAGGGCGGGGAAGCGCCAGAAGACCTCGGGGGTGCCGGTGGTGGAGACGAGGGCGGAGCCCGACTCCGGGGCGACGAGGAGGCCGGCCCGCCAGTAGCGCTTCGGGTTCACCGGGTCGTCCGTCGTCGCGAGCACCGGCGTGGCCAGCAGCGGCTCCACCACCCAGTACGGCCGCCGCGGGTCGCGGGGCTCCACGATGCCGGTCACGGTGACGGCGACCGGCTCGGCGAAGACGCCGGGCACGTGCACGACGGAACCGGGCTTGAGGCCGAGGGTCTCGGCCATCGCCGTCGTCGCGACGGCCTCCGGGCGGAGCGGGTCGCCCTTGGCCATCCGGCCCTGCCGCAGGACCGCGTGGGCGGGGAGGTCCGAGGGCGAGGAGAGCAGGAACTGGACCGGCTCGTGGTCGGGCCGCGGCAGCCACGGGTCGAGGCCCTGGACCGGCACCGTGGTCCGGATCCCGTTCGCGGTCTGCTCCCGGTCGGTGCGCAGCGGTGCGGGCAGCAGCCCCCGCAGCGTCTCCTGGTCCTCGCGCAGGGCGGCGGGCGCCACCCGGGCGCCGTGCTTCAGCGGGTAGGTGATCTCCAGCTGGGACTGGTGGGCGGGGGCGGTACGGATGCCGTGCCGCAGCCCCTTCGTCTCGTACGCGTCCGTCACCCGCGGCAGCGCGGCGGCGAGCAGCGCGGTGACGAACACCAGCAGCGCCAGGCCGGCGGCGGCGCCGGGCGCGGCCCGCAGCCGGGTCCGCACCCAGGGCGCGACGGCCCGGGCACGGGGCTGCTCGGGCGCGGCCGCCACCCGGGCCTGGGCCTTCTCGGACTCGCCTGCGGGCTGCATCGGGCGGGACTCCTCGCGCGGGACGTCGGACATCAGTTGTCTCCCTGGTGGCGCAGGGACACCGCCGGGTCGTTGCGGCGCAGGGCGATGGCCGCGACGACCGCGAGCGGCAGGGCGGCGACTCCGGCGAGGAGCAGGGCCACCTCGCCGAGGGGCAGTTCGACCAGGACGGGCGGCACGGGCCGGGTGGCCCGGCCCGTGAGCACCACGAGCGGGACGACCACGCGGGCGAGCAGGGCGCCGAGGGCGAGGCCCACCAGCAGCCCCACCGCGATCAGGACGCCCTGTTCGGCGGCGAGGAGCCGGGCGAGCCGGCGGCGCGGCGCGCCCAGCGCCCGCAGGATGGCGAACTCGGCGGACCGTTCCCGTACGGAACCGGCCGAGCCGACCGCGAAGCCGACGGCGGCGAGCGCGGCGGCCGCGGCGGCCGCGGCCATGAGGGCGGTGTGGGGGCCGGCGCCGAGCGGGTCGCCGAGCAGTTCGGCGGCGATCGCGTCGCGGACGACGATCTCGCCGGGCTCCGCGTCGGCGCGTTCCCGCAGGGCCTTGGCGACGTCGTCCGCCCGGCCGGGTTCGGGGGTCAGCCACCACTCGGTGGGTGCCACCCGCGCGTCCGGGTCGGTGGTGGCGAGGTAGCCGTTGACCGCCGTCAGGTCGACGAGCACGCCGCCGCCGTCCTCCGGCAGCTGGGTGGCGGCCGCCGCGTCGGTGGTCCGGCCTCCGGAGCCGGTCGTCGGCAGGTCCTCCACGACCCGGCCGACGACGACGTAGAGCCGCCGGCCGTCGAGCGACAGCTCCAGGTGGTCGCCGGGCTTCGCCTTGGCCGCGGCCATGAACGCCTCGGAGGCGACGGCCGGCAGCAGGTGGTCCCGTCCGCGCTCGACGGGCGAGGTGAGCGGGGCGAGGAGCCGGGCGGCGGAGCCGTCGGCCAGGTCCTCGCGCAGCAGCATGCCGTCGGCGAGCCGGTCGGTGGCGACGGCCAGTACGGTCGCGGTGTGGCCCGCCAGGTCCATGGTGGACCGGTGGGCCGGCGCGACCTCCCGGACGCCGGGGACGGCGGCGAGCCGCGCGGCGCGCTCCGGGTCGCCGGGGCCGACGCCCAGCACCCGCACCGGCGCGCCGGCCCGGAAGTCGGCCTGGTCGTGCTGCGACCGCTCCCAGGAGTTGCTCTGGCCGATCGCCAGCATGCCCATCGCCACGGCCAGCACCAGCAGCAGCACGGGGCCGGCGCCGCGCAGCGGGCGGCGGCTGAACTGCCATCCGGCCAGCGCGGCCGACAGCCCCCGGCCGGCGGCGGCGCGCCGCTCGGCCAGCCGGGCGGCGGGCGGCAGCAGACGGAGCGTCAGGACCGTGCCGGCGAGCAGCGCCAGCGCGGGCGCGGCGACGAGCACCGGGTCGATCCCGGCGTCGTCGGCGGCGGCCTCCGGCGTCCGCTGGAGCTGCCACAGCGCGATGCCCGCGACGAGCAACAGCGCGATGTCCGCGCCCGCCCGCACCGGCCAGGGGAGGGTGCCGCCGCGGGCCTTGCGCAGCGAGACGGCGTCGCCGTCCCGGGCGCCGAGCGCGGGGGCGACGACCGCCGCCGCGCAGGCGAGGGCGACCGCGACGGAGACCAGCCAGACCGTCGCCGACGGCGAGGTGTCGAGCCGGACGCCGAGCGAGGAGAGCGCGGACCGCTCGGCGAAGAGCCGGGTCAGCGGGCCGGAGAGCAGCGGGGCGACGACGGCCGCGGGCAGCGCGAGGAGCAGCGCCTCGGCGGCGGCGAGGCCGGCGATCCGGCGCCGGGAGCCGCCGCGGGCGCGCAGCAGCGCGGTCTCGCCGGAGCGTTCGGTGCTGAGCAGGCGGGCGACGAGCAGCAGCGCGTAGGCGGCGAGCATCACCAGCTGGACGGCGACGATCAGGAGGGTGGAGCGGGAGACGGCGAGGGCGCGTTCGGTCTGCGCGAGGAGCGTCGGCAGGCCGGTGACCGCGTTGACCGTGGTGCCGAAGGTGGTGGTGTCGGCGGTGAGCCGCTGGGACTCCCGGGCCGCCGCCTCGCGCAGCGGCGCGATCCCGCCGGTGTCGAGGCCGGAGAAGTCGGCGGAGCCGACCCAGGCGGTCTCGCCGGCGACGACGGCGCCTGAGGCCAGCACCGAGGGGTCGGCGAGCAGCGGCCCGTACGTGGTGAAGGAGACGGTCTGCACGCCGCGGCCGCCGGCCGGGTCGAGCGCCCAGTAGGGGTCGGTGAGGTCGACCGGCGCGTAGACGCCGGTGATCCGGACCCGGAGGGTCTTCTCGGCGAGCCGGTCGGTGAGTACGAGGACCGCGCCGGTGCCGGTCCTGAGCCGTTTCGCCGCCTCCTGCGGCAGAGCGGCCTCCAGGACGTCGCCGGGGCGGCCGGCCTTCGGCCAGGCGCCGTCGACGAGGGTGAGCCGGGAGCGGTCGAGCGCCGCGAAGCGGGTCAGGTCGGGGTCGCCCCCGCGGGCCGCGGGCGGCTGGAGCGAGCGCGGCAGCGCGTACGACCCCGAGCTCTCCAGGCGCCGGACGGTGACGGGCAGTCCGTCGAAGGCGCGCCGGGCGGCGTCGTGGACGGCCTGCTCGGCGGCGGACCGGTGGTCGGCCGGTATCTGCCCGGAGACGGTCAGGGTCGCGGCGCCCGCGGAGCGCTCACGCAGGCCGGCCTGGAGCGCCGCGTTCCCGATGGAGCCGGAGAAGCCGGTGAGGGCGGCGAGGACCGTCGTGGTCAGGACGACGGCGAGCAGTGCCGCGCCGAGCAGCAGCCGGTGTGCCCTGACGCGCAGAAGTACGAACCCCGTCACCCATCCCCCTGGCCGCTCCACGCGCGTCCGCATGCCGCCGAACGCCTGTCGAACTCTCGAAAACGTTCTGGGAATGCTTTCATCGGCCACCGGTCGCTGGAAACCGCTTGCGCATCGACCTTGATGGGATCGTGACCGTTATTCGGTCATCCGTCCCCGGAATGTGTTCATCCGGTGGCGTGGAGTGGCCCGACGGGCGTGGAGGCGGGGCTTGTTCAGCCGGCGGTGTTGATCATCGAGGCCGCCGCGTACGTCATGTACCGCCACAACTGGGCGTCGTGCTCCGGCGTGAGGTCCAGGCTGTCGAGCGCGGCGCGCATGTGCCGGAGCCAGGCGTCGTGCGCGGCCTGGTCGACGGTGAAGGGGGCGTGCCGCATGCGGAGGCGGGGGTGGCCGCGGCGCTGACTGTACGTCCCCGGGCCGCCCCAGTACTGCATGAGGAAGAGCGCGAACCGCTCCTCGGCGGGGCCGAGGTCCTCCTCGGGGTACATCGGGCGGAGCAGCGGGTCCCCGGCGACGCCCTCGTAGAAGCGCCGGACGAGACGGCGGAACGTCTCCTCGCCGCCGACCTGCTCGTAGAAGGTCTGCTCCTGCACCGTGTCGTCCCCGGGAATCTCGTTCACCGTTCCATCGTCTCAGACGGGGCGGCGGAGGACCGGAGGTCTAGGACCTCCGGCCTCCGGCCCTTCCGGTCAGCCGGTTCAGCCGCGCCGGACGGTGATCGTCGTCCAGGCGCCGACGTGCACCCGGTCGCCGTCCTGGAGCTGGACGGGGACGTACGGCTGGATCGGCTCCTCGCCGCCGTTGACCGTGGTGCCGTTGGTGGAGTTCTGGTCCACCACCGCCCACGAGCCGTCGGGCTGCTGCACCAGCACGGCGTGCTGGTGCGAGACGCCCGGGTCCTCCGGCGGCACGGCCAGGTCGATGTCGGGGGACTCGCCGGTGGAGTGCCGGCGGCGCCCGATGGAGACCTGGTTGCCCTGGAGCGGCAGCTGCTTCGGCGGCGCGTACGCGGGCAGGTTGAGGCCCGACGCCTCCGGGCCGCTGCGGCGCATCATCGCCATGAAGTAGTCGCGGTCCGGCCCGATGTGGGCGGTCCACTGCTGCGGGCGCGGCGGTCCGGCCTGCGGGGCCTGCGGGGGCTGCGGAGCCTGCGGGGGCTGCGGCTGGGACGGCGGGGACAGCACCCAGTCGTCGTCGGCCGCGGCCCGCGGCTGCGGCGGGGCCGGCGGTGCCTGGGCGTACGCGGGCGGCGCCTGGTGGTGCGTCGGCTCGGCGCCCAGCGGTTCGGCGGGCCGGTTCACCTGCGACGGCCGCGAGTCGTGGTACCCGAACGGGTCCTGCGGCGCGGCCGGAGCCGGCGGCCCGGCCGGCCGGTTGGCCGGGGCGATCGGCGTGTACGAGGTCGCGGTACCGGTCAGGAAGTTCCAGCGGCACTCCTCGCAGTACGGCGCCATGTGCTCGCGCGGCGTACGGCACTGGGGGCACAGCTCCGCCTGGGCGGTGGCATTCGGATCCCCACCACCCGAGAACCCCCCGGGAGCCCCGGGCGGAGGAGGCGGCGTACCGGGCCCACCGGGGAACCCGGGCCCGCCGGCAGGCCCACCGGGCGCGGGCGGGAAGCCGGGGCCGCCGGCGGGACCGCCCGGGAAGCCGGGACGGTCGCCACCGGGCGCACCGGGGCCGTCGGAGAAGCCGGGACCGCCGGGACCGCCAGGGCGGCCGGGCGCACCGGGACCGTCGGGGAAGCCCGGGCGGCCGGCGTCGCCCGGCGCACCTCGACCGCCCGGGAAGCCGGGACCGTCGGGAGAGCCGGGCCTGTCGGCACCCGCGGGCCCGCCGGGACCACCGGCGAAGCCGGGGCCACCGGGCGCGCCGGGACCGTCGGGGAACCCGGGACGACCGGGACCGCCGGGCGGGAAGCCGGGACCGTCGGACCTGCCGGGACCCCCCGGCGCACCGGGACCGCCCGGGAAGCCGGGACCGTCGGCGCGCGCCGGGCCGCCGGGGAAGCCGGGGCGACCGCCGTCGGCCGAGGCACCGGGCCCGCCGGCGAAGCCGGGGCCGTCGGGACCGTCGGAGAAGCCGGGGCGACCGGGACCGCCAGGGCGGCCGGGCGCACCGGGACCGTCGGGGAAGCCGGGACCGCCGGGTGCGGCGGGCGGGAAGCCGGGCGCACCCGGGCCACCGGAAGCACCGGGCGCACCCGGGCCGCCGGGCGCACCGGGACCGTCGGGCCGACCAGGGCCGCCAGCGGCACCGGGCGGGAAGCCGGGCCCGCCAGGCCCGCCGGAGGCACCGGGCGCACCGGGACCGTCGGAGAAGCCGGGACCGCCGGGACCGCCAGGGCGGCCGGGCGCACCGGGACCGTCAGGGAAGCCGGGACGGCCGGGACCGCCGGGCGCACCGGGACCGTCGGGGAAGCCGGGACCGCCAGCGCCACCAGGCGCGCCGGGACCGTCGGGGAAGCCCGGGCGGCCGGGGCCGCCGGGAGGAGCGGGCGGGAAGCCGGGGCCGTCGGCGCCCGCCGGGCCGCCGAAGCCGGGACGGCCGCCGTCGGCCGGGGCACCGGGGCCACCGGGGAAGCCGGGGCCGGCCGGGCCTCCGGGGTTGCCCGGTCCGGCCGGGGCGCCGGGACCGCCGGCGAAGCCGGGGCCACCAGGGCCGCCGGAGTTGCCCGGGCCACCGGGACCGCCGGAGTTGCCGGGGCCGGCCGGAGCGCCGGGGAAGCCGGGGCCGCCGGGGCCACCCGGCGCGCCCGGGCCGTCGGAGAAGCCGGGGCCGCCGGGATCGCCCGGGTAGCCCGGGCCGCCGGGCGCACCGGGGCCGGGCGCACCGGGGCCGGCGGGGGAGGGCGGGTGGGGGTAGCCGTAGGCGGGCGGGGGGCCCGGGGGGCCGGGCGGGGGCGGGGGAGGGGGCGGTACGGCAGCCGCAGGCGCGCCCGCCCCGGCCATGCGATGGCCGCAGACCTCGCACCAGTCGTCGGAGACCGACTGGTGTCCGTTCGGGCAGGTCGGCATGTCGGTGCTTCCCCCTCTCGTCGTCCGGCCCGGTGGCCGGGCTACCTCGTGACGCGAACGGTCTTGGTGGAACGCGTCTCGAGTGTCATCTCGTCCGCCTCCGCGACCTTCGCCTTCAACCGCACAGTACCCGCCGCCGCGTCGACCACGTCCACCACCTTCGAAAGCAGTTTCGCCGTATCGGCGTTCCCGGAGGCCGCCGCGAGCTGCACCGCACGGCCCAGTTTCGCGGTCGCTCCGTCCTGATCGCCCGATTTGCGAGCGTCGAGACCGGCCTGGATGGCGTCCGCGAGCTCCGCCTGGCCCGTGTAGTGGGCGACCTGGGGGTCGATGGCCGTGGTCATCGCCACGTCGTGCGTCCACACCGCCCGTATCAGCCCTTGGGACACCGGCCGGGCGTCGCCGCCGGCCGGGTCGGGGACGATCAGGGAGACCCGGGCGGCGAGCATCTCCTGCCCGACCGCGTTCGCCGGCACCCGGACCCGCACGTGGTAGTCGCGGGACTCGTCGCCCCAGGAGCCCGTCGGATAGTCCCCGGCGCGCGGCCCGACGTCGGTGCGGCGGGCGGTCAGGTCGGCGACCGCCGGGGCGACCTGCTTGACGAAGGCCAGCTCCGCCCCGACCGGGGTCCACAGCCGCAGCGCCACGCCGGCGACGCCCTTGCCCATGACGTTCTCCATCATGGCCGTGAAGTCGGCGGCGAGACCGGCCGGATCGGCGACGATGTCGGCGGAGCCGAGCAGCGCCGAGGCGATCCCGGTGACCTCCTTGACCTCCCAGTCGGTGCCGACCCCCCGCGCGTCGCAGGTGAAGCGGCCCGCGCAGGCGTCGAGCGCGGCCCGCAGCGCCTCGGGCGACTCGTGCTCGTTGCGCCCGTCGGTGAGCAGCACGGCGTGCCGGATGACCAGGTCCTCGTCGCCGAGGAGGGCGTCGGCGAGCCGCAGCCAGGTGCCGATCGCGGTGCCGCCGTCGGCGGTGAGCCCGGCCAGCGACTCCTTCGCCTCGGCGCGGGTCCGGGGGCCGGCGACGGCGAGCCGCCCGTGGTCCGGGTAGACCTGGGTGGCGAGGTGGTTGCCGGCGACGACGGCGAAGGAGGTGCCGTCCCGGAGGGTGTCGATCGCGGCGGCGGTCGCGGCCCGGGCGCCCTCCATCTTGGCCGCCGGGTAGTTCATCGAGCCCGAGCAGTCGATCATGATCACCACGCCGGCCGGCCCGCCGGCCGTGACCCCCCGCGCCCCGCTGGTGCCGCCGCCGGTCGCGGTGACGGTGACGACGGCGTCGACGTCCCGCCCGCCGACCGGCAGGTACTCGTTCTGGTAGACGTCCACCGAGAACTGCGGCACGGACGGCTTGGCGAAGTTCGCCATCTGGTTTCGGCTCCTTGGCAGCAGCGGAGGTGACGGGGGGTCAGGAAGAGCCTGCCCCCGCCGGCGGCGGGGCGAACGGCGTCAGCGCGACCGTGATGTTGTCGTGTCCGCCGCCGTCGAGGGCGTGGCCGACCAGGACCCGCGCCGCGTGCAGCGGCCGGACCGCCGCGTCGGCGGGGACGGCCCGGGCCATCGACTCGGCGGCCTCCGCGTAGTTCCACAGACCGTCCGTGCAGACCACCACGACACCGGGCCGGTCCGGCTTGAACGCGGCGGTGTGCGGCTCCAGTTCGTACGCGTCGGCGCCGAGCCAGCCGGTGATGGCGTGGGCGCGCTCGTCCGCGTACGCCTGCTCCTCGCTCATCAGCCCCGCCTTGACCATCTGGGCGGCCCACGAGTCGTCCTCGGTGAGCCGTGCGGCGGGGCCGGACCGGTCGTCGGGCACCCAGTAGGCGCGGCTGTCGCCGACCCAGCCGACGACGAGCAGGTCGTCGGTGACGACGGAGCCGACGATGGTGCAGGCGGGCGAGTTGCCGCCGTGCGGGGAGTCGGCGCTGCCGCCGCCCGCCCCCGCGGTACGGGCCAGGGCGGTGACGGCCTCGGCGGCGGCGACGATCGCCTCGTGCATGGCCTGCTGCGGGTGGGTGCCGCGCGGCAGCGCCTCGCCGAGCACGGCGCCGGCGGCGCGGGCCGCGGCGGCGGACGCCTCGTCGGGGCGGTGGGCGGAGGAGACGCCGTCGCAGACGATGGCGACGGCGGCGGGACGGCCGTCGGGCAGCGTCGTCTCGGTGAGCGCGAACGCGTCCTCGTTGCGGTGGTGGCGCAGTCCCCGGTCGCTGACCGCCGCGACCGTGCCGAGCTCCCGCTCCATGTGGTCGCGCTCGCGCGGCTGGGCGTGCCCGCAGTTCTCGCAGTAGCCGTCCCCGTCGACCCGCCCGGCCCGGCAGGCCACGCAGACCCCGTCCGGCACCTCCCCGCCGGCCCCGGCGGCGGCCCCGTCCGCGGGCGCGGCCGCGGGCTCCGCCCGGACGGCGGCCCGCGGGTCGGGCGCGGCCAGCTCGAAGTCCCCGCCGCCGCGCACGG
Organism: Streptomyces roseofulvus; assembly: GCF_039534915.1. Lineage (NCBI taxonomy): Bacteria > Bacillati > Actinomycetota > Actinomycetes > Kitasatosporales > Streptomycetaceae > Streptomyces > Streptomyces roseofulvus. The sequence goes on along the minus strand of NZ_BAAAWE010000001.1, from coordinate 2,920,890 downwards.
TCGGCCCGCTCGGCTCCGCCGGCCCGTCCGTGCGCACCGGCACCGTCGGCAGCTCGCGGCCGCCGGAGTCGGTGCCCGGCAGCTCGCCGGGGTGCTGGGTCATCGTCGACAGCGAGCCGGGGTCCCGGGGCGGCGCCTCGGGCCAGACGGGCGCGGCGATCGGCATGGTCGGCCGGTCCTCGCCGGCCGGCTGCTCCACGGTGGCCGACAGGTCGTAACCGCAGGCCCCGCAGTAGCGGTCCCTCGGATCGACGGGCTCGGCGCACTCCGGGTTCGGGCAGGCGTCGAGTCCGTGCGACGGCGGCTGGGGCTTCTGGGACATCCTCACACCCACGTCCTGGGGCGGTAGCGGTTGGCCCGCTCCACCAGTTCGATCCTCTCCTCGCCCCGCTGGGCGAGCCGGGCCAGCACCCGGTAGGCGCGCTCCAGGCCGAAGCGGAGCCCGTTCTCGTCCAGCGCGCTGCCGAGCAGCGGCTCCCCGCCGCCCGGCGCGGCACCGGGACTCCCGGAGAGTACCCAGTCCAGGGCCGTACCGAGCACCTCCGTCGACAACCGCTCCCGGCGCACCGGGTCGAGGCCGAAGCCGCCCAGCGCCGAGACCTGCGCGGCGGCCGCGGTCAGGTCCGCGCCGAGCGGTTCGCGGGGCGGGCGCCGCCGCAGCCGGGCGCGGACCGCCGCGACCCGGGCCGCCGTGTAGTGGATGGACGACTCCGGTACGGATTCCAGCGCGGCGACCGCGCCCGTACGGTCCCCGGCGGCGAGCCGCACCCGGGCCAGCCCGAACGCGGCGCTGACGAAACCGGGGTCGGTCGTCCACACCAGGTGGTAGTACTCGGCCGCGTTGTCGAGCTGGCCCAGCACCTCCGCGCAGACGCCGAGCGCCAGCTTGGGCGCGGGCTCGCCGGGGAAGGCGTCGTACACCGCGTCGAAGGCGAGCGCCGCGTGTGTCAGGTCGCCGCCCACCAGCGAGGCCACGCCCCGGTGCCACACCACCCGCCAGTCGTCCGCGTCCCACTGTTCGAGGGCGCCCAGCGTCTGCCCGGCCGAGACCAGGTCCCGCAGGTCGAGCTGGGCCCGCAGGGCGCGCAGCCGCAGCTCGGGGGTGTCGGCGGGGGCGGCCCGCAGCGCCCCGAGGAGCTCCGCGGGCGCGGCGGCCAGCAGGCCGGCGAGGAAACCGGCGTTGGCGTCCGCCGGGTCCACCCGCGGCACCGGCAGCGCCAGCGCGGTGGCCGCCACGTCGAGCGGGGCGAGCAGCGCGTCGAGCGGCTGCCCGGCGGGGACGCCCGGCGCGGCCGGGGGAGCGGAGCGCCGGGCCCGGCCGGTGCGGCGGGCCCCCAGCACCGACACGTCGTCGGTCTGCTCGGCGAAGAGCACGGTGTCGGTGACCCGGGTCTCCGCGCCGAAGAGCGTCGACAGCGCCGGCCGGGGCCGCCCCGTCTGGAGCGCGACGACCTCCCGCAGCACACCGGTCAGCTGCTCCGCCATCTCCTCGGCGGAGGCGAAGCGGCGCGCCGGGTCCGGGTCGGTGGCCCGCACCAGGAACCGGTAGAACGACTCGTACCGCTGAAAGACCTCGATGTGCCGCGGCTCCGGCAGCGAGTCCGCGAAGACGTTGGTGTAGCCCTGGAAGTCGAAGGTGAGCACGGCGAGCGTGCGGGCCACCGTGTACAGGTCGCTGGCGACCGACGGGCCGACCTCCGCCACCTCGGGCGCCTGGTAGCCGACCGTGCCGTAGATCGCCGACTCGTCGTCGTCCATCCGCCGGACCGCGCCCATGTCGATGAGCTTCAGCTGGTCCTCGGTCTGGAGGGCGTTGTCCACCTTGAAGTCGCAGTACAGCAGGTTGCGGCTGTGCAGGTGGCCCAGCGCCTCCAGGGCCTCGATGCCGTACGCGCACGCCTGCTCGACCGGCAGCGGGTCGCGCCGGCCCTCCGGGGTCCGCCGGTCGTTGGCGATCTCCTTGAGCGACTTGCCGCCCACGTACTCCATGACGATGTAGCCGTCCAGGGAGCCGGTGCGCGGGTCGAGGTGCTCGACGAAGTTGTAGATCCGGACGATGTTGGAGTGCTCGATCTCGGCGAGGAAGCGGCGCTCCGAGATCGCCGCCGCCATGGCGTCCTGGTCGCCGGTGTCGAGGAGGCCCTTGAGGACCACCCACCGGTTCGAGACCGCCCGGTCGACGGCGAGGTAGATCCAGCCGAGGCCACCGTGCGCGAGACACCCCGCCACCTCGTACTGGCCGTGCACCACGTCCCCCGCCCGCAGCTTCGGCACGAAGGAGTACGGGTGCCCGCACGAGGTGCAGAAGCCCTCGGTGCGGCCCGGCCGGTCACCGCGCGAACGCCCCACCGGCGCACCGCAGTCGGAACGCGAGCAGAATCGCTTCCGCTCCGGCACCTCGGGCCGCTCCATCACCGCCGCGCGGGGGTCCGGGCGCGGCACCTCCGGGATCGTGACCAGCCCCGCGCCCAGCCGCTTCCGGGCCGACTTCCCGGTGGAGGAGCCGGAGCTGCGCACCGACACCGAACGGCCGGTGGCCCGCCCCGACAGCGACCGCGACAGCCGCCCCGACACCGAGCGGCGGGAGGACGAGGAGCGCGACGAGGCCCGCGAGGACGCGCGCGAACCGCTGCGCGCCGACGCCGAGTCGGGGCCCCAGGCCGCCGCCTCGGACGGCGCGCCGAAGCCCGCGCCCGTGCCGCCGTGCCTCCCCGGCACCGCGACGCCGGTCGGGTTGGCCTGGAGGTGCCCGCTGGGCGCCACCACCGGCGCCAGACCGCAGGTGTCGCAGTACAGCTCGCCGCCGCCGACGTCCTCGTACGCGCCCTCGCACGTGGGCCGCTGGCAGCTCCCCGGCGCTCTCAGACCGCTCACCACTGTCGTCCTTCCGTCTCCCGCGGACCGGACAGCAGATCCGCCACCGCCTGCTGGTAGCGCAGCACGGCCTGCTCCGCGGCCCGCAGGTCGCAGGGCGCGCTCCACAGCATCCGGCGCGCCGTGTCGTACCGCTCGGTCAGGAACGGGTCGTCCGCCCCGCCGAGCCGGTTCGCCTTCGCCCGGTACGCGTCCAGCCGGCCGCGCAGCTCCGCCCGCACCGCCAGCGGCGCCGTCACCGCCGTGAGCGAGTCGCGGGCCCGCAGCAACTCCTCCTCCGCCTCCCGCTCCAGCGCGTCGAGCAGGGGTGAGAGCCGGTGCCACCGGGCGTGCCTGCGGTGCTCGGCGGCGGCCTGGAGCCGCTCCTGGAGCGCCGTCGGCGGCCCGCTCACGGCCGGCACCTCGGAGGCGGCGATCTTCGCCAGCACCTCGCCGCGCGCCACCCGGGCCTCGGCGAGGGTCCGGTCCGCCCGGGACAGCACGTCCCGCAGCCGCAGCAGCCGCTCCTCGGAGTCCTGCCGCACCGCGAGGACCGCCTCGATCTCCCGCCGCACGTCCTCCAGGGCGAGCGCCGCCCGGTCGTACCGCGCGGTGTCGGGGCGGCCGCCGCCGGGCGCCGAACTGCCCGCCGCAGGACGCCAGAAGGCCAGCGGGTCGGTCACCACCCGGGACCGCAGCTCGGTCAGCTCGGCGGTGATCGACTCCAGTTCGTCCCCGGCCGGGTGCTCCCCGGGCCGCACCCCGACCGAGTGCGCCAGCGAACGGGTCCGGCCCAGCTCGGCGGCGAGCAGGTCTATCCGCGCGGGCAGCGCCGACCACACCGCGTCCGCCGTGACCACCACGTCGAGCGAGGCCGCGTACAGCTCGTTCATCCGCCGCACCAGGCCGTCGAGGGTGAACCGCTCGGCGAGCAGGGCCTGTTCGCCCGCCCCGCCGGGCACGTGCACCGAGTCGCCGCGCAGCCGCTCGGTCAGCTCGGCCAGCTCCTCCCGGTTCGGCCACTTGTGCCGCGACCGGACCTCCCGGGCCTCCCGCAGCGCCGCCGTGTACGCGTCGAAGCAGCTCCAGAGCACGGTGATGGTCCGCTCGGTCGCCTCCCAGCGCTCCCGGGTGATGCCGGTCAGCCCGGCGCCTTCGAGGAGCCGCCGGCCGGCGTGGTCCTGGAGCGCGAGGAGCGAGTCCTCGACCGCCTTGTGCTCCGCGCCGAGGCGCGCCAGCGCACGGTCCACCTCGTCCCGGTCCATCACCGGCCCAGGGGGTCCCGTGACGCCCATCGCTCTCCTCATCTCCTTCTACTTGTACAGCGGGAGGGGCGGTTCGGCCTTCCCGAGGTCCGCCTCCAGCCAGGTCCGGTACGCCTCCTGCCAGGGGCCCTTCCGGTAGTCCTCCAGGACCTTGTTGACGCGGCGCACCAGGTCGTCGTTGCCCAGCTTCGCCGCCACCCCGTAGTACTCCTCGGTGAACGGCGCGCCCTTCAGCTCCACCGCCGGGTCCTGCGCGGCCTGTCCGGCCGCCAGCGCGTTGTCGGTGACGACCGCGTCGACCTCGCCCATCTGGAGCCGGGCCAGGCAGTCGAGCTGGTTGGGGACGGTCAGCAGGTCCCGGTCGGCGGGGGTGCCGTCGCCCTCGTCCTTGACGACCGCGCCGAAGGACTTCTCCTCCAGCGCCTCGTAGGCCGTGGACCCCTCGGCGGTGCAGACCCGCTTGTCCTTCAGCGAGGCGTCGTAGCCGGTGACCGGGGAGTCCTTGGGCGCCAGCACCTGCTGCCCGGCCCGGAAGTAGGCGGTGGAGAAGGCCACCTGCTTGATCCGCTTGCAGTTGATCGTCATCGTGCGGACCACGAGGTCCACCTTGCCGCTGTCCAGGGCCGCGATCCGCTGGTTGGTGGGGACGGCCCGCAGCACGACCGCCTCCTCGTCGTCCAGCAGGTCCTTGGCGATCGCCCGGGCCAGGTCGATGTCGAAGCCCTCCAGGGTGCCGGTCTTCGGATTCCGGAAGCCCCAGCGGTAGCTGGACTGGTCGACGCCGACGATCAGCTTGCCGCGCCGCTTGATCGCGGCGACCGACGGCCCGTCCACCGTCGACGGCCGCAGCGACGCCTGCGGGTTCTCGCAGGTGTCGGCCTTGACCTGGAGGCCCGTGCCCACGCCGGGGCCCGGCCCGGAAGGACCGCCGGACGGGACCGCGCCGCCCGCGTCCCGGGTGAGCGGCAGCAGGGTGAGGGCGGCGGTCAGCGCGCAGGCCGCACCCATCGCGGCCACGCCGCCCCAGCCCCGCAGCCGCCGGGCCGCCCGTCGCGCCGCCGGCTCGCCGTCGTGTGCCATTCCGCCCCCTCTCACCGGTACTCCGACAGTCTTCGGTTGATGCCGAGCACCGCGCCCAGCGCGCCCAGCGCGCCCAGCGCCGCCGCGCCCAGCGGCAGCCCGGTCAGCGCGTCCACCGCCCCGCGCGCGGAGCGGGTGAACTCGTCCTGCTCGTGCGTGAGGGCCCGCTCCAGGGCCGCGTCGACCTGGTCGAAGGACCAGCCGGCCGACTCCTTCGGCTCCGTCTCGCCCTGCGGGCCGACGATCAGGTCGAGGGCGCCGCGGTAGTCGCCGTCGTCGCCGCGCTTCTGCGCCTCGGCGTGCCGCTTCCGCCACTCCTCGACCGCGGCCGCGGCCTCGGCCAGCGGGGCCCGGCCGGCCTCGTCGTCGGCGAGCCGGGTCGCCCGGGCGAGCGCGTCGGCGAGGGCGCCCATCCCGGTCGCGTACTCCGCCTCGTACTTGTCGTCCTTCCCGTCCTCGGTGAGCACCGCGCCCCGGGCGACCTGCGTCAGGTTCTCGTTGGCGCGGGCCTTGAGGGAGCTGATCCGCGCCTCGTTGAGGAGCTGCAGCGACTGCTGCCCCTCGGACTGCGCCGAGCCCAGACCGGTCCGGGCCACCGTGTGCGCCCCGGCCAGCCACAGCAGCACCACGACGGAGGCGGCGGTGGCGGCGAGCAGCCCCCGGCTGAACACCCGGTTGGTCCGCCGGTACTCCCGCCGCTGCGCCCACCCCAGCACGCCGAGGGCGAGCCCCCCGGCGCCGAGCGCCAGGTAGGGCCAGGCGCGGGCGTCGTCGTCGTCCTCGTGCAGCCGGGCCGTCTCCGCCGCGTACAGCCGCTCGGCGGCGGGCAGCAGCCGGGTCGTCATCTCCTGGTTCGCGTACCGCAGATAGGCGCCGCCGAGCGGCAGGCCCTGCCGGTTGGCGGCCCGGGCGCGCTCGATCAGCCCGGTGTAGCGGGGCAGCAGTTCGTTGAGGGTGGTGATCTCGCGGGCCGACTCGCCCGAACCGTCCGTGTTCGCCGCGGCCTTCACCAGGAGCCGGGAGGCGGTCGCGATGTCCCGGTCGTACCGGGCGCGGGACTCGCCCGGTTCGAGTATCCCGGCGAGGAAGCCGGCCGCGGCGGTCGAGTCCGCGTCGGCCAGGGAGCGGTAGATCGCGGCGGCGTCGGCGCTCAGCGGCTGGCTGCGTCCGACGACGTCCTCGGCGGAGCCGGCCCGGTCGGCCGCTTCGAGACCGGCGACCGTGCCGAGCGCCAGGACGAGCAGGGCGAGGACGGCCCCGAGGATCCGCAGCCGGCCCGGCTCGGTCGTCGCGGCCTCCCGCAGCACCTCGCGCCCGGTCGCCCACGCCCCTCGCGCGGGCGGCGGTGCGGCGCCGACGGCGGCGGCACGCGAGACCTGCCCGGGCACGGCCGGCCGCGCGGGCGCGGATGCCGGATGCGGCGCCGCGGCGGGCGCGCTCGGCGGATGTGTCACGTGACCTCCCCCTCGGTCTCGACGTCGATCGACCCCGGCGAGCAGTATGGCCGCAGGTGACCCGCCCGCACACCGGGAATGACACGATCTTGTGCCTATCGCGCCCCACTCTCCCGGGACTTCCGCGGGCGAGGCCCCCCTCGCTCTCTCCCCTGACCGCTCGCGCCCGCATCGAACCCGCTTCGAACACCATTCACTCTGAATACGACGGATCCCCCGGATCGGTTCCACCCGGGGGATCGCTCGAACAGGTGAACATGTGCGGGCGTCAGCCCGCGTAGTGCGCCCGCAGCCGCTCCGCCGCCGCCGGCCCCGCCCCCCGCTCGTCCAGGGCGAGCAGCCCCGCGCCCAGCACCGGCGGCGCCGTCACGAACCGCACGACCGCCTTCGGCGCCCGCTCCGCGAGGAGTTCGAGGATCCGGGCGTCCAACTGCGGGTGCCGGGCGGCGAGGACGCTGCCGCCGAGGACCACCGGCGCCTCCTCGTCCAGCAGTCCGAGCCGCCGCAGCGCCACCGTCGACAGGGCCACGACCTCCTCGGCCATCCGGTGCACCAGGGACAGCGCCACCGGGTCGCCCTCCGCCGCCACCCGGAACAGCACCGGCGTCAGCTCGTGCCGCCGCGCGTGCGGGATCCGGCCCAGGTGCACGGCCTCGATCAGCGCGTACATGGTGTCCAGGCCGAAGTGCGCGGGCAGCGCCCGGGCCAGCTCGGTCGGCTCGCCCCGGCCGTCCTCCGCACGGGCCCCGAACCACATGGCCTCGTCGGAGAGCCCGCCGCCCCCGCCCCAGTCCCCGGAGATCTTCCCGAGCGCCGGGAAGCGGGCGGTCCGCCCGTCCGGGGTCATGCCCACGCAGTTCACCCCGGCCCCGCAGACCACGGCCACCCCGCGCGGCTCGTCGAGCCCGGCCCGCAGGATCGCGAAGGTGTCGTTGTGGACCCGTACCGAAGCACTCCACCCCCGCCCCGTCAGCTCCCGCTCCAGCGCCGCCTCCTCGACCGGCAGGTCCGCGTTGGCCAGGCAGGCCGTGACGTGGGCGAAGGACAGCGGGACACCGGCGTCGGCCGCCGCCCGCCCCGCGATCTCCGCCAGCCCGTCGACGGCCGCCGCCACCCCCACCAGCGGCGGCTGGAAGCCGCCCCCGCGCGCCGCGCCCAGCACCGTCCCGTCCGGCGCGAGGACCGCCACGTCGGTCTTGCTGTTGCCCGCGTCGACCGCGAGCAGCCCCCCGTTCACGCCCACGCGAGGTGCCCCCGGTTGTGGGCGATCAGCCGGTCGGTGAGCTGCTCGGCGTACGCGTACTGCCCGACCAGCGGGTGGGCGAGCAGCGCCTTGAAGACCCGCTCCCGGCCGCCGCGCAGGGCCGCGTCGAGCGCCAGGTCCTCGTAGGCCGTGACGTGCGCGATCAGACCGGCGTACAGCGGGTCCACCGGCGCGACCGGCAGCGGCACCGCGCCGCCGGGCCCGACCGCCGCCTGCGTCTCGATGACCGCGTCGTCCGGCAGGAACGGCAGCGTCCCGCCGTTGAGGGTGTTCACCACCTGGTACGGCGAGCCCGCCCCGCCCAGCAGCGAGGCCGCCAGGTCCACGGCCGCCTCCGAGTAGAAGGCCCCGCCGCGCTTGCCGAGCAGCGCCGGCTTCTCGTCGAGCGCCGGGTCCCCGTACATCTCCAGGAGCTGCTTCTCCATCGCGGCGACCTCGGCGGCCCGCGACGGCTTGGTGCGCAGCTCCTCCACCACCTCGTCGTGCGCGTAGTAGTAGCGCAGGTAGTACGAGGGGACGACGCCGAAGCGGTCCATCACCAGGCGCGGCAGGTGCAGGTCGCCGGCGATCGTGTCGCCGTGCTCGGCGAGCAGCCGGGGCAGCACGTCCTCGCCGTCCGGGCCGCCGAGCCGGACGCCGGTCTCCCAGGTGAGGTGGTTGAGGCCGATGTGGTCGAGGTGGATCTCGGCCGGGGCCACGTCGAGGAGCTTCGCGAACTTGCGCTGGAAGCCGATGGCGACGTTGCAGAGTCCGACGGCCTTGTGCCCGGCCTTCAGGAGCGCGCGGGTGACGATGCCGACGGGGTTGGTGAAGTCGATGATCCAGGCGTCCGGGTTGGCGCGCCGGACCCGTTCGGCGATGTCGAGGACGACGGGGACCGTGCGCAGCGCCTTGGCGAGGCCGCCCGCGCCGGTGGTCTCCTGGCCGACGCAGCCGCACTCCAGCGGCCAGGTCTCGTCCTCGTTGCGGGCGGCCTGGCCGCCGACGCGGAGCTGGAGGAGCACGGCGTCGGCGCCCTGGACGGCGGCGTCGAGGTCGGTGGTGGTGGTGATCGTCCCGTCGTGGTCCTGCTTGGCGAAGATGCGCCGGGCGAGCCCGCCGACGAGGGCGAGCCGGTCGGCGGCGGGGTCGACGAGGACGAGTTCGGTGATGGGCAGGGTGTCGCGCAGCCGCGCGAATCCGTCGATCAGTTCGGGGGTGTAGGTGGAGCCGCCCCCCACGACAGCGAGCTTCATGTGTGTCTCAGCCCTTCACTCCGGTCAGGGTGACTCCCTCGACGAACGCCTTCTGCGCGAAGAAGAACACGAGGATCACGGGGGCCATGACCAGGACGGTCGCGGCCATGGTCAGGTTCCAGTCGGTGTGGTGCGCGCCCTTGAAGGACTCCAGGCCGTAACTGAGCGTCCAGGCGGCCGGGTTCTCGGAGGCGTAGATCTGCGGCCCGAAGTAGTCGTTCCAGCAGTAGAAGAACTGGAAGAGGGCGACGGCGGCGATGCCGGGCTTCGCCATCGGCAGCACGATCCGCAGCAGGGTGCGCAGTTCGCCGCAGCCGTCGATCCGGGCCGCCTCGACGTACTCGTCGGGGATGGTGAGGAGGAACTGGCGCAGCAGGAAGACGGCGAAGGCGTCGCCGAAGGCCAGCGGGATGATCAGCGGCCAGAGCGACCCGGAGAGGTCCATCTGCTTGGCCCAGAACAGGTACATGGGGATGATCACGACCTGCGGCGGCAGCATCATCATCGAGATGACGAGCAGCAGGGACAGGTGCCGGCCGCGGAAGCGGAACTTGGCGAGCGCGTACGCGACGGGGATCGAGGAGACCACGACGAGGACGGTGCCGAGCCCGGCGTACAGCAGCGAGTTCTTCCACCAGGTGAGGAAGCCGGGCGTCTCGAAGACCTTGGTGTAGTTCTCGAAGTGCCAGGTGTCCGGGGTGAGGTCGCGGGTGAGCGCCTGCTGGTCGCTCATCAGCGAGGTGAGGACGACGAAGACGAACGGCAGGACGAAGAAGAGGGCCGCGGCGATCCCGAGGGAGTGCACGGCGATCCAGCGCAGCAGGGCCTTGCGGCGGGCCGTCCGGGCGGCGGGCGGGGTCGGGGACACGGTCATGGTTCAGTCACCCGAGCCGATCAGGCCGCCGCGCCGCCGCATGAGCAGGGCGGTGAAGGCCATGGAGAAGGCGAAGAGCACGAGCGCGATGACGCAGGCCGCGCCGTAGTTGAACTGGCTGAAGCCGAGGCTGTAGACGAGCTGCGGCAGCGTGAGCGTGGAGTCGTCGGGGTAGCCGGGGACGAAGGTGACGCCGGAGCCGCCCATCACGCCGGAGGCGACCTTGGAGGCCACGATCGGCTGCGTGTAGTACTGCATGGCGCCGATGACCCCGGTGACCAGGGCGAAGAGGATGATCGGCGAGATGTTCGGCAGGGTGATGTGCCGGAACCGCTGCCAGGGGCCCGCGCCGTCCAGCTCGGCGGCCTCGTACTGCTCCTTGGGCACGTCGAGCAGGGCGGCCATGAAGATGACCATGAGGTCGCCGACGCCCCACACGGCGAGCACGGTGAGGGCCGGCTTGGCCCAGGCCGCGTCGTTGAACCAGGCGGGGGCGGGCAGGCCGAGCGCCTCCAGGAGCGAGTTGACCGGCCCGGTGCCGGGGTTGAGCAGGAAGACGAAGGCGAGCGTCGCCGCCACCGGCGGCGCCAGGTACGGCAGGTAGAAGAGGGTCCGGAAGACCCCGGCCCCCGTCTTGATCTTGGTGATGAGCAGGCCGATGCCGAGGCCGAAGACCACCCGGCAGCTCACCATGACGACACAGAGCCAGAGGGTGTTCTGGAGCGCCGGCCAGAACTGCGGGAAGGACGTGAAGACGTACGTCCAGTTGTCCAGGCCGCGCCACTCGGGCGGGTTGAGCCCGTCGTACTTCATCAGCGAGAAGTAGACGGTCGAGACGAGCGGATAGGCGAAGAAGAAGCCGAAGCCGATCAGCCAGGGCGACATGAAGGCCAGGGTGCGGAGCGCGTTGCGGCGGCGCTTGGCCCGCAGCGTGTTCCGCGCCCCGGGGGCGGAGGCGGCCGGGGCGGCCGCCTCCGTCGCGGGCAGGGTGTCCGTGCTCATGAGCGGTGTCCGGCCGTCACTTCGCCGCGGCGATGTCGCGGTCGATCTGCGCGGCGGTGTCCGCGAGGCCCTTCTTCAGGTCGGTGACCTGGCCCTTCTCGTACTGCTGGGCGAACTTCTGGAGGGTGTCCTGGTACGCGGAGCCGTTCACCGCGCCGTCCGAGGTGGTGGACTTCGGGTGCCGGGCGATGTCGAGGAAGGTCCTGAAGCGCTCGTCGAACTTCAGGTCCGGGGACTTCAGGGCCTCCAGGGTGGAGGGGACGTTGCCGATGGCGTTGGCGAAGCTCACCACGGCCTCGGTGTCCGTGGTCATGTACTTGACCAGCTCCCAGGCGGCGTTCTGCTTCTTCGACTGCGGCGCGATGCCCATGATTGTGCCGGAGAGGTAGCCCTTGCCGTACTCGGCCACCTCGTCGTCGGCGACCGGCAGCGGGGCCACGCCGACCTCGAACGGGACCTTGGCCTCCTTGATGAAGTTCAGCCGCCACTCGCCGTCCAGCTGCATGGCGACCTGGCCGGTCTGGAAGGGGTGCTTGGCGCCCCACTCGTCGCCGAAGGTGGTGCGGTACTTGTCCAGCTTCTGGAAGCCGCCGAGCGCGTCCACCAGTGACTTCTGGTACGTCATCATCTCGGCGAACGCGGGGTCGGTGCCGACCGTCGACTTGCCGTCGGCGCCGAAGTAGCCGCCGTGGCCCCACTGCGACATGTAGTGCGAGACCACCGTCTCGTAGCCCAGGTAGTTCGGCATGAAGCCGAGCCGCTCGTACGAGTCGCCCTTGGCCTTCGTCAGCTTCTTGGCGACCTCGGTGAACTCGGACCAGGTCTTCGGCGGCGCCTCCGGGTCGAGGCCGGCGGCCTTGAAGGCGTCCTTGTTGTAGTAGAGCCCGTACGCGTCGGAGAGCAGCGGCAGCGTGCAGCGCTTCCCCTCGAACTGGGTGTAGTCCTGGAGGACCTTCGGGAAGATCGCGTCGAGGTCCAGCTTGTCCTTCTCGATGAAGGGCTTGAGGTCGGCGAGGGCGCCCGTGTGGCAGAACTTGCCGACGTTGGCGGTGGTGAAGGAGGCGACCACGTCGGGGCCGTTGGAGCCGCCCGCGCGGAGCGCCTGGCCGAGCTTGTCGTCGTTGATGTTGCCGACGACCTTCACCTTGATGTTCGGGTGGGCCTTGGTGAAGCGGGCGACGTTCTCCTCGATCGCCTTGACCTCGGACGGGGCCGTCCAGCCGTGCCAGAAGGTGAGGGTCGTCTCGGCCTTGGGGTCGTCGCTCGCGGTGTTGGTCGCGGAGCCGGTACAGGCGGTGGCGAAGAGGGCGAGCGAGGCGGTGGCGGCGAGCGCGGCGGCGGCTCTGCGGGCGCGTGCGGGCATGGCGGTGTCTCCCTTGGCGGACTGACGGGAAAGGGGGGATGGGGCGAGGACCGGGGCCGGGGCGGGTCAGCGCGAGGTGTCGAAGACCTCGTCGCGGGTGGTGGCGAGGGCGCTCTCCAGCGCCCCGCGCAGCACGGGTTCGTGCGGGACGGCGGTGAGGACGAGGCGCGGCCGGGAGGCCGCGAGGTCGGCGAGCTCGGCCTGGACGCGGGCCCGCAGCGGTTCGCCGCCGGCGACGAGGACGTCTCCGGACAGCACGACGAGTTCGGGGTCGAGGACGGCGACGAGCGAGGCGAGACCGGTGGCGAGCCGCTCGGCGTACCGGTCGAGCAGCTCCGCGTAGGGCCCGTCCTCGGGGGTCTCGGCGGCCCGGGCGAGCAGTCCGGACGCCACGGCCACGTAGGGCTGCTCGGGCGTGTCGATGCCGACCGCGCGGGCGATCCGGGGCACCGACTGGACGCCGGCGAGCTCCTGGAAGCCGCCGGAGTTGGCCTGGGTGACCTGGCGGACCAGCGGGGTGCCGGGGACCGGCAGGAAGCCGACCTCGCCGGCACCGCCGGTGAAGCCGCGGTGCAGCCGGCCGCCGAGGACGAGGGCGGCGCCGAGGCCCTCCTCGTTCCACAGCAGCACGAAGTCCTCGTGGCCGCGGGCGGCGCCGAGGGCCCGCTCGGCGATCGCCACCAGGTTGACGTCGTTCTCGTACTCGAAGGGCATGGGCAGCACCGCGGCCAGCTCCTCCAGCAGCGTGGGGGAGTGCCAGCCGGGCAGGTGCGAGGCGTACCGGAGCCGTCCGGTGGCCGGGTCGAAGGCGCCGGGGGTGCCGATGACCAGCCGGCGGACGTCGGCGCGGGTGAGCCCGGCCGCCTTGACGGCCCCGTCGAGGGCGTCGGTGACCTGGCGGACCACGCCGTCGCCGGTACGGCCCTCGGTGCGGAGCTCGTACTCGCCGGTGACGGCGCCGGTGATGTCGGCGACGGCGGCGCGGATGCGGTGCTGGTTCACGTCGAGCCCGGCGGCGTACCCGGCGCCCGGTTCGAGCGCGTACAGCTGGGCGCTGGGGCCGGGGCGGCCCTCGGTGGTGCCGGTGACCCGGACCAGCCCCGCCGCTTCGAGGCGGGCGAGGAGCTGCGAGGCGGTCGGTTTGGAGAGGCCGGTCAGCTTGCCGATCCGGGTCCGGGAGAGGGTGCCGTGCTCCAGGAGCAGGTCGAGTGCGGCGCGGTCGTTCATGGCCCGCAGCACCCGCGGGGTGCCGGGGGTGCCCTGGATGCCCGCCATCACGGTCGCACCTGCCTTCCACACTGTTAGGAAAGTTTCCTATCCGATGGGGAGGACGGTAGGGCGGGCGTCGGCGGGGCGTCAATACCCGCACACGCACGACACCCCCGACGGCAACCGAAGCGTTACCGGCGGGGGTGTCGAGGGCGGGCGGGGCGGCGGCTCAGGGCTTGTTGAGGTCCGTCCGCGGCAGCGGCGTGGCCGCCGCCGACTGCGGGGAGGTGGCGCTGGAGAAGACCGAGGGGGCCGCCATGCCGGCCGTCGGGTCGGCCGGCGCCGGCTCCTCCGCCTGCGCGGGCAGCCCGCCGACGATCCGGATGCCGGCCTCGTCCAGCCCCCGCTTGATCCGCCAGCGCAGCTCGCGCTCGACGCCCAGCTTCTTGCCCGGCATCGTCTTCGCGGAGACCCGGACGGTCATCGAGTCCAGCAGCACCTCGGTCAGGCCGAGGACCTCCACCGGACCCCACAGCCGCTCGTTCCACGGCTCGTCCTTCGCCATGGTCTCGCCGGCCGCCGCGATCACGCCCTGCACCCGGTCCAGGTCCTCCGTCGGCCGGACCGTGACGTCGACCGAGGCCGTCGCCCAGCCCTGGCTGAGGTTCCCTATCCGCTTGATCTCGCCGTTGCGCACGTACCAGATCTCGCCGTCGATCCCGCGCAGCTTCGTCACCCGCAGCCCCACCTCGACGACCTCGCCGGACGCCACGCCCGCGTCCACCGAGTCGCCGACGCCGTACTGGTCCTCCAGGATCATGAAGACGCCGGAGAGGAAGTCCGTCACCAGGTTCCGCGCGCCGAAACCGATCGCCACACCGGCCACACCGGCCGAGGCGAGCAGCGGCGCCAGATCGATGTCGAAGGCGCCCAGGACCATCAGCCCGGCCGTGCCCAGGATCAGGAAGGAGGCCACCGAGCGCAGCACCGAGCCGATCGCCTCGGACCGCTGCCGTCGGCGCTCCGCGTTGACGAGGAGCCCGCCGAGCGCCGTTCCCTCCACCGCCTGGGCGGAGCGGTTCATCCGCTCGATCAGCTTCGTCAGGGCGCGGCGGACGGCCCACCGCAGCAGCAGGGCGACGACCAGGATCAGCAGGATCCGCAGACCGGTGTTCAGCCAGGTGGACCAGTTCTCCTCCACCCAGCTCGCCGCGTCGGTGGCCTTCTCGGCCGCCTCGTCCAGGGTCACCGGGATGGGCTCGGGATCGGTGGCGGCCGCCAGGACGGACCAGGACACGGGACAACCTCCAGGCATCGCGTACGCAGGCCATCCACCCTAACGGGGCATCGGATGCGGAACGGTTCCCCTGTTCGAGGGAGAGACCGACCTCACCCGGGCACATACCCGGGAGACATGCCGATGTGGTCGAGAACACGTCCGGCACGGCGCGGGCGATCGCGGGAACGTGGTGGCGCTCCGACCAGGCATGAGGAGAGACTGAGAGCAGTTCGTCCCGGCGCGAGCCACGCGCCGCCGGCGTCATAGGAGGCATCCGTGCCGCATGTCCTGGTCCTCAACGCGTCGTACGAGCCCCTGGGCGTCGTACCGCTCCGCCGCGCACTCGTCCTCGTACTGGAGAACAAGGCCCTCTGTATCGAGGAGTCCGGCGCCTTCCTGCACAGCGAGCATCAGGTCGTCCCCGCGCCCAGCGTGGTACGGCTGAAGCGCTTCGTGCGGGTCCCCTACCGGGGGCCCGTTCCCTTGACCCGCCGGGCCCTGTTCGCACGCGACGGCGGCCGCTGCATGTACTGCGGGGGAGTGGCGACCAGCGTCGACCACGTCATCCCGCGCAGCCGGGGCGGGACGCACGCCTGGGAGAACGTGGTGGCGGCCTGCCGCCGCTGCAACCACCTCAAGGCGGACCGGCACCTGAGGGAGATCGGCTGGCGGCTGCGCCACCAGCCCGCGCCGCCGACCGGCCTGGCCTGGCGGATCATCGGCACCGGCCACCGGGACCCACGGTGGCTGCCCTACCTCACGCCGTACGGCGCCGAGGACGCGATGGCCCGGATCGACTCCGTCGCCGACACCCCCGCGGGGGTGCTGACGACCGGCTGAGGTCCGGGCCTTCCGCGTCCCCGGGCCGGTCCGGCGGAGGTACGGAGGCGGGGGCGCCGCTCAGGGAGCGGCGTCCTCCTCCCGCGTGCCCTCCTCCGGCGACGCGTCCTGCTCCGGGGCGGCCTGCTCCGGGGCCTCCTTCTCCGGTGCGTCCGCCGCGGGCGCGTCCGGCTTGTCGGCCTGCTCCGGGGCCGCCGGCTCCTGGGCCACCGCGTACGTCTCCACCGACCAGAGCGAGTAGCCGTACGGCGTCGCCCGCTTCTCGCCCTGCACCCGCACGAAGCGGGTGTCCGCCGCGTCCATCCGCACCGACTCGCGGCCGCCCCGCCCGTCCGTGACGGTCGCCGCCGTCCGCCAGATCCGGCCGTCGGCGGAGACCTGCACCCGGTAGCGGGCGGCGTGCGCGTCCTGCCAGTGCAGCACCACCTGCCCTATCCGGGCCGGCTCGGCCAGCTCCAGCTGGAACCAGGCGCCGTCCTCCGCCGGCGAGGACCAGCGGGTCGCCGGATCCCCGTCCACCGCCAGCGCGGCCGGGAAGTCCGCCGTCTCGTCGCCGGACGAGGAGGCCGTCGCCGTGCGGGCCAGGTCCGGGCCGCCGGTCCGCGGGAAGGTCCGCACCGTCAGCACCCGCTCCTCGCCCGCGAAGGCCACCGGCACCCGGTACTCCCCGGACGGCGTGCCCGGCGCCACCGACACCTCCATCGGCACGGTCGTCGTGCCGCCGCGCTCGACCGACGCCTCCTTCGGCAGCCGTACGGTGATCCCCTTCGGCGCCTTCGCGGTCAGCGGGCCCCGCACCCCGGCCGCCCGGTTCCCGGTCAGCTTCAGCTCCACCCGGCCCGCCGCGCCGCCGGCCTCCAGGTCCGTCTCCGTCCGGGCCAGCTCCAGACCGGCCCGCGGCCCGTCCGCGAACCACGGCACCAGCGACCGCACGTCGGGCGCCGGGCCCTCGCCGTCCCAGACGATCCGCAGCGCCTCGGCGCGCAGCCCCTTCAGCTCGGTCTGCGTCCAGCCCGACGCGTCCAGCGGCCCCAGCGGCCGCCAGCCCTCGCCCGCCACGAACGCCTCCACGCGCGCGTGCGGGGTTTGTTCCGCCCCCGGCCGCCCGTCGCCCGAGGGCTTCCCGGCGGCCTTCCCGGTCAGCACCGTCACCGCCTCCACCGGCCGCGCCCGGTCCAGCCTCACCGTGTACGAGCCGGCGGCCCGGTCCACCTCACGCTCCGGGTCGCGGTCGGCGCCGGTCCAGGCCGCCGCCTCCTTCACCGCCCGGTCCAGGAACGGGTCGAGGACCCCGTCGCCGACCGTCGCCCCGCTCGCCCCGATCCGCGGCCGCAGCGGCTCCAGGCGCAGCTGCGCCTGCCAGGCCGCGGGACCGTCGCCGCGCGCCTGCGCGAGGAGCATGTCGACGGCCGCCTCGCCCGCCGCCCCGTACCGGGACAGCTGCTCCAGCCAGGGCCCCGACTCGGCGCGCAGCGCCCCGCCCGCCGTGCCGGCCAGTCGCTCCGGCGCCTCCCGCATCACCGTGAACGCGGCCCGCAGCTCCCGCCCCGCCGCGTCCCGGGCCGCCGCCGTCCCGGAGCTCCGCGCCGACCAGAACGCCTTCATCAGCGGCTTCAGGCCGGCCGACTCGGCGTCCGGGGCGAGGAGCGACGAGGCCGCGTTCCCGGCCAGCGCGTCGAGCGCCGCCCGCGCGGCCGGATCCGGTCCCGCCAGGTCGGCGACGGCCGCCCGCCAGGACTCGGCGGGCCGGTAGCCGCGCGGGTTCCAGGCGAAGTCGGCGGTGGTGAACAGCGGGATCCTGGAGGCGGCCGGCTGCTCCATCGCGTGCGCCAGATAGGCGGCCGAACCGGCCGCGACCGCGGGCTCCCGGCCCGTGGCGGGCCCCAGGAAGAGCCGGTCCTGCGCGTAGTCGTTCACCGGGTAGTTGTCCATGGTGACCAGCGGCCGCCGGCCCAGGGCCGCCCGCACCCCGGCCAGTTCGGTGCCGGTGATGGTGCGCGGCACCACCCCGACGCCCGTCCACGCCACCCGCACGCGCGCGTCGAGCGCGCCCGCGAGCGCCGAACGGTACTCGCTGGTGCCCTCCTGGTAGTACTCCGTCGGCAGCACCGTCAGGGGCTCCGCGTCCGGATGGTGCTCGGACAGGTGCCGGGCCACCGCGTTCGCCACGCGCGCGTGGGCCCGGGCCGCGCCCGCCGCGTCCCGCCCGAACGCGTCGGCGTCCTCGTCGCAGGTCCACTCGCCGAACCCGGCGTCCGGGAACTGCAGCTGGAAGGAGCGGAAGCCGAGCTCCCGCATGGCGTCCAGCTTCCGCGCCAGCGCCGCCACGTCCGCGTCCGAGGAGAGGCACATCGACTGCGCCGGGGCCACCGCCCAGCCCAGCGTCACGTGGTTGGCGAGGGCCCGCTCGGACATGGCCCGGAACCCGGCGCGCTGCGCCTCCGGGTACGGCTCGCGCCACTGCGCCGTGCGGTACGGGTCGTCACCGGGCGCGTAGAGGTAGCGGTTCTGCTTGGTGCGGCCCAGGAAGTCGAGCATCGCCAGGCGCTGTGCGGTCGTCCACGGGGTGCCGTAGAAGCCTTCCGCGAGCCCCCGCTCGGCCGTGCCGGGCCAGTCCCGGACCACGACGCCGGGCACCTCACCGCCGACCCCGTCCGGGCCCTCGCCGAGCAGCTGACGGAGCGTCTGCACGGCGTGGAACAGGCCGTCCTCGCCCACCCCGTCCAGCACCACGGTGTCCCGCCCGCCGAACCGGCCGGTCGCCAGCCGGTAGCCGCCGCGGGGCAGGTCGGCCCGCTCGGCCACCCCGAAGGAGGCCAGCGCCTCCTGCGCCGCCTCGCCGGACGGCCCCGACAGACGCAGCACCGGACCCGCGCCCGGCAGCCCCTCGTGCACGGTCCGCACCCCGGCGTCGGCGAGCAGCCTCCGCACGGCCGCCAGGGCCGCCGGGTCGGCGTCCTCGTCCGCCACCAGGGTCACCCGCTCGCCGAGCCGCACGGCGGGCCCCGCGGCCGTCAGCGACTGCGGCCGGGGCCACACCGAGGGCTGCGCCGCCGCGCGCGCGGCACGGACCCGGGGCGCGGGGACGTCCGGGGCGGCGGGAACGGCCGCGGGGGCCGCGGGCAGGGCGGCCAGGTCGGGTGCCGCGGCGGGCGGCGGGACGGCGCCCGCCGAGCCGGGCACGGCACCGCCGAGGAGCCCGCCGATGACGGCGGCGGCGACCGCGGTCGCCGTACGCGGCCCACGGCCCGGACGCACGGGGGTCACGGGGTCTCCCTTCACCGGGCCCCGGACCCGCCGGATCGTCAGGGGCGGGTCCTGCCCGGCCGGTTGGTCACGAGCGGGTTACGACGACACCACCCGTCGCACGGAGGTGTCAATGCGACGGGGCGAAGTGTCGGCTTTGCCCGGTGAACCTCCGGCGAGCTGTCGCCCTTTCGCCACGTTCCCCCGGTAAAAGGGGCAAAGAGAGGCGCGGTGGGTAGGTCTCTCACTCGTCGCACCCACGGCCGCCGGTGACCAGCCGTCCGGCCACCACCCGTCGAGACGAACCGGGAGACCCCCGTGACCACGACCGCCCGCCCCCAGTCCGGACGGATACGGATCCCGCGCCAGGCCGCCTCCGGCGACGCCCCGCCCGCCGGCCCGCCCGCACCGGCCGGCCCCGCGCCGCTGACCAGCGAGCCCTCCTGGGCGGCCGCCGCGCCGCTGACCAGCGAGCCGCCGCAGGCCGGCGCCGCGCCCCTCACCAGCGAGCCGCCTCTCACCGGAGCGGCCCCCCTCATCAGCGAGCCCGCCGCCTCCGGAACCCGGTGCGGCACGGAGTCCCCCGGAGCGTGAAGTGACCCTGGCCCGCCTCGCCGCCCGACACGGCGTCGCCACCGAGTTCAGCCCGTCCGAGGGCGTCACCAGGGCCGTGCCCGAGACCACCGTGGTCGCGGTGCTCGGCGCCCTCGGGGTCGACGCCACCACCCCGGAGGCGGTCGCCGCCTCCCTCGGCGCGGCGGAGCGGGCCGACCGGGAGCGGCTGCTCCCGCCCACCCTCGTCCGGCACACCGGCGACGGGCCGCCCGCACCGCCCCCGGAGCTGCCCGAGGGAACCCGGCTGCGGATCACCACCGAGACCGGCGCCGTCCGCACCGGCGCCGACGGCGCCGTCTGGGAGCGGCTGCCGCTCGGCGTGCACACCGTGGACGCCGAGGCGCCCGACGGCCGCACCGCCCGCGCCACCCTGATCGTGGCCCCCGCGCGGGTCCCGGCCCCCGCCACGCGCGCGTACGGCCTGCTCGTCCAGCTCTACTCGCTGCTCTCCGAGCACTCCTGGGGCATGGGCGACCTGGGCGACCTGCGCGAACTCGTCACCTGGGCGGGCCGCGCGCACGGCGCCGGATTCGTCCAGGTCAACCCGCTGCACGCGGGCGTGCCCGGCGCGCCCTCGGACCCGTCCCCGTACCGCCCCTCCTCGCGCCGCTTCCCGGACCCCGTCCACCTGCGGATCGAGCGGATCCCCGAGTACGCCCACCTGGCCCCCGGCCCCCGCGAGGAACTGGACCGGATCCTCGCCGCCGCCGCCGAACTGCGCGAGAGCGTCCTCGGCAAGGGCACCGCCATCGACCGGGACGCCGTCTGGGCGCTCAAGCTCCGCGCCCTGGAGCGCGTCGCCGCCGTCGAGCTCGGCCCCGGCCGCCGCGCCGAATTCCACGACTTCCTCGCCGAGCGCGGCCGCGCCCTGGAGGACCACGCCACCTACCAGGCCCTCGCCGAACGCCACGGCCCCCACTGGCGCTCCTGGCCCGAGGAGCTGCGCACCCCCGACGGGGCCCGGGCGGCCGTCCGCGCCGACGCCAAGCTGGCCGCGCGGATCGACTTCCACTGCCGGCTCGCCTGGCTGACGGACCGGCAGCTCGGCGAGGCCGCCGACGCGGCCCGGGAGGCCGGCATGGCGGTCGGGATCGTCCACGACCTGGCCGTCGGGGTGCACCCGGAGGGCTCCGACGTCTGGGCCCGGCAGGGCGACTTCGCCGCCGGGATGTCCGTCGGCGCCCCGCCCGACGCCTTCAACTCCCGAGGCCAGGACTGGGGCCTGCCGCCGTGGCGCCCCGACGCCCTCGCCGCCGCCGGGTACGCCCCGTACCGCGGTCTGCTGCGCGAGCTCCTGCGGCACGCGGGGGCGCTCCGCATCGACCACGTGATGGGCCTCTTCCGGCTCTGGTGGGTGCCGGAGGGCCGGGAGCCCACCGAGGGCACCTACGTCCGGTACGACGCCGAGGCGATGCTCGCCGTCCTCGTCCTGGAGGCGCACCGGGCCGGCGCCCACGTCGTCGGCGAGGACCTGGGCACCGTCGAGCCGGGCGTCCGCGAGGCGCTCGCCGCGCGCGGGGTGTCCGGCACCTCCGTGCTCTGGTTCGAGCGGGACTGGGACGGCGGCGGCGCCCCGCTGCCGCCCGAGGCGTGGCGGGCCGGCTGCGTGGCCACCGCCACCACCCACGACCTGCCGTCCACCGCCGCCCGGCTCTCCGGCGACCACGTGCTGCTGCGCCACCGGCTCGGGCTGCTCACCGGCGACCTGACGCGCGAGCGGGCCGCGGACGCGGCGGAGACCGCCGAGTGGCGCGCGGTCCTGCAGCGGCTCGGGCTGCTCCCGGAGGGCCCGGGCGACGAGGAGGCCGAGATCCTGGCCGTCCACCGCTTCCTGGCCCGCACCCCGGCCCGGATGGTCGGCGTGTGGCTGCCGGACCTGGTGGGGGACCGCCGGCCGCAGAACCTGCCGGGCACCTGGGACGAGTACCCGAACTGGCGGCTGCCGGTGGCGGGGCCCGACGGGCAGCCGCTCCCGCTGGAGCGGATCGCCGCCTCGGCCCGTGCGCACACGCTGCTGCGGACCGTCGCGGAGGGGGTCGGAGCCCGTACGGCACCCCCGGGCGCGCGGGCCGTTTAGGTGTTCGCTACTTTTGCACCGTGGACAAGAAGAACGCCCTGCGCGCCGGCGCCGTCGCGGCCGGTACGACGCTGATGATGCTGCTCATGTCGTCCCCCGCGCTCGCGCTGACCCGCGACGACGGTGACGACCCGGCCCCCAAGCTGGAGGTCGTCGAGACCCTCGGCCTCTTCGTGGCGCTCCCGCTGGCGCTGTTCCTGGTCATCGCCGGTCTGGTGATGGTCCTCGACAAGTCCCGCAAGAAGGCGTAACCGCAGAAGGCGACCCGCCTCCTCCGTCCGTTCCCGAGGGCGCCGCACGGCCACCGGCCGCGCGGCGCCCTCGCGCGTGCTCGGGGCCGCGCGCCGAGCACGTCCGCCCGTGCCGTCGCCGCCGCTTCTTCAGCCGGTCGTCGCGAGCAGCTTCCGCAGCAGCCCGGCCAGCTGCTCCGCCTCCTCCCGGGTCAGCGCCGCCTCCACCGCCTCTCGCTGGCGTTCCAGGCCCGCGCCGACCGCCTGGTCGACCAGCTCGCGGCCGCGCTCGGTGAGCGTGACGCGCAGTCCGCGCCGGTCGTTCGGGTCGGGGCTGCGGGTGAGCAGCCCGGCCTTCTCCAGCTTGTCCAGCCGGCCGGTCATCCCGCCGGTGGTGATCATCAGCGTGGCGGTCAGCTCGCGGGGCGAGAGCGTGTACGGCTCTCCGGACCGGCGCAGCGTCGCCAGCACGTCGAACTCCCCGAGCCCCATGCCGTAGGGCTTGTACGCCTGGTCCACCTGGTTCCGGACGGCGGCGGAGAGCCGGTGGATCCGGCCGAAGACCGCCATCGGGAGGGTCTCCAGGTCGGGTCGGACCACGGCCCACTGGTCGGTGATGGCGTCGACGGCGTCATGCGCGGGCGGCTGCGTGTTCATGGGTCCAGTCTTCCGTCCCTCCCACTCGATGGCAAGAAAGCCACTTGCAAGTGAGTAGCTTAGTGCTAAGTTAATTACCGCCAAGCCAGCCGTGCTCCGGTCCACCGGGGCCGCACCGCTTCAGGGGGAGTACCGCCATGTCCCGCAAGGCCGCCGTCGTCGCGCTCACCGCCCTCGCCCCGATCTCCTGGGGCTCGACCTACTTCGTCACCACCGAGTTCCTGCCGCCGGACCGGCCCCTCTTCACCGGCCTCATGCGCGCCCTGCCGGCCGGCCTGCTGCTCCTCGCGCTGACCCGCACGCTCCCGCGGGGCGCCTGGTGGGGGAAGTCCGCGGTCCTCGGGGCGCTCAACATCGGCGCCTTCTTCCCGCTGCTCTTCCTCGCCGCCTACCGGCTGCCCGGCGGCGTCGCCGCCGTCGTCGGCTCCGTCGGCCCGCTCTTCGTCGTCGGCCTCGCCGCCCTCTTCCTCGGCGAGAAGCCCACCGTGCGGACCCTGCTCACCGCGGTCGCCGCGGCCTTCGGCGTCAGCCTCGTGGTCCTCAAGGCGGGCGCCGCCTTCGACCTGATCGGCGTCGGCGCCGGACTGCTCTCCTCGCTCTCGATGTCCGCCGGCGTCGTCTTCACCAAGCGCTGGGGCCGCCCCGAGGGCGTCGGCGCCCTCGCGCTCACCGGCTGGCAGCTCACCGCGGGCGGCCTGGTCATCCTCCCGATCGCCTTCCTGGTCGAGGGCGCCCCGCCGGCCCTCACCGGCACCAACCTGGCCGGCTACGCCTACCTCGCCCTCGGCAACACCGCGATCTCGTACTTCCTCTGGTTCCGCGGCATCGAGCGGCTGAGCGCCTCCTCCGCCACCCTCCTCGGCCCGCTCTCCCCGATCACCGCGGCCGTCATCGGCTGGGCCGCGCTCGGGCAGGCGCTCGGCCCGGTGCAGATCCTCGGCATGGTGATCGCCTTCGGCGCCACCCTCGCCGGCCAGCTGGCCCCCGCGAAGCCGGACGCCCGGCCGGCCGCGGTCGGATCGTTCAGCTCAGCTGAAAGGAACGGTCAGGAAGTTTCGATGGACCTGGAGGTTTCGGCGGTGCGACGGTAGGCCGCATGACCCCCGCCACCCCCGCGACCTCCACCCCCGAGACCGCCATCCCCGAGACCGCCACCCGGAGACCGGCCCCCGCCCGGGGTGCCGGTCTCGGTCTGCTGCTCGCCCTCCTCGCCACCGTCGTCTGGTCCGGCAGCTTCGTCGCCACCCGCGACCTGGCCGACTCCGTCCCGCCCGTCCAGGCCGTCTTCTGGCGCTGGGTCATCGCCCTCCTCGCCGTCGCCCCGTTCGCCGCCCGCCCCTTCTGGCGACAGCGCGCGGCCCTCCGCCGCCACCTCGGATTCACCGCCCTCGCCGCCCTGTTCGGCGTCACCCTCTACAACACCCTGGTCCACCAGGCCGGCCTGACCACCTCCGCCACCAACATGGGCATGATCATGGCCGCCGCCCCGGTGATCATGGCGGTCTACGCCCGGCTCGGCGGCGAACGGCTCGGCGCCCGCCGCCTCCTGGGCCTCGCGGTCGCCGTCCTCGGCGTGCTCCTCCTCGTCGGCAGGGGCTCCCTCACGATCGACCTCGGCCCCGGCGACCTCTGGATGTTCGCCGCCGCCCTCTCCTTCGCCTCCTACAGCGCCCTGCTCAAGCGCCGGCCGGCCGGGCTCGACGGGCTCGCCTTCCTCTTCGCCACCTTCGTGCTCGGCGCCGTCATGCTCGCCCCCGCCTACGCCGTCTCCCTCGCCGTCCAGGGCGGCTTCCCCGTCACGCCCGGCACCGTCGGCCCCCTGCTCTACATCGGCGTGTTCTCCTCCGCCGTCGCCTTCTTCGCCTGGAACAAGGCGGTCGCCCTGATCGGCGCGGCCCGCGCCGGAGTCGTCTACTACCTCCAGCCCGTCTGCGTCGCCCTGCTCTCGTACGCGCTCCTCGGCGAGCGCCTGGGGCCGGCCGGCGGCGCCTGCATGGCCCTCATCCTCGGCGGGGTGGCGCTCAGCTCCTCCCGGTGAGCCCGGCGAGCCCGGCCCGATAGGTTGCGCCCCATGACCGAGTGGGACATCAAGAAGCTGCACATCCTGCGCACCCTGCGCGACCGGGGCACCGTCACCGCCACCGCGGAGACCCTGCTCATGACCCCCTCGGCCGTCTCCCAGCAACTCACCAACCTCGCCAGGCAGCTCGGCGTGCCGCTCCTGGAGGCCCACGGCCGGCGCGTCCGCCTCACCGACGCCGCCCACCTCGTCCTGCGTCACGCCGAGGCGGTCTTCGCCCAGCTGGAGCGGGCCGACGCCGCACTCGACGGCTATCTGCGGGGCGAGGCCGGCCAGGTGCGCGTCGCCGCCTTCTCCACCGCCGTCCCGGCGCTCCTCGTCCCCGCCGTACGGCAGCTCCGCACCGCCTGCCCCGGGCTCGACGTCCGGATCCGGGAGGCCGAGGCGGGGGAGGCGTACGAGCTGCTCACGGCCGGCGAGGCGGAGCTCGCGCTGTCGCTCGCCGCCCACGCGCCCACCGCCCGCGACCCCCAGTTCAGCCGGGTGCCGCTGCTCGCCGACCCGCTCGACGTCGCCCTGCCCGCCGGCCACCCGCTCGCCGACGCTCCCGGCCTGCGCCTCGCCGACCTCGCCGCCGAGCCCTGGATCTTCGGCGGTTCCGGCCCCTGGTCCGAGATCACCACCGCCGCCTGCGAGGCCGCCGGCTTCGTCCCCGAGCAGGCCCACAGCGCCTCCGGCTGGACCGCCATCCTCGCCATGGTCGAGGCCGGGCTCGGCATCGCCCTCGTCCCCCGGATGGCCGCGGCCGACCGCCGGAGCGGCACCGGCGTCGTCATGCGGGTGCTCTCCGCCGACCAGCCGCGCCGCCATGTCGTCGCGGCGGTACGGCGCGGGGCCGAGGAGGGCCCGGCGGTGGCCCGGGTGCTCGCCGCCCTGCGGCAGGCCGCCGTGCAGCGCGAGAACGTTCAGCAGAACTGAAAAGACCCGTCGAAAACATTCGATGGACCCCTGGCTCCCGGGGCGGGACAGTCGGACCATGACCGCCATCGAGGACACCCAGGACCCGCACGCCAACGACGCCGCCCCGTACGCCGGAGGCGACCCGTACGCCGACTACCGCACCGGCGACTTCCCCTTCGCCGAGCTGGTCGACCTCGCCGACCGCCGCCTCGGCGGGGGCGTCGTCGCCGCCAACGACGAGTTCTTCGCCGAGCGCGAGAACCTGCTCGTCCGCGAGCGGGCCGTCTTCGACCCGGAGCACTTCGGCCACAAGGGCAAGATCATGGACGGCTGGGAGACCCGCCGCCGCCGCGGCGCCGACGCCGAGCACGTCTTCCCCGCCCCCGAGGACCACGACTGGGCCATCGTGCGCCTCGGTGCCCCCGGCGTCATCCGCGGCCTGATCGTCGACACCGCCCACTTCCGCGGCAACTACCCGCAGAAGGTCAGCGTCCAGGCCACCGCCGTCGAGGGCAGCCCCGGCCCCGAGGAGCTGCTGGACGCGAAGTGGGAGGAGCTGGTCCCGCCCACCCCCGTCCGCGGCCACGCCGCCAACGGCTTCGCGGTCGACAGCGACCGCCGCTGGACCCACGTCCGCCTCTGCCAGCACCCGGACGGCGGCATCGCCCGGTTCCGCGTCCACGGCGAGGTGCTGCCCGACCCCGAGTGGCTGGACCTCCTCGGCACGATCGACCTGCTCTCCGTGCTCAACGGCGGGTCGTACGAGGACGCCTCGGACCGGTTCTACTCCTCGCCGACCCAGATCATCCTGCCCGGCACCTCCCGCAAGATGGACGACGGCTGGGAGAACCGCCGCCGCCGGGTCCGCGGCACCCACGACTGGGTCCGCTTCCGCCTTCCCGCCCAGGGCGCCGTCCGCGCCGTCGAGATCGACACCGCCTACCTCAAGGGCAACTCGGCCGGCTGGATCGCCCTCCACGGCCGGAACGGGGAGACGGGGGAGTGGTTCGAGATCATCCCCCGCACCCGCCTCCAGCCCGACACCTTGCACCGCTTCCGGCTCCCCGCCCGGGCGGTCGTCACCCACGTCCGGCTCGACGCCTTCCCCGACGGCGGCGTCGCCCGCCTGCGCCTGCACGGCTCCCTGACCGAGGAGGGCGCCGCCGACCTGCGCGCCCGCTTCGACCGCGCGAGCCGGTAACACCCGGGCAGGACGAAGGGGCGCCCCCACGGGGGAGGGCGCCCCTTCGTCGTACGGATACCGCCGGTCCCTACTTCGCGGCCGCCGCGTCCGCCGCGCGGGCCTTCAGGGCCCGCTCGACGCCCGCCCGCGACTCCGTCACCAGACGCCGCAGCGCCGGCACCGGGTCGTTGGCCGCGATCCACGCGTCCGTCGCGTCCAGCGTCTCCTGGGAGACCTGGAGCGTCGGGTAGAGACCGACCACGATCTGCTGGACGATCTCGTGGCTGCGGGTCTCCGACACGCGCTTGATCGACGCGAAGTACTTCTCCGTGTACGGGGCGAGCAGCTCGCGCTGGTCGGTCTGGACGAAGCCGCCGATCACCGCCTCCTGCACCGCGTTGGCCAGCTTGTCGTCCTCGACGACCGCCGCCCACGCCTCGGCCTTCGCGGCCTCGGTCGGACGCGCCGCGCGGGCCGTGGCGGCGTGCCGCTCACCGGCCGCCGTGCGGTCGCGCTCCAGCTCGGCCGCGATCTCCGGCTCGTCGAAGACGCCGGCCGCGGCGAGCCGCTGCACGAACGCCCAGCGCAGCTCGGCGTCGACGGCGAGGCCCTCGATCGTCTCCCGGCCCTCCAGGAGCGCGGCCAGCAGGTCGAGCTGCTGCGGCGTCCGGGCGGTGGCGGCGAAGGCCCGCGCCCACGCCAGCTGGTGGTCGCTCGCCGGCGCGGCCGCCTTGAGGTGGGTCAGCGCCGCCTCGGTCCAGCGGGTCAGGCCCGCGTCGCGCCACTCCGGCGCCGCGTACAGGTCGAGGGCCGCCTTCACCTGGCCCTGGAGCGACTGCACCACGCCGATGTCGGACTCCTTGCCGATGCCGGAGAGCACCAGCTCCAGGTAGTCGCGGGTGGCCAGCTCGCCGTCCCGGGTCATGTCCCAGGCCGAGGCCCAGCACAGCGCCCGCGGCAGCGACTCCGCGAAGTCGCCGAGGTGCGCGGTCACGTTCTGGAGCGACACCTCGTCGAGGCGGACCTTGGCGTACGACAGGTCGTCGTCGTTCAGCAGGACGACCGCCGGGCGGGACTTGCCGACCAGCGCCGGCACCCGGGTCACCTCGGCCGCCTCGATGTCCAGCTCCAGGCGCTCGCCGCGGACCAGCTTGCCGGCCTCGTCGAGGTCGTAGAAGCCGATCGCGATGCGGTGCGGGCGGAGCACGGCCTCGCCCTTGGCGCCGGCGGGCAGCGCCGGGGCCTCCTGGCGCACCGCGAAGGCGGTGATCGAGCCGTTCTCGTCGGTCTCGATCTCCGGGCGCAGGACGTTGATGCCGGCCGTCTCCAGCCACGCCTTCGACCAGGTCTTCAGATCGCGGCCGGAGGTCTCCTCCAGCGCGCCGAGCAGGTCGCTGAGGCGGGTGTTGCCGAAGGCGTGGCGCTGGAAGTACGCCTGCACGCCCTTGAAGAACTCGTCCTGGCCGACGTAGGCCACGAGCTGCTTGAGGACCGAGGCGCCCTTGGCGTACGTGATGCCGTCGAAGTTGACGAGCACGTCCTCCAGGTCGTTGATCTCGGCCATGATCGGGTGCGTCGACGGCAGCTGGTCCTGGCGGTAGGCCCAGGTCTTCTCCGCGTTGGCGAAGGTGGTCCAGGCGTTCGGCCAGCGGGTGCCCGCCACGGACGCCTGGCAGGCGACCGAGGTGTAGGTGGCGAACGACTCGTTCAGCCAGAGGTCGTTCCACCACTCCATGGTCACGAGATCGCCGAACCACATGTGGGCCAGCTCGTGCAGGATCGTCTCGGCGCGGCGCTCGTAGGCCGCGTCCGTCACCTTCGAGCGGAAGACGTACTGGTCGCGGATGGTGACCGCGCCCGCGTTCTCCATCGCGCCGGCGTTGAACTCCGGCACGAACAGCTGGTCGTACTTGGCGAACGGGTAGGCGTACGCGAACTTCTCCTGGAACCAGCCGAAGCCCTGCCGGGTCACGTCGAAGATGTGGTCCGCGTCCAGGAACTCCGCCAGCGACGGACGGCAGTAGATGCCCAGCGGCACGACCTGCCCGTCCGGGCCCTCGTACGTCGAGTGCACCGAGTGGTACGGGCCGACGATCAGGGCCGTGATGTACGAGGAGATCCGCGGGGTCGGCTCGAAGGCCCACACCCCGTCCTTCGGCTCCGGGGTCGGAGAGTTCGAGATGACGCTCCAGCCCTCCGGCGCCTTCACGGTGAACTGGAAGGTCGCCTTCAGGTCCGGCTGCTCGAAGGAGGCGAAGACCCGGCGCGCGTCCGGCACCTCGAACTGGGTGTACAGGTACGCCTGGCCGTCGACCGGGTCGACGAAGCGGTGCAGGCCCTCGCCGGTGTTGGTGTACGCGCAGTCCGCGACCACCCGCAGCTCGTTGCGGCCCTGCTTCAGGCGCGGGAGCGCGATCCGCGCGTCGCGGAAGACGGCGGCCACGTCCAGGGAGTGCCCGTTGAGCACGACCTCGTGGACGGCGGGGGCGACGAGGTCGATGAAGCTCTCGGCGCCCTCCTCGGCGGAATCGAAGCGGACGGTGGTGACGGACCGGTAGGTGCCGCCCTCCTGCGCACCGGTGAGGTCCAGTTCGACCTCGTACGCGTCCACGGTCAGCAGCGCCGCCCGCTGCTGGGCCTCTTCACGGGTCAGGTTCGTACCAGGCACCCGGTCAACTCCTCGGTTTCGTGACGTTTGGCCCATCCTTCCACGGGGTCCTCGGCGAGCGCATCGCGCATTTCCCAGGGCGAACACGGAAGAACGGCGGTCACCCGGAAGGATGACCGCCGTTCTTCGCGGGGACGGGGGCTCAGCCCTGGAGCTCGGCCGCCACCAGCTCCGCGATCTGCACCGCGTTGAGCGCGGCGCCCTTGCGCAGGTTGTCGTTGGAGAGGAAGAGCGCCAGGCCGTTCTCGACGGTCTCGTCGACGCGGATGCGGCCCACGTACGAGGCGTCCTTGCCGGCCGCCTGGAGCGGGGTCGGGATCTCGGACAGCTCGACGCCCTCGGCGTCCTTCAGCAGCTCGTAGGCGCGCTCGACGCTGATCGGACGCTCGAAGCGGGCGTTGACCTGGAGCGAGTGGCCCGAGAAGACCGGCACGCGGACACAGGTGCCGGAGACCTTCAGCTCGGGGATCTCCAGGATCTTGCGGGACTCGTTGCGGAGCTTCTGCTCCTCGTCGGTCTCGTGCGTGCCGTCGTCGACGAGGTTGCCGGCCAGCGGCACCACGTTGAAGGCGATCGGGCGGCGGTAGACGTTCGGCTCGGGGAAGGCGACGGCCTCGCCGTCGAAGGCCAGCTGGTCGGCCTGCTCGGCGACGGCGCACGCCTGGGTGCGCAGCTCGGCGACGCCGGCCACGCCCGAGCCGGAGACGGCCTGGTAGGTCGTGGCGATCAGCGCGGTGAGGCCGGCCTCCTGGTGGAGCGGCTTGAGGACCGGCATGGCGGCCATCGTGGTGCAGTTCGGGTTGGCGATGATCCCCTTGGGGCGGTCCTTGACCGCGTGCGGGTTGACCTCGGAGACGACGAGCGGGACCTCGGGGTCGCGGCGCCAGGCGGAGGAGTTGTCGATCACGACGGCGCCCTGGGAGGCGACCTTCTCGGCGAGGGCCTTGGAGGTGGCGCCGCCGGCGGAGAAGAGCACGATGTCCAGGCCGGTGTAGTCGGCGGTGGCCGCGTCCTCGATCGTGACGCCGTCGACGACCTTGCCGGCCGACCGGGCGGAGGCGAAGAGCCGCAGCTCGTCGACCGGGAAGTTGCGCTCGGCCAGGATCTTGCGCATGACTGTGCCGACCTGACCGGTGGCTCCGACGATTCCGACCTTCACGGGGACTCCTCCGTACGTGTGTGCAGGTGCTGCCGCTCCCCATCATGCGTGCCGCCTGCCGCTGCTTGTCCAATCCATTGTCCGAGGAGCGGGACGCGGTCCGGCGGCTGAACGTTCCGGCGGATGAACGTTCCGGGGCGGTCGCGCGTCGAAGGGGGGTCACCGGCAGGGAGGAGGCGGGGTGGAGCAGATGGACGCGGTGCTCGTGGACCGGGTGCGCGCGGTCCTGGCGCTGGGCGGGGTGCCGTACGCGGAGCTCCAGGACGGGGTCCAGCAGGTGGGGCTGCGGCTCCTGGAGGCCCGGGCGAAGGGGGACCCGCCGCGCTCCCCGGGCGCCTGGTGCGCGGTGGTCGCCACCCGGGTGGCCGCCGACTGGCACCGGGCCCGCCGCCGCGACGAGCGGCTGGGCGAGCGGCTGACCGCGTTGCCCGCCCCGCCGGGCGGGGGCGGCGAGGAGGACCGGCTGCTCGCGCTGGCCGTGGCGGACGGCCTGGAGGCGCTGCCCGAGAAGCAGCGGCAGGTCCTGGTGCTGCGCTTCTACGCGGACCTTCCGGTGGCCCGGATCGCCGAGGAGCTGGGAGTCCCGGAGGGGACCGTCAAGAGCAGGCTGCACGCCGCCGTCCGCGCGATGCGGGAGCGGCTCCACACGGACGAGGTGGTGTGAGGTGGAGGAGCAGGAGCGGGACCCGCTGGCGCTGGTGCTGGCCCTGGAGGACGACCAGCCGCTGCCCCCGGGCGCCGGGGACGATCCCGAGGTCGCCCGCGCCCTCGCGGACGTGGCCCTGATCCGCCGGCAGCTGGGCGTCCTCGCCGGCGCGCTCACGGCGGAGCCCGTACCGGCGGCTCCGGTCGTACGGCCCCGGCGCCGCGGCCGGATCGCGGCCTGGGCGCTCGCCGCCTGCGTGGCCCTCGGCGTGCTCGGCACCGGCGGGGCGTGGCTGGCCGCGCACCCCGGGACGCTCGACAGCGGAGGCATCGACAGCGGCGGGAGCAGCGCGAAGCTCACCGCCGGCGGGTTCGTGGCCTGCGCCACGGACGTCGCCGAGGGGACGGTCGCCCGGGTCGAGCCGCTCGCGGACGAGGGGGAGCTCCGCGTGGTGCTGCGGGTGGAGCGCCGGTACAAGCCGGAGGGCGCCGGCTCCGGCGAGCTGGCCTTCCGCGGCGGGGCGGCGGACCCGTCGTTCTACCGGCCCGGTGCGCGGATGCTCGTGGTCGTCTCCCGCTTCCCCGACGAGGGGGCGCTCACCTTCCGGCAGGACATGGAGCCGCCCGGCGAGCTCGGCGAGGACGTCGGCCCCGTCCGCGACGAGCTGGAGTACGGACGCGCGTGGGTGGAGAAGGGGCTGCGCGAAGGGGTGGGCGACTGCCCCGGCCGGGGCTGAACGCGGAAGGGGCGGGCACCCGCACGGGTGCCCGCCCCTCCTCGTACTGCCCGGGGTGTTACGGGGTGACGCCGCCGATCAGGACGCTGCCGGTGCCCGCGACGGTGCCGCGCGCGTTGAGCAGCTGGACCTGGCCGAAGAACCGGCGTCCCTCGGGGGCCGCGCCGCCGACGACGACCTCGGCCGCGACCTTGGCGCTCGCGCCGTTGGCCAGCGGGTACGTCTTCGCCTCGTCGACCTTCACGGTGCCGAGCGACGGGGAGAAGTACACGTCCTTGTAGTCGTAGGTCGTGCCGCCCTCGGCGTGGACCGCGTAGCCGTCGACGACGACGGTGTAGGTGCCGGCGGCCGGCTTCACGAGGGAGACGGCCTCCTCCGAGTCGCCGTCCGCCGACTGGCCGACCTGCTTGCCGTTGAGCAGCACGGTCAGGTCGAGGTCGGCGGCCTTGTCGGAGGTGTTGCCGATCGCGATGTCGAGACGCTCGACGCCCTCACCGATGGTGACGGTCTTCGTCTGCTGCTCGTGGTGCTGGATGGTCGGCGTCTCGGACTTCTGGGAGCCGAGCGAGCCGCCCTTGAGCTTGCCGTCGAGCGCGGCGAACGTGTTGGTGACCGTCCACTCGACGGCGGCCGGGGTGCCGACCTTCGCCTCGGCGACCGTCTGGACGGCCGGGTCGAAGGAGGCGCCGAGCACGGAGACGTCCAGCTTGTACGGGTTGTCCAGGTCCGGCGAGGTGCGGCGCGCCTCGACCTCGATCTCCCAGACGCCGGCCTGCGGGTTGGCGTACGAGCGCAGGTCGGGGCGGCAGGTGTTCGCCGGGTTGTAGTGCGGGTAGCAGCCGGTGGTCGCGGTCGGGTCGACCGGGACGCCGTACGGGTGGATGGCGATGAACCGGGTCTGGCTCTTCTCCTTCAGCCCGCCGATCCGCACCTCCAGCGAGGTCGCGCCCTGCGGCACGGTCACGAAGTACGACTTGGTGCTGTTGCGCTGCACCGAGCCGGCGGCGGAGAAGCCGTAGCCGGGGGCGACCAGGTCGCTCGCGACGACGGAGGTGGCCATGATCTGCTTGTCGACGCCCTCGGTGTCCTCGTCGTCGGCCTCCAGGAGCACGCTGTGCACGCCGGCGGTGGTCGGACGGGCCTCCAGCTTGACGGTGACCGGCTTGTTCAGCGGCAGGTCGACCTCGTCGTCGCCGAGGATGCGGAAGGTGCCGTCGTTGTACTTGAGGTCCAGCTCGTGCTCGATCGCACGGTCCGGGCCGCTGGTGCGGGTGACGGTGACGTCGTAGACCTTCTTCTGGCCGACCTTGAGGCCGCCCTCGCGGTCGTACACACCGGTGCCGGTGTGCGGGGCCGGGAAGATCACGGTGTCGACCGGGGCCTCGACCTTGTAGGAGTGGGCGGTGGCCCCGTCCTTGATGGAGTCCCACGCCTCGACGACGTCGACGAGACCGGCGCCCTGCTCGTGCGCCGCGACACCCGGGATCCGCTTCGCGGTCGAGGTGAGGGCGGTGCGGAGGGTCAGCGGGGAGAGCTCGATGCCGCGCTGCTTGGCTGCGGAGAGCAGCAGCGCGCTCGCGCCGGCGACCTGCGGGGACGACATCGAGGTGCCGTTGAGCATGCCGTAGCCGGCGGGCAGCGCGTAGCCGGACTCGGCGACGCCGGCGCCGGCCTGCCAGGTCGGGATGGTGTTCACGGCCGAGCCCGGGCCGGTGACCAGCGGGGCGGCGCCGCCGTCCTCACGCGGACCGCGCGAGGAGAACGGGAACATGGCGTACGACTTCTCGACGGCCGAGCCGTAGTTGGCGGCCCAGGTCGAGCGGGAGACGGCCGCGCCGACCGAGAGGACCTTGTCGGCCAGGCCGGGGTCGCCGATGGTGTTGGTGCCCGGGCCGGAGTTGCCGGCCGAGATCACCAGCTGCACGCCGTACTCGTCGATGAGACGGGTGTAGAGGCGGGCGCGGACGTTGTCGCCGTCGTTCAGCGCGGGCAGGCCGCCGATCGACATGTTGACGATGTCGACGCCGCGGTTGACGACGAGGTCGACCATGCCCTCGGTGAGGGCGGTGTTGGTGCAGCCGCCGGTCCAGGTGCAGGCGCGCGAGGAGACGATCTTCGCGCCGGGCGCGGCGCCGTTCATCCGGCCGCCGAAGAGGCCCTTGGCGGCGGTGATGCCGGCGACGTGGGTGCCGTGCGAGGACTCGACGAGGCCGATGTTGACGAAGTCGCGCTTCTGGCCGACCCAGGAGCCGCCCAGCGGGTCCATCGGGACGTCCTTGCGGATCTCCACGACGAAGGGGGTGCGCTCGGCGACCTCGGTGGCCGGGTTGTCGGTACCGAAGTAGCCGATCTGGTACCCGTCCTTGTACGGCTTCATCGGCGCGTTGTCCGTGAAGTCGAAGTCCTGGTCGGTGTCGACGCGGACGGTGCCGGCGGCGGGGTCGTACAGCATGCCGAAGACGTCGGTGGTGTCGCCGTCGCGGTTGATGTCACCGGCCGGGTCGCCGCCCGCCGTGACGGACTCGCTGAAGCGGCTCCACTGGTAGGAGCCCTCGGGCGCCTTCCAGGACTGCGAGGCGGCGCTGAAGACGGGGCCCGCGACCGGGGTGATCTGGGCGCGCCAGGTGCCGTCGCTCTCGGTGAGCGGGTCGGTGGCGGTCACCCAGTCGACGATCTTGCGCTCGCCGGTGGTGGTCTTCTGCAGGGCCGGGTGGCCCAGGTCGACGCCCGAGTCGAGGATGCCGATGGTCACGCCGCGGCCGTCGGCCCGCGGGTGGTCCTCGACGAACTCGACCGCGCCCGTCTCGTGGGACGGGTTGTACGGGTTCTTCGCCGGGGTGTACTTCGACGGCGCCGGGTACGTCCGGTCCACCGTGGTGCCCTCGACGGCGCCGGTGACGCCCTCGTCGGGGCGCGGGTCGTCCAGCTTGATCTCGGCCTGGAGGTCGAGCGACTGGACGGAGGAGAGCTTGGCGGCGGCCTTGATCGCGGCCTCGGCCTTGGCGGTCGGCAGGGTGGCGCGGACGTAGCCGAGCTCGTCGTTGCGGTTGCCGACGGAGCCGCCGGGGACGGCGTCGAGCTGGCCCGCGACCTGCTCGGTCGCGCCGGGCGCGGTGGCGACCAGGACGGTGACGTGCGGCTCGCCGGCGGCCTCGGCCTCGGCGAGGCGCTGCGCGTCGATGGCGCCGAGCTTGTCGGCGGGCTCCGCGGTCTTGACCGGGGGGTTCGTCGCCGGGGTCTCGGCGGCGAGCACCGGCGCGGCACCGGCCGCGACGAGCGCGGTCACCAGACCGGCGGCGGCGGCGATCCTGGCCGCCCGCCCGGTCCCGGTCGAGCGCCCGGGTATGGAGCTCTGGGTTTCGGGGGTGGTCATTTACATCCCTGTTTGTGAAAGAAGAGGGTCCGGATTCCGGTACCGGATGACCGCTCAGCCTTTCGCAAGTGACAGGGTTTTGTGGAGAGTTCCTGGAGGGCATGTTGTGTCCATGGCGTACATCCGCCACCGCGCGTCCTCCGCCACAGAGCACGAATCGCCCTCAACGAGGACGATTCGACGGGTGGTTCCCGGCCGTCACTGATCCTTCGTGCGGGCGTAGTGCCGGGACGC
This sequence comes from Streptomyces roseofulvus, assembly GCF_039534915.1. Taxonomy (NCBI): domain Bacteria; kingdom Bacillati; phylum Actinomycetota; class Actinomycetes; order Kitasatosporales; family Streptomycetaceae; genus Streptomyces; species Streptomyces roseofulvus. The sequence goes on along the minus strand of NZ_BAAAWE010000001.1, from coordinate 2,885,368 downwards.
CTTCGCGCGGTTGCCGCAGGTGGCCATCGAGTGCCAGCGGCGGGTGCCGTTCCGCGAGGTGTCGAAGAAGTGCAGGATGCACGCCTCGTGCGCGCAGGTCCTGATCCGGTCCGGTGCGGTGCGGAGCAGGTCCAGGTAGTCGCGGGCGGCGGTCCAGGCCGGCCCCCACGCCGGATCGGCGAACTCGGCCCGCTCGCCGGGGCCGTCGGCGGAGAGCAGCACGCGGATCCGGCCGTGCTCCAGGACGGCGTCGACCCCCGCGATCGCCCCGGGGTCGCCGGGGCGGTCGACCAGTGCCTTCAGCGCCTCGCGGGCGGCGCGGGTGTGCCGGAGCGTGGCCTCGTCGGCGGCGAAGCGCCCGTCGAGCCCGTTGGCCGCGAGCCAGACGGCCAGCCCCTCGGTGTCGGTGAGCAGGTCCTGGCGTTCCCCCTCGCGCATCCAGCGGGTGTTGAGCAGGTCCAGGGAGACCGGTTCGCCGGTGTGCGGCCGCGGGTCGGTGACGGGCATGGCGGGCATCCTCCTCGATCCCCCGGGCGATCTAACCCCTCAAGCGTACGTGACGGGTTGCGCCTGATGTCGCCTAACCTCTAAAGTCGAGTTAACCGGTTAGCCCGAAGGGGGCGACCGACGACGAGGGGACCGTCATGTCCGCGATCGGCACGCTGAACACGGCGCACATCGGCATCAACGTCACCGACCTGGACCGCTCGCTCCGCTTCTACGGCGACGTCCTGGGCTTCGAGGCGATCGGCTCCGGCGACGCCGACGGCCGCCGCTACGCCTTCCTCGGCCAGGGCGGCCGGCTCGTGCTCACCCTCTGGCAGCAGGCCGCGGGCGGTTACGACGCGGGCCTGGCCGGCCTGCACCACCTGGCCTTCGAGGCCGAGTCCATCGAGCGGGTCCGCGAGGCCGAGGCGGCCCTCAGGGCGGAGGGCGTCACCTTCGCCTACGACGGCGTGGTCGCCCACCGCGAAGGCGCGGCCTCCGGCGGCATCTTCTTCCACGACCCCGACGGCACCCGCCTCGAGATCTCCGTCCCCAAGGGCGCCGAATCCGCCCCGGCCCCCAACAGCTCGGCCCCCACCTGCGGATTCTTCTAGAGACCCGGGCGCGGGCAGGCGTTCCGCCCGGGACCCCCGGACGAAGTCGTCGGGGGAGGAACGGGTGGGCACACCGCCGAACGCGCCACCCGCGCCCGCGCCCTGCCCGCACCCCGCAAACCCACACCCGCCCGGAGGCGCAGCCATGAGCACCACCGCCTACCACCACGGCTCGCTCGCCGTGCAGCAGAAGCTCGGCCTCCAGGCCGCCGCCGCCCACATCGCCCCCAGCATCCGCCCCGGCATCCGCCCCGTCGCCGCCGCGTTCCTGGAGGCCCAGCCCATGCTGGTCCTCGCCGCGGCGGCGCCCGACGGCCGGGTCTGGGCGAGCCTGCTCACCGGCACTCCCGGCTTCGCCCGCGCCACCGGCCCGCACACGGTCTCGCTCGCGGCCACCCCCGGCCCCGGTGACCCGCTCGCCGAGGCGCTGAGGACGGAGACGCCTGTCGGCACCCTCGCCCTCGACCCGCGCACCCGCCGCCGCATGCGCCTCAACGGCACCGCCCGCCCCGGCGCCCGCGGCCTGCTCGTCGAGGCCGAGCAGGTCTTCGCCAACTGCCCCAAGTACCTCCAGAAGCGGGAGCTGTACGGCTCCGGCCCCGCCGGCCCGGACGCCCCCGCCGTCCACCGGGGCGACGCCCTCACCGAGGCCCAGCTCGCCGCCGTCCGCGCGGCCGACACCTTCTTCGTCGCCACCGTCGGACCGGACGGCGCCGACGCCAGCCACCGCGGCGGCAACCCCGGCTTCGTCCGGGCCGAGGGCCCCCGCGAGCTGGTCTGGCGGGACTACCCGGGCAACGCGATGTTCCTCACACTCGGCAACCTGGAGACCGACGACAGGGCCGGTCTCCTCTTCCTGGACTGGGAGAACGGCACCACCCTCCAGCTCAGCGGCCGGGCGGAAACGGTATACCGTTCCGAGGAGCGGTTCGTCCGCTTCCGGGTCGACAGCGTCGTCGAGACCCCGGCCGCCAGCCCCCTGCGCTGGTCCGCGCCCGAGTACTCCCCGGCCAATCCGACCACCCCCTGAACCTCCCGCGCACCGAACGCCCCCTGCCGCCCGCACGCGGACTCCCGATCCACGATCCCGAGGAACCCGTGACCACCAGCACCCAGGCTCCCGAGGCCACCGTGCCGCCGCCGTCCGCCCCCGCCTCCGCTCCCGCTCCCGTACGCCCCGGCCCGCCGCCCCGCCCGCGCCCGACGGCGGTCCTGCTCGCCACCGGCGTCAGCACCGCCGCCCTGCTCCTGCTCGTCGCCCTCGGCACCGTCCTGCACCACCCGCTGCTCATACCGCCGCTCGCCGCGAGCATGGCGCTGGTCGCCGCCTCTCCGGACCTGCCGCTCTCCCAGCCCCGCTCGGTCGTCGGCGGCCAACTCCTCTCCGCCCTCACCGGCTTCGCCGTCCTCGCGGTGGCCGGCCCGGGCCTGTGGAGTGCCGCCGTCGCCGGCGGACTCGCCCTCGGCGTGATGATGCTCGCCCGCGCCCCGCACTCCCCGGCCGCCGCCACCGCGGTGATCGTCGCCCTCGGCTCCCCGCCGTTCTGGACCTTCACCGGCCTCCTGCTCCTCTCCTGCGCGCTGCTCGTCGCCGTCGGCCTGCTCGCCGCCCGCGCCACCCGCCGCCGCTACCCCGTCTACTGGTTCTGACCGGTCCGGCCGTCACCCCCATCGCCTAACCTCGCCCCATGAAGCAGGAGTTGAGGGTGGCGGCCTACGCCGTGTGCGTCCGTGACGGCGAGGTCCTCCTCGCCCGCTGGGTCGCCAAGGACGGAACGAAACGCTGGACCCTGCCCGGCGGCGGCATGGACCACGGGGAGAACCCCGTGGCGACCGTCGTCCGCGAGGTCGAGGAGGAGACCGGATACGTCTCCGAGCCGGTCGCCCTCCTCGGCGTCGACTCGGTCACGCGCGACTGGCTGCCCCGCGTCGGCGCCCCCGGCTCCTGGCACGGGCTCCGCCTCCTCTACGAGGCCCGGATCACCGGCGGCGCGCTCCGGCCCGAGACCGGCGGCTCCACCGACCTCGCCGCCTGGCACCCCCTCGACACCGTGCCCGGCCTGACCCGGGTCCACCTCGTCGACGTCGGCCTCGACCTCTGGCGCACCCGCCCGCCCCTCGGCCACTCCACCCTCAGCGACCCGCACCGCAACTAGGGCGAGAGAACGGCCGGAAACCGCTCAACCGTCACGAGCCCGCTCAACCCTCCCGTCCCGCCCCCGGTCCTCCCCGCCGACCGCAGCACCGGACCAGCGAGACAGGGGACCCCATGACCAGCAGCCGCACCCGCACCCGCACCGCCCGTACCGTCGTCGCCGCGGCGCTCGCCGCCGGCCTCGGCGTCACCGCGCTCGCCGCCCCCGCCCTCGCCGCCGGCCCCACGGCCCCCGCGGCCGCCGCCCAGAAGGGCCACGCCGCCACCCAGGCGGCGCTCCGGGCCAACGTCGACGCCGGCGTCCCCGGCGTCGTCGCCCAGGCCCGGGTGAACGGCCGCTCCTGGACCGGCACCGCCGGCGAGCGCGGCGGCGACGACCGCTTCCGCGTCGGCTCCATCACCAAGACCTTCGTCGCCACCGTCCTCCTCCAGCTCCAGGCCGAGGGCCGGATCGACCTCGACGACCCGGTCGAGAAGTGGCTGCCCGGCGTGGTCCGCGGCAACGGCCACGACGGACGGAAGATCACCGTCCGGCAGCTCCTCAACCACACCAGCGGCATCTACAGCTACACCGAGGACCCCGCCTTCGCGGAGAAGGTCTTCGGCCCCGGCTTCCTCCAGCACCGATACGACACCTGGAGCCCGCGCGACCTGGTCGGCGTCGCCATGACCCACGCCCCCGAGTTCGCCCCCGGCACCTCCTGGCGCTACTCCAACACCAACTTCGTCCTCGCCGGGATGGTCATCGAGAAGGTCACCGGCCGCCCCTACGGCAAGGCCGTCGAGAACCGGATCATCAAGCCCCTCAAGCTCCGCTCCACCAGCGTCCCCGGCACCCGGGCGACGATGCCGAGCCCGAGCAGCCCCGCGTACTCCACGCTCGCGCCCGGAGCGGCAACCCCCGTCCACGACGTCAGCGAGCTCAACCCCTCCCTCGCCCACGCCGCCGGCGAGATGATCTCCGACTCCGCCGACCTCCAGACCTTCTACCGCGCCCTCCTCAAGGGCCGGCTCCTCCCGAAGGCCGAGATGCGCGAACTGACCACCACCCACCCGGTCTCCCCCCAGTACCCCGACTACCGCTACGGCCTCGGCATCTCCTGGCAGAAGCTGAGCTGCGGCACCGAGATCTGGGGTCACGGCGGCGGCATCCACGGCTCCCTCTCGGAGGCGTACACCACCCGCGACGGCCGGCACACCCTCGCCGCCAACGCCAACGCCGACTGGACCGGCGACACCGCGGCGATCGTCGAGGCCGAGTTCTGCGGCACCGAGCCGAAGAAGTAGCCCGTCACCGGGGCAGGACGACGACATAGGCGGCGGGCTGCCGCTCCGACGCGGCCATCAGCGCCGTACGGACCACGGTGGCCTGCTGCTCCATCGCCTCCCGCAGCTTGCGCGGGGTCAGATGAACCACCGTGATGCCCAGCCGCTCCAGGTGCTCCCGCTTGCGGGTGTACTCGGACCACATCGCGTCCTCGTCCTGCCGCGGCGCCCGGGTGTCCAGCTCCACCGCCACCGCCTGGTCCGGCCAGTAGGCGTCCACCCCGCCCAGGTGCGGGCCGCCCGGCAGCCGCAGGTCCACGTTCCACAGCGGGTCCGGCAGCGCGAAGTCCCGCACCATCTCGTACAGCCGCTCCTCCGACAGCGCCCGCCCCTCCACCAGGAGCGAGTCCACCGCGTCCACCACGTGCGGCCGGCTCAGCAGCCGGGACCGGCTCAACTCCCGCACGAGCGCCGGGGGTTCGCAGTGACCGCCGCTGACCGCCTCGGTCAGCAGCCGGCGTACGGTCTCGGCGTCGTGCAGCCCCGAGACGGCGTCGGCCACCGCCCGCGCCACCGGCGCCACCGGCAGCCCGGTCAGCTCCACCGGCTCCGGCGACTCGGGCGACCGCACCACCCGCACGAAACCGGTCGAGCGCAGCCGCCGGGTGCGGCCCACCAGGACGTCGATCCGGTCCAGCGCGGTCAGCGGGGGAGCGGACGAGAAGCCGTGCAGGGCGAGCGCGGCGAGCCCGGTGATCATCGCGCCCGGGCCGTACAGCGGCGCCTCGCCGTCCCGTCGGGCGTACAGCAGCGCGGCCCGCAGCCGGTCGTCGCTGGTCGGCGCGCCGGGGCGGAGCAGGAAGACGCCCGGCAGCAGCTGCTGCCAGTCGCCGCCGGCCGCGACCCGCCCGGCGACCTCCGCCGCGGGCACGCCCATGGCCCGCAACTGGCCGGTGGAAGCGAGTCGTTGGGTGGTCCCTGCGGGGGAGGAGAGGGGACGGGGGCCGGGGGTGATGGGGGTGTTGTGGTTCATGCCGGGGGTCTTCCGCTCCCCGGCCCGGTCCTAACTGCCTGTTACAAGGTGGTCGCTCAATCCGGACAACCCCGTACTAAAGTACGCGCGTTCGACTGCCGAGAGGGGCCCCGGCCCCCCGCCGGCAGTCGACGCGGGACTCTCATCCCTCCAGCGCGTCGCACTCCTGCGCCCGCAGGGCCCGGGCCAGGTCGTCGCGGGACTCCAGGACGAGCCGCCGCAGCGCCGGGGCCGCGTCCGCGTGCTCCGCCAGCCAGGCGTCGGTCGCCGCCAGGGTCTCCGGGCGGTCCTGGAGCGCCGGGAAGAGCCCCCGCACCACGTCCATGCCGATCTGGATCGACCGCTCGGCCCAGATCCGCTCGATCACCGCGAAGTACTTCTCCGCGTACGGGGCGGTCAGCTCCCGCTGCGAGGGCTGCGCGAAGCCGGCGATCACCGCGCCCGCCAGCGCGTTCGACAGGGCGTCGGACTCGACGACCTGCGCCCACGCCTGCGCCTTGACCGCCGCCGACGGGCGCGCCGCGAGCAGCCGCACCTGGTGGCGCTTGCCGCTCGCGGTGTCGTCCCGGGCCAGCTCCTCGCCGATCCGCGCCTCGTCGGCCCGGCCCTGCTCGGCCAGGGTCGAGAGCAGCGCCCAGCGCAGTTCCTGGTCGACGTCGAGCCCGTCGATCCGGGCGGTGCCGGCGAGCAGCCCCTCCAGGAGCTGGAGGTCGGCGTCGGAGGAGGCGGTCGCGGCGAAGAAGCGCGCCCAGGTCAGCTGGTGTTCGCTGCCCGGCTCGGCGAGCCGCAGCTCGCGCAGCCCGCCCTCGGCGAGCAGCCGGCCGCCCTCCGCGCGCCAGGCGGGGGCCGCGTAGTGGGTGACGGCGCTCCGCGCCCACGCGTGCACCATCTGCAGGACGCCGATGTCGGTCTCGCGGCCCGCGAAGGCGAGCACGGCGGCGACGAAGTCGCGGGCCGGCATCAGCCCGTCCCGGGTCAGGTTCCACAGCGCCGACCAGCACACCGCGCGGGCCAGCGGGTCGGTGATGTCACCGAGGTGCTCGCGGAGGGTGTCGAGCGAGCCCTCGTCGAAGCGGACCTTGCAGTAGGTGAGGTCGTCGTCGTTGACCAGGATCAGGTCCGGCCGCTCGCTGCCGGCCAGCCCGTCGACGACGGTCCGGACGCCGGCGACGTCGGCCTCCACGCGCGCGTACCGCACGAGCGCGCCGTCGGTGAGCCGGTAGAGGCCCACGGCGATCCGGTGCGGGCGCAGCTCCGCGCCCTCCTGCAGGACGGCGAGCTCGGTGATCCGGCCCTCGGCGTCGTAGGTGACCTCGGGGGCGAGCACGTTGACGCCGGAGGTCTGGAGCCAGGACTTCGACCAGGCCCGCATGTCCCGGCCGGAGGTCTCCTCCAGGACCGTCAGCAGGTCGCCGAGGCGGGTGTTGCCGTAGGCGTGGCGCTTGAAGTAGCGGCGCGCGCCCTCCAGGAAGGCGTCCCGTCCCGCGTAGGCGACGAGCTGCTTGAGGACGGAGGCGCCCTTGGCGTACGTGATGCCGTCGAAGTTCAGCTTGGCGTCCTCCAGGTCACGGATGTCGGCCGTGATCGGGTGGGTGGACGGCAGCTGGTCGGCGCGGTAGGCCCACGCCTTGCGGTTGTTGGCGAAGGTGACCCAGCTGTCGGTGAAGCGGGTCGCCTCGGCGAGCGCGAAGGAGCCCATGAAGTCGGCGAAGGACTCCTTCAGCCACAGGTCGTCCCACCACACCATGGTGACCAGGTCGCCGAACCACATGTGGGCCATCTCGTGCAGGATCGTGTTGGCGCGCCGCTCGTACGCCGCCCGCGTGACCTTGCCCCGGTAGATGTACTCCTCGGTGAAGGTGACCATGCCGGGGTTCTCCATGGCGCCGAGGTTGTACTCGGGCACGAACGCCTGGTCGTACTTGCCGAAGGGGTACGGGTAGTCGAAGAGCTCGTGGAAGAGGTCGAAGCCCTGCTTGGTGACGAGGAAGACGTCGTCCGCGTCGAAGTGCTTCGCGAGCCCCTTGCGGCACATCGCGCCGAGCTGGATCTCGACGTCGCCGCGCCGGTAGGTGTCGGTGACGTAGTGGTACGGGCCGGCCACCACACAGGTGATGTACGTGGAGATGGGCGCCGTCTCGGCGAACCGCCACACCCCGTCCGCGTCCTGCTCGCCGGCGCCGTTGCTCCACACCGTCCAGCCCTCGGGCGCGGTCACCTCGAAGCGGTACGGCGCCTTGAGGTCGGGCTGCTCGAAGTTGGCGTACACCCGGCGGGCGTCGGCCGGCTCGTACTGGGTGTACAGGTACACCTCGCCGTCCTCGGGGTCGACGAAGCGGTGCATGCCCTCGCCGGTGCGGCTGTACGCGCACTGCGCGTCGACGACCAGCACGTTCTCGTCCGCCAGGCCGTCCAGGGCGATCCGGGCGCCGTCGAAGACCACTGCCGGGTCCAGCTCCCGCCCGTTGAGGGTGACGGAGGTGACCGACGGCGCGAGCAGGTCCACGAAGGTCGTGTCGCCGTCGCCGGTGCGGCGGAAGCGGATCGTCGTCACCGAGCGGAAGGTGCGTACCGCCTCCGTGGACTCGCCGACCGCCGAGCGCAGGTCGAGCGCGACGTCGTAGCCGTCGACGGACAGCAGCGCGGCCCGCTCATGGGCCTCGTCGCGGGACAGGTTCTCACCGGGCACGGTCACTCCTTCGTGGCGTGTTCGAAACAGCACCGATCCTCCCATGCGCACCTTTCACCCGGCGCACGGGAATGCCGACCCGGCCGCGGGGTGTTGCGCCATGTCGGCGCATATCCCCGTTTCCGCGCCTTGAGGAGTGACATGTCCGAGAGCAGGACCACCGCAGACTTCTTCTTCGACCCCCTGTGCCCCTGGGCCTGGATGACCTCGCGGTGGATGCTGGAGGTGGGGAAGGTCCGCCCGGTGGACGTCCGCTGGAAGGTGATGAGCCTCGCCGTCCTGAACGAGAACCGGCTGGACGAGCTCTCCGCGGAGTACCGGGAGACGATGGAGACCAAGGCGTGGGGCCCGGTCCGCGTCGTCGTCGCGGCTCAGCAGCTGCACGGCGACGAGGTCGTCGGCCCGCTCTACACGGCCCTCGGCACCCGCTTCCACAACGACGGCGAGGGCCCCAGCCGCGAGGCCATCGCCGGCGCGCTGCGTGAGGTCGGCCTCCCCGAGGACCTGGTGGAGTACGCCGACAAGGACACGTACGACGCCGAGCTGCGCGCCTCCCACACGGAGGGCATCGAGAAGGTCGGCCAGGACGTCGGCACCCCGGTGATCGCGGTGCCCGGCCCGGACGGCGACGAGGTCGCCTTCTTCGGCCCGGTCGTCACCCCGACCCCGCGCGGCGAGGCCGCGGCCCGGCTGTGGGACGGCACGCTGCTGGTGGCCTCGACCCCGGGCTTCTACGAGATCAAGCGCACCCGGACGGCGGCGCCGAGCTTCGTGTGAGCCGGTGGAGCGGACGGCCCCCGCGGTCCATGCCACCGCGGGGGCCGTCCTCTTTTCCGCCTGCCGGTGAAGGTTGAGAAGACGATCACGGGCAGGAGTTCTCCGGCGTCCCTCAGATGCCGATGAGCGGCGTGCGCCCCTTCGCGTCGCTGTACCGCTTCTGCACGTCCTGCCAGTTCACGACCTGCCACATGGCGTCGATGAAGTCGACCTTCTGGTTCTTGTACTGGAGGTAGAAGGCGTGCTCCCAGGCGTCGAAGACCAGGATCGGGACCGAGCCCTGGCCGACGTTGCCCTGGTGGTCGTAGACCTGCTCGACGATGAGCCGGCCGCTGATCGGCTCGTAGGCGAGGACGCCCCAGCCGGAGCCCTGCGTCGTCGCCGAGGCCTTGGTCAGCTGGGCCTTGAACTTGGCGAAGGAGCCGAAGGACTCGGCGATGGCGTCCGCGAGTTCGCCGACGCCGTCGGCCGCGAGCGGTTCGCCGCCGCCCTCGCCGGTCTTCGGGCTCGCCATGTTGTTCCAGTAGATGGAGTGGAGGATGTGGCCGGAGAGGTGGAAGGCGAGGTTCTTCTCCAGGCCGTTGACCGAGCCCCACTGCTCCTTGTCGCGGGCCTCCTCCAGCTGCTCCAGGGTGTCGTTCGCCCCCTTGACGTAGGCGGCGTGGTGCTTGTCGTGGTGCAGCTCGATGATCTGCGGGTTGATCACCGGCTCCAGCGCCGCGTAGTCGTACGGCAGCTCCGGAAGTGTGTAGATCGCCATGTGTGCCGAGCCCTTCGCCTGACTTCTTATTGCAAGCTATGTGCAAGTGCAGGCTAACAGCACCTGCGCATGAAGTTGATCAGCCCTCCGACCTAGGTCCCCCGCGCGCCCGACCGCTCCGCACCCTGCCCCGACGCGGCACCCGACCCCGCCCGGAACGCGCGAACGCCCCGCCGGACCGGCGGGGCGTTCGTACGGGGCGGGGTGGGTCAGGCCGCGTTCTCGCGTGCCTTCTCGGGTGCCTTCTCGCGCGCCTTCTGGAGCGCGAAGCCGACGACGGCGAGGCCGAGCGTCAGCGCGCCCGTCGCGTACAGCTGCACCCGGGTGCCCTCCTCACGGGCCATCAGGAAGAAGACCGCCGCCATGCCGGCCAGCGCCACCCAGGTCAGCACCGGGAAGGCCCACATCCGCACGACCAGCTTCTCCGGCTCCTCGCGCTCGGTGCGGCGGCGCAGCACCAGCTGGGAGGCGGCGATGAAGAACCAGACGACGAGGATGATCGCGCCGATGGTGTTGAGCAGCCAGATGAACGCCTTGTCCGGCGACCAGTAGCTCAGCAGGACGGCGCCGAAGCCGACGACCGAGGAGAGCAGGACGGCCGGGCGCGGCACGCCGCCGTACAGCCGGCCGACCGCCTTCGGGCCCTGGCCGCGGCCGATCAGCGAGCAGGCCATGCGGGAGGCACCGTAGATGTTGGCGTTCATCGCGGAGAGCAGCGCGATCAGGACGACCACGTTCATGATCTGGCCGGCGGCCGGGATGCCCAGGTGGTCGAGGGCGGCGACGTACGGGCCCTTCTCGACGACCGCCGCGTCGTCCCACGGGACGAGGGTGACGATGACCGCCATCGAGCCGATGTAGAAGAGCGCGATGCGCCACATCGCCGTACGGACCGCCTTGGCGACGCCCTGCACCGGGTGCTCGGACTCGGCCGCCGCGATGGTGACCGTCTCCAGGCCGCCGTACGCGAAGACGGAGGCGAGCAGGCCGACGATCAGGCCCTCGGAGCCGTGCGGGAAGAAGCCGCCGTCGCCGGTGAGGTTGGTGGTGCCGGGGGCGTCGGTGCCGGGCAGCACGCCGAGGATGGCGAGCACGCCGATGCCGAGGAAGAGGACGATCGCGCCGACCTTCAGCGCGGCGAACCAGAACTCGAACTCGCCGAAGTTCTTCACCGCCGCCAGGTTGGTGCCGCAGAAGACCACCATGAAGAGCGCCACCCAGGCCCACGCCGGGGTGCCCGGGAACCAGCCGGTCATGATGTTCGCGGCGCCGATGCCCTCCAGGCCGACGGCCACGCAGAGCAGGAACCAGAAGGCCCAGCCCGCGGTGAAGCCGGCCCACGGGCCGAAGGCGCGTTCGGCGTGGACGGAGAAGGAGCCGGAGGCCGGGTTCGCCGCCGACATCTCGCCGAGCATGCGCATCACCAGCATGACGAGCACGCCGGAGATCGCGTAGGCGACGACGATCGACGGCCCGGCGGCGGCGATGCCGGCGCCGGAGCCGACGAAGAGGCCGGCGCCGATGACGCCGCCGAGGGCGATCATCGACAGATGGCGCTGCTTGAGGCCGTGGGAGAGGCCCTCGGCGGGAGCGGCGGCGCCGGCCTCGCGGTCGGCCTGCGCGGGCGCGGTGGTCCGAGACATGGGCAACCCTGTTCATAGGCTGAGACGGGGAGGGGAGCCCACAGTCTGGGCGCCCGCACCGCTCAGAGGGAACGGGTGTCCGCTATACGGTCACGACCTTCACACAAGGTGAAGATTCAGTTCCGTTTCGTCGTGGACGTGGGCGCTTCCCGGCGCGCCCGCACCTCCCGGAGCCACGCCACCAGCAGCACCGCCGCCGTCGCCCCCGCGGACCACAGCACCTGCGGCCGAGCCCCGTCGTCGGTCAGCATCAGGACCAGCACCGCGCCCATCGCCGCCAGCGCCGTCCACGTCAGCCACGGGAACGCCCACATCCGCAGCGTCAGCTTCTCCGGGGCCTCCCGCTCGATCCGCGGCCGCAGCCGCAGCTGCGACACCGCGATCAGCGCCCACACGAACAGCAGCACCGCGCCGACGGCGTTGAGCATGTAGAGGAAGACGGAATCCGGCCACTTCAGATTCAGCAGCACGGAGACGAACCCGAAGGCCACCGAGGCGAGCACCGCGCGCCGCGGCACGCCCCCGCCCGACACCTTCAGCAGCCCGCGCGGCGCCTCCCCGCGCTCCGCCAGCGAGAAGACCATCCGGGAGGAGCCGTACAGATTGGCGTTGAGCGCCGACAGCAGCGCCACGAACACCACCACGTTCATGATCTGGCCCGCGCCCGGCACCCCGATCGCGTCCAGGACCGCCACGTACGGCGACTCGCCCGGCACCATCGCCGTCCACGGCAGCAGCGTCACGATCACCAGCATCGAGCCCACGTAGAAGAGGAGGATCCGCCAGACGGCGCTGCGGACCGCCCGGGCCACGTTCCGCGCCGGGTCCTCCGACTCCGCCGCCGCGATCGTCACGACCTCCAGGCCGCCGAAGGCGAACACCACCGCGAGCACCCCGGAGATCACCCCGGACCAGCCGTTCGGCAGGAAACCGCCCTGCCCGGTCAGGTTGGCGAGCCCCACCGGGTCCGTGTCGGGCAGCCAGCCGACGATCGCCAGCGCGCCGAGCACCAGGAAGAGCACGATCGCGCCCACCTTCAGCGCGGCGAACCAGAACTCGAACTCGCCGAAGTTCTTCACCGCCGCCAGGTTCGCCGCCGTGAAGACCACCATGAACAGCAGCACCCAGCCCCACTGCGGCACCCCCGGCACCCAGCCGTGCGCGATCCGCGCCGCGCCCGTCGCCTCCACCGCGAGGACGACCACCAGCAGGAACCAGTACAGCCAGCCCACCGAGAACCCGGCCCAGCGGCCCAGCGCCCGCTCCGCGTGCACCGAGAACGCGCCGGACGCCGGCATGGCCGACGACATCTCGCCGAGCATCCGCATCACCAGCATCGCGAGCGCGCCCGCGATCAGGTACGAGAGCACGATCCCGGGCCCGGCGACCGCGATGCCCGCGCCCGAGCCGACGAAGAGCCCGGCGCCGATGACCCCGCCCAGGCCGAGCATCGTCAGGTGACGCTGCTTCAGGCCGTGGGAGAGCGGCTCGGGTTCGGTGAGGGGAGCGGGCGGGGCGGCGTCGCGCATGGTGGGGGACTCGCGCTCTGGGAGGAGGGGCACTTTATGGAGACCCCACAGTCTCTCCGGTGACCGGCCCCTGGCGCAAAAGGGACTAGCCAGTGCCATCCCCTAGTGACAAGCGTCACGTGGCGCCCGGTGACTCCGCCGTCCTTTGTCGGAACCCCATGAAGCGCCCGGCGGAGGCTTTGTCGGCGGCTGACGGTGATCGAGCGTTCACTCCTGGCATAGCGTCAACCTGTCCCGTCACCCTCACCCCCGCGGAGTATCGATGAGTAGCACCGCCGCCGCCCCCGTCCGCACCCTCCGTGCGGGCACCGTCCTGGCCGACCTCCTCCCGTCGAGCCGCGTCCGCGACGTCGCGCTCGTCGTCGGCGGCGCCGCCCTCACCGGCCTCGCCGCGCAGCTCTCCGTCCCGGTCCCCGGCTCCCCGGTCCCGGTCTCCGGCCAGACCTTCGCCGCCCTGCTCGTCGGCACCGCCCTCGGCGCCCGCCGCGGCTTCCTCTCCCTCGCCCTCTACGCCGTCGCCGGCATGGCCGGCGTCCCGTGGTTCGCGCAGGGCACCTCGGGCTACGCGATGCCGTCCTTCGGCTACATCCTCGGCATGCTGCTCGCCGCCACCGTCGTCGGCGCCCTCGCCCGCCGCGGCGCCGACCGCTCGGTCCTGCGCACCGCCGGCACCATGGTCCTCGGCTCCGCGCTCATCTACGCGGTCGGTGTCCCCTACCTGGCCCTCGCGACCGGCATGACCCTCGGGCAGGCGGTCGCCGCCGGCCTGACCCCCTTCCTCATCGGCGACGCCCTCAAGGCCGCGCTCGCCATGGGCGCCCTCCCGGCCGCCTGGAAGCTGGTCGGCCGCAAGGGCTGACCACCACGCGCGAAAGGGCCCGCCGCTCCCCGGGGAGCGGCGGGCCCTTTCGCGCGGAGGGACCGCTAGGTCCTGTCGTCAAACTCCCGCCGTTGCCCGAAGGGCGGCCCCGCGGCGTCAGGTGCGTGCTCTCGGCGTGCCGGGCGCGAGCCCTCGTACTGGACGTACTCGGGCTTGTGCCCGGTGCGGCGAGAGCGCGTGCATGGCGTCGCGGGGCAGGCGGGAGTTTGACGACAGGGCCTAGTCGCGGGCCACGGCGTTCTTCCTGACCCGGTCCCGGACCAGCGCGATCGCCATCACCAGCGCGGCGACGAGCAGCGAGAGCACGACCTGCTCCCGGGCGCTGCCGCCGTCGTAGATCATGTAGCCGAGGACGAAGACGATCATGCCGATCGTCGCCCAGGTCAGGTACGGGAAGAGCCACATCCGCACGACCAGCTTCTCCGGCGACTCGCGCAGGATGATCCCGCGCATCCGCAGCTGGGTCACGCAGATGACCAGCCAGACGAAGAGCGCCACCGCGCCGGAGGAGTTCAGCAGGAAGGCGAAGACGGTGTCCGGCCACTCGTAGTTGAAGAAGACCGCGACGAAGCCGAAGACGACCGAGGAGAGGATCGCCGCGCGCGGCACGCCCCGCTTGTCGACCTTGGCGAACGCCTTCGGCGCGTCACCGCGCTGACCCAGCGAGAAGGCCATCCGGGAGGCCGTGTAGAGGCCCGAGTTGAGGCAGGACAGCACGGCGGTCAGCACGATCACGTTCATGATCTGGCCGGCGGCCGGGATGCCGATGGAGTCGAGGGCGGCGACGTACGAGCCCTTCTCCACGATCGACGGGTCGTTCCACGGCAGCAGCGTCAGGACCACGAAGATCGAGCCCAGGTAGAAGACGCCGATCCGCCAGATCACGCTGTTCGTCGCCTTGGTCACGGCCCGCTGCGGGTCCTCCGACTCGCCGGCCGCCAGGGTCACGATCTCGCTGCCCATGAAGGAGAAGACGACCATCAGGACACCCGTCAGGATCGCGCCCGCGCCCATCGGGAAGAACCCGCCCGCGTCGGTGAGGTGCGCGAAGCCCGCCCCCGGGTTGTCCGAGCCCGGCAGCACGCCGAAGACCGCGAGGAAGCCGATCACCACGAAGGCGCCGATGGCGACGACCTTGATGCCGGCGAACCAGAACTCGAACTCGCCGTACGAGGCCACCGAGGCCAGGTTGGTCGCGGTGAGCACCACCATGACGATCAGCGCCCAGGCCCACTGCGGCACCGCGGGGATCCAGCTCTCCAGGATGACGGCGCCGGCGGTCGCCTCGACGGCCAGCACGACGACCCAGAAGAACCAGTACAGCCAGCCGATGGTGAAGCCCGCCCAGCGGCCGAGCGCCTGGTCGGCGTAGGCCGAGAAGGAGCCGGAGGAGGGGCGCGCGGCCGCCATCTCGCCGAGCATCCGCATGACGAACACGACCATCGCGCCGACGAGGGCGTACGAGAGGAGGATCGCGGGCCCGGCGGCGGCGATGCCGGAGCCGGAGCCGACGAAGAGGCCGGCGCCGATGACGCCGCCGATCGCGATCATCGACAGATGGCGGTTCTTGAGCCCGGCCTTGAGGCCGTCGGACGGGGTCTGACCGGTGGTGCCGGTGCTGCCGCCTTCCTTGGCGAGGGTCGGCTGCGTGTTCATGAACGCTTCCTTCGGGTGTGGGGGCAGGCTCGGATCGCGAGCCGGAGCCATGAAACCCGGCGACTCGCCAGTACGGAAGCTTTGACTCCGGATCGTGATTCAGGACATATGCGGGTCATAAGGTCCAGACCAGCCGGGGCGGAGGTCCGTGACCCGACGGGACCAAGGTCCCGACCCCGCTGACGCCTGCCCCGTCCCGGCCGTGCCACACTCGAAGCCATGCGCGTCTACATCGGTTCCGACCACGCCGGCTACGAACTCAAGACCCACCTCGTGGAGTGGCTCACCGCCCACGGCCACGAGCCCGTCGACTGCGGTCCCCACATCTACGACGCCCTCGACGACTACCCGCCGTTCTGCCTGCGCGCCGCCGAGAAGACGGCCGCCGACGCGGACAGCCTCGGCATCGTCATCGGCGGCTCCGGCAACGGCGAGCAGATCGCCGCCAACAAGGTCAAGGGCGTCCGTGCCGCCCTCGCCTGGAGCGAGCAGACCGCCGCCCTCGGCCGCGAGCACAACAACGCCAACGTCGTCGCCGTCGGCGCCCGCATGCACACCGAGGAGGAGGCGACCAAGTTCGTCGAGATCTTCCTCAACACCCCGTACTCCGGTGACGAGCGCCACACCCGCCGCATCGAGATGCTGAGCGCGTACGAGACCGAGGGCATCATGCCCCCGATCCCGGCCCACCACCCGCAGCAGGGCTGAGTCCGCCCGCCCGTGCCGCCGGCCGAGCCCGGCGGCACGGCCGCGCCGCCCCGTCCCACCCAGGAGAACCGCCGTGCCCGAAGGGCATACGATCCACCGCCTCGCCCAGGACCACCGGGAGCGCTTCGGCGGCCGGCCCGTCTGCGCGAGCAGCCCGCAGGGCAAGTTCTCCGACTCCGCCGCCCTCCTCGACGGCTCCGTCCTGGAGACCACCGAGGCCCACGGCAAGCACCTCTTCCTCGGCTTCCCGCGCGACGAGTGGGTCCACATCCACCTCGGCCTCTTCGGCAAGGTGAACTTCGGCGACGCCCCCGCGCCCCCGCCGGCCGACACCGTCCGGCTGCGCCTCGCGAACCCCGAGTCGTACGTCGACCTCCGCGGCCCCACCACCTGCGCGCTCGTCACCGACGCCGAGAAGCAGGCGATCCACGCCCGCCTCGGCCCCGACCCGCTGCGGGACGGGGACGACCCCGACAAGGCGTGGCACCGCATCGCCAGGTCCCGCACGACGATCGCCGCCCTGCTCATGGACCAGAAGGTCATCGCCGGCGTCGGCAACGTCTACCGCGCCGAGGTCCTCTTCCGCCACGGCATCGACCCGTACCGGGCCGGGAAGGACCTGACGGCGGGGGAGTGGACCGCGATCTGGGAGGACCTCAGGGCCCTCATGCGCGAGGGCGTCCGCCTCAACCGCATCGACACGGTCCGCCCCGAGCACACCCCCGAGGCGATGAACCGCCCCCCGCGCGTCGACGACCACGGCGGCGAGGTCTACGTCTACCGCCGCGCGAACCAGCCCTGCCACCTCTGTGGCACGGACATCCGCACGGCCGACCTGGCGGCCAGGAACCTCTTCTGGTGCCCGACCTGCCAGCACCGCTGAACCGCGTGGCGGGCTGCCCTAGAACCCGTGCGGCAACCAGGGCGCGACCGGCGACCCGAACGCCAACGACGCCTCCGCCAGCGCCCCCTCGCGCAACTCCGTGACCCGACCCGCGGAAGCCAGCGCGGCAAGGCTCGTACCGCCCAGATACGCCGCCCCCAACTCCCGTACGGACAGCGCGAGGTCAGCCGCGTCCGACGTCCGGGAACAGCTCGCCCCCTTCGCGTCGCCCGACAGCCGCCAACGCCCCGCGTTCCACGGGCAGAACGCGTCCGCCACCTCGAACACCACGTCCACCGGCGCCTGGTACGTCCGCGCCTCCAGCGCCGCGCCGACGTCCACCAGCCGCGCGAACAGCGCCTCCCGCACGGCCGGTTCGCACCGCCGCACGTCCGAGACCAGGTGCTGCCAGGCCGAGTCCACCGGCACGCTGTTCACCCGCACCTTCGACGTCAGGTCGACCGAGCACAGGAACCGCCACAGCGCCGCCTCCGCCGCCGGGTCGAGCCCGTACAGCTCGTGCACCGTCACCGCACCGTCCGCGCCCGCCCAGCTCCAGTCCGGCTTGATCGCGTAGTACGCGTACCCCACGACCTCCCCGTCCCGCTCCGCCAGCACGCACAGCCGCGGCGAGGCGCCCTCCCGCGACCCCGGCGGGTCGAGCAGCGGCAGCCGCTCCCAGCCGGGCCGCCGGGCGAGCATCCCGGGCCGGCGCGGCACCATCCGCGCGTACACCGCCTCCGTCACCGCCGAGGACTCCGCGAGCGGCACCATCCGCAGCGACACCGCGTCCGTCCCGGCCGGCACGTCCAGCCGCACCCGGGTCGTGTCGATCACCGTGCGCTGCGACCACGTCGCCGCCCCGTAACCGAACCGCCCGTAGATGACCGGCTCCGAGGCCGTCAGCACCGCCAGCGGCTCGCCCGCCGCCCGGACGTCGTCGAGCTGCCGGCGCATCATCGACGTCAGCAGCCCCCGGCGCCGATGCGTTCCGGCCACACTCACCATCGTCACGCCGGCCGCCGGCACCGACGCCCCGCCCGGCACGGTCAGCCGGAACGAGAACGCCCCCGCCGTCGCCACCGGCGACGCGCCCTCCCAGACCGCCAGCGAACGCCCGCACTCGGTCAGGTCCCGCCACAGCGCCCGCTCCTCCGGCTCCTCCGCCAGCCCCCCGAAGGCGAGTTCCAGCGTCGCGAACCAGCGATCCCACTCCGACGGGTCCAGCACCCGCAGTTCAGTCGTCATATGCCATCGATATCAGCGGTCCTCGCCCGAGGCGACCCGATTTCACGCACCTTGTCACCGGGGTACCCCTGCACGGGACCGGCCGGGGTGGATAGGGTCCAGGCCAATGGCCCACCACGGAGTGAACACGTACACGGCCCGGTTGCGCAGGCGCGCCCACCGGGCCCGCGTCGTGCTGCGCCGGACCGGCGTCGACTACTTCCGCGGCGGCACCTCCGACCGGCTCGCCCTCGCCGGGCTGCTGCTCACCATCCCCGCCATCGTCTGCGGCACCGTCCTCGACCCGGTCTGGTGCTCGCCCGCCGCCCTCGTCCTGCCCATCGTGGCCGGCGGACTGCTGCTGCGGCCCGCCAGCCTGCTCGGCCTGTACGCGGCGGCAGCCGGCGGCCTGATCGTCGAGTCCACCATCCTCGGCCCGTACGGCGAGGGGCCCGCCCGCGTCACCCCCGGCACCGTCCTGGTGGTCGCCGCCTGCGGTCTCTTCGGCCTGCTCATCGCCCAGTTCAGGGCCCGGGTCGGGGTGCCCTGGCGGCGCGGCGGCACCATGCTCTTCGACCTGCGCGAACGGCTCCGGGTGCAGAGCGCGCTGCCCCGGCTGCCGCGCGGCTGGCACCGCGAGATGGCGCTCCGCCCGGCCGGCGGACAGTCCTTCTCGGGCGACTTCGTCGTCGCCGCCCGCACCCACGGCGGCCGCACCCTGGAGGTCGTCCTCACCGACGTCTCCGGCAAGGGCATGGACGCGGCCTCCCGCTCCCTGCTGCTCTCCGGCGCCTTCGGCGGCCTCCTCGGCTCGCTCCCGCCGCACGGCTTCCTGCCCGCCGCCAACGGCTATCTGCTCCGGCAGAACTGGGACGAGGGCTTCGCCACCTCCATCCACCTCGTCCTCGACCTGGACTCCGGCGACTACGAGCTCTTCTCCGCCGGCCACCTGCCCGCGCTGCAGCTCCACTCCGGCACCGGCCGCTGGGAGGAGAAGGACGGCGACGGGCCCCTCCTCGGCGTCTACGACGGCGCCGAGTTCCACCCGGTCAAGGGAACCCTGCACCCCGGCGACGTCCTGATGCTCTTCACCGACGGACTCGTCGAGGCCGCCGACCGCGACCTCGCCGAGGGCATCGACCGGCTCACCGGCGAGGCCGACCGCTGCGTCCCCGGCGGCTTCGAGGGCGTCGCCTGGCACCTCATCGAGGCGGTCGCCAAGGACGTCAACGACGACCGCGCCCTCGTCCTGATCTCCCGCCCCGCCTGAACCTTTCGGCGCCGTGACGCGTCCCACGATTCGTCACCCCCCGCCGAGGGCAAAGGGGTTGGTGGCACGATGGAGGCGCGGGGGTGTCCGGATACATACCCCGGGCTGGGCAGGGACCGACCGAGGGTGTGATCAGTTGTGGCCATTTCGCTGTCTGTGGTGTTGCTGTTGGCGATCGTCCTCGTGGTGCTGATCCGCGGCGGAAGCCTCAAGGGCGGGCCGGCCGTGGTCGCCGTCCTCTTCGGCTTCTTCCTCGCCTCCACGGGCATGGCGGACGACATCCAGCGCTTCCTGGACTCGATAACCCAGACGATCGGCGCCATCAAGTTCTGACGCGGAACGGCTCCGGCCCGGTCCCTCGACGAGGGACCGGGCCGGAGCCGTACACAGAGCGGGCGACGGGAATCGAACCCGCGTAGCTAGTTTGGAAGACTAGGGCTCTACCATTGAGCTACGCCCGCACGGAACGCGCCACAGGCGGAAGGCCGCGGCACGGACAGCATCGTAGCCGGTCCGGAGCCGTCCGTGCACGCCCCGAAAAAGAGGGGGCGTCGCAGCGTCCCCGTACATGTACCCTACGTGTCGCACCGACGGGGTGTGGCGCAGCTTGGTAGCGCGTCCGCTTTGGGAGCGGAAGGCCGTGGGTTCAAATCCCGCCACCCCGACCAGCATGATCCTCACGATCCCCCCGGGGCCCCGACCTCGCGGGTTCTTGATCACGTTGTGGGCCTCATCCCACGTGCGGTTACTATGCAAGCTGCGAGCCCGTGTGTCTTTCTGACCGGGCCCATCGGCCG
This sequence comes from Streptomyces roseofulvus, assembly GCF_039534915.1. Classification (NCBI taxonomy): domain Bacteria; kingdom Bacillati; phylum Actinomycetota; class Actinomycetes; order Kitasatosporales; family Streptomycetaceae; genus Streptomyces; species Streptomyces roseofulvus. The sequence goes on along the minus strand of NZ_BAAAWE010000001.1, from coordinate 2,864,995 downwards.
GAACCGCCCCGCGCGGCCCGTCCGGAATCCAGGAATCAGCCACAAGGAGACCGAACCGTGAAGAGCGCCGTGGAGACCCTGAACCCGACCCGGGTTCGGCTCACTGTCGAGGTGCCCTTCGAGGAGCTCAAGGACAGCCTCGACGCGGCGTACAAGAAGATCAACCAGCAGGTCACGGTCAAGGGCTTCCGCAAGGGCAAGATCCCGGCTCGTGTGATCGACCAGCGGTTCGGCCGCGGCGCCGTGCTGGAGGAGGCCGTCAACGACGCGCTCCCGAAGTTCTACACCGAGGCCGTGAACGAGGCCGAGGTCAACGTGCTGGGCCAGCCCGAGGTCGACATCACCGAGCTGAAGGACGGCGAGCTGCTGGCCTTCACCGCCGAGGTCGACGTCCGCCCGGCCATCGAGATCCCGGACTACTCCGGCATCGAGGTCGAGGTCGACGCCATCGAGGTCACCGACGAGGACGTCGAGAAGTCCGTGGAGCAGCTCCGCGAGCGCTTCGCGTCCACCAGCAAGGTCGAGCGCGCCGCCGCCGAGGGCGACGTCGTCACCCTCGACCTGACCGCCAAGGTCGACGGCGAGGTGCTGCCCGACGGCGTCGCCGACGGTGTCTCGTACACCATCGGCTCCGGCGAGCTGCTCGACGGCATCGACGCCGCCGTCACCGGCCTGGAGGCCGGCGGCGAGGCCACCTTCACCTCGCAGCTGAAGGGCGGCTCCGCCGCGGGCAAGGACGCCGAGGTCACCGTCAAGGTCACCGAGGTCGCCGCCCGTGAGCTCCCCGAGCTGGACGACGAGTTCGCGCAGATGGCGTCGGAGTTCGACACCCTCGACGAGCTCAAGGCCGACAGCCGCAAGCGCCTCGAGAACATGAAGCAGTTCGACCAGGCCACCCAGGCCCAGGAGCGCGTCCTGGAGAAGTTCCTGGAGCTGGCGGAGATCCCCGTCCCCGAGAAGCTCCTCGAGGACGAGGTCAACACCCGCAAGCACAACCTGGAGCACCACCAGCTCGGCCAGATGGGCCTGAGCCTGGAGAAGTACCTGGAGCTCCAGGGCAAGACGGTCGAGGAGTTCGAGGCCGAGACCAAGGAGCAGGCGGTCAAGGGCATCAAGACCCAGTTCCTCCTCGACGAGCTCGTCTCCAAGGAGAAGCTGAACGTCGAGCAGGACGAGCTCACCGAGCACCTGTTCCGCCGTGCCGCCTCCTCCGGCATGTCCCCCGACCAGTTCGCCCAGGCCGTCGTCCAGGGCGGCCAGGTGCCGATGCTGGTCGGCGAGGTCGCCCGCGGCAAGGCCCTCGCGGTCGTCGTCGAGGCCGCCAAGGTCGTCGACACCAACGGTGAGGTCGTCGACCTCTCCGACGACGAGGACGAGGTCGAGGCCGCCGCCGAGACGGTCGAGGCCGTCACCGGCGAGGCCGAGGTCGCCGAGGAGAAGTAAGGCCCCACCGGGCCGACGCCGGGGCTCCGCCCCGCGCGCGCCGTACCGTGCCACGGGCCCGGCCGCACTGCTGTGCGGCCGGGCCCGTGGACGTACGCGGACCGTTTATGCGCCGCCAACTACCTTGCGCTCCCAGCGAACAGTTCGGGAACCGGGATGGCGTTGTCCTACCTGCGCGTTAGGGTCCATGGATACGGGGGCACTGCCCTCAGAACGAGACGCTGAGACGGCCCGGGGCCGTCGGAGACGAGCAGGTGGATACGTGACGAATCTGAAGCCTTACGCCGCGGGTGAGCCGTCCATCGGTGGTGGCCTCGGCGACCATGTCTACAACCGGCTGCTCGGCGAGCGCATCATCTTCCTCGGCCAGCAGGTCGACGACGAGATCGCGAACAAGATCACCGCGCAGATGCTCCTCCTGGCCGCCGACCCGGAGAAGGACATCTACCTCTACATCAACAGCCCCGGTGGCTCCGTGACGGCCGGCATGGCCGTCTACGACACCATGCAGTACATCCCGAACGACGTCGTCACCATCGGTATGGGCATGGCGGCCTCGATGGGCCAGTTCCTGCTCACCGGCGGCACCCCCGGCAAGCGCTTCGCGCTGCCGAACACCGACATCCTGATGCACCAGGGCTCCGCCGGCATCGGCGGCACCGCCTCCGACATCAAGATCCAGGCCGAGTACCTGCTGCGCACGAAGAAGCGCATGGCCGAGATCACCGCGCACCACTCCGGCCAGACCGTCGAGACGATCATCCGCGACGGCGACCGCGACCGCTGGTTCACCGCGGAGGAGGCCAAGGAGTACGGCCTCATCGACGACATCATCACGCACGCCGCGGGTGTTCCGGGCGGCGGCGGCACGGGCGCCTGAGCGCCGGCCAGCCGCAGAGCCCCCAGCCCCCTCCGAACGCCACCAGGACGGTGAACACCCAGATGCAGAACAACCTCTCCCCGAGCGGCCTCTACACCGGCGCGCCGATGGACAACCGCTACGTCGTCCCGCGCTTCGTCGAGCGCACCTCGCAGGGCGTGCGCGAGTACGACCCGTACGCGAAGCTCTTCGAGGAGCGCGTGATCTTCCTCGGCGTGCAGATCGACGACGCCTCGGCCAACGACGTCATGGCGCAGCTGCTGTGCCTGGAGTCGATGGACCCGGACCGCGACATCTCGATCTACATCAACAGCCCGGGCGGCTCCTTCACCGCCCTCACGGCCATCTACGACACGATGCAGTTCGTGAAGCCCGACATCCAGACGGTCTGCATGGGCCAGGCGGCCTCCGCCGCGGCCGTGCTGCTCGCCGCCGGCACCCCCGGCAAGCGGATGGCCCTGCCGAACGCCCGTGTGCTGATCCACCAGCCCTCCGGCGGCACCGGCCGCGAGCAGCTCTCCGACCTGGAGATCGCGGCCAAGGAGATCCTGCGGATGCGCGACCAGCTGGAGACCATGCTGGCCAAGCACTCCACCACGCCGATCGAGAAGATCCGCGACGACATCGAGCGCGACAAGATCCTGACGGCCGAGGACGCCCTCGCGTACGGCCTGATCGACCAGATCGTCTCGACCCGCAAGAGCACGGCCGCCGCGGCACACTGACGCGCCCGACCTTCCCTCGGCACGGTTCTCCCGGCTCGTGTGGCCGAATCGCGACCATGTGAACCGTGCCAAGGGGGGCCCGAACGGGGGGCCCGGCAAGGTACCGTCGAATATGAGGCACCAGGAGTCGCTGAACCAAGCGCTCCCAGGCGAAGGGGAAGCACCTCGTGGCACGCATCGGTGATGGCGGCGATCTGCTCAAGTGCTCGTTCTGCGGAAAGAGCCAGAAGCAGGTGAAGAAGCTCATCGCGGGACCCGGTGTGTACATCTGCGACGAGTGCATCGACCTCTGCAACGAGATCATCGAAGAGGAACTCGCGGAGACGAGCGAGGTGCGGTGGGAGGAACTCCCCAAGCCCCGCGAGATCTACGAGTTCCTGGAGGGGTACGTCGTCGGCCAGGAGCCGGCGAAGAAGGCCCTCTCCGTCGCCGTGTACAACCACTACAAGCGCGTCCAGGCCGGCGAGAACGGCGGCGCGCAGGGCCGTGACGACGCGATCGAACTGGCCAAGTCCAACATCCTGCTGCTGGGCCCCACGGGTTCGGGCAAGACGCTCCTCGCCCAGACCCTGGCCCGCATGCTCAACGTCCCGTTCGCCATCGCCGACGCGACGGCGCTGACGGAGGCCGGCTACGTCGGCGAGGACGTCGAGAACATCCTGCTCAAGCTGATCCAGGCCGCGGACTACGACGTCAAGAAGGCCGAGACCGGGATCATCTACATCGACGAGATCGACAAGGTCGCCCGTAAGAGCGAAAACCCGTCGATCACGCGCGACGTGAGCGGCGAGGGCGTGCAGCAGGCCCTCCTCAAGATCCTGGAGGGCACGACCGCCTCCGTCCCGCCGCAGGGCGGCCGGAAGCACCCGCACCAGGAGTTCATCCAGATCGACACGACGAACGTGCTCTTCATCGTGGGCGGCGCCTTCGCCGGCCTGGAGAAGATCATCGAGTCGCGGGCGGGCGCCAAGGGCATCGGCTTCGGGGCGACCATCCGCTCCAAGCGCGAGATCGAGGCGAGCGACCAGTTCCAGGAGGTCATGCCGGAGGACCTGGTGAAGTTCGGGATGATCCCCGAGTTCATCGGCCGCCTCCCCGTGATCACCTCGGTCCACAACCTGGACCGCGAGGCCCTGCTGAAGATCCTCGTCGAGCCGCGCAACGCGCTGGTGAAGCAGTACCAGCGCCTCTTCGAACTCGACGGCGTGGAGCTGGACTTCGACCGCCCGGCCCTGGAGGCCATCGCCGACCAGGCCATCCTCCGCGGCACCGGCGCCCGCGGCCTGCGCGCGATCATGGAGGAGGTCCTCCAGTCGGTGATGTACGAGGTCCCCTCCCGCAAGGACGTGGCCCGCGTCGTCATCACGGCGGACGTCGTCCGCAACAACGTGAACCCGACCCTGGTCCCCCGCATCGTCAAGAACGACGGCCGCCACGAGAAGTCGGCGTAGCCGACCCTCAAGACGAAGGGGCGCCCCACCGAACTCCGGCGGGGCGCCCCTTCGCATGCGCGCGCCGTGTCAGATCTTGACGGGACTTCCTTGCGGAGCCCGGCGGCGATGGAACTCTTCGCAGGAGCCGCTGCGGCGCCACGGGGCCGGGGCCTGTTCTGGTCTCCTCCTGCGCGGTCTGACGAAGAGGGGTGCCCTGACCACCGGTGAGGGCGCCCCTCCCTTCTCGTGGACGCCGTGCGTCAAATCTTGACGCGGACTTCCTTGCGGAGCTTGGCGGCGATGGTGGAGACCTCATCGATGGTCCCGCCCTTGCCGGCCATCATGTCGGCCAGGTTGAAGTGCATCACGTAGCCCAGCGTGCTGTGGTCGCCCCAGACGCAGACCGGCATGGTGACCTCCTTGGGGCCGAGGCCCCCGGACTCCTCGCCGGTCTTGGACTTGACCTCCTGGCACTTCATCACGGCGCCGTCGAGCTCGGCCGGGGTGACGGTCTTGGGCTCGCCGATGAGCTCGCCCTCGTTCTTGTCCTTCTCGGCCTCCATCTCCGCCTTCATGCCGGCGAAGACGTTGTCGACGGTCTTCTCGGGGTCCTCGATCTCGCCGTACGCCCCGCCGAACATCAGCATCTTGCCCGCGAGGGGGTTGCTGGCGTCCTTCACCTGGTAGGCGCCGTTCGCCCGCTGGGGGTTCTTGACGCCGTACTTCTCCGCGTCCTTGATGAAGTCGTCCTCGTCCGACTGCTTGCCCTCGTCCGGGGACTTCTTGTACTCGGTCAGCACCGTCTCCGGCGTCACCAGCTTGTGCGGGCCGTCGTTCGCGACGGAGGCGCCCGCGCCGCCGCCGATCAGGAAGTACGCGCCGACCGCGATCGCCGCGACGACCGCGACCGCGCCGATGATCAGCGGGGTCTTGGACTTCTTCGGGGCGGGCGGGTGGGGCACGTAGCCGCCGGGGCCCTGGGGGGCGCCGTACGGGGGCTGCTGGCCGTAGGGGCCGGGCTGCTGCTGGGGGTAGCCGTACGGCTGCTGCGGCGGCACGCCCTGCGGGGCCTGCTGGGGGTAGCCGTAACCGGGCTGCGGCGCCGGCGGCTGCCCGTACGGGCCCGGCTGCTGGCCGTACGGCCCGGGCTGCTGCGGCTGCTGGCCCCCGTACGGACCCGGCTGGTTGTAGCTCATCGACTGCTTCCCCTCACAGGACGTTTATGCGTAGCGAACATCCTGTCGGAAGCCGCCCCGCGATGGGGCGGCGGGGGTCACACCGTTACCGAACAATCGCGTTTCGGGACACGACCGTCGCACCCCTAAACTGGGCCCGTGACCGAGAACACTCAGCAGCAGACAGCGCCCACCACCGAACTGCCGACCCAGTACGCGCCGGCCGAGGTAGAGGGGCCGCTGTACCAGCGCTGGGTAGAGCGCGGCTACTTCGAGGCCGACGCGAAGAGCGAGAAGCCGGCGTACACCATCGTCATCCCGCCGCCCAACGTCACCGGCTCGCTCCACCTGGGCCACGCCTTCGAGCACACGCTGATCGACGCCCTCACGCGCCGCAAGCGCATGCAAGGCTTCGAGACGCTGTGGCAGCCGGGCATGGACCACGCCGGCATCGCCACCCAGAACGTCGTCGAGCGTGAGCTCGCCAAGGAGGGCAAGTCCCGCCACGACCTGGGCCGCGAAGCCTTCGTCGAGCGCGTCTGGGAGTGGAAGGCCGAGTCCGGCGGCCAGATCGCCGGCCAGATGCGCCGCCTCGGCGAGGGCCTGGCCTGGAGCCGGGACCGCTTCACCATGGACGAGGGTCTGTCCCGTGCCGTCCAGACCGTCTTCAAGAAGATGTTCGACGACGGCCTGATCTACCGCGCCGAGCGCATCATCAACTGGTGCCCGCGCTGTCTGACGGCCATCTCCGACATCGAGGTCGACTACCAGGACGACGACGGCGAGCTCGTCTCCATGAAGTACGGCGAGGGTGACGACACCATCGTCGTCGCCACGACCCGCGCCGAGACGATGCTCGGTGACACGGCCGTCGCCGTCCACCCGGACGACGAGCGCTACGCCCACCTGATCGGCAAGCAGATCAAGCTGCCGCTGACCGACCGTACGATTCCCGTCGTCGCCGACACGCACGTCGACCCGGAGTTCGGCACCGGCGCCGTCAAGGTGACCCCGGCGCACGACCCGAACGACTTCGCCATCGGCCAGCGCCACGACCTCGAATCCATCGAGGTCCTCGACGAGCGCGGCGTGATCACCACCCACGGTCCCTTCCAGGGCCTGGACCGCTTCGAGGCCCGCTCCGCCATCGTCGCCGCCCTGCGCGCCGAGGGCCGGATCGTCGCCGAGAAGCGCCCGTACGTCCACTCCGTGGGCCACTGCTCGCGCTGCAAGACGACGCTGGAGCCGCGTCTGTCCCTGCAGTGGTGGGTGAAGGTCGAGACCCTGGCCAAGGCGGCCGGTGACGCGGTCCGTGACGGTCGGGTCAACATCCACCCGGCCGACATGTCGCAGCGCTACTTCGACTGGGTCGACAACCTCAACGACTGGTGCATCTCGCGCCAGCTGTGGTGGGGCCACCGCATCCCCGTCTGGCACGGCCCGAACGGCGAGCTGGTCTGCGTCGGCCCCGACGACGAGGCGCCCACGGGCGAGGGCTGGACGCAGGACACCGACGTCCTCGACACGTGGTTCTCGTCCGGCCTGTGGCCGTTCTCCACGCTCGGCTGGCCGGAGCGGACGCCGGACCTGGAGAAGTTCTACCCGAACTCCGTCCTGGTCACCGGCTACGACCTCATGTTCTTCTGGGTCGCCCGGATGATGATGTTCGGCCTGTACGCGATGGACGGCCAGCCGCCGTTCCACACGATCGCGTTCCACGGCATGGTCCGCGACGAGTTCGGCAAGAAGATGTCGAAGTCGTTCGGGAACACGGTCAACCCGCTGGACTGGATGGACAAGTACGGCTCCGACGCCCTGCGCTTCACCCTGGCCAAGGGCGCCAACCCGGGCGTCGACGTCCCGATCGGCGAGGACTGGGTCCAGGCGTCCCGTAACTTCGCCAACAAGATCTGGAACGCCACCCGCTTCGCGATGATGAACGGCGCGACGGTCGAGGGCCCGCTGCCGGACGCCTCCGCGATGTCGGCGACCGACCGCTGGATCCTGTCCCGCCTGAACAAGGTCGTCGCCGAGGCGGACGCCTACTACGACGACTACCAGTTCGCGAAGCTCGCCGACGCGCTCTACCACTTCGCCTGGGACGAGGTCTTCGACTGGTACGTCGAGCTGTCGAAGACGACGTTCTTCGAGGGCGGCGAGCAGGCCAAGGTCTCGGCCCGCGTCCTGGGCGAGGTCCTTGACGTCACCCTGCGGCTGCTCCACCCGATCGTCCCGTTCGTCACGGACACCCTGTGGACCACGCTGACGGGCCGCGAGTCGGTCGTCATCGCCGAGTGGCCGAAGGACTCCGGCTTCCGCGACGAGGCCGCGGAGAAGGAGATCGAGCTGGTCCAGCGGGTCGTCACCGAGGTCCGCCGCTTCCGCTCCGACCAGGGCCTCCAGCCCGGTCAGAAGGTCCCGGCCCGCCTGGAGCTGGACGGCACGGCGCTCGCGCCGCACGAGGCGGCCATCCGCCAGGTGCTGCGCCTCCAGCCGGAGGGCGAGGGCTTCTCGGCCACCGCCTCCCTGCCGGTCGCCGGCGCCACCGTCGCGCTCGACCTGTCGGGCACCATCGACGTCGAGGCCGAGCGCAAGCGCCTCGCCAAGGACCTGGCCGCCGCCGAGAAGGAGAAGGCCCAGGCCGAGGCCAAGCTCGGCAACGAGGCGTTCCTCGCCAAGGCCCCCGACAACGTCGTGGACAAGATCAAGGGCCGCCTCGCCAAGGCGGACGAGGACATCACCCGCATCCGCACCCAGCTGGAGAAGCTGCCGCAGGCGTGACGCGGACGGCGGAAGGGCCCGGGACCGGTACGGATCCGGGCCCTTCCGCGTCCCGGGGACGGCCGGAACCCGGACGAAGTGCCCCATCTCACAGCAGACGGGACTTCAGGTCCACGGCGTAGGGACCAAGGACCCTGGATGATGAAGACATGGTCCGCCCCTCCACCCTCCCCGCGCTGCGCCGCCGCGTGGACCGGTGGGCCGGCTCGCCCCGGGCCCTCGACGTCGTCGCCGCGCTCAGCGCCTTCGCGCTCATGGTCCTCGACGTGCCCGGCCTCGCCCGCGCCGACAACTCGCTCACCGGCGTCACCGCCACCCTGGTCCTCGCCGCCGGCGCCGCGACCCTGGTGCTGCGCCGCCGGGCGCCCTGGGTGCCGTACCTGGTCGCGCTCGCCCTGATGGGCTGGCTGCACGAGGTCACCCTCATCCAGTTCGCGCTCTACTCCATCGGCCGCTTCCGGGGCCGCCGGGCCGCCGTCGCCGCCACCCTGCTCTACGTCGGTGTCGCCTACGCCTACTTCCAGCTGCCCGGCTGGCCCGCCGAGCAGCACGGCGGCACCCTCAGCGACTTCCTCAGCCTGATCGTCCCCATCGGCGTCCTCGCCGCCGGCGTCGGCATCGCCGCCCACCGCCAGGACCTCGTCCGCGCCCTGGAGGTCCAGCGGCGCGAGGCCGCCGCCCGGCAGGCCGTCCAGGAGGAGCGCATCCAGGTCGGGCGGGACGTCCACGACCTGGTCGGACGCGAGCTGACCGTGCTCGCGGTCCGGGCCGAGGTGCTCGCCGTACGGGCCCGGGGCGAGGCGCACCGGAAGGACTTCGAGGAGCTCGCGGACACCGCACGGCGCGCCCACCTCATGCTGAACGAGACCCTCGTGCGGCGCGCCGACCGGGACGGTGCCACGCCCGGCCTGGAGGGCCTCGCGGACCTGGCCGCCGAGAGCGAGCGGATGGGCAGCCCGGTCGAGCTGGAGGTGGCCGAGGAGGTCAAGGCGCTCTCGCCGCTGCGGCAGACCGCCGTCCACCGGGTGGTCCAGGAGTGCCTGACGAACGCGGCCAAGCACGCGCCGGGCCTGCCGGTCCGGGTGCGGATCGGCGTCGAGGGACCGGACCTGAGGATCGAGGTCCGCAACCCGCTGCCGAAGTCCCCGCCGGACCGCGCGCCCGTCTCCACCGGCACCGGCCTCGTCTCGATGGACGAGCGGGTCGCCAGCATGGGCGGCACCTTCACGGCGGGGGAGGAGGACGGCCACTACGTGGTCCGGGCGACCCTTCCGTCCGGCCTCTCCCGCTGAGCCGGGCCCTCCCCGTACGCCCCCCGGCTACCGCGTCGGCTCCGCCTTCCCCAGGACCCGCTGGAGGCCGTCGAAGTCCTCCACGCAGCGGCCCGAGCCGAGGGCCACGCAGTCCAGCGGGTCGTCGGCCACGAAGACCGGGATGCCCGTCGCCGACGCCATCCTGAGGTCCAGGCCCGGCAGCAGCGCCCCGCCGCCGGTCAGCACGATGCCGTGCTCCATCACGTCGCCGGCCAGCTCCGGCGGGCACTCCTCCAGGGTCACCCGCACCGCCGCGATGACCGCCTCCACCGGCTCGTCGAGCGCCTCGCGGACCTCCGGGACGGTCAGCTCCACCGTCCGGGGCAGCCCGCTGACCTTCTCCCGGCCGCGGACGGTGAAGACGCTCCGCTCGAACTCCTCGCCGCCCGGCACCGGCCACGCCGAGCCGATCGCCACCTTCACGTCCTCCGCCGTCCGCTCGCCGACCAGCAGCGAGTGCGCCTTGCGGACGTGGTCGGTGATCGCCGCGTCGAAGCGGTCCCCGCCGACCCGCAGCGACTGCGCGACGACGATCCCCCCGAGCGAGATCACCGCCACCTCGGTCGTGCCGCCGCCGATGTCCACCACCATCGAGCCGCGCGGGTCGGAGACCGGAAGTCCCGCCCCGATCGCCGCCGCCATCGGCTCCTCGATGAGGTGGACGGCGCGCGCGCCCGCCGAGACCGACGCGTGCACGATCGCCCGCCGCTCCACCGGCGTGACCCCGCTCGGCACGCACACCACCATCCGGGTGCGCGGGCGGCGCCGCCCCGGCACCGCCTTGCGGACGAAGTGCCGGATCATCTCCTCGGCCGCCTCGTAGTCACTGATCACACCGTCCCGCAGCGGCCGGATCGCGGTGATCGAGCCCGGCGTCCGGCCGATCGTCTCCTTCGCCTCGGCGCCGACCGCGAGCGCGTGCCGGGAGCCCTCCTGGACCGCCACCACGGACGGCTCGTTGAGCACGATGCCCTGCCCGCGCGCGTAGAGGAGGGTGTTGGCCGTGCCGAGATCGATGCCTATGTCCATGATCGCCAAGTTTGCCGGGCGGCCCCGGCGGACGGCGGGCCGAAGGTCCCGAAAGGGGGAGGTCCATGGTCCTGTCGGTGGGTCTCCGTAGACTTGGGTCCGTGAGTGACCCGAGCGACCAGAGCGACCACGCCGACGGCTTCGACGACATCATCGACGAAGCGACGGACCGAGACCCCGACCTGGCGGTGATCGAGGCCGGCAGCCGCACCCTGCGCGCCCTGGCCGGACCGCCGCAGGGCGACCCCGTGCCCAGCCGCCCCGAGGACCCGGAGCTGGACAAGGCGCTGCGCGACGTCGAGACCGAGCTCTCGACCCGCTGGGGCGAGACCAAGCTGGAGCCGTCCGTCAAGCGGATCGCGGCGCTCATGGACGTGCTGGGCGAGCCGCAGCGCGCGTACCCCTCGATCCACATCACGGGCACCAACGGCAAGACGTCGACCGCCCGCATGGTCGAGTCCCTGCTCAGCGCCTTCGAGCTGCGCACCGGCCGCTACACCTCGCCGCACGTGCAGACCATCACCGAGCGGATCAGCCTGGACGGCGCCCCGATCTCCGCCGAGCGGTTCATCGAGACGTACCAGGACGTCAAGCCGTACGTGGAGCTGGTCGACGCCCGGGAGGAGTACCGCCTCTCCTTCTTCGAGGTCCTCACCGGAATGGCCTACGCGGCCTTCGCGGACGCCCCGGTGGACGTGGCGATCGTCGAGGTCGGCATGGGCGGCACCTGGGACGCGACCAACGTGATCGACGGCTCCGTCGCCGTCGTCACCCCGATCGACCTGGACCACACCGACCGGCTCGGCGAGACCACCGGCGAGATCGCCGGCGAGAAGTCCGGGATCATCAAGCAGGGCGCGACCGTCATCCTGGCCCAGCAGCCGGTGGACGCCGCCCAGGTGCTCCTGAAGAAGGCCGTCGACGTCGACGCGACCGTGGCCCGCGAGGGCATGGAGTTCGGCGTGGTCTCCCGCGAGGTGGCCGTCGGCGGCCAGCTGCTGACCCTGCGCGGCCTCGGCGGCGAGTACGAAGAGGTCTTCCTGCCGCTGTACGGCGCCCACCAGGCGCACAACGCGGCCGTGGCGCTCGCCGCCGTCGAGGCGTTCTTCGGCATCGGCGCGGAGCACGCCCGCACCCTCGACATCGAGACCGTCCGGCGGGCCTTCGCCCAGACCTCCTCGCCCGGCCGCCTCGAAGTCGTCCGCTCCTCCCCGACGGTCGTCCTCGACGCCGCGCACAACCCGCACGGGGCCCGCGCCACCGCCGAGGCCGTCTCGGAGTCCTTCGGGTTCTCCCGGCTCATCGGCGTCGTCTCCACCAGCGGCGACAAGGACGCCCGGGGGCTCCTGGAGGCGTTCGAGCCGATCTTCGCCGAGATCGTCGTCACCCAGAACTCCACCCCCCGCGCCACCGACGTCGACGCGCTCGCCGCGGTCGCCGTCGAGGTCTTCGGCGAGGACCGGGTCGTCGTGGAGCCCCGGCTGCCCGACGCCCTGGAGGCGGCGATCACGCTCGCCGAGGAGGAGGCCGAGTACGGCGGCGCCGGCGTGCTGGTGACCGGTTCGATCTTCACGGTCGGCGACGCCCGGCTGCTGCTCAAGAGGGGCTGACCCGGACATGCGCACGCTCTGTTCCTCCACCCTCATCGGCGAGTTCTTCGTCATCGGCTTCGCCGGTCTCGTCGCCATGAAGGACGACTCGCTCACCACCTCCACCGTGTGGTGGGTGTGCGGCGTCGCGATGGTCCTGTCCGTGCTGCTCTGCGGGATGATCACCCGTCCCGGTGGTGTCCAGCTCGGCTGGGCCCTCCAGATCGGGCTGATCCTCAGCGGCTTCTTCGTCCCCGTCATGTTCTTCCTCGGGGCCGTCTTCGCCGTGCTGTGGTGGTGCTCGGTGCACTACGGGCGCAAGGTGGACGAGATCAAGGCCCGCTGGGCCGCCTCGAACGGCGCGGCCCAGGGCTCCGCAGGGCCTGACGCTGCGTGACGGGAAGCGGTGCGGGCCCTGTAGATTCAGAGGCCCGCACATCTTTTCCCGAAGGAGTTCCCCCCGTGAGCCAGCGCACGCTCGTCCTGCTCAAGCCCGACGCGGTCCGCCGCGGCCTCGTCGGCGAGATCATCGGCCGCATCGAGCGCAAGGCCGGCTGGACCCTCGCGGCCCTGGAGCTGCGCGAGCTGGACCAGGAGACGCTGGAGCAGCACTACGGCGAGCACAAGGGCAAGCCCTTCTACGAGCCGCTGATGGGCTTCATGTCCTCCGGTCCGGTCGTCGCGCTCGTCGTCGAGGGCGAGCGGGTCATCGAGGGCGTCCGCCAGCTGGCCGGCCCGACCGACCCGATCGCCGCCGCTCCGGGCTCCATCCGCGGCGACTACGGCACCATCGTCCGCGAGAACCTCATCCACGCCTCGGACTCGGAGGAGTCCGCCGCGCGCGAGCTGAAGATCTTCTTCCCCGGTCTCGCGTGACCCTCGTATGACCCGCCGCTGACCCACCGTCAGTCGAACGGCAGCCAGATGTGGGGCGACCGAAGGAATTCGGCCGCCCCCAGGCATATGAACGCCAATCCCGGGAACGGATCGCCGCAACCTACCGTCACCTAGTACAGAGGTGGACCAGCGCGCGCCATCCGCGTGAGCGGCACTACGATGAAAACTCTTCGCCGCACCACCCTCAGCCATGGGAAACAAGGGGAACTTCATGTCGTTCATCGGCCGTGACATGGCTGTCGACCTCGGGACCGCCAACACGCTGGTGTACGTCAGGGGTCGAGGCATCGTCCTCAACGAGCCGTCCGTCGTCGCGATCAACACCAACACCGGCGGGATCCTCGCGGTGGGTGCCGAGGCGAAGAAGATGATCGGCAGGACCCCCGGCAACATCGTCGCCGTCCGCCCGCTGAAGGACGGCGTCATCGCCGACTTCGAGATCACCGAGCGGATGCTCCGCTACTTCATCCTCAAGATTCACAAGCGGCGCTACCTGGCGCGCCCCCGGGTCGTGGTCTGCGTGCCCTCCGGCATCACCGGAGTCGAGCGCCGCGCCGTCATCGAGGCGTCCACCCAGGCCGGCGCCCGCCAGGTGCACATCATCGAGGAGCCCATGGCCGCCGCCATCGGCTCCGGCCTCCCCGTCCACGAGGCCACCGGCAACATGGTCGTCGACATCGGCGGCGGCACCACCGAGGTCGCGGTGATCTCCCTCGGAGGAATCGTCACGGCACAGTCCATCCGGGTGGCCGGCGACGAGCTGGACAACGCGATCATCCAGCACATCAAGAAGGAGTACTCGCTCCTCCTCGGTGAGCGCACCGCCGAACAGATCAAGATCACCATCGGTTCGGCCTACGACCTGGAGCAGGACGAGCACACCGAGATCCGCGGCCGCGACCTCGTCTCCGGTCTGCCCAAGACCGTCGTCATCTCGGCCGCCGAGGTCCGCAAGGCGATCGAGGAGCCGGTCAACGCGATCGTCGACGCCGTGAAGACCACCCTCGACAAGTGCCCGCCGGAGCTCTCCGGTGACGTGATGGACCGCGGCATCGTTCTCACGGGTGGCGGCGCCCTGCTGCGCGGCCTCGACGAACGGCTGCGCCGCGAGACCGGCATGCCGATCCACATCGCCGAGGACCCGCTCGACTCCGTCGCCCTCGGCTCCGGCAAGTGCGTCGAGGAGTTCGAGGCGCTCCAGCAGGTCCTGGACGCCCAGCCGCGCCGCTGACCCGTCGGCCGGGCGGAAGCCCGTACGGTACGAACATCTGCACAACGAACCACGAGGAAGGGCACGGCCGCCGCACGTGAGGGACACACGAGAGAGCCGGCTGCTGCTGGTGCTGCTGGTCGCCGTCGCGTTCGCGCTGATCACGGTGGACATCCGCGGCGGCCAGGAGTCGCCGGTCGACGGCGCCCGGCAGGCCGCCGCCGCCGTCTTCGGCCCGGTCGAGAACGGCGTCGCGGCGGCCGTCGACCCGATCGGCAACGCCATAGGCGCCGTCCGCGACTCAGGCGAGCGGCACAACCGGATCGCCGCCCTGGAGAAGGAGAACGCCGCGCTCAAGGCCGAGCTCGGCAGCGACGACCGCAACCGCAACCGGCTGCGCGAACTCGACTCCCTCCTCAAGACCGCCGGCGCCGGCCAGTACGGCATCAAGGGCGCCCAGGTCATCGCCATAGGGTCGGCCCAGGGCTTCTCCTGGACCGTCACCATCGACGTCGGCGCCCGCGACGGCATCCAGCGCGACATGACCGTCCTCAACGGCGCCGGGCTCGTCGGCCGGGTCACCACCGTCGGCCCGTCGACCTCCACGGTCCTGCTCGCCAACGACCCCGACTTCACCGTCGGCACCCGCATGGAGAAGACCGACGAACTCGGCTTCGCCACCGGCCAGGGCGACCGCCCGCTCCTCGTCCAGCTCCTCAACGGCAAGGCCAAGGTGAAGCCGGGCGACCGCCTCGTCACCTTCGGCTCGGCCGGCGACCGGCCCTTCGTGCCCGGTGTGCCCGTCGGCGAGATCATCCGCGTCGACCCGATGGGCGGCGGCCTGACCCGCAACGTCTACGTCCGCCCGTACGTCGGCTTCAGCAAGCTCGACATCGTCGGCGTCGTCGTCCAGGCGCCCCGCTCCGACCCGCGCGACACGGTGCTGCCGCAGAAGCCCAAGCCCGCGCCGACCGTCACCGTCACGGTCACCGCGAAGCCGCCGGCCGAGGGCGAGCAGGCCCAGGGGGAGAAGGCCGAACAGCCGCTCCAAGACCAGGCGCAGGACCAGCGGGCCGGACAGGACCAGGCGCAGGACCAGCAGGCCGGACAGGACCAGGCGCAGGACCCCGTACCGGACCAGGCGCAGAACCAGGAACAGAACCCGGACGACCAGGGGGACGCGACACCGTGAAGTTCAACCGCATCCTCCTCTCCGCGACCCTGATCGTGGTCGCCCTCGTGGTCCAGGTCTCCGTCCTCGCCCGGCTCCAGCTCCCCGGCGCCGTCCCCGACCTCGTCCTGCTCACCGTCATCGCCCTCGCCCTCGTGCACGGCCCCGTCACCGGCTCGCTCGTCGGCTTCTCGGCCGGCCTCCTCGCCGACCTGGCCCCGCCCGCCGACCACGCCGCCGGCCGCTACGCCCTGGTGCTCTGCGTCGTCGGCTACCTCGTCGGCCTCGCCCGGCCCGAGAACGGCCGCTTCACCTCGGCGATCGGCCCCATGGCCGCCGTATTCGGCGCCGCCGTCGGCTCCACCCTGCTCTACGCCGGCGTCGGCGCCCTCGTCGGCGACACCGCCGCCCGCCACGTCGGCCTCGGCTCCCTGATCTTCACCGCCGTCGTCTACGACCTGCTGCTGGCCCCCTTCACGGTGCCGCTCGTCATGGCCCTGGCCCGGCGGGCCGAGAACGACCCGGTCGCCGACGCCACGGGGGCGGGCGCCGGCGACGTCGCCTCCGGCTGGCTCTCCTCCGGCACCGGCCTGAGGATCGGAACCCAGCGCGGCGGCCTGCGCGTCAAGGCCGCCCGTACCCGCGCCACCCGCGCCGGACGGATCAAGGGAGTCAAGCGACTGTGACCGAGGGGGCACCGGCAGCATGAGCAACATCCCCGAGACCGGAAGGACCCCCCGGGTCCAGACCCGGCTCGTCGTCATCCAGGTCCTCGTCTTCTCGCTGCTGCTCACCCTGGGCGGCCGGCTCTGGTACCTCCAGATCCGCAACGGCAAGGAGTACGCCGACGAGGCCAAGAGCAACAACATCCAGCAGGTCGTCACGCCGGCCGTCCGCGGCTCCATCCTCGACGCCCGCGGCGTCCCGCTCGCCGACAACGAGACCCGGCTCGTGGTCTCCGCCTCGCGCACCGAGCTGATGAAGATGAAGGACGACGGCAAGGCCGTCCTCACCCGGCTGGCCGGCGTCCTGAACATGAAGCCCGAGGACGTCGCCAACAAGATCCGGCTCTGCGACTCCAAGACGCCCAAGCCGTGCTGGAACGGCTCGCCCTACCAGCCGATCCCGGTCACGGACGAGGCCACCGTCCAGCAGGCGCTCACCATCCGGGAGAGCACCGAGGACTTCCCCGGCATCACCGCCGAGCTCACCGCCGTCCGCCGCTACCCCGCCCCCGGCAAGGCCCGTACCGCCCAGGTGCTCGGCTACCTCTCGCCGGTCACCGACGACGAGATCACCAAGGCCAAGGACACCGACTCGCCGTTCCTCCGCTCCGACCAGGTCGGCCGCTCCGGCATCGAGCGCACCTACGACAAGGAGCTGCGCGGCAAGGCCGGCGTGACCCGGTACGAGGTCGACAACCTCGGGCGCGTGATGGGCCAGACCAAGTCCGACCCGGGCGTGGCCGGTTCCACCCTCGTCACCAGCATCGACGCCCGCGTGCAGGCCGTCGCCGAGTACGAGCTCGCGCAGGCCATGAAGACGGTCCGCAACGAGACCGACAAGATCACCGGCCGCAAGTACGAGGCCGACTCCGGCGCCGTCGTCGTCATGGAGACCAAGACCGGACGGGTCGTCGCCATGGCCTCCCAGCCCGACTACGACCCCAACGTGTGGATCGGCGGCATCTCCGCCACCGACTACGCCGCCCTCACCAGCAAGAAGTCCAACTACCCGCTGCTCAACCGCGGCATCCAGGGCCAGGCCCCGGCCGGCTCCATCTTCAAGGTGATCTCCGCGAGCGCCGCCGTCCGGGCCGGCTACGACTTCAACGACAGGTACAACTGCAGCGCCTCCTACAGCCTCGGCAGCCGCAGCTTCGCCAACTTCGAGTCCCAGGGGCACGGCCCCATCACCCTCGGAGACGCCCTCAAGTACTCCTGCAACACCGTCTTCTACGCCCTCGGCCACAAGGAGTGGCAGAAGGACGGCGGCATCACCGCGAACAAGGACGCCAAGGACTGGTTCTACGTGACCGCCCGCGACTTCGGCCTCGGCTCGGAGACCGGCATCGACCTGCCCAACGAGGTCAAGGGCCGCATCCCGGACCGCCAGTGGAAGCAGGCGTTCTGGGAGGCCAACAAGGACGCCTGGTGCAAGCAGGGCAAGAAGGGCGGCAGCTACGTCGAGCAGATCGCGTACGAGAACTGCCTCGAAGGCAACCAGCTGAAGGCGTACGACAGCATCAACTTCGCCATCGGACAGGGCGACGTCCTCGTCACCCCCATCCAGATGGCCACCATCTACGCCGCCATCAGCAACGGCGGCACCCTCTACGACCCCACCGTCGGCAAGGCCGTCATCAGCCCCGACGGCAAGCAGGTCCGCGAGATCAAGCCCAAGGCGCACGGCAGGCTGCCGGTCGGCCAGGAGACCATCCGCGACCTCGACAAGGGCCTGCGCTCGGTCGTCGAGCCCGGCGGCACCGCCGCCTGGCGCTTCGGCGGCTGGCCCCAGGACAAGATCCCGATGCGCGCCAAGACCGGCACCGCCCAGGTCTACGGCAAGCAGACCACCTCCTGGCTCGCCACCTACACCGACGACTTCACCATCGTCATGACCATCTCCCAGGGCGGCACCGGCTCCGGCGCCTCCGGCCCCGCCGTCCGCAACATCTACGACGCCCTCTACGGCCTCGACGACGCGGGCAACCAGGACCTCAAGCGCGCCCTGCTGCCGAAGCCGCAGAAGACGCTGCCGAAGGTCAACGCCGACGGCACCATCGACGCGCCGGCGGTCAAGCCGTACGACCCGAAGTCCCAGCTGGTCGACCCGGCCGGACCGGACGGCGCCGTGCCGCCGCTCGCGGGCCCGCCTCCCCACAGGAGGGACTGACCCATGACGACACGGACCAGCTTCTCGGTCTCCCGGTACGCCCCCGAGCGCGGCGCCGTCGCCCGGCTGACCGCCCGCGACTCGGTGCTGCGCCGGCTCGACTGGCCGATCCTGCTGTCGGCGCTGGCGCTCTCCCTGATCGGCTCGCTGCTGGTCTGGTCGGCGACCCGGGGCCGCACCGAGCTGAACCAGGGCGACCCGTACTACTTCCTCTTCCGGCACCTGCTCAACACCGGCATCGGCGTGGCGCTGATGATCGGCACGGTCTGGCTCGGCCACCGCACCCTGCGCGGGGCCGTCCCGGTCCTCTACGGCCTGTCGATCGTGCTGATCCTCGCCGTCCTCACCCCGCTCGGCGCCACCATCAACGGCGCCCACGCGTGGATCGTGATCGGCGGCGGGTTCTCGCTCCAACCCAGCGAGTTCGTGAAGATCACCATCATCCTGGTGATGGCGATGCTGCTGGCCTCGAAGGTGGACGCCGGCGACCAGCTCCACCCGGACCACGGCACCGTCGCCAAGGCCCTGGTGCTCGCCGCCCTCCCCATGGGCATCGTCATGCTCATGCCCGACCTGGGCTCGGTCATGGTGATGATCGT
Source organism: Streptomyces roseofulvus (assembly GCF_039534915.1). NCBI lineage: Bacteria > Bacillati > Actinomycetota > Actinomycetes > Kitasatosporales > Streptomycetaceae > Streptomyces > Streptomyces roseofulvus. The sequence continues at coordinate 2,845,855 of NZ_BAAAWE010000001.1, read as the reverse complement.
GATCGTGCTCGGCGTCCTGCTCGCCTCCGGCGCCTCCAACCGCTGGGTCCTCGGCCTCATCGGCTCCGGCATCGCCGGCGCGGTCCTCGTCACCACCCTCGGCATGCTCGACGAGTACCAGATCAACCGCTTCGCCGCCTTCGCCAACCCGGACCTCGACCCGTCCGGCGTCGGCTACAACACCAACCAGGCCCGCATCGCCATCGGCTCCGGCGGCCTCTACGGCGCCGGCCTCTTCAACGGCCACCAGACCAGCGGCCAGTTCGTCCCCGAACAGCAGACCGACTTCGTCTTCACCGTCGCCGGCGAGGAGCTGGGCTTCGTCGGCTCCGGCTTCATCCTGCTGCTGCTCGGCATCGTCCTCTGGCGGGCCTGCCGGATCGCCCGCGAGACAACGGAGCTCTACGGCACCATCGTCGCCGCCGGCATCATCGCCTGGTTCGCCTTCCAGGCCTTCGAGAACATCGGCATGAACCTCGGCATCATGCCCGTCGCCGGCCTCCCGCTGCCCTTCGTCTCCTACGGCGGCTCCTCCATGTTCGCCGTCTGGGTCGCCGTCGGACTCCTCCAGTCGATCCGGGTGCAACGGCCGATGACCGCCTGACGCCCGGCCGCTCCGGTGGCGGGATTCGACGTATGGCGGACGGCTCCGGCGGTTAGATTCGACATATGGCCGAGACCAAGCGCGAGATCGAGCGGAAGTACGAAGCCACCACGGAGACCCGGCTGCCGGACCTCACCCGCGCGGCCGGAGTCGCGTCCGTGACGACCGAGGGCGTCACGGACCTCGACGCCGTCTACTACGACACCGCCGACCTGCGGCTCGCCGCCGACTCCCTCACCCTGCGGCGCCGCACCGGCGGCGCGGACGCCGGCTGGCACCTCAAGTTCCCGGTCGCCGTCGGCGTCCGCGACGAGATCAGGGCCCCGCTCACGGAGACGCTCCCGCCCTCCCTGGAGCGGCTGCTGCGCTCCCGCGTCCGCCACGCCGGAGTCGTCCCCGTCGTCCGCCTCCGCTCCTCCCGCGACGTGCGCCACCTCAGGGACGAGGACGGCGCGATCCTCGCCGAGGTCTCCGTGGACACCGTCCACGCCGACCGGCTCCTCGGCGGCGACGGGACCGCCGCCTGGACCGAGATCGAGGTCGAGCTCGCGGACGACGCCGACCCGGCGGTCCTCGACGCCGTCGAGAAACGCCTCCGGAAGGCCGGCGTCCACCCCTCCGACGCCCCCTCCAAGCTGGCCCGCGCCCTCGACGAGACGGGCCTCGCCCCCGAGCCCCGGCACCGGGCCGAACCGGACGGCGACGGCACGGCGGGCGCCGCCGTCCTCGCGTACGTACGCGAACAGGCCGACGCCCTCGTCCGCCTCGACCCCGCCGTCCGCCGCGACCTGCCCGACGCCGTCCACCAGCTCCGGGTCGCCTGCCGGCGGCTCCGCAGCGCCTTCAAGACCTACCGCAAGGTCCTCGACCGGGAGGTCACCGACCCGATCGGCGCCGAGCTGAAATGGCTCGCCGGCGAGCTCGGCCACGCCCGCGACCAGGAGGTCCTGGCCGCCCGCCTGGCCGAGGCCCTCGACGGGCTCGACCGCGAACAGCTCCACGGCCCGGTCCGCGGCCGGCTGCGCACCTGGGACCGGACCCGCTCCACCGGCACCCGCCGCCGCGCGCTCGACGCCCTCGACTCGCCCCGCCACCTCGCCCTCCTCGACGCCCTCGACCGCCTCCTCGCCGAGCCGCCGCTGAAGCCGGGCGCCCGGAAGAAGGCCGCCCAGCAACTGCCGAAGGCGATCCGGCGCGACTACCGGCGGCTCGCCGACCGGATCGGCCCCGCCCTCGACCTCGACCCGGGCCACGACCGGGACCTCGCCCTCCACGAGGCCCGCAAGGCCGCCAAGCGGGCCCGGTACGCCGCCGACGCCGCCGTACCGGCCCTCGGCAAGCCCGCGAAACGGTTCTCCAAAAGGATGAAGGCCGTCCAGAGCCTCCTCGGCGACCACCAGGACGCCGTCGTCGCCCGCGCCGCCCTGCGCGACCTCGCCGCCGAGGCCGAGGAGGCCGGCGAACCCTCCTTCACCTGGGGCGTCCTCCACGCGCGGCAGGAGGCGGCCGCGGCCGCGCAGGAGCGCGAGCTGCCGGCCGCGTGGGAGCGGGCCTCGGCCCCGGATCTCCGCGCGGCGCTGAGCCGCTGAGCACCGGGGTACGCTTGAGAGTCGCCCCCCTGCCAGCTCACGAAGGTTCGAGATGTCTGCTGCCGAGTCTGTCTTCCCGCAGCTCGAAGCTCTGCTCCCGCACGTGCAGAAGCCGATTCAGTACGTCGGTGGAGAGCTGAACTCCACGGTCAAGCCGTGGGAGTCCGCCGACGTCCGCTGGGCGCTGATGTACCCGGACGCGTACGAGGTCGGCCTGCCCAACCAGGGCGTCATGATCCTCTACGAGGTGCTGAACGAGCGCGAGGGCGTCCTCGCCGAGCGCACCTACAGCGTGTGGCCGGACCTCGAGGAGCTGATGCGCGAGCACAAGGTGCCGCAGTTCACGGTCGACAGCCACCGCCCGGTCGGTGCCTTCGACGTGTTCGGCCTGTCCTTCTCCACGGAGCTGGGCTACACCAACATGCTCACCGCCCTCGACCTGGCGGGCATCCCGCTGGAGTCGAAGGACCGCACCGTCGACCACCCGATCGTGCTCGCCGGCGGCCACGCCGCCTTCAACCCCGAGCCGATCGCGGACTTCATCGACGCGGCGATCATCGGCGACGGCGAGCAGGCCGTCCTGGACATGACCGAGATCATCCGCCAGTGGAAGGCCGAGGGGCGTCCGGGCGGCCGCGAGGAGGTCCTCCTCCGCCTCGCGAAGACCGGCTCGGTCTACATCCCGGCGTTCTACGACGTCGAGTACCTGCCGGACGGCCGCATCGGCCGCGTCGTCCCCAACCGCTCGGGCGTGCCGTGGCGCGTGTCCAAGCACACCGTCATGGACCTCGACGAGTGGCCGTACCCCAAGCAGCCCCTCGTCCCGCTCGCGGAGACCGTCCACGAGCGCATGTCCGTCGAGATCTTCCGCGGCTGCACCCGCGGCTGCCGCTTCTGCCAGGCCGGCATGATCACGCGCCCCGTGCGGGAGCGAAGCATCACCGGCATCGGCGAGATGGTGGACCGCGGCCTGAAGGCCACCGGCTTCGAGGAGGTCGGCCTCCTCTCGCTCTCCTCCGCGGACCACTCGGAGATCGGCGACATCGCCAAGGGCCTCGCGGACCGCTACACCGAGGACAAGGTGGGCCTGTCCCTCCCCTCGACCCGCGTGGACGCCTTCAACGTCGACCTCGCCAACGAGCTGACCCGGAACGGGCGCCGCTCCGGCCTCACCTTCGCCCCCGAGGGCGGCTCCGAGCGCATGCGCAAGGTCATCAACAAGATGGTCTCGGAAGAGGACCTCATCCGTACCGTCTCGACGGCCTACGGCAACGGCTGGCGCCAGGTGAAGCTGTACTTCATGTGCGGCCTGCCGACGGAGACCGACGAGGACGTCCTCCAGATCGCCGACATGGCGATGAACGTGATCGCCGAGGGCCGCAAGGTCTCCGGCCAGAACGACATCCGCTGCACCGTCTCCATCGGCGGCTTCGTGCCCAAGCCGCACACCCCCTTCCAGTGGGCCCCGCAGCTGTCGGCCGAGGAGACGGACGCGCGCCTGCTGAAGCTCCGCGACAAGATCCGCGGCGACAAGAAGTACGGCCGCTCGATCGGCTTCCGCTACCACGACGGCAAGCCCGGCATCGTCGAGGGCCTGCTCTCCCGCGGCGACCGCCGCATCGGCGCGGTCATCCGCGCGGTCTACGAGGACGGCGGCCGCTTCGACGGCTGGCGCGAGCACTTCTCGTACGACCGCTGGATGGAGTGCGCGGAGAAGACCCTCCCCGCGTACGGCGTGGACGTCGCCTGGTACACCACCCGCGAGCGCTCCTACGAGGAGGTCCTGCCCTGGGACCACCTGGACTCCGGTCTCGACAAGGACTGGCTCTGGGAGGACTGGCAGGACGCCCTCGACGAGACCGAGGTCGAGGACTGCCGCTGGACCCCGTGCTTCGACTGCGGCGTCTGCCCGCAGATGGACACCCACATCCAGATCGGCCCCACCGGCAAGAAGCTCCTGCCGCTGACCGTGGTCAAGTAGTCCCGCACACGAAAGGGGCGCCCGGACGGATCTCCGTCCGGGCGCCCCTTCGTGTGGGCGGGGTCGTCAGCCGGCGACGTGCTCCTGGCGGGTGGTGGCCGCCTCGGCGGCTTCCGGGGTGGGGGCCGGGGTGCGGTCGGCCACCGGGGTCACCGGCGGGGTGAGGGTCTCCTGGCCCAGGAAGACCGCGCGGACCACGCGCTCGGCGGCGTGGCCGTCGTCCCACATGCAGAAGCGCTCGCGGAAGGCGCGGCGGAGGGCGGCGGCCGGCTCGGCGGCCCAGGCGCCGCTGCGGAAGGCCTCGATCAGCTCGTCCTCGGTGGTGGCGATCACGCCGGGGGTGTCGCCGGGCTCGCCGGAGAGCAGGTCGAAGGTCACACCGCGGCAGGTCCGGTACATCTCCCAGTCGTCGGCGTAGGTGACGATCGGCCGGTCGAGGTTGGCGTAGTCGAACATGATCGACGAGTAGTCCGTGATCAGGGCGTCCGACGCCAGGCACAGCTCCTCCACCGAGGGGTGGCGGGAGACGTCGATCAGCGCGCCGCGCTCGGCGAGCGCGCTCAGCTCGCGGTCGGCGCCGTAGAAGTAGTGGGCGCGGACCAGGAGGACGTGGTCGGGGCCGAGCTCGCGGGCGAAGCGGGCCAGGTCCAGACGGGAGACGAAGGCGTCCTTCTGGTGGTCGCGGACGGTCGGCGCGTACAGGATCGCCGTCTTGCCGGGCGCGATGCCGAGCGCGCCGCGGATCCGGCGGACGTCCTCGGCGGTGGCCCGGTAGTAGACGTCGTTGCGCGGGTAGCCGGCGTTGAGGGTGCGGAAGGGGGCCGGGTAGACCCGCTCCCACTGCTCGGTGGAGTGCTGGTTGGAGGAGACGCTCCAGTCCCAGCGGTCGACCCGCTCCATGAGCTTGTCGAAGTCCATGCTCTTGGCGACGGCCGGGTAGTACTGCTGGTCCAGGCCCATCCGCTTCAGCGGGGTGCCGTGGTGGGTCTGGAGGTGGACCTGGCCGGGGCGCTTCACCACGGAGTCCGGGAAGTTCACGTTGTTGACCAGGTACTTCGCCCGGGCCATGGCCTTCCAGTAGCCGAAGGTGGCGGGGGCGACCCGGCTGATCCCGGCGGGCAGCTTGCCGGCGTGCGCCTGGTTGACCACCCAGACGCCGCGCAGGTTCGGCGCCAGCTTCTTGGCGGCGTCGTGGATGGCGAGCGGGTTGCAGCCCGGGGTGCGGCCCCAGTAGGCGGAGTAGACGGCGAGGTTCTCGTCGACGGGGAGCCGGCGCTGCACCGCGTAGTACGTCTTCAGCGCCTTGCGGCCGCCCCAGCGCTTGGACCGGCCCAGCGCGCGGAAGGCGGTCTCGCGGGTGCCGTTGGCCGCCTTGAGCGACTCGAAGGCGGCGTACGAGCCGGTCCGCAGCACCTTGAACTTGAGGCCGGCGATGCCGGGGGGCGGGGTGAAGCCCTTGGGCTCGTTCCTGCGGTAGGCCCTGCCGGCCTGCTGGACGTAGGCGCGGCGGTGGCTGCGCGGTATGCGGAAGCCGCGGGCGAGGGTGTAGAGGAAGTGGCTGACCATCCGCTCGAAGACGATCGTGCGGTAGGCGTCGAGCCCGGGCCGGCCTTCGAGGTAGTCGAAGACCCGCTGGTACTGGTCGAAGATCACGAAGTGCTTGCGGGGCGAGCTGCTCCGCATGGAGCTGCCCTGGCGGCGCTGGCGGTACTCGACGACGACGTACTCCAGGCCGGCGACGCGCTGGGCGGCGGCCATGGTCGTGTAGACCATCAGCGCGTCCTCGTAGAGGCCGTCGGTGAAGCGGAAGCCGTCGCCGGTGAAGCCGCCGGTGGTGAAGAAGTCGCGGCGGTAGACGCGGTTCCAGACGACGGCGAAGATCCGCAGCAGCTCCAGGTGGTCGGCGGGGCGGACGACCTGGTCGCCGATGGAGGCGATGTGCTTGCCGGACTTGCTGGCCTCGACGGTGCCGTCCACGTGGGTGCGGACGTAGTCGAAGAGGAGGATCTCGGGGTCGGCGGTCTCGGCGAGCCGCTCGGCTATGGCCTGGAGCGAGCCGGGGCGTATGGAGTCGTCGCCGTCGAGGAAGAGCAGGTAGTCGCCGCGGGCGTGGGCTATGCCGGTGTTGCGGGCGGCGCCGATGCCGCCGTTCTGCTCGCGGTGCACGGCGCGGACCCGCGGGTCGCGGGCGGCGAACTCGTCGACGATGGCGCCGCTGCTGTCCTGGGAGCAGTCGTCGACGGCGATGATCTCGAAGTCCGGGTAGCTCTGCGAGGTGATCGATTCGAGGCATTCGCGTATGTAGCCCTCGACCCCGTAGACAGGGATGATCACGCTGAAACGGGGGGTAGCTGCAGACGGCATGCCGTGTGTCTCTCCTCTGTCGGACCGCTCAAGCGCAGTATGACAGGAGTACTCGAACGTCTCTCCGGGCGCGGGCGGCCGTCCGGGCCCGGAAGCGGGTGAACGGCGTGTTCCCGGCGGGTGAGGCGGCGGCCAACTGGGTTCGAACGGCCGAGGAGCCCATCGTCTATTCTGAAGAGCTGCGGCGGTGCTGCGCTCCGGCGCCGGGGCGGACGGGCCGGCAGGCGGGTCTCTCCCGGTCAGGGGAGAACCCCCATCGGTCCGCTGAAAACCGATAGCACGCCCCGTCACCCCCTCAGACGCTCGAGCCTGTCGAGCGGGTCTGAACCGGAAAGGAACGCAGAACTACATGGCTCCCAGGCTCAGCGTCATCGTCCCGATATACAACGTGGCGTACTACCTGCCCGCCTGCCTGAACTCGCTCGCCGTGCAGACCTTCCAGGACCTGGAAGTGATCATGGTGGACGACGGGTCGACCGACGAGTCCCACGAGATCGCGGCGGAGTTCGCGGCGAAGGACGACCGCTTCCGGCTCATCCGGAAGGAGAACGCCGGCCTGGGCGCCGCCCGTAACACCGGTCTGGACAGCCTGGCGCCGGAGGCCGAGTTCATCGCCTTCGTCGACAGCGACGACCTGATCCCGCCGGACGCCTACCGGCTGATGATCGAGACCCTCGACGAGACGGGCTCCTCCTTCGCCACGGGCAACGTGGAGCACATCAACTCCACCCGCATCTGGCAGTCGCCGATGCACCGCTTCCTCTCCCGGGGCGCGGTCAAGAAGACGCACGTCAGCCGGAAGCGCGCGCTGCTCACCGACCGCATCGCCTGCAACAAGGTCTTCCGCCGCGACTTCTGGGAGCAGCACGCGCTGCGCTTCCCCGAGGGCGTGCTGTACGAGGACACCCCGGTGATCGTCCCGGCGCAGTACCTCGCCGAGTCCGTCGACATCATCAGCGAGACCACGTACTACTGGCGTCTGCGCGAGGGCGAGGCCGCCCCGTCGATCACCCAGCGCCGCACCGAGCCGAAGGCCGCGCGCGACCGCGCCTCCGCGGTGGAGAGCGTCAGCCGCTTCCTCGCCCAGCGCACCGAGCCGGGCGCCGAGGCGCTCAAGCGCGAGTACGACAAGACCGTCCTCACCGGCGACCTGCGCATCTTCCTCAACGTGCTGCCCGACGGCGACGAGGAGTACCGCGCGGAGTTCATGGCCGCGGCCAACAAGTTCCTCGACCAGATCGACCTGAAGACGGTCAAGGAGCTGCCCACGGCGCTGCGCGTCAAGTGGCTGCTGGTCCGCAAGCACGCCCTGGCCGAGCTCCTGGCCTTCATCGAGGCCGAGCGGATCGGTGAGCCGGTCGAGCTCGACGGCTCCTTCCGCCGGTACGCGAAGTACCCGTTCCTGGAGTCCACCCAGCTGCCGAAGAAGGTCCTCCGGATGGACCAGGACCTGCAGCTGCGTTCGCCGCTGCGGGAGCTGGAGTGGCTGCCGGGCGGCAAGCTGCGGCTGGCCGGTCACGCCTGGATCGACCGGGTCGACCAGAGCGGCAAGCGGTCCGTGGTGAAGCTGCTCCAGCTGAAGAAGGACGGCACCCAGCGGCGGATGCTGATCCCGCTGAAGAACCTCCAGACCGAGGACGCCACCACGGCCGCCGGCTGGAAGAACCGCGGTCACAGCTTCGACTGGGCCGGCTGGGAGACCGAGATCGACCTGTCCCGCTTCCGCAAGGGCGGGCAGTGGCAGGAGGGTCTCTGGCACGTCGGCATGCGCGTGCTCTCCGGTGGTCTGGTGCGGTCCCGCTCGGTCCACTCGTACGGCTCCGACCACACCGCCTACCCGCAGCCGCACTGGCTCGACGAGACCCACCGGATCGTGCCGGAGCTGCGCCGCGCCGCGCTGAAGCTGCGCGTCGAGAAGGTGCCGTTCACGGTCACCGGCTTCGCGCCGGACGGGGACGCGATCGTCGTCGACGGTCTGCTGCGCGAGTCCGTCGCCCCGGGCGTCGAGGTCTCCCTGCGGATCATCAACCAGAGCAGCGGCGAGGCGTTCTTCGTGCCCGCCGAGATCGTGTCCGCCGCCGGCGAGCGCACCGAGCTGCGGATCCGCGTCCCGCTGAAGGACGTGGCCCTGCTGCCGGAGCACCTGGAGACCGCCGACACGGCGGGCGCCGACCCGGCCAAGAACATGCGCCGCAACTGGAGCACCCAGCTCCAGCTCCAGGAGGGCGAGGCGAAGCCGCGCCGTCACCGGGTCGTGGTCCAGGACGGTCTGGCCGACCTCCAGGTCCGGCTCACCGACGCCTTCGGCGAGGACGCCCCGCTGAACGAGGTGGCGGTGCTCTCCGGCACCAACGGCTACCTGAAGTTCGCCGGCCGCCCGCTGCGCGCCAAGATCACCGGGATCGCCACCACCGACGGCACCTTCCTGATCCGCGGCACCGCGCCGGTGGACCTGGCCGACTACCACCTGGTCGTCAGCGCCAAGAACCGCTTCGACGAGCGGACCGTGCCGCTGAGCGTGGGCGCGGACGGCACCTTCGAGGCGACCTTCCGCCCGTCCACGATGTCCGGCACCGGCGGCGGCCTGCCGCTGAAGGCCGGCCGCTGGGTCTTCCGCCTGGAGGCCGGGGACGACGCGCCGGCGCTGCCGCTCGTCGTCGACCGGCTCGCCGTCACCCAGTTCCCGCTGGAGAGCACGTACAACGGGCGCGAGAACCGCCTGGAGGTCCACTGGCAGGACCACCCGCAGCTCAACTGCCTGCCGGACCTGTCCCCGCTGGAGCGCGGCGACAACCGCCAGTACCAGCTGCGCCAGGAGGTGTACGAGAAGGGCCGCGAGCTGCCGCTGCGCGACTCGGTCCTGTACATCAGCTACAACGGCAAGCAGTACTCGGACAGCCCGCGCGCCATCCACGAGGAGCTGCTGCGCCGGGGTGCCGACGTCGAGCACCTGTGGCTGGTCCGCGACGGCCAGGTGGAGCTGCCCGACACGGTGCAGCCGGTCCGCTTCCAGGGCCGTGAGTGGTACGAGGCGCTGGCCCGTTCGCGGTACATCATCACCAATGCCCACCTGCCGCACTGGATCCGCCGCCGCGCGGGCCAGGTGATCGTGCAGACCTGGCACGGCACGATGCTGAAGAAGATCGGTCTGGACATCGACGCGCCGAAGTTCGACCCGAACTACCACGAGCGTCTGGTCAAGGAAGCCGAGAGCTGGAACATCCTGGTCTCGTCGAACCGCTTCTCCACCCCGATCCTGAAGCGGGCCATGGGCTACAACGGCCTGATCGCGGAGACGGGCTACCCGCGCAACGACTACCTGTACGCCGAGGACCGCGACGAGCGCGCGGCCGAGGTGAAGGCCAAGCTGGGCCTGCCCGCGGACAAGAAGGTCGTGCTGTACGCGCCGACCTGGCGCGACGACCTGTCGCACGCCCGCGGCCAGTTCAAGTTCGACCTGCGGGTGGACCTGGAGGACGCCCGCCGTCGCCTCGGTGACGACCACGTCTTCCTGATCCGCCGTCACTCGAACATCGTGGACAGCATCCCGGGCGCCGGGAACGGCTTCGTCTACGACGTCTCCGAGTACCCGGACATCGCGGACCTGTACCTGGCGGCCGACATCATGATCACGGACTACTCGTCGGTCATGTTCGACTACGCGCACCTGCGCCGCCCGATGCTGTTCTTCACGTACGACCTGGAGCACTACCGCGACCGTCTGCGGGGCTTCTACTTCGACTTCGAGAACGACGCGCCGGGCCCGCTGGTGGAGACCTCGGACGACCTGCTCACGGCGATCCGGGAGATCGACGAGGTCCAGGTCGCGTACCAGGAGAAGTACGACGAGTTCCACCACCAGTTCTGCGACCTGGACGACGGCCACGCGGCCGGCCGTGTCGCCGACCTGATGTTCAAGATCGCCGAGGAGGGCGCGCCGCTGTAGGCGGTGCCCCCCGGGCGCGCACGTGAAGGAGCCCCGGTCCGCGGAAGCGGGCCGGGGCTCCTTCGTGTCCGCCGGGGCGGTTACTTCTTGTCGATGATCTTCAGCGACAGCTGGCCGTTGCTGGAGAAGTACGGGCGCAGCTCGTGCCGGGCGCCGGCGACGGCGGTCGGCACCGACGCCAGGCGGTTGCGCCAGCCGCTCTTCGGCTTGGTCTCGACGGAGGCCGGGACCGGGGCGCCGGACGTCTTCACCACCGGGTACGGGAAGGTGAAGACGTCCATCGGGACGAGCACGTCGGTGGCGAGCTTGCAGACCCGGACGCGGGGGGAGTCCTGGTCGGGCAGCAGCCAGAGGTCCCAGACGTCCTCGGCGCCGGCCTGGTGCAGGCGGGCCGCGGCGGCGTTGTCCAGGGAGGCGGTGAACCGCCCGTCGGCACCGGCCTTCACCGGGAAGGTGAAGTTCTTGTCGGCCTCCTTGCGGTGGACGGCCTCGATCACGCTGCCCCGGCCGGGCTGGACGCCCCAGGCCTCGGCCTCGACGACGATCGCGCTGGCGCCGGCCTTGATGGCCGCGACCTCGACGTGCTGGGCGCGGACCCGGCTCTGCACCCGGAGGGTGCCGTCGGTGTGGGCGTACGGCAGCAGCAGGGAGAGCGCGGGGCCCTCGGTGCGGGGCAGCTTCAGCGACAGGATCTGGAGGGTGTCGCAGCCGGCCGAGCGGAGCGGCAGGTCGTAGCCGGCGGCGCGGATCTGGAGCTCCCAGTCGCCCTCGACGAGCTTGCCGAGCGCGGGGACCACCGCCTCGTCGCCGACGAAGGGGACGACGACCTCGTCGGCCTTCTTGCGGATGTCCTTGCAGACCAGCCGGGCGTCGCTGTCGGCGGGCAGCCCCTCGACGCGGACCCGGACGTCGCCCTGCGGGCTCACCACGGCGGCGGCCGTGCGGGGGATGGCCCGGCGGGCCCGCATGGTCTCGACGAGCTGCTCGAAGCGGGCGGCGGTCTCGGCCTCCTGGAAGCGGACCACGTTGGCCACCGCGGCGGCCGCCATCTTCCGGCGCAGGTCCTCGTCGGCGATCAGCTTCTCGATGTGCTCGGCGAGCGCTTCCTTGTCGCCGAGCGGGACGACGTAGCCGTCCTCGCCCTGCTTGATGATGTTGCGCGGGCCGTGCGGGGCGTCGTAGCAGACCGCCGGGAGGCCGGCCGCCATCGCCTCGACGGTGACGTTGCCGAACGCCTCCAGGTGGGAGGGGAGGACGAAGATGGACGCCTTGGCGAACTCCGGGGTGACCGGGGTGGCCGGGCCCATCAGGAAGATCTGGTTGTTGCTGTCGGTCTCGTCGATCTTCTTGCGCAGGTTGGCGCGCTCGGGGCCGGAGCCGTAGATCCGCAGGCTCCAGTCCGGGTGGCGGGGGGCCACGGTGGAGAACGCCTCGATGAGGTCGCCGAAGCCCTTGTGCGGCTTGAGCAGGCCGGCCGTGACGACGATCTTGTTGTCGCCGGTGGACATCTGGCCCTGGTGGGCCGGGATGCAGTTCGGCATGGGGGAGAGCAGGTGGCTCACGGCGGGGACGACCCCGGCGATGGTCCGGCACTCGTCCGGCGTCGGCGCGGTGATCGCGTCCATCTTCGGGTACGCGTCGCGGAAGAGGGCGTCGCGGATGTGGCTGCCGTACCGGGCGGGCCGCGAGTGCTCCATCGCGACCTTGAGGAAGTCGCGGTCGGAGTAGGCCAGCATGATGGTGATCTTGGGGTTGTTGCTGACCACGACGTCGGCGTCGGTGGTGGCCAGGTACTCCATCAGCCGCTTCTCGGCGAGCCGGCCGATCCACGGCTTCTTGTCCGTGGGCTCGTTCGGGTAGATGTGCGGGAAGACCTCGAGCTGCGGGTCGTCGCCGTCGTACGTGTGGGAGTGCTTCCGGTAGTCGGAGAGCGCCACGGTCTTGACCCGGGGGTCCAGCGGGAAGAACGCCTGGTCGCGGTTGCGGCGGAGGGCGACCAGCTCCACCTCGTGGTGCTCCACGAGCGCACCGGCCAGGTTGTGGATCGCGCTCACCACACCGCCGATGTGGCAGCGGTCCACCAGGAGGAAGGATATTTTCACGCCGGGCCTCGATGTCTGCGAAGAGGGGGGACCCCCGGGCGGGGGCTTGCTGCACGTGCGTCGAGCACGAGGTTGACGCACCTTAGGTTACGGGGCACCGGCCCGGAAGCGGGGCCGGTCCGTCCGCACCCTACGGCGAACGGGCGGTATCCGCCGCGTAACGCCTTGATCTCGGCCGGACGAACGGGAAACCCGCCGGCCGCCCCGGCACGTCGTCCTGGGCATGAACACGGAAAACCCGGGCTGCCTCACGGGAGTGGCGCGCGCCGTCGCCCTCGTCGTCGTCCTGCCCGTGCGGCTGGTCTGGGACGCGTTCGCCTGTTGCCTCCGGCAGCTCTGGCAGTGGATTCTCGCCCCGGTCTGCCGGGGTGTCGCCTGGCTGCTCCACCACCTCGTCGTCGTTCCCCTGGGGTGGCTGTGGGAACGGGTCCTCGCCCCGATCGGCCGAGCCCTCGGCCGGCTGCTCCACCACGTGCTCGTCGTCCCCCTCCGGTGGCTGTGGGAGTGGATCCTCGTCCCCGTCGGCAAGGCCCTGTGGTGGGTCGTCGACCTGCTCGTCGTCACCCCGCTCCGCCGGCTCTGGCGGTACGTGCTCGGCCCCGTCTGCCGCTTCGTCGGCGCGATCCTCGCCCGGGCCTGGCGGATCGCCGGCGAGGTCTCCCGGGCCGTCGGCCGGGCGATCCGCTGGGCGTTGTGGAACGCCGTCGGCCGCCCCCTCGCCTGGGTGTACCGCACGGTCCTCACCCCCGTCGGACACTGGCTGCGCACCTGGGTGTGGGAGCCCGTCGCCGCCGCCGGCCGCGCCGTCCGCGCCGCCGCCCGCGAGGCGCGCACCGCCCTCTTCGGCGGCCCCCGCTGACCGGCCCGTCCGCCACCCCGGCGGCCCGCCGGGGAACCCCAGGTGGGGCGGGCGCGTACTCTGGGTAGTAAAGGAACGTCCCCGGCGCGGCGCCCGCCCCCGAGATCTCCCCGCCCCCGGCGGGGGTGATCCGGGCAGGAGCCCACGGGACGCCCCAAGAGCTTCCGGGCGGAGCGCCACCCGCGCCCGCCCCGCACCGAGGAGAAGAACCACTGGGCAAGCGACAGCCCGAAGGCCCGCCGCCCGCACCGGCGGTGCAGCGCATCCGTCTGCGCTACACCAAGCGCGGCCGCCTCCGGTTCACCAGCCACCGCGACTTCCAGCGCGCCTTCGAGCGCGCCCTGCGCCGTGCCGAGGTGCCCATGGCGTACTCGGCCGGCTTCACCCCGCACCCCAAGGTGTCGTACGCCAACGCCGCCCCCACGGGTACGGGCTCCGAGGCCGAGTTCCTGGAGATCGCCCTCACCGAGCGCCGCGACCCGGAGACCCTGCGGGCCCTGCTCGACGAGTCCCTCCCGGCCGGCCTCGACATCACCGACGCCGTCGAGGCCCGCACCTCCGGCCTCGCCGACCGGCTCACCGCCTCCGTCTGGGAGCTCCGGCTCGACGGCGTCGCCGTCGACGACGCCCGCAAGGCCGCCGACGCCTTCCTCGCCGCGGAGACCGTGGAGGTGCAGCGCAAGACCAAGAACGGCATCCGTACCTTCGACACCCGCTCCGCCGTCGTCGAGCTCGTCGCGGACCGTCCCCAGGGCGATCCCCAGGGTGATAGGCCCGCCGACGATGCCTGTGCGATACTGCGGCTGGTCGTTCGGCACGTGACACCCGCCGTGCGACCCGACGACGTCCTGTCCGGTCTCCGAGCTGTGGCCGACCTGGCGCCGCCGGTCCCCGCAGCGGTGACCAGGCTGGCGCAGGGGCTCTTCGACGAGGAGTCCGGCACGGTGACCGACCCGCTCGCGCCCGACCGCGAGGCAGTCACGGCCGCAGCACCCACGGCCGCCGCGACCGCCCCGGCGACGGCGCCGGAGGCAGGCCCCGCGTAAGGGACGGAGTCGAGCGCAGCCCTGGCACTCGGGAGCCACCTGGGTCGGGCAGCGCACTGACCAGGAGACTTTCGCCAGGCCGTACGCATCGGGCGTACGGAACCGGCGAGCCAGACATTCAGCTCCCGTGCGGCGCCCGCGCCCCGGACGGCGGCACCGCGCACGACGCGCGTCCGTGCCGCCCACCGGAATCCGACGCGGCGCCCGGGAGCGTGACGGGAGAACCGCCCGCATGCTCGAAGACACCAACGACACCAACGAGAACAACGACAGCAACGCCCCCGGCGACAAGCTGCCGCCGCGCCGCCGGCGCCGCGCCGCGTCCCGGCCCGCCGGCCCGCCGGTGACCGCCGCCGGCGAGGCCGCCGAGGCCGCCGCCGAGATCGTGGAGCCCACCGCGGCCCCCGCCGCCGAACCGGCCGCCGAGGCCGCCCCGGCGCGCACCCGCCGCCGAGCGACCCGCAAGACGGCCGCCCCGGCCCCCGCCGCCGCCGAGTCGGCAGCCCCGGCCCCCGCCGAGGAGCCCGCCGCACCCGAGGCCGTCGTGGAGACCCCGGCCGCCGAGCCGGAGGCCGCCCCGGCCCGCACCCGCCGTCGCGCCACCCGCAAGGCGACCGCGCCCGTGACCTCCACGGCCGCCGCCGAGGAGCCCGCCGAGGCCGAGGCCGAGGCCGTCGTGGAGACCCCGGCCGCCGAGCCGGAGGCCGCGCCGGCCCGCACCCGCCGCCGCGCCACCCGCCGCGCCAGCGCCCCGGTCACATCCCCGGCCCCGGCCGAGGAGCCGGCCGCCGAGGAGTCCGCCGCCGTGGAGGCGCCCGCCGAGCCGGCCGCCGAGGCCGCCCCGGCGCGCACCCGCCGCCGCGCCACCCGGCGTACCGCCACCCCCGAGGTCACCGCGGACGTGGCGGCCGAGCTCGCCGCGCCGACCTCCGGCGAGTCCCTGCCCGAGGACACCGTCGAGGAGATCGCCTCCCACGGTGCCGACGTCGCCGCCGCCGAGGCCGCCGCCACCCGCGGCCGCGGCCGCCGCCGGGTCAGCGCGCCGCAGTTCACCTCCGAGCCGCCCACCGCCGAGGAGGCCCCGCGCCGCCGCCGCGTCGAGCGCCCGGCCGTCGCCGTCTTCCAGGCCCCGGTCTTCGCCGAGCCGATGTTCCAGACGCCGGAGACCGCCGCCTTCGCGGCCGCCGCTGCCGCCGAGGCCGAGGAGGAGCCGGAGGAGGAGACCGTCGTCGAGACGGTCGAGGCCGTCGAGCCCGAGCGCGCCGAGACCGGTTCGCGCCGCCGCCGTCGCCGCCGCGGCGAGCCCGTCGCCGTCGAGCCCGTCCCGACCACCGTCGCCGACGAGCCCGAGGTCGAGCACGTCGCCGACGAGGCCGAGGCGGAGGAGACCGAGGAGGCCGACGAGACCGACGAGTACGGCGACCGCCCGTCCCGCCGCCGCCGTCGCGGTGGCCGTCGCCGTCGCCGCGGCGAGTCCGCCGAGGCGGAGGAGACCGAGGAGTCCGACGAGTCCGACGAGCTCCACGCCGAGGACGAGGCGGAGGCCGAGGAGTCCGAGGAGACCGATGACGAGTCCGGCTTCGCCGGCTCCAGCAGCTCCCGCCGTCGCCGTCGCCGTCGCCGCCGCAGCGGTGACGCCGCCGGCGAGGCCGAGGCCACCGACGAGGACGGCGTCCGCACGGTCGTCAAGGTCCGCGAGCCGCGCCCGAAGCCCGAGCCCTCCGACGAAGTGCAGTCCATCAAGGGCTCCACCCGCCTGGAGGCCAAGAAGCAGCGCCGCCGCGAGGGCCGTGAGCAGGGCCGCCGCCGCGTCCCGATCATCACCGAGGCCGAGTTCCTCGCCCGCCGCGAGGCCGTCGAGCGCGTCATGGTCGTCCGCCAGAACGGCGAGCGCACCCAGATCGGCGTCCTGGAAGACAACGTGCTCGTCGAGCACTACGTCAACAAGGAGCAGGCCACCTCGTACGTCGGCAACGTCTACCTGGGCAAGGTCCAGAACGTGCTGCCGTCCATGGAGGCCGCCTTCGTCGACATCGGCAAGGGCCGCAACGCCGTCCTGTACGCCGGCGAGGTCAACTTCGAGGCGCTCGGCATGGGCAACGGCCCGCGCCGCATCGAGTCCGCCCTCAAGTCCGGCCAGTCGGTCCTGGTGCAGGTCACCAAGGACCCCATCGGCCACAAGGGCGCCCGCCTCACCAGCCAGGTCTCCCTCCCGGGCCGCTACCTCGTGTACGTCCCCGAGGGCTCGATGACCGGCATCAGCCGCAAGCTCCCGGACACCGAGCGCGCCCGGCTGAAGACCATCCTCAAGAAGATCGTCCCCGAGGACGCGGGCGTCATCGTGCGCACCGCCGCCGAGGGCGCGAGCGAGGACGAGCTGCGCCGTGACGTCGAGCGCCTCCAGGCGCAGTGGGCCGACATCCAGAAGAAGGCCAACCAGATCTCGACGTCCGCGCCGAGCCTGCTCTACGGCGAGCCGGACATGACCGTCCGCGTCGTCCGCGACATCTTCAACGAGGACTTCTCCAAGGTCATCGTGAGCGGCGACGACGCCTGGGAGACCATCCACGGCTACGTCTCGCACGTCGCGCCCGACCTGGCCGACCGCCTCCAGCGGTGGACCAGCGAGGTCGACGTCTTCGCCACCTACCGGATCGACGAGCAGCTGATGAAGGCGCTCGACCGGAAGGTCTGGCTGCCGTCCGGCGGCTCGCTGGTGATCGACAAGACCGAGGCGATGATCGTCGTCGACGTCAACACCGGCAAGTTCACCGGCCAGGGCGGCAACCTGGAGGAGACCGTCACCAGGAACAACCTGGAGGCGGCCGAGGAGATCGTCCGTCAGCTGCGGCTGCGCGACCTCGGCGGCATCGTCGTCATCGACTTCATCGACATGGTCCTGGAGTCCAACCGCGACCTGGTGCTGCGCCGCCTCCTGGAGTGCCTGGGCCGCGACCGGACCAAGCACCAGGTGGCCGAGGTCACCTCGCTCGGCCTGGTGCAGATGACCCGCAAGCGGGTCGGCCAGGGCCTCCTGGAGTCCTTCTCCGAGACCTGCGTCCACTGCAACGGCCGCGGTGTCATCGTCCACATGGAGCAGCCGGCCACGCACGGCGGCGGTGGCGGCAAGCGCGCGAAGAAGCGCGGCCGTGGCGGCGACGAGCACGTGCACGAGCACGCCCACGAGGCCGTCGAGGCCGAGGCCCCGGCGGAGACCGAGGCCGAGGTCGCGGCCGAGCTGGCGGCCCCGGTGGCCGTGCCGGTCCCGATCGCCCCGGACGAGGAGCTGTACGGCTCCGCCGCCGAGGCCGAGGCCGCCGCGACCCGCGGCCGCGGCCGCCGCCGGGTCACCCGCAAGGTGACCGCGCCGGTGGTCCCGACGCCGATCGCGGAACCCGTCGTGGAGCCGGTCGCCGAGCCGGCGGCCGAGGCCGTCGCCGAGGCCGAGCCGGTCGTGGAGACCCCGGTGGCCGAGCCGGTCGCGGAGGAGGCGCCCGCGCCCCGGACCCGTCGCCGCGCCACCCGCCGGGTGACCTCGCCGGTCGTCTCCACGTCCGAGCCGGCCGCCGCCGAGGCCGAGACGGTCGTCGCGGTCGCGGAGCCGGAGGCCGTGACGGCGCCGGAGCCGGTCGTGGAGACCGCGCCCGAGCCGGTGGCCGAGCCCGGCGAGGAGGCCCCCGTGGCCGCCGCGCCGCGCGCCCGCCGCCGGGTGGTCCGCAAGGCCACCGCCCCGGCCGGCGCCCCCGCCGGCGCCGAGGCCGCCGAGATCGTGGTGGCCACGGCCGCCCCGGCCGCGGCGCCCGAGCCGGCCGCGGAGGACTCCGAGGCCGCCCCGGCGGCCAAGAAGGCCGCCCGGAAGACGGCGAAGAAGGCCACCGCCAAGAAGGCCGCCACTAAGAAGACGGCGGCCAAGAAGACGGTGGCGAAGAAGACCGTCGCGAAGAAGGCCACGGCCAAGAAGGCCGCGGAGAAGACCGCGGCCCCGGCCCAGGACTGAGCCGGTCCCGCCCCGGCGGCACCCCCTCCCGAGGGGGTGCCGCCGGGGCGGTCCGCACCCGCACGGGCGAATTTGACCCTCTGTGGCAGGCGCCCGTAACCTAGACCGTCGGCGTGTCTATGACGCGCCGCGCCTCTGAGCATCCCCCTCCCGTCCGCCGGGAGAGGCCGCTCGTCCGATCCGGATCGCCGTGGGCCCCAGGCCCGTGCGTGGGCGGCTGGCGTCAGAGGTCCCCATTACCGAGTGAGAGAGAGATCCGCGTGTACGCCATCGTGCGCAGCGGTGGTCGCCAGCACAAGGTTGCTGTCGGCGACATCGTTGAGGTTGACAAGATTTCCACCGCCAAGCCCGGCGACACGGTCGAGCTCTCGACCCTGCTCGTCGTCGACGGCGACGCCGTGACCAGCGACCCGTGGGTCCTGGCCGGCATCAAGGTCCAGGCCGAGGTCGTGGACCACACCAAGGGCGCCAAGATCGACATCCTGCGCTACAAGAACAAGACCGGCTACCGCCGTCGCCAGGGTCACCGTCAGCAGTACACGGCGATCAAGGTCACGTCCATCCCGACGGCCGCGAAGTAAAGAGGGACTGAGCAATGGCACACAAGAAGGGCGCATCGTCCACCCGGAACGGTCGCGATTCCAACGCCCAGCGGCTCGGCGTGAAGCGCTTCGGCGGTCAGGTCGTCAACGCCGGTGAGATCCTGGTCCGCCAGCGCGGCACCCACTTCCACCCGGGCTCGGGTGTCGGTCGCGGTGGCGACGACACGCTGTTCGCCCTGCAGGCCGGTTCGGTGCAGTTCGGCACCTTCCGTGGCCGCAAGGTCGTGAACATCGTTCCGGTCGCCTGATCGGACGCTTTGCGGAGGCGGACCTCACTTCCCGGCAGGGAAGAGGGTCCGCCTTTCGCGTGTTACTAGATAGACATTCCCGTACATAGCTTTCCCGTACTTCGCTCTGGAGGCACAGAACCATGACCACCTTCGTGGACCGCGTCGAGCTGCACGTCGCCGCGGGTAACGGGGGCCACGGCTGCGCCTCCGTCCATCGCGAGAAGTTCAAGCCGCTCGGCGGCCCGGACGGCGGCAACGGCGGTCGCGGCGGTGACGTGAGCCTGGTCGTCGACCAGTCGGTCACCACGCTCCTTGAGTACCACCACTCGCCGCACCGCAAGGCCACCAACGGCAAGCCCGGCGAGGGCGGCAACCGCGCGGGCAAGGACGGCCAGGACCTCGTCCTGTACGTGCCCGACGGCACGGTCGTCCTCGACAAGAAGGGCAACGTCCTCGCGGACCTCGTCGGCCACGGCACGACGTACGTCGCCGCGCAGGGCGGCCGCGGCGGCCTCGGCAACGCGGCGCTCTCCTCCGCCCGCCGCAAGGCCCCCGGCTTCGCGCTGCTCGGCGAGCCCGGCGACCTGCAGGACATCGTCCTGGAGCTGAAGACCGTCGCCGACGTGGCGCTCGTCGGCTACCCCAGCGCCGGCAAGTCCTCGCTGATCTCCGTCCTCTCGGCCGCCAAGCCGAAGATCGCGGACTACCCCTTCACCACCCTGGTCCCGAACCTCGGCGTGGTCACGGCGGGCTCGACCGTCTACACCATCGCCGACGTCCCCGGCCTCATCCCCGGCGCCAGCCAGGGCCGTGGCCTCGGCCTGGAGTTCCTGCGCCACGTCGAGCGCTGCTCGGTCCTCGTCCACGTCCTCGACACGGCGACGCTGGAGTCCGACCGCGACCCGGTGACCGACCTCGACGTCATCGAGGAGGAGCTGAAGCAGTACGGCGGCCTCGACGACCGTCCGCGCGTCGTCGTCCTCAACAAGATCGACATCCCGGACGGCCAGGACCTCGCGGACATGATCCGCCCGGACCTGGAGGAGCGCGGCTACCGCGTCTTCGAGGTCTCCGCGGTCGCCCGCACCGGCCTGAAGGAGCTCTCCTTCGCCCTCGCCGACATCGTCGCGAAGGCCCGCGCCGCGAAGCCGAAGGAGGAGGCGACCCGCATCGTCATCCGCCCGAAGGCCGTCGACGACGCCGGCTTCACCGTCACGTACGACGAGCAGGAGGACGTGTACCGCGTGCGCGGCGAGAAGCCGGAGCGCTGGGTCCGTCAGACCGACTTCAACAACGACGAGGCCGTCGGCTACCTCGCCGACCGCCTCAACCGCCTCGGCGTCGAGGACGAACTGATGAAGGCCGGCGCCCGCGCCGGCGACGGCGTCGCCATCGGCTCCGAGGAGAACGCGGTCGTCTTCGACTGGGAGCCCACCCTCATGGCCGGCGCCGAGATGCTCGGCCGCCGAGGCGAGGACCACCGCCTCGAAGCCCCCCGCCCCGCAGCCCAGCGCCGCCGTGACCGCGACGCGGCCCGCGACGACGCGGACCGCGAGTACGACGAGTTCAACCCGTTCTAGCGGGGAGCGGTTCGCCCGCTCGGACGGAACTGGGAACCCCCGGTGGCTTCGGCCGCCGGGGGTTCCGGCGTTTTCGGGGCTTCCAGGGGTGGTCCGGCTTTCCCACTATCGGGTGAGATTCGTGGTGGGGGGCGCAGGGGCGCGTGCGCCCGCGTGCGCGACGGCTCGCGCCGGGCGCGTGGCGCTCCGCCGGGCGGGAGGAGGACGGCGGGCGGCGGCGCCGCGTCGCCGCGGGGCCCGGGTCGGGCGGGGAACGCCGAGGTCATGGGTGGGATGCGGGGCGTGGCCCGGCGGTGGCCGGCCGGGCGGCGCGCGGCGACCGGCGGCGAAGCCCGTACAGACGACCCGGACGGACCACCGGATCTTCACCCGGCGGCCGGGGTCGGACGCCCTCCGGACGCCTCCGGGGCGATTTGCCTTCGTTGGGGGGCCTTGCCACTATGTGGCGCCCCGACTGTCAACCCCCAGAACGGAAGCCGGGATTGTCGTGAGTGACGCCTTGCTGCCCTACGCGGTGGGTGCCGCGAAACGAGCCCGGCGGGTGGCGGTGCGGATGCGCCGCCGGGTCGAACGGCTGCACACCGCGCCGGCGTTCGGCGGGGGAATCCCGCCCCGGCCCGCGCTCCGCCCGCTCCACCTCTCCGTCCTCGGCGGCCGCACCCTCAACGTCGCCCTGCTCCTGCCGCCCACCGCCGACGTCGCCGCCGCCCGGCTCGAACTCGCCCGCGGCGGACGCGTCCACCGGCTGCCGCTGGAGCTCGAACCGCAGAGCGACGGCACCCGCCTGCTCACCGCGACCACCGCCCTCCGCTTCACGGACACCCCCGACGGCGACGACGACGGCGCCCCCGACCTCGGCCTCACCGCCGGACTGTGGCGCGTCGCCACCGTCCTCACCGGCCCCGCCGGGCAGGAGACCCGCACCGGCGTCGCCGCCGTGGCGCTCCCCGCGACCGACGGCCCCGTCGCCCCCGTCTCGCCCGACCCGGCCGGCGGCGCCCACTTCCGCCTGATGCGCTCCGTCGACGGCTTCGCCGTCCTCAAGGTCCGCGCCCCCGCCCATCAGGCCGAACTCGACACCTTCGCCCTCCGCTGGGACCGGATCACGGTCCGCGGCCGGGTCGTCGCCCCGCAGGCCCCGCCCGCCGCGTACACCGCCCAGGCGGTCCGCCGGGGCGGCGGCGCGGTCCTCCAGGCCCCCCTGGAGTGGGACGGCGACCGCTTCGCCTTCGACCTGCCGCTCGCCGGCATGGTCTCCGGCCGCCGCGCCCACCGCTGGGACATCCAGCTCCAGCAGGGGCGTACCGGCCTCAAGATCGGCCGCCGGCTCACCGACCTGCGCCGGCGCGACCAGGTGATCCGGACCTCGTTCCGGATCATCGCCCTGGAAGACGGCTCGCTCCTCCGAGTGCATGCCTACATCACCTCGGCCGGGGCGCTCGCCGTCTCCTGCGTCGGGTTCGAAGGCGCCCCCGACGGCGCGGAGGAACGCGTATGAAGATCACCATCCTGCTCACCTGGGGCGACGCCATGGGCGGCACCGAGATGGCCGCCTACACCCAGGCCGCCCAGCTGATGCCGCGTCACGAGGTCGAGGTCCTCAGCGTGTTCAGGACGGAGCAGGAGCCGTTCCTGCCGGAGGCGAAGGGGATCGCCGTCCGCTACCTGGTGGACCGCACCGGCCGCTCGCCGCGCCCGGTCCGCCCCTCCACGCTCACCCCGGGCGAGTGCGAGGCCCTCGCCAAGCTGCCCAGCGAGCTGATCGAGACCGCCTGGGAGCCCACCTTCGACCGGCTCTCCGACATCGAGATGACCGCCGCCCTCTCCGGGCTCGACGCGGACGTCCTGGTGACCACCACCCCCGCCCTGATGGCCGCCGCCGTCGCCCTCGCCCCGGCCCGGGTCGCCGTCGTCCACCAAGAGCACCGCGTCTCCCAGCTGCGCGGCGCCACCGGCGAACCGCTCCTCACCCACGCCCCCCGGCTCGACGCCCTGGTCTCGCTCACCGAGCTCACCACCGACTGGTTCGCCGAGTCGCTCGGCGCCGCCGCCCCGCGCCTCGCCACCATCCCCAACGCCATGCCCGAGGGCTACCGGCCCCGCTCCGACCTCGGCTCGAAGACCATCGTGGTGGCCGGCCGACTGGTCCCGGAGAAGCAGCTCGACCACGCGATCCAGGCGTTCGCCGAGGTCGCCGACGAGCACCCCGGCTGGCGGCTGCGGATCTTCGGCGACGGCCCCCAGCTGGCCGCCCTGCGCCGGCTCGTCGAGGGCCTCGGCGTGCACGACCGGGTCGAACTCGTCGGCCGCAGCCGCCGGATGGCCGAGGAGTGGGCCACGGCGGCGATCTGTCTGATGCCCTCGCGCGTCGAGTCCTTCGGCCTGGTGATGCTGGAGGCGTTCACCGCGGGCGTCCCCGTCGTCGCGTACGACACCCTCACCGGCCCCTCCCAGATCGTCCGCCACGAGGTGGACGGCCTGCTGGTGCCCGCCGACGACATCGCCTCGCTGGGCGCCGCCCTCTCCCGGCTGATGGGCGACGACGCGCTGCGCGCCGGCTACGGCGCCGCCGCCCGCGCCGGGGCCCGCGAGCGCTTCGCCCCCGAGGTCGTCACCGCCCGCTGGGACGAGCTGTTCACCGCGCTGCACGCCGAGGGCCCGGCCGCCCGTGCCGCCGCCCGCGCCGACCGCGCCGCCCACCGGGTCGCCGCCGGAGGCAGCCGCAGTTTCGCCGTCTCCGCGCCGGTCAGCAGGCTCTCGCCCTCCCCGGACGAGCAGAAGGCCCGCGAGGTCATCCTCCAGGCCAAGGACCCCAAGTCCCTGGTCCGCTCGGCGGGCCGGCTCGCCGAGGTCCGCGACGACGTCCCGTCCTGGCGCATGGGCGAGATCAACCTGGAGCTGACCGCGCAGGCGCTGGAACGGCACGGCGTCCCCTACGTCCTGCTCCACGACCCCACGACCGTCAGCCACCGCCTCGCCGTCAAGCAGCCCGACCGGGAGCGCGCCCTGCGCGCCCTCGGCACCGAGCTGCACGGACGCCCGGTCTACGCGGAGCTCGTCGCCCCGCGGACCGCCGCGCCGGGCGCCCGGCTCGCCGAGACCCTCACCCACGCCCCCGACGTGGCCGGCGTCCGGATCTTCAAGCCGCTCGTCAGCGACAGCCGGACCCTGCGGTACGGGCCGGTGTACGGCTGCGGCGTCGAGTTCTGGCCCGAGGAGGAGGGCGACACCGGCTGGTACGCCGCCCCGCGCGGCACCACCCTCGTCGGCCCCCGGCTGCCCTCCCTCGACGGCGACGCCAGGATCACCGTCGCCGGCCGGGACTACCCGACCCTGGCGGTCTTCACCAAGAAGCTCATGTGGAACGTCGACTTCCCCGTCGACGCCGTCTACACCTGGGTCGACGACACCGACCCGGTGTGGCGGGCCAAGCGCGACGCGGCCCGCCGCGAGCAGGGCCTCGCCGCCGACGACGCCCAGTCCGGCGACGTCCGCTTCCGCAACCGCGACGAACTGCGCTACTCGCTGCGCTCCCTCGCCGCGCACGCCCCCTGGATCCGGCGGATCTTCCTCGTCACCGACGACCAGGCGCCGTCCTGGCTGGACACCGCCCACCCGGACGTCGAGGTGGTGAGCCACCGCGATCTCTTCGCCGACGCGGCGTGGCTGCCCAGCTTCAACTCGCACGCCATCGAGTCCCAGCTGCACCGCATCGAGGGCCTGGCGGAGCACTTCCTCTACATCAACGACGACGTGTTCTTCGGCCGCCCCCTCGCACCGAACAAGTTCTTCCAGTCGAACGGCAACTCGCTCTTCTTCCGCTCGCCGACCGCCGTCCCGCCCGGCGAGGTCACCGAGGAGACCGAGGGCTACTTCGTCGCCGCCAAGAACAACCAGGCCCTCCTGGAAGAGGCCTTCGGCCGGATCGCCACCCACGGCTTCCTGCACACCCCGCACCCGCTGCGCCGCAGCGTCCTGGCGGAGATCGCCGAGCGGTGGCCGGAGGAGACCGCGCGGACCGCCGCGACCCCGTTCCGCGGCCGGACCGACCTGTCGATCACCTCCTCGCTCCACCACCACTACGGGTATCTGACCGGCAAGGCGTCGCCCGGCGGCATCTCCGCCGCCTACGCCAACATCGGCGACTACAAGCACCACGTGGCGCTCAGCCGCCTCCTCGCCGCCCGCCACCGCGACGTCATCTGCATCGGCGAGTCCGCGGAGGCGGAGGTTCCGCTGGACGAGCAGGACCGGGTGCTCCGTGCCTTCCTGGAGGCGTAC
This sequence comes from Streptomyces roseofulvus, assembly GCF_039534915.1. Classification (NCBI taxonomy): domain Bacteria; kingdom Bacillati; phylum Actinomycetota; class Actinomycetes; order Kitasatosporales; family Streptomycetaceae; genus Streptomyces; species Streptomyces roseofulvus. Next base: position 2,820,674 of record NZ_BAAAWE010000001.1, on the reverse strand, counting down.
TTCCCGGTGCGCTCGCCGTACGAGAAGGACTGACGGGCCCGGACGCGCGGAAGGGGGCGCCCGGCCCGGGCGCCCCCTTCCGCGTGCCGTCTAGCGCTTCTCGTACGGGCTCGGGACCGGGAAGTACGCCTCCAGGAAGGGGGTGATGAGGTCCTTCTGCCCGCCCGCGTCCTGCTCCGTGGAGACCGTGTCGTTGACGCAGAAGACCGCCCGGTCGCGCTGGGCGAGCAGCCGCCCGAGCCGGGTCTCCGTCCACGGGTGGGTGAGGTCCAGGTAGGCGTACGGCAGGTCGTTCGACGGGACCGCGCGGCCGGTGTGGAACGCGTAGTAGTGGTGCAGCGAGGAGGCGATCGAGATGTCGTCGACGCTGCGGAAGCGGTTCGCCTCGGTGCGGCGGTACTCGGCGGCGAACTCCGTCTCGATCTCCGCCAGCACGCTGCGCCGCAGCGGATGCGGCATGTGCTTCATCTTCTGCACCAGGACCGAGCCGTACCGCTGCTCGATCAGCCGGCGGTTGTTCTTGCCGGCGGCGGCCACCGGCGGGTCGTCGAGGCTGCGCTCGCCGACCGGGACCAGCGCGGGGGAGGGGAAGAACTTGGTGAGCCCGCTGGCGTGGAAGAAGTCCCCGGGGGTCACCTCGCGGCTGAGCATCACGTCGTCGTTGAGGTAGAGGAAGTGCTCGGCGAGTCCGTCGATGTGGTGCAGCTGCGACTCGATCGCGTGCGAGTTGAAGGTCGGCAGCACCTCGGGGGAGCGGAAGATCTCCTTGTGCGAGACGACCCGCAGGCCGGGGACGGTGGTGTCCAGCCAGGCCGGCGTCTGGTCGTCGGTGACCAGGAAGACGGTCCGCACCCAGGGCGCGTACAGGTGGAGCGAGCGCAGCGAGTAGCGCAGCTCGTCGCGGCTGAGGTAGCGGGCCGCGTTGGCCGCCTCCGCGTGGTACGCCTCGCCGGCGTACTCCGCGCGCCGCCGCAGCCACTCCGGGTCCGAGCCGTCCACCCAGGTGTAGACGACGTCGACGGGGAAGGTGACCTGGTCGGTGCGGACGACGGCGGTCTCGGCGCGGGCCGGCACGAGCGGCGCGCCGTCGGGCACGGTGCGGGCGCCGGGGCGGACGTCGGTGAAGTCGGTGAAGCAGGACTCCGGGGCCTCCACGAGTCGGCCCTGGCGGGGCAGCACGGCGGTGACCCTGCCGGGCCGGGGCGCGGTCAGCTCGCCGCCCTCCTCGCGCCAGAACTCCACGTCGCAGCCGTACGCCTCGCCCAGCTTGAGCTGGTGGGTCGGGTCGGCCCGGTACCAGGTCAGCCGCACGACGGCGGCGGTACGCAGCCGGTGCCAGGTCCCGGCGGCGAAGCCGGGCTGGGAGGGGCGGTTCACCGGGCCGTTCCCGCCGACCGGGGTCGCGTAGCCCGGTTCCCGCGCGCAGGCGGCGGCGAGGGCGGCCAGCACGGCGGCCCGGTCCTCCTCGCGCACGGCCACCGCCGAGGAGGTGTCCGACTTGCCGGGGACGCAGAAGTGCGGGACGCCGGCGGCGGCGAGCGCGCCGAGCACCGCCTCCAGATTGGCCCGGCGGGCCCGCAGCGGGGTGATCCCCTCGGCGATCAGCGCCACCTTCGGCTCCCGGCCGACGCTGATCACGGCACGGTCCGGTCCGGCGGTGAGCGCCGCGTACCGCCGGGCCAGCCGGTTGCGGCGCAGACGCTCGGCGGCGGCCGTCCCGCTGGCGATGCGGAGCTTCACGCGGCGGCGCACATCGGCGTCCACCTGCGCGACGACGGCCCGTCGCACGCGGTCGGGAACGGCTCGGCGGTAGACCCCCAGCAGCCGGGGTGACTCGGGATTTCGCACTGCTGTTTACTCCTCGAACACGTACATATGCGGAGAGTGAGCAGCACCAGTATGCAGCCTTCCGAGGGCACCCCCGGGGCGCGTGAGCACTGGTCACGCGCCCCCCTGTGGGCGTGCGCGCCCCTGCGTCGGGACGCAGGCGTTTCGACGTACTGGCGGGCAGCAGGTACGGTGTGATTCCGCGGTGGAGTTCCCGCGGTGCTCAGCGACAAGGGAGTGGGGAGAGCATGACGTACCTGATCACCGGCGGTGCCGGTTACATCGGCGCGCACGTGGTCCGGGCCATGACGGCGGCGGGGGAGCGGGTGGTCGTCCTCGACGATCTGTCGACCGGATACGCGCACCGGGTGCCCGAGGGCGTGCCGCTCGTCGTCGGCTCCACGCTCGACCGCGAGCTGCTGGACCGGACGCTCGCCGAGCACGCCGTCACCGGCGTCGTCCACCTCGCCGCGAAGAAGCAGGTCGGCGAGTCCGTCGAGCTGCCGCTGCACTACTACCGCGAGAACGTCGTCGGCCTCACCGTCCTCCTGGAGGCGGTCGCCGCGGCCGGCGTGCGCAACTTCCTCTTCTCCTCCTCCGCCGCCGTGTACGGCATGCCGGACGTCGACCTCGTCACCGAGGAGACCCCCTGCGCCCCGCTCAGCCCGTACGGCGAGACCAAGCTCGCGGGCGAGTGGCTGGTCCGCGCGGCCGGCCAGGCGCACGGCATCGCCACCGCCTGCCTGCGCTACTTCAACGTGGCCGGCGCGGCCACCCCCGAGCTCGCCGACACCGGTGTCTTCAACCTGGTGCCGATGGTCTTCGAGCGGCTCGACGCCGGCGAGGCGCCCCGGATCTTCGGCGACGACTACGCCACCCCGGACGGCACCTGCATCCGCGACTACATCCACGTCGAGGACCTGGCCGACGCCCACCTCGTCGCCGCCCGCAAGCTCGCCGAGTGGGCCGAGGCCGGCGAGCCGCGCGACCTCACCGTCAACATCGGCCGCGGCGAGGGCGTCTCCGTCACCGAGATGGTCGGCCTGATCAACGAGATCACCGAGCACACCACCGAGCCCGTCGTCACCCCGCGCCGCCCCGGCGACCCGGCCCGTGTCGTCGCCTCCGCCGACCGCATCGCCGCCGAGCTGGGCTGGAAGGCCCGCTACGACGTCCGCGACATGATCGGCTCCGCCTGGGCCGGCTGGACCGCCCGCCGCGGCGCCGCCGTCTAGGAACCGCCGCCGCCTAGGAACCGCCGCCCCGCAACCGCCGAACGGCCCCTCGTGCGCACCCGCACGAGGGGCCGTTCGTACGCGGGGGCCGTTCGTCGCGCGGGCGTCGCCCCCGCGGCATGTCCCGTTCATCTCTCGGCGATCTGATGGGCCCATGCGAGACCAGCTCGGCCAGATCATCCGCTTCGGCGTGGTGGGCGGGATCAACACCGGCACCTTCTTCGGCTGCTACCTGCTGCTCCACCCCTGGATGCCGTACTTCGCCGCGTACACCCTCGCCTTCCTGCTCAGCATGGTGGGCTCCTTCTTCCTCAACACGTACTTCACCTACCGCACCCGCCCCACCTGGAAGAAGTTCGCCCTCTTCCCCCTCACCAACGTCACCAACTACGTGGTGCAGAGCGCCGGCCTGTACGCGCTCGTCACCTGGGCCGGCATGGACGACCGGATCGCCCCCCTCGTGGCCGCCGTCGTCGCCATCCCCTTCACGTACGTGATCTCCCGCCGGATCCTCGTCAGCCGGGGTCCCGTTCCGCGGGACGCGGGTCCGGAGGGCGAAACGGAGGAGCGGCAGCCGTCCCGGCTCGCGTAGATTGCCCCTCGCGACCGTGCCGGGAGCGCACGGCGCCAGAACAGCGAGTGAGGACGGCGCAGGTGGCGACGGAGATGGCGACGGTGCAGCAGGACATGAACCGACCGGACGTGACTCCGCAGGCCGTGACGCGACCGTTCGTCACCGAGGCGCGCCGGATCGTCGTGAAGGTCGGCTCGTCCTCCCTCACCACCGCCGCCGGCGGCCTCGACGCCGACCGGGTCGACGCCCTCGTCGACGTCCTCGCCAAGGTCCGCAGCGGCGGCGAGAAGGAGATCGTCCTGGTCTCCTCCGGCGCCATCGCCGCCGGCCTCGCCCCGCTCGGCCTCACCCGCCGGCCCAAGGACCTGGCCCGCCAGCAGGCCGCCGCCAGCGTCGGCCAGGGCCTCCTCGTCGCCCGGTACACCGCCTCCTTCGCCCGCTACGGCGTCCGCGTCGGCCAGGTGCTGCTCACCACCGACGACACCAGCCGCCGGGCCCACTACCGCAACGCCTACCGCACCCTCGACCAGCTCCTCGCCATGGGCGCGCTGCCGGTCGTCAACGAGAACGACACCGTCGCCACCGACGAGATCCGCTTCGGCGACAACGACCGGCTCGCCGCCCTTGTCGCCCACCTCGTCCGCGCCGACCTCCTCGTCCTCCTCTCCGACGTCGACGGCCTCTACGACGGCGACCCCGCCAAGCCCGGCACCTCCCGGATCGCCGAGGTCGGCGGCCCGCAGGACATCGCCCACGTCGAGATCGGCTCCGCCGGCAAGGCCGGCGTGGGCACCGGCGGCATGGTCACCAAGGTCGAGGCCGCCCGGATCGCCGCCGCCGCCGGCATCCCCGTCGTCCTCACCTCCGCCAGCCGGGCCGCCGACGCCCTCGCCGGCCGCGACACCGGCACGTACTTCCAGCGCACCGGCCGCCGCTCCGCCGACCGCCTCCTCTGGCTCGCCCACGCCTCCACCCCCCAGGGCTCGCTCGCCCTGGACGACGGCGCCGTCCGGGCCGTCGTCGAGGGCAAGAAGTCGCTCCTCGCCGCCGGCATCGCCGCCGTCGAGGGCGAGTTCGTCGCCGGCGACCCGGTCGAGCTCCGCGACACCGGTGGCCGCCCCGTCGCCCGCGGCCTCGTCAACTTCGACGCCAGGGAACTCCCCCGGATGCTGGGCCGCTCCACCCGTGAACTCGCCGCGGAACTCGGCCCCGAGTACGAGCGCGAGGTCGTCCACCGCGACGACCTCGTCGTCCTCGGCTGAGCGCGACCCGCTCCGAGGCCGGAAACCGGTGCGGAAGCCCTTGCGAAACCGCCGCCGAAACGGCTGAAACTCCTGCCATCCGGAAGGGACCTTTACCAAAACCGCCCCATGCGACGGCTCGGACTGGTCAACTTTGTCTCGGGGGTAACGAGCAAACGCGGGGTACAGCACCACACGCATCACACAGGAGGCCGCCGGTGAGACGAGCGCGCCCAGGGGCACTGCCCCGCGGGACGGCCGAACGCGCCCTGACGAGTGTCGAGGCCGGAGCCGACTTCGACGCGGCACAGGACACGGCCACGGAAGGCAAGGGCACAGCAGCCGAGACGGGCACACGGGACGGCGGCGCGGGGGAGCGACCGCTGTCCAAGCTGTGGCACGTCACCCTGAGCGTGTCCGGCGTCGAGTCACCGCTGAAGGAGGTGCGCCGCGGGCTCGAACAGCTGGCCCACGACCACCCCTTCCTGCTGACCAGCCGCTACGCCAACGACCACGCCGAGATCCGGTACTGGGAGGAGGCCCGCGACCTGCACGACGCGGCCGCCGTCGCCCTCCGGCTCTGGGGCGAGCACCGGCAGACCGCCAAGCTCCCCCCGTGGGAGATCGTCGGCCTGGAGGTCATCGACCGGGAGACCTACCACCAGCGGATCGCGGAGGGCTACGGCCCGCCGCCCGCCGCCCCCGTCGGAGTCCACCCCTACTGACCGGCCGGGGCCCCGGACCACGGGCCGGACCCCCGCCGTCCGCACACCGGCACGGGCGCGTCTCGCACTGCGGGATGCGCCCGTCGTACGTGCCGGGTCGACGCGCCCGTGCCAGTACCCTGCGGGCATGACCTCGCTCACGCCCCTCGACAACCTCTCCCCGGTCACCCAGGCCGCCTACCGGGCCCGTGGCGCCGCCGCACAGATCGCGCCACTGCCGCGCTCGGCGAAGGACGACGCCCTCCTCGCCATCGCGGACGCCCTCGAAGTCCGCACCGCGGAGATCGTCGAGGCGAACGCCGAGGACATCGCCAAGGCCCGCGAGGCCGGCACCAGCGAGTCGATCATCGACCGGCTCACCCTCACCCCCGAGCGGGTCCGCGCCATCGCCGCCGACGTCCGCCACGTCGCCGCCCTGCCCGACCCGGTCGGCGAGGTCGTCCGCGGCTCGACCCTGCCCAACGGGCTCGACCTCCGCCAGATCCGCGTCCCGCTCGGCGTCGTCGGCATCATCTACGAGGCCCGGCCCAACGTCACCGTGGACGCCGCCGCCCTCTGCCTCAAGGCCGGCAACGCCGTCCTGCTCCGCGGCTCCTCCTCCGCCTACGCCTCCAACACCGCCCTCGTCACCGTCCTCCGCGACGCCGTCGGCGGCGCCGGGCTGCCCGCCGACGCCATCCAGCTCGTCCCCGGCGAGTCCCGCGACTCCGTCCGCGAGCTGATGCGCGCCCGCGGCCTCGTCGACGTCCTCATCCCGCGCGGCGGCGCCTCCCTGATCAAGACGGTCGTCGAGGAGTCCACCGTCCCGGTCATCGAGACCGGCACGGGCAACTGCCACGTCTACGTCGACGCCGAGGCCGACCTCGACATGGCCGTCGACATCCTGATCAACTCCAAGGCCCAGCGGGTCAGCGTCTGCAACGCCGCCGAGACCCTCCTCGTCCACCAGGACATCGCCGCCGCCTTCCTGCCCCGCGCCCTCGACGCGCTCGCCGGGGCCGGCGTCACCGTCCACGCCGACGAGCGGGTCCTCGCCCACGCCGAGGGCACCAAGGCCACCGTCGTCCCGGCCACCCCCGAGGACTGGGAGACCGAGTACCTCTCCCACGACATCGCCGCCGCCGTCGTCGACTCCCTCGACAAGGCCGTCGAACACATCCGCATGTGGACCTCCGGCCACACCGAGGCCATCGTCACCACCTCGCAGGCCGCCGCCCGCCGTTTCACCCAGCTGGTCGACTCCACCACGGTCGCCGTGAACGCCTCCACCCGCTTCACGGACGGCGGACAGTTCGGCTTCGGCGCGGAGATCGGCATCTCCACCCAGAAGCTCCACGCCCGCGGCCCCATGGGCCTTCCGGAGCTCACCTCCACCAAGTACATCGTGACCGGCGACGGTCACATCCGGTAACACCACCTCGCACACCTCCTTTCGGTACGGGCGGGGAGACTTCGCACTCTCCCTGCCCAAAACCACATCCCCGGTCTACTCTGAGACCGTGCCGGACGACGTGGGGGGCAGGCCGTCCCCGAACGGCTGGGAGCCCGACGACGAGCGCGGAGGCGCCGCCGAGGGCCGCTGGGACGTGGTCTTCGACGAGGAGTTCGTCAAGGCCGCCGCCGTCCACGAGCCGACGGCCGTCGAACGCCTCCTCGCCGCCGCCCAGGCCCGCGCCGAAGCCGAATCGGCCCGCGCCCGCGCTCTTCGCGCCGCGGGCGACGACGACCTCTACGACGACGGCCGCGACCCCGTGGGCCTCACCTACGAGCCCGACGACATCGGCGACGACGCCAGCCCCTACGGCCGCCACGGCGGCGCCCTCCGCCCCTACCGTGGCAGCGCCCGCTGGCACCGGCCCGTCGCCTGGCTCCTCGCCCTCCTGATGGGCATCGGCATGGTGGCCCTCGCCTTCACCGCCGTCTACCGCGGCGCCGCCGCCAACCGGCAGGACCAGGTCCCCCCGGCCTCCACCGGCGTCGACCAGCCCAACCCGGCCCCGCCGGCCGCCTCCCCGGCAGCCGCGCCGCCGGTACCGGTGCTCACCGGCACCCCGGCCACCGCCGCCGCCCCGCCGGCCGCCGGACGCCCTGCCCCCGCCGGCCCCACGCCGCCCGCGGCCTCCGCCGCGTCCCGCACACCCTGACGCCACCCGGACGGCCGTCGGGCCACCACTCCGACGGCGGAAAACTTCCGAACTTGTCGTGTACCTGGGCGTTTACCGAAGCCCCCGCCGACCTACCCTGAAGGTATGGCAGGGCGTGGCGACCCGCCTGAGGGGACTCCCGAGGGACTCCCCGGCGGTGACGACGAGTACCGAGCCGTCGTCTTCGACGAGGCGTTCGTCCGCGCTGCCCACCTCCAGGAGTACTCGGCCCGGGAAAGGATGGGCGAGCACGCGCTCGCCGTCCGCAACCGCCCCGGCCCCATCGGCCGCCGGGGCTCCGGACAGGCCCTCCTCCTGGTCCTGCTGATCGTCCTCGCCTTCGGCACGGCCGTCTATCTCGGCCTGCGCAACCCCTACCAGCCCCCGCCGGACCAGCGCGCCGAGCCGCTCCGCACCACCGTCGTCCCGCTCGCCCCCCAGGGTCCCGTCCCCGGCGGCGACCCGGCCCGGCTCTTCGCCCGAAGCCCCGCCGCCGAGTACCGCACCGGCGCCGCCGGCATCAACCTCCCCGTGGCCGCCCGCACCCTCCACTTCTCCGAGGGCCAGGTCGTCACCGCCCTCAGCATCGCCAAGGACTACCTCGTCGCCTCCTCCCTGGAGCCCGACGTCCTCGCGGGCCAGACCGTCCGGCCCGCCCGCCTGCTGCTCGACCCCGACCAGCTGGCCCAGTTCGACCGGAGCGTCTCCGCGCCCGCCGACGACGGCCGGCACGCCGTCGCCGCCTGGGTGGTCCGCTTCGACCCCCGGCAGGTCACCGTGGCCGACGCCGCGCCCCGCGTCCAGGGCACCCTGCGCTTCGCCGAGACCGCCCCGGACACCCTCGACGTCACCGCCGACCACACCTTCACCTACGCGCTGCGCCCCGCCGTCCAGGGTCCGGGCACCGACGCCGCCGCCTCCCTCTTCACGGTCCACCGCACCCTGCACTTCCGCTTCGACCGCGACGACCTGCGCATGCACCGTGCCGAGCTGCTGGTGAGCACCGTGGAGGCCGGGCCGCAGGCATGCGGCGCCGACACCGGGGGCGGGCTCAGGCCGCTGCTGGCCGGAGCCCAGGTCCCGGCGAAGGCCGGACCGGCCCTCACCGACCCGTACGCCACCGACCGCCCGACGGCCCCCGCGCTCTGCGGAGCCCTCGCCCCGGCCGCCCAGCCCCGGCCCTGACGCCCGACTAGGCCTCGGCGCCCTGGCCCCCGGCGGAGTCCCCGCCGGCATCCTTGCCGGTGTCCTTGCCCGGCTCCTTCGAGGCGCCGCCGCCGAACACCGTCCGCAGCCGTCCGCCGAGGTCGCCCGCGAGCTCCCCGGCCCCGCCGGCTATGTCCCCGACGAGCTTGACCAGCGGATCCTTGCTCTCCTTCACGGTCTGCGCGTAGTGCCCCGCCGACTCCCGGAAGGAGTCCGTGACCGAGGTGTCCTTGTCCTCCGAGCGCTTCGGGTAGTGGCCGTCCATCAGCCGCTGGTAGTCGCGGCTCTCCGACCACTTCTTGAGCTCGGCCGCCCGCACGGTGGTGAACGGGTGCGAGCGCGGCAGCACGTTGAGGATCTTCAGGACCGAGTCCCGCAGGTCACCGGCCTTCTCGTACTCGTCCGCCTGGGCGAGGAACGCGTCCACGTTCATCTCGTGCAGGTGGTTGCCGCCGGCTATCTTCATCAGACCCCGCATCGAGGCCCGCAGGTCCTGCCCCACGAGCAGCCCCGCCCGGTCGGCCGACAGCTCCGACTTGCGGAACCACTCGCGCAGCGCGGTCACGATCGCCATCACCGCCACGTTCCCCAGCGGGATCCAGGCGACCTTCAGCGCCACGTTCGTCAGGAAGAGCAGCACCGTCCGGTAGACCGCGTGTCCCGACAGGGCGTGCCCGACCTCGTGGCCGACGACCGCCCGCATCTCCTCCTCGTCGAGCAGCTCGACGAGCCCCGTCGTCAGCACGATCACCGGCTCGTCCAGGCCCACGCACATCGCGTTCGGCACCGGGTTCTGCGTGACGTACATCGGCGGGACCTTGTCCAGGTCGAGGATGTAACAGGCGTCCCGCAGCATGTCGTTGAGGTGCGAGAACTGCGCGTCGCTCACCCGGACGGAGTCCGAGAGGTAGAGGAGCCGCAGGCTGCGCTCCGGCAGCAGTCCGCTGAGCGCCTTGAACACCGTGTCGAAACCGCTCAGCTTCCGCAGCGCCACCAGCGCCGACCGGTCCGCCGGGTGCTCGTAGGCCCGCGAGGAGATGCCGGGGAACCGCTTGCGCTGCCTGCTCGGCACGCTTCCCTGGTGGTTTCCGCCGTGGTTGTCGGTCATGAACGCCCCCTGTCCATCCGTACGAGTCGGTACTCGTCCCCCTGACACGCCCCACCCTAGGCGAGGGCGCTACCGTGGGCGGAGCGCCTGTGGACAACTCGGGCCCTGTGGACAACGAACCCTGTGGATAAGGGAGCACCACCCCATGCCGGACACCGCCGGAGCCACCACCGCCCTCACCGGCATCGCCGCGGCGGCCCAGCAGGGGTCGGGCGACACGCTCCGCATCGTCCTGCTGGTCTCCATGGTCGGCGGCGCCCTCCTCGCCTGGTTCCTGCTCCGCGGCTACGGCCGCGGCGAGACGACGGACGCGACGCCCGCCCCCGACCGGACCAGCACCGAGGCCACCGACCGGACCAGCGCCGAAGCCACCGAGGCCACCGACCGGACCAGCCCCGGGACGACCGCCGGAACCACCGCCGAGACGGCGGACCGGTCCGCAGGCACCCCCGCCCGAGGGGCGTCCGGGGACGCCGAGGACGCCAACGCCTGAGTCGGCGTGAGCGAGCCGCGACCGCCCGCATACGATGTGCGCGAAGTCTCCGCTCCCACCCCCGATCTGATAGGTCTGCCGAAGATGAGCCTCCACAGCACCGCCGCCAACCTCGTCACGCTTGCTTCCGAGGGCGCCGAGCACGGTGGCAACCACGACAGCCTCAACCCGTACGTCACCGGCGGTGGCGCCTTCCTCGCGCTGATGCTGCTGCTCTGGATCACCACCCGCTTCAACCGCGACCGCTGAGCCGGACGCCGACCGGGAGGCCGCTGAGCCGGCGTCCGCCGCCGTGCCAGTAGGCTCTGCACGCATGGGAGAGCAGGAAGTGCCTACTGGCGGCCGCGGCAAGCGCCGCCTCGGCGTGATGGGCGGGACGTTCGACCCGATCCACCACGGACACCTGGTGGCGGCCAGCGAGGTCGCCGCCCTGTTCCACCTGGACGAGGTGGTGTTCGTACCGACCGGCGAGCCGTGGCAGAAGAGCCACAAGGCCGTGTCGCCCGCCGAGGACCGCTATCTGATGACGGTCATCGCCACGGCCTCCAACCCGCAGTTCTCGGTCAGCCGCATCGACATCGACCGCGGCGGCGCGACCTACACCATCGACACCCTGAGGGAGCTGCGCTCCCTCAACAGCGACGCCGACCTCTTCTTCATCACCGGTGCCGACGCGCTCTCGCAGATCCTCACCTGGCGCGACGCGGAGGAGCTCTTCGCCCTCGCCCACTTCATCGGCGTCACCCGGCCGGGCCACGACCTCACCGACGACGGACTGCCCGAGGGCGGCGTCTCCCTCGTCGAGGTCCCCGCCCTCGCCATCTCGTCCACCGACTGCCGCGCACGGGTCGCCGAGGGCGACCCCGTCTGGTATCTCGTCCCGGACGGCGTCGTCCGCTACATCGACAAGCGCCAGCTGTACCGCGGCGAGTGACAGTCCCGGGGAGGGGCACCGGTGAACGATCAGCAGAACCCGTACGACCCGTACTACCCGCAGCCGCAGATCATCGGCTACGACGCGTACGGGCAGCCGGTGTACCAGCAGCAGGCCGAGCCCCCGCAGCAGTCCGCGTACGACCCGTACGCCGGACAGCAGCAGACGTACGGCTACGACCCCTACGCCCAGCCCCAGCAGCCCCAGGCCCCGCAGCAGCCCCAGGCGCCCCAGCAGCCCTCGTACGACCCCTACGCCGGCCGGCCCGGGCAGGGGCAGGCCCAGGGCGGCTACGCCCAGCCCTCGTACGACCCGTATGAGACGTACGGCGGCGCCGGACAGCAGTGGCAGGCCGCCGAGCCCGCCGCGCCCGTCGCCGCCGCCCCGGCGGGCGTCCCCGGTCAGCGGCCCGCCCCCGAGCCGCCCCCCGCGGCCCCCGCGCCCCCCAGGGCGCCCCGCCGGGACGACGCCGACGAGGACCGGGAGTACCGCACCGAGCAGTTCTCCTTCATCGAGGAGCCCGACGAGGACTCCGAGGACGTCATCGACTGGCTCAAGTTCACCGAGAGCCGGTCCGAGCGGCGCGAGGAGGCCCGCCGGCGCGGCCGCAACCGGGTGATCGCCCTCGTCGTCGTCCTCGTCCTCGCCGCCGTCGGCGGCGTCGGCTACCTGTGGTCGGCCGGTCTGCTCCCCGGCACCGGCGACTCGGAGCAGAAGCAGCAGGGCGCCGCCACCGGTCCGCAGCAGCGCGACACGATCGTCCTCCACCTCCACGACCTCCAGGGCGGCGGCACCTCCACCGCCCTCCTCGTGGACAACGCCACCACCAAGCAGGGCACCACCGTCCTGCTGCCCAACGCGCTCGCCGTCGCCGACACCGAGGGCGCGGCCACCACCCTCGGCAAGTCCGTCGAGGACGACGGCTCCAGCGGCACCCGCGAAGCCCTCGACACCCTCCTCGGCGCCAAGATCGCCGGCACCTGGCGGCTGGACAGCCCGTACCTGGAGAACCTCGTCGAGTACCTCGGCGGCATCGAGGTCGACACCGACACCGACGTCCCCGACCCCAAGGCCAAGAAGGGCTCCGACCCGCTCGTCACCAAGGGCGAGAAGCAGACCCTCACCGGCCGCGCCGCCGTCGCCTACGCCACCTACCGGGCCTCCGGCGAGGCCGAGGCCAAGCAGCTCCAGCGCTTCGGTCAGGTCGTCAACGGCATGCTCCGCAAGATGCCCAGCGACGCCGCGAACGCCACGACCGCCATCGAGTACCTTCAGCAGATCGCCGACCCGTCCCTCCCCGAGAAGGACCTCGGCGCCTCCCTCGCCAAGCTCGCCGAGCACGCCAAGACCGGCGCCTACAAGACGGCGATGCTGCCCGTCGGCCAGGACGGCGCGCTCGCCGAGGGCGCCGGCGACAGCGTGGTCAGGGACATCCTCGGCGGCAAGGTCACCGCACTCGACGCCGGCGGGGTGCCGCGGGTCTCGATCAAGGACGCGACCGGCGAGGACGCCGTCGAGGCGGCCAAGATCGTCCTGATCAACGGCGGCTACGCCTTCGTCGGCGGGACCAAGGCCGACAGCCAGGCGAAGTCCGAGGTCGTCTACGCGGACGACGCCCAGAAGGCCACGGCCGTCGAGGTCGCCAAGACCCTCGGCCTGCCCGACGACTCCGTCACCAAGGGCAAGCCCTCCGGCACCGCCGCGATCACCGTCGTCCTCGGCCGGGACTACGAGATTCCGGGCGCCTCGTAATCGTTTGCGGGGTCGTCGGCGGTCCGTGAGACCCTGGAGGGGTACTGGACCGCCGACGAAAGCCTGCTTGTGACCGCCACGGATCGCTCCATCGAGCTCGTCAACGCCGCCGCCCAGGCGGCGGCCGACCGGCTCGCTCACGACATCATCGCGTACGACGTCAGCGACGTGCTGTCGATCACCGACGCCTTCCTGCTCGCCTCCGCGCCCAACGACCGCCAGGTCAAGTCCATCGTCGACGAGATCGAGGAGCGGCTCCAGAAGGAGCTCGGCGCCAAGCCGGTGCGCCGCGAGGGCGACCGCGACGCCCGCTGGATCCTCCTGGACTACGTCGACATCGTCGTCCACGTGCAGCACAGCGAGGAGCGGGTCTTCTACGCCCTGGAGCGGCTGTGGAAGGACTGCCCCGAGCTGCCCCTCCCCGAGGACGCCGTCAAGACCCGCGGCAAGGCCGCCGAGCACGCCGCCCTGACCGGTGCCGACACGGCGGCGGACGGTGAGCTGAGCTGAGCGCCCCCAAGGGCGGCACCGGCCGCCGTATCGTCCTGTGGCGCCACGGCCAGACCTCCTGGAACCTGGAGCGCCGCTTCCAGGGCTCGACCGACATCGAGCTCACGGAAGCCGGCGTCCACCAGGCCCGCCGGGCCGCCCGGCTGCTCGCCGCCCTGCGTCCCGACGCGATCGTCGCCTCCGACCTGAAGCGGACGGCGGCCACCGCCGCCGAGCTGGCCGCGCTCACCGGACTCTCCGTCGCCCACGACGCCGCGCTCCGCGAGACGTACGCGGGGGAGTGGCAGGGGCTCACGCACGACGAGATCGTGGCGCGGTTCGGCGAGCAGTACGCCGCCTGGAAGCGCGGCGAGCCGGTGCGCCGGGGCGGCGGCGAGCTGGAGACCGAGGTGGCCGACCGGGCCGCCCCGGTGATCCTGGAACACGCCGACAAGCTCCCGCAGGACGGCACCCTGGTCGTGGTCAGCCACGGCGGCACCATCCGTACCGCCATCGGCCGGCTCCTCGGCCTGGAGCCGCACCACTGGGAGGGCCTGGGCGGCGTCTCGAACTGCTGCTGGTCGGTCCTCGGCCAGGGCGCGCGCGGCTGGCGCCTCCTGGAGCACAACGCCGGCTCACTGCCCGAGCCGGTCCTCGGCGACGACACCTGACGGCCCGGGCCGGCCCCAGGGCCCGGATTTCACTTTCCGGCAGGTCACAGGCTAGAGTTCTTCTTGTTCGCAGCGCTGAGCGTGAAGAACACGAGGGGCTATAGCTCAGTTGGTAGAGCGCCTGCATGGCATGCAGGAGGTCAGGAGTTCAATTCTCCTTAGCTCCACAGTCACCGGATCCCGTCCTCTGCAAAGGGGGGCGGGATCTGTCGTTTTGTCACTTCTGGGCCGCCGCCCGGCCATGGCAGAATCGGACGGCCGGAGGGGGACCAGGTCCGGACGGGAGGGTGGCCTTTGGGTGCGCACAGGCGGAAGTGCGACTGGTGCGGCAGCGGCACGCCCATCGTGCGGGACATGGACCCCGTCAACCCCGACTACCAGTACTGGTGCGAGGAGTGCGCGCGGGCGCTGATCATAAAGGGCGACCCGATCGAGACCTACCGCGAGCTCGAGGGGGAGCCGATCTACGGCCGGCTCCTCGACGAGCACTGCACCCTCAAGCGGTTCTACTCCTTCGCCACGGCCTGAGGCTCCCGCACCGCGGCGGCCTCCCGCAGCTCCTCGGGGGCCTCCGGCCGGCGCGTCCGCCACACCGCCAGCGCGTACGCGGCGAAGAGCGCCGTCGCCGTCAGCGGGTAGACCGCCGACAGCAGCATCTGGCCCGCGTTCTGGTCGAGTTCGGGGCGGCCCGGGTCGTGCGGCACCCACCACAGCGCGAACGAGGCGAAGGCCAGTGCCACCGCGCCCGTCGTGAGCCACGCGCGCGTGGCGCGGTCGTACAGCAGGATCAGCAGGGGCACGCACCAGACCCAGTGGTGGGACCAGGAGATCGGCGAGACCATCAGCGCCGTGACGGCGGTGATCACCACGGCCACCGCCCTGTCGCCGCGCACCG
This sequence comes from Streptomyces roseofulvus, assembly GCF_039534915.1. Taxonomy (NCBI): domain Bacteria; kingdom Bacillati; phylum Actinomycetota; class Actinomycetes; order Kitasatosporales; family Streptomycetaceae; genus Streptomyces; species Streptomyces roseofulvus. The sequence goes on along the minus strand of NZ_BAAAWE010000001.1, from coordinate 2,805,380 downwards.
CCGCCCGTATCGCGAGAACCATCGCGGAGCCGCCGAGCAGGACCGCCGCCGCCAGCCACCACAGGCCGGGGGCGTCCGTGTGCATCAGCCGGGCCAGGACCCCGCTCAGGGACTGGTTGGCGGTCTCCTCCGCGTGGCCGACCCGGCCCGTCTCGAACAGCGTCCGCGTCCAGAAGGTCCTGGAATCCGCCGGCAGCGCCACCACCATCGCCAGCGTCGTCGCCAGGAAGACGCCGGTCGCGGTGAACGCCGTGCGCAGCCACTCGTTCATCCCCCGGTCGCGGCGCCACAGCAGCAGGCCGGCGACGAGGAGCAGCACCACGAAGAGCCCCGGTGTGAGTTTCACCGCGGTCGCCAGGCCGATGCCGAGACCGGCCCAGCGGCTGCCCTCGCGGCGCGTGAAATCCCACAGCACGGCCACCGCGACCAGCAGGTTGATCTGCCCGTACCGGAGCGTCGTCCACACCGGCTCGCACCAGACCACGACCGCCGCGACCCACAGCGTCGTACGCCACAGGTCGGCCCGCCGCCCGGGCGCGGCGAGCGCCGGCCGGACCAGCTGGAGCGAGAGCCGTACCAGCGCCAGTACCAGCAGCAGGTTCCCCGCCGTGGAGAGCGTCCGCATGAGCGGGACGCCGACCAGGGTCAGCGGCAGGAACAGCACGGCGGCGAACGGCGGATAGGTCATCGCCAGGTTCGCCGAGGTGGCGCGCATCGCGTACAGGTCGCCGCCGGCCCGCAGCGTCTCGGCCTCGGCCCGGTAGACCATCACGTCGAGCATGTTCACGTGGGCGACGCGCTGCGCCACCCAGAAGGCCGCGAACGAGATCAGGCAGGTGACCGCGGCGGCGACCAGGGGCCACGGCCGGGCGCGGGACGGGGAAGGTGCGGAGGGGGACACAGGGGGCGACCCTACCCGGAGCCTCCGACAGCGCCGGAGAAACGGATTTGGAGATCTGCCCGGCGGCCGGTTACTGTTCTGTCCGTCGCCGCGAGGAAGACCCGCCAGGGAGCCGGACGGAGACGATCACGAGGGGCTATAGCTCAGTTGGTAGAGCGCCTGCATGGCATGCAGGAGGTCAGGAGTTCAATTCTCCTTAGCTCCACAGAAGGCAGACGGGCCATCCACACCGGATGGCTCTCCGCACTTCTGCGGTACGCTGATATGCCGCATTGAGGGGCTATAGCTCAGTTGGTAGAGCGCCTGCATGGCATGCAGGAGGTCAGGAGTTCAATTCTCCTTAGCTCCACAGACGGGAAGCGGGTCATCCGGATCGGATGGCCCGCTTCTTCGTTTCCCGGCAGGGCTCCCTCTCCCGGCAGGTCTTCGTCTCCCGGGCAGGCCTTCGTCTCCCAGGCAGGTCTTCGTCTCCCGGCGGGCCGGTGTCGCCCCGTGGACATCGATGCGGCCCGTGTGGGCGCTGCGGTACCCTGGCGCCATGCGTGCCGTACGCCTCCTGCTTATCGAGCCGCGCTGATCAGTCCCGACGGGCGGAAGAGATCCCGTCGGAGTCGGCGCGGCGTCCCCTCCTGTGCGAGGGGATTTTTCATTTCGTGGCAGTTCGTGGCAGTGGGCAGAGACGATCGATGGAGCTTCTAGGACCATGACCGAGATCAACACGGCTGCCGAGACGGCGGCCCCGCATCGCTACACGGCGGCCATGGCCGCCGACATCGAGGCACGCTGGCAGGACGTCTGGGACGCCGAGGGCACCTACGAAGCGCCGAACCCCTCCGGTGACCTGGCGGGCGACCCCGCGGTCGCCGCCCGGCCCAAGAAGTTCATCATGGACATGTTCCCGTACCCCTCGGGTGCGGGCCTCCACGTCGGCCACCCGCTCGGCTACATCGCCACGGACGTCTTCGCCCGCCACGCGCGCATGAGCGGCCACAACGTCCTCCACACCCTCGGCTTCGACGCCTTCGGCCTGCCCGCCGAGCAGTACGCCGTGCAGACCGGCACGCACCCGCGCGTGTCCACCGAGGCCAACATGGAGAACATGAAGGCCCAGCTGCGCCGGCTCGGCCTGGGCCACGACAAGCGGCGGTCGTTCGCCACGATCGACCCCGAGTACTACAAGTGGACCCAGTGGATCTTCCTGCAGATCTACAACTCCTGGTACGACTCCGAGGCCGCGAAGGCCCGCCCGATCGCCGAGCTGATCGAGCAGTTCGAGAACGGCACCCGTGAGGTCCCCGGCACGCGCGCGTGGGCCGACCTGACCGCCGCGGAGCGCGCCGACGTCCTGGGCGAGTACCGCCTGGCGTACGCCTCCGACGCGCCGGTCAACTGGTGCCCCGGCCTGGGCACCGTCCTCGCCAACGAGGAGGTCACCGCCGACGGCCGCTCCGAGCGCGGCAACTTCCCGGTCTTCAAGGCCAAGCTGCGCCAGTGGAACATGCGCATCACCGCCTACGCGGACCGCCTGCTGGACGACCTCGACGGCCTGGACTGGCCCGAGGCGATCAAGCTGCAGCAGCGGAACTGGATCGGCCGCTCCGAGGGCGCCCGCGTCGACTTCCAGGTCGGCGACACCGGCGCCATCACCGTCTTCACCACCCGCCAGGACACCCTGTTCGGCGCCACCTACATGGTCCTGGCCCCCGAGCACGACCTGGTCGAGAAGATCGTCCCGGCCGCCTGGCCCGAGGGCACGCACGCGGTGTGGACCGGCGGTCACGCCACCCCCGCCGAGGCCGTCGACGCCTACCGCAAGCAGGCCGCCTCCAAGTCCGACGTCGAGCGGCAGGCCGACGCCAAGGAGAAGACCGGCGTCTTCACCGGCGCGTACGCGACCAACCCGGTCAGCGGCGAGCAGGTCCCCGTCTTCATCGCCGACTACGTCCTCATGGGCTACGGCACCGGCGCCATCATGGCCGTCCCCGCGCACGACAGCCGCGACTTCGCCTTCGCGCGCGCCTTCGAGCTGCCGATGCGCTGCGTCGTCGAGCCGAGCGACGACCGCGGCACCGACCCCTCGACCTGGGACGACGCCTTCGGCTCGTACGAGGCGAAGCTGGTCAACTCCGCCAACGACGAGATCTCCCTGGACGGCCTGGGCGTCGTCGACGCCAAGGCGAAGATCACCGCCTGGCTGGCCGACCGCGGCATCGGCGAGGGCACCGTCAACTTCCGCCTCCGCGACTGGCTGTTCAGCCGCCAGCGGTACTGGGGCGAGCCCTTCCCGATCGTCTACGACGAGGACGGCGTCGCCCACGCGCTGCCCGAGTCGATGCTGCCGCTGGAGCTGCCCGAGGTCGAGGACTACTCGCCCCGGACCTTCGACCCGGACGACGCCGACACCCAGCCCGAGACCCCGCTCTCCCGCAACGAGGAGTGGGTCAACGTCACCCTCGACCTGGGCGACGGGCCGAAGAAGTACCGCCGCGAGACCAACACCATGCCCAACTGGGCCGGTTCCTGCTGGTACGAGCTGCGCTACCTGGACCCGCACAACGACCAGAAGCTCGTCGACCCGGCCATCGAGCAGTACTGGATGGGCCCGCGCGAGGGCATGCCCACCGGCGGCGTCGACCTGTACGTCGGCGGCGCCGAGCACGCCGTGCTCCACCTGCTGTACGCGCGCTTCTGGTCGAAGATCCTCTTCGACCTGGGCCACATCTCCTCGGCCGAGCCGTTCCACAAGCTCTACAACCAGGGCATGATCCAGGCGTTCGTCTACCGCGACGCCCGCGGCATCGCCGTGCCGGCCGCCGAGGTCGAGGAGCGCGACGGGGCGTACTGGTACGAGGGCGAGAAGGTCAGCCGCGTCCTCGGCAAGATGGGCAAGTCCCTGAAGAACGCCGTCACGCCGGACGAGATCTGCGCCGAGTTCGGCGCCGACACCCTGCGCCTGTACGAGATGGCGATGGGCCCGCTGGACGTCTCCCGGCCGTGGGACACCCGCGCCGTGGTCGGCCAGTACCGCCTGCTCCAGCGGCTGTGGCGGAACATCGTCGACGAGGCGACCGGCGAGGCCACCGTCGTCGACGCCGCGCCCGACGAGGACACCCTGCGCGCCCTGCACAAGGCGATCGACGGCGTCGCCCAGGACATGGCCGGGATGCGCTTCAACACGGCCATCGCCAAGATCACCGAGCTGAACAACCACCTCACCAAGGGCGGCGGCGCGATCTCCCGCTCGGTCGCCGAACAGCTGGTGCTGCTGGTCGCCCCGCTCGCCCCGCACATCGCGGAGGAGCTGTGGCACCGCCTCGGCCACACCGACTCCGTCGTCCACCAGGACTTCCCGGTCGCCGACCCGGCGTACGTGGTGGACGAGACGGTGACCTGCGTCGTGCAGATCAAGGGCAAGGTCCGGGCCCGCCTGGAGGTCTCCCCGTCGATCTCCGACGCCGACCTGGAGGCGCTGGCCCTGGCCGACGCGCACGTCGTCGCGGCCCTCGGCGGCGCCGAGATCCGCAAGGTGATCGTGCGCGCGCCCAAGCTGGTGAACATCGTGGCCTGAGTGCCACGACACGCCTAGGGGTTTCCCCTACGGGCAGGTTGGGGGTTCCGATGGAACCTCCGGCCTGCCCGTTCCGTTTACCGTGGAAGAACCACACCCGTGGGACGCCGACGGAGCCGAGGAGCGACGCACATGGAAGCCGCGATTGTCACGATCCTGGCGCTGCTCTTCCTTTCGTTCGTGGCGCTAGGGGTCTACGCCACGGTGAAGGTGGTCAAGGCGGCCAAGCGCGGCGTCGACCGCACGCTCGACCAGGCCCGGCGCACCGTCGAGGACACCACGCTGCGGGCCAAGAGCCTCGGCCAGGTCGGGGTCGCCGCCGAGCTGGCCAAGCTGCGGCTCTCGCTGCGCACCTCGATGCGCGCCACCCAGGACGCGCTCCAGGCGGGGGCCGTCGAGGACGCCTCGCTGCGGGAGTCGCTCGACCTCTTCGGGCGGCTCAGCGCGCACGGCCGTGAGCTGGACGAGGACCTCAAGCGCCTGGAGCGGGAGCCCGACAAGGCGTACGTGGCCGGGCAGCTGCCCGCGCTCACCGAGCGGACCGAGCGGATCACCGGCTCCGCCGACGCGCTGCGCCAGGCCGCCCGCGACCGCGCCCGGCGGTTCGCCGACGACGACCTGGACACGCTGAGCGCCCAGATCGACGTCGAGACGGGCGCGCTGCGCCACTGGACCACCGTCGACCGGGGCACGGCCGCGCCGGAGGACGCGCAGACGGCCTGGTACGAGACGGCGCCCGGGCAGCAGGCGTCGGACGGGCAGCCGCAGGGACCGTCGCAGGCCGCGGAGGCGCCGCAGGCGATCACCGCGCCCGACCCGCGCACGACCGCGTACCCGTGGGAGAAGACGGCCCGTCCCGAGTCCGCCGGCTGACCCTCCCCGGCGCCGGGCGGCCCCCCTGTGGGATCGTCGGACCGGCTGTGAGCGGGGCCGGGCTGCCGAGCGGCGGTCGCGGCGGGTAACCTCCCGCTCATGTCCCGGCATGTCGCGATCGTCACCGATTCAACGGCCTACCTGCCACCCCAGACGATGGAGCGGCACGCCATCACCGCGGTCCCGCTGACCGTCGTCATCGGCGACCGCGCCCTCCTGGAGGGCACCGAGATCTCCGCCAGATCGCTCGCCGAGGCGCTGCAGAAGCGGCGGTCCGTCACCACCTCCCGGCCCAGCCCCGAGGTCTTCGCCGCCACCTACCGCGAGGCCGCGGAGGCCGGCGCGCGCGGGATCGTCTCCCTCCACCTCTCCGCCGAGGTCTCCGGCACCTACGACGCCGCCGTGCTCGCCGCGAAGGACGCCCCCGTCCCGGTACGGGTCGTGGACACCCGCATGATCGGCATGGCCCTCGGCTTCTGCGCGCTCGCCGCGGCGGAGACCGTGGAGGCCGGCGGGTCGCTCGACGAGGCGGTCGCGGCCGCCGAGAAGCGCGCCGGGGATACCTCCGCCTACTTCTACGTCGACACGCTGGACTATCTGCGCCGGGGCGGGCGGATCGGGACCGCGCAGGCGCTGCTGGGCTCCGCGCTCGCGGTGAAGCCGCTCCTCGAACTCGACGGGGGCCGCATCGAACTGCGGGAGAAGGTACGGACCGCCTCCAAGGCGATCGCACGGCTGGAGGAGCTGGCCGTCGCGCAGGCCGGCTCCGGGCCCGTCGACATCGCCGTCCACCACCTCTCCGCGCCGGAGCGGGCCGACGCGCTGGCCGAACGTCTCCGGGAGCGGGTGCCGGGCCTCGCCGAGCTGCACGTCAGCGAGGTCGGCGCGGTCATCGGCGCGCACACCGGGCCGGGGCTGCTCGCGGTGGTCGTCTCGCCGCGCTGAGACGGGGCGTTCACCCTTGTGGGTGAGCGAATTGTCCACAGGGGCGCGGCTGTCCACGGAGGTGGGAGGCCGACGGCACGGGGCGGTGGCGGACCCTACCGTCGCAGGCATGGATCTTCGTACGGCTTCATCGCCTTCTTCGCTCACCTCTTCTTCCGGATCTTCGCGCTCCTCCACCGGTCTCACCGGGCCTCGTCGGGGTGCGCCGCCCGGTCGTGCCCGTCGGCGGGCGCGGGTGCGGCGGGTGCTCGCGCCGCCGGGTCCGGGCGGGGACGGGACGGGGGCCGTACGGGAGCGGGGCGACGCGCTGTTTCCGCCGCGGACTCCCGATCCGCCGGTTTCCGATCCGCCGCCCGTCGTGGACGCGGTGGCGGTCGAGGAGCCGGGGGCCGTCGGGGTCGGCGAGCGGCGGTGGCGGTCGGCGGTACGGGAGCGGCTGCCGTTGTGGGTGCAGACGAGGTGCGGGCTTGAGCCGCGGTCGTTGGCGGCGCTGGCGGTGGTTCTGGGAGTGGCCGCCTGCGCGGCCGGAGGGTTCTTCTGGGCGGGACGGCCGGAGCAGGTCCGTGCGCCGGAGGCCGTCCCGGTCGCTCCGGTGGTGGCCTCGCCCACCTCGGTGTCGCCGTCGGCGTCCGCCGGGGACGGCGGCGCGTCGGCGAAGGTCGTCGTGGACGTGGGAGGGAAGGTGCGCCGGCCGGGAGTGCTGACGCTGCCGGCCGGCTCGCGGGTCGCGGACGCGCTGCGAGCCGCCGGAGGGGTGCGGGCGGGGACGGATCTGACGGGGCTCAACCGGGCGCGGGTCCTCTTCGACGGCGAGCAGGTGCTCGTCGGGGTGCCGGGAGCGGCGGCCGGGGCGGGGCCGGGCGGCGGAGCTGCGGGCGCGGCCACGGGAGCGGCCGGGGTGCCGCTGAGTCTCAACACGGCGACGGCCGAGGAGTTCGACGCGCTGCCGGGGGTGGGGCCGGTGCTCGCCCGCCGCCTGGTCGACCACCGGACGCAGCACGGCGGGTTCCGGTCGGTGGAGGAGCTGCGCGAGGTCGACGGGATCGGCGAGCGGCGTTACGCGGATCTCCAGCCGCTGGTGCGGCCGTGAACCGGGGCGAGCGGGAGACCGCCGATCTGCGGCTGGTTCCGCCCGCGCTGGCCGCCTGGGCGGCCGCCGCCGTGGCGCTGGGCGTGGCCGGCTGGTGGACCGTTGCCGGGGTGGGGCTCTGTCTCGCCGGGGCGGCGGCGCTGCTGACGCCGCCGGTGGCGTGGCGGCTGACCGGGCGGCCGCGGGATCCCGTGCCGGGTGGCGGTGCCGGTGAGGGGGTGAGGTCGCCGGGGTGGCGGCTGCGGGCCACGGCCTGGGGCGGGGTGCTGCTGTGCGCCGCCGCGGGGGCGGCGTCGGCGGGGCTGCACGCGGCGGACCTGCGGCGCGGTCCGGTGCCCGTGCTGGCGCAGGAGTACGGCAGGGCCTGGGCCGAGGTGACGGTCACCTCGGATCCCCGGCTCACCCGGCCCCGGGTGAGCGGGCGGGCGATGGTGCCGGTGTCGGTGGTGATGGACGCCGAGGTGGTGCGGGTGGAGCGGGCGGACGGTGCCGCCGTGCGGACGCGGGCGCCGGTGCTGCTGATCGTGCCGCCGGGGGAGGGACGGGACGCGTGGCTGGGGCTGCTGCCGTCGACGCGGCTGCGGGTCGGTGCCCGTTTCGCGCCGCCGAGGGAACCGGGGGACCCGTACGCGGCCGTGCTCAAGGCCGGGTCGGGGCCGCCGAGGGTCGTGGGGGGCCCGAGCTCGCTCCAGCGGACCGCCGGCGACCTCCGGGCCGGGCTGCGCGCGGCGACCGACGGGCTCGCCCCGGACGCGCGGGCGCTGCTCCCGGGCCTGGTGGTCGGGGACACCTCCCGGATCGGCACCGGGTTGCGGGACGCCTTCGAAGCCACCGATCTCACCCACCTGTTGGCCGTCTCCGGCAGCAATCTGTCGATCGTGTTGCTGCTGCTCGTCGGGCGGCCGGGGCGGGCGCGGCAGGTGGAGCGGGGCGGACTCGCGCCCCGGATCGGGCTCTCGCTGCGGGGGACGGCGCTCGCCGGGGCGGGGCTCACGCTGGCGTTCGTGGTGGTGTGCCGGCCCGATCCGAGCGTGCTGCGGGCGGCGGCCTGTGGGCTGGTCGCGCTGCTGGCCGTCGCCACCGGCCGCAGGAGGTCGCTGATTCCGGCGCTGGCGGCGGTGGTGCTGCTGCTGGTGCTGTACGACCCCTGGCTGGCGCGGAGTTACGGGTTCCTGCTGTCCGTGCTGGCCACCGGGGCGCTGCTGGTGGTGGCACCGGGGTGGAGCGAGGCGCTGCGGCGGCGTGGGGTGCCGGGCCGGCTCGCGGAGGCGCTGGCGGCCGCGCTGGCGGCGCAGGCGGTGACCGCGCCGGTGGTGGTGGTCTTCGCGGGCCGGATGAGTCTGGTGGCGATCCCGGCGAACCTCTTCGCGGAGCTGGCGGTGGCGCCGGCGACGGTGTTCGGGTTCGCGGCGCTCGCGCTGGCGCCGGTGTGGGCGGCGGGCGCGGCGGGGGCGGCGTGGGTGGCGGGGTGGCCGGCCGGGTGGATCGCCGGGGTGGCCCGGGCGGGTGCGGAGCTGCCCGGTGCGGAGCTGGCCTGGCCCGGTGGCTGGTGGGGCGGGGCGGCGCTGGCGCTCGTCACGGGCGCGGTGGTGGCCGGGGTGCGGCGGGTGCGGCACCGTCGTCGGCTGGTGGTCGGGGTGGCCCTGGTGCTGCTGCTGGTGGTCGTGCGGCCGGTGCCGCTGGTGCGCTGGGTCACCGGATGGCCGCCGCCGGGCTGGCTGTTCGCGATGTGTCAGGTGGGGCAGGGGGACGCACTGGTGCTCTCGGCGGGTGAGGGCGCGGGGGTGGTGGTGGACGCGGGGCCGGATCCGGCGGCGGTGGACCGCTGTCTGCGGGAACTGGCGGTGACGCGGGTGCCGTTGCTGGTGCTGACCCACTTCCACGCCGACCATGTGGCCGGTCTTCCGGGGGTGTTGAGAGGGCGGGAGGTGGGGGCGGTTCAGGTGACGGGACTCGACGAGCCGCCCGGGCAGGCGGAGTTCGTCCGGCGGGTGGCCGGGGCGGCGGGGGTGCCGGTGGTGCGGGCGGAGCCGGGGGAGCGGAGGCGCGCCGGGGCGCTGGAGTGGCGGGTGCTGTGGCCCCCGGCGGGGCCGGGGCCGCCGGACGGCGGGCCCAACGACGCCAGCGTCACGCTGCTGGTCCGGGGGCCGGGCGGGGTGAGTCTGCTGCTTCTCGGCGATCTGGAGCCGCCGGCACAGCGGGCGCTGTGGCGGGCGCACCCGGAGCTGGGGGCGGTGGACGTGCTGAAGGTGGCGCACCACGGGTCCGCGCACCAGGACCCGGGGCTGACGGCGGCGGTGCGGCCGCGGCTGGCGCTGGTGTCCGCGGGGAGGGAGAACCCCTACGGACATCCGCACCCGAGGACGTTGGAGGCGCTGCGGGCGGGTGGGGCGCGGGTGCTGCGGACCGACCGGGACGGGGCGATCGCCGTGGCCGGAGCGGGGGAGGAGCTGGTGGCCGTGGCGCGGGGGTGGTGACGGGCGAGGAAGTCCTTGGAACGCTGGTGAAGAAGTGCTTGTAAAGGAGTCTTTCTATAGATAGCTTTACATCATGCCGGAGAACAGCACACCGCCTCCCGGGGGCGAGCAGCCCCGCAGTATCCAGCTGACCGACCCCAGGGCCCTGCGGGCCTACGCACACCCGCTGCGGATGACCCTGGTCGGGCTGCTCCGCCGGCACGGGCCCTTCACCGCCACCCGGGCCGCCGAGCTGACCGGCGAATCGGTCGCCAGCTGCTCGTACCACCTGCGGATACTCGCCAAGTACGGGCTGGTGGAGGAGGCGTCGGGCGGGCGCGGCCGGGAGAAGCCCTGGCGGGCCACCGCCCGGTACACGGAGTGGCCCGGCCACAGCGACGACCCGTCGGTCGCCCAGGCGGCCGACGAGCTCAACGTGGCCGTCGCCGAGCGCTACTTCGGACGGTTCGCCAAGGTGCTGGAGAGCAGGGAGGGCGTCTCGAAGCAGTGGCGGGAGGCCGAGCTGTTCGGCGACGCCCTGGTCTACCTCACGCCTGAGGAGCTCGCCTCCCTCGGGGAGCGGATCGACGAGCTCCTCGGGGCCTACGCGGACCGCGAGGACGACCCGTCGCTCCGCCCCGCGGGCGCGCAGCCCGTCAGCTTCCTGAAGATCGCCTATCTGGACCCGGACACCGACGAGACCGAGGAAGGGCAGAGATGAGCCTCACCGCACGGATTCCGGCGCTGCTGCGCGAGCGCACCTTCCGCCGCTACTGGACGGGGCAGACCGTGTCGCTCGTCGGCGACCAGATCTCCCTCATGGCGCTGCCGCTCGCCGCCGTGCTCGTGCTCGGCGCCGACGCGGCCCAGATGGGCTGGCTCAAGACCCTCGAACTGCTCCCGGCCCTCCTGCTCAACCTGCCTTTCGGGGCCTGGGCCGACCGGCGGGCCAACCGCCGCCGGATCATGATCGCCACGGATCTGGGCCGGGCCGCCCTGCTGGTCACGCTGCCCGTCGCGTACGCCCTGGACGTGCTGACCCTCGCTCAGCTCTACGTCGTCGCCCTCGGGGTGGGCTCGCTGTCGGTGCTCTTCGAGGTCTGCAACTCCACGGTCTTCGCGACCCTCGTCCCCACCGAGCGCTTCGTGCAGGCCAACTCGCTGGTGAACGGCAGTCGTTCGATGGCCTGGCTCGCCGGACCCAGCATCGGCGGCGTACTGGTGCAGGTCCTCACCGCCCCGCTGGCGCTGCTCGCCGACGCCGTCACCTACCTGGTGTCGGCCGGCTACCTGGCGAAGATACGCCCGGTCGAGCCCGCCCCGGCCCCCGTGGCCAAGGGGCACTTCACCGAGGGGATGCGCTGGGTGGTGCGGGAGCCGTCGATGCGGGCGCTCTTCGCCTCCGCCGGCACCGTGCAGTTCTTCAACTACATGTTCCACACCCTCTTCGTCCTCTACGCGACCAAGGACCTGGGACTCGGCGCCGGGCTGCTCGGCCTGGTGCTCGGCACCGGGGCCGTCGGCGGCCTGATCGGAGCGGCGGTCAGCGGGGCCGTCGTCCGTCGGATCGGCATCGGCGGGTCCCTCGTCGCCGGCTACATCGGCTTCACTCTGCCGCTGGTCCTCATACCCGCCGCCGACGGGCCGCTGCCGCTCGTCGTGGGGGTGCTCTTCGCCGCCGAGTTCCTGTCCTGCGCCGGCGTGATGATCGTCGACGTGGCGGCCGGCTCGTTCCAGATGGCCCTCATACCCGAGACCATGCGGGCCCGGGTCATGGGCGCCTTCCGCACCCTCAACCACGGCTTCCGTCCGATCGGCGCCCTCGTCGGCGGCGTGCTCGGCACCGCGATAGGCGTCCGCCCCACCCTCTGGGTCGCCACCGTCGGCGCGGTCTTCGCGGTCCTGTGGCTGCTGCCCTCGCCGCTCCCGCGGATGCGTGAACTGCCCACCCGGGAGCGGGAACAGGCCACCGCCACCCCGTGAAGCCGGTCGGGCGGGCAGACTGCCCCCATGACCGATCATGAAAAGCCGGCGGGGCTGCCGGAGGCCGACGTGGAGCGGTACCTGGAGCGCATCGGCGCCGGACGGCCGGAACGGGCCGACGCGGGGGCGCTGCGCGAGCTGCATCTGCGGCACCTGCTGACCGTGCCCTTCGAGAACCTGTCCCTGCACCTCGGGGAGGACATCGTCCTCGACGAGAAGGCACTGGTCGACAAGGTGACCGTGGCCCGGCGGGGCGGGTTCTGTTACGAGCTGAACACCGCGTTCGCCGCGCTGCTGCGGGCCCTCGGCTTCCGGGCCGAACTGCTCCAGGCGCGGGTCTTCGGCCCGGACGGGCGGCTGGGGATCCCGTACGACCACATGGCCCTGCTGGTGGAGACCGAGGACGGGGGACGGTGGCTGGCCGACGTGGGGTTCGGGGACCACAGCCACCATCCGCTCGCCTTCGACGAGCGCGGGGAGCAGGCCGACCCCAGGGGGGTCTTCGCGATCCAGGAGGCCACGGGGGCGGACGGGGACCTCGACGTGGTGCGGGACGGCAAGCCGCAGTACCGGCTGGAGCCGCGGCCGCGGGTGCTCGCGGACTTCGAGGCCGGCGCCTGGTACCACCGCACGTCACCGGAGTCGCACTTCACCCGCGGGGTGATCTGCTCCCTGCTCACCGAGGACGGCCGGGTCAGCATCGGCGGCCGGAAGCTGTACCGGACCGTCGCCGGCGAGCGCACCGAGCGGGAGCTCGGCACGGACGAGGAGCTGCGCGAGGCGTACCGGGAGCTGTTCGGGATCGAGCTGGACGTGCTGCCGGCGGTACGGGAGGCGGAGAAGCGGAACCCGTAATTCGGACTCGTCGGTAATAAGGGCGCGTTTGCCTCGAACGCCGCAGGGATGATCGAATGCCAACTCGTTGCATGGTGAACGAGTCGCACGGGGGTGCGTGGGAAATGTTCGGTGGTCTCTTCGGGAAGCGCGGGAACGGCGCGGCCGGCGGCCGGGGCGGTGCCCTCGCCGGGGTCACGGTCCCGGCCTCGGCCGGGGTGCTGAGCTGCCGGGTGCTCGACCCCGTCCACGAGCCGCTACGGCAGGCGGAGTTCACGCTCACCGACACGACGGGCCGCCGGGTGCTGGGCGGGGAGACCGACCCGTACGGCACCCTCCTCGCCACCGTCCCGGCCGGCGAGTACCGGATCGCCGTGAAGTCCGACGGGTACACCCCGCACCACGCCACCGCCGTGGTGGACCAGGGCGTCCACGCCGACCTCGGGGACGTGCTGCTCCAGGTCGCCCCGCAGCCGCCGCTGCCCGAGCCGGGCGACTGGGAGATCGACCCCGCCCACTCCCAGATCGGCTTCACCGCCCGGCACATCGGCCTGGCGCGGATCCACGGCCGGTTCAACAGCTTCGCCGGCGCGATCCGGATCGCCGACCGCATGGAGCACTCCGCGATGCACGTCGTCATCGACGCGGCGTCCATCGACACCGGCGTCCAGATGCGCGACGACCACCTGCGGTCGGGGGACTTCCTCGACGTCGGCGTCCACCCGACCATCGAGTTCTTCAGCGAGCGCTTCACCCACCGCGGCGGCACCCGCTGGAACGTCACCGGCGGGCTCAGCCTCCACGGCGTGAACCGCACCGTCACCCTGGACACCCAGTACCTCGGCCTCGGCAGCGGCCTGGAGGGCGAGACCCGCTGCGCCTGCCGGGCCACCACCGAGCTCCACCGCGAGGACTTCACCCTCACCTGGCAGACGCTGCTCGCGCGCGGCATCGCCGCCGTCGGCTCCAGCATCGCCATCGACCTGGACGTCCAGATCGTGCCGAAGGCCGGCTGAGCCGTACCGTCACGGGGCCTCCAGCCAGCCCTCGTACTCGGCGGCGAAGGCGTCCAGCGCCGCGGGGTCGAGCCGGCCGTCCGGGTCCTCGACGACCACCAGCCACTGGGCGTCCTCGGCGTCGTCCTCGCCGGCCAGGGCGTCCCGGACCAGCTGCGGCTCCTCGGCCACGCCGAAGCGGCCGGCCAGTTCCTCGGCCACCTCCTCGGCGGCGTCGCGGTCGGGGAGCACCAGTACGTGTCGTTCACTCACGGGGCCATTCTCGCCCGGGCGCGGCCGGAGCCTCGCCGGGGTCCGCGACGCCGCCGGGGCCGGGTGTCGGTGGGCCGTGGGATGCTGGATCGCGATGGCCACCAGAAAGACTTCCAGCGACGATCTCCTCGGCCCCGTCACGCTCGCCGTGGGCCAGGAGGACCTGCTCCTCGACCGCGCCGTCCGGGAGGTGGTGGCGGCCGCGCGGGCCGCCGACGCCGACACGGACGTCCGGGACCTCACCCCCGACCAGCTCCAGCCCGGATCCCTCGCCGAGCTCACCAGTCCCTCGCTCTTCGCCGAGCGCAAGGTGCTGATCGTGCGCAACGCGCAGGACCTCCCGGCGGAGAGCGTCAAGGACGTCAAGGGGTACCTCGACGCGCCCGTCGAGGACATCACGCTCGTGCTCCTCCACGCCGGCGGCGCCAAGGGCAAGGGGCTGCTCGACGCGGCGCGCAAGGCGGGGGCGCGGGAGGTGGCCTGTCCCAAGACCACGAAGCCCGCGGAGCGGCTGACCTTCGTCCGGCAGGAGTTCCGGGCGCTCGGACGGTCCGCCACGCCCGAGGCCTGCCAGGCGCTCGTCGACTCCATCGGCAGCGACCTGCGGGAGCTGGCCTCGGCGGTCACGCAGCTGGTGGCGGACGTCGACGGGACGATCGACGAGGCGGTCGTCGGGCGGTACTACACCGGGCGGGCCGAGGCGTCGTCCTTCAACGTGGCCGACCGGGCCGTGGAGGGGCGGGCGGCGGAGGCGCTGGAGGCGTTGCGCTGGTCGCTGTCGACCGGGGTCGCGCCCGTCCTGATCACCAGCGCCCTCGCCCAGGGCGTACGGGCCATCGGCAAGCTCTCCTCGGCGCGTGGCGGGCGGCCCGCCGACCTCGCGCGCGAGCTCGGCATGCCGCCGTGGAAGATCGACCGGGTGCGGCAGCAGATGCGGGGCTGGACCCCCGACGGCGTCGCCATGGCCCTGCGGGCCGTCGCGGAGGCGGACGCGGGCGTGAAGGGCGGCGGGGACGACCCCGAGTACGCCCTGGAGAAGGCGGTCGTCGCGGTGGCCCGCGCGGCGCGGGCGGGGCGCGGCGGACACTGAGCGCGAGGCGCGGGGCGCGGCGGACACTGGGCGCGAGGCGCGGGGCGCGGCGGACACTGGGCGCGAGGCGCTGGGCGCCGGCGCTGCTGGGCGCTGAGCCGGGCGCGGGCACCGAGCCGGGCGCGGGGCGCTGAGGCGGGCGGGGGGGCGCGCTGAACCGGGCGCGGGGCGCTGAGCCGGGCGCGGGGCGCTGAGGCGGGCGGGGCGTCGGCCGACGCGGCGGTCGTCGGCCGGGTGCCGTTGCCGGTGGGGCGGTGCGGTCGTCGGCCGGGTGCCGTTGCCGGTGGGGCATTGCGGCCCCTCGTCTGTTGCCGTCTTGAGGGCCCCACGCCCTCCGGGAGCCCCGCGGGCGCGCCCGGCCCACGGAACCCAGGCTCCGACGCCCCCAGGTCTCGGGCGTCACCGACGCGAAGGCCCCGGCCGTCTCCTGGGGAAGGAGGCGGCCGGGGCCTTCGGGTTACTGCTCTGTGGTCCCGTACACGCGTGGCGAACGCGTCTCGCGTACGGGCCGGGTGGCCGGGCGGGAGCGGTAGAGAGGGTCCGCTGGGTCCCTTACGGCCGGGTACAGCCTGAGATCAGAAGATCCGGACTCAGCCCTGGAGGGAGGCAACCTTGATCGCCAGCGCCGACTTCTTGTTGGCGGCGGCGTTCTTGTGGATGACACCCTTCGAGACGGCCTTGTCGAGCTGACGCGAGGCGGCACGGGCGGCCACGGTGGCCTTCTCGAGGTCGCCGGCGGCGACAGCCTCACGGGCCTTGCGGATCGCGGTCTTGAGCGACGACTTGACGGCCTTGTTGCGCAGGCGCGCCTTCTCGTTGGTCTTGTTCCGCTTGATCTGGGACTTGATGTTCGCCACTGAAAGAGCCTTTACAGGTTCGATGTTTCTTCAGGTATGTGCCACGCAGCTGAGAGGGCACACGAGACACAGCTGTCCACGGTATCAGGCGCCGTCGCGGCCCCCCAAACGGGGAGCGGGAGCGCCCGAACCGGACGCCCGGCGGCGGGCATGGGACGATGGGGGCTACGTATCCGTTCCGAACACCGCCCGAGACGAGAACCCTGCGTGCCCGCGACTCCTACCAACGTGCCCGAGCCGAGCCGTACCGACCCGGCTCTGATCCGCAACTTCTGCATCATCGCGCACATCGACCACGGCAAGTCCACGCTCGCCGACCGGATGCTCCAGCTGACCGGTGTGGTCGACCAGCGGCAGATGCGCGCCCAGTACCTCGACCGGATGGACATCGAGCGTGAGCGCGGCATCACGATCAAGTCCCAGGCGGTCCGGCTGCCCTGGGCCCCCACCGAGGGGCCGGAGCAGGGGCGTACGCACATCCTCAACATGATCGACACCCCCGGGCACGTCGACTTCACCTACGAGGTGTCGCGGTCGCTGGCCGCGTGCGAGGGCACGATCCTGCTGGTCGACGCGGCCCAGGGCATCGAGGCGCAGACCCTCGCCAACCTCTACCTGGCGATGGAGAACGACCTCACCATCGTCCCGGTCCTCAACAAGATCGACCTCCCGGCCGCCCAGCCGGAGAAGTTCGCCGAGGAGCTGGCGAACCTCATCGGCTGCCAGCCGGAGGACGTCCTCAAGGTCTCCGCGAAGACCGGCATGGGCGTCGAGGCGCTGCTCGACCGCGTCGTCCGGGACATCCCGGCCCCGGTGGGCGTCGCCGACGCCCCCGCCCGCGCGATGATCTTCGACTCCGTGTACGACTCGTACCGGGGCGTCGTGACGTACGTCCGTGTCGTCGACGGCCAGCTCAACAAGCGCGAGCGCATCCGCATGATGTCGACCGGCGCCACCCACGAGCTCCTGGAGATCGGCACCAACTCGCCCGAGATGCTGCCGGCCGACGGCCTCGGCGTCGGCGAGGTGGGCTACCTCATCACCGGCGTGAAGGACGTCCGGCAGTCCAAGGTCGGTGACACCATCACCTCGCAGTCCAAGGGCGCCGAGGAGGCGCTCGGCGGCTACAAGGACCCGAAGCCGATGGTCTTCTCGGGTCTGTACCCGCTGGACGGCTCTGACTACCCGGAGCTCCGCGACGCGCTCGACAAGCTGCAGCTCAACGACGCCGCGCTCGTCTACGAGCCGGAGACCTCCGCCGCGCTCGGCTTCGGCTTCCGCGTCGGCTTCCTCGGCCTGCTCCACCTCGACGTGATCCGCGAGCGGCTGGAGCGCGAGTTCGGTCTCGACCTGATCGCCACCGCCCCCAACGTGGTCTACCGCGTGGTCATGGAGGACGGCAGCGAGCACACCGTCACCAACCCGAGCGAGTTCCCCGAGGGCAAGATCGACGAGGTGTACGAGCCGGTCGTGCGCGCCACGATCCTCGCGCCCACCGAGTTCATCGGCTCGATCATGGAGCTGTGCCAGAACCGGCGCGGCACCCTCCTCGGCATGGACTACCTCTCCGAGGACCGGGTCGAGATCCGCTACACCCTCCCGCTGGCCGAGATCGTCTTCGACTTCTTCGACCAGCTGAAGTCCAAGACCCGCGGCTACGCCTCGCTCGACTACGAGCCCACCGGCGAGCAGAGCAGCTCGCTCGTCAAGGTCGACATCCTGCTGCACGGCGACAAGGTGGACGCCTTCTCGGCGATCACCCACAAGGACGCCGCCTACGCGTACGGCGTGCGGCTCGTCGCCAAGCTGCGCGAGCTCATCCCGCGGCAGGCGTTCGAGGTGCCCATCCAGGCCGCCATCGGCTCCCGGGTCATCGCCCGCGAGACCATCCGCGCCATCCGCAAGGACGTCCTCGCCAAGTGCTACGGCGGTGACATCTCCCGTAAGCGGAAGCTGCTGGAGAAGCAGAAGGAAGGCAAGAAGCGGATGAAGATGGTCGGCTCGGTGGAGGTCCCGCAGGAGGCCTTCATCGCCGTCCTGTCGAGCGACGAGTCCGCCGGCAAGGGCAAGAAGTAGTCAGCTCGGCCGACAGGAACGGGTCCGTGTGCCACCGGCGCGCGGACCCGTTCGTTATCCACAGGCTCTTACGCGCCGGACGTCGGCGCTCTAATCTGAAGCCCCCCGAAGGTTACTCGTGAGTTAGTTACGCATCCGTAGTTGCACCCCAACAGGCACCGCCGCCGCCCGGAGGACGACGTGAGCGACAACCAGACCCAGATCGACAACCGGCCGCCCTCCGTCGCGGCGCTCTTCCTCGAACGGGTCGAGCGCACCCCCGACGCGGAGGCGTACCGCCATCCGGTCCCCGCCGCCTCCGGCACCGGACCGGACGACTGGAAGTCGCTCAGCTGGGGTCAGGCCGCACAGCGCGTCTTCGCCATCGCCGCCGGCCTGATCGACCTCGGCGTCCGCCCCGAGGAGCGGGTCGCCCTCGCCTCCTCCACCCGGGTCGAGTGGATCCTCGCCGACCTCGGCGTCATGTGCGCGGGCGCGGCGACCACCACGGTCTACCCGCAGACCAACGCGGAGGAGTCCGCCTTCATCCTCTCGGACTCCGAGTCGAAGGTGCTCATCGCCGAGGACGCCGCCCAGCTGGCCAAGGCGGTCGAGCGCCGGGCCGACCTGCCCGGGCTCCACCACGTCGTGGTCGTCGACCCCGAGGGCGCCGACACGTCCGAGGAATGGGTGCTCACCCTCGCCGAGCTGGAGGCGCGCGGAGCCGCGTACCTGGAGAAGCACCCCGAGGCGGTCAAGGAGCGGGTCTCCGCCATCACCGCCGACCAGCTCGCCACCCTCATCTACACCTCGGGCACCACCGGCCGCCCCAAGGGCGTCCGCCTGCCGCACGACAACTGGTCGTACATGGCCAAGGCCATCGCCGCCACCGGCCTCGTCACCCGGGACGACGTCCAGTACCTCTGGCTGCCGCTCGCCCACGTCTTCGGCAAGGTCCTCACCTCCGGCCAGATCGAGGTCGGCCACGTCACCGCCGTCGACGGCCGCGTCGACAAGATCATCGAGAACCTGCCGGTGGTCCAGCCGACCTACATGGCGGCCGTCCCCCGCATCTTCGAGAAGGTCTACAACGGGGTCGCCGCCAAGGCCCGCGCCGGCGGCGGCGCCAAGTACAAGATCTTCCAGTGGGCCGCCGGCGTCGCCCGCGAGTACGCCAAGGTCACCCAGGACAACTTCCGCCGCACCGGCACCGCCTCCGCGCCCTTCGGCCTCTCCGCCAAGCACAAGGTCGCCGACGCCCTCGTCTACGCCAAGATCCGCGAGGCGTTCGGCGGCCGGCTGCGCGCCTGCGTCTCCGGCTCCGCCGCCCTCGCCCCCGAGATCGGCTACTTCTTCTCCGGCGCCGGCATCCACATCCTGGAGGGGTACGGCCTCACCGAGTCCTCCGCCGCCTCCTTCGTCAACCCCGGCGAGGCCTACCGCACCGGCACCGTCGGCAAGCCGCTCCCCGGCACCGAGGTCCGCATCGCCGACGACGGCGAGATCCTGCTCCGCGGCCCCGGCATCATGGAGGGCTACCACGGCCTGCCCGAGAAGACCGCCGAGGTCCTGGAGGCCGACGGCTGGTTCCACACCGGCGACATCGGCGAGCTCTCCGCCGACGGCTACCTCAAGATCACCGACCGCAAGAAGGACCTGATCAAGACCTCCGGCGGCAAGTACATCGCCCCGGCCGAGGTCGAGGGCCAGTTCAAGGCCGTCTGCCCGTTCGTCTCCAACATCCTCGTCCACGGCGCCGACCGGAACTTCTGCACCGCGCTCATCGCCCTCGACGAGCCCGCCATCCTCGGCTGGGCCGCCGAGCACGACCTCGCCGGCAAGTCGTACGCCGAGGTCGTCGCCGCCCCGCAGACCGAGCGGCTCATCCAGGGCTACGTGGACCGGCTCAACGAGGGCCTCCAGCGCTGGCAGACGATCAAGAAGTTCCGCCTGCTCCCGCGCGACCTCGACATCGAGCACGGCGAGCTCACCCCCTCCCTGAAGCTGAAGCGCCCGGTCGTCGAGCGCGAGTACAAGGACCTCATCGAGGAGATGTACGCGGGATCGCGCGAGGTCTGACCGCGGCGGACCGCCACCGCGGGCGGTACGGGAGCGGGGTGCGGGACAATGGACCCCATGCCTTCCGTACTGCCCGATGGTGAGCCCATGCCCGAGGACGGGGCGCTGCCCGCGCGCGCCCTGGAGGGGGCCGGGGAACGGCCGCTCGGGTTCTATCTGCACGTGCCCTACTGCGCCACGCGGTGCGGGTACTGCGACTTCAACACGTACACCGCGAGCGAGCTGCGCGGTGCCGGGGGCGTGCTCGCCTCGCGGGACAACTACGCCGGGCAGGTCGCCGAGGAGATCCGGCTCGCCCGGAAGGTCCTCGGCGACGACCCGCGGCCGGTGCGGACCGTCTTCGTCGGCGGCGGTACGCCGACGCTGCTGGCCGCCGGCGACCTCGTGCGGATGCTGGGGGCGATCCGGGACGAGTTCGGGCTCGCCGACGACGCCGAGGTGACGACCGAGGCGAATCCGGAGTCCGTGGACCCCGCCTACCTGGCGGAGCTGCGGGCCGGCGGCTTCAACCGGATCTCCTTCGGGATGCAGAGCGCCCGGCCGCACGTGCTGCAGGTCCTCGACCGGACCCACACGCCCGGGCGGCCCGAGGCGTGCGTCGCGGAGGCGCGCGCCGCCGGGTTCGAGCACGTGAACCTCGACCTGATCTACGGGACGCCGGGGGAGAGCGACGACGACTGGCGGGCCTCGCTCGACGCGGCCATCGGGGCCGGCCCCGACCACGTCAGCGCCTACGCGCTGATCGTCGAGGAGGGGACGCAGCTGGCGCGGCGGATCCGGCGCGGCGAGGTGCCGATGACCGACGACGACGTGCACGCGGACCGGTACCTGATCGCCGACGAAGCCTTCGAGGCGGCCGGCTTCTCCTGGTACGAGGTGTCCAACTGGGCCACCTCGGACGCCGGGCGCTGCCTCCACAACGAGCTGTACTGGCGCGGCGCGGACTGGTGGGGCGCGGGACCCGGCGCCCACTCGCACGTGGGCGGGGTGCGGTGGTGGAACGTCAAGCATCCGGGCGCGTACGCGGCGGCGCTCGGCGCCGGGAAGTCGCCCGGCGCGGGGCGGGAGCTGCTGTCCGACGAGGACCGGCGGGTCGAGCGGATCCTGCTGGAGCTGCGGCTGCGGGAGGGCGTCGAGCTGTCGATCCTCAAGCCGGCGGGACGGGCCGCGGCCGAGCGCGCGCTCGCGGACGGGCTCCTCGACGCGGCGCCGTACGCCGCCGGGCGCGCCGTGCTGACGCTGCGGGGGCGGCTGCTCGCGGACGCGGTGGTGCGGGACCTGGTGGACTGACGGACGCGGCGCCTCCGGGCGCGGTTCAGGCGCGGAAGCCGGGGCCGGAGGGCGCCGTCCCGTGCGCCCACCCGTCCCGGGGGGACCCCCGGCGGGACGACGGCCCGCACGGGGGCCGGCTACCCCACCGTCACGAAGTCGATCAGTTCCTCCACGCGGCCCAGGAGCTCCGGTTCCAGGTCCTTGTAGGACTCGACGCGCTTGAGGATGGCCTGCCAGACGGCGCCCGTGTTGTCGGCCGGCCAGCCGAGGGCCTGGCAGGTGCCCGTCTTCCAGTCCTGGCCTCGGGGGACCGCCGGCCAGGCCGGGATGCCCAGGACGGCGGGCTTCACCGCCTGCCAGATGTCGATGTAGGGGTGGCCGACGACCAGGACGTGGTCCGAGGCGACCTGGGCGGCGATGCGGGACTCCTTGGAGCCCGGGACCAGGTGGTCGACCAGGACGCCCAGGCGGGCGTCGGGGCCCGGGGCGAAGCCGGCGACGATCTCCGGGAGGTGGTCGACGCCCTCCAGGTACTCGACGACCACGCCCTCGACGCGCAGGTCGTCGCCCCAGACCCGTTCGACCAGCTCGGCGTCGTGGCGGCCCTCCACGTAGATGCGGCTCGCCCGGGCCACCCGGGCCCGCGCGCCCGGGACGGCGATCGAGCCGGAGGCCGTACGGGCCGGGCGGGCCGGGCCGCCGGAGGACGGGCGGACCAGGGTGACGACCCTGCCCTCCAGGAGGAAGCCGCGCGGCTCCATCGGGAAGACCCGGTGCTTGCCGAAGCGGTCCTCCAGCGTCACCGTGCCCGCCTCGCAGCGGATCACCGCCCCGCAGAAGCCCGTGGAGACCTCCTCCACGACCAGATCGGGATCGGCCGGGACCTCGGGGACGGGGGCCGCGCGCTTCCACGGCGGGGTGAGGTCGGGGTCGTAGCTCCGCACGGGTTCCAGTCCTCCGGGTGCGCTGGCGGTGGTCTCTGCCGGGGCCCGGGGGTCCGTCGCCCCCGGAGACGCGGCCACGGGGCGTCGGGTCCGGTGCGTGGCCGCGCGTTCCGGGGACGCTACGACACCTCGAAGCGGCGTGCCAGTTCATCGCGCTGGCGTCGGACGAAAGCCGCGTCGACCACCGCGCCGTGGCCGGGGACGTACAGGGCGTCCTCGCCGCCGAGGGCGAGGAGGCGGTCGAGGGCGTCGGGCCAGCGGGAGCCGACCGCGTCCGGGCCGGCCTGCGGCTCGCCGGACTCCTCGACGAGGTCGCCGCAGAAGACGACCTCCCGCTCGCCCGGCACGCAGACGACCAGGTCGTGGCCGGAATGGGCGGGGCCCAGATTGGCCAGGAGGACCTGCCGGCCGCCCAGGTCGAGGGTCCACTCGCCCGTGACGGTGTGGCGCGGGGCCACCAGCACCTCCGTCGCCTCCGCCGCGGCCCGCGCGTCGACGCCCTGCCGCACCGCGTCCGTGTACAGCTCCTCGCGGGCGTGCGCGGAGCCGAGCAGCTCCTCCGTGCCGACCGCGCCGAAGACCTCCGCGCCGGCGAAGGCGGCCGTGCCCAGGACGTGGTCGAAGTGGGGGTGGCCGAGTGCGATGTGCGTCACGCGCCGGCCGCCGGTGATCGCCTCCGCCTGGGCCCGGATCGCCGCGCCCTCGGCGAGCGTGGAGCCGGTGTCGTACAGCAGCACGGCCCGTTCGCCCACGACCAGTCCGGTCGTCGCGTCCCAGCCCGGGAGCCGCCGCCGGCCCACCCCGTCCGCGAGCCGTTCCCACCCCTGAGCCGTCCAGACCGCTTCGTCGATGTCCATGTCGCCGACGCTAGCGGGTCCGCCTCCTTGCCAGGATCGACGGGCCCGGCCGTACACTGGCCGGGGGTTTCCTGGCACTCGGACAGGGCGAGTGCCAAAAGCGGAGCAACCGGAACGGCTGGAACGGAGGTGTGCGCGTGCTGAGCGAACGCAGACTCGAGGTGCTGCGCGCCATCGTCCAGGACTACGTCGGCACGGAGGAACCGGTCGGTTCCAAGGCGCTCACGGAACGCCACAAGCTCGGGGTCTCCCCCGCCACCGTGCGCAACGACATGGCGGTGCTGGAGGAGGAGGGGTACATCGCCCAGCCCCACACCAGCGCCGGCCGGATCCCCACCGACAAGGGCTACCGGCTCTTCGTGGACCGGCTGGCCGGCGTCAAGCCGCTCTCGACCCCCGAGCGGCGCGCCATCCACAACTTCCTCGACGGCGCCGTGGACCTCGACGACGTCGTGGGCCGTACGGTGCGGCTGCTCGCGCAGCTGACCCGGCAGGTCGCCGTCGTCCAGTACCCGTCGCTCACCCGTTCGTCGATCCGTCACGTCGAGCTGCTGTCGCTGGCCCCGGCCCGGCTGATGCTCGTCCTGATCACGGACACCGGGCGGGTCGAGCAGCGGGTCATCGACTGCCCCGCGCCCTTCGGCGAGACCTCCCTCGCCGATCTGCGGGCCCGGCTGAACAGCCGGGTCGGCGGCCGTCGCTTCGCCGACGTGCCGCAGCTGGTGCAGGACCTCCCCGAGTCCTTCGAGGAGCCCGAGGACCGCGCCACGGTCTCGACCGTGCTCGCGACCCTCCTGGAGACGCTCGTGGAGGAGCACGAGGAGCGGCTGATGATCGGCGGCACCGCCAATCTCACCCGCTTCGGACACGACTTCCCGCTGACGATCAGGCCCGTCCTGGAAGCCCTCGAGGAGCAGGTCGTGCTCCTCAAGCTCCTCGGCGAGGTCAAGGAATCGGGCATGACCGTACGCATCGGGCACGAGAACGCCTACGAAGGGCTGAACTCCACGTCCGTCGTCTCGGTCGGCTACGGTTCGGGCGGCGAGGCAGTCGCCAAACTCGGCGTGGTCGGACCGACCCGCATGGACTACCCCGGAACGATGGGAGCGGTACGCGCAGTGGCACGTTACGTCGGACAGATCCTGGCGGAGTCGTAAGTGGCCACGGACTACTACGCCACACTCGGCGTGCGCCGCGACGCGTCCCAGGACGAGATCAAGAAGGCCTTCCGCCGCCTCGCCCGCGAGCTTCACCCGGACGTCAACCCGGACCCGAAGACGCAGGAGCGGTTCAAGGAGATCAACGCCGCCTACGAGGTCCTGTCGGACCCGCAGAAGAAGCAGGTCTACGACCTCGGCGGCGACCCCCTGTCCAACTCCGGCGGGGGCGGCGCGGGCGGCTTCGGGGCCGGTGGCTTCGGCAACTTCTCCGACATCATGGACGCCTTCTTCGGCACGGCCTCGCAGCGCGGACCGCGCTCGCGGACCCGCCGCGGCCAGGACGCCATGATCCGCCTGGAGATCGACCTCAACGAGGCGGCCTTCGGCACCACCAAGGACATCCAGGTCGACACGGCCGTCGTCTGCACCACCTGTTCGGGTGAGGGCGCCGCGCCCGGGACCTCCGCGCAGACCTGTGACATGTGCCGCGGCCGCGGCGAGGTCTCGCAGGTCACCCGGTCGTTCCTCGGCCAGGTCATGACCTCCCGGCCCTGCCCCCAGTGCCAGGGCTTCGGCACCGTCGTCCCGACCCCGTGCCCCGAGTGCGCGGGCGACGGCCGGGTCCGGTCGCGGCGCACGCTGACGGTGAAGATCCCCGCCGGCGTCGACAACGGCACCCGGATCCAGCTCGCGGGCGAGGGCGAGGTCGGCCCCGGCGGCGGCCCCGCCGGCGACCTGTACGTCGAGATCCAGGAGACCCCGCACGAGGTCTTCCAGCGGCGTGGCGACGACCTGCACTGCACGGTCACCCTCCCGATGACGGCGGCGGCGCTCGGCACCAAGGTGCAGCTCCAGACGCTGGACGGGCTGGAGGAGATCGACATCCGGCCGGGCACCCAGTCCGGCCAGTCGGTCCCACTGCACGGCCGGGGCGTCACGCACCTGCGGGGCAACGGGCGCGGCGACCTGATCGTCCACGTCGAGGTCCAGACCCCGGGCAAGCTCGACGCCGAGCAGGAGCGCCTCCTGCGCGAACTGGCCAAGCTCCGCGGCGAGGAACGGCCCACGGGCCAGTTCCAGCCGGGGCAGCAGGGGCTGTTCTCGCGGCTGAAGGACGCGTTCAACGGTCGCTGACCGGGCCGGGTCCGTGCGGCCGGGGGTCCGGGGGTGGTCCCCCGGGTCAGCACGGCCAGCCGGGGCAGCAGGGGCTGTTCTCGCGGCTGAAGGACGCGTTCAACGGTCGCTGACCGGGCCGGGTCCGTCGGGGCCGGTGTGATCGGTGCGTGAGAGGGGCGGCACTCTGAGTGCCGCCCCTTTCCCGTGCCCGGGAGCGGGCATGACACGATGCCCATATGTCCACCACCGCACTGAACGATCTCTTCCGGTACCCGATCGTGCAGGCCCCCATGGCGGGTGGCGCTTCCAGTCCCGCGCTCGTCGGCGCCGTCGCCGCGGCCGGCGCGCTCGGCTTCCTCGCCGCCGGGTACAAGACGGCCGGCGGTCTCTACCAGGAGATCAAGCAGGTCCGCGGGCTGACCGGACAGCCCTTCGGCGTCAACGTCTTCATGCCGCAGACCGGCCCCTCGGCCGACCCCGCGGCCATCGAGGTCTACCGCCACCAGCTGGCCGGGGAGGCCGGCTGGTACGGGACGGCGCTCGGCGAGACCGACGACTCGCGCGACGACGGGTACGAGTCCAAGCTGGCGATCCTGCTGGAGGACCCGGTCCCCGTCGTCTCCTTCACCTTCGGCTGCCCGAAGCCCGAGACCCTGGAGGCGTTCGCCCGCGCCGGTACGTACACGATCGTCACCGTCACCTCCCCGGAGGAGGCCCGTACGGCCCAGGCGGCGGGCGCCGACGCGCTGTGCGTCCAGGGCGTCGAGGCCGGCGGCCACCAGGGCTCGTACCGCGACGACCCGGCCGACGAGCAGCCCGGCACCGGTCTCCTCGCCCTGCTCACCCAGGTCCGGGCGACCACCGCGCTCCCGCTGGTCGCCGCCGGCGGGCTGATGCGGGGCGCGCAGATCGCCGCCGTGCTCGCCGCCGGGGCCGCCGCCGCCCAGCTCGGCACCGCCTTCCTGGTCTGCCCCGAGTCCGGCGCCCACCCGCTGCACAAGCGGGCCCTCACCGACCCGCTTTTCCACCGCACCGCCCTCACCCGGGCGTTCTCCGGCCGTCCGGCCCGCGGGCTCGTCAACCGCTTCATGCGCGAGCACGGCCCGTACGCCCCCGCCGGCTACCCCGAGATCCACCACCTCACCGCCCCGCTGCGGAAGGCCGCCGCCGGCGCCGGCGACCCCCAGGGCATGGCCCTGTGGGCGGGCCAGGGCCACCGGCTGGCCCGCGAGCTGCCCGCCGGGGAGCTCGTCGAGGTGCTCGCCGCCGAACTCGACACCGCCCTCACCGAACTCGCCGACCCGGCCCTCAGGAGTGCCTCATGACCGCCCCCGTCTTCGTCGTCGACGCCGTCCCCGGCGCCGGCACCTTCGTCCTGGAGGGACCCGAGGGACGGCACGCCGTCTCCGTGAAGCGCCTCCAGGCCGGCGAGGAGCTCGTCCTCACCGACGGCCGGGGCCGCTGGGCGGAGTGCGTCGTACGGGAGACCGAGGGCAAGGACCGGCTGACCGTGGAGGTGACGGGAGAGCACGAGGAGCCGGCGGAGGAGCCGCGGATCACCGTCGTCCAGGCCCTCCCCAAGGGCGACCGGGGCGAACTCGCCGTCGAGACGATGACCGAGACCGGCGTCGACGCGATCGTGCCGTGGGCCGCCTCCCGCTGCATCACCCAGTGGCGCGGCGACCGCGGCCTCAAGGCGCTCGCCAAGTGGCGCGCCACCGCCCGCGAGGCCGGCAAGCAGTCCCGCCGCACCCGCTTCCCCGAGGTCGCCGAGCCGATGACCACCAAGCAGGTCGCCCAGCTGCTCGCCACCGCCGACTTCGCGGCCGTCCTGCACGAGGACCGCGCCCACCCGAGCGGCGCCCTCGCCACCGCCGAACTCCCCGCGAAGGGCTCGGTCGTGCTGGTCGTCGGCCCCGAGGGCGGGGTCTCCCCGGAGGAGCTGGCCGCCTTCGAGGCGGCGGGAGCGAAGCCGTACCGGCTCGGCCGGAGCGTCCTGCGCACCTCCACGGCCGGCACGGCGGCCACCGCCCTCGTCCTCGGCCGCACCGGCCGCTGGGGCTGAACCCCCCGGGGGGACCCGCTGTCCGGCCGCCACGGGTCTTTTCTAGGCTGACCCCATGGCCGACGAGTCCCCCCTGATCCGCAGTCTGCGCGCCGCGGTCGCCGCCGCCCCCGGTGACGTGCCCCTGCGCCTCCACTTCGCCGAACTCCTCCTCGCCGAGGGGCGGAACGACGAGGCCGTCACGGAGGCGGCCGTCGCCCTCCAGCACGCGCCGGGGGACGCCGCCGCCCGGGCCCTGATGGTCCGCGCCATGGGGATGCCACCGGTCGCGCCCGCGCCGGAGCCGCCGGTCGCGCCCGCGCCGGAGCCGCCGGTCGCGCCCGCGCCGGAGCCGCCGGTCGCGCCCGCGCCGCCCGTCGCGCCCGCGCCTCCGGCCGTACCGCCGTCGCCCGGGCCGGAGACCCCGGACGCGCCCGTACGGCCCGACGCGAGGCCGGACTTCGACTGGGCCGCCGCCGAGGAGCAGGTGTCCGACCTCGTCGGGCCGCGGTTCCTGGACGCGCCGCAGGCCGACGGCGGGGACGGGCTCGCCGGGGACGCCGCCGCCTGGGACGTGGACGCGCCCGGGACCGTGCGCCTCGCCGACGTCGGCGGCATGGCCGACGTCAAGGAACGGCTCGAAGCCGCCTTCCTCGCCCCCATGCGCAACCCCGAACTCCGCCGCCTCTACGGCAAGTCGCTCCGCGGCGGACTCCTCCTCTACGGCCCTCCCGGCTGCGGCAAGACCTTCATCGCCCGGGCCGTCGCCGGCGAACTGGGCGCCAACTTCCTCACCGTCTCGCTCTCCGACGTCCTCGACATGTGGATCGGGGCCTCCGAGAAGAACATCCACGACATCTTCGAGACCGCCCGCCGCCAGGCCCCCTGCGTGGTCTTCCTCGACGAGCTGGACGCCCTGGGCGGCAAGCGCTCCCGCACCCACAGCAACGGCCTCCGCAACGTCGTCAACCAGCTCCTCACCGAGCTCGACGGCATCGCCTCCGGCGCCGGCAACGAAGGGGTCTTCGTCCTCGCCGCCACCAACGTGCCCTGGGACGTCGACATCGCCCTGCGCCGCCCCGGCCGCCTCGACCGCACCCTGCTCGTGCTGCCGCCCGACGCCGCCGCCCGCGAGGCGATCCTCCGCTACCACCTGCGCGAGCGGCCGATCGAGGCCGTCGACCTCGGCAAGCTCGTCAAGGCCACCGACGACTTCTCCGGCGCCGACCTCGCCCACCTGTGCGAGACCGCCGCCGAGTCCGCCCTCCTCGACTCCGCCCGCACCGGCAAGGTCCGGCTCATCACCACCAAGGACCTGCTCGGCGCCGCCAAGCAGATCCGGCCGTCCACCGAGCCCTGGTTCGCCGCCGCCCGCAACGTCGCCATGTTCGCCAACGAGGGCGGTCTCTACGACGACCTCCTCGCCTACCTGAAGCGGAAGCGCAAGCTGTGACCACCCCCGCCACGCCCTCCGGCCCCGCCACGCCCTCCGGCCCCGCCACCCCCTCGGCGCTCGCCCGGGCCGAGGCGCTGTACGAGGCCGGGCGGTACGAGCAGGCCGGCGAACTCGCGGCCCGGCACCTCGCCGAGGACCCCGAGGACGCCGACGCCCTCACGCTGCTGGCCCGGTGCCGGCACCGGGCGGGGGACCACACGACCGCCCTCGCCGCCGTCGAGCAGGCGCTGCGCGCCGAGCCCGAGCTGGTCATGGCGCACCTGATGCGCACCCAGATCCTGCTCGCCCTCAAGCGGTACGGGGACGCCGAGGCCGCCGCCCACCGCTCGGTCCAGCTCGCCCCACAGTTCTGGGGCAGCCACTACGCGATGGGCACGGCGCTCGCCGCGACCGCCGAGGCCGGCGGCGGCCGCGACCGGGCGCGGCTCGCCGCCGCCTACGAGGCCGCCAGGACCGCCGTCGCCCTCGGTCCCGAGGAGGACGCCGCCCACTTCCTCGTCGGCCTCACCGCCCAGCGGCGCGGCGACCACGCCACCGCCCGGCGGGCGTACGAGACGACCCTGCGGCTCAACCCGCAGAGCAGCGAGGCCCACAACAACCTCTCGCTGGTCCGGCTGCGCCGCCGCTGGTTCCGGCGCGGGGCCTGGACCCAGGCGGCGGAGGGCTTCGTCGCCTCCGCCGCGCTCGACCTCACCGACCGCAAGGCCCGCTTCAACCTGGAGGCGATGGCCTGGGGGACCGCCGCCGGCGCCCGCTGGGTCGCCCTGGTCGGCTTCCTCGCCTCCGCGATCGGCTCCGCCCCGGTCAGGACCGGCGCGACCGGCGCCGACGCGCTCGTGCCCCTCGCCCTCGGGGCCGCCGTGCTCGTCGGCGCCTGGGGCGGCTGGGCCGTGTGGATGGCCCGCCGGGTGCCGCCCCGGCTGCGCCGCCCGCTGCTCCTCGTCGCCCGCAACTGCCGGCCGGTGCTGGCGATGGCCGCCGCCGTCGCGCTGCTCGGGCTGTACTCGGCGGTCTCCATGGCGCTGTGGTCCTTCGACGCCGGGGTGGTCGCGGGGCTCGGCACGCCGCTGTTCTGGGCCGTCGTGCTCACGTACTGGATCAGCCGCTCCGCCCTCAACCGGCGGATGCCCAAGGACTGAGCGGGCTCGCCGGATAGCATGCGCAGGTACCGATCCACCGACGGCGAGGAGCCCGCAGCATGGCCGGAGAGCCGCAGAGCGACTGCCTGTTCTGCAAGATCGCGGCAGGGGAGGTGCCGGCGACCATCGTCCGCGAGACCGAGACGACGCTGGCGTTCCGCGACATCAACCCGCAGGCGCCCACGCACGTGCTCGTGATCCCGCGCCTCCACTACCCGGACGCCGCCTCGCTCGCCGCCGGCGCGCCGACCGTCGCCGCCGACGTGCTGCGCGAGGCCGGCGAGGTCGCCGCGCAGGAGAAGGTCGACGGCAGCGGCTACCGCATCATCCTCAACACCGGCGCCGGCGCGGGCCAGACCGTCTTCCACGCGCACGCGCACGTGCTGGGCGGCCGCGGCCTCAACTGGCCCCCCGGATAGGACCGCACCCGTGTCCGTCCGCGAACTCGTCGTCCTCGGCACCGCCAGCCAGGTCCCGACCCGCCACCGCAACCACAACGGGTACCTGCTCCGCTGGGACGGGCACGGCCTGCTGTTCGACCCCGGCGAGGGCACCCAGCGGCAGATGCTGCGGGCCGGGGTCGCCGCGCACGACCTGAACCGGATCTGCGTCACGCACTTCCACGGCGACCACTCGCTGGGCCTGGCCGGGGTGATCCAGCGGATCAACCTCGACCAGGTCCCGCACCAGATCACCGCCCACTACCCGGCGAGCGGGCAGCACTTCTTCGAACGGCTGCGGTACGCCACCGCCTACCGCGAGTCCGTCGAGCTGACCGAGGCGCCGGTCGCTGAGGACGGCGTCCTCGCCGTCACCGGCGCCTTCACGCTGGAGGCCCGCCGGCTCTCCCACCCCGTCGAGTCCTTCGGCTACCGGCTGGTCGAGCCCGACGGGCGCCGGCTGCTGCCGGAGCGGCTCGCCGCGCACGGCATCAAGGGCCCGGACGTGGGCCGCATCCAGCGCGAGGGCAGCCTCGGCGGGGTCCGCCTCGACGAGGTCAGCGAGGTCCGGCGCGGGCAGCGCTTCGCCTTCGTCATGGACACCCGGCTCTGTGACGGCGTGCACGCCCTCGCGGAGGGCGCCGACCTGCTGGTCATCGAGTCCACCTTCCTCGACGAGGACGTCCGGCTCGCCACCGACCACGGCCACCTCACGGCCGGCCAGGCCGCCGCCGTCGCCCGCGACGCCGGCGTCCGGCACCTCGTCCTCACCCACTTCTCGCAGCGCTACTCCGACCCGGCGGAGTTCGAACGGCAGGCCCGGGCCGCCGGATTCGAGGGCGAGCTGAGCATTGCCCAGGACCTCATGAGGGTTCCCGTACCGAAGAGATAGAGCACCACCCATGCCCCTCCCCACGGCAGAACTGCACCTCCACATCGAAGGCACCCTCGAACCCGAGCTGGCCTTCGCCCTCGCCGAGCGGAACGGCGTCACCCTCCCGTACGCCGACACCGCGGCGCTGCGCGAGGCGTACCGCTTCAGCGACCTCCAGTCCTTCCTGGACCTGTACTACGCCCTGATGACCGTCCTGCGGACCCCCGAGGACTTCACCGCGCTCGCCGACGCCTATCTGGAGCGGGCCGCCGCGCAGGGCGTCCGGCACGCCGAGATCTTCTTCGACCCGCAGGCGCACACCTCGCGGGGCGTCCCGATCGGCACCGTCGTCGAGGGGCTGAGCGCCTCCCTCGACCGGGCCGAGGAGCGGTACGGGATCTCCACCCGGCTCATCCTCTGCTTCCTGCGCGACGAGTCCGCCGAGTCGGCGCTGGCCACGCTGGAGGCCGCGAAGCCGTACCTCGACCGGATCACCGGCGTCGGCCTCGACTCGGCCGAGGTCGGCCACCCGCCGGCCAAGTTCCGCGCGGTGTACGAGGAGGCCGCCCGGCTCGGTCTGCGGCGGGTCGCGCACGCGGGCGAGGAGGGACCGGCGTCGTACGTCCGCGAGGCGCTGGACGTGCTCGGAGTGGAGCGGATCGACCACGGTCTGCGCTGCATGGAGGACCCGGAGCTGGTCGAGCGGCTGGTCCGCGAGCGAATCCCGCTGACGCTGTGCCCGCTGTCGAACGTGCGGCTGCGGGTGATCGACACGCTGGCGGACCATCCGCTGCGGGCGATGCTGGACGCGGGGCTGCGGGTGACCGTCAACTCGGACGACCCCGCGTACTTCGGGGGGTACGTGGGGGACAACTACGACGGGGTGCGGGACGCGCTCGGTCTGGGCGAGGAGCAGCTCCGGACGCTGGCGCGGCACTCCTTCGAAGCGGCCTTCCTGGACGACGACGAGCCCCGCCGCGCCCGCTACCTCGCCGAAGTGGAAGCCTTCACCTTCTGACCCCCGTGGCGGGCCCCGCCGCCGCTCCGTTGTGGGCCCTCGTGCCGCTGAGGCGGTGCCCCCGGGCCCGGCGCCGCCGCCCTTTCGTTGTGGGCAATCGTTCCGCTGGGGCGGAACGGGTGGGCACAACGGAACGGCACCCCCAGCGGTGCCTCCGCGCCCTGGGCCTGGACCCGCACCACATGTGCGCCGTCCACGGGGTGCGGGTTCAGGCGCGGAAGCCTGGGCGCGGCACGGGGCGCCGTTCCGTGTGCCCACCCGTTCCGCCCCTTGCGGAACGCTTGCCCACACGGAGGTCCGGCCAGCGGCGCCGACCGGCAGCCGGGCCCGGCGCGTAAGCCGGACGTGAGGGTGGGCACCGCCCTGCGGAACGCCTGCCCACACGGGGGGCCGGCCAGCGGCGCCGACCGGCAGCCGGGCCCGGCGCGGAAGTCGGACGGGCAGGGTGGGCACCGCCCTGCGGAACGGCTGAGTCGGGCCCGGCGCGACGGTGGGGTCAGGCTCGGTCTGAGGGGCGGGCCAGGCGGAAGGCGGACCGGACGGGGCGGCGGCGGGCGGCCGCGGGCGCCGGGATCGGGGCGATCTGCTGCTCCGGGGCGCCGACCTGGGGGAGGAGGGCCGTCGGAGTCGGCGACGCGCCCGCGACGAAGGCGGCCGGCGCGCCGCCGCGGCGGCGGATGGAGCCGGGAACCAGCGGCC
This sequence comes from Streptomyces roseofulvus, assembly GCF_039534915.1. NCBI lineage: Bacteria > Bacillati > Actinomycetota > Actinomycetes > Kitasatosporales > Streptomycetaceae > Streptomyces > Streptomyces roseofulvus. Next base: position 2,772,362 of record NZ_BAAAWE010000001.1, on the reverse strand, counting down.
GGCCGGAGGCGTGCCGGGCGACCGCCGTCATGGGGGCGGCCACCAGCAGGAGGAGGCCGGCGAGGACCGCGCCCATGAACGGGTAGCCGGCCGTGTCCGAGAGGACGCTGCCGGCCAGGGGGCCGCACGCCGTGCCGAGGGACGACGCCGAGCCGACCAGGACCGCCCAGCGCCCGCGCGGGTCGAGGGAGGCGGCGAGGCCGAGCAGGTACGAGAGGACGACCGGGTAGACCGCGTTCCAGAGGATCTCGCCGGTCGCGAAGGAGGCGAGGCCGTCGGCGGCCGCGCTCAGCAGCACGCAGCACGCGATCAGGGCCGTGCCCGCGCCGATCGGGACCGCGCGCCCCAGGCGTGAGCCGAGCGCCCCGGCCGCCGTGACCCCCGCCAGGCCCGCGCCGAGCGCCAGCGCGAAGACCGCGCCGACGGTCACCTCGGAGAGCCCCGCCTGGCCGGTGCCGATCCGGCCGCTGACGCCCCAGAGGGCGTTCTGGGCGAGGGACCAGCACAGGACGCAGCCGGCCAGCACCGCGCCCGCCCGCCGGTACGGCAGCGGTCCGGCGGCCTCCGGGACCGGCGCGCCCCGGTACGCGCGCGTGGCCCCCGGCAGCCGGCCCGTCACCGGCCACACCAGGGCCGCCGCCATCGCCAGCGCGAGCAGCGGCAGGGCGTGGCCGCCGCCGAGCCGCGGCAGCGTCAGGTAGAGCGCCCCGGCCGCCGCCGAGACCGACAGCAGGCCCAGCGTGGAGGCCCGCTGCGGATCGGGCTGCCCGGCGATCCCGGAGGCCGCCACCGCCGTCGCCGTACCGGAGCCGAATCCGCCGAGGACCACCCCGGCGACGACCAGCGGCACGCTGCCGGTCGCGGCGGCGGAGCCGTACCCAGGGCCATGGCGAGCAGTCCGAGGCGGGCGGCCCGGCGGGGGCCGATCCGCTCCACGCGCGCGGCGAGCGTGAAACCGGCGGAGGCGGAGCCGAGCAGCAGCACGGAACCCGTCAGACCGGCCTGGGACGGGCCGAGGCCGAGTCCGGCGGCGAGCCGCCCGACGACGGTCGGCAGCAGGTACGGGGCGAGGTAGCCGGCCGTGAAGAGGGCGACGAGGGCGACGAGGGGCCCCCGGGCGCGCGGGCGCGCAGACATGGGCGTTCCAGGAACCGAACGGGGAAATGAGACGGCGCCCCGGTGATCCACGGGGTCGCGGCACCATGTGTATCAAGCAACCGAATGGGCGGAGAAGGCACTCTCCCCCGATTCGTCCTGTGATACGGGACACAATCGGTTTGGGTGGGGTGATCCGGGGTAGGACCGGCGATCCGCCGCGTCACCCCCGTCTCCCCGACCCCATCGGGCACACTGTCCGGATCGGCACCGGCTGCCGATCCCGCCGCACCACGACCGGGGAGTTCGCCGTGAGCACAGCCAGCGGAGACCAGCGCGCAGAGCCGTACCGAGAGGACGCGCGGCCGGACGCGGCGGACGCGGGACCGCACGGCGAGCGGCCCGGCGCGCGAACCCGCCCGGAGCCCGGCGCCGACCCGCTGATCGACCCGCTGGAGACCGTCCGCGAACCCGCCGACCCGGCCTGCGACGTCTTCCTCACCGGCACCGTCTTCCTCGACATCATCTTCACCGGCCTCGACAGCGCGCCCGTCCGCGGCACCGAGTCCTGGGCCCGCGGCATGGGCTCCAGCCCCGGCGGCGTCGCGAACATGGCGACCGCCCTCGCCCGCCTCGGCCTGCGCACCTCCCTCGCGGCCGCCTTCGGCGACGACCACTACGGCGAGTACTGCTGGGACGCCCTCGAACAGGGCGAGGGCATCGACCTCTCGCTCTCCCGCACCGTCTCCGGCTGGCACTCCCCGGTCACCGTCTCCATGGCCTACGAGGGCGAGCGCACGATGGTCTCGCACGGCCACGAGGCGCCCCACCCGGACGGGCCCGCCGTCCGCCCGCCGTTCGCCCGCGCCGCCGTCGCCTCCCTCGCCCCCGGCCGGACCGAGGAGTGGGTGGCCCGCGTCGCCCGCGACGGTGCCCGGGTCTTCGCCGACGTCGGCTGGGACGACACCGGCCGCTGGGACCTGGCGGCGCTGACCGACCTGGAGCACTGCGAGGCGTTCCTGCCCAACGCCGCCGAGGCGATGCGCTACACCCGCACCGACTGCCCCCGCGCGGCCGCCCGCGCGCTCGCCGACAAGGTCCGCTACGCCGTGGTCACGCTCGGTGCCGAGGGCGCCTACGCCGTCGACGGCGCCACCGGCGAGACCGCCGAGGTGCCCGCCATCCGCGTCGAGGCCCTCGACCCCACCGGCGCCGGCGACGTCTTCGTGGCCGGCTTCGTCACCGGCACCCTCGCCGACTGGCCCCTCGCCGACCGGCTCGCCTTCGCCGGCCTCACCGCCGCCCTCTCCGTCCAGGAGTTCGGCGGCTCCCTCTCCGCCCCCACCTGGACCGAGATCGCCGCCTGGTGGCAGCACGTCCAGCACGACGACCGGCAGGACCCGGAGGCGCTGCGCGCCCGCTACGCCTTCCTCGAAGCCCTGCTCCCCGCCCCCGCCCGCCCCTGGCCGCCGCGCCGCGCGGTACCCACCATCGGCTTCCGGGCGGCCGTCCCGTAAACCGCTTCGGGCACACCGGCACCAGGTCGTAGGCTGGGGGCGAGAGGTTGTCGAGCAGCGAGAACCCCGCAGCAGGAGGTATGCGCAGGCCAGAGGGCCGGCCCATGACGCAGACACCCACAGCCCCCAACGGAACGCCGGGCGAGGCCCGTGCCCACTTCGCGGTGCCCGCCAAGCACCCCATGGTGACCGTCCTCGGTTCCGGCGACTCCCTGCTCCGCGTGATCGAGCGGGCGTTCCCCCGGGCGGACATCCACGTCCGGGGCAATCAGGTCAGCGCGGTCGGCGACGCCAGGGAAGTCGCCCTCATCCAGCGCCTGTTCGACGAGATGATGCTGGTGCTCCGCACCGGACAGCCGATGACGGAGGACGCAGTGGAACGCTCCATCGCCATGCTCAAGGCGAGCGACGACGGCGAAGGCGCCGACGAGACCCCGGCCGAGGTGCTCACCCAGAACATCCTTTCCAGCCGCGGCCGCACCATCCGCCCCAAGACCCTCAACCAGAAGCGCTACGTCGACGCGATCGACAAGCACACGATCGTCTTCGGCATCGGCCCCGCCGGCACCGGCAAGACCTACCTGGCCATGGCCAAGGCCGTCCAGGCCCTCCAGTCCAAGCAGGTCACCCGGATCATCCTGACCCGTCCGGCGGTCGAGGCCGGCGAGCGCCTCGGCTTCCTCCCCGGCACCCTCTACGAGAAGATCGACCCCTACCTGCGCCCGCTCTACGACGCCCTGCACGACATGCTCGACCCGGACTCCATCCCCAAGCTGATGGCGAACGGGACGATCGAGGTCGCGCCGCTGGCGTACATGCGCGGCCGGACGCTCAACGACGCGTTCATCATCCTCGACGAGGCGCAGAACACGAACCCCGAGCAGATGAAGATGTTCCTCACCCGCCTCGGCTTCGACTCCAAGATCGTCATCACCGGCGACATCACCCAGGTCGACCTCCCCGGCGGCACGAAGAGCGGTCTGCGGCAGGTCCGGGACATCCTCGACGGCGTCCCCGACGTGCACTTCTCGGCCCTCACGTCGCAGGATGTCGTCCGGCACAAGCTCGTCGGCCGTATCGTCGACGCGTACGAGAAGTACGACAGCGCCAACGAGCAGCGCACCGGCCGCAACGGGAAGTAGAAGCACCGCACATGTCGATCGACGTCAACAACGAGTCCGGCACCGAGGTCGACGAGCAGGCGATCCTGGACATCGCCCGCTACGCCCTCGGCCGCATGCGCATCCACCCGCTCTCCGAGCTCTCGGTGATCGTGGTCGACGCGGAGGCGATGGAGCAGCTCCACATCCAGTGGATGGACCTCCCCGGACCGACGGACGTCATGTCCTTCCCGATGGACGAGCTGCGCCCGCCGACCAAGGACGACGAGGAGCCCCCGCAGGGGCTCCTCGGCGACATCGTGCTCTGCCCCGAGGTCGCCAAGAAGCAGGGCGAGGACGCCCCGACCAAGCACTCCATGGACGAGGAGCTCCAGCTGCTCACCGTCCACGGCGTCCTCCACCTGCTCGGCTACGACCACGAGGAGCCGGACGAGAAGGCCGAGATGTTCGGCCTCCAGGCGGCGATCGTCGACGGCTGGCGCGCCGAGAAGGGCCTCACCGGCCCGTCGCCCGCCCCCACCGTCAACTGACCCCGCGCGCCCGATGAGCATCCAGCTGATCCTCGGCGCGGTCGCCCTGGTCGTCGTCGCCTGGCTCGCCGCCTGCGCCGAGGCCGGACTCGCCCGCGTCTCCGCCTTCCGTGCCGCCGAAGCCGTCCGCTCCGGGCGGCGCGGCGCCGAGAAGCTCACCCAGGTCGCCTCCGACCCGACCCGCTACCTCAACGTGGCGCTGCTCGTCCGGGTCGCCTGCGAGATGGCGGCCGGCGTCCTCGTCACCTACGCCTGCCTGGAGTACTTCCCGGAGACCTGGGAGGCGCTGCTGGTCGCGATCGCCGTGATGGTGCTGGTCAGCTATGTGGCCGTCGGCGTCTCGCCGCGCACCATCGGCCGCCAGCACCCGCTGAACACGGCGACCGCCGCCGCGTACGTCCTCGTCCCGCTGGCCCGGATCATGGGCCCGATCCCGCAGCTGCTGATCCTCATCGGCAACGCGCTCACCCCCGGCAAGGGCTTCCGCAAGGGCCCCTTCGCCTCCGAGGCGGAGCTACGGGCCATGGTGGACCTGGCCGAGCAGGAGTCGCTGATCGAGGACGACGAGCGCCGGATGGTGCACTCGGTCTTCGAGCTGGGCGACACCCTGGTCCGCGAGGTGATGGTGCCGCGCACCGACCTCGTCTGCATCGAGCGGTACAAGACCGTCCGGCAGGCCCTCACCCTCGCGCTGCGCTCCGGCTTCTCCCGCATCCCGGTGACGGGGGAGAACGAGGACGACGTCGTCGGGATCGTGTACCTGAAGGACCTGGTCCGCAAGACGCACATCAACCGCGACGCCGAGGCCGACCTGGTCTCCACCGCGATGCGCGCGGCGGCCTTCGTCCCCGACACCAAGAACGCCGGCGACCTGCTGCGCGAGATGCAGCAGGAGCGCAACCACGTCGCCGTCGTCATCGACGAGTACGGCGGCACGGCCGGCATCGTCACCATCGAGGACATCCTGGAGGAGATCGTCGGCGAGATCACCGACGAGTACGACCGGGAACTGCCGCCGGTCCAGGAGCTCGGCGACGAACGCCACCGGGTCACCGCCCGCCTCGACATCGGCGACCTGGGCGAGCTGTACGGCTTCGGCCCCGACGAGTTCGACGACGAGGACGTGGAGACCGTCGGCGGGCTGCTCGCCAAGGCGCTCGGCCGGGTCCCGATCGCCGGTGCCACGGCCGTCGTCGCCCTGCCCGACGGCCGGGAGCTGAAGCTGACCGCCGAGGCCCCGGCCGGCCGCCGGAACAAGATCGTCACCGTGCTCGTCGAGCCGGTCGCCCCGGCCGGAGCGGAGGGGGAGGACCCGGAATGACCCCGGACCGGCTGCGCGCCCTCTGCCTGGAGTTCAACGACGCCACCGAGGAGTTCCCCTTCGGTCCCGACGCCTCGGTCTTCAAGGTGGCGGGGAAGATGTTCGCGCTCTCCTGGCTGGACGGCGAGCCGCTGCGGGTCAATCTGAAGTGCGATCCCGAGGACGCCGTACGGCTCCGCGAGGAGCATCCGGCGATCACCCCGGGCTACCACATGAACAAGCGCCACTGGAACACGGTGGAGGTGGCCGGGCTCCCGGACCGGATGGTCCGGGAGCTCATCGAGGACTCGTACGACCTGGTCGTCGCCGGCCTGCCGAAGGCGGTCCGGCTCCGCCTGGACCGGCCCTAGCCGGCCGGCCGCGGCTCACCGGCCCCGGGTCACCGCGCGCGCCGCAGGCCCACGGCGAGCAGGAGCACCGCGGCCAGCACGATCGCGGTGTCCAGCGCGATCACCGTCCGCACCCCGTCGTAGAGGGTGGTCCCGGTGGTGGCGAGCACCCCGAGCATCGGGATGCCGACGGTGAGCCCGACCTGCTGGGTGGTGGTCACCAGGCCGGTCGCCAGCCCCTGCTCCTCGTCCCGGACGCCCGAGGTCACCGTCAGGCCGTACGAGATGATCGCGCCGAGGTGGAACATCGAGGCGAGGGTGACCGCGACGGTCGCCACGACCGCGCCCGAGCGTTCGCCCACGCCGAGCAGCGCCGCCGTGAGCACCGCCTGCCCGGCGAGGGAGACGACCAGGGTGCGGCGGGCACCGAGGCGGCCGATCACCCTCGGCGTGAGCGTCCCGGCGAGGACCGAGAAGACGCCCTGGATCCCGAAGACGACACCGGTGGCGAAGGCCGAAAGGCCCAGCGTCTCCTGGAGGTACAGGGTCAGCACGAAGACGATCGTCGACATCATCGAGAAGGTGACGAGCCCGCCGAGGTTGCCGAAGGCGACCGTGCGCCGGCGCAGCATCGGCAGCGAGACCAGCGGCGCCGGGTGCCGGGACTCGACGATCACGAACACGGTCAGCAGGACCAGCCCGCCGGCCAGGGCGAGCAGCACGTCCGTGCCGCCGAAGCCGCGCTCGGCGGCGGTGGTCAGGGCGTAGATCAGGGCGAGCAGACCGCCGGTGACGGTGACCGCACCGGGCACGTCGAGCCGCGGCCGGTCGGGGGTGCGGGACTCGGTGAGCAGGCCGGGCGCCAGCGGCAGCACGACCAGCGCGAAGACGGCGAGCAGGCCCATGGTGGAGCGCCAGCCGAGGGACTCGGTCAGCACGCCGCCGAGGACCATGCCGACGGTGAAGCCCAGCGACATCAGGGTGCCGGAGATGCCGAGCGCCCGGTCGCGCAGCGGGCCCTCCGGGAAGGAGGTGGTCAGCAGCGACATGCCGGTGGGCACGATCGCGGCGGCCCCGAGGCCCTGGAGGGCGCGGCCGGCGAGGAAGGAGGCCGGGTCCCAGGCGACGGTGGCGAGCACGGACGCGGCGGCGAAGAGACCGAGGCCGCCGAGGAAGAGCCGCTTGCGGCCGTACAGGTCGCCGATCCGGCCGAAGAGCAGCAGGAAGCCGCCGGAGGGGAGGGCGAAGGCGGTGACGGCCCACTGGAGCGCGGACCGGTCGAGGCCGACGTCGGCGCCGAGGACCGGCAGGGCGACGTTGAGGACGGAGAAGTCGAGCGCCACGATGAACTGGGCGGCGCAGAGCACGAAGAGGACGAGCCGGGCCCGCCCGGTGAGGGCCGGGGGAGCGGGTGCGGGGGTCGTGCCGGAGACAGGGGTGACGGTTGCCATGACGCCCACTCTCGGCGGGCGGGAACAACCGCGGGGAGCGGGAACTTATCCTGTTGCCCGCACCACCAGGCAACCAGGGGGAGGACGCTCACGTGGCGACGGCGAGCGAGAGCGAGGCGTCCAAGCGGCACCGGCTGGGCGAGCTGCGCGAGTTCCTGATGAGCCGTCGGGCCCGGGTCAGCCCGGCCGACGCGGGCCTGCCGGACGGCGGTCGGCGGCGGACGCCGGGACTGCGCCGCGAGGAGGTCGCGGTCCTCGCCGGGGTCGGGGTCAGCTGGTACCAGTGGCTGGAGCAGGGCCGGGACATCTCCGTCTCCCCGCAGGTGCTCGACTCGGTGGCGCGGGTGCTCCGGCTGAGCCCCGCCGAGCGGCGGCACCTGTACGTCCTGGCGGCGCTGAACCCGCCGGCCCTCGAACCCGCCCCGGAGGACCGGGACATGTGCCACGGGCTGCGCCGGCTGATCGAGGCGTGGATGCCGTTCCCGGCGCACATCATGGACGTGTACTGGAACACGGTGATCTACAACGAGGCGGCGGCCGCGGTGTTCGGGATGCGCCCGGACGTCAGCCGGAACTGCCTGATCGACTTCTTCACCGACGAGGTGTACCGGGGGCGGACGCGGGGCTGGGAGGAGCTGGCGCCGAAGGTGGTGGCGCAGTTCCGGTCGGCCTGCTCGGAGTGCCCGGACGACGACGGCTTCCGCGCGGTGGTCGAGGAGGCGAAGGCGGCGAGCGCCGAGTTCGCGGAGCTGTGGGAGCGCCGGGACATCCGTCCGGGCGGCCTGAACCGCAAGGAGATCGACCATCCGGTGGCCGGTCTCCTCGTCATGGAGGCCACCCAGCTGCGGGTGCCGGCCCGGCCGGACCTGGTGATCGTGATGCACACCCCGCTGCCGGAGACCGGCACCGCGGAGCGGCTGGAGCGGCTGGTCTCGCCGGAGGGCCGGCGGGGGGCGATGTACCCGCTGGCGGGCTGATCCGGCGCCCCGACCTATGCTCGGTCCATGACACTCAGCAGTGAGCACGGCGACCTCGGCGCCGAGGACCTGAAGATCATCACGCTGGCGCGGAGCGCCCGCGCCCGCAACGGCGTGCCCGAGGGCGCGGCGGTACGGGACGAGACCGGCCGCACCTATGTGGCGGGCACGGTGGAGCTGGAGTCGCTGAAGCTGAGCGCCCTGCGGACGGCCGTCGCGATGGCCGTGGCGAGCGGCGCGCAGTCGCTGGAGGCGGCGGCCGTGGTGTCCGCCGCCGAGGCCGCGTCGGACGAGGACCGGGCGGCCGTCCGGGACCTGGGCGGGCCGGAGACGCCGGTGCTGCTCGCGGGCCCGGACGGGCAGCTGCGTTCGGCCGTCACGGCGGGCTGAGCGGCGTACGCGCGGGGCGCGGGGTCCGGCCACGGCCGGGCCCTTGCGCGTTTGTGAAGGATCTCCGCGACTTCTCTTGCCTTCCCATGCCGACTGCGCGTCAATAGGCGGCGGACGGTCCGACGGGCCGTCAGATCTCCGCCATTCCACGCAGTGCCCGCACCCCTGCGTTCTCCATCGGAAGGGGTACGAACTCGCCATGAGAAGAAGCACCTTGGGGGCGGCCGGAACACTCGCCGCGGGCCTCGCCGCAGTCTCGCTCGCCTTCGCCCCCACGGCCTCCGCCGCCGTCTCGCCGGGCTCGGTCACGGCGTCGTACGACTGCGGCTCGTGGGGCGGCGGCCCCGCCACCCTCACCATGACCCACTCGGGGACCACCGCCCAGGTGTGGATCGACTCGCCCGTGACCTCGCCGATCTCGGTCGGCGCGGACACGATCAGCTCCACGCTGATCCTGGACAACACCACCGGTCCCGACCGGGTCTTCACCGGCAAGAAGAACCCGGCGATCCCGGCCGGCGGCGCCGCGAAGCTGGGCCCGCTGACCGCCACGAACGTGGTGGCCGGCGACCGCCTGAACTCGTACTTCGCCGGGGTCGCCCTCAAGCTGGTCATCTTCGGCGTCACGGTGAACTGCGACGCGGTCACGTCGCAGTCCCCGGGTCCGTTCGTCATCAGCTGATCCACCGGCTGACCCACCGCTGATCCACCGCTGATCCACCGCGCCCGTCACGACCGGTGCTGCCGAGGGCGGCACCGGTCCCCGGCATGCCCGCCGACATGCCGGAGAAGTCGGCAGATCGGCCGATCTTGACACGATCTGATGGGTCATCAGTCGATGGGTTCCGTCGTTCTTGACTTCTCTCGCCCCCCAGCCGTCAATGGCGCCCTCTCGACCCTCAGGAGGGGGCACTCACATGGCATTCACCCGAACCCGGGCGGCGGCCCGAAGACGGCGCTGGACCGCCGTCCTCGGCGCCACCGCCCTCGCGTTCGCGGCCGGCGGCGCGCTCGCCGCCCCGGCGCAGGCGTCCGGCACCGGGCAGTCGGTGGAATTCCCCACCCGCTGCGTCCCGCCGCCCATCGCCGGCATCCCGCCCATCGAGGGCGTCACCACCGCCGTGATCTCGGTCGACAACGCCAACCCCCAGGTCGGCGACACGGTCGCCGTGACCTACTCGATCACCAAGCCGGCCGCGTCCAACCCCGTGGACCTCGCGCTCCCGGCCGACATCCTCACCCCCACCGGCAAGGTCGTCCTCGGCGGCGCCCAGACCGGCACGGTCAGCGTCACCGGCCCCAAGAAGAACCCGCCGGTCCCCGGCAAGGGCGCCTTCCCGGGCTTCTCCATGACCGGCAGCTTCACGGTCACCGCCCCCGGCGCGATCACCCTCTCGCCGGGCGACTACAACATCCACACCAGCTACATCATGGAGCTGGACACCCCCTGCACGGTCCTCAACCCGCCCGCCCCCGTCTCCGAGACGGTCCAGGCCGGCGACCAGACCGTGCCCAACGAGCGGACCCTCGAACTCGGCGCCACCTCCGGCGCCCCCGGCGTCCGGGTGACCGTCACCGGCGCCAAGTTCACCCCGCTCACCGAGGTGACCGTGGCCGCCCGCGCCGGAGCCGCCGAGACCGCCGACCGGATGACCGTCACCACCGACAGCGCGGGCGGCTTCGTCGCCCGGCTCAAGGTGAACGACCTCGCCACCACCGGGATCGTGGCGTACGAGGGCGGCGGCTGGAACGCCGAGAAGGGCGCCGGCCCGATCGCGTACCAGGTCGTCGACGACACCCCGACCCCGCCGAACAGCCAGAAGATCACGGCCACCGTCCAGGCGGGCGAACTGTCCATGACCCAGGCCGGTGACGCCGTCGCGCTCTCCGCGGTCGACTTCGGCACGGGCGGCGCGGCCACCGGAGCCCTCCGGACGGTGACGGTCAAGGACTTCCGCGGCGGCCCCGCGGGCTGGTCCGTGACCGGCAAGGTCACCGACTTCACCGGCCCCGGCGGCGCCATCGGCGCGGACCGGCTCAGCTGGACCCCCGCCTGCGTCGCCAAGCCGGGCAGCCCCAGCGCCTGCACGGCCGGCTCCGCCGGACCCGTCGGCGCCGGCGCCACCCTCGCCTCCACGGCGAACGGCACGCTCACCGGCGGCGAGTTCACCCTCGACGCCCAGCTCGCACTGGACGTCCCGGCGTTCACCGCCCCGGGCAGCTACGCGGGCGTCCTGACGCTGACCCTGTCCTGACCGCGGCCGACGGGCCGGCCGGGCGCACCCCCGGCCGGCCCCGAGGCCGTCTCCCGTCCCTCCCGACCGCACCCCCGGGGGTTCCGCACCGTGCGACGCAAGCTGTACGTCCTCCTCCTGAGCGCCGCCCTGCTGCTCCTCGGGGCGCCGGCCGCCCAGGCCGCCGAGAACGGCGAGTGGGCCGTCTACCCGGCCGCCGCCCGCCTCGGCGAACGCCCCTACTTCTTCCTCACCGCCGACCCCGGCGCCACCCTGCGCGACAAGGTCACCGTCACCAACAAGACCGCCGCCCCGCTCACCTTCCGGCTCTACGGCGCCGACGCCTACAACACCGAGCGCGACGGCGGCTTCGCCCTGCGCACCCTGAAGGAGAAGCAGACCGGCGCCGGCGCCTGGATCAAGCCCGCGCGCACCAGGATCACCGTCCCGGCCCGCTCCGCCGTCACCGTCCCCTTCACCCTCACCGTCCCCGCCGACGCCGACCCGGGCGACCACCCCGGCGCCGTCGTCGCCCTCGACGAGCGGATCACCCCCGGCGGCGGCTCCGTCGCCATGGGGATCCAGCGGGCCGTCGGCGCCCGCGTCTACCTCAAGGTCAGCGGCCCGGCCGTGCCCGCGCTCGCCGTCGAGGACGTCACCCTGGAGCAGGACCGGCCGGTCGTCCCCGGCACCCGGGACTCCACCGCCGTCCTCTCCTACACCCTCCACAACCGGGGCAACGTCACCCTCGACCCCAAGGTCGTCCTCACCGCCGAGGGGCTCTTCGGCCGCACCCTGCTCGACCGCGACCTCGCCCAGGTGCCGTCCGAGCTGCTGCCCCGGCAGCGGATCCGGCTGACCGAGCGGTGGATCGGATCGCCGCAGCTCGACTGGGGCGAGCTGACCCTCGTCGCCACCGCCGAGGACGTCCGGGTGAGCGCCGGCGTCGGCTTCCTCGCCCTGCCCTGGCTCGCCGCCACCGTGCTGCTCCTGGGCGCCGCCGGAGGCTTCGCCGGATGGCGGATCCGGCGCCGCCGGACCCGCCCGGGACGGTGAGCCGGGCACTGAGTACGTGACGCGGCCCGTCATCGGGGACAATGGCCCCCATGAGCGTGCGCAGTGAAGAGACCGATGAGAACACCGCCCCCCACCGGGCGGGCTTCGCCTGCTTCGTCGGGCGCCCCAACGCGGGCAAGTCCACCCTCACGAACGCTCTGGTCGGCCAGAAGGTGGCGATCACCTCCAACCGGCCGCAGACCACCCGGCACACCGTGCGCGGCATCGTGCACCGCCCGGACGCGCAGCTGATCCTGGTCGACACCCCCGGCCTCCACAAGCCGCGCACCCTCCTCGGCGAGCGGCTCAACGACGTCGTCCGCACCACCTGGGCCGAGGTCGACGTGATCGGCTTCTGCCTGCCCGCCGACCAGAAGCTCGGCCCCGGCGACCGCTTCATCGCCAAGGAGCTCGCCGAGATCAAGAAGACCCCCAAGGTCGCCATCGTCACCAAGACCGACCTGGTCGACTCCAAGACCCTCGCCGAGCAGCTGATCGCCATCGACCAGCTCGGCCGCGAGCTCGGCATCGAGTGGGCCGAGATCGTGCCGGTCTCCGCCGTCGGCGACAAGCAGGTCCAGCTCGTCGCCGACCTGCTCATCCCGCTGCTGCCGAAGTCCCCGCCGCTCTACCCGGAGGGCGACCTCACGGACGAGCCGGAGCAGGTCATGGTCGCCGAGCTGATCCGCGAGGCCGCGCTCGAAGGCGTACGGGACGAGCTGCCGCACTCCATCGCGGTCGTCGTCGAGGAGATGATCCCCCGCGAGGGCCGCCCCGCCGACCGGCCGCTGCTCGACATCCACGCCAACGTGTACATCGAGCGCCCCAGCCAGAAGGGCATCATCATCGGCCCCAAGGGCAGCCGCCTGAAGGAGGTCGGGATGAAGTCCCGCAAGCACATCGAGGCCCTCCTCGGCACCCCGGTCTTCCTCGACCTGCACGTCAAGGTCGCCAAGGACTGGCAGCGCGACCCCAAGCAGCTCCGCCGCCTGGGCTTCTGACGGTGCTCGACGCCGCGACGGAACGCTTCGCCGACGCGGCGGCCGCCCTGCCGGCCGCCGCCCTCGCCACCGCCTGGGACCGCATGGTCGACGACCGGTCCCGGGGCGGCCGGGAGGCGAGTCGCGCGGCGCGGCCGTCGGCGGCTCAGGACTCGGCGCTGGTGTACCGGGTCCGCTCGGCGCTGCTGCCCCGAGCCGACGAGCTGAACGGTCACCTCGACGGGCTCCACTCCGACGCCAAGTCCGCGATCTGCATCGCCTCCCGCGCGGTCCTCAAGCGCGGCCGGCTCACCCCGGAGCAGTACGCCCTCCTCGTCGCCCCCTTCACCGACCTGGGCGTCCCGGCCCCGCCGCACCCGACCGTCGACCGTCCGGGGGACGGCGTGTCAGCATGACGCCGTGACGCAGATCAGCAAGGGGGAGGACCTGCCGGACCCCGGGCAGACAGGGCAGGCCGGACCCGTTCCGCTGGACATCCCGGGCGTCGGCAAGTCGTCGGGCGCGGGTACGGATACCGGCGCGGGTACGGATACCGGCGCGGGTACGACCCCGGGCTCGGGTACGGGCTCCGCCGTGGGCGGCGCACCGGCCGTCGGGGCCGGCTCACCGGGGGAGGACCGTGCGCGGCCCCCGCACCGCGTCGACCTCGCGGCAGGCGGATGGTGGACAGACCTGATCGCCGTCCCGCCCGCCTCCTCATCCTCGCCCGCCTCCTCTTCCTCCCCACCCGCTCCGTCCCCCGGGAGGACCGCGGTCGCCGGGATCCTCGGCGGGGAGTTCGAGGACATCGTGTACACCGGCAGGGGCGACGCGAAGTTCGCCATGGAGGAGACGGTCCCGCCCGGCTACGTCCTGGTCGACGTCGCCCGGAAGGGTTCCGGCATCTTCTGGATGGACTCCCTCGACTGGAACGGCAAGGAGGCCGTCCAACTCGCCAGGAGCTTCCCGCCCCACCGGGTCGACCGGCGGGTGATGTGGTGCGACAACCTGTACCCCCTGCGCTTCACCGTCGTGTGCCAGGACTCGGACGAGTGGGTGGTCGTGATCCGGCCCCTCAGCGCGGCGCGCATGCTCGGCGAGGCGGCCGCCGGGCAGGGCTCCGATGTCCTCCTCCACACCGGCCCCGCGGGCGAGCTGGTCTCCCGGATGCGCCCGGACGAGGGGACCGGGTGGCTGCGCATCGAGGGCCACAAGCCGCGCCGCCCCGGCGCCCCCGCCCCGTACCCGGCCGTCCTGGCGAGCGAGACGGGCCGACGCCCGAAGGAAGCGAAGCCGCTCCCCGAGGGGCCCCTGGTCCTGGGCGTCGTCATGGGGGACGGCGCGTGGGAGCTCGAAGTCGGGCCCGCCCGCCCCCCGGAGGAGCGGAAGTCCGGCTTCCTGGGCCGTCTCTTCGGGCGCTAGCTCACGCGCCCTCCTTGAGGACCCTCGTCACGAGGGTCCGCTGGGCGTCGGTGAGGTGCGGGTCCGCGCACCGCACCGTCCGTCCGTCGACGGTGATCTCGTACGCGAAGCCGTCCGGGACGACCCGGACGGCCTCCGGGGCCGCGAGGGCGGCGGAGGCCAGGGACTCCCACTCGGGACCCGAGACCTCCACCTCCGCCGACCGCTCGATGCCCGCGAAACCACCTGTGCGCCGCACTCGAATCCGCATGGGCCCTGTCTACCAGCCGGCTCAGTCGACCGGCAGGCCCACGGCCGCCCACGCCTTCGTGACCGCCTGGAGCTCCGCCGCGTCGCCGTACCGCGCCTTCGCCGCCGCCACCGTGGCCGCCGCGAACTCCGCGAAGCCGGTGTCCGGCGCCAGCGCGCCGCCCGTCATGACGTCGTACCAGATCAGCCCCGCGCGCTCCCAGGCGTTGCCGCCCAGCTCGGTCGCCAGCAGGTGGAAGGCGCGGTTGGGGATGCCGGAGTTGATGTGGACGCCGCCGTTGTCCCGGCTGGTGCGCACGTAGTCGTCCATGTGGCCGGGCTGCGGGTCCTTGCCGAGGACGTCGTCGTCGTACGCGGTTCCGGGCTCCTTCATGGAACGCAGCGCCACGCCCCGGTCGACGCCCGGGCCGAGCAGTCCGGCGCCGATCAGCCAGTCCGCCTCGGCGGCGCTCTGCCCGAGGGCGTACTGCTTGACGAGCGCGCCGAAGACGTCGGAGACGGACTCGTTGAGCGCGCCGGACTGGCCGTAGTACTCCAGGTTCGCCGTGTGCTGGGTGAAGCCGTGGGCGAGCTCGTGGCCGATGACGTCGACGGGCAGGGTGAAGTCGAGGAAGAGGTCGCCGTCGCCGTCGCCGAAGACCATCTGGCTGCCGTCCCAGAAGGCGTTGGCGTAGTCGACGCCGTAGTGGACGGTGGCGATCAGGGGCATGCCGCTCCCGTCCATCGAGTCCCGCCCGTAGACCTTCATGAAGAGGTCGAAGGTGGCGCCGAGACCCGCGTGGGCGCGGTTGACGGTCGCGTCCCCGACCGGTGCGTCGCCCTCGGCGCGGACCTCGCGCCCGGGCAGGGTCTCGGTGTGCTCGGCGTCGTGGACGGCGCGCCGCGGGGTCCCGGTGAGCGCGGACGCGGGCGCGGACTGCGCGGCCCGCAGGGTGGTCACCCGGCGGCGGGTGCGGAGGGCGGAGTCGGCCTGCAGGGTGCGCTGCGCGGACTCGCGGCCGTCCGCGGCCAGCTTCTCCAGGAGGTGGGGCGGCACGATCGTGCAGAAGGGTGAGGTCATACCCGGCAATGTGGCACTGTGCGACGTGACTGTCACGAGAAGTGACGGGGATTGCCGAAATGGAGTGATGAGTCACCTTTCGGGCTTGACGACACCGCCGTCCCGCATACTGGAACAGGACGTCCGCCTTCCCCGGGCCTGGGCTATGGTGACGCACATCATGCGTTTCGGGCTGCTTCTCCTTAGCTGCCGCGGCGAGGGCCTGTAGTCGTAGGCCGACCCCCTCCCCGCGGGTTTCGGTGTTGCGTTCGACAGTCGGCCGTCCCCCGTGAAGGACCCGAGGAGCCCTACGCAATGTCCCAGTCTCCCTTCGTCAGCCGTCCGACGCCGATCACCAACGCGACGCACACCCAGAAGCCGTCCGGCATGCCGATCCACAAGTACGGCCGGTACGAGGCCGTCGAGATCCCGGACCGCACCTGGCCCGAGCGGCGCATCACCAAGGCGCCCCGCTGGCTCTCCACCGACCTGCGCGACGGCAACCAGGCCCTGATCGACCCGATGTCCCCCGCCCGCAAGCGGGAGATGTTCGACCTGCTGGTACGCCTGGGCTACAAGGAGATCGAGGTCGGCTTCCCGTCCTCCGGAGAGACCGACTTCGCCTTCGTCCGCTCCATCATCGAAGAGGGCGCGATCCCGGACGACGTCACCATCTCCGTCCTGACCCAGGCCCGCGAGGACCTGATCGAGCGGACCGTGGAGTCCCTGAAGGGCGCCAAGCGCGCGACCGTCCACCTGTACAACGCCACCGCGCCGACCTTCCGCCGGGTCGTCTTCCGCGGCTCCAAGGACGACATCAAGCAGATCGCCGTCGACGGCACCCGCCTGGTGATGGAGTACGCCGAGAAGCTGCTGGGCCCGGAGACCACCTTCGGCTACCAGTACAGCCCGGAGATCTTCACCGACACCGAGCTGGACTTCGCCCTGGAGGTCTGCGAGGCCGTCTGCGACGTCTGGCAGCCCGGCCCCGGCCGCGAGATCATCCTCAACCTGCCCGCCACCGTGGAGCGTTCGACGCCGTCCACGCACGCGGACCGTTTCGAGTGGATGTCCCGCAACCTGACCCGCCGCGAGTACGTCTGCCTGTCGGTCCACCCGCACAACGACCGCGGCACCGCCGTCGCCGCCGCCGAGCTGGCCATCATGGCCGGCGCCGACCGCATCGAGGGCTGCCTGTTCGGGCAGGGCGAGCGGACCGGCAACGTCGACCTGGTCACCCTGGGCATGAACCTGTTCAGCCAGGGCGTCGACCCGCAGATCGACTTCTCGCAGATCGACGAGATCCGCCGCACCAGCGAGTACTGCAACCAGATGGAGGTCCACCCGCGCCACCCCTACGCGGGCGACCTGGTCTACACCGCCTTCTCCGGCTCCCACCAGGACGCCATCAAGAAGGGGTTCGACGCCATGGAGGCCGACGCGGCCGCGAAGGGCGTCACCGTCGACGACATCGAGTGGGCCGTCCCGTACCTGCCCATCGACCCCAAGGACGTCGGCCGCTCCTACGAGGCCGTCATCCGGGTCAACTCGCAGTCCGGCAAGGGCGGCATCGCCTACGTCCTGAAGAACGACCACAAGCTGGACCTGCCCCGCCGGATGCAGATCGAGTTCTCCCGGATCATCCAGGCCAAGACCGACGCCGAGGGCGGCGAGGTCACCCCGGCGCAGATCTGGTCCGTCTTCCAGGACGAGTACCTGCCCAACCCGGACAACGCCTGGGGCCGCATCCAGCTGCGCTCCGGCCAGTCCACCTCGGACACCGACGGCACCGACACCCTGCGCGTCGAGGCGGTCGTCGACGGCGTCGAGACCGTCCTGACCGGCGCCGGCAACGGCCCGATCTCCGCCTTCTTCGACGCCCTGCAGTCGGTCGGCGTGGACGCCCGCCTGCTGGACTACCAGGAGCACACCATGAGCGAGGGCGCCTCCGCGCAGGCCGCCTCGTACATCGAGTGCGCCATCGACGGACGGGTGCTGTGGGGCATCGGCATCGACGCCAACACCACCCGCGCCTCCCTGAAGGCGGTCGTCTCGGCGGTCAACCGCTCGGCCCGCTGACCTCGCGACCTCGCGTACGCACGGCGCCCCGCCCCTCCGAGAGGGGCGGGGCGCTTCCCGTGTCGCCCGCGACCACCCCGGAGG
Organism: Streptomyces roseofulvus; assembly: GCF_039534915.1. Classification (NCBI taxonomy): domain Bacteria; kingdom Bacillati; phylum Actinomycetota; class Actinomycetes; order Kitasatosporales; family Streptomycetaceae; genus Streptomyces; species Streptomyces roseofulvus. Next base: position 2,754,488 of record NZ_BAAAWE010000001.1, on the reverse strand, counting down.
GTGATCTCGCCACGACCGGTTCGGCCATCGACCCCGCCGTCCTCGGGGCCGCCGCCGGCGCCCTGCCGCTCGGCGGAGGCTTCCTGGCCTTCGCGAAGTGCCGCCGCCGGGCCCGAAACCCCGGTGTCGTGTCTCGGCCAGATCCGGTGCGAAGTACGGACGAGGTGCTGACGCCACATCACGGATGTGGCTAACATCACGCCAACGCACCGGCAGTGCAGCCGGGCCGTTGAGGAGGTGCGCGTGCGTTCTGCCCGGAAAACACGTGGTGGGAAGCTGACCGTCTGCGGCATCCGCACTTCCTGGAACACCATCGGCGACGGAGAGTTCTTCTGCGAGGAGTGCGGCGGCGACCGCAACTACCGGCGGCGCACCGGCCGCCGCCGGTTCGCCGTCCTCGGCGTCCCGCTGCTGCCCCGGGGCTGTACCGGGCCGGTCGTGGAGTGCGCCTCCTGCCACACCCACTTCGGCACCGAGGTGCTGGAGCGGCCGACCACCGGCCGCTTCTCGGCGATGCTGCGGGACGCCGTCCACACCGTCGCCCTCGCCGTCCTGGCGGCCGGCGGCACCGGCTCCCGCGAGGTCCTGGACCGGGCCGTGCACGCCGTCCGGTCCGCCGGCTACGCCGACTGCACGGCCGTCCAGCTCGTCGACCTGGTCGAGGCGCTGGAGGCCGACACCGGGCGGTTCATGCCGGAGATCAACCCCGAGGGCACCCTCCTCGCCATCGAGATCCACGAGGCCGTCGCCCCCCTCACCCCGCACCTGGAGCCCGCCGGCCGGGAGTCGCTGCTCCTCCAGGCGGCCCGGATCGCGCTCGCCGACGGCGGCTACAGCCCGGCCGAGCAGGAGGTCCTGGGCACCGTCGGGACCGCCCTCGGCCTGCCGCCCGAGGACGTCCTGCGCCTGCTCGCCACGGCCCGGACGGTCTCCTGACCCGACGGAGTCCCGTCCTACGGGACGCCGTTCACCGTGTGCCCGCCGATGGCAGGCCCGCGGGCGTCCGGACCGGCACCGGCGCCGAGCCGTGCGAAGCCGTCCCGGGCGAGGGCCTGTTCCCGCCGGGCGGCCTCGTGGTCCCCGGCCGCCCGGGCGGCCGCCGCGAGCAGCGTCCGCACCCGCGCCGCCTCGTACGGCACCCGCAGCCGGAGCCAGCCGTCGAGGGCCCGCCGCAGCGCCGCCGGCGTCGCGTCGGGCTCCGTGACCAGGGCGACCGCGCCGGCCGCGGTGTCGGCGAGGGCGCGCAGCAGCGGCACGTCGCCGGCCAGCACGTCGAGTTCGGCCGCCGCGTCCGCCGCCTCCCGTACGGCTCCCGTGGCGAGGGCGACCTCGGTGGCGGCGGCCAGCAGCCGGGCCCGGGCCATGGGGCCGTGGCGGGCGTCCTGGCAGGCCAGCGCGAGCCGCAGCCCGGCCGCCGCCGTTTCCGCGCGGCCCTGCGCGAGCCGCAGCAGGGCGAGGCCGGGCTGGGGGAGCCGGCCCAGTTCGTGGGCGTGGGCGTAGGAGCGGGCGGCCTGGTCCAGGCGGCCCTGGCGGCGCTGGACGTCACCGACGGCGCAGTACGCGGCGGCGGCCGACTCCAGGCTGTCCGGCGGCACCTCCCGGCAGGCCCGCCGGGCCTCCTCCTCGGCCGCGGTCCACTCCCCGAGGAGGTCCAGGACCGCGACCCGGTGGGCCCGGATGATCCCGCGGAAGGGGTTCTCGCCGTCGCCCGTGGTGGCGCACCACTCCATCGCGGTACGGGTCCACTCGACGGCCCGTCCGAGGTCGGCCGCCTCCTCGCACCGGGTGAGGGCCAGCCCGTACAGCCGGCCGGTGCAGAGGACGCTCAGCTCGCCGGCGGCGGCCGCGCGCACGGCCTCGTCGAGGAGGGCGAGCCCCTCGGCGCGGTGGCCCCGGGCGAGCAGCGCGGTCGCGCCGGCCTGCCGGCCGAGCGCCCGCAGGTCGGGGCTGCCGGAGTCCTCGGCGAGGCGGGTCATCCGGGCGGCGGCGGCCAGGGCGGCGGGTCCGTCGCCGCGGGCGGTGGCCTCCTCGACGTCGGTCCAGGCGAGGAGGGACTGCTCGGGGCAGGGCGGCAGTTCGTCCAGGTGGTGGTGGGCGCGGTGCAGCCAGCCGGCCGCGACGGCGGGCCGGCCCAGGCCCGCGTACTCGTGGTGGAGCCACCAGGCGGCCGCGCCCGCGCCGCGGTGGTCGCCGGCGGCGACGTGGGCGGAGTGCGCCCGCAGCCGGGCCGCGACGGACTCGTCGAGGTGCCCGGACCACCAGGCGGCGTCGGAGAGCGCGTCGAGCTCGCCGGCGGTCAGCGCCCGGTCGGGGTGCCGGTCACGGGCGTGCAGCAGCGTGTACGCCTCGGCCCACCGCTCGTGGGCCACCGCGTCCCGGGCCCGGCCGGCGCGGTCGACGACGGGTGCGGACACGGCCCTCACCCCTTCCGGTCCTTCCAGCGTAGGACCGGGCGGGGGAGGGCCGCTCGTCGGCGGGGGTCCGCCGGGGTCAGTCGATCGCGCCGCTGGCGCGGAGCATGTCCTCGCGCTCGACGATCTTCACGCGCTCGCGGCCCTGCGGCTCGCCCAGCGCCTTCTCGGCGGCGTCGAGCGCGTACCAGCCCTCCCACGTCGTGTAGGTGAGGCCCTTGCCCTCCAGGAAGGCGACGACGGCGTCGGCCTCCGGGCTGGCCGGGGTGAGGAGCCGGCCGGCGGCGAAGTCCTCCAGGAGGTTCGCGACGGTCTCGTTGGCGTCGCCCTTGGTGTGGCCGATGAGGCCGACCGGGCCGCGGCGGATCCAGCCGGTGACGTAGGTGGAGGCCATGTGCTCGTCGCCCTCCATCACCCGGCCGCCCTGGTCCGGGACGGTGCCGCTGACGGTGTCCCAGGGGAGCTTGGGCAGCTCGTCGGAGAGGTAGCCGACGGCGCGGTAGACGGCCTGGACGTCCCAGTCGGTGGTGACGCCGGTGCCCTTCACGTTCCCGGTGCCGTCGAGTTCGGTGCGCTCGGTGCGCAGGCCGACGACCTCGCCGTTCTCGCCGAGGATCTCGACGGGGGACTCGAAGAAGTGCAGGAAGAGCTTGTGCGGGCGGTCGCCGACGTCGCGGATCGCCCAGTTCTCCAGGGTCTTGGCGACCATGTCGGTCTGCTTGTTCTTGCGCCGCTCGGCGATGGAGCCCTCGTCGTAGTCGATGTCCTCGGGGTTGACGATGACCTCGATGGTGGGCGAGTGGTCGAGCTCGCGCAGCTCCATGGGGCTGAACTTCGCCTGCGCCGGGCCGCGGCGGCCGAAGACGTGGATCTCGACGGCCTTGTTGGCCTTCAGGCCGTCGTGGACGTTGGCGGGGATCTCGGTCGGCAGCAGCTCCTCGGCGGTCTTGGCGAGGATGCGGGCGACGTCGAGGGCGACGTTGCCGACGCCGAGGACGGCGACCTTCTCGGCGGACAGGTCCCAGGTGCGCGGGACGTCCGGGTGGCCGTCGTACCAGGAGGCGAAGTCGGCGGCGCCGAAGGAGCCGTTCAGCTCGACGCCGGGGATCCTCAGCTCGCGGTCGAACATGGCGCCGGTGGAGAAGATCACCGCGTCGTAGAAGGACCGCAGGTCGTCGAGGTGGACGTCGGTGCCGTAGTTGACGTTGCCGAAGAGGCGGACCTGCGGCTTGTCGAGCACCTGGTGAAGGGCGGTGATGATGCCCTTGATCCGCGGGTGGTCGGGGGCGACGCCGTAGCGGATGAGGCCGAAGGGGGCCGGCATCCGCTCGAAGATGTCGATGGACACGCCCGGCTCGGTGGCGGTGTCGGACTTCAGCAGCGCGTCGGCGGCGTAGATGCCGGCGGGGCCGGCGCCGACGATCGCGACCCGGAGGGGGCGGGGCATGACTGGGTTCCCTTCGCATACGGGGTGCGGCGGAGCCGCCGACACTTAGGCCACCCTAATTAACCCCGAGCGGGAAGTGGTACCCGACCCTGGTCTATGCCCCCATAAGGCAGACTTATGACTTCTCAAAGGCCGCCTGAGGTGCTGAACGAGGTCACCGTCAGCGCCGCGAGTGCGACCGTGCCCGCGATCCCGCAGGCGAGCAGGAAACCGCCGCCGATCGTTCTCACCAGCCGGGTGAAGGGCGGCAAGGGCACGTCCACGTCCGCCGGGTCCCCCGGCGGGTAGTACGCGGTGATGGCCGCGCCGGCCCTGCCGTGCACGAAGATCCGGTAGTCGCCGGTCCCGTCGGGGTAGACGTACGCGCCCGGCGACGTTGCCCGGGTGGCGGTCACCGCGACACCGTGCCGCCGCAGCCATCGCTCGCGCAGGCCGTCCCCGACCCCGTACGTGCCGAATCCGAGCGCCAGCCCGCTGATGCCGCCCACCCCGATCTCCACGATGACGACGTCCCAGTGGCCCAGGGAGCCGGCGACCACCGCGAGCACGACCAGCGCGAGCAGATAGCCGAGGACGCCCCGCCGGACCCGGCGGGCGAACCGGTGGCGCCACCGCGGCGCCAGCGAGCGGATCGCGGCGAAGCGGGCGCCGTCGACGTCGTCCCTGTCCGTCCGGTTGGCGAGCAGGTCGTTGATCGTGTCGACGAGGAGGGCCGCCCCGTCCGGGTCGACGTCGTCGATCCGGTGGACCCGCGGGGTCGCCCCGGCCCTCGCCCGCAGTTCGATCAGGACCGTCCCGCCCTCGGCGCGGAGCCGGCCGAGTCCGTCGGCGGTGAAGACGATCTGTTCCGTCGGGAGATCGAGGACCAGTCCTTCGTTCTCGACGGACAGGACGATTCCGTCCCGGCCCACGAGGACCGGGAGGGAGGCGAGGGGTATCGGCATGAGCGTGATCGTAGAGCCGGGAGCGGGCGCAGGTCAGCCCCTGGTGGCGATCACCGCCAGGGCGATCAGCAGGACGGCCGCGGCCACGGCGGCCACGACCGGCTTCCAGGGGACGCCGCCGGCGCCGGCGGCGGGCTCCTGGGCGCGGGGCGCGCGGGTCGTGACGAGCGCGGCGCCGTCGGGCGCCGGGGTGCCGGGGAGGGCGGCGGTCACGGCGTCCGCGAAGGCGAGCGCGCCGGTCTCGTCGACGTCGGCGACCCGGTAGATCGTCGGCTCGTCGGCCCCGGACGCCGTCAGCACGATCGCGACCGACCGGCCCTCGGCGTGGACGAAGGAGATCGCCGCGAGCGGTATGTGGTGTTCCTTGTCCGGGCGGTGCAGGGTCACCGGCCCGCCCGCGAAGCGGAGAACCGATTCACCACCGCGCAGGACCAGAGAGGGGGTGGCCGTCATCGTCCGCATTCCTCCGCCGCCGTCGGTCGGTCCCGGGGCGCCGCCGGGCGACAGGGCGACGCTCCCGCGCCGATCGTAGGGGCACCGGCCCGCCCGGCACCACGTCCGGGCCCCGCGCGCGCCCCGGCGGGACCGTTCCGCGCGCCCCCTTCACGCGCCCCGGCGTGCGCCGGAGCGAAAACCGGGACCCCGGGAACAATTCCGTGACGGCCCGGCACGGCCGTTCGAGATTCCCCCGTATTTACGGGACTTCGCCGATTCCACGCGCGACCCGACGGCCGCGAATCGAATTATCCGCTCGAACATCCCGCCCCGGTGGCGTGCGGGAACACCCCGAACTCCCTTGGTGCGTCCCCCGATTCTACGGATCCCGGGTCACCCGGGAGTGGGGAAGCGGGAAATGGATTCAGAAAGGCATACGTTGGTGAAGGAAGACAGCAGGAGAGAACGACCACGGGGGAAGTCGGAGCGGCGCGGCACACGGAGCCGGAAATGCGCGGGAACGGCGCGGAGGAACCCCGCCCGGCACCGGCGTCCGGCCCCGCGGCTCCGTCGTCCCCGCGGCCGCTCGTTCGCAAAGGGACACCGCACGGCGGACCCGCCCGGCGCACCGCCCGGGCCCGGACCGCCGGGGAGGAGGGCCGGTCATGGCACTGCCGATCGGGGCGTACGTCGTGGAGATCCGCACCGGGCGGGTCGCGAGGGTGATGGGCCACGAGGGCCCCTACGTCCAGATCCGCCCGCTCGGCGGCGGACGCGAATGGGACGTGGCGCCCGAGGAGGTCCGCGAGGCCACCTCCGCCGAACGCCTCAGCGCCGCCACCGCCCACGCCAACGCCCGCAGCCGCGGCGAGGTCCCCTGAACCTCCCGGCCCCCGGATCACCCGGACGCGGCCGGGACCCTCCCCGCGTACGGGAGAATGGGTCCATGAGTCTGTTCCGCGACGACGGCATCGTGCTGCGCACCCAGAAGCTGGGCGAAGCGGATCGCATCATCACGATCCTCACCCGCGGGCACGGACGGGTGCGCGCCGTGGCGCGCGGAGTGCGGCGGACCAAGTCCAAGTTCGGCGCGCGCCTCGAACCCTTCTCCCACGTCGACGTGCAGTTCTTCGCCCGCGGCAGCGAGCTGGTCGGACGCGGGCTGCCGCTCTGCACCCAGAGCGAGACCATCGCCGCCTACGGCGGCGGCATCGTCACCGACTACGCCCGCTACACCGCCGGCACCGCGATGCTGGAGACGGCCGAGCGCTTCACCGACCACGAGGGCGAGCCGGCCGTGCAGCAGTACCTGCTGCTCGTCGGCGGACTGCGCACCCTCGCCCGGGGCGAGCACGCCCCCCACCTCATCCTCGACGCCTTCCTGCTCCGCTCCCTCGCCGTGAACGGCTACGCGCCCTCCTTCTCGGACTGCGCCAAATGCGGACTCGACGGCCCGAACCGGTTCTTCTCGGTCGCGGCGGGCGGCGTCATATGCGGCGACTGCCGGGTCCCCGGAAGCGTCGTACCCTCAGCGGAGGCCATCGGCCTGCTCAGCGCGCTGCTCACCGGCGACTGGGCGACGGCGGACGCGTGCGAGCCGCGTCACGTCAGGGAGGGCAGCGGACTGGTGTCCGCCTATCTGCACTGGCACCTGGAGCGCGGCCTGCGCTCCCTGCGGTACGTAGAAAAGAGCTAGGAGATCCATCGCATGGCCATCGCACGACTCCTCGGGCGCCAGCGCCGGGAGTACAGGACCCCCGAGCCGCACCCGTCCGGCGCCCGCCCGCCGAAGCTCCAGAGCGAGCTCGTGCCGCAGCACGTCGCGATCGTCATGGACGGCAACGGCCGCTGGGCGAAGGAGCGCGGTCTGCCGCGCACCGAGGGCCACAAGGTCGGCGCCGAGCAGGTCGTCGACGTGCTCCAGGGCGCGATCGAGATGGGCGTCGGCGCGATCTCGCTGTACGCCTTCTCCACCGAGAACTGGAAGCGCTCCCCCGAGGAGGTGCGCTTCCTGATGAACTTCAACCGCGACTTCATCCGCAAGACCCGCGACCAGCTCGACGAGCTCGGCATCCGGGTGCGCTGGGTGGGCCGCATGCCCAAGCTGTGGAAGTCGGTCGCCAAGGAGCTCCAGGTCGCCCAGGAGCAGACCAAGGACAACACGAAGCTCACGCTGTACTTCTGCATGAACTACGGCGGCCGCGCGGAGCTCACGGACGCGGCACAGGCGCTCGCGGAGGACGTGAAGGCGGGCCGGCTCGACCCGGCGAAGATCACCGAGAAGACCATCCAGAAGTACCTCTACTACCCGGACATGCCGGACGTGGACCTCTTCCTGCGGCCCAGCGGCGAGCAGCGCACCTCCAACTACCTGATCTGGCAGAGCGCCTACGCCGAGATGGTCTTCCAGGACGTGCTGTGGCCCGACTTCGACCGCCGCGACCTGTGGCGGGCCTGCGTCGAGTACGCCCAGCGCGACCGCCGCTTCGGCGGGGTCGACCCGGCGGACCTGGCCGTCCTCGACAAGGCGTGACCGCCCGCCGCACCGGGTGACCGGTGACGCTACGATCCGGCGCGTGAACGGGACCTCCGACGACCCCGCGCTCCAGGACCGGGTCGAGCTCGCCTACCCCGCCCTCCCCGCCGACGTGCGCGAGGCGGTACGCGTCGCCCTCGGGGCCGCCGCCTGGTGGCGGGGCCTGCGGTGGCTCGCGTACGGCTCGGCGGTCCTCGCCTTCCTGATCGCCGCCCTGGAGCTGCTGCTCCCGGGCGAGCCGGACGCGGGGACCGTCGCCGAGATGGCCGGGCTCGGCACCGCCGCGATCGTGGTGGTCCGGCTGATGAGCCGGGCCGTCGCCCGGGCCTTCCTCCGGGCCGCCCGGGCCCAGGGCGGGGACGCCCGGGTCGTCGTCGACGCCGAGGGCGGCCGGTGGACCTCCCGGGACACCGACACCGTCATCCGCTGGGCGATGCTGCCCCGGTACGTGGAGACGGACCGGCTCTTCGTCCTGCTCACCCCGCGCAGGGCCGGCACCGGCTTCGCCTACCTGCCCAAGCACGGCCTCGCCGACCCGGCCGACGCCGACCGGCTCCGGGCCCTCCTGGACCGGCACAGCAGCCGCGTCTGACATGCGGGTGGGGCCCGCGCCGGACGATCCGGTGCGGGCCCCACACGTATGTCAGGTCACTTCGCCGCGCACTCCGCGCAGGTGCCGAAGATCTCCACGGTGTGCGCCACGTTCACGAAGCCGTGCTCCGCCGCGACCGCCTCGGCCCACTGCTCCACCATCGGGCCCTCGACCTCGACGGCCTTGCCGCAGGCGCGGCAGACCAGATGGTGGTGGTGGTCGTCGGACGCGCAGCGGCGGTAGACCGTCTCTCCGTCGCTGGTGCGCAGCGCGTCCACCTCGCCCGCGTCCGCCAGGGACTGGAGGGTGCGGTAGACGGTGGTCAGGCCGACGGAGTCGCCGCGGTGCTTGAGCATGTCGTGCAGTTCCTGGGCGCTGCGGAACTCGTCCACCTCGCTCAGCGCTGCCGCCACCGCGGCCCGCTGCTTGGTGGAGCGGCCGCGTACGGGGGGTCCTGCCGTCGCCACGGGGGCCTCCTTGGATGCTTGTCTGCCCCCGCCATTCTGCCAGTCTCCCGTCCCCCCGGGTTCAGTCGCGGCTCACACCTTCACGTCGTCCGTGGTCCGCCGGCTGCCCGGGACGCAGCGGGCGTCGCAGTCCTCGTCGGCCTGCGCGGCGGCCTTCGCCCGCCGCTTCGCGAGCGGGGCGGCGAGGAGGGTGAGGACGACGAAGACCCCGATCGCGTACAGGACGATGGTCGCGCCGGGCGGGACGTCCTGGTAGTACGAGGTGACCGTGCCGGCCAGGGTGACCGTGATGCCGGTCGCCACCGCGAGGACGAAGGTCGCCCGGAAGGACTTCGACAGCTGCTGGGCCGCCGCGACGGGCACCACCATGAGCGCGCTGACCAGGAGCAGGCCGACGACCCGCATGGCGACCGTGACGGTCACGGCGGCGGTGACCGCGATCAGCAGGTTCAGGGCGCGCACGGGCAGGCCGGTGACCCGGGCGAACTCCTCGTCCTGGCTGACCGCGAAGAGCTGCCGGCGCAGGCCGACCGTGACCAGGACGACGAAGGCCGCCAGGACGCTGATCGCGGTGACGTCCTCGGTGGAGACCGTGGAGAGCGAGCCGAAGAGGTACGAGCTGAGGTTGGCGTTGGAGCCGGTCGGCGCCAGGTTGATCAGCAGGACGCCGCCCGCCATGCCGCCGTAGAAGAGCAGCGCGAGCGCGAGGTCGCCGCGGGTCTTCCCGTACGCCCGGATCAGCTCCATCGCGACCGAGCCGGCGACGGCGACGAGGGTGGCCATCCAGACCGGGCTGGAGTTCAGCAGGAAGCCGAGGCCCACGCCGGTCATGGCGACGTGCCCGATGCCGTCGCCCATCAGCGCCTGGCGGCGCTGCACGAGGTAGATGCCGACGGCGGGCGCGGTGATGCCGACGAGCACGGCCGCGAGCAGCGCCCGCTGCATGAAGGCGGGTTCGAGGAAGTCCATGTCAGGTCAGCAGTCCCGTGCGGAGCGGCTCGCCGGCCGCGTGCGGATGTACGTGGTCGTGGCCGGGCAGCGCGTGCTGCCCGAGGGCCTCCGGCGGCGGTCCGTCGTGGACGACGCAGCCGTCGCGGAGCACGATCGCGCGGTCGATGAGGGGCTCCAGCGGGCCCAGTTCGTGCAGGACGAGGAGGACCGACGTACCGCCGGCGACCTGCTCGCGCAGGGTCGAGGCGAGGATCTCCTGGCTGGCGAGGTCCACGCCGGCCATCGGCTCGTCCATGATCAGGAGCTCGGGCTCGGAGGCGAGCGCGCGGGCGATCAGGACGCGCTGGTGCTGGCCGCCGGAGAGCGCGGAGACGGAGTCGCCGGCGCGGTCGGCGAGGCCGACCAGCTCCATGGCCCGGTGGACGGCGGCCTTGTCGGCTTTGGTCGGCAGGCCGAAGCGGCGGCGGGCGAGCCGCCCGGAGGCGACGACCTCGCGGACGGTGGCGGGCACGCCGGAGGCGGCGGTGGTGCGCTGGGGCACGTAGCCGACCCGGGACCAGTCGCGGAACCGCTTCCGCTCGGTGCCGAACAGCTCGATCGTGCCGCCGGTCAGCGGGACCTGGCCGATGATCGCGCGGACGGCGGTGGACTTGCCGGAGCCGTTGGCGCCGAGCAGGGCGGCGACCTCACCGCGCCGGACGGTGAGGTCGACGCCCCGGAGGACGGGGCGGGCGCCGAGGGCCGCCGTGGCGCCACGGACGGAGATGACGGGCTCGTCGCTCACGAGTGCCTCCTGCGTGCGGGGGTGGATCACTTGGCGCCGAGGGCCTTCTTCAGCGCGGCGAGGTTCGACTGCATGACCTCGATGTAGTCATCGCCCCGGGACGCGTCCGTGATTCCCTCCAGCGGGTCGAGGACGTCGGTCTTGAGGCCGGTGTCCTGCGCGAGGGTCTTCGCGGTCTTGTCGCTGGCGAGGGTCTCGAAGAAGACGGTGGTGACCTTTTCGGCCTTCGCGACGTCCTGGAGCTCCTTGATCCGGGCGGGGCTCGGCTCGGACTCGGGGTCCATGCCGGAGATGCCCTCCTGGTCCAGGTGGTAGCGCTCGGCGAGGTAGCCGAAGGCGGAGTGGGTGGTGATGAAGGTCCTGGTAGCGGTGTTCTTCAGGCCGGTCTCGAACGCGGTGTCCAGCGCGCCGAGCTTCTTCACCAGGGCGGCGGTGTTCTTCTCGTAGTCCGCCGCGTGGTCCGGGTCGGCCTTCGCGAAGGCGGCGCCGACGCCCTTGGCGACCTCGGCGTACTTCACGGGGTCGAGCCAGATGTGGGGGTCGTTCCCGGCCTCTGAGCCGTGGTCGTGGCCCTCCTGGGACTCCTCGGCGGCGTGCTCCTCGCCCGCGTGGGCCTCCTCGTCCTCGTGGGCGTGGCCCTCGCCGGACTCGGTGCCGTGGGCTTCGAGGGTGGTGAGGGTGGCGGCGTCGATCGTGTGCGTGACGCCGGCCTGGGCGATGGCCTCGTCGACGGCGGGCTGGATGCCCTTGAGGTAGAGGAGCACGTCGGCGTCGGCGAGCTCGCCGATCTGGCGCGGCTTGAGCTCCAGGTCGTGCGGTTCGACGCCGGGCTTGGTCAGGGTCTGGACGGCCACGTGGCCGCCGCCTATCTGCTCGGCCAGGTACTGCATGGGGTAGAACGAGGCGACGACGTCCAGCTTGCCGTCCGTCCCCTTGTCGGCGGCCGAGGAGCTTCCGCCGCAGGCGGAGAGGGTGACGAGACCGAGGGTGACGGCTCCGGCGACGGCGGTGGCGGGTATCAGACGGCGTACGTTCATGACACTCATTTTCAACAAAACTGGAAACGGTTGTCAATTGCCCGACTTGTGGTACGGGCCACGCCGGCCGCCCGGCCGCCGGCCCCCGAACCGATTTGATACGGGGGGTGCGGGCGCCGGTAACCTGTGGCATTCGCACTTCGTCGTCGTAATGAAGAGAGCACCGTGGCCGCCGACAAGATCGACACCATCGTCAGCCTGAGCAAGCGCCGTGGCTTCGTTTTCCCCTGCAGTGAGATCTACGGCGGTCAGCGCGCCGCCTGGGACTACGGGCACCTGGGCGTCGAGCTCAAGGAGAACATCAAGCGCCAGTGGTGGCGTTACATGGTCACCTCGCGCGAGGACGTCGTCGGCATCGACTCGTCGGTCATCCTGGCGACCGAGGTCTGGGAGGCGTCCGGTCACGTCGCCACCTTCACCGACCCGCTGACCGAGTGCACCTCCTGCCACAAGCGCTTCCGCGCCGACCACCTGGAGGAGGCGTACGAGGAGAAGCACGGCCGTCTCCCCGAGAACGGCCTCGCCGACCTCAACTGCCCCAACTGCGGCAACAAGGGCACCTTCACCGAGCCGAAGAACTTCTCGGGTCTGCTCTCCACCCACCTCGGCCCGACCCAGGACTCCGGCTCCGTCGCGTACCTGCGTCCGGAGACCGCCCAGGGCATCTTCACCAACTTCGCCCAGGTGCAGACGACGGCGCGCAAGAAGCCCCCGTTCGGCATCGCGCAGATGGGCAAGTCCTTCCGGAACGAGATCACTCCGGGCAACTTCATCTTCCGGACCCGCGAGTTCGAGCAGATGGAGATGGAGTTCTTCGTCAAGCCGGGCGAGGACGAGCAGTGGCAGGAGTACTGGATGCAGCAGCGCTGGAACTGGTACACCGGCCTCGGTCTCCGCGAGGAGAACATGCGCTGGTACGAGCACCCGCAGGAGAAGCTCTCCCACTACTCCAAGCGCACCGCCGACATCGAGTACCGCTTCCAGTTCGGCGGCAGCGAGTGGGGCGAGCTGGAGGGCGTCGCCAACCGCACCGACTACGACCTGACGGCCCACTCCAAGGCGTCCGGCGCCAACCTGATGTACCACGAGCAGGAGTCCGGCGAGCGCTACACGCCGTACGTCATCGAGCCCGCCGCCGGTGTCGGCCGCACCATGCTCGCCTTCCTGCTCGACGCGTACACCGAGGACGAGGCCCCCAACGCCAAGGGCGTCATGGAGAAGCGCGTCGTGATGCGCCTCGACCACCGCCTGGCGCCGGTCAAGGCCGCGGTCCTGCCGCTCTCCCGCAACCCGCAGCTCTCCCCGAAGGCCAAGGGCCTCGCGGCGGACCTGCGGCAGAACTGGAACATCGACTTCGACGACGCCGGCGCCATCGGCCGCCGCTACCGCCGCCAGGACGAGATCGGCACCCCGTTCTGCATCACCGTCGACTTCGACACCCTCGACGACAACGCGGTGACCGTGCGCGAGCGCGACACCATGAAGCAGGAGCGCGTCTCCCTCGACCAGATCCAGGGCTACCTGGCCAGCCGCCTGATCGGCTGCTGACCTCCCCGCCTGTCGTACGGGAGAGCCCCCGGTCCGGAGCGTCGGACCGGGGGCTCTCCCGTCGGTACGGAGCTCAGGCGGTCGCTGCGGCCGCCGCCTCGGCCTCGGCCTGCCGGCGGGCCCCCTCGGCGGCCCGCCGCCTGCCGAACCAGGCCGTCCAGGCGCCGAGCGCGCCGAGCACGCAGTAGAGCATCACCGGGCTGACCACGACCATGGTGTCGGTCGGCGCAGCGTGCGCGAGCGCGATCCGCGCCAGCGCCTCCGCCATGTACGCCACGCCCTCCGGGGTGCCGTAGGTGGTGAACCTGCGCCCGAAAGAACATCAGCGGGCGCGGCGCGAGCAGGGTGACGAGGCAGAGCAGCCCGAACAGGCCGGTCACCGAGCACCAAGAAGCCCTCAGGCCCGCCGCAGGGCCCGGAGGACCAGGTCGACGACCGCCGTGAAGGCGGCGTCGACGCCCGGCCGGGACCAGTCGGCGGCGTGTGCCGGGTTGTGGAAGCGGTCGGTGGCGTGGAAGACGGCGCGGGCCGTGGCGGGGAGCTCCGGCTCGGGGGTGGCGAACAGGCCCGCGCGGCGGCCGTCCGCCAGGATCTCGGCGATCTGCTCGACCAGGTGCTCCTCGTGCCGGTCGACCACCGCGCTGTTCTCGCCGATCAGCACCTGGAAGGTGGCCATCAGCTCCGGGTCGCCGCCCGCCTTCTCGCGCTTGAGGGCGAAGAGGGCGGTGAGCCAGCCGGTGAGCCGCTCGTCGGCGGGCTCCGTGGCGGTGACGTACGGCCGGAGGGCGTCGATGGTCCGCCGCAGCCACCGCTCCGTGACCGCCTCGCGCAGCGCCGCCTTGGTGCGGAAGTGGCGGTAGACGCTGCCGTGGCTCACGCCGAGCACCCGGGCCACGTCCACCACCGTCGCCTTGGCGGGCCCGTACCGGCGCAGCACCTCCTCGGTGGCTTCGAGGATGCGCTCGGCGGTGAGGGATTCGGTGGCGGCCATGGGACTGACAGTACCCGTCAGTGCTCGCTGTCCAGGTGGGCCATCTGCGCGGCCGGGTAGCGGGCGCCGGCGGCGGCGCCGGCCGGGACGGCCTCCTCGATCGCGGCCAGGTCGGCGGCGTCGAGGGTGAGGTCCAGCGCACCGAGCGCCTCGGCGAGTCGGGCCCGGGTGCGCGCGCCGACCAGCGGCACGATGTCGTCGCCCTGCGCCAGGGCCCAGGCGATCGCGGTCTGCGCCACGGAGACGCCCTTGCCGTCGGCCACGGCCCGCAGCCGGTCCACCAGGTCGAGGTTGCGGTGCAGGTTCTCGCCCTGGAAGCGGGGGCTCATGCCGCGGAAGTCGCCCGGGGCGAGCGCCCGGTCGCGGGTGAAGTGGCCGCTGATCAGGCCGCGGGAGAGGACCCCGTACGCGGTGACGCCGATGCCCAGTTCGCGGGCGGTCGGCAGGATCTTCTCCTCGATGCCCCGGGAGATCAGCGAGTACTCGATCTGGAGGTCCGCGATCGGGGCGACGGCGGCGGCCCGGCGCAGGGTGTCGGCGCCGACCTCGGAGAGGCCGATGTGCCGTACGTGCCCGGCCTCCACCAGCTCGGCGATGGCGCCGACGGTCTCCTCGATCGGCACGTCGGGGTCGACGCGGGCGATCCGGTAGACGTCGATGTGGTCGGTGCCGAGCCGCTGGAGCGAGTACGCGGCGAAGTTCCGCACCGCGGCCGGCCGTCCGTCGTAGCCGGTGAAGCCGCCCTCGACGGTCCGCAGCGCGCCGAACTTCACGCTGGTCAGCGCCTGCTCGCGGCGGCCGGCCGGGGCGGTGCGCAGGGCCTCGGCGATGAGCAGCTCGTTGTGGCCCATCCCGTAGAAGTCGCCGGTGTCGAGGAGGGTCACGCCGGCCTCCAGGGCCGCGTGGATGGTCGCGATCGATTCGGCGCGGTCGGCGTCGCCGTACAGCGCGGACATGCCCATGCAGCCGAGGCCGAGGGCGGAGACGGCGGGGCCGGTGGTGCCGAGGGTGCGGGTGGGAAGCATGGCGGTCTCCTGGGGGAGGGAAGGGAGGGGTGCCCTCCAACTGGGTGCCCTACAACCATGGCATGACCGATGACAGATTTCAATATTTGTCATTCGATGGCGCAAGGCGACCCCGCGCAAGGCGACCCCTCCACCGGCCCGGAAAACCGGATGCACCCCGCCGAACCGCCCCGCTACCGTGCGGGGCATGCATGCACACCTCCCGATCTACGAGTGAGAGCGGTGCCGCTCCGGCGGACCACCGACGACCCACCGCACACCTCACCGAAGGGGAGAACCCCATGGCCAAGAGCCGCAACAACCTCCTCGGCGTCGGCGGACAGCGCAAGAAGCTGTCCCGCGCCGACCAGCAGGGCGCGAGCCGGAGCCGCGCCGCCGACCGCCGCTCCGCGGAGGACAAGAAGCAGGACCTCCTGAAGAAGATGCGCGAGCGCAACCAGAGCGCCGACACCTCCGAGGAGTAACCCGACACCGAAGGGCCCGGACCGCACCCCGCGGCCCGGGCCCTTCGCCGTCTCCGAGCCGTCCGGCCCGCTCAGCCCGCCGCCCGCGGCAGCCGGAGGGCGTACAGACCCGTCAGCAGCGCCAGCGCCAGCTGCACCAGCAGCGTCGTCGCCAGCGCGGTCCCCATCGGGCCCGACGCCGCCAGCGACAGGAAGAGCGAGCCCAGCGTCGCCACCCCCAGCGCCAGCGCCGACTGCTGCGTCGTCACCATCACCCCGCTGCCCACGCCCGCCCGGTCCGCCGGGACCTCGGCGAGCACCACCCGGAAGAGCACCGGCAGCTGGAGCCCCTGGCCGAGACCCGCCACCGCCATGCCCGGGGCCAGCGCCCACGGGGTGAGGTCGGGCCAGGAGGACCAGGCCGTCCACGCCATCATGCCCAGGCCGGCCGCCTGGAGCACCGCGCCCGCCGGGATCACCCGGGTGCCCCAGCGCGCCACCAGCCGCGGACCCGCCAGGGAGGCGGCGAAGAAGGCCAGGGCCATCGGCGCCAGGGCCGCCCCCGACGCGATCGGGCCCAGCGACAGGCCCTGCTGGAGCGCCACCGCGACCACCAGGATGAAGCCGCCGAAGCCGCCCGAGAGGGGCAGGACGAGAACGAGCCCCCGGCGGAGCGGGGTCAGGCGGAGGAGGGACGGCGGGACCAGCGGCGCGTCGCCCCCCAGCTCCGCGCGCCGCTCCGTGCGCCAGAACGCCGCCGCGAGGAGCGGGAACGCGGCGAGCGCGGCCCACGTCCACAGCGGCCACCCCGCGGCCCTGCCCTCCGTCAGCGGGGCGAGGAGCGACACCAGGGCCAGGGCCAGCAGGACCGTGCCCCGCACGTCCAGCGGCGCCGGAGCCGCCGCCCGGGTCTCCGGGACGGTGCGGAGCGCCAGCGGCAGGACGAGCAGCACCGCCGGCACGTTCACCAGGAAGACCGCCCGCCAGCCGAGCCCCGCCACGTCCGCCGCCACCAGCAGGCCGCCCAGGATCTGACCGGAGACGAAGGCGAGCCCGGTGGTCGCCCCGTACAGGCTCATCGCCCGCGCCCGCCGGGCGCCTGTCGTCGAGGAATGAAGGGTCGCGAGGACCTGCGGCAGCAGCAGCGCCGCCGCGGCACCCTGTGCCACCCGCGCCGCGACCAGGGCCCAGGCGCTCGGCGCGAGCCCGCAGAGCAGCGACGTCACGCCGAAGGCGACCAGGCCCGCCAGGAAGAGCCGTCGCCGCCCGAAGAGGTCGCCGAGCCGGCCGCCGAGCACCAGCAGCACCGCGTACGCCAGGCCGTATCCGGCCACGAACAGTTCGAGCAGCGCCTCGCCCGCCCCGAGGTCACGCCCGATGGACGGCAGGGCGACGTTGACGATGAAGAAGTCGACCAGGGGCAGCGCGGCCCCGAGGAGGACGGTGAACAGGCCCAGCGAGCCGAGGGCCGGCGGCGGGGCGGTAGGGGACGGGGGACGGCCGCGGGAGGGCCGGGTTGTCGTGGTCACCCTCCCGACTCTCCGCGCCCCGTCTGCCTGGTACCAGAGTCTCCTCATCCTGGTACCAGAACTGCCTGGCACCGGGGTCCGCCGACGGGCACGCTGGGACCATGAGCATCGTCGTGACGACCGGGCCCGAGGTCCGGCGGCGGGAACTCGCCGCCTTCCTGCGCAGCCGCCGCGAGCGCATCACCCCCGAGGAGGTCGGCCTGGTCCGCGGCCGCCGGCGCCGCACCCCCGGCCTGCGCCGCGAGGAGGTCGCCCAGCTCTCCGCCGTCGGCGTCACCTGGTACACCTGGATCGAGCAGGCCCGGGACATCCAGGTCTCCCCGCAGGTCCTCGACGCCCTCGCCGGCGCCCTCCTGCTCGACCCGACCGAGCGCGCCCACCTCTTCGCCCTCGCCGGACAGCCCGACCCGCGGCCCGGCCTGCCCAGCCCGGCCGTCACGCCCGCCGTACGGGCCATGCTCGACCAGCTGGAGCCCGTGCCCGCCGCGGTCCAGAACAGCCGCTTCGACATCCTCGCCCACAACCGCGTCTTCGGGCGGCTCTTCCGCGACCTCGACGCGCTGCCGCCCGAGGACCGCAACACGCTCTGGCTGGCCTGCACCGACCCGGAGTTCCGGGCCGCCGTCACCGACCCGGACCTGGTCTCCCGCCTCGCGGGCAAGCTGCGCGCCCGGATGGCCGGGTGCCTCGCCGAACCCGCCTGGAAGCGACTGGTCCAGCGGCTCGAAGCGGCCTCGCCCGAGTTCCGCGAGGTCTGGGCCCGGCACGACGTCGTCTCCTCCGAGAACATGGCCAAGGTCATCAGGAACCCGCTCGTCGGGCCGCTGAGCTTCGAGCACACCAACCTCTGGCTCCAGCCCGGCCCCGGACCCGTCCTCGTCACGTACGTGCCGCTGGACGAGGAGACCCGGGCCGGCTGCGCCCGGCTCCTGGAGCTGGTGGCGCGGGAGGGGCGGTCCCGGGCCGCCGCCTGAGTTCACCCGTCCGGGTACGGGACAATGGGGCCATGACCGCGTTCTCCCCCCTCTCCATCGGCCCGCACGTCGTGCAGCCCCCGGTGGTGCTCGCGCCCATGGCCGGCATCACCAACGCCCCCTTCCGGACCCTCTGCCGCGAGTTCTCCGGCGGCAAGGGGCTGTTCGTGAGCGAGATGATCACGACCCGGGCGCTGGTGGAGCGCAACGAGAAGACCATGCAGCTCATCCGGTTCGACGCGACGGAGCAGCCGCGCTCGATCCAGCTGTACGGGGTGGACCCGGTCACCGTCGGCAAGGCGGTGCGGATGATCGTCGACGAGGACCTCGCCGACCACATCGACCTGAACTTCGGCTGCCCGGTGCCCAAGGTGACCCGCAAGGGCGGCGGCTCCGCGCTGCCGTACAAGCGGCCGCTGCTGCGGGCGATCCTGCACGAGGCCGTCACCAACGCGGGCGACCTGCCGGTCACCATGAAGATGCGCAAGGGCATCGACGACGACCACATCACCTACCTGGACGCGGGCCGGATCGCGGTCGAGGAGGGGGTGACGGCGATCGCCCTGCACGGGCGGACGGCGGCGCAGCACTACGGCGGCACGGCCGACTGGGACGCGATCGCGCGGCTCAAGGAGCACGTGCCGGAGATCCCGGTGCTGGGCAACGGCGACATCTGGTCGGCGGACGACGCGGTGCGGATGATGCGCGAGACCGGCTGCGACGGCGTGGTCGTGGGCCGTGGCTGCCTGGGTCGGCCGTGGCTCTTCGCGGACCTGGTGGCGGGCCTGGAGGGCACCGGGGGGTACCGGACGCCGGGGCTGCGGGAGGTCGCGGAGGTGATGGTGCGGCACGCGGCGCTGCTCGGCGAGTGGATCGGCGACGAGTCGCGCGGTGTCATCGACTTCCGGAAGCACGTGGCCTGGTACCTGAAGGGCTTCTCGGTCGGTTCGGAGATGCGCAAGCGCCTCGCCGTCACCTCGTCCCTGGACGAGCTGCGCGCTCAGTTGAGCGAGCTGGACCTGGACCAGCCGTGGCCGGTGGGTGCGGACGGCCCCCGGGGCCGTACGTCCGGAAACAACCGTGTTGTCCTGCCCGACGGCTGGCTGAAGGACCCGTACGACTGCTCCGGAGTGAGCGAGGACGCCGAGCTGGACACGTCCGGGGGCTGAGATTTTCGGCCTTCCGGGGGAGTGATCCTCGCCACCCCTGAGGGGGGTGGTGCTC